>NZ_JAADJI010000013.1:0-222177 GCF_036283065.1 Pseudomonas moraviensis subsp. stanleyae
TCAAACGCGAAACTGATCCATCAACCGCTGCTGCTGGTTCGCCAGGCTGTTGAGCGACTGGCTCACCCGGGCCGATTCATTCGCCTGTCCCGACAACGACTCGGTCACATCGCGAATCGTCGCCACATTGTTGTTGATCTCCTCGGCGACCGCGCTCTGCTCTTCGGCGGCGCTGGCGATCTGCAGGTTCATGTCGCTGATCACCGTCACCGCATCGCCGATCTGCCGCAGCGCGGTCACCGCTTGGCCCACTTGCTCGACACTGCCCTGGGCCTGACGATGGCTATTGCCCATCGACCCGACCACTTCCTGCGTGCCGTTCTGCAATTGCTCGATGACCTGGCGGGTTTCTTCCACCGACTCCTGAGTGCGCCGCGCGAGGTTGCGCACCTCATCCGCAACCACTGCAAAACCGCGTCCGGCTTCACCCGCGCGGGCGGCTTCGATGGCGGCGTTGAGTGCGAGCAGGTTGGTCTGCTCGGCGATGGCGCGAATGGTTTCCAGCACCGTGCCGATCTTCTCGCTATTGGCGGCCAGACCCTCGACCTGCACCATCGCTGCGCTCATGTCAGCGGCGAGGGTGTCGATGCTCGCGGTGGTGCGATCGATCACCGTCAGGCCTTGGCGGGTGGCGCGGTCGGCGTCCTTGGCGGCTTCGGCGGCCTGCGCGGCGCTGCGTGCGACGTCCTGGGCGGTGGCGCTCATCTCGTGGGAAGCGGTGGCGACCTGATCGACCTGACGGTATTGCTGCTCCATGCCGGCGCTGGTCTGGGTGGCGATGGCCGAGGACTGGTCAGCGGTGTTGCGCGCGTCCTGCACCGAGCGTTTCACCTCGGCGATGATCGGCTGCAGCTTGTCGAGGAAACGGTTGAACCAGCCGGCCAGTTGCCCGAGTTCATCCTGCTTGTCATAGGCCAGACGCCGGGTCAGGTCGCCTTCGCCGCTGGCAATGTCTTCGAGCATGTGCGCGACGCCGAGGATGGGTTTGGTCACGCTGCGCGCCATCAGCCACACCAGCAGCAGGCCGATCAGCGCGGCGAGCAGGCCGAGGCTCAGTTCGATCAGCGTGCCCGAGGTATTGCTCGCATCCAGTTGTTGCTTGAGCGCTTCGGCGCGGCTGACCAGGACTTTCTCCGGCACGTCCAACAACACGCCCCACGCTGGTCCGTCGGGAATCGGCTGGAATGGCGACAGCACTTTCAACTGGCCGTTGCTGTGCAGGCTGCTCACGCCAGTGCTTGCGGCAAGCAGGCGCAGCAACTCGCTGCCGCTGGCCTGATCCACCGCATCCAGCCGTTGGCTGAGTTTGCCGGCATCCGGGCTGTAACCGGCGAGCAGGCCAGCGGGGCTGACGATACTCACGGCGGTCTGACCGTCATACAGCTTGCGACTGGCGTTCTGGCTGATCGCTTGCAGGCTGTTGAGGTTGATGTCGACCGACAGCGACGCAATGACTTTGCCGTTGACCTGCAGCGGGAAGACGATGCTGGTCATCAGCACTTTCTGCCCGTCGATGACATAGAAGTAAGGCTCGATCACGCACGGTTTGAGGGTGGTGCGCGGGCAGGTGAACCAGGCGTTGGCGGCCTGACCGCTGGGGCCGGTACTGGTGTCGCTCATGTCGCTTTCCGGCAGCGCCATCGAAGTGACTTTGCCCGGCGTCGGCTGCGACCAGTACAGGGCAAAACGGCCCTTGTCGTTGCTGCCCAGCTCAGCCTGATCGGCGAACAGTTCGTCCTTGCCGTCCAGCGCATTGGCTTCGAACACCAGCGACAGGCCGAGCAGCTCCGGGTTGGCTTGCAGCGCGGATTTGACCTGACGGGTCATGTCCTCGCGCAGGTCGAAGGCATCGAGAAAACGCTTCTCGGCCTGCTCACGCAAAAACAGCACCTGCCGCGAGAAACCGTGGCCGTACTGATAGGCGTCCATGAACTGCTGGCGAATGCCGGCGGCCTGCACCTCGCCCTGCGATTCGATCCGCGCCTGCGCCGATTCAGTGAGCATCTCCATGCTCGACGCCTTGACCAGCGCCGAGCTGTGTTCCATGCGATACAGCGAAAGACCGACCAACAGGGTCACGATACCGGCCAGGCAGAGCCCGGCGAGCAGGGTGATTTTCCATTGGATGGAAAGTTGTCTGAGCGACATGGAGAACATCCTTATCCGATAAATATCTGAGACTTTGCACTGTAGCGGCCTAAAAGCAGGTTTCTTGAGCTGCAAGCTGCAAGCGGCAAGCCACAAGCCACAAGCCACAAGCCACAAGCTGCAAGCTGCAAGCGGCAAGCCACAGGCGCTATGGCTATCGCTTTTCGCCTTTTTCTTGCCGCTTGAAGCTTGAAGCTTGAAGCTTGCAGCTGCTTCCTTCAAAGTGCGCCCCCTCTAATAAGACCCTCTTTGCAAATCCGCCGACCAACCCCGGGCGGACTCATCCTGTCTGGCGGTGTGTTTTCACCCGCAGTGTTTTTTGAGGTAGTGAAATGAATGCAGTCATAGCAGCCGTCGGCGTCATGCTGATCCTCAGCCTGTCGCGCGTGCATGTGGTGATCGCGCTGATCGTCGGGGCGCTGGTCGGTGGCCTGACCGGTGGTCTGGGCATCGAAGCGACGCTCAAGGCGTTCAACAGCGGCCTGGGCGGCGGCGCGACGGTGGCGTTGTCCTACGCCTTGCTCGGCGCTTTCGCCGTGGCGATTGCCAAGTCCGGCCTGGCCCATGCGCTGGCCGACAAGGCCCTGGCCATGGTGGATCGGCAACATGCGACCGGCGGCGGTAACGTCAAATGGCTGCTGATCGGCCTGCTCTGGGTGGTGGCGATTGCTTCGCAGAACATTCTGCCGATCCACATCGCGTTCATTCCGCTGCTGGTGCCGCCGCTTCTCTATGTACTGACCAAGCTGCAACTCGATCGGCGCCTGATCGCTTGCGTCATGACCTTCGGTCTGATCACTCCGTACATGTTCCTGCCGGTGGGCTTCGGCAACATCTTTCTCAACGAAATCCTGCTGGCCAACGTCGCGCGCAGTGGCGTCGACATCAGCGGTATCAATGTCACCCACGCCATGGGCATTCCGGCGCTGGGCATGCTGGTCGGCCTCGGCATCGCGTTTATCAGCTATCGCAAGAAGCGCGTCTATGACCTGGCGAAGATCGAACAAGTCGAGCAGACCGCGGTGCAGTACAACCCGCTGAGCCTGATGATTGCCGGTGTGGCGATCGCCGCCGCGTTCGTCATTCAGCTATTGCTGGACTCGATGATTATCGGTGCGCTGGCCGGGTTCCTGATTTTCTCGGCATCGGGCATCGTCAAGTGGCGCGAGACCGATGATCTGTTCACCGAAGGCATGAAGATGATGGCGATGATCGGCTTCATCATGATCGCCTCGTCCGGTTTCGGCGAAGTGATCAAGGCCACCGGCGAGGTGCAGACGCTGGTAGAAGCCTCGGCGGCGTGGATCGATCACAGCAAGGGCGTCGGTGCGCTGATGATGTTGCTGGTGGGGCTGCTGGTGACCATGGGCATCGGTTCGTCGTTTTCCACCGTGCCGATCCTTGCGGTGATTTTCGTGCCGCTGTGCGTGCAACTGGGCTTCAGCCCGATCGCCATTGTCTGCATCGTTGGTACTGCCGGTGCGCTGGGCGATGCCGGTTCGCCAGCCTCGGACTCGACCCTCGGCCCGACCTCGGGCCTGAACATCGACGGCCAGCATCACCACATCTGGGACACCGTCGTACCGACCTTCCTGCACTACAATTTGCCGCTGCTGGCGTTTGGCTGGGTGGCGGCGATGGTTCTCTAAAAATCCACAATTACCCAATGTGGGAGCGAGCCTGCTCGCGAAGGCGTCGTGTCAGTCGACACACAGGTTGCTGACCCAACGCTTTCGCGAGCAGGCTCGCTCCCACAGGGGGCGGCGATGTTTCAAGACTCAACTTTTACCGTGGCGTGCCGTTAAAGCCTTTAACCACGCCAACAAAACCAAAAAAGTGAGTCCGCCGATGCGCCTGAGTCTGAAGGCTAAAGTCCTGTCCCTTGCCGTTCTGCCGGTGCTGCTGTTTGCGCTGGTCATCAGCGTGACCACGCTGTTCATCCTCCAGGAACAGGCGCGCAAGGAAGTCGAGCAGACCCGCGAGCGGCTGCTCAGCGACGCCAAGGCCACCCTGCAAAGTTATGTTGCCGTGGCCATGACCACGATCAAACCGCTTTACGACGCCGCCGCCCCGGGTGACGACGCGGCGCGCGCGCAGGCAATCAAATTGCTCTCGGGCATCCGCTACGGCAAGGACGGCTACTTCTTCGGCTACGATTCCGAGACCGTGCGCCTGTTCAAGGCCAACGATCCCGATGGCGTGGGCAAAAGCTTCAAGGACAACCGCGATCCGAACGGCGTCTACGTCAATCTCGGCCTGGTCAAAGTGGCCAAGGACGGCACCCACTATCTGCAATACAGCTCGCCGTTGCCGGGCAACGCCAAGGTGCTGGTGCCGAAACTCGGCTACACCGAATACCTGCCGAAGTGGGACATGGCGGTCGGTACCTCGGTCAACCTCGACGGCATCGAAGCCCAGGTGGCGCAGGTCGAGGCGCAAGTGCAGGAACGTGTGCAAGGCGTGGTGCTGAGCATTGTCGGCGTTGCGGTACTGGTGCTGCTGGTGATCGCGGCGGCGGGCATGCTGCTGGCCAACACCATTCTGCGTCCGCTGACCCTGATGAAAGCCAACCTCGACGACATCGCGGCGGGCGAGGGCGACCTGACCCGGCGCCTGAACATCACCAGCCAGGACGAACTCGGTGAACTGGCCGGCTCGTTCAACCGTTTTGTCGACAAGATTCACGGCCTGGTGCGGCAGATCACCGAAATGACCACGCAACTGACCGGGCTGGTCACCCAGGTCTCGGAACAGGCGCAGCGTTCCGATCAGGCCATGGGGCGTCAGCGCCACGAAACCGATCAGGTCGCCACGGCGATCAACGAGATGTCCGCCGCCGCTCAGGAAGTGGCGAAGAGCGCGCAGAACGCCGCCGTCGCTGCCCAGCAGACCGACGAAGAAGGCCAGAGCGCCAAGCGCGTGGTCGCGGGCAGCATCAAGCAGATTCATGCGCTGGTCGATGACATCCGCAGCAGCGGCGTGTCGCTGGACAGCCTGCAGCAGGACGTCAGTTCGATTGTCGGCGTGCTTGGGGTGATCCGCTCGATTGCCGAGCAGACCAATCTGCTGGCCCTCAATGCGGCGATCGAAGCAGCGCGCGCCGGTGAGGCCGGGCGTGGCTTCGCGGTAGTCGCCGACGAAGTGCGCGCGCTGGCCAGCCGCACGCAGATCAGCACCCAGGAAATCCAGGGCATGATCGACCGCTTGCAGGCGGGCACGCAGCAGGCGGTCGAAGCGATGCGCCGTTCCAGCGAGGCCGGCGACGGCACTTCCCAGCAAGCCAATCAGGCCGGCGCGTCGCTGGACGCGATGGCGCAGTTGATCGCGACGATCAACTCGATGAACGCGCAGATCGCCAGCGCAGCGGAAGAGCAGACGGCGGTGGCCGAAGAGATCAACCGCAGCGTGCACCAGATTGCGGTGGCGGTGGACAGCGTCGCCGATGAAACGCAACTGGGTGCGCAGACCTCGCGCAGCCTGGCGGAGCTGGGGCAGCGGTTGGGCAAGCTGGTCGGTCAGTTCCGTATCTGATGGCCTGAAAAGCCCCTCACCCTAGCCCTCTCCCAGAGGGAGAGGGGACCGATTGGGGGATATTGCGGGATTACGCCGACCTGAAAGTCCTGCTTTGAATCCATAATCGACGCGGTTTTTCAGGTCGATGCAGGAGGTGGTACACCTCGGTCGGTCCCCTCTCCCTCCGGGAGAGGGCTAGGGTGAGGGGCTCTTGATCTTCAGGATCTGTCCCAATAGGGAATCTCGCCAAAGCATTCAACAAAAAAATCAATCACCGTCCTGACCTTCACCGACAACCGTCGGCTCCCCGGCCACAGCACGGCGATCTGCTGCGGCTCCAGACTGTTCGACACCTGATACTCCCCGAGCACCGGCACCAGTGTGCCTTCGCGCACCGCTTCGCCAATCAGCCACGACGGAAACATCACCAGCCCCAACCCTTGCTGAGCAGCCTGGGTCAGGGTGTCGGCGTGGTTGCCGGTGATCGGGCCTCTGACGGTGTAGGGCGTCCAGTCCTCGCCATCACGGCGGAAAAACCAGCGCTGCTGACCGGCCGCGCCTTTGTAGGCCAGGCACTGATGCTGCGCGAGTTCGTCGGGATGCTGCGGGATGCCGTGGCGTTTGAGATAGGCCGGACTGGCGGCGACCTGAAAACGGTGCGGCGCCAGAATCCGTGCCTGCATGCTCGAATCGTGCAGCGGGCCGATGCGAAACAGCAGGTCGGCGCCTTCCTGCAGCGGGTCGATGTAATGGTCGGTTTGCTGGATATCCAGTTGCAGCTTCGGATAGCGCGCGCACAGCTCACCGAGCCAGGGTGTCAGATGACGCTGGCCGAACACCACAGGCGCGTTGATTCGGACCAGTCCGGTGGGTTCGCTTTGCTGTTCCTGCAACGCCTGCTCGGCTTCTTCCAGTTGCACCAGCAGCAATCGCGCATGGTGGCCGAGCGTGCGCCCGGCTTCGGTCGGGGTGACGGCGCGGGTGTGGCGGTAGAGCAATTGCTGGTTCAGCGCCTGTTCCATCAACTGGATCTGCCGCGAAATGGAGGAGGGCGCGACGCCTTCGCGGCGGGCGACTTCGGAAAAACTGCCGTGGTCGAGGACTGCCACAAACAGCCGTAGCGCTTTGAATCCGAGTTCGTTGAGCCCGTGCATACTGTGTCTCGCTGTGCGTGTTGCGCAAAGGTGTTGTCCGGATGCTCCCATTTATCGCACAGCGGCGCCAGCCGATAATCCGCGCCATTGTTTATGAGCGTGGAAGGTTGTGTATGCAGACGTTGGATGAGGGGATGGTCGCGGCACCGGCGAAAAGATCGGTGTTGCGTCTGCTGTTGCTGCCGCTGGTGATTCTCGCTGGCATGGGCTTGTCGGTGGAGGCCGGGTTGCTCGGGCCGTTGGGCGAGCAGGTCGGGCATTTGTGGGCGACGTTGAGCATCTTCGGCGTGGGCTCGGCGATTCTGTTTTTGCTGCTGCTGTTCGCCGGCCCGCAAAAAGGTCCGGCGCTGACCGAACTGCCGCGCTGGCAGTTGATCGGCGGTTTTCTCGGGCCGATCTACGTGGTGGTGCTGACGCTGGCGACGCCGCACATCGGCATTGCCATGACGATGATTGCGATTTTGTCCGGGCAGGTCGGCAAGAGTGTGCTGATCGACCATTTCGGCTGGTTCGGCGCGACGCGCAAGAAGGTCAACGGCGAGCGCTGGCTGGCGTTGGGCTTGATTGTGGTGGCTTTGGTTCTGATTGCGCGGGGGTGAGTGATGGGTCTGGTGATTTTGTTGGCGGTGGTGGTGTTGGCCGGGGCGGTGTTGAGTGTTCAGGCGGCGATCAATGGGCGTCTGGGTGAAACGGTGGGGGTGCTGCGTAGCAGTCTGCTGACGTTTGCGGTGGGCGCGCTGGTGACCGGGTTGTTGATTGTGTTTTTCGAGCCGGCGCAGGCGGTGAGTCTGCTGGAGGTGCCGAAGTGGCAGTTGACCGGGGCGCTGTTTGGCGTGGTGTATATGATGGTGATGGTCGGCGCGGTGCCAGTGGTGGGAACGGCTGTGGCGACGGTGGCGGTGATTGTCGGGCAGTTGGGGATGGGGATGTTGATCGATAATTTTGGCTGGTTGGGCAATCCGGCGATCGGCTTGTCTTCGAGTCGGATGCTGGCGATGGGGTGTTTGGCGGTGGCTTTGGTTTTCATGTATCGGAGTACGCGGCAGGCGCAGTGATTTTATTTGTTTGACTGTGTACATATCCGTTGCTGCGGGGGTTGCTGATTACGGTTTCGCCCTTACGGCGAGGCACTTTTTCCAGACGCCGAAAAAGTACCCAAAAAGGCTTCGCCCTGACGTTCGGCCCGCTCGCTGGGGCTCGGGGTTCCTTCGCTCCGGGACTGATCCTGGCGCAGCGGCTCCGGTTTGCTTCGCTGCACCTCCTTCCGCTGTGTACGACTGCGTCGTACGGTCGCTGCGCTCCCACGCCCGGATCAATCCCTCCACTCAGCCTGCCGACGGGCTCTGAGATCAAGATCAAGAGCGGTACTCGAGCTAACGCTCATCGTGTGTGGGAGCTGCCGAAGGCTGCGATCTTTTGATCTTGCTTTTCTTTGCTTTGCTTTGCTTTGCTTTGCTTTTGCTTTTCTGTGGGAGCGAGCCTGCTCGCGAAAGCCATCTCTGCGTCGCTCAATCTCTCATCAGTTGACCAGCCTGCAAAACCACCTTCTACACTGTCCCTTACAGCTTGCTCGCAAGCCTCAGACAACCACCACTCAAGGAGTCTGTCCCATGTCCGATAAAAAATGCGACTGCCCCGGCTGCAACTGTACGATCAAAGAGGGCGAACATTCCTACGCTGTGCACGGCAAACACTATTGCTGCGAGGCTTGCGCTCATCACCACAAGCACGGCGAAGAATGTGCGATGAAGGGCTGCGGTTGCGCTCATCCGAAATAGGCACGCCAAAAAAAGTGGAGCCTAATCAGGCTCCACTTCCATTTTCAGACTGTCGTCTTCCCTTCGCTCAAAGTGCCTCACCGTACCCTGCAATGTTCGCCCTTCGACTTTCACCACCACGATCTTCGCCTGGTCGAGGTCTTCCGGCACCGGTGCCTGGACGCACAAGGTGAAGCGGTAGGGGTCATCCGCCACCGTTTCCAGTGCGACTTCGCATTCCACCGTTTTGGTGATCTGGCCGAAGAAGGTGGTCAGGCCGTAGTCCAGTCGGGCCGGGTGGTAAGTGTCGGTCATCGGTCGATTCCCCTGTCGATTGCCAAGCCTGCGGTGAAGGCGATGGGGTCAGTTGGTCTGGCGCCAGGTGACGTTTTCCAAGCCGAATTTTTCTGCCATCGGTTTGCTGGTCTTTTGTACTTTCTCGCGGCCGAAGCGCGGGATGCGACCCACGCCCGCGTCGCAGCTTGCCCAGTGCCAGGCTTCGGCGTTGTCCATTTTGTCCGAGCGGATAATGAACGACTTGGGGGTGCCATGCAGTGTGTAGTCGATGACGTAAAGTTTTGCGTTGTTCATAAAGCCCGTATTCCTCCCTGTGGTAATAAACGGATCGCGCTGTGCCGAGAAAATTCAGTTGGATTGTCCGACGGTATCTATCGTTGGCGAGGGCGGGGCGTGCTGGTTACCATGGCGGCTTCGCCAACCCCCTGTGAACGCTCGCCATGGCCCTCGCCGCGCCCCCTGATCTGACCGACACCGATGTGCCCGTGCAACCGCTGGCGCGGACGTATCCGCGTGGTTTGTTCATCGAGCCGCACGAGCATGTCTGGGGGCAGTTGCTGTATGCGATGAGCGGGGTGATGTGGGTGGAAACCCCGCACGAAGCGCTGGTGGTGCCACCGCAGCGGGCGGTGTGGTTGCCGCCGGGGGTGCCCCACGGGATTCGTGTGGTGTCGGACTTGCAGATGCGCAATATCTACCTGCGCCCGGCGCTGGCGGCGACGCTGGATGCAACGGTGCAGGTGATCGAAGTCGGCGGTTTGCTGCGCGAATTGATCGTCGGGCTGGTGGCCCAGGGCGATGACAGCGAACCTGAGTATTACGGGGCACTGGTCGGGCTGGCGTTGCTGGAGCTGCGCCGGGCACGGCGTTCGCAACTGAAGATTCCGCTGCCGGATGAGTCCGACCGGCGTCTGATGAATCTGTGTCAGGCCGTGATGGCCGCGCCGTCGCTGGAGATCCCCTTTGAGCAGCACGCGGAAAACGCCGGGGCCAGCGTGCGAACCCTGGCGCGGTTGTTCAAGGACAGCCTCGGCATGGGCTTCGCCGAATGGCGGCGCCAAGTGCAGCTGGCGACGGCGGTGGCGGCATTGATTCAGGGCGTGGCCGTGAGCGTCATCGCTCGTGAACTGGGCTATTCACCGAGCAGCTTCAGCGACATGTTTCGCCGGGAGCTGGGGGTGGCGCCTTCGCAATTCTCGACAACTTGAACAGATCCCGGTGGGAGCGAGCCTGCTCGCGAAAGCTTTGGATCAGGCAATGATGGGCTGACTGGAAGACCGCATTCGCGAGCGGGCTCGCTCCCACAGGGTTTTGTGACGACTGCAGAAGGTTTGTCCGAAATTCAGAAGTCCTTGGCCGATACCGCTCCGCCCGTTTCCCTAGACTCTGCCCATCACTTACCACGGCGGAGTTCCCCCATGAACTACCTCATTTCTCTGGCGATTGGCCTGGGCGTCGGCCTGCTCTATGGCGCGCTGGATTTCCGTTCTCCCGCACCTCCGGCCATCGCGCTGGTTGGTCTGCTCGGCATGTTGGCCGGTGAGCAGTTGTGGCCGATGGGCCGGCAACTGGTCGCTGGCTGGTTGTCCTGAATTTCCCTTTTTCTTTTCGGTGGATGTGCCCATGAAAGCGTTGCAATTCGATCAGACCGGCGACCTGTCTTCCCTGCGTTTCGTCGACGTGCCGACCCCGGTGCCCGGCGCCGATGAAGTGCTGGTGCAGATCAAGGCTGCGGGCCTCAATCCCAGCGATGTGAAAAACGTCCTCGGTCGTTTTCCCTACACCACTCTGCCGCGGATTCCGGGGCGGGATTTTGCCGGGGTGGTGGTCGAGGGGCCGCAAGCAATGATCGGTCAGGAAGTCTGGGGTACCGGGCGCGAGCTGGGCTTCTTCGCCGACGGCGCCCATGCCCAATTCGTCAAGTTGCCGGCCAGCGGCGTGGCGGACAAACCGGCGCATCTGAGTTTCGCCCAGGCCGCCAGCCTCGGCGTGCCCTACACCACGGCTTGGGATGCGCTGGAACGCAGCCTGGTCAGCGCCGACACGCGCTTGCTGGTGATCGGCGGCGGGGCAGTGGCAACCGCTGCTTTGGCCCTGGCAAAAGTACGCGGCGCGCAATTGCTGGCGGCGGCGCGCCGGTCCGAGCAGGTAGCGGATTTGCAGAAGCAGGGGTATCAGACGATTCAACTGGATAAGCCTGAAGAGCTCGGTGCGCAGGTCAACGCGGTGTATCGCGGCGGCGCCGATGTGATTTTCGACACCACCGGTTTCTGGCTACCGGCCTCGGTTGCAGCACTGGCCACTTTCGGTCGCATCGCCATCATCGCCGCGCCGGTCGACGGCCACGTGCAATTGCCGGCGCTGGCGCTGTATCGCAAGGGGGGCTCGGTGGTCGGCATCAATTCTTTGCTGTACGGCGTCGAAGCGTGCGCGGCGATGCTCAAGCAGTTCGGGCGGTTCTTCGATGAGGATCGCTTGCCGCTGCCGCAGGGCTTGGTGGAAGTGCCGCTGGCTGAAGGGCTCGCGCGCTATGAAGAGGTCAATCAGGGTGGTGGCGACAAGATCATTTTGCTGCCCTGACTCACGCAAACCCCTGTGGGAGCGAGCCTGCTCGCGATGGCGGTAGATCAGCTAAACAGTCGGCGACTGACACACCGCTTTCGCGAGCAGGCTCGCTCCCACAGGGGAAATACATAGGATCCGGGATCATTTCCGTAGGACCCCGGCCGTTTCTCTGTGAGCCACGTCCTTTTCGCTCGCAGACCGACAAAACAGGGAAAGGTCTGACTTCACCCATTGCAGCCCGCCATTGCACAGTCCCGTCTTTCAATCAGACACAGGGACAGGTGGATGCTCATTGCTGGCGGGCCCGTTGTTTTCACTCTCGAGATAGAAGGCGTTTCCCACGATCTTCAAGTGTTCGGCTTTCGCACCCGGGAAGCGCTCAACCAGACCTATGAGCTGGATCTGGAGTTGGTCAGCGAGCGCCATGATCTGGATCTGGAAGGCTTGCTGCACCGGCCGGCCTTTCTCTGTTTCGGTGCCGACGGTAGCGGCATGCACGGGCTGGTCTATCGGGTCGGCCAGGGTGATTGCGGTGTTCGGCTGAGCCGTTACCAGATCACCCTGGCACCGCATCTTGCCTACCTCGCGCATCGGCGCAATCAGCGGATTTTCCAGAACCTGAGCGTGCCGCAGATCATCGCCAATGTGTTGAGCGACCACGGCATGCAGGCCGATGCCTGGCATTTTCAGCTCAGCGCCGAGTACCCGGCGCGGGTGTATTGCGTGCAATACCAGGAGTCCGATCTGCACTTCATCCAGAGATTGTGCGAGGAGGAGGGCGTGCACTTTCACTTTCGCCACCGCCGTAAGGCGCACCTGTTGGTGTTCGGCGACGATCAGACGGCGTTTCTCAAACACGACGTGACGACCCGTTATCTGCAGGGCAACGGCCTGGTTGCCGATGCGCCGGTTATCGACCAGTTCACTGTGCGCCTGGAGCCACGCTGCAACCTCGTCGAGCGCCGCGACTATCACTTCGAAAAGCCTGCGGTGCAGTTGGATGCCAAGGCCAGTGCAACACGGGTTCCGCTGCTGGAAGATTATGAGTTTCCCGGGCAGTTCACCCATCGCGAGCGCGGCAAGCACCTCAGCCAGCGTGCGCTGGAGCGCCATGGTGCCGATTATCGCCTGGCCAACGGGCGCAGTAATCAGGCGCTGATGCGCGGCGGCAGCTTCATGACCATGGCGGGTTACCCGCGCGCCGACTGCAACGATTTATGGCTGCTGACCGAAGTCGAGCACATCGGCAAACAGCCGCAGGTGCTCGAAGAAGCGTTCACCGAGCAGGCTGACGCAGATGGCTTCAGTCAGGGCTACCGCAACCATTTCGTCGCGACACCGTGGGACGTGGTGTTTCGCCCGCAGCTCAAGCATGTCAAACCTCGCGTCAGCGGCAGTCAGTTGGCGGTGGTGACCGGCCCGCCCGGCGAAGAAATCTACAGCGATGCCTACGGTCGCGTGAAGGTGCAAATGCTCTGGGATCGCGACGGCCAGCGCGATGAACAGTCAAGTTGCTGGCTGCGCGTGGCCACCGCCTGGGCACATGACCGCTACGGCAGCGTGCAGATTCCGCGGGTCGGCATGGAAGTGCTGGTGGGCTTCACCGAGGGTGATCCGGACAAACCGCATTTGCTCGCCTGCCTGCCCAACGCCGAAACGCCGGTGCCACTGGACCTGCCGGCGCAACAGACGCGCAGTATCTGGCGCAGCCAGAGCAGTCCCGGTGGCGGTGGTTACAACGAACTGCGCATCGAGGACCGGCAAGGCGCGGAAGAAATCTCGATCAGGGCGCAGCGCGACTTCGTTCAGCACGTGCTCAACGACTTGCGTGTGCAGGTCGACAACCTGCACAGCCAAGTGATTGGCGGCGTCTCCAGCCTTGAGTTGCGCGACGAGGAACATCACCTGACCCACGGCAATCGCCTGACTGAACTCAAGCAGGACGATCATCTGTGGGTGCAGGGCGAACAGCATGTACGGGTCTCCAGCCAGCGCGTCAGTGCCGCGCAGCAGCTGCATTTCGGCGCGGGCGAGCAGGTGGTTTTCAACAGCGGCCTGCAGATCACCCTGGCTGCTGGCGGGCATTGGCTGACGGTCGGCGCGGCCGGCATTTTCAGCAGTGTGCCGGTGGTGCAGGGCGGGGCGCCGGCGGTGTGCATGCCAGCGCAACCGTTGCTGCCGGGCGCCACGCCGCTGCTCAAAGCGACATTCGATGCGGTGCAGCAACGTCATGCGCTACTGACCACGCGGACCTCGCGTTGCCTGATCTGCGAGGCGGCCCAGGCATGAGTCTTTTGACGGATTGGCCTGAAGGTTTGCCGTGGGCTGAGCAGCAGGCGTTTGTGCTGCTCGATGGTGCAACGATCGCCGATTTGCCAGCGCAACTGCGAAGGCTCGATCCCGCCGCCAACGCTTTCGCGCTGTACGACCAGCCACCGTTTTCGGCCCTGCGTGAGTCTCGCCGCTGCTGGTGGCGCTCGCTGGCGCTGACGATCCGCTGGCGCGGTATTTTCTGCAGCATGCCGAGCAGGAATGGGGCGTGCTGTTGTTCAGCGCCGCGCCAGTGCATGAAATCGTCGCGCACTTGCGCCAGTTGCTGATCGTCGAGTTGCCGGTCGGCTCGCCGGTGTTGTTGCGGCTGGCGGATGCCGCCGTGGCGCAGGCGCTGTTTGCCAGCGGCGATGCGAGTCTGTTCGGGCCGCTGGGTTGTGTGGTCACGGCGGATTGTGCCCGTGGAGTCTGGCACTGTCAGCGACCTCGGCACGGGCAGGGTGGGGCGTTGGTGGCGCCGTATCGGTTGAGTGCCGAGCAGGATGCCGCGCTGGATCGGGTGGATCGGCGGCGGGTGTTGCTCGACATCGATGCGCACCTGCTCAAGCACTTTCCTGACTTTCATGCCGGGGACACGGCAGTTGAACGCTGGCAGTTGCTGGAACGCATCCACGCCCATGCCAGCGAGCTTGCCTTGAGCAGCCCGTCCGAGATTCTGCTGTACGCGAACGTCGTGGCATGGCTGGACGATGCCGCGTGCAGACGGCATCCGCAGATCCATCAGCTGATGCACACACCTTCGCTGCAATCCCCCGGCGAGCGCGTTGCGATTGCCGCTGCAATGGCCTTCCGATGGGCCTCTGAGAGACATCAATCATGAATCACCCCGCCAACCTCGATGCGTTAGCCGCCTCGAAAGCGCCCATTGGTGCGCCAGCCGCCTGCCCCTTGCGCAACACCCACGTGCAACTGCTGCCCCTCGCGTACGGCCTTGTCGAAAAACCCTTCGACCCCAGCACCGAACTCACGCTGCCGTACACCCTGACCACGCGCCCCATGGGCATCCGCCGCCTGCGCGATGGCTGGCTGTACATCGTCGACAGCCTCAGTGGCGAGCTCTACGAATACCGCGTGCTCGACGGCGTGATCAGTGCATTGCTGCATCGGGGCAAAAGCGTCAGCGAGGATCAGCGCAGCGCCATCGAAGAACGTCCGGCGTTGATCTTCTCGCGCAAAAGCACCCTGTACGTGACCTTCGCCGACGTGCAGTTGAGCGCGGCGAAATGCCGACAAGTGCTGGACAGCACGGAGGAACGCGAGCACTTCATGCAGGCGGTCGATCTTGGCCCGGTGCATTGTCTGATCGGCGGCGAACATCTGCTTACCGTGGCCCAGGCGAAACAGTGGCTGGCGGAAGTGGCCTGCACAGCGAAACCGCTGGCCGAGGCAGACGCCACGCGGATGCCGACGGTGCAGGTCAGCGATGCGCCGGAGCATGAACGCGAACCTTATTTGTGGGAAAACCCGCGACGTTTTCGCGAGGCACATATCGGCGAATTTCTTGGTCGGGTGCGCGGGCCTTATCAGGACGACACGCTGTTTCTGTTGGTCAACGACGACCTCGGGGTGATGCGTGATCTGGCTGATTATCAGGACCTGGTGGTCGGCTGGATCGAGCAGTGGAGCAACACCGACAACAACGAGCGCGACTATCTGCTCGCCAGTTACATCGAGTCGCTGAGCCAGCTCGGTGCTCAGGATTTCGACACCCTGGCCAAGGCCAGCCAGGATCCGCGCGCCCAGGCATTGTTCGCTGAACTGGAGCAATTGCCCGAGCCAGATCGGGAAAATACCCGGCAGGCGCTGCTCGAGTATTTGAACAAGGGTGGTGAGGTTGTCCCGACCGATACTCAGGCTCGACCTGAACTGCAACAACAGCGCGAAAAGGCATTGGACGAGTCGCTGGCGCTGAACCGCTTTGATGGCGTCGCCCCTGATTTCACCGCGCACGCTCGCGTCACCGCCGAGGCGGACCGGCGCTTTTATACCCGCGAATATTTTGCTGAAGTGGCCCCGGCCGACTTCGTCGAACGTCACCTGAGCACATTGGTCGAGCTCGGCAAGGACCAGAGCCGGCGCATGAAAGACGTGCTCGACGGCCCGCTGCTCAGCGGCAAACGCGGCATCAACGACCTGATCGACCGCCCGGCCATGGACGAGGTGCTGAACAGTCATCGCGACAACCTCGGACGCTGGAATCGCCTGCTCGAACGCATCACCGCCGATCGCGCGCAACTGCTGTGCGCCGGGCGTTTCCATCGCTCGGCATGGTATTTCGACGCACAACTGCCGGCGCAGATCGATCAGGCTTTCGCCAGCGAATACGCCTGCCTCAAGGACATCGGTCGCAGCGACGCGGCCAACGAACAAATGCTCGGTTACCTCGAGCAACACCCGCAACTGACCCGCCCGCTGTTCTACACCTTGCCGCTGCGCTTGCAGACCGAACAGGCCGGGCAATATTCAACGCTGTTCAACGCCGGCATGGCGATGTTCAACAACCTGCCGGACTGGCTGGCCAAATTGCAGAGCATCGAGCAGCCGCAGCTGCCCGCGCTGGACGATCTGCCCGCACACAGCCGCGTCCTCGCCGATGCCGTGCAAGACACCTACAGCCCGGCGCTGAACCTCGGCCTGAGCCGGGCGCTGGAAGGCTTCGACCTTGCCGGCGAGAAAATCCCCGACCTCGACGAGCTGTTCCAGCGCTTGCCCAAAGCCCTGCGCCTGCGCGTGTTCGACGCCGCGCGAACCAGCGGCGTGACCTTCACCGTGTCCACCCCGGCGGAACAAGCGGCGCTGCAAGCCACGATCAAGGAAGTGCTGCGCGAACGCGACTACCTGAAAACCCTCAACCGCGAACGCAACCAGCTCACCCACAACAAAAACCGCCAAGGCCACAAAACCGCCCGGGCGGTGGAATTGCAGCAGGAAATCGTCCGCGTGCGTACGCAACTGGCACTGTTCGAAGGCCGCCTCGCGGCAGCGTTGAGCCCGATTGATGAACTGCCGGATCGCTCGGCACGGCTGTACGGCGCCACACCGGCGAAAGCGGGATTGACGGTGGTGTTTCCGCCGGCGCAGCAAGGGGAATTGCGTGGGTTGCTGGAGAATATTCGCGCGGGAGTGGCGGGGGGGTCGAAGGCGAGTCTGGTGCGGACGGAGGGGATGGGGTTGTTGGTGGTGTTGGTGCAGGTGGTGAATTTGGTGGGGGCTTATCGGGAGGTGATGAAGCAGACGAGGGACAGGAAGAAACGGGCGGATTTTGTTGCTGCCGTAATCGCGACAGGCGCAGCCGGATTTACCGCTGCGCAAGGGCTTGCCGATACGGCGCTCAAGGCTCGAAGCGCGAGTCTTATTGCCAGCATGCAGGTTGAAGCGCTGCGACAGGTTCATGTGCAGATGGGGAAGTTGCATGTTGGGTTGGGGGCGTTTACTTATCTTCTGGGTTTGAGAACTTCGTTTGCCAGCTTCAGAATTAGCGATCGAAAGTGGCAAGATGCAATTCGTAGTGGCACTCAATTTGAGCAGAAAGCGGCTGCGGTGGCGACGTTGGGCGCCGCAGGTATGGTTGCAACTAACGGATATGGGGCGAGCAACACTTTTCACGCTTCTTTTAAAGTGTTGACTGCAGCGAACAGTTCGGCACGCGCAGCGGCGTGGGCTGCCGCTGGCACACGTCTTTCTACTGTATTTTTTCGCTTCAATCTCGCCGGTGCGTTGTTCACCGTGCTGGAATTCGTCGGAACGTGGCTATTCCATCGCTACAACCTCTCTGCCCACGATAAGTGGTTGAAAATCACGCCCTGGAGCCGTGATGAAGAGATGCGCGGTGACCACTCCCTGGATGACTATCAAAATTATCTGGCGTTTTTGATACACGCTCCTTACGCCCAATCAGGACCTGATCCCAGTGACACCTGGCTGAAGACTTTATTATTTGGCGCCAAACCCAGTGATATTCATTTGGTTCTGCCGAGGCTGGCGCTAAACGATCTTCTGCCGCCGTTAAACGGTAAACCGAGTCAACGTTTGGGAATCGGTGCCCATCGACTTGTTGCACCGCTGCATGGTCGCGGTGTGCCGCAAGTGCGCAAGGAAGTCATCAGTGAGGAGATATTGAGCAGTCTGCGAATCGTGAAATCGACACCAGATGGTTTGGTGCTCTGCCTTCAATACCCTGTCCGTCCCGATTCTGAATACGCGCCTGCAAAGGAAACGCTAGAACTTGCCGTATGTATTCAGTCCGTCAATGGCAAAGGCGAGTCAGAGTCACGAACTCGTGTGATTCATATCGCCCCCCGGGATACCGGCCATTTTGCTGTAGTAGTTCCGGGTTCGGTCAAGGAGAACCCTCCGGTTCTACTGGTAGAAACTCACTATCTCGAATGGGCTGACCATGCTGAATAATCGTAGTAATCCTCTTTCCAGTCCGGAATGTGAGGGGGTTAAAAAAGCGGGCGATATTGAGCCGTTCCCAAGCGGGAAGATTACCTATCTCGCACCGTTGCCATTACCTACATCAATGCCGCCTTACGGACCTCATATCGGAGCGTTCAATGACGGATACATGGACTTTGGTCTCGGCTCACTGGAGGTATTCCCATGGCAGCTAATTCTCGGCGGGACGACCGCAGGAACTTTTATGGTTCTCGTTTTAGTTCCTTTGTTCACGGGCTTGCTAGGGATTCTTTTTGGCTATGGAAACGAGGCGATTTGGGAATCAATGGTTGGTGTATTCGAAGTGGCGTTGGAAAATGAATTAATTTGCGGTCCCTTGATCTTGCTCATCGGTATTGGCGTCTGGCACCACCACCACAAAAAACGCCTCTCCCTCATCCCAACCCGCTTCAACCGCCAACGCCGCGAAGTCTGCTTCATGCCCGAAGGCGCCATCGAGCCAGTCTTCGTCCCCTGGGAATCGCTCAGCGCCTGGATCATCGAAGCCAAAGGCGCCACCCAGTTTGGCATCCACCGCCAATACGGCATGGGCATCGGTTTCTACCAAGGTGAAAATCTCATAAGCCAGGAATTCCAATGCGCCGGCCTGGAGCTCGCGATCAGCCATTGGGAAGCGATTCGCGGTTACATGGAGTACGAAGTCAACGACCTCAAATCGATTCAGGATTTGCAGGATCTGCAAGGCCCGGACGACCCGCCCCACGAAGGCCTGCACACTTTTCGTAACGCCCGCGCGCGGATGCACCAGCAGATCCGTGAAGGCCGGCGCTCGCGGTTGTCGGGGTTCTTTTGGTACCTGTATCACGTCATGACTTTATGGACGATTCCCAACCGTTTGGTCGAATGGGAAGTGCGCCGTCTGGAAAGAATCGGCAAACAGGCGCTGCCGGAAATCATGCGCGAATGGTCCGAGCCATTGCCGAAAGAGCAATGGGCCAAGCCCAGCGAAGAGCTGTTGCGGCTGAGCGAACAGGTGCGGCGGATGAACAAGCGCCAGCCGCATCGGCCGATTACGCAGATTTTCGCTGAGGTTTGCAGGCGAGCTGAGGGCGGATGTTGAGCAGTTTTGTGGCCAGTGGGTCGGAAGTTTTTTGCCTGTTTGCGCGCCTTCGCGAGCAGGCTCGCTCCCACAGGGGACCGCGTTGGATGCGGATGTTTCGGTTGAACTTGGCCGAGGTGGGAGACCCTCGGTGCGGCCATTTTTCGGTTGTTGCTACCGGGTCGGTCAAGGAAAACCCTCCGGTACTGCTGGGAGAAACTCAATACCTCGAATGGGCTGACCATGCTGAATAATCACAATGAGCCCGTTGTTGATGCGCAATGTGAGTTGATCAGAAAAGCGGGCGATGTAGAGCCGTTTCCAGGCGGAAAGATTACCTATCTCGCACCGTTGCCATTGCCCACACCAATGCCACCTTATGGCCCGCATATCGGTGAGCTCAATGATGTTTACGTGGACTTCGGATTAGGCCAGCCGCAAGTTTTTATGTGGCAAATGACGTTGGGGGGGCCGGTCAGTTTAGCGGTTATGGTCATTTTCATATTCCCCTTGATTACGGGAATGCTGGGTATCGTATTCGGCTATGGTCCAACGCTCATCTGGGAATCAATAGTGGGTATATTCCAAGCAGGATATGAAAGCGCTTTACTGACCGAGCCTTTGATTTTACTGATTGGCCTGGGCGTCTGGCACCACCACCACAAAAAACGCCTCTCCCTCATCCCAACCCGCTTCAACCGCCAACGCCGCGAAGTCTGCTTCATGCCCGAGGGCGCCACCGAACCAGTCTTCGTTCCATGGGAATCGCTCAGCGCCTGGATTATCGAAGCCAAAGGCGCCACCCAATTCGGCATCCATCGCCAATACGGCATGGGCATCGGTTTTCATCACGGCGAAACCCTCACCAGCCTCGAATTCCAATGCGCCGGCCTGGAGCTCGCGATCAGCCATTGGGAGGCGATTCGTGGCTACATGGAGTACGAGGTCAACGACCTCAAATCGATCCAGGACCTGCAAGACCTGCAAGGCCCGGACGACCCGCCCCACGAAGGCCTGCACACTTTCCGCAACGCTCGCGCGCGGATGCATCAGCAGATCCGTGAAGGCCGCCGCTCGCGGCTGTCGGGGTTCTTTTGGTACCTGTATCACGTCTTGACTTTATGGACGATTCCCAACCGTCTGGTCGAATGGGAAGTGCGCCGTCTGGAAAGAATCGGCAAGCAGGCGCTGCCGGAAGTCATGCGTGCCTGGTCCGAGCCGCTGCCCGAAGAGCAATGGGCCAAGCCCAGCGAAGAGCTGTTGCGACTGAGTGAACAAGTGCGGCGGATGCACAAGCGCCAGCCGCATCGGCCGATTACGCAGATTTTCGCTGAGGTTTGCAGGCGGGGCTGACTGGGCGGTGCAGGCAGGTTCGACTACTTTCGCGAGCGGGCTCGCTCCCACAGGAGACCACGGTACAAATGTGGGAGCGAGCCTGCTCGCGAAAGGGCCGCTCGATCAGCACTGAAATCTGCGCTCTCGCGCTCTGCTAGAATCCGCCCCATTCATTGCCAGAGACTCTCCCATGAGCGAGCCGATTCGTCTGACCCAATACAGCCATGGCGCCGGTTGTGGCTGCAAGATTTCCCCGCAGGTGCTGGAAGTGATCCTTGCCGGCAGCGGCGCACAGAACCTCGATCCGAAACTCTGGGTCGGCAATGCCTCGCGCGATGACGCGGCGGTGTATGAGATCGATGCCGAGCGTGGTGTGGTCTCGACCACCGATTTCTTCATGCCGATTGTCGATGATCCGTTCGACTTCGGCCGCATCGCCGCGACCAACGCGATCAGCGACATCTACGCGATGGGTGGCGATCCGTTGATGGCGATTGCGATCCTCGGCTGGCCGGTGAATGTGCTGGCGCCGGAAGTGGCGCGCGAGGTGATTCGGGGCGGTCGCTCGGTGTGCGACGCGGCGGGCATTCCGTTGGCGGGTGGGCATTCGATCGATGCGCCGGAGCCGATTTTCGGCCTCGCCGTCACCGGTCTGGTGGAAAAGCGCCACATGAAACGCAACGACACCGCCACCGCCGGTTGCCTGTTGTACCTGACCAAACCGCTGGGCATCGGCATCCTCACCACCGCCGAAAAGAAGGGCAAGTTACGCGCCGCCGACGTCGGTGTCGCCCGTGACTGGATGTGTACGTTGAACAAGCCCGGCAGCCGTTTCGGCAAACTCGCCGGCGTCACCGCGATGACCGATGTCACCGGTTTCGGCCTGCTCGGGCATCTGGTGGAAATGGCCGATGGCAGCCAGTTGACCGCGCGCATCGCCTACGACCGTGTGCCGCGTCTGGACAGCGTCGAGTACTACCTCGACCAGGGCTGCGTGCCGGGCGGTACGCTGCGCAATTTCGACAGCTATTCGAGCAAGGTCGGCCGCGTGCAGGAACTGCACAAGCGCGTGCTGTGCGATCCGCAAACCAGCGGCGGTCTGCTGATTGCGGTCACGCCTGAAGGCAATGACGAGTTCCTCGGTCTCGCCGCTGAACTGGGCCTGAACCTTGAGCCGATCGGCGAACTGGTCGAGCGACAGACGAACGCAGTCGAGGTGATTTGATGCTCCGCGACTGCACCGACTACCGCGACATTTTCCTCAACGACCGGCCAATGATGGATGCCCGCGCGCCGGTCGAGTTTCACAAAGGCGCGTTCCCCGGCGTGGTCAATCTGCCGCTGATGAACGATCTGGAACGGCAGAAGATCGGCACCTGCTACAAGCAGCACGGCCAGCAGGCGGCGATCGAACTGGGCCATCAACTGGTGTCCGGCGCAGTCAAGGCCGAGCGCATCCAGGCCTGGGCCGACTTCGCTCGGGCTCATCCTGATGGTTATCTGTATTGTTTTCGCGGCGGTCTGCGCTCGCAGATCACCCAGCAGTGGCTGCGCGACGAGGCCGGCATCGACTATCCGCGCGTTGGCGGCGGCTACAAGGCGATGCGCAGCTTTTTGATCGAGACCCTTGAGCAGGCCATCGCGGAGTGTGATTTCGTTTTGCTCGGTGGCATGACCGGCACCGGCAAGACCGAAGTGCTGGTGCAATTGCGTAACGGTGTGGATCTGGAAGGCCACGCGAACCATCGCGGCTCCAGTTTCGGCAAACGTGCCACCGGGCAGCCGTCGAACATCGATTTCGAGAATCGCCTGGCCATCGACTTCCTGAAGAAACGTGACGCCGGTATCGAGCAGTTTGTGCTCGAAGACGAGAGTCGCGTAGTTGGCAGTTGTGCCTTGCCGCTGCCGCTGTATCAGGGCATGCAGCAGTACCCGATGGTCTGGCTGGAAGATCGTTTCGAGGATCGTGTCGAACGGATCCTGCGCGATTACGTGGTCGACCTGTCGGCGGAGTTTGCCGACGTGCACGGTGAGAACGGGTTTGCGCTGTTTTCCGAACGTCTGCTGGAAAGCCTCAACAACGTACAGAAACGCCTCGGCGGCGAGCGCCATTCGCGGATGCTGGTGCTGATGGAGCAGGCGCTGGCCGAGCAGGGCCGCAGCGGCGCGGTGGATTCGCATCGCGGCTGGATCGAGGGTCTGCTGCGCGAGTATTACGACCCGATGTATGTGTTCCAGCGCGAGAAGAAGGGCGGGCGGATCGAGTTTGCCGGAGAGCGGGGGGCGGTGATCGAGTATCTGCGCGGGCGGGTGAGCCAGAAGGTTTGAGGCGCAGGCGACTGGCCTCTTCGCGAACAGGCTCGCTCCCACAGTTGAAATGCGGTTCCCTGTGGGAGCGAGCCTGCTCGCGAAGTCGCAAGGTCAGGCGATACAAAACTCAGGTCGGGCAGGTGGCCTTGCCGTTATCCAGCCCCTGCTTGTAGCTATGGCTCTGCAGGCTGGCCTTGCCGTTGTGCCACTTCAGGGTCAACACATACAGCGAATCGAAGTCGTTGCCCGCCCAGTCTTCGGTAATGTTCTGTTTTTTGCCGACCGCGTTGCCGGCGACCTTGTTGATCAGCTCCGGCAGATAGCCATGGGACCAGGCGGTGTAGATCGTCGAGTTGTGATACTTCTCGTCCAGCAGCTCGCGGGCCAGATCGCTGGTGTCGTTGGCGGAGAACTCGATGTTCACCGGCAGGCCAAGCTTGATCGCGGCGGGGCTGATGGTCATCAGCGGGCGAATGTAGCTGTAGGAGTTGTCCAGTTCGCCTTCCTCGACGTTGCGCGTCGGGTTGGCGGCGAACACGTAGTCGGCCTTGCCGAATTTTTCCGGCAGCAGGGTCGACAGGTCGATGGCCCGGTTCAGGCCTTGGCAGTTGAGCTGACCGAGGCCGCCTTCGGGTTTTTCCGCGTGGCGCAGGAACACCAGCGTCTGCGTGCCGTCCGCCGGTTGCGCACGGCTTTCACTGGATTCGAGGGACAGAAAAAGCGCGCTGACTGCCAGCAGGGAGGGCAGGGCCACGTACGCGCGATGTTTGAAACGTTTGGCGAAACTCATCAGGTTCGTCATCAATTCGAAGATTCTTCAGCAAAATCGGTTAAGGCTGACAAACCTTGGCACCGCGGGCTCCCAGCACCGGGTGTTTCCCTGTCGTGAACAGCTTCCTCTGCGAGAAAGGCATAGCTCAGAGTCCTGTAATGCCCGTTTGGTTCGATCCGGGCCAGTGCGCAGCACTCTAACGGCAACCTTTGCGGGCATGGCGGCAGGTTAGCGACAGGATGTTACGGTTCGTGTAGGCGCCAACCCGGGCCTACATTATGATCGGCTTTCAATTTGTGACTGGATGCTTCCAATGACCGATCTGTCTGCATTCCCGATTACTCAGAAATGGCCGGCGCAGTACCCGGACTGGATTCAGCTCTACTCCCTGCCGACCCCCAACGGCGTCAAAGTGTCGATAATGCTCGAAGAAATCGGCCTGCCGTACGAGCCGCACCGCGTCGGTTTCGACACCAACGACCAGACCTCGGCGGAATTTCTCTCGCTGAACCCGAACAACAAGATCCCGGCGATCCTCGACCCGCATGGCCCGGAAGACAAGCCGCTGGCGCTGTTCGAATCCGGCGCGATCCTGATTTATCTGGCCGACAAGAGCGGCCAGTTGCTCGCTCAGGAAGGCGCGCTGCGCTACGAGACCATCCAGTGGCTGATGTGGCAGATGGGCGGCATCGGCCCGATGTTCGGCCAGCTCGGCTTCTTCAACAAATTCGCTGGCAAGGATTACGAGGACAAGCGCCCGCGTGACCGTTATGTCGAGGAGAGCAAACGCCTGCTGAATGTGCTCAACACCCGCCTCGAAGGCCGCGACTGGATCATGGGCGAGCGCTACACCATCGCCGATATCGCCACATTCCCGTGGGTGCGCAATCTGCTTGGCTTCTATGAGGCCGGGGATCTGGTCGGGATTGAGAATTTCCCCAACGTCACCCGGGTGCTGGAACGCTTTCTCGCTCGCCCGGCGGTCATTCGCGGCCTGACCATACCGTCCTGACCCAACACAGTCGCCACTGTGGGAGCGAGCCTGCTCGCGAAAGCGTCTTATCAGACAATATTTCTGTGTCTGACCCAGCGCATTCGCGAGCAGGCTCGCTCCCACAGGGGAACTGCATCATCAGCAGGATTGTTGCACCTGCGGTAACGCTCTCTTGGCCGATCCAGGTTTGTCCCGCACCCGCCGCAAGGCATAAGCTTCGCCCCCTACGACTTTCGTCTCATCCGCTGTTTTCAGGAAAGGCCCCATGTCCAGTCAGTTCCCCGAAGCACGTCCCCGCCGTCTGCGCCGCAATGCGAGCCTGCGCAGTCTGTTCCAGGAAACCGAATTCAGCCTCAACGATCTGGTCCTGCCGATTTTCGTCGAGGAAGAGATCGACGACTTCGTGCCGATCACCAGCATGCCCGGCGTGCAGCGCATCCCCGAGCGCAAACTGGCCAATGAAATCGAGCGCTATGCCCGTGCCGGCATCAAGTCGGTGATGACCTTTGGCGTGTCCCATCATCTCGACGCCAATGGCAGCGACACCTGGCGCGAAGACGGCCTGGTCTCACGCATGTCGCGCATCGCCAAGGACGCTGTGCCGGAAATGATCGTGATGTCCGACACCTGCTTCTGCGAGTACACCGACCACGGCCATTGCGGTGTGATGCACAACCACGAAGTCGACAACGACCAGACTCTGATCAACCTTGGCAAACAAGCCGTAGCGGCCGCCCGCGCCGGGGCTGACGTGATCGCACCGTCGGCAGCAATGGACGGCCAGGTGCGCGCGATTCGCCAGGCGCTCGACGCTGCCGGCTTCACGCAGATTCCGATCATGGCCTACTCGACCAAATTCGCCTCGGCGCTGTACGGTCCGTTCCGCGAGGCCGGCGGCAGTGCGCTCAAGGGCGATCGCAAAAGCTATCAGATGAACCCGATGAACCGCCGCGAAGCTCTGCGCGAATCGCTGCTCGATGAGCAGGAAGGCGCCGATGCGCTGATGGTCAAACCGGCCGGTGCTTACCTCGACATCATCCGCGACATTCGTCAGGCCTCGAACCTGCCGCTGGCGGCGTATCAGGTCAGCGGCGAGTACGCGATGATCAAGTTCGGCGCCCAGGCCGGGGCGATCGATGAGGATCGCGTGGTGCGCGAAAGCCTTGGCGCGATCAAGCGTGCGGGGGCGGATCTGATCTTCACTTACTTTGCGATGGATCTGGCGCTCGCCGGGATCTAAGCAGCACCTCGTACCCCTGTGGGAGCGAGCCTGCTCGCGAAGGCGGTTTATCAGCTGACATTAGTGTTGACTGACACGACGCTTTCGCGAGCAGGCTCGCTCCCACATTTTAATTTTTGGTGTGTCAGTTGAAGTAGGGCCGGATGCCGTGATCGCGGAAGTAGCGTTCGATCACCTTCGGATCGGCGCTGTTATCGGCAATCGCCACATAGGTATCCGGCCGCAGCAGGTAAAAGCCGTTGCGGCCCAACCCGGCTGTTTCAAACGCCGGGCGCCAGTCGAACACGTGCAGCGGCAAGTGATGTTCGGCGCACCAGGCGATCATCTCGTCGCTGGTGTCGCCGTAGACATGCACCTGCCAGCACGGCTGCCGCAGCGGTTCGAAATTATCCCCTTCGCCATCATGCGCCCACGGCAAGCGGTCGCCGCCGTGCACATGGCCGGCTTCGCCCTGGCTGAGCGGCATACCGCGATAGTTTAGGGTGACTTGCGAGACCGTGCGAAACAGGAATTCGCGGCTTGCTTCGAACCCGGCCATTTTCGGAAGCAGAAACGGCGCCACACGCATCCGTAACAGGTCGGCCATACGCCCTTCGGCAGTGACGAAACTGAAGACCTTGTCAGTGGTGGACACCAGCCGGCGAGCGAAGGCGATGCGCTCGGTTTCGTAAGTGTCGAGCAGCTTCGGCTCGGCGCCACCACTGAGCACGGCAGCGAGTTTCCACGCCAGATTGACTGCATCGCCAATGCCCGTGTTCATGCCTTGTCCGCCGGCGGGGCTGTGGACGTGGGCGGCATCGCCGAGCAGAAACGCCCGGCCGTTGCGAAAGTGCTCGGCCACGCGGTGATGCACGTGGTAGGTGGAGAACCAGTGCACATCTTCGATATGCACTTTCAGATGCTCGATGGCGCGGCTGCTGACGTCGGAAAATTGCAGGGTGTCGGCACGCTCGGCGCGCTCATCACGCACCGTGCCGATCAGCCGCGCGCGGCCTTCGCCGGCCAGTGGGAACACGGCGAGAAAGTCCGCTTCGTCGAGATCCAGATGCAGCTCGCCATTGAGCGCCGGGCCACTGGCCGTGACGTCGGCGACGTAGAAAATCTGCTGATAGGTGCCGCCGGGGAAGTCGGTGTCAAGGGTTTTGCGCACCATTGAACGGGCGCCGTCGCAACCGGCCAGATAGCAGGCCTGACAGACTTCCTGCCGGCCATCGGGCAAGCGTAGATGTGCGGTGATGGTGTCGGCGGTTTCTTCGAAGCTGTCCAGCGCGGTATTGCGCTCGACGTTGACGCCGTAGTCTTCGAGGCGCTCGAGCAGCAGCCGTTCGTGCTCGTCCTGCGGGAATATCTCGATGAAGGCATAGGGCGTCAGGCCTTCGCCGATGCGCTTGAGCGGCAGGTGTGCGACCGGTTTGCCGTGAACCCAGAAATTTGCCGCCGCGACCTGATGGCCGCGACGCACGATGGTGTCAGCCAGGTCGAGTTGGCGATACAGCTCGAGGGTGCGTGCCTGCACGGCCAGAGCACGGGAAGTGGTGCCTGGCGCCGAGGTCTTGTCGATGATGCGCACGCGCACGCCGAGTTTGCTCAGCCACAGCGCCAGGACCAGACCGGTCGGGCCGGCGCCGATGATCAGCACGTCGCTGCGGTTCATGGGGCTGTCCTCCTGTGGCTGTGCAGCAAGTATGGATCAGCGGGAGAGGGTGGCCAGTGTGGTCGGCCGGACGGAGTAAGGCCGCATGTTGGTCATGCGAATGGGGCTGTTCGGTGTTCGGCTGAAGATGTTCGGTGTTGCCCGAATCGATCCCCCCTCACCCCAGCCCTCTCCCCCAAGGGGGCGAGGGGGAAAGGGAGCCGATCCTCAAGCTTTTCAAGATTTGAGTTCGGCTCGGTATATCAGGTCGGCATAGCTTGTCGAAGCAACGCAATCAGTCTCCTCTCCCTCTGGGAGAGGGTTAGGGTGAGGGGCTTTTGATCTTTTCAGCAGTCAGAAATCGATCGTCCCGGACAACTTCGCCACCCGTGGTTCGCCCTGGGTCAAGTAGCCGCCCTGAGCCGATTCCCAGTACTTCTTGTTCGCCACGTTCTCAACGCCGAACCGCACTGTCACATCCTTCTCCGACACCTTGAACGCATAGCGCGCACCCGCGTCGAAGCGGTTCCACGTCGGCAGGCTGAGGTTGTTGGCGGCGTCGGCGTATTGCCCGCCGGTGCGCAACATCCGCGCGTTCAGCGCGACGCCTTGCAGGCCCGGCACGTCCCAATCCACGCCGGCGTTGAACTGGAAGGTCGGCACGCCGATGGCGTGGTTGCCGTCGTTGGCGCCGTTGAGGGTGTTTTTCAGTTCGGTATCCATCAGGGTCAAACCGCTGATCAGGCGCAGGCCTTCGAGCGGCTCGCCGAACACGTTCATTTCCACGCCTTTGTTGATCTGCTCGCCTTCACGAACGTAGGTGCAAGTGGTGGCGCTGTTGATTTCGCAGTAGCCATCGCTTGGCTGTTCGATGCGATACACGCCCAGGCTCGCGCCGTAGGTGCCCATGTCGACTTTTACGCCCAGCTCGGTCTGCTTGGAGCGTTTCGGTGCATAGACTTCGTTGCCGTTGGTCACGCGGAAACCGCCGGAGCTGGTCGGCGAAGTCGGCCCCTGGGCGAGGCCTTCGATGTGGTTGGCATAGAACGACACATGCTCCCACGGCTTGAACACGATGCCGTACACCGGCGTGGTGATCGATTCGTCGTAGCTCGACGAGCGCGGGCCGCTGCCGTAGCTGGCGTAGCTGTAACCCTGCACTACCAGTTGCTGGCGGCGCAGGCCAGCGGTAACCAGCAAGCGATCGTCGAAGAAACCGAGAGTGTCGGAAATCGCCACGCTGCGGTTGAAGGTTTTGCCGACGATGCCCGGGTCGTTGAGATCGCCGCCAGAGAAGTTGCCGACCGGTGCCGGCGGGGTGATCGGGTGATAGATGTTGTTCGAATAGCGCGTCAGGTCGAAGTCATAAGCGCTGCGCTGCTCGGCCCAGATCCCGGTCAGGCCGAAATTGAGCTTGTGGCTGACCGGGCCGGTGTTGAATTTGCCATTGAGGCCGGCCATGACGCTGGTGTTGTCTTCGTCATGGGGGACGAACGAGCCGGTGGTGAACGACGCGCCGCTGTTGCCGACCAGTGTGGTCGAGTTGTAACGGCCGACTTCGCGGGTGTGCTTGGCGCCACCGGCGGCATAAGCGGTCCAGTTGTCGTTGAGGTCGTACTCGGCGCGCAGCATGCCGAAGGTGTCTTCGATGTCGGTGTAGCCCCACTTCGGCGCATAGTTGGTGTCGGCCGATGGCGCGTCCGGCAGGTGCGTGGCAGTGCCGAGGTTGACCGAGCTGCGGCCACCATTGACGCGTTCTTTCTGATAGGCAAAGTCGCCGGAAAGCCGCAGCGCATCGCCGCGATAGTCCAGGCCGATGGCGAACAGTTTCGAGCGCTGGTTCTCGTGATCGATGCCGGTGTCACCTTCGCGCTGCGACAGGTTGACCCGCGCGCCGAAGCGATTGTCTTCACCGAAGCGCTGGCCGATATCGAAGTGATGACCGATGCGGCCTTCGCTGTTGATGTCAGTTGTATAACGGCGCAGCGGCACGTCGCCGGCACGCTTGGGTTGCAGGTTGACGCCGCCGCCGATGCCGGAACCGGTCGGGGTCACGCCGTTGATGAAGGCGTTGGGGCCTTTGAACACTTCCACGCGCTCCAGCGCATCGGTGGAAATGATCTGCCGGGGCAACACGCCGTACAGGCCGTTATAGGAAATATCATCGCCATTGAGTGGCAGGCCGCGAATCATGAAGACCTGCGCCTGGTTGGAGAAGCCCGAGGCCTGGCGCACCGAGGAATCGTTGAGCAGCACATCGGCAACGTTTTCCGCCTGCTGGTCCTGGATCAGTTGCTCGGTGTAGGACGCCGCGCTGAAGGGCACGTCCATCATGTCCTGATTGCCCAGCACGCCCAACTGGCCGCCGCGTGCGACCTGACCGCCAGCGTAGACCGGGGGCAGGGCGTTGGGGGTAGGGGCCTGAGCGTTGATGTTGACGTCGTCGAGCACCAGCTCTTTGCTGTTTTGTTCAGCAGCGTGAGCGGTGACGGTCAGGGAGCACAGCAGGGCGAGCAAAGTCGGGCGAAATGGAGCGCCGAGTCGAGCTGAAGCGGGCATGTCGGATACCTGGAGGCGAACGGCCAATGAATAAAATAAGGGCGGCGCGGAACTCCTTGCGCTAATACGACTCCAGGCGCGAATGATAGGTTTTCGCAGTAACGTTATGCAATCAGTTTGTCATCCGTCCCGTAAGGGCTGCACATTGTGGCGAGGGAGCTTGCTCCCGCTCGGCGGCGCAGCCGTCGCAATCCTGGACTCCCGGTTGTTTCTGGTTGACGCGGATGGCAGGATTCGGGGCCGCTCCGCAGCCCAGCGGGAGCAAGCTCCCTCGCCACAGGAATTGTGGGCTTGCAGGGTAAACGCGGCACACCGGACTGGAAGGAGCAACGATGCACACCTCAAGATTATTGGCCACACTCAGCGCCTTGCTGCTGCTCGCCGGTTGCGCCAGCCAGCGCAGCAACGAACCGGCGCCGCGCCCGCCGGCCGAAGTGAAGGCTGAAATCGTCCGCCTGCTGCCGGCGAAGACCGCCGATCGCCAAGGCTGGGCCACGGATATCTACGCCGCGTTCGCCGCGCAGGGCATCAACACCACCACGCAAAATCTCTGTTCGGTATTGGCCGTGGCGGAGCAGGAGTCGACTTTCCAGGCCGACCCGACGGTGCCCGGCCTGGGCAAGATCGCCCGCGATGAGATCGACCGCCGCGCCGCCAAGGTGCACATCCCCAGCCTGCTGGTCAGCGGCGCCCTGCAAGTGCGCTCGCCCAACGGCAAGACCTACAGCGAACGCCTGAATGCCGCGCGCAGTGAAAAGGAACTGAGCGCCATTTTCGACGACTTCATCGGCATGGTGCCGATGGGCCGCACGCTGTTCGGCGGCTTTAACCCGGTGCACACCGGCGGGCCGATGCAGGTCAGCATCGAATTCGCCGAAGAGCACGCCAAGGATTACCCGTACCCGGTGGACGGCACGATTCGCCGCGAAGTGTTCAGCCGGCGTGGCGGCATGTATTTCGGCATCGCCCATTTGCTCGGTTACCCGGTGAACTACCGTGAGCCGCTGTATCGCTTCGCCGATTTCAATGCTGGTTGGTACGCCAGTCGCAATGCGGCGTTTCAGAACGCGGTCAGCCGCGCTTCCGGCATTCCGCTGACCCTGGACGGCGATCTGATCCGCTACGACTCGATCATGCCCGGCAGCACCGAACTGGCGGTGCGCACCCTCGGCAAGTCGCTGGGCATGCGCAACCCGACGATTCGCGATCAACTGGAGAAGGGCAAAACCCTGGAATTCGAAGAGACCAAACTCTATCAGCGTGTGTTCGAACTGGCGGAGCGGGCAGAAGGCAAGGCGTTACCGCGTGCGCTATTGCCGGGAATCGTGCTGCAGAGTCCGAAGATCACCCGCAAACTCACCACAGCGTGGTTCGCCAAACGCGTGGACGAGCGCTACAAGCGCTGCATGGCCAAAGCCGGATAAAACACGCAGACATAAAAAACCCGGCTGCGGGAGCCGGGTTTCTCTGCGGTGTTGCGCTTGCAGTCATGCATCAGGCAACGCGGCGTTCGATCAGACGATCAGCACCACCTTCGGCAACACGGCGTTCGATCAGACGATCAGCGCCACCTTCGGCAACACGGCGTTCGATCAGACGATCAGCACCACCTTCGGCAACACGGCGTTCGATCAGACGATCAGCGCCACCTTCGGCAACACGGCGTTCGATCAGACGATCCGAGCCACCTTCGGCAACGCGACGTTCGATCAGACGATCAGCGCCACCTTCGGCAACACGGCGTTCGATCAGGCGATCCGAACCGCCTTCAGCCAGACGGCTTTCGATCAGTTTGTCCGAGCCGCCTTCGGCGATCATGGTGTGCGCCGGGGTGGCGGCGAAAGCGTTAACTGCGAAAACCGAGAAAGCAATGCTGAGAAGAGTCTGGCGTTTCATGATGGTGTGCTCCGGGGTGTTGTTGGTTGGTATGGAACTGATGTTACGCCCGGAATTTTTTATGAGAACTTCATTGCCGTGATGGTGAACATCGACGGCGATGATGGTTGATGTAAGAGCTGCCGAAGGCTGCGATCTTTTGATCTTGATTTTAAGAACAATCAAAAGATCGCAGCCTTCGGCAGCTCCTACAGAGAAACGTTAGAGCACCTTCACCGCACGCCCGATCGCCTGAATCGGCCCGGTCGGTTTGCCGATCGGCGAGCCATTGGCGCCTTCCAAGGTCAGCTCGAACAGCTGATTGGGTTGCAGCGGCGGCAATTTGTCCAGCGGCACCGACAACGCTTGCCCCGGTTTGACCAGCCCCAATGAAACCGGCCCCGACCAGCCGTCAGCCTTGGTCCAGAATTCCAGTGCCTTGTCCGCCGGCACCTCGACCACGCCCAGCGGAATCAACTGGATCTCCCGCGCATTGCTCGCCTGAATCACCCAGCCCGGCGCCTTGTCCTGCGGCGCTACCAGCACCACCAGGTAACTCGGTTTCGGCGTGGTCTGGGTCAGCAGGATCGTGCCGAGAATCAATGTCGCCGCCAGCCCTGCCGCGCTCAGACCGCGCCACAGCGGCAGTAGGTTCCACCACGAGGTCAGCGGTTTGTTCACCGTCAGCCGTTCGAGACTGCGTTCGATACGAGGCCACAGTTGCGCCGACGGTTGCTGAGGTTCTGCCAGATCGGTCAGATCCAGCAGACGCCGTTCCCAGGCATCCACGGCTGCACGCAATTGGGGATCGTCGGGCAAGCGCCGTTGCACTTCGATGCGCTGCTCGAACGACAAGGTGCCGAGCACGTATTCGCCGGCCAGTTCATCCCGTTCCTGCGCTGATTCGCCGGTCATCCCATGCACTCCCGCAAAGCATTGAGACTGCGCTTGATCCAAGCTTTGACCGTGCCCAGCGGCGTGTCGAGGCGCGCGGATATCTGCGCTTGGCTGTAACCGTCGACGTAGGCGTGGAGGATACAGCTGCGCCGCTGCGGTTCCAGTTGCTCGAGGCAGCGATGAATGCGCGCCGAGTGAACATCGGCCAACTCATCAGGCACCGCTGCCTCATGTTGTTCGCTTAAAGGCGTTTCCCGACTTTGCTTGCGCAGCTGATTCAAGGCCAGATGCCGGGTCACGCTGAACATCCAGCCCCGCGCCGAACCGCGCGCCGGGTCGAACCCGGCGGCGCCGTTCCAGATCTTGATGAACGCCTCATGCACGATGTCCTCCGCCAGCGCCGTATCACGCACCAGCCGCTTGGCCACGCCGAGCAGGCGCGGGCCTTCCTGCACATATAAATCGCGCAAAGCCGCCCGCTCGCCCCGGGCACAGGCCTGGAGGCGGGCTTCGTAATCGAAAGCGGATTCGGTTAAAGGCATGGCGTGCAATCTAGCTCACATTTCCCAAACATCCAGGCAGTGGCAGTCCCCTGTGGGAGCGAGCCTGCTCGCGAAGACGGAGTATCAGTCGCCACACCAACACCTGACGCACCGCATTCGCGAGCAGGCTCGCTCCCACATTTGGATCTCCAATGATGCCCAGGTCAGTTCGCCGCCCAGAAAATATAATCCGCCTGGTACTTCACCATTTCCTGCTTGCCCTTGTTCGCCATGGTGCACTCACTGCCCGGCGCCACGCCACCCTTGAGCGCAACACGCTGGATGTAGCTGACCCCGGTCATCGCGCCTTTGCCCTCGGCCGGATCGGCCTTGACCAGTTGATAGGGCAGGTTGCCCGGGCTCGACGGTGCCACGGCCAGTTGCGTGCCGGTGACTTTCGATCCGTCTTTCGCTTGCCAGGTCGCCGGTGGGCCGAAGTAGGTGCCGACCTGTTTGCCGCTGCGATCATTGAGCACCGCTTTCGGGCCGACAAAGGTCCACTCGGTCTGCCCGGCCATATTGGGTTTGTCGCGGCATTCGTAGGTGATCTCGCCAACCCCGGTGGTTTCCAGGGCAATCCTGTGCCCGTCCGGCACTTTGATCGCGTCGGGGTAACTGCTCTGGGCAAACGTGCTGGCGGTGAAAGCGAGCAAACCGGTGAAGCCAATCAGCTGGGTGATGTTCATCCGATGATTCTCCGAAAAGGGTAAAGCACTGACAGCACAAAAGTGCGCTGTTACAGGGACTACCCGTGGCGGAGGGGATTGGATGCAGTGCCGGAGAAAAAATCTCAGACACCATAGATCAAACTCGTGGGAGCGAGCCTGCTCGCGAAGGCGTCGGGTCAGCCAGCACTTCTGTGACTGACACACCGCATTCGCGAGCAGGCTCGCTCCCACAAGGTTCTGCATCTGGCTTGAACGATTCATTGACAGAATTTTCTACAGCAGGCCAGCCAGCCATCTACCCTGTGCTAAGGCCTAATCGGGGGAAACGGACATGTACCAGCTCTACGGGCACAAGAATTCCGGCGCGGCCGCCATCGAGGCGGCGCTGGAGTTGTGCCAGATCGCTTATCGTTTCATTGACACCGAAGCCAGTGCCGAGGCCGCCGAAGCGCTGGGCAAACTCAATCCGCTGAAGCAGATCCCGACCTTGCAACTGCCGGACGGCAGCGCCCTGACCGAAAGTGCGGCGATCCTGATCCACTTGGGTCTGACGTTTCCCAAGTCCGGCCTGCTGCCGAGCGGGGCGGCTGATCGCGATCAGGCGATTCGCGGCCTGGCCTATATCGTCGGCAATTGCTACGCGGCGGTGGGCATCATCGATTACCCCGAGCGCTGGTTGATCACGCCCGACGAGAGCGCACGGCAGAACCTGATCGCTGGCACGCGCCAGCGCCTGCACTTCAGTTGGGAGGTATTTGCCGATCAGTTTTCCGGCGAGCTGTATCTGGATGACGAAACGCCCGGCGCCCTGGATGTGCTGGCGGCAGTGGTGAGCCGCTGGGCCGGTAGCCGCGAACATCTGCGCCAGACCCGCCCGGGGTTTTATGCGTGGTTGCAAAGGATTGACCGGCACCCGGTACTGGCACCGGTGTTTGAGCGGCATTGGCCGACTCAAGGCTGACCGGTACATGAATGTGGGAGCGAGCCTGCTCGCGAAAGCGGTGTGTCAGCCAAAGATGTTTCGACTGACCCAGCGCATTCGCGAGCAGGCTCGCTCCCACAAGGGATCATTCCCCCCGAATATACTGCTCCAGCTGTTTGATCAACTCGGCCTGTTCGGCAATCGCTTCCTTGACCAGGTCACCGATCGACAGCAGGCCGATCAACTGGCCGTCCTCGACTACCGGCAGGTGGCGCAGGCGTTTGTCGGACATGATGCCCAGGCAGGTGTCGACGGTTTGCCGGGTGTCCACGGTTATCACGTCCTTGACCATGATATCGCTGACCGGCGTCCCCACCGACGAGCGACCTTTGAGTACCAGTTTGCGTGCATAGTCGCGCTCGCTGATGATGCCGACCACTTTGTCGTCTTCGACCACCAGCAAGGCGCCGACGTTTTTCTCGGCCATCTTCATCAGCGCTTCGAGCACCATGTGATCGGGCTTGATCTGATGCACTTCCTGATTTTTCTGATCTTTGAGCTTGAGCAGTTGGGCGACGGTCTTCATGGCGGTTACTCAGGTGTTGTCGTTGTTCATCAAGCATCGTAGACGCAGCCGCGCAGAGCAAGGTGGCAAAGCGGCAGTTAGCGTGCAAAAAACGCCATTCGCCGGGTTTTTCCGCAGATTCGCAATATTTTTTGCCAAGGCCAGGCGTGGCAATGCCGCGTAGAATGCCGGTCAGTCTGATTTTTCGAGGTCGCAGTGGTGGATTTACAGCAGGGCTTCGTCCTGACCCGGCATTGGCGCGATACGCCGGCCGGCACCGAAGTCGAGTTCTGGCTGGCGACCGACGCCGGGCCGCGCCGCGTGCGTCTGGCGCATCAGCCGTCGGTCGCGTTTATTCCCGCGGCACAGCGTGAAGCGGCCGAGCGTGTGTTGCACGACGAAAACAATGTCGAGCTGCGCCCGTTGGCTTTGCAGGATTTCCAGCATCGTCCGGTGCTCGGTCTGTATTGCCAGCAGCACGGCCAGTTGATGCGCCTCGAAACCGCGCTGAACCGCGCCGGTGTCGATGTCTATGAAGCCGACGTGCGCCCGCCGGAACGCTATCTGATGGAGCGCTTCATCACCGCGCCGGTGCTGTTCGGCGGCACGCCGGATGCCGATGGCCTATTGGTCAACGCTCAACTGAAACCCGACCCCGATTACCGGCCGAAACTGCGCCTGGTCTCGCTCGACATCGAGACCAGGGAAAACGGCGAGCTGTATTCGATTGCCCTGGAAGGTTGCGGCGAGCGGCAGGTGTACATGCTCGGCGCGCCGAACGGCGACGCCAGCATTGTCGATTTCGATCTGGAGTACTGCGACTCGCGCACGCTGATCCTGAAGAAGCTCAACGACTGGTTTGCTCGCCACGATCCCGACGCAATCATCGGCTGGAACGTTGTGCAGTTCGATCTGCGCATCCTCCACGAACACGCGCGGCGTCTCGGCGTGCCGCTGAAAATCGGCCGTGGCGGCGAAGAAATGCAGTGGCGCGAGCACGGCAGCCGCAATCACTACTTCGCCTCGGCAGCGGGGCGGCTGATCATCGATGGCATCGAGTCGTTGCGGTCGGCGACCTGGAGCTTTCCGTCGTTCAGCCTGGAAAATGTTGCGCAGACCCTGCTCGGCGAAGGCAAAGCGATCAACAATCCGTACCAGCGCATGGACGAGATCAACCGCATGTTCGCCGAAGACAAACCGGCGCTGGCCAAATACAACCTCAAGGACTGCGAGCTGGTCACGCGGATCTTCGCCAAGACCGAACTGCTGACGTTTTTGCTTGAGCGCGCCAGCGTTACCGGACTGCCGGCCGACCGCAGCGGCGGTTCGGTCGCCGCGTTCACCCATTTGTACATGCCTTTGATGCATCGCCAGGGCTTTGTTGCGCCGAACCTCGGTACCAACCCGCCGCAGGCCAGCCCCGGTGGGTTTGTCATGGATTCGCGGCCGGGGCTGTATGAATCGGTGTTGGTGCTCGATTACAAAAGCCTGTACCCGTCGATCATTCGCACGTTTCTGATCGACCCGGTGGGCCTGATCGAAGGCCTGCAACATCCCGACGACGCTGACTCGGTGCCGGGTTTCCGTGGTGCCCGTTTTTCGCGCACCCGGCATTGCCTGCCGTCGATCGTGGCGCGGGTGGCTGAAGGGCGTGAGACCGCCAAGCGCGAGCACAACGCACCGCTGTCCCAGGCGCTGAAGATCATCATGAACGCCTTCTACGGCGTGCTTGGCTCCAGCGGTTGCCGTTTTTTCGATACCCGGCTGGCCTCGTCGATCACCCTGCGCGGCCACGAAATCATGCTGCGCACCCGACAGTTGATCGAAGAGCAGGGCCACGCGGTGATTTACGGCGACACCGATTCAACCTTCGTCTGGCTGCGCCGCCTGCACGGTCAGGAAGAAGCAGCGCAGATCGGCCATGCGCTGGTCAAGCACGTCAACGATTGGTGGCGCGCCCATGTAAGCGAGGAATATGGGCTGGAAAGTGCGCTGGAATTGCAGTTCGAAATTCACTACAAGCGCTTCCTGATGCCGACGATTCGCGGCGCGGAGGAGGGCAGCAAGAAGCGCTACGCCGGTCTGGTCACCCGCGCCGATGGCAGCGAGGAAATGGTCTACAAGGGCCTGGAAACCGTGCGCACCGACTGGTCGCTGCTGGCCCGGCAATTTCAGCAGGAACTGTATGAGCGGATTTTCCAGCGCAAGCCGTATCAGGATTACGTGCGCGACTACGTGCGCAAGACCCTCGCCGGCGAGTTTGACGATCGGCTGATCTACCGCAAGCGCCTGCGCCGCACCCTCGACGATTACGAACGCAACGTGCCGCCGCACGTCCGCGCGGCGCGGCTGGCCGATGACTACAACGCCGAGCAGGGGCGGCCGCGGCAGTATCAGAACGGCGGCTGGATCAGCTACGTCATCACCTTGGCCGGCCCGGAGCCGTTGGAGGTGCGCCGCGCCGCCATCGATTACGACCACTACATCACGCGGCAGCTGCAACCAGTGGCGGATGCGATTCTGCCGTTCGTCGACGACGACTTCTCAACCCTGGTCGGTGGGCAACTGGGTCTGTTTTGAGTCGAGCAGTTGCAGCGTCCATTCATCGAGAATGCCATGGAAGTAACGCTCCAGCGCCTGATGGAACAGGCTGTCCTCGGCGCTGAACTGGGCAAACAGGGTCATCGAAGAATGAAATTTCAGGTCATCGGGATGGCCGAAAATCTCTGCAATCGAGCGCTGCGGCACGTTAAGCACCAGTTGGGTGCAGGTGCGCAGTCGCGCGCCAAGCAGTTCGTGGGCCAGATAGGCCTGCGCTTCCTCGGCCGAACCAATGGCAAAGCGCCGGGCCATTTCGCTGCCGCCCAACCCGGCGAACTGCGGAAAGACGAACCACATCCAGTGGCTGCGCTTGCGGCCATCTTCGAGTTCACGCTGGACCCGTTCGAACACCGGGTCCTGTGCCTGGACAAAACGTTGCAGACCAAACGGGTCGTGCAGATCTGTGCTTCTCATCGCGAAGCCCTCGCAGTCGGCGGCTCAGACCATGGCCAGCCGCTGCTTGCGTTGTGGCGCCGGGAACACCTTGTCCAGCGCCGCCAGATCCCCGGCGTCCAGTTGCAGCTGCGCCGCCTCGGCATTGAGTTGCACATGCTCGGGGCGCACAGCCTTGGGAATCGCAATCACGCCATCCTGGCGCAGGATCCACGCCAGCGAGACCTGGGCCGGGGTGGCGTTGTGACGACTGGCAATGTGTTGCAGCACCGGCTCGGCGAGCATCGCGCCGCCCTGGCCAATCGGACAGTAAGCCATCAACGGCAGCCGCTGATGTTGGCACCACGGCTGCAGATCGAATTCGATGCCGCGCTCCTCGAGGTTGTACAGCACCTGATTGGTGGCGCAGGCCGAACTCGAGAGTTCTTCGAGATCGTCGACATCGAAATTCGACACACCCCAACGGCCGATCTTGCCGTCCTCGCGCAGGCGTTCGAAGGCTTCGACGGTTTCCTCCAGCGGGTACTGACCGCGCCAGTGCAGCAGGTACAGATCGATGTAGTCGGTACCGAGCCGACGCAAACTGCGCTCGCAGGCTTGCGGGATGCCTTGGCGGCTGGCGTTGTGCGGGTAGACCTTGCTCACCAGAAACACCTTGTCGCGCTGACCGGCGATGGCTTCGCCGACCACCGTTTCCGCGCCGCCCTCGGCGTACATCTCGGCGCTGTCGATCAGGTTCATGCCCAGCTCGATGCCGGTGCGCAACGCCGCGACTTCACGGGTGTGCGCCGAGCGATCCTCGCCCATGCGCCAGGTGCCCTGACCAATCACGGGAACCTGCACGCCGGCCAACTCAAGAGTACGCATTCAAACCTCCTGGCTTAAAGAGTCGATATCTTTAGTGGGCAGCAGGATAGACCAAGGGTTCCCCAACGAAGGTGGGTCGGAACGCTGAAACCCCTGTGGCGAGGGAGCTTGCTCCCGCTGGGGCGCGCAGCGGCCCTCGCTTTTCCTTGAGTTGAAAAGCAGGGGCCTGCTGCGCAGTCCAGCGGGAGCAAGCTCCCTCGCCACAGGGGGGCGTGTTGCAGGTTATTTTGTGGTGAATTTCAGGACCACGCTGTGGGCATAGGTCTGCCCCGGATCAAGCCGCGTGCTCGGGAAGGCCGGCTGGTTCGGCGAATCCGGGTAATGCTGGGTCTCCAGCGTAAATGCGCCCCAGTGCGGATAGACCTTGCCGCCCTTGCCCTTGACCGTGCCGTCGAGGAAGTTGCTGGTGTAGAACTGCACGCCCGGCTCGGTGGTGAATAACTCCAGGACGCGCCCCGATTGCGGATCACTGACTTTGGTGGCGACTTTTGCGATGTCACCCTTGCTGTCCAGCGCCCAATTGAAATCGAAGCCGCCCTGTTTCGGCTCGGCGAATTTCAATTGCGGATGATCAGCCTTGATGTGCGTGCCGATCGCCGTCGGCTTGCTGAAGTCCATCGGCGTACCGGCGACTGGCGCCAGCTCCCCGGTCGGGATCAGTTTGGCGGTGACCGGCGTGTAATGACTGGAGTTGATGGTCGCGACCTGCTTGAGAATGTCGCCATTGCCGGCGCCGGCGAGGTTGAAGTAGCTGTGATTGGTCAGGTTGAGCACGGTCGGCTTGTCGGTGCTGGCCTTGTAGTCGATGCGCAGCTCGTTGTTGTCGGTCAGGCGATAGGTGACTTCGGTGGTCAGGTTGCCCGGAAAGCCCATTTCACCGTCGGCCGACAGATACGTCAGGGTCACGCCAACCGAATCCTTGTCCTTGGTTTCCCTGGCCTTCCAGACCTTCTTGTCGAAACCTTCGGGGCCGCCGTGCAGCGCATTGGATTTGTCATTCTGCGGCACTTGATAACGCTTGCCATCGAGTTCGAAAGCACCTTCGGCGAGGCGATTGCCGAAGCGGCCGATGGTCGCGCCGAAGTACGCGGTGCCTTTCTGGTAGCCCTGCACATCATCGAAACCCAGTACCACGTCGTCGAACTTGCCGTGCTTGTCGGCAACTTTCAGCGCTTGCAGGGTCGCGCCGTAAGTGATGACGGTGGCCTGCATGCCGTGGCTGTTGCGCAGGATGTACTGTTCGACGGGCGTGCCGTCATTGGTTTTGCCGAAAGCTTTGTGTTCGGCGGTCAGGCCCGCCGCGTTGGCGGAAAGGGTAGCGATCATCAGGGACAGTCCGAGGCCGGAGAGCAGGTGACGGGATTGAAGCATGGTTGACCTTCCTTTTTGTTGTTGTTTTGGTACAGACCGTAGGAGCTGCCGAAGCCTGAGATCTTTTGATCTTGATCTTGATTTTTAGAAGCAAGATCAAAAGATCGCAGCCTTCGGCAGCTCCTACATATCACTAGTCATGCTATTTAAGTGAGGAGAGGAGATTTATAGCGGATTTACGCGTATTGGCAAATATAAAGTCCGACTAATTGATGGGGCGCAAAGCGCCGAAGGTCGGCTAAACGCCCAGGCACTGCACTTTTTCGCAATCGGCGGCTCTATGCATGGCCAGGATGCGGTGACTCCCGCCGCACAGCAATGTGCCTGTCCGAGACTTCATGCCGAGTGTTTTTGCCGTGATCACCGCCGCTTACCGCCGCCCGTGCCTGCTGCTGGCCTGCCTGTTTTCGCTGTTGCTCAGCGGCTGCAGCCACCAGAACGGCAACGGTTTCTTCAATCAGATGCGTGAAGGGCAACCGCAGGAATTTCTGCAGACCAGCGTCGACCGCATGGCTACCCTGGCGATGCGCGGCAACCTCGATAGCCTCTACCGGCTGATGGGCAAGCTCTACCTGCGCAACCCGGAAGAACTGCGCAAATCCGGCTTCCTCACTGTCAATGCGGCGGTGAAGCAAGTGCGCCTCGCCGTCGAGCAACAGCAGCCGCTGCCGGTGCTGGGCGGGCGCAAGGACCTGGCGGCGCTGAGCTATGCGATGAGCCCGGAATTCCTCGGCGACCGCGTCGGCGCGTTCATCTATGCGATCGGCAGCATGCTGGTTACCGCCCACGGCAATCGCACCGAGTTCTACATGACCGACGCGATCAATCCGACGTTCGTGCACAACGCCGCGCGCAACATCGAAAAAGCCATGTGGATTTTGTCGCAACGGCAGAACAAGGAAGGCCAGCCATTGCTGTTCTCCAACGAGATCTCGGAGGAGGGCAGCAACCTCAGCTTCGCCACCGAATTCAGCAAAATCGTCGCGCGCCTCGATCTGCTCACGCAGATGCTTGATGAGCGTTATCGCAGGATCGGTTTGAATTACGCGCAGAGTCTGTTGTTCCTGAATTTCCTGCCGGTGCAGTGAGACGCGGCTGACCATGGGGGGGCGTGAGCCCAACCGCCGTTTTGCGGGTGTGCAGAGAACTACTGTGGGAGCGAGACTGCTCGCGAATGCGCTGGGTCAGTCAACACTTCATTATCTGAAGCTGCTTTCGCGAGCAGGCTCGCTCCCACATGGATCTCATGCGCACCTCGTTCTTTGTATACAATCAAGCGCTCAAATTGATCCAAAAGGAGCCGCCCCCGCCATGACCGACCCCGCAAGCGCCGATTTCAGCCGCGTCGTTCCCGGCGCTCAAACCGACAAACTACCGTACGCCGCGCTGCTGGCCTTCGCCATGACCGGTTTCATCGCCATCCTCACCGAAACCCTCCCGGCCGGCCTGCTGCCGCAAATCGGCGCTGGCCTTAACGTCAGCGAAGTGCTCGCCGGGCAACTGGTCACCCTGTACGCGCTGGGCTCAATCGTTGCGGCGATACCGCTGACCGTCGCCACCCGGCGCTGGCCGCGACGGCGGGTCCTGTTGATGACAGTGGGCGGCTTTCTGCTGTTCAACACCATCACCACCTTCTCCAGCCATTACGGCCTGACCCTGGCCTCGCGCTTTCTCGCTGGCATGGCCGCGGGGCTGTCGTGGGGGATCATGGCCGGCTACGCGCGCGGCATCGTCCCGGTGCATCAGCAGGGCCGGGCGCTGGCGATTGCCATGCTTGGCACACCGGTGGCGTTGTCGTTGGGTACGCCAGCGGGAACGTGGCTGGGCAATCTGATCGGCTGGCGTGCCTCGTTCGGCATCATGTCGGCGCTGGCGCTGGTCCTGGCCGCGTGGATTGTCGTAGCGGTGCCGGATCGACCGGGGCAGATCGAAAGCGAGCGTTTGCCGCTGCTTGAGTCCTTGCGCCTGCCGGGGGTGCGTCCGGTGCTGTTCGTGGTGCTGACGTGGATGCTCGGGCACAACATTCTTTACACCTACATCGCGCCGTTTCTGATGCAGGCCGGGCTGGCCGATCGCGTGGATGTGGTGCTGCTGGTGTTCGGTCTGTGTTCGCTGGTCGGGATCTGGATCATCGGCCTGCTGGTAGACCGCTGGTTGCGCTGGCTGACGCTGATCAGCCTCGCAGTGTTCGCCTCGACGGCGCTGGTGCTGGCGCTGGCGGCACCGTCGCCGGCGGTCATTTATGCCTGCATGGCGGTCTGGGGATTGTCCTTTGGCGGCTCGGCAACCTTGCTGCTGACCTCGGCGGCAGACTCGGCCGGTGAGCATGTCGACGTGGTGCAGGCGATGCTTACGACTTCCTGGAACGTGGCGATCGCCGGCGGCGGATTGTTTGGTGGCTTGCTGCTGGATCGCGCCGGGGCGTTGTCATTTCCGTGGGCACTGCTGATTCTGTCGCTGATCGCACTGGCCACGGTGTGGATCAACCGCACTCACAGCTTCAGACCGGGGCGGCGCGCGCATTGACTCCCAGACATGATGAGTTCGATATGGCATAACGATAGAGCGCATCGATATATGTGGTTATATGAAAAATCGCTATGCTGCGGGCCAGATTTTTCCTGTCGTTTTCTGGACGTTTGAATGGAATTGGCAAATTTCGGCCTGGTGATTGCCGGGCTGGTGGTGGGGTTTATCGTCGGCATGACCGGTGTCGGCGGCGGTTCGTTGATGACGCCGATTCTGCTGTGGTTCGGTATCAACCCGGCAACCGCGGTGGGCACCGACTTGTTGTATGCCGCGATCACCAAATTCAGCGGCGTCCTCGTTCACAGGAAAAACAACAACATCGATTGGTCCATCACCGGCTGGCTGACCCTCGGCAGCGTGCCCGCCGTAGCCATGACCCTGTGGTTCCTCAGCACCCTGCACACCGCGCCGGACGCGATGAACGCCATCATCAAGCAGGCGCTCGGCTTCGTCCTCTTCGCCACGGCGCTGGCGATCTTCTTCAAGAAACGCTTGCTCGAATTCGCCCACAAACGCGCCGGCGGCAACTACAACCCGAGCGGTTCGCGCCTGAATCTCATGACGGTAATCACCGGTCTGGTCCTCGGCACCATGGTCGCCCTGACCTCGATCGGCGCCGGCGCACTGGGCACCGTCGCGCTCTTCATCCTCTACCCGTTGCTGCCGACCCGCCGCCTGGTCGGCACCGAAATCGCCCACGCCGTACCGCTGACCCTCGTCGCCGGCCTCGGTCACGCGAGCATGGGCAACATGGATTGGGCTGTGCTGGGTTTCTTGCTGGTCGGCTCACTGCCAGGCATCTGGCTCGGCAGCCACCTGACCGGACGCATCTCCGACGAAGTCCTGCGCCCGTGCCTGGCGACGATGCTGGTGTTGATCGGTTACAAGTTGGCGTTCTGATTCAGCCTGGAGAAACACTTTCAATGCAGCGGCCGCAGGGCTGTGCCGATGATCGCTCGCGCCATGTTGCGCAAAGTTCTCCCTGACCTAAGCTTCTGACAGGGCAATGCCTTTTTGCCAGATGCCGCCGGAACAATCGCCACGATGCGCAATCAGTAGTGCGTGGATATCAAAAGGAGATGCGCATGCTCATCAGGTCCCTGACCCTGACCCTCTTGCTGGCAATCGCCGGCCCCTTGTTCGCCGCCGACAGCGATTCCCCCCTGGCCGGGGACATGGGCCGTGCCCGCCCGCTGATCGTGATTGCGCAAAGCACCGTCGACCCGGTGTGGCTGAGCCTGAAAAAGGCAATGGAAGACCCGGCCAACAAAAAGGGCGTCACCGACCGCAACATCAAGGTCTACACCATCCTCAACATGTCCGGCCAACTCGACGGCAAGGACATGGGCCAGCAGGACACCATGGCCCTGCTGCGCTCGCTGAAGCTGGGTGCCGGGGCCTATCCAAAAGTGTTCCTGGTGGGCAAGGACGGCGAAACCAAGCTTTCCGCCTCGGGTGACGAAGCCAAGGCACTGAGCCTGGCAAAAATCTTCGAAACCATCGACGCCATGCCCATGGCCGAAAAAGAAGCCGCCGCTGCCGCCGCCGCTGCGCAAACACCCGCCGCCACCGAGCCGGAACCGGCCAAAGGCGCGAAGGGTGCCAAGCCGAGCAAACCGGCGAAACCGAGCAAGCCGCCGCAGATGCCGGATGATTGAATGCGCGTTGACTAATTGAAGCTGAATCCCTGTGGGAGCTGGCAAACCAGCTCCCACATTTTTTTTGTCAGAACACAAACCCGAGGCAGTCACAAGTCCCTTGTAGGAGTGAGCCTGCTCGCGATGGCGGCGAATCAGCCTGCGAATATGTAGCCTGACAAACCGCGATCGCGAGCAGGCTCGCTCCTACAGTTTGACCGGCGCTGGTTGCAAAAAAATGTGCAGGTCGGCATATCACTGGTCATCAAGCATGTACACCAATGCACCTTTTGCACGCTCAATGATCATAGGCGAGCGGGTGGTCAATACGAATTGGCAGTTGGGAAAGGTTGCGCTCAATTGCTCGATCAGACCGAGTTGCCTGCGTTGATCGAGGTGCAAGTCGACATCGTCGATCAGCACGATGCCGTAGCCTTGCAACGGATCAGCCAGTGATGGATTAAGCAGTGCCAGACGTCTGGCGATATCGCCAGCCAGCGCGATCATTGATTTTTCGCCTTGAGAGAGTCGGCTCACATCCAGCGATATGCCCTGCCGGTCGATGGCCATAAACAGGCGCGCTCGGCGCTGCACGCGCAGATTCGTAAACTCCGGCATGAATGCCGCGATAGCCGAGCGAACAGCAGTCAACTGGCTGTCGCGCGCCGAGGCCTTTATTGTGGCAAGTTCTTTCCAGACGTCGCTGTCGGTACCGAATCTTTCCGAGATTGCTGTCAGTGCCGAAGCAGATAACCCATCCTCGTTTTCGCTGTCCTCGCGCTCACGAAACCATGCGAAAAAGCCGCGAAAATCGGCGCCATCGCTAAAACTGCTGTCGTAGGCATCGAGCTGATCGAAGGCCTGTCTGCCGCTGGGTTTCAGCGAGATATCGTTCACACACCGTTCGGCTGGGTAGTAGGCGATCAGCGGGAGTGAGGCGCTGGCATCGGCTGTGAGTCGCGTACGGTAGTGATCGGCAAGCTCTCTGACGTCTCTCAGAAAGCCACGGTCAGAGACCGCAGGTTCTCCTCGAGTGCGAGCGCTGCCCCATACGAACAGATGGCTTTCGTCATCGGCATTGCAGACAGCAGCCCGTGGGTGAGAACGGTCCGCGAGGCCAATCGAAACGACGGCTGCCGGGGCGTCGTTCCTGATTTCTTCGTCGGCAAGCTGTCTGCCCTTGCCTTTAACGGAACGGATTCGCGCGATCAACCAGGTCAGGCAGGTGTTAACGGATTTCAGCACAGTGGTTTTGCCCGTGCCGTTGTTGCCCACCAGTACCGTGATATTCGATGAATGTGTCCGGGTCGGTGCAAACTCGATATCCAGATCGCCAAAATGTCCGACGTTCGAGAGTTTGAAGCTTTGGATTTCCATGGATGCGCCTTTTGAGCGGTACTCGGATTGCAGGAAAATGTGGAGTGTAGATACAACGAATTTATCCGCTAATCAAAACTCATTGCAGCATGTGGCTGCCGAAATGTCTGACACCAACAGCCTTCAAAGCCGGTGGATTTTTCCTGCAAGACGCGGCGGCAGTCGTGAACTGGTGCGTTGTGGCGCAGGGGGATAACCTCTTTTGGCCGCTGAAAAAAACAGTGGTCGGATGTGGAAGTCCGGTGATTCCCGAGCGCGCATTGCGCCTGTAAACACATGTTGGTGGTTTTTATGCCAACATTGTTTGCTTATGGCAGCTATGCGCAGGAGCACTCTCGAGTGCACCGGGTTCCTCGGGCTTCCCCGGACTTCCACACCTGCGCAAAGCTGCCACCCTCTCGTGGAAGTGAGTTCGGCAGTTTTTTCTTTAAATGTCCCGAGGATTTATTAATGAAAAAACACACTCCAAATCCCCCCGAATCCCCCATGGATTCAAGCTCCTTCGATTCCAGTAACCCGCGCCTGCGCCATCCCGGCAACCCCGATCCCATCAGCCATGTCTTCACCATTCTCCCCGATATCGACACAACAACACTCTTGAGCCACGCCTGCGAGACCCTGGCTTCACTGAATGTGCTGACCACTGAGCTGGCGTGCGAATTGAGCGGTGCGCGGCGCAGCCTGACATTGTCGATCCAGCAATTGGCGGTAGTCGGCGAGCTGCTGGTCAACCGCGCGCTGGACAATCTCGATCCGCCAGCAACGGCGACACAACATTGAACAGGGAGGTTCTGCCATGGCGCGCTACATACCGATTACCGGGATCGACCGCAAGATCCCTTGTCTGCTGATCGACAGCGAAGCTCCACTGGATGTTCTGCACGGCACTGCGGCCTATCGCTTGCGCTGTGTAACGCAACTGATGGAAACCCTGACGCTGGGCGATGGCAAGGGGCACGACGCCTTGTTGCTGCAGATCTGGCCCGGGTCACGGCGACGGTGCTGCGTGACAGTTGCGACCTGATGGATGTCATCGGCTGGCGCTTGCAGGCGCAGCCTTAAGCGCTGAAACGAAAAGATCGCAGCCTGCGGCAGCTCCATTCACCGAGCGAAAACCCGATCCTGTAGGAGCTGTCGCAGGCTGCGATCTTTTGCTCTTAATCCGCCAACGCCGCGAAAACCGTATGCGCAATCTTCACCCGTTCGGCATTCGGGTAGTTCTTGTTGGCCAGAATCACGATGCCCATATCCCGCGACGGCACGAACGCCACATACGCGCCAAAGCCTCGTGTGGAACCGGTTTTATTGAACAGTACATTGGCCGGTTCAGCTTGGGGCGGGGTCAGCCACTCGACTTTGTGCGGCTCCATGGCCATGGGCGTCGAGTTGCCATTTTGCAGTTTTTCCAGGCTGATCGGGTAGGCGTAGCGCTCCCAGCCGAGGGCTTGGGTCATGTCGCCGACGCGGTAATAACCGATGTGGGTGTTGGCGATGGCTTGGTGCAGATCGGGCGCGAGGCTGGCCGGTTTCAGCTGTGCCTCGACGTAGCGCAGCAGGTCGGCGGCGCTGGTCTTGATGCCGTAGGCCTCGGCGTCGAGTGCGCCGGGGCTGACGCGCACCGGTTGGTCGGCGCTGTCGTAGCCTTGGGCATACAACTTCGATTGTGCTGGCGGCACGCTGAGGAAGGTGTGCTGCAACCCGAGTTTTGGCAGCAGAGTTTGGGTCATTGCCTGGTCGAAGGGCTGGCCGAGGCTTTTCGCTGTCAGGTAGCCGAACAGGCCCAGGCTAGGGTTGGAATACAGGCGATGGCTGCCGGCGGGAAACTGCGGTTTCCACTGTTGGTAATAGCCGAGCATCTTGTCGGAAGAATCCGCCTCAGCGGGGAATTGCAGCGGCAGTCCGCCGGCGCTGTAGGTGCCCAGTTGCAGCACGCTGACATTGTCAAAGGCGCTGCCCTTGAGCTCAGGCCAGAGCTGGCTGGCCTTGCTCGACAGGTCGAGTTTGCCTGTGGCCTGGGCGTAACCGGCGAGGGTGGCGGTGAAGGTTTTGCTCACCGAGCCGACTTCGAAGAGAGTGTTTTCGCTGACTTTTTGCCCGGTGTCCCTGGCGGCGACTCCGTAGTTAAAGTAATGCGCTTGACCGTTTACCGTGATCGCCACGGTCAGCCCCGGGATGTTGTTCTGCTGCATCACCGGTGTCACGGCTTGGGTGACCAGTGCCTGCAATTGCGCATTGGGCGGCGTCGCGGCATGGCAGGCAATGCTGCTGAAGAATAGTGCGAAAGCGCTGTAGGAAAAGACCTTGCTGGGTTTAAAGGAACACATGATTGAATCACTCTCCATGAGTGTCGACTGTTGTATCCCGCTACACTGCGGGTGATTTTTCATCGGGCGGCTGATCAGCGCGGGCTAATTTAGGCACTTCGCCGACGCTCGACAAACGATGAAAACTCGCACTAGCCATTAGAAAAATTTGGGACAGCGCATGATTCGACCGCAACTGCCGCTCAACGCTCTGCGCGCTTTTGAAGCCTCGGCACGGCACCTGAGCTTCACCCGCGCTGCCGTCGAGCTATGCGTGACGCAAGCGGCGGTGAGCCATCAGGTCAAAAGCCTGGAAGCGCAACTCAACCTGACCTTGTTCAAACGCCTGCCCCGTGGGCTGATGCTGACCAGTGAAGGCGAGACCTTGCTGCCGGTGCTCAGCACCTCGTTCGATCATATTGCGCAGATGCTTGAACGTCTGGCCGCTGGACAGTACCGGGACATGTTGACAGTCGGTGCGGTGGGCACGTTTGCCATAGGTTGGTTGTTGCCGAGGCTGGCGGACTTTCGGGCGAAATATCCGCTGATAGATTTACGCCTGTCGACCAATAACAACCGGGTGGATGTGGCGGCGGAAGGGTTGGATTATGCGATTCGTTTCGGTGCTGGCGCCTGGCATGGCATCGAGGCGACACGCTTGCTCGACGCGCCGCTGTCGGTGTTGTGTGTGCCGGAAATCGCTCGGCAATTGCATGCGCCCGCTGACTTGTTGCAGCAGACCTTGTTGCGTTCCTATCGTACCGATGAATGGCCGGAGTGGTTTCACGCGGCGGGTCTGGCGACGCAGGCCGCACCACCGCAAAGCATCGTGTTCGATTCGTCGCTGGCGATGATGGAAGCGGCATTGCAGGGCGGCGGGGTGGCATTGGCGCCACCGCTGATGTTCGCCCGGCAACTGGCGGCAGATGCGATTTGCCAGCCGTTCGCGATCGAGATCACCACCGGCAGTTACTGGCTGACGCGGTTGCAATCGCGAGCTGAGACGGTGGCGATGAAGGCGTTCAAAACCTGGTTGCTGCAAATCTCAAGCTGAAAACCGATTTGTAGGAGCTGCCGAAGGCTGCGATCTTTTGATCTTCAAAACAGAATCAAAAGATCGCAGCCTTCGGCAGCTCCTACCCCCACAATTGAAATCGGCGGCGCCTTCTAGATCACCGCACCAGACACGGCCGTTTGTTATCGAACTTCCACCCCGGAATCAGAAACTGCATCGCCACGCTGTCATCGCGCGCTCCGAGGCCCATGCCTTTGTACAGTTCGTGGGCCTTGGCCACTTGATCCATGTCCAGTTCCACGCCCAGCCCCGGTTTCTGCGGCACTTGCACGCAACCGTCGACAATCTGCAGCGGTGCCTTGGTCAGGCGCTGGCCGTCCTGCCAAATCCAGTGGGTGTCGATGGCGGTGATGTCGCCCGGTGCCGCAGCGGCGACGTGGGTGAACATCGCCAGGGAAATATCAAAGTGGTTGTTGGAATGCGAGCCCCAGGTCAGGCCCCATTCGTGGCACATCTGCGCGACGCGCACCGAACCCTGCATGGTCCAGAAGTGCGGGTCGGCCAGTGGGATATCCACTGATTGCAATTGAATCGCGTGACCCATTTCGCGCCAGTCGGTGGCGATCATGTTGGTCGCGGTTTTCAGCCCGGTGGCGCGGCGGAATTCAGCCATGACTTCGCGACCGGAATAACCGTTTTCCGCGCCGCAAGGATCTTCGGCGTAGGCGAGCACATGATGCTGATCGCGGCACAAACGAATCGCCTCTTTCAGCGACCAGGCGCCGTTCGGATCGAGGGTAATCCGTGCGTCGGGGAAGCGCTCGGCCAGTGCCGTCACCGCCTCGATTTCGGCATCGCCACTGAGTACGCCGCCCTTGAGTTTGAAATCCTGGAAACCGTACTTGGCGTGTGCAGCCTCGGCCAGGCGCACCACCGCTTCGGCGGTCATGGCTTTCTCGTGACGCACGCGGAACCAGTCGTTATCGGCGTCCGGTTCGCTGCGATAGGCCAGATCGGTTGCGTGCCGATCGCCGACATAGAACAGATAACCGAGCATCTTCACTTCGTCGCGCTGCTGACCTTCGCCAAGCAGCGCCGCAACCGGCACGTCGAGATGTTGGCCAAGCAGGTCGAGGAGGGCGGCTTCCAGGCCAGTGACCGCGTGAATGGTGATGCGTAGGTCGAACGTCTGCAAGCCACGGCCGCCGGCATCGCGGTCGGCGAAGGTCTGGCGCACCTGGTTGAGAATTTTCTGGTAGGTGCCGATCGGGCTGCCGACCACCAGATTGCGCGCGTCTTCCAGGGTCTGGCGAATGCGCTCGCCACCGGGCACTTCGCCGACGCCGGTATGGCCGGCGTTGTCCTTGAGGATGACGATGTTGCGGGTGAAAAACGGCCCGTGGGCGCCGCTCAGGTTGAGCAGCATGCCGTCGTGGCCGGCCACCGGAATGACCTGCATCTCGGTGATGAGCGGAGCTTTGGCGGTGTCGTGAACAGTCATTGTTGTTTTCCTTGTCGAGACGAAGTCAGGCGTGTTTCGGCGCGGCGTCGGCCACGGCTTTTTCAGCGGCGTGTTTCGGCGTAGTCCGCGCAGCGAAGACGATGATTGCGGCGATGATCGAGGTCGCGGCCAGACCATAGAGGCCGCCCTGAATCGAACCGGTGTGTTGTTCCAGCAGACCGAAGGTGGTCGGCGCGACGAAGCCACCGAGGTTGCCCACCGAGTTGATCAGCGCGATGACCGCCGCCGCGATGCGTGCGTCCAGATAAGCCTGGGGAATCGGCCAGAACAGCGACGAGGCGGATTTGAAACCCAGCGCCGCAAAGCAGATCGCGACGAAGGCGAAGATCGGCCCGCCAGTGGTGGACATGAACATCCCCGCTGCGGCGATCAGCAGCGCCGTAGCCACCCACGCTTGCTGGTGTTTCCACTTCGCCGACAGCGAGGCGAAGGCGTACATGCCGACGATCGACAGCAACCACGGAATCGAGTTGAACAGGCCGACCTGCACGTCGCTGAGTTCGCCCATTTTCTTGATGATGCTTGGCAGCCAGAAGGTCGCCGCATAAATGGTCAACTGAATGAAGAAGTAGATCAGGCAGAACAGAATGATCTGCCGGTCCTTGAGCAGTTTGCCCAGCGACGGTCGGATCGGCGTCGCGGCTTCGCGGGCCTTTTGCTCGTCGTCGATGGCGGTGACCAGTGCGTCCTGTTCGGCGCGGGTCAGCCATTTCGCGTCGTGGGGTTTGGCATCCAGCCAGAACCAGACGAAGACGCAAAGGCACACCGAGAACATCCCTTCGATGAAGTACATCCATTGCCAGCCGTGCATGCCCAGCCCGTTGATCTGCAACAGCAAACCGGACAAGGGACCTGAGATCAGCGAGGCCACGGCCGAGCCGCTGAGGAAGATCGCGATCGCCTTGCCGCGCTCGACGCCGGGCAGCCAACGGGTGAAGTAATAGATCACTCCGGGAAAGAACCCGGCCTCGGCGACACCGAGCAGGAAACGCAGGATATAGAAGTGGGTTTCGTTCTGGATGAAGGCCATGCAGGCCGCGACGATGCCCCAGGTGAACATGATGCGGGTCAGCCAGATGCGCGCGCCGACTTTCTGCAGAAGCATGTTGGAAGGGACTTCGAACAGCGCGTAACCGATGAAGAACAGACCGGCGCCGAAGCCGTAGGCGGCAGCACCAATGCCCAGATCGGTTTCCATGTGGGTGCGGACGAAACCGATGTTCACCCGATCAATGTAATTGACGATGAACATGATCACGAAGAGCGGCAGGACGTGGCGTTTGACTTTCGAGATGGCTGAGGCGAGCGTTGGATCGACGCTTTCCTGCATCCCCGAGACGGAGGTTTTCACTTGTTTTTTCTCCCACTGATTATTTTTATGCGGGTAGGGCTGGTGGTGCGTTGTTGATAGACATCATACAACTGTGTTTTTTTGTCCTACAAGTGGGCGGTGGCGATTAAATTCTTCTGATTGTGCGAATTCTTATCCGGAAACTGGATTTTTCCCTGTATTTGTTGGTTGGTCCGCCATTTGTCCAAAGCACCTCTTTGAATGGCTTTGGGTGATGGGCGTAGGCAGGCTGCCAAAGAGATCTGAAGTATTTGAGTGTTGTCATACAAGTTGGCGGGTTGCCGCCCGCTAAAATCAATCTCGACCGCCACCCCGCAGTGCTACGATCGGCAAGCCCCGATCACCGGAACCAACCATGCAAGAAGACCTCGACGCGCCCGCGCGCAAACGCACGCACAACCTCGCTCATGACCTGGTGGAAAAGCTCACCCAGAGCATCCTGCTCGGACAACTGTCGCCCGGTGACAAACTGCCGTCCGAGAATTCCATCGTCCAGGAACACGGGGTCAGCCGCACGGTGGTGCGCGAGGCAATCTCCAAGTTGCAGGCCTCGGGGCTGGTCGAGACGCGCCATGGCATCGGTACTTTCGTGATCGAACGCGCAGCGGAGCAGGGCCTGCGCCTGAATGTCGACACGGCGCTCGGCGTGCGCAGCATTCTCGAGTTGCGCATGGGCCTGGAGACGCAAGCGGCGGCGCTGGCGGCGCAGCGACGCAGTGAGCAGCAGTTGCAGCAGATGCGCCAGGCGCTGGATGACTATCAGCGGCTGTTGGCCAATAACGACAGTTGCGTGGAGGCCGATCGGCGTTTTCATCTGTTGATTGCCGAGGCCACCGGCAACGCCTGCTTCAGCGAGATCATGCAGCACCTGGGCAGCGCGATGATCCCGCGCAACCGGCTGAATGCCGCCGAGCGCGGCGCGGCGGATCTGAGCAAACTCGGGCACTTGGCCAATCTGGAACACGAGGCGATTCTGAATGCGATCAAGCGTCAGGACGCCGATGCCGCCCGCGCCGCCATGTGGCTGCACCTGACCAACAGTCGCGATCGCTTTATCGCCCAAGGCTAATGCCGCTGGTCTGATCCATCGCACGCCGTCGATGGCCGCGCTTCCAAACAATACGCCCCGGATAATCCGGGCCAGTACTGTGAGGTGCAGCATGGCTGATGACGCACTTGTTCCCGGTGGCATGGCGCCCACCGACCAGACCCGCCCCGTGTCCGGCAGCGACGAGCCGACACTGAGCGACCACGACGCACCGCCGGGCATGCACCCGGGGCGCGACCCATTGAGCGATGGCGACCGGCCGGATGACTGGGAGGATCCGCCAGATGACGAGGACGTGCCACCAGCGGATGAGCCGACGCCGTTATCGGATGATATGCGCTGATTTGCTGGTTGGCTTGATCAGGGCGCTGGCTGTGCCGGTGCGTGACATCGAAGACCTGCAAGACAAAACAGAGTTCATGTGGCCGCAGGGTTGCCCTTACCGGGGCAGCGCTCGAGCATTGGTTGCTGCGCCAGGGGCAGGCGCTGCCGATTGTCAGCCTGACCAGTTACGGCGCGATCGTCGGCTGCGTCAGTGCCGGCGCCGGGGTGGCGTTGGTGCCCAAGGGCGTGTTCGAGCGATACGCCACAGGCGCGGGATGCGTGGTTCATGAATTTGCCGAACTGACAGCGATCGAGAATCTGTTTTACTGGCATGAAAACGCCGGGGTCCATCCGGCGCGGGAGGCGTTTGTGGGGATGTTGCGGGAGGAGTTTGCCTACTGGAAAAGCGCCCCTCACCCCAGCCCTCTCCCGGAGGGAGAGGGGGCCGACCGTGGGATATTTGTGAGTTACGCCGACCTGAAAGCGCTTAAGTGAATCCATAATCGACTCGATATTCAGGTTGATATATGGCGCCAGACACCTCGGTCAGTCACCTCTCCCTCCGGGAGTGGGCTAGGGTGAGGGGCTTTTCAGGTACGCACCAAATCCCGCATCACGCACCCAAAGCGCAAATCCATCTGGTGCCAACTAGAAGGGCAGCTGCCGCGAGGGTTTATTGATCTGCATCTATGCTCCATGAATAAACATGGCACTCGCGCGCGCGGCGGCTGACTAAGTGGGGCGGGCGTGTGTGACGCCTGACTGACATGGACCGGATATGAACGAAAAGAGTCTGCAATTCAAATCCCTGACGGTGCTGCTGGTACTGGTCACGGTGGCCTTCATCTGGATTCTGCTGCCGTTCTACGGCGCGGTGTTCTGGGCTGTCATCCTCGGCATTCTGTTTGCGCCGGTGCAGCGCAGGGTGCAGCTGCAATTCGGCTGGCCACGCAACGTCACCTCGCTGTGCACCTTGAGCCTGTGCCTGGTGATCGCGATTCTGCCAGTGATCATCGTCAGCATTCTGCTGGTGCAGGAAGGTGCGACCGTCTACAAGAACATCGAAAGCGGTGAGCTGGATATCGCCGCGTATCTGGCGCAGTTCAAACACAGCCTGCCACCGTATTTCCAGAACCTGCTCGATCGTTTCGGTGTGGGCGAACTCGACAGCTTGCGCGAGAAGATCGTCAAAGCGGCGATGCAGGGCAGCCAGGTGCTGGCGACTCAGGCGTTCAGCTTCGGCCAGGGCACGTTTGAATTCGTGGTGAGCTTTTTCATCATGCTCTATCTGCTGTTTTTCTTTCTGCGTGACGGCCCCGAGCTGGCGCGCAAGATGCGTACGGCCGTGCCGCTGGAAGAAAACCACAAGCGTCGCCTGCAACTGAAGTTCAATCGCGTGGTGCGCGCGACGGTCAAGGGCAACGTGCTCGTCGCGGTGACCCAAGGTGCGCTGGGCGGGGCGATTTTCTGGTTTCTCGACATTCCCAGCGCGTTGCTCTGGGCGGTGCTGATGGCATTTTTGTCGCTGTTGCCAGCGGTGGGCGCGGGGATTGTCTGGGCGCCAGTGGCGGTGTACTTCCTGCTCAGCGGCATGATCTGGCAGGGCGTGGTGCTGGGCTTGTTCGGCGTGTTCGTGATCGGCCTGGTCGACAACGTGCTGCGCCCGATTCTGGTGGGCAAGGACACGAAAATGCCCGACTACCTGATTCTGGTTTCGACCCTTGGTGGCCTCGCGGTATTCGGCCTCAACGGCTTCGTGATCGGGCCGCTGATTGCCGCATTGTTCCTGTCGAGCTGGGCGCTGTTCGTCGAGACCAAGCCCAAGGTGCAACTGCCTTAGGCATGCAGCGCGGTGCTGGTGACCTGTTGCGACAGGGCCTGCGCCGCTGGCAACGAAGTGAGCGGGCCGCTGATCGGCTCGCCATCGCGCACCAGATACCAGCAGGCGAGCAAGCCCGACGCGCGCAACGAAGCGGGAACTGCGCTGCCGATCACCGACATGATTTGAACCTGAGCCATGGGGAAACCTCCATCAAACTGATGGGGCTACCTTAGGGATTTGCCGGCGCTGCGGACAATCAACGCTTTCGATAGTGGTCATTGATGCCAGTGAGGTCTGGCGTCATTCGACCACTTGATCGAGCATGTGCATGACTTCGCGCTCATTGAGCAGGCCCTTGTGCACGAGGTTTTCGGCGAGCAGGGACAGCAGCTTGGCACAGCGATGGCCTTCCAGATGCTTGAGCTCGGTGAGCGCGCTGTAGACCTTGCTCGAAGTGCACAAACCGACGATGCGGTGCGGGTTTTGTGTGGGCATACAGTCGTCCTTGTTGTTATCGATCTGTTGTTTACGGACGGATTCAGATTGCGGTTCCGTCATGACAAAGTGGTGACCGTTTGATGAAAAAACTGCCAGTGGTCGATTCCATCATGCCGACTTTAGCTGCTCGGACTGTCCTCACAGCGACCTCGGCGAGATTTTTTCGGACCTTCGCCGACCAGCGGTCATAAAAAAGCCCCGCTTGAAAAAGCGGGGCTCAGTATTGCGCTTACCAGCGTGGACCGCCGTAGTAGCCATGCGGGCCGCCATAGTAGCCATGGGGTCGTCCGTAATAACCGCGAGGCGGGCCGTAATAAACAGGGGCCGGCTGCACGTAAACCGGTTGCTGCACATACACCGGCGCCGGCTGGTAATAGACCGGTGGCGGCGGTTGCTGCACATAGACCGGTTGCGGCTGAACATAAACCGGTTGTTGCTGCACATACACCGGCCGATCCTGGTTGATCAGTGCCGAGCCGATGATGGCCGAGCCGACGATCGCGCCAAACACTGCAGGGCCCTGCCAGCCATGGCCACCACCCGCTTCAGCCTGGCCAGTGACGGCAAGTGCGCCAATCAACAAAGCCATGATGGGAAGTTTACGAATCATGATAAGTCCTCGGTTCTTCGACCCGGCGACTGGGCCTGAACCAGGCCCACAGTTGTCGCGGGGATACAGCTAAGACAGCAAAATTGCGAAATTCAGCACAGCCGCTGGGTAAATTTTGTGTAAGGTCTGTAGCGACTTTTTTACAAGCCAGCGCGGCGCCTTGAACAAGCCGCAATGATGATTCAGAACCCGGTGGGCTGGCCAATCCCGCCCATCCGAAAGTGCATATGAAGGAGAAGTTTCATGCAGATGAACCCGAACAAAGACACCCAATTGTGCATGTCCCTGTCCGGGCGGCCGGGGAATTTCGGTCTGCGTTTTCACAACCATTTGTATGAACAACTGGGCCTGAATTTCTATTACAAGGCATTCAGCAGCCAGGACCTGACTGGCGCAGTCGGTGGCATCCGGGCGCTGGGCATTCGTGGCTGCGGCGTGTCGATGCCGTTCAAGGAAGCCTGCATTGCCCTGGTCGATGAGCTGGATGCCTCGGCGGCGGCCATCCAGTCGATCAACACCATCGTCAACACCGGCGGCCACCTCAAGGCCTACAACACCGACTACATCGCCGTCGCGCAGTTGCTGGAAAGCCACGCGGTGCCGAAAGATTCGACCTTCGCCCTGCGTGGCAGCGGCGGCATGGCCAAAGCGGTGGCCAGTGCTTTGCGCGATGGCGGTTACAGGAACGGTCTGATCATCGCCCGCAACGAGCGCGCCGGACGCGCATTGGCGGATTCGCTGGGTTATCGCTGGCAGGCCGAGCTTGGCAACGAGCGCCCGCAGATGCTGATCAACGTCACGCCGGTGGGCATGGACGGCGGGCCGGAGGCCGGGCAACTGGCGTTCGAGCCTGAGGTGATCAAAGCGGCGACGACTGTGTTCGATGTTGTGGCGATCCCGTCGGAAACGCCGCTGATCGTGCGTGCGCGAGCCGAGGGCAAGCGGGTGATCACCGGGCTGGAAGTGATTGCGATCCAGGCGTTGGAGCAGTTCGTGCTGTACACCGGGGTTCGGCCGAATGAGGCGCAATTCGCGGCGGCGGTGGAATTTGCACGCAGCTGAGTGATTTTTGTAGTGGCTGAACGGGCCTCTTCGCGAGCAGGCTCGCTCCCACAGGTTGCGCTGGAATGCGATTGAATGTGGGAGCGAGCCTGCTCGCGAAGGCCGCGCTGCGGTTCTGGATCACTCTCTATAATTCTCGCCAGCACGCACAGATGTGCCCACCACAAAAACCACAACCGAGGCCGCCCATGCATCCGCCCATCCTCAACCTCAACGAGGTCGCACTCGAACCCCTGCCCGAAGCTCTCGCCCCCGAAGGCGAAACCGCCGGGCGTTATCAGCAGCGTTTCGCGCGGATCGGTCAGCAACTGGGTGCGCAGAAACTCGGCTATCGCCTGTATGCCCTGCCGCCGGGGATGCGCGGCAGCCCATTCCACAGCCATCGGGTCAATGAGGAAATGTTCTACGTGGTGGCCGGGGAGGGCGAGGTGCGGTTGGGAAGCGAGCGTTTTCCGATCCGCGCCGGCGATGTGATCGCCTGTCCACCGGGCGGGCCGGAGAACGCCCATCAGATCATCAATACCAGCGCCGGTGAATTGCGTTACCTGGCGGTGAGCACTCAGCAGCAGCCGGAGATCTGCGAGTATCCGGATTCGAACAAGTACGCGGTGATGGATAACTTCGCGGTGGATGCCGAGGGTAATGCGTCGGGATTTGTTGCCGTCGCGCGGCAGGCGGATGGTGTGGATTATTGGGATGGGGAATAAAATCTGAAATTTTCAGATGTCCCCTGTGGGAGCGAGCCTGCTCGCGAAGGCGGCGGGTCATTCAAGATCAGAGGTGACTGACACTACGCTTTCGCGAGCAGGCTCGCTCCCACAATGGCCCTGTGTTGGTTATTCGAGACGGGCCAGGCGTTCTTCCAGCGCTGCAATGCGGGCCTCGAGTTCTTCGATACGCTCCAGCGAAACGCCACCGCTCAAACGCTCCCCGGGATTGTGCCGCGCCGCCAATATCACCTCGATATCCGCCGGGTCGCCCAGCGCATGGGTGTAGCGATCCTCGCGCTGCCCGGCCTGACGCGGAATCAACACCGCCAGCCCACGAGCGATCAGGCGTTCAAGCTGATGCACGACCTGTTCGCTATCTTCGAACTCATGCATGCGCCCGCTGCGGGTCAGCAGTTCATTGACGGTCTGCGGACCGCGCAGAAACATCAAACCCGTCAGAATGACCTGTGCTGGCACCAGTTCCAGCGCCTTGTCGACCTTGTGCTCCCAGCGGTCGGCGCGGCTGCCCATCACCAGCCGGGTGAAGCCGCGACCTTCCAGCGCCCGCAGGCTCTGGCCAACCTGACCCTGATTGAGATTCATCACTGGTTCGCGGCTGGTTTTCTGATTGCAGGCCAGCACCAGCGCGTTGAGGGTCAGCGGATAGGTTTCCGGGCTGGTGGCCTGCTTTTCGATCAGCGCACCGAGGATGCGGATTTCCGTGGCATTGAGCCGAGGCTGTTCGGAGGTGGGTTCTTGTTCGTTGCTCATCGCGCGTTCCCTCTGCAGTCGAAGCCGCCTAGCCTAATCCTTGCCAAACAAAAGGCAAGCCGTGTGCTCATCAAGCATGGCTATAATCGCCACCACGTATTACCCAGCCATCACATGAGACTGCCATGACCATTTCACTGTACGCCGCATCCGTCCCGGTTTTTCAACAAATGCTCAACGCCCTGAGCGATGTGCTGAAAAAGGCTGAAGCCCACGCCAGCGCGAAAAACATCGACCAGAGCGCCTTCCTGCAAGCGCGTCTGTATCCGGATATGTTCCCGCTGGTGCGTCAGGTGCAGATCGCTGTGGATTTCGCCAAAGGCGTGTCGGCGCGTCTGGCCGAGGTCGAACTGCCGAAGTACGACGACACTGAAACCACGTTCGCCGAGCTGCAGGCGCTGATCGCCAAGGTTCTGGCCTTCATCGGCGAGATCAAGCCAGAGCAGATCGACGGCAAGGAAGGCATCGAAATCGTGACCCGTCCGGGCACGCCGAAAGAGAAGCGCTTCAGTGGCCAATCGTATCTGCTGACTTACGGCCTGCCGCAGTTTTTCTTCCACGTCACCACCACTTATGCGCTGCTGCGTCATAACGGCGTTGAAGTGGGCAAGCGCGACTACATGGGCGCGTTCTAAGCCGGCAGAAGCCCCTCACCCTAACCCTCTCCCGGAGGGAGAGGGGACTGACCGTGGTGTTTGCCCGAGATACGCTGACGTGAGCTATCAAGCCGAACTCAGGTATGAAAACGACACAGATCGGCTCCCTTTCCCCCTCGCCCCCTTGGGGGAGAGGGTTGGGGTGAGGGGGTAGATTCCAGCCACAAAAAAGCCCGCCAAGGTTCACACCAAGGCGGGCTTTTCGTTGCGCGAGAAATTATGCCGTGCGCTTAGCCTTCTCTTCCTCGCCCAGGCAAGCCGCTGCGGTAAACAGCACATCAGTCGACGAGTTCAGCGCGGTCTCCGCCGAATCCTGCAGCACGCCAATAATGAAGCCCACCGCTACCACTTGCATGGCGATCTCGCTCGGGATGCCGAACAGGCTGCACGCCAGCGGAATCAGCAGCAGCGAACCACCGGCCACACCCGAAGCGCCACAGGCGCAGATTGCTGCGACGACGCTGAGCAGGATGGCGGTCGGGATGTCCACGGCGATGCCCAAAGTGTGTACTGCCGCAAGGGTCAGCACGGTGATGGTGATCGCCGCGCCGGCCATGTTGATGGTTGCCCCCAACGGGATCGATACCGAGTAGGTGTCTTCGTGCAGGCCCAGGCGTTTGCTCAACTCCAGGTTGACCGGAATATTCGCCGCCGAGCTGCGGGTGAAGAACGCGGTGATGCCGCTTTCGCGCAGGCACATCAGGGTCAGCGGGTACGGGTTGCGGCGCAGCTTCCAGAACACGATCAGCGGGTTCATCACCAGCGCAACGAACAGCATGCAACCGAGCAGCACCGCCAGCAGGTGCGCATAGCCGAGCAGCGCGCCGAAACCGGAAGTGGCCAGCGTCGACGCCACCAGGCCAAAGATGCCCAGCGGCGCGAAGCGAATCACTACGCGCACGATCAGGGTCACGCCGTTGGACAGATCATCGAGCACTTCGCGGGTGGTATCGCCGGCATGGCGAATGGCGATGCCCATGCCGATCGCCCAGGCGAGAATGCCGATGAAGTTGGCATTCATCAGCGCGCTGACCGGGTTGTCGACAACACTCAGCAACAGGCTTTGCAGGACCTCGGTGATGCCGCCGGGCGCGGTGACCGTAACGTTGTCCGTGGACAGTACCAGGCTCGACGGGAAGCTCATGCTGACAACCACGGCCACCACCGCTGCGGCGAAAGTGCCCAGTAGGTAGAGGAACAGGATCGGCCGGATGTGGGTTTCCTGGCCATGCTTGTGGTTGGCGATCGAAGCCATCACCAACACGAACACCAGAATCGGCGCCACGGCTTTCAACGCCGAGACAAACACTTTGCCAATGAACGCGGTGGACTTCGCCGCTTCCGGGGCGAACAGAGCCAAGGCGATGCCGGCGATCAGGCCGATGACAATCTGGCTGACCAGACTGAGGTTTTTCAGGCGTTGCAAAAGAGAAGGGGATGAAGCGGTCATGACGGCATCTCTGTTTTTTATAGGGTGCGAAGCGTCGTGGGCAGTCACGAAACGCCTGTCGAAGTGACATCAACGCCGCCAAACGGCACGTTGAACAGCTGTACGATTTTCAGGGCGCGGACTTTATCACAGCGTAGGCGCGAACCTTCAGGCCTGTGACGATCTGCCACCGGATCGACCGGGCAGATCGGCAGTTTTGGGCAACTCAGCGCAGACACAGTCTGGTAAGCTTCGCCATCCTCATTTTCAAGTTCTGCCAGCGGGCCTCCGGGTCATCGCTGGTGTCGTCGTTTTGCTGGAGTTGCGCATGTTGTTGCCTATTCTTCTGTTGTCCGCCGCCGGATTCACGGTGCTGACCACGGAATTCGTCATTGTCGGCCTGTTGCCGGCGATTGCCCGAGACCTTGAAGTCACCATCCCGCAAGCCGGGCTGCTGGTGACCTTGTTCGCTTTTACCGTGGCGCTGTTCGGCCCGTTTCTGACCGCCTATTTCGCCCGTTTTGAACGGCGCAAGCTGTTTATCAGCATTCTGATCATGTTCGGCCTGGCCAACACCGTGGCGGCGCTGGCGCCGAACATCTGGGTGATGGCCATCGCGCGCTTGATTCCGGCGCTGGGTTTGCCGGTGTTCTGGGCCTTGGCCAGCGAGACGGCGGTCGACATCGTCGGCCCGGATTTCGCCGGTCGGGCGATTGCCAAGATCGGCTTCGGTATTGTCTGCGCCACGGTGTTCGGCATTCCGGTCGGTACGTTGATTTCCGACGCGTTCGGCTGGCGCAGCGCGTTTGGCATTCTGGCGCTGATCGCGTTTGCCAAAGCCTTGCTGCTGTTTGTCTATCTGCCGAAGACCAGTCTGCACCAGCATCAGGTCAGCTTCCGTTCGCAATTCAAGATCCTGCGCAGCCCGTTGATGATCGGCCATATTGTCCTGTCGATCCTGGTGTTCAGCGGCATGTTCACCGCTTATACCTACCTCGCCGACATTCTTGAGCGTCTTGCCGGTTTCAACGGCACCGTGGTCGGTTGGTGCCTGATGGCCTTTGGTGCGGTCGGGCTGATCGGCAACTCGCTCGGTGGGCGTGCGGTGGATCGGCATCCGCTCGGCGCCTCGGTGTTGTTCTGTGCGTTCATGATTGCCGGCATGGTCTCGCTGGTGCCAAACATTCATTCGCCCGTCGGCCTGGCAGTGGCGATGGGCATCTGGGGCGTAACCCAGGCCGCGTTGTTCCTGGTCAGCCATGTGCGCCTGATGAAAGCCGCGCCGCAAGCGCCTGCGTTTGCCGCGTCGCTGAACATCGCCGGGGCCAATCTCGGCATCGGTCTGGGCGCGATGGTCGGCGGTCGGGTGATCGACAGTGCCGGTCTGGGCTTTCTCGGCTTTGCCGCTGCCGGTTTCATCCTGCTGTCGGTGTTCCTCGCCATGGTGTTGATGACACTGAAGCCGCGTGAAGCCTGCGCTTCATAATCCGGTAAACAGCTCGCGTCGGGCACCCTCGGTAATCGCAACGATGCCAGGGTGTTTGACCTTGCGCTCCACCGAAATGGCGTAGAACGACTCGCTCACCGCATCGGTCTGGCCAATCAGTTCGACGCCGTACTGACGCTTCACTTCCTCGGCAATCACGCTCGGCCCAATAAAGATCCCGCTGCCGGATTGGCCGAAGGCCTGCATCAAAGCACTGTCATCGAACTCGCCGACTATCTGCGGCTGGATCTGCTGTTCGGCGAACCAGCGCTGCAAGCGGCTGCGCACCACGGTTTCGGCGCCGGGAATCAACAGCGGCGCGCCGTGCAGGCTGCGCGGGAAGTCCTGGCCATACTGTGCGGCGAGTTCGGCGGTGGCGAAAAAACTGATGCCGCATTCACCGAGCTTCTGGCTGTAGCCCTTGATGTCCAGATGCGAGGGCATCGGGCTGTCGGAAATCACCAGATCCAGACGTTGAATGGCCAGATCCGCGAGCAGGCGTTCGAGTTTGTCCTCGCGACAGGTGATGCGCAGCGGCTCGCTCAGCTCCATCGTCGGTGCGATCAGGCGATAGACAATGGATTTTGGCACCACATCGGCGACGCCAACCCGGAACAGGATCTGCTGCTCGTTGGGTTGCGCGCGCAGCATCAGCTCCAGCTCGCCGCCCAACTGAAACATCTGCTCGGCGTAGGGCAGGGCCTGGCGCCCGGCTTCGGTGAGCTCCAGCTGCCGGCCCACGCGACGAAACAATTCCACGTTATAGGTTTGTTCGAGCAGGGAAATCTGCCCGCTGATGGTCTGCGGCGTCAGGTTCAGCTGCTCGCAAGCGCGGACGATGCTGCCGGTTTTGGCCACGACCCAGAAGTAATGCAGTTGTCGGTAATTGAGCATATCGATCGCCACTTCGTGAAAACCGAAGTATAGCCGCTGAAAATACGAATTTTCCTGAACTGTTCATCTCCCTAGAATGCCCAGCCATCGACGGCCGGTGTGTGCGCCTGTCTGTTCATTCGAAGGAAACCTTATGAAATACACATTCCCCGCGTTGATGTTTGCGTCTTTACTGGTTCTGGCCGGTTGTGATCAGGCCGAAAAAAGCGCTCAACAATTGATGGGCGCGGCGGCTGAAACCGCCAAGCAAGCGATCGACGACACCCACAAGGCCGCCGAGCAAGCGCTCAGCGATGCCACTGGTGGCTTGATCCAGAAAAAAGAAACACCGGAAAAACAAGCGGAAGAATCCGAATCTTCCTCCAAGACCATCTGAACCGTCTTACACAGAGTCAGGACTGACCCATGGAATATCTGTTAGAACTCGCCGCCAGCCCCACCGCTTGGGTTGCTTTGGCCACATTGGTGGTGATGGAAATCGTGCTCGGCATCGATAACCTGATCTTTATCTCGATCCTGACCAACAAGCTGCCCGAACAGCATCGGCAGAAAGCGCGTCGTATCGGTATCGGCATGGCCCTGATTCTGCGCCTCGCGCTGTTGAGCACCATCGCCTTCATCGTTCAGTTGACCGAACCTGTGATCGAAATCCTCGGCCAGGCGTTCTCCTGGAAGGACATGATCCTCATCGCCGGTGGTCTGTTCCTGGTCTGGAAAGCCACGACCGAGATTCATCACAGCATGGACCCGGCGCCGGAAGATCCGAAGACCGCGACGTCGACCGTGACCCTGGGTTTTGCCGCAGCTATCGGTCAGATCCTGATGCTCGACATGGTGTTCTCGATCGACAGCATCATTACCGCTGTCGGCATGACCGAACACTTGCCGATCATGATCATCGCGGTGGTGGTGTCGGTACTGGTGATGCTGCTCGCGGCTGACCCGCTGGCCAAGTTCATCAACGACAACCCGACCGTGGTCATGCTGGCGCTGGGCTTCCTGATCATGATCGGTATGACGCTGATCGCCGAAGGCTTTGGCGCCCATGTACCGAAAGGTTATGTGTACGCGGCCATGGCGTTCTCGGCCGGTATCGAGGTGTTGAACATGATGTCGCGCCGGGCGAAGCAGAAGAAGGTCGCTCAGCAGGCGTAATGGTTGACCACACAAAAACCGCCTGGGCTTGTTGAGTCCAGGCGGTTTTTTTTCGCATCGATAATGGCGGTGTGTTCTGGATCTCACCCCTCACCCCAGCCCTCTCCCGAGGGAGAGGGAGCCGATTGGGGGGCTTGTCAAAATCCTGGAGTTCGGCTCGATGATTCAGGTCGGCGTAATTCAAAAGAACCACCCGGTCAGTTCCCTTTCCCTCCGGGATAGGGCCAGGGTGAGGGGCTCTTGATCTTCAGTGCGCAGCAATGTGTCGTACGGAATGCTTTTCTGTCTTCTCAACCGGTGGCGTCTGCACCGGATGATGATGCCGCCGGGAAATCCGCAACACGCCCCACAACATGGCAGTCGCCACGGCCAGCCAGCCGGCTATCAACATCACGATGGTCATGGTCAGGCTCATTGGTGCCTCCTCTTCGCCCTGCGTCGGGCGCTCTCTTTTCGCAATTCGCTCTATTTCAGTGACAGTCTAGTCAATGGGGTGTTTCAAGCTATTGACCAAAGGTCGTTAGTGACCAATCACTTTGCTCTATGTAATCACGGTGTCTGCGGTTTAAGGCTATACCGCGAGCAGGTGCGGCTCTATGATCGCTGGCGTTGCCGGAACACGATGACCGGCGTCTGGAAGAGAGTGATGATGGTGCAGGTATTTTCTCGAGTGCGTGGAGCGCTGCTGGTCGCCGTCTGCGTGGCGGCGCTTAACGGATGCGCAGGTAATGTGGCGCCGGAACTCAAACGCCTGCCGGAGCGTGTTGAGCTCAGCGGCACTTTTTATCGCGGCGAAGCCAACCAGAGTGGGCCGCAGGTGCTGGCCAGTCTTTTGTCGCAACAAGGCATCGTCATCACCCCGGGCCTTCTGGAAAAACCGCTGCACTTGCCGGGCGCTGAGGACAGGCTGCAGCAGAACATGCAGAACCTTGCTCGCGAATACGGCTTGATGGTCTATCCGCTCGACGCCAGGCTGCCAGCCTTGTTAACCCAGGTCGCTGCGGGTTATCCAGTCATGGTGCGGGTCAGTGAAGGTTCGGCATTCTGGGCTGAACCGCGTTACGCGATCCTCTCCGGCTACGACCGCAATAAGCAGAAGGTCCTGCTGCGCGCCGGCATGAATCGTCGGCAATTGATGGATTTTGGCAGCTTCGAGTCGGCGTTCGACAAGTCCGGTGGCTGGGCGATTCTGATCCAGAAGCCGTCGCAGATTCCGGCCGCTGTAGACCGTGCCCGTTGGTTGAAAGCCGCCGATGAACTGGCCCAGGCCGGTGAAGAAAGCGCCGCGGCGCAGGCGAGGAAAGCTCTCGCGGCGCAATAACGCTCCGTTCGTCATCTGCCGGGCACGACTGCGCCCGGCGGGCCTCAGAAGATCAGTACCCGTGCTTCGCGGGTGAATCAAGGAGGCAACATGGCAGATTCCCCTACCCCGAAAGGTCCGCATTCGTCCGAACATTCCTCAGGCGATGATCTGGGATTCGATCCGGATTCGCCGGACCTTGACGATCCGCAAGTCGATCCGGTCGGGCCGGCGAAGGCGCCGCTGGATGTCGAGCCCGGTGAAGATCCGAAGAAACCGGCCAAGCCCTACGACCCGTTGGGCGATCTGAAACCTTGATGTGAGGTGCGTATGAGTACCGATTCAAGTTTTGATGACCACAAACCTGACAGCGTCCCGACCACGCCGGAGCCAGAAGTTGATCCGGTGCTGGATCCGGACAGCCCGATGCGCGACCCGCTGGCGCGGCCAAATGTGCTGACGCCGGACGTGTCGCCAGATCCGAGCTCGGGCGATGGCATCCCCGATGACGATAAGATGCCGCTGCCCAACGACTGAGGCGCAGACGAAAAAAAGCCCCGAAGATTCGGGGCTTTTTCTTGCGCGCTGGATCTACTTCGCCGCTTCGACCACGCCGCTCTGCCGGCTCTTGAGGTTCTTGTCGGCTTTGTATTGCTGCGCCACCGCAGGAACATTGGCGCTGCGCCCGGTTTCCACCCAGCTGCGGATACGGCTGGCATCGGCAAAATGCGTGTACTTGCCGAACGCATCGAGAATCACCAGGGCGACCGGACGGTTGCCCATCTTCGTCACCAGCACCAGGCAATGGCCCGCCGGGTTGGTGAAGCCGGTCTTGGTGATCTTGATGTCCCAATCGGCCTTGTTGACCAAATGATCGGTGTTGCGAAAGCCCAGGGTGTAGTTGGGCTTGCGGAACGCCACGGTCTTTTCCTTGGTGGTCGTCAGTTGCACGAGTAACGGCTGCTTGTGCGCAGCCACCAGCAATTTGCTCAGGTCGCGAGCGGTGGAAACGTTGCGCTCCGACAGGCCGGTCGGCTCAACGAAGTGCGTGCTGGTCATGCCCAGCGCCTTGGCCTTGGCGTTCATCGCCGCGATAAAAGCGGCATAACCGCCCGGATAGTGATGGGCGAGGCTCGCGGCGGCGCGGTTTTCCGAAGACATCAAGGCGATCAGCAGCATCTCGCGGCGCGGCAGCTCACTCTTGAGTTTGACCCGGGAGAACACACCCTTCATTTCCGGAGTGTTCCTGATATCGACATCGATCCATTCGTCCATGTTCTGTCGAGCTTCCACCACCACCAGGCCAGTCATCAGCTTGCTGACAGAAGCGATCGGTACGATCACGTCAGGGTTGCTGGAATAAATGACTTTATTGGTCTGCATATCCATGAGCAGGGCGCTGCCGGACGCGATCTTCAAGGTCGAAGCATCACGTGGGACAGCGGTGGTTTCCGCAGCGTTGATCGTTGGCGTGATGAATGTGCCTGTAACAGCAAAAAACAGGCTCAGAATCGAGAGACGAATTTTCACGCGGGCGAACTCTAAAAGGTTGGATATACCGTTAGTTTGTAACGGGTTATTTCTTAAAACCGGCGCATTTTAGGAGTATGGCTGAAGAACTGTCGATGGTTGTTTGAACGACCTGAAAATCTCGTGAAAAGGCCTGTAAAAAGAGCGGTTTCCGGCGAACGGTTGAAGTTTTTTCTCAGGCATGAAAAACCCTGCACAAGGCGGGGTTCTTCTCTTGCCGAAAAAACCACTCAGACGTGCAGGGTTTCTGCCGCGTACAGGGTGTTTTCCAGCAGACAGGCGCGGATCATCGGGCCGAATCTAGCCCCAAGGAAGCGCTTTGAGCGTATACCTGGGATTGCTCGAACCTATCCTCCTTGCAGTGACCCGAATACTCACTTCGGTGTAGAGGTGGTCGTTGATGAGATTTGGACCCTCAACTTCGGATGAAACTCTCCCGTGTAAAACCTCACCACCGGTAGTCTTGAACTCGAAAATCCGTTTATCAGGCAAGACGCCGACAAACGAACCTGTAAAAGTCTCGTCTTCTTCTTTTATGTTGTCTCTGCTGAGCCGCGCTTTGCTGCGGCGCACCTGTTCAACATCAGAAAACTGAAACCGACGGGTACTGGTCGCCACTCCGCACGACGCATCATTTTCGGATAGCTCGTTGAGAAAATCCGATACGGCCGCTATTGCTCTGTCAGCCAAACGGGAAACTGGTTCGGATAGCTCCTCGTCACTTTTTGTCGTCGTCGCTTCGAGCAACTCTGCGAGAATTTCGATTGCTTGCGATACCGGCGTCGTGCCCTCTATATCAAGCTGCTTGTCCGCCGGTATTTCTTCAAGCTCGAACCCAAAGGAACCGCGAGCTGGTCCGGTAATTAAAAGCTGATTGGCTAACCTGTTCGGGATAGGGCCTTTATCTGCCAGTGAGCCTGACAGCGATGCGGCGATGGCTGTTATCGCGACGCTGAATGCCTGGGTAGCGGAAGCACCAAATTCAGCAAGTACGCCATGGGTGCCCCAGACAGGTGCGCCGCGGTAAGTCAACCGGACCTTAGCGGGCCGATAGGCGTGTTTGCCATTATCTTCCAGGAACGACCGCGCCTGCTCTATCCGTGCCTGTATCGACATCTGGGTGAGCTTGCTGATGCCTGGAGCGGCAGCTTGTTTTTCAAGAAAGCCGAGCTCTGCGGCTTTATGGGCATATTCAGATCTGTCCATCTTCTAGCTCCTGCCGACGTATTGCGAGCAAGGTCTTTGCAGCTTCATCCTCTACAGGCGAAAGATCAACTCGCAAAAAACCCTTCCATTGTCCGGTGCGCCTGTGGGACCACATGCTGTACCAATAAGTCGTCATGGCTACCAATGATTCGGCTGGATCAGTCAACGATTGGATATAGAAGTCGATCTTGAATGCTTTCTTAAGGTGAACCCGGTCGCCACCAAGAAGCTTGACCGCATCATCCCCGAGTGCGTCAAAAAGAGCGTCGCCAGCATCAGTGAAAGTAACAACATCAATATCTCGAGGAGCCCGGTGTTCAAGCATTTCGATGTCTTCGGTAAAGCTTCCATCCAGCCATTGAAATCCGCTGTCCATACCCATTTTGTGAAGCTCTGAGCGATGAGCTAGATATCCTGCGAAAATATCACACCGGTCTGGACTGGTGGCGAACCTGTCGACCATCTGCTCAAGGCTCGCATGATAGGGAGCCCGGTCAGACCCTGTTGGGTCGTTGATATTGATGGGAGGTAAAACTCCCTCAGCATTCCATTGTGGGATCAAACCATCCTCCTTGCATTCCTTCATCGACAGCCAGGCCTGGAAATGCGCTAAGTCTCATGGCGGGGCGTTGGCACTGACTTGTCAACATACGCGTGATGGGCAGACTCTCAAATGGTGGAATTGCTACAACACGTTGAATTGCAGATAGGCTGATTTTTTCATTGGCATTGCAAAATGAAGATGCGCAGTTTTTTCAGTCGAAACAAAAACCCCGCACGAGGCGGGGTTTCGGTGGTGCGAAAAAACCACTCAGACGTGCAGGGTTTCTGCCGCGTATAGGGTGTTTTCCAGCAGACAGGCGCGGGTCATCGGGCCGACGCCGCCCGGTACCGGGGTGATCCAGCCGGCGCGGGGCAGGGCGGTTTCGTAGACGACGTCGCCGACCAGTTTGCCGTCGTCCTGGCGGTTGATGCCGACGTCGATCACGATCGCGCCTTCCTTGATCCACTCGCCCTTGACCAGGCCCGGCTTGCCAGCGGCAACGACCACTAGATCGGCACGGCCGACGTGGCCGGCCAGATCCTTGGTGAAGCGGTGGGTCACGGTGACGGTGCAGCCGGCCAGCAACAATTCCATGGCCATCGGGCGACCGACGATATTGGAGGCGCCGACGACCACAGCGTCCATCCCGTAAAGGTCAGCACCGGTGCTTTCGAGCAGGGTCATGATGCCTTTCGGTGTGCACGGACGCAGCAGTGGGATGCGCTGGGCCAGGCGACCGACGTTGTACGGGTGGAAACCGTCGACGTCTTTGTCCGGGCGGATGCGTTCCAGCAGTTTGGAAGCATCGAGGTGTTCGGGCAGAGGCAACTGCAGGAGAACGCCGTCGATGGCCGGGTCGTCATTGAGGCGATCGATCAGATCGGTCAGGGCGTCCTGAGTGGTGTCGGAGGGCAGGTCGTAGGCTTGAGAGAGGAAGCCAACCTCTTCACAGTCTTTACGCTTGTGCGAGACATAAACCTGAGAGGCAGGATCGCTGCCGACCAGGATCACCGCGAGGCCGGGGGTGCGCAGGCCTTGCTGGCGACGCTCGGCAACTCGTTGGGCGATCTGCTGGCGCAGGCTGGCGGCGATCGATTTGCCGTCGATTAGTTGTGCAGTCATTGCGCGTGATTAACCATCGAGAGGGGAAAAAATGAGAACGCATTCTCGCATGTCGAGCGGTGAGGGCAAAGGCGCTTGGTCAGCAAATTCCGCTAACTCCTTTAATTAAATGAATTTTTTTCAAAAAGGATTTGACGACCTTTGGAGCCCTCTATACTATTCGTCGCACTTGTCGGGCACAGCCTAGCACTGGTTAAGAAGGTGAAGTGGAATCAAGGTTCTGTGACACTGGAAAGCACTTAGTTTGTAGTCCTTTAAGAGTACAGATTAACAAGGCGCCCGTAGCTCAGCTGGATAGAGCATCCGCCTTCTAAGCGGATGGTCGCAGGTTCGAGTCCTGCCGGGTGCGCCATTAGGCAGCTTTGGCACAAGTAACGCGATATGGTGGGCGTAGCTCAGTTGGTAGAGCACGGGATTGTGACTCCCGTTGTCGTGGGTTCGATCCCCATCGTCCACCCCATATTTCGAAAGGCGCCAGATTTAACGGTCTGGCGCCTTTGCTTTAAAAGCTTCATCCGCGGATGTGGTGGAATTGGTAGACACACTGGATTTAGGTTCCAGCGCCGCGAGGCGTAAGAGTTCGAGTCTCTTCATCCGCACCAAATAAAGCTTCATCTGTGCCTCGGGCCTGATGAGGTTTCGACAAAGAAGTTGTTTGGCTTTTTTGTTACGCAATATGGTGGGCGTAGCTCAGTTGGTAGAGCACGGGATTGTGACTCCCGTTGTCGTGGGTTCGATCCCCATCGTCCACCCCATATTCCGAAAGGCGCCAGATTTAACAGTCTGGCGCCTTTTTTGTTTTAGCGGTTCTGAAATCCGGCCATGGCCGGTTTCGCGTAGTGGGGCAGGGCACTTCATCGCATTCGCAGGTTCCGATGAGGCTGAGCTGCTCATTGTTCCGGTATTGCCGGAATGGCTGTCAGGGGTTAACCGATTGTCGCTTCTATATATAGAAGCGTTGAAACAGAGCCCTGACCTGATCGCTTGTATTCGCCTGTGGAGTGCACGGCATTCGTGCGGCGCTCCCTATAAATTGCCTGCTGTTTTTTTACCCGTTTCCAGTAGGGTGACTTCTTGAGTTTGACCCACTAGAATGCATGCCCTTGATTCTGGGGTCGGAAACGGCCGGCTAACGTCTGTGCAACGAGGAATATCCATGCAAGTTTCTGTTGAAAATACTACTGCTCTCGAGCGCCGCATGAGCGTCACCGTGCCGGCAGAGCGCATCGAGACTCAGGTCAACAAGCGTCTGCAGCAGACTGCCCAAAAGGCCAAAATTGCTGGCTTCCGTCCAGGCAAAGTGCCAATGAGCGAAATCAAGCGCCGTTTCGGTGCTGATGCGCGTCAGGAAGCTGTAGGCGACGTCATCCAGTCTTCCTTCTACGAAGCTGTGGTCGAGCAGAAGCTCAACCCTGCCGGTTCGCCTTCGATCGAGCCAAAGTCGCTCGAAGCGGGCAAGGATCTGGAATACGTTGCTGTGTTCGAAGTGTTCCCTGAGTTCACCGTTGCCGGTTTCGAAGGCATCACCGTTGAGCGTCTGAGCGCTGAAGTGGCTGACGCTGACCTGGACAAGATGCTCGACATCCTGCGCAAGCAGAACACCCGTTTTGAAGTGGCCGACCGTGCCGCCCAGAACGAAGACCAACTGAACATCGATTTCGTTGGCAAGGTTGACGGCGAAGTGTTCGCTGGCGGTTCCGCCAAGGGTACTCAGCTGGTGCTGGGTTCCGGCCGCATGATCCCGGGTTTCGAAGAAGGCCTGGTTGGCGCAAAAGCTGGCGAAGAGCGCGTTCTGAACCTGACCTTCCCTGAGGACTATCAGAACCTGGACCTGGCTGGCAAGACCGCCGAGTTCACCGTGACCGTCAATACTGTGTCCGAGCCTAAGCTGCCTGAGCTGAACGAAGAGTTCTTCGCTCAATTCGGCATCAAGGAAAGCGGCATCGACGGTTTCCGCACCGAAGTTCGCAAGAACATGGAGCGTGAACTGCGTCAGGCAATCAAATCCAAGGTCAAGAATCAGGTAATGGACGGTCTGCTGGCCACCAACCCGATCGAAGTGCCAAAGGCTCTGCTGTCCAACGAAGTTGACCGTCTGCGCGTGCAGGCTGTTCAGCAGTTCGGCGGCAACATCAAGCCGGACCAACTGCCGGCCGAGCTGTTCGAAGAGCAAGCCAAGCGTCGCGTCGTACTGGGCCTGATCGTTGCTGAAGTGGTCAAGCAGTTCGACCTCAAGCCTGACGAAGCTCGCGTTCGCGAAATGATTCAGGAAATGGCTTCCGCTTACCAGGAGCCAGAGCAGGTTGTGTCGTGGTACTACAAAAACGAGCAGCAACTGAACGAAGTGCGTTCGGTTGTGCTGGAAGAGCAAGTTGTGGATACTGTTCTGCAGAAAGCTAGTGTGACCGACAAATCGGTCTCCTACGAAGAAGCAGTCAAGCCGGTAGAAGCTCCAGCAGCCGACTGATTGATTTTGCGTTAGAAGTGCACACCATAAGCCAGCTCTCGAGCTGGCTTATGCGTATTCAAGACATAACTATTTGGGAGCGACTGCAGAGCATGTTCCGTAATTCTTATATTCAGCAGAACTCTGATATCCAGGCCGCTGGCGGCCTGGTCCCGATGGTTGTCGAGCAGTCCGCTCGTGGCGAACGCGCCTACGACATCTACTCGCGCCTGCTCAAGGAGCGAGTGATCTTTCTGGTAGGCCCGGTAGAGGACTACATGGCCAACCTGATCTGTGCGCAACTGCTGTTCCTTGAAGCGGAAAACCCGGACAAGGACATCCATCTGTACATCAACTCGCCGGGCGGTTCGGTGACTGCAGGCATGTCGATCTACGACACCATGCAGTTCATCAAGCCGAACGTGTCGACCACCTGCATCGGTCAGGCCTGCAGCATGGGCGCATTCCTGCTCACCGCAGGTGCACCGGGCAAGCGTTTCTGCCTGCCAAACTCGCGCGTGATGATTCACCAGCCACTGGGTGGTTTCCAGGGCCAGGCGTCGGACATCGAAATCCACGCCAAGGAAATCCTCTTCATCCGCGAGCGTCTGAACATGCTGATGGCCAAGCACAGCGGCCGTACTCTGGAAGAAATCGAGCGCGATACCAATCGCGACAACTTCATGAGTGCCGAAGCTGCGAAGGAATACGGCCTGATCGACGAAGTGATCAACCAGCGTCCAGCTTAATATAAGCAGCGCAAAACAGGCCTGATCGGCATGTCCGATCAGCGGCGGGCTTGAAAAAGCCCGCAATAGCCTTCATCTTGTGTTGCAAGCCTATCGGATTTGGATCGAACGAATGACTGACACCCGCAACGGCGAGGACAACGGCAAGCTGCTCTATTGCTCCTTCTGTGGCAAAAGCCAGCATGAAGTGCGCAAATTGATTGCCGGCCCCTCGGTCTTTATCTGCGACGAGTGCGTCGACCTGTGCAATGACATCATCCGCGAGGAGGTGCAGGAAGCACAGGCCGAAAGCAGCGCGCATAAATTGCCTTCGCCTAAAGAAATCAGCGGCATCCTTGACCAGTACGTCATTGGTCAGGAGCGTGCGAAAAAGGTTTTGGCCGTAGCGGTGTACAACCACTACAAGCGCCTGAACCAGCGTGACAAAAAGGCTGACGATGTCGAACTCGGCAAAAGCAACATCCTGCTGATCGGCCCGACAGGCTCTGGTAAAACCCTGCTGGCCGAAACACTGGCCCGCTTGCTGAACGTTCCGTTCACCATCGCCGACGCAACCACCCTCACCGAGGCCGGTTACGTGGGTGAAGACGTCGAGAACATCATTCAGAAGTTGCTGCAGAAGTGCGATTACGACGTAGAGAAAGCCCAGATGGGCATTGTCTACATCGACGAAATCGACAAGATTTCCCGCAAGTCCGACAACCCGTCGATCACCCGCGATGTCTCCGGTGAAGGCGTGCAGCAGGCCTTGCTCAAGTTGATCGAAGGCACGGTCGCTTCGGTTCCGCCGCAAGGTGGTCGCAAGCATCCGCAGCAGGAATTCCTGCAGGTCGACACCCGTAACATCCTGTTCATCTGCGGCGGTGCGTTCTCTGGCCTGGAAAAGGTCATTCAGAACCGTTCCACCAAAGGCGGCATCGGCTTCAACGCCGAAGTGCGCAGCAAGGAAGAAGGCAAGAAAGTCGGTGAATCCCTGCGTGAAGTCGAGCCTGACGATCTGGTCAAGTTCGGTCTGATCCCGGAATTCGTCGGTCGTCTGCCGGTCCTGGCGACACTGGACGAGCTCGATGAGGCTGCGCTGATGCAGATTCTCACCGAGCCGAAAAATGCTCTGACCAAACAGTATGCCAAGCTGTTCGAGATGGAAGGCGTGGATCTGGAATTCCGTTCCGACGCGCTGAAATCGGTCGCCAAGCGCGCTCTGGAACGTAAAACCGGTGCTCGTGGCCTGCGCTCGATTCTCGAAGGTGTGCTGCTCGACACGATGTATGAAATCCCCTCGCAGTCCGAGGTGAGCAAAGTCGTGATCGATGAAAGCGTGATCGAAGGCAAGTCCAAGCCACTGTATATCTACGAAAACAGTGAGCCGACGGCCAAGGCAGCGCCGGACGCGTAAGCGTCCACCGCGCTGCAGCAAAGAAGGGGCCTTCGGGCCTCTTTTTTTTTAAGTCGTTTTTTACCTCCGCTTTACGCTTGTTTTTTTTCGAGGCAGCCCCCATCTTGGTTTCAAGCTTAATTCCATCTGATTACGGCCATATGGCCGCCGTAGAGGCGAAATCATGAAGACAACCATCGAATTGCCTCTCCTGCCATTGCGTGATGTCGTGGTTTATCCGCACATGGTTATCCCGCTGTTCGTGGGGCGCGAGAAATCCATCGAAGCCCTCGAGGCCGCGATGACGGGTGACAAGCAGATTCTGCTGCTGGCCCAGAGAAACCCGGCTGACGATGATCCCGGTGAAGACGCTCTCTATCGCGTAGGTACGATTGCCACGGTTCTGCAGCTGCTGAAGCTGCCTGATGGCACGGTCAAGGTTCTGGTTGAAGGTGAGCAGCGTGGCACCGTCGAACGCTTCAGCGAAGTTGATGGCCACTGCCGCGCCGAAGTCTCTTTGATTGAAGAAGTCGACGCCGCTGAGCGCGAGTCGGAAGTCTTCGTGCGCACGCTGCTGTCGCAGTTCGAACAATATGTGCAGTTGGGCAAGAAAGTCCCGGCTGAAGTCCTGTCGTCGCTCAACAGCATTGATGAGCCGGGTCGTCTGGTCGACACCATGGCCGCGCACATGGCGTTGAAAATCGAGCAGAAGCAGGAAATCCTCGAGATCATCGATCTGTCAGCCCGTGTCGAACATGTGCTGGCGCTGCTGGATGCCGAGATCGACCTGCTGCAGGTCGAGAAACGCATTCGCGGTCGCGTCAAGAAGCAGATGGAGCGCAGCCAGCGCGAGTACTACCTGAACGAGCAGATGAAGGCCATTCAGAAAGAGCTTGGCGACGGTGACGAAGGTCACAACGAAATCGAAGAGCTGAAAAAGCGCATCGACGCTGCCGGCCTGCCGAAAGACGCACTGGCCAAAGCCACCGCCGAGCTGAACAAGCTCAAGCAGATGTCGCCGATGTCGGCTGAAGCCACCGTGGTGCGCTCGTACATCGACTGGCTGGTGCAAGTGCCGTGGAAGGCGCAGAGCAAGGTTCGCCTTGATCTGGCCCGTGCAGAAGACATTCTCGACGCCGATCACTACGGTCTCGAAGAGGTCAAGGAACGCATCCTTGAATACCTCGCTGTGCAAAAACGCGTGAAGAAAATCCGCGGCCCGGTGTTGTGCCTGGTCGGTCCTCCAGGCGTGGGCAAAACCTCGCTGGCAGAATCGATTGCTCATGCCACCAACCGCAAATTCGTGCGCATGGCCCTGGGTGGCGTGCGTGACGAAGCGGAAATCCGCGGTCACCGCCGGACCTACATCGGTTCGATGCCGGGAAGATTGATTCAAAAGATGACAAAAGTGGGCGTCCGCAACCCGCTGTTCCTGCTCGATGAAATCGACAAGATGGGCAGCGACATGCGTGGCGATCCGGCATCGGCGTTGCTGGAAGTGCTCGATCCGGAGCAGAACCACAACTTCAACGATCACTATCTGGAAGTCGATTACGACCTGTCCGATGTGATGTTCCTGTGCACCTCGAACTCGATGAACATCCCGCCAGCACTGCTGGACCGGATGGAAGTCATCCGTCTGCCGGGTTACACCGAAGACGAGAAGATCAACATCGCCGTTAAATACCTCTCGCCAAAACAGATCGCCGCCAATGGTCTGAAGAAGGGCGAGCTGGAGTTCGACGAGGAAGCGATCCGCGACATCATCCGTTACTACACCCGTGAAGCGGGTGTGCGGGGCCTCGAACGGCAGATTGCCAAGGTCTGCCGCAAGGCAGTCAAAGAGCATGCGCTGGAAAAACGCTTCTCGGTGAAAGTGACAGCTGATCTGCTCGAGCATTTCCTTGGCGTGCGCAAGTTCCGCTACGGTCTGGCCGAGCAGCAGGATCAGGTGGGGCAGGTGACTGGCCTGGCGTGGACCCAGGTCGGCGGCGAATTGCTGACCATCGAAGCTGCAGTGATTCCGGGCAAGGGGCAACTGATCAAGACCGGTTCGCTCGGTGATGTGATGGTCGAATCGATCACTGCCGCACAAACCGTTGTGCGCAGCCGGGCGAAAAGCCTGGGCATTCCGCTGGACTTCCACGAGAAGCGCGACACCCACATCCACATGCCGGAAGGGGCAACGCCGAAAGACGGCCCTAGCGCTGGCGTGGGTATGTGCACCGCGCTGGTTTCGGCGTTGACCGGCATTCCGGTGCGTGCCGATGTCGCCATGACCGGTGAGATCACCTTGCGTGGTCAGGTGCTGGCAATTGGCGGTCTGAAAGAAAAACTGCTGGCGGCACATCGCGGCGGAATCAAGATTGTGATTATTCCGGAAGAAAACGTCCGTGATCTGAAGGAGATTCCTGACAATATCAAGCAGGATCTGCAGATCAAACCGGTTAAATGGATTGACGAGGTCCTGCAAATTGCGCTGCAATACGCGCCGGAGCCCTTGCCGGATGTGGCTCCGGAGATAGTTGCCAAGGACGAAAAACGCGAGTCTGATGCCAAGGAAAGAATTAGCACGCATTAATACGTTTTAGCTGGGGGGGCTTTCCTTGACAGCATTTTAGAGCCCTTGTTATAAAGCGGCTCTTAAGTGTCTGTAGGCCATTCAGCACTCGTTTTTGCTTTCACCAAAAAACTTAGAAACATCTCAAAATAGATATAAGGGGACTTAGAGTGAACAAGTCGGAACTGATTGATGCTATCGCTGCATCCGCTGATATCCCGAAAGCTGCTGCTGGCCGTGCGCTGGACGCTGTAATCGAATCCGTCACTGGCGCTCTGAAGGCTGGCGACTCCGTTGTTCTGGTTGGTTTCGGTACTTTCTCCGTGACTGACCGTCCGGCTCGTACCGGCCGCAACCCGCAAACCGGCAAGACTCTGGAAATCCCGGCTGCCAAGAAGCCAGGTTTCAAAGCCGGTAAAGCACTGAAAGAAGCTGTTAACTGAGTTTTCAGGTTTTTACCCATCCGGGTCGGGGTCAAGCCTGACTTGGCAGCGGAGCGGTAGAGCAGGTGGCTGGAACAGGCACCTGTAACGCCGGGATCGAGGGTTCGAGCCCTGTCCGCTCCGCCAGTTACGAGAAGGCGCATCCTCGGATGCGCCTTTCTTCTATCCGGATTCTACCCACGCTCCACGGTTGCCTAAATTGAAGTTCAACCGTTTCTGGGGGACGCATGCTGCAGAATATCAGGGACAATTCACAAGGCTGGATTGCCAAGACCATTATCGGGGTCATCGTTGCACTGATGGCCCTGACCGGTTTCGATGCCATTTTCCAGGCCACGACTCACAAGAACGAGGCGGCCAAGGTCAATGGTGACGAAATCAGCCAGAACGAGCTGAGCCAGGCCGTTGACATGCAACGCCGTCAGCTGATGCAACAGTTGGGCAAGGACTTCGATGCTTCCTTGCTCGACGAAAAAATGCTGCGCGAATCGGCTCTCAAAGGCCTGATCGACCGCAAGCTGCTGCTGCAAGGCGCTGAACAGGCGAAGTTCTCCTTCTCCGAAGCTGCGCTGGATCAGGTGATCCTGCAGACGCCTGAATTCCAGGTCGACGGCAAGTTCAGCTCCGAGCGTTTCGACCAGGTGATCCGTCAGCTGGGTTACAGCCGCATGCAGTTTCGCCAGATGCTGGCTCAGGAAATGCTGATCGGCCAGTTGCGCGCCGGTGTTGCCGGCAGCGGTTTCGTCACCGACGCCGAAGTGCTGGCATTCGCCCGTCTGGAAAAGCAGACCCGCGATTTCGCCACCCTGAACGTCAAGGCCGACCCGGCTGCGGTCAAGCTGACCGATGACGAGGTCAAGGCTTACTACGACGAACACGCCAAGGAATTCATGACGCCGGATCAGGTGATCATCGATTACGTCGAGCTGAAGAAGTCGTCGTTCTTCGATCAGGTCTCGGTCAAGGACGAAGACCTCGAGGCGGCGTATCAGAAAGAGATCGCCAACCTCTCGGAACAGCGTCGTGCCGCGCACATCCTCATCGAAGTGAATGACAAGACCACCGAAGCGCAGGCCAAGGCGAAGATCGACGAAGTCCAGGCGCGCCTGGCCAAGGGTGAGAAGTTCGAAGCGCTGGCCAAGGAGTTCTCGCAGGATCCGGGCTCTGCCAACAATGGCGGTGACCTCGGTTATGCCGGTCCTGGTGTATACGATCCGGCTTTCGAAAAGGCTCTGTACTCGCTGTCGAAAGACCAGGTGTCCGAGCCGATTCGTACCGACTTCGGTTACCACCTGATCAAGCTGCTGGGCGTGGAAGCGCCTGAAGTGCCGACCCTGGCCAGCCTGAAAGACAAGCTGACCCGCGAATTGAAAGCCGCTCAGGTCGAGCAGCGTTTCGTCGAGGCGACCAAGCAACTGGAAGACTCGGCATTCGAAGCGTCTGACCTGGCGCAGCCAGCAGCGGATCTGAAACTGACCGTGCACACTTCCAAGCCGTTCGGCCGTGAAGGTGGCGAAGGTGTTGCGGCCAACCGTGCCGTGGTCACTGCTGCGTTCAGCCCGGAAGTGATTGATGAAGGTGCCAACAGCACCGCCATCGAACTGGACCCGGAGACCGTGATCGTGTTGCGCGCCAAGGAGCATCTGAAGCCTGCGCAACTGCCGCTGGAAAGTGTGAGCGCGGCAATCCGTACTCAGATGACTAAGGAACACGCGAGTGCCGAAGCCAAGACTCGCGCAGAGAAGCTGATTGCTGATCTGCGCGACGGCAAGGCGCCATTGGACAAGGCCATCGCCGGGCAGAACTGGAAGGTCACCGAAGCGGCCACCCGTGGTCAGGAAGGGGTTGATCCGGCTGTACTGCAGGCGTTGTTCCGTATGCCGAAGCCGGCTGTCAAGGACAAGCCGACGTTCTCCAGCGTTACCTTGCCGGACGGTAGTCTGATGATTGTGCGCCTGAACAGCGTCAATGAAGCGGCTGCGCCTACTGATGAAGAGAAGGCGCAATATCGTCGTTTCCTCGCTTCCCGTGAGGGGCAGCAGGACTTTGCGGCTTATCGCAAGCAGTTGGAAGCTGAGGCGAAGATCGAGCGGTTCTGATCTTTTGACTGACGTTTGAAGGAGCCCCGGCCTGTTGGTCGGGGCTTTTTTTTTTGTGCCTTTGGCGGCCTTTGGGCCGGCCATGCTCTTGGGGTTTTGGGTGAATATCCGTTGCTGCGGTAACGGCTTCTTATGGTTCCGCCCTTACGGCGGGTCACTTTTGCAGACGCCCAAAAGTAACCAAAACGCTTTGCCCTGACGTTCGGCCCGCTCGCTTGGGCTCGGGGTTCCTTCGCTACGGGATCAATCCGGGCGCAGCGTCTCCGGTTTGCTCCGCTGCACCTCCTCCCGCTGTGTACGACTGCGTCGTACGGTCGCTGCGCTCCCACGCCCGGATCAATCCCTCCACTCAGCCTGCCGACGGGCTCCGAGATCAAGATCAAGAGCGGTACTCGAGCTTGCGCTCATTGTGGAGTGGGGCGGCTTCGCCGCGGGCAGCTGCGCTGCTTTGCTTTTCTGTGCGAGCCTGCTCGCGAAGGCGGCCTGCTGGGCAACGAATTACTATCGAATTCACGCGATCCAACTGTAGGAGCTGCCGAAGGCTGCGATCTTTTGCTTTTGCTTTTCTGTGGGAGCGAGCCTGCTCGCGAAGGCGGCCTGCTGGGCAACGAATTACTATCGAATTCACGCGATCCAACTGGAGCTGCCGAAGGCTGCGATCTTTTGTTTTTGCTTTTCTGTGTGCGAGCCTGCTCGCGAAGGCGGCCTGACAGCCGACCTGATTTCTCCAGATGTACACCGCCCCCTTGTAGGAGCGAGCCTGCTCGCGATGGCGACATGCCTGGCAACCAATCTCCTGCAGGTCGCACAGATCGAGGCGTGTCATTTTCTAAAAGGTTTCAACGCCGCGATGGAAACCCATGCCCCTTGGCCATTACCACCGCATACAACGTCAACACCAGCAACCCCGCAACAAACCACGGAAATGCTCCGACCCCGACATTCCCCATCATCAATCCGCCCGCCAGTCCGCCGCCGGCAATACCGACATTCCAGAGTGTCACCAGCATCGATTGTGCTGTGTCGGCGGCTTGGGAGGCGGTTTTCGCTGAGGCGGTTTGCAGGAGCGAGGGCATCGCGCCGAATGCCAGTCCCCAGACGATAACGGCTGCGTAAACCACGCCGGGCGAGGCGCGCCACAGCGCCAGGGCTATCGCCGCGAGCAGGAACAGTGCCGCACTCCCCAGTACCAGCTCACGCAACCAGCGATCGATCAGGCTGCCGACGATCCACAGGCTCAGCACTGACGCCAGGCCGAACGCCAAGAGTACGCGATCAATGTCCGAAGCCAGACCGGAGGGTTGCAGGAACGGTGCGATGTAGGTGTACAGAAGGTTATGCGCCACGACGTAGGACAAGGTTACAAACAGTACCGATCGTATGCCGGGCAGGGTGAATACCTGACGCAAGGGCAGGCGTTTTCCTTCCGGTTCGCCGGCGAAGTCCGGGACTCGCAGGTGCACCCAGATCACCAGCGCTATGGTCAGCGCGGTCATGATGGCAAAGCTCAGGCGCCAGCCGACTATCGTGCCCAGCAGCGTCCCGGCGGGTATGCCGAGGGATAGCGCCAGGGGCGCGCCGAGCATGGCGACGGTGATGGCGCGGCCTTGCAGATGGGGCGCGACCATGCGGCTGGCGTAGCCGGCCAGGAGTGCCCAGAGCAGGCCGGCGAAGATGCCGGCGATGAAACGTGCGCTCATGGTCAGCCAGTACAGCTCGGACACGGCAGTGATGCTGTTGGCCACGGCGAAGCCGGCGATCGCGGTCAACAGCAATGGTTTGCGGCGCCAGCCGCGGGTGGCGATGGTCAGCGGGATCGCTGCGAGCATTGAGCCCACGGCGTAAAGCGTGACCAATTGCCCGATGAGGGCTTGGGATACGTTCAGGCCGGCGCTCATTTGCGGCAGCAAGCCCGCAGGCATCGCTTCGGTCATGACGGTGATGAAACCTGCCGTGGCCAGCGCCAGCAGCGCGCCATAGGGCAGGATCTGGTGGGTAGCAGTTGGCCCGGCAAGCGCCGAGGAAGTGACGTGTGCGTCGGTCATGTTGCTGCGTCCCTATCATGGTCAATGTCGATAAACACAGGGTAGGGCGCTGCGTATTGCGGAAAAACAGGTTAGGGTTCCGAACATATCGGACACGGATGTCGCTAATCGGAGGTGTCAATGGATAGCCTGGGCAGCATCTCGGTATTTGTGCAGGTCGCCGAGACTCGCAGTTTCACTGAAGCCGGCCGCTTGCAAGGGGTGTCATCGTCGGCGATCGGCAAGAGCATTGCGCGGCTGGAAGCGCGGCTTGGTGTGCGCTTGTTCAATCGCAGCACTCGCAGCATCACCCTGACCTCGGAAGGCGCGTTGTTTCTCGAGCGTTGCCGCCGGATTCTGACGGAGGTGGAGGCGGCGGAGTTCGAGCTGTGCAATGCCACCTCGGCGCCCCACGGTCGGTTGCGCATCAGCCTGCCGCAGGTGCACGAGCTGGTCATGCCGGTGATGACCGAATTCATGGTGTTGTACCCCCACATCGAACTGGATCTGGACCTCAGCGACCGCATGGTCGATGTCATCGATGAGGGTTTCGACGCCGTGATTCGCACCGGCAAACCCAAGGATTCACGGCTGATGGCGCGGCCGCTGGGCGAGTTTCATCTGGTGCTGGTGGCGAGCCCCGAGTATCTGCAACAGCGGGGCGAACCGCACACGCCGGGCGATCTGGCCGATCACGCCTGTTTGCGCCACACCTTCCATGCTACCGGCAAACTGGAAGCCTGGCCGTTGCGCCGCGCGGAGGGGGCGCCGGAAGCGATATTGCCGCTGCGTCTGCTCAGTACCTCGATCGAGGCGGTGCAGCATGCAGTGCTGGCCGGGATGGGCATCGCCTGTCTGCCGGATTTCATGGTGCGCGAAGCGGTGCGCCACGGTCGTTTGTGCCGGGTACTTGATGAGCATGTCGAGCACGCCGGACAGTTCTGGGTATTGTGGCCGTCGAGTCGGCAGGCTACGGCGAAATTGCGCGCACTGATCGATCATTTGTCGGCGCGGCTTTTTCCTCGCGGCCATGACCGGTAAAGTTGTAACCGATTCTTGACACTATTCCATGCGCCGTGGGGCGGCGATCTGTTGCACAATACGCCCCGGACTGTTTTCCCTCAGGATGCTCAATGTTGATTTCCACTCCCATGCGTGTCGTCGGGCTGGCGCTTTTGTTGACTGCGGTAGCCGGTTGTTCGAAGGACAAGCCGATCTATGAGCATGAGAACTTCGATGACTCCGGCACCTTTTCGCGCAATTACCCGGTGACCGATACCGCCAGTTGCGAAGCGGCCCGGCGCGCGTTGCTCAGTCAGGGCTACATCATTACCAGCAGCGATCCGAAACTGGTCAGCGGTCACAAGAGTTTCCAGCAGACCGGCGAGACACACCTCGAGATCAGCTTCAACGTGGTCTGTGCCGAAGATGGCAGCGCCGGGCATCACGCGACGGTGTTCGCCAACGCCCTGCAGGACCGTTACGCGCTGAAGAAGACCAACAACTCGGCCAGCCTCGGGGTTGGGGTACTCGGCTCGGTGTCGATGCCGATCGGCTCTTCGGACGACTCGATGGTCAAGGTCGCCAGTGAGACCGTCACCGCGCAGAAGTTCTACGAACGTTTCTTCACCCTGGTCGAGCAATTCCTGCCGGCCGATGCGAAGAAAGCCGCGCATATCGAAGAAAAACCGAAAACCGACCTCGGCGTGCCGGAGCCAAAGGCCACGCCTGCACCGGCCGCTGCGCCGGCGGCGGAACCTGCACCGGCCCCGGTTGAAACCGCACCAGTGAGTTCCGAGCCGGTGGTTCCGCCAGCGGAGACAGCGCCGATCACCCCTGCGCCAGCGCCCGTTGAAGAGCCAGCGCCGGCCAGCGAAACCATCACGCCACCGACCAACCCGGATATTCCGCCACCGTCCGAGCCGATTCCGGCGATGCCTGCGTCCGGCCAGTAAGAAAACTCAGCGGAACCCTGTGGGAGCGAGCCTGCTCGCGAAGGCGGAGTGTCAGTCGACAGATTGTTAGACTGACCCACCGCCTTCGCGAGCAGGCTCGCTCCCACTGTGGTTTTCGGGTGGGCTTAAGATCTGGTTACATAGCCGCGACACCATCGTTGCGATAAATCCCCAATCACCTGCTACGTTTTATTCATGAAGGTCGCGTTTCACTTTTCCTTCACACGGGCACTTTATGCTCGGGGCACAGGTCGATTGATCAGGCCATTTTCACAGCGGGCGGTTTGGGGGATTTATACGATGGATGAGTATCAGGAAGAATTGCTCGAATACCAGGCCTTTGAGCTGGATCAACCAGAACCGGCTGACGACGCAACCGAGCTCTGAGCTTCAAGCTTCAAGCTTCAAGCTTCCGGCCTTACTCTCGCTTGCGGCTCACCGCTCACGCTCCCGAGCGGTAATTTCGTCGGGATTCGCCGGGCGTCTGCCCGCTCCAGCGTTTGAAGGCACGCTGGAAAGCTTCGGCTGAGGCAAAGCCCAGCAGGTAGGCGATTTCGCCGAACGCCAGTTCCGTGTCGCGGATGTAGGTCATCGCCAGGTCACGGCGTGTGTCATTGAGGATCGCGCGGAACTGCGTGCCTTCCTCGGCGAGTTTGCGCCGCAACGTCCAGGTTGGCAGTTTCAGGCGTGCCGCGACTTCTTCAAGATCCGGTTCGCGGCCGCCATTGAGCAACGGGCCGAGCAGTTGAGTGATGCGCTCGCGCAGGCTGCGGGTGCGGGTCAGTTGTTCCAGCTCGCGCTCACACAGTTGCAGCAGATGTCGCCAGGTGCTCGGACAATGTTCGCGATTGCGCAGGGCGAGACTGTTCAGGCTCAGGCGCAGTTGATTGCGCTCGGCGCTGAACTGGATCGGGCAATCGCCGAGCACCGTGTAGGCGTCGCGATAATCTGGCGCTGCGAACTCGATTTCGATCCGTTCGGCGCGCAGCGTTTCGCCGCACAGGCTCGACAGCTGCTGCAGCCAGCCGGCGAGGATCGAGTCGACCACGAAGCGGTTATAGGCGTTGTAAGGGCTGATCGAGTAGAAGCGCAGCCAGGCGCCATTGGCGTCTTCGTGGAAACTGGATTGCCCGCGATAGTTCGAGCCGTAAAGCGGTTCGAAGCGAGTCAGGCAGCGGGCAGCTTCGCGCACAGTCGGCGCTTGCGCGGCGGTGATGCCGGCCAGACCTGCCTGATTCAAGCGGATCATCTGCCCCATCCGCAGGCCGAGGGCCGGATCGCCGGTGAGTTGAATCGCCGCGTGGCCCAGGCGCATGTAACGCGGGATCGACAAGCGTGCGCCGGCCTCCGCCAGCCGCGCGGTATCGAGGCCGTATTGCTCGAGCAGAGGCAGTGGGTCGGCGCCGTGGCTATGCACGGCATCGGCCAGACTATGGACGAAGCCCACCGACAGATCCCCGAGGCGCATCGGCTGCGGCTTCATGGTTTACAGCCAAACGTTCAGCAAGCGCGCACCACGGGCCTCGCCATCGGCGAACTGTTGGCCATTGCTGCTGAGGAAGCTTCTGCCGGTACTCGGTTTATCCCAGAACTGCCCGCGCATGAATACACTGACGCCGGCAATCGCGCGGCTGCTCGGCGGTTGCGCGGTGAGAGTCAGTCGATGCCAGGCCTGGCCTTCGCTGAGGTCGCCGGGCTTGAGGCTGACCGACCCCGGCGTGCTCGAACCTTTGTAGCCGCGCCACGGTTTGTCCCAGGCACCTTGGCCTATGACCTGCGCCGGCACGGCCACCAATTGCGCGCCTTGTTCGTCGAGGGTGCGGTAGTTGCCGGGATACCAGCTGTCACTGCCGATCAGGATGCCCAAACGTCCGGCCGGGGTGTCGACGACCTGTATGGCGTGTTTGTCTTCGGCCTGAATGACGCCCTGCTGATCGAAGATCGGGTGCATCTGCCGTTGCGGCTGGCCCAGCGGTGCGCCGTCGCGACCGAAGACCACGCTGCTGTTGTACAGAGCGCCGCTACCGGGCTTGAGCCGGCCGTCGCGGATGCTCGGCTCGGGCAGCACGATCGAACCGGCGACCAGGGTGACCTGAAACTCCTTGGCCAGACCGCCGAACAGTGCCTGATAATCCTTGGCCATGGTCTTCGCTTTCATCCGCAGATAAGCATCGTCCAGACGTTGCTCGCCCTTGGCCCGCAACCACGCGCGGGCGAACAGCAGCGGGTTGCTTGCCGCCAGCCAGTTCATCGCTTCAGCCAGGGTCGGCGCTTGATACAACTCGTCTTTTTCGCCGCTGATCATCAGCCAGGTGCCGATGTGCTCGGGCAACACCACCACGGTTTTTTCGTTGAGCAAGCCTTGCTCGCGGGCTTGCTGAAGATAAGCCGCGAGTTTGCGGTGCAGGCGTGCGGAGCTTTGGTAATCGGTCGGGAACAGTTCGGGCTGGATGCCGAGCAGAGTGCCACGGTCGGCGGGCTTGCCCTGATCGACGGCGAGCTTGATGCGCAGGTCCGACAGGTAATGCCCCGCCGGCCGGTCCGCCGCCCACATGGCATAGGTGGTCAGGGCGGCAACGAGGGCCATGGAGAAAAACAGGTACAGAAGTTTGCGCATGAAAACCAACAACAGCCGGGTACAGGATGTGACGACTAGGGTAGGGCCCATGGCCCGGGTTGCCAAGGGGCGCTGCGCATTTGGATCAATAACTTGTCAGTTACGGTCATTGAGTGACAGCGGTGCGACTCTTAGTCTGTTGAACATGACTGACGGGGGACGCAGAGCTCCCGCAACTTTCCGTGATCGCTCGTTGTGGAGTTACCGATGACCGCCGCTCATTACCCGCATTTGCTGGCCCCGCTGGACCTGGGATTCACCACGCTGCGCAACCGCACCCTGATGGGCTCGATGCACACTGGCCTGGAAGAAAAGCCGGGTGGCTTCGAACGCATGGCGGCGTACTTTGCCGAACGTGCCCGTGGCGGTGTCGGCCTGATGGTCACCGGCGGTATCGGCCCGAATGATGAGGGCGGCGTCTATTCCGGCGCGGCCAAACTGACCAACGAAGAAGAAGCGCTCAAGCACCGCATCGTGACCCGCGCCGTGCACGAGGCCGGCGGCAAGATCTGCATGCAGATTCTCCATGCTGGTCGTTATGCCTACAGTCCGAAACAGGTAGCACCGAGCGCGATCCAGGCGCCGATCAACCCGTTCAAGCCCAAAGAGCTGGACGAAGAGGGCATCGAAAAGCAGATCAGCGATTTCGTCACCTGTTCGGTACTGGCGCAGTCTGCCGAATACGACGGCGTCGAGATCATGGGTTCGGAAGGGTATTTCATTAACCAGTTCCTCGCTGCCCACACCAACCACCGCACCGACCGCTGGGGCGGCAGTTACGAAAACCGCATGCGCCTGCCGGTGGAAATCGTCCGTCGTGTGCGTGAGGCGGTCGGGCCGAATTTCATCATCATCTTCCGCCTGTCGATGCTCGATCTGGTCGAAGGTGGCAGCACCTGGGATGAAATCGTCACGCTGGCCAAAGCCATCGAACAGGCGGGCGCGACCATCATCAATACCGGTATCGGCTGGCACGAAGCGCGGATTCCGACCATCGCCACCAAGGTGCCGCGTGCGGCGTTCAGCAAGGTTACGGCCAAGTTGCGCGGCTCGGTGAGCATTCCGCTGATCACTACCAACCGCATCAATACCCCGGAAATCGCCGAGCAAATCCTCGCCGAAGGCGATGCCGACATGGTCTCGATGGCGCGACCGTTCCTCGCCGATCCGGAGTTCGTCAACAAGGCCGCCGCAGGCCGAGCCGACGAAATCAACACCTGCATCGGCTGCAACCAGGCGTGCCTCGATCATACCTTTGGCGGCAAACTGACCACGTGCCTGGTCAACCCGCGCGCCTGTTATGAGACTGAGCTCAACTACCTGCCGGTGCAGCAGATCAAGAAAATTGCCGTGGTCGGTGCCGGCCCTGCCGGATTGTCCGCCGCCACCGTGGCCGCCGAGCGCGGTCATCAGGTCACGCTGTTCGATTCGGCCAGCGAGATCGGTGGCCAATTCAATATCGCCAAGCGCGTGCCGGGCAAGGAAGAGTTTTTCGAAACCCTGCGCTACTTCAAGCGCAAGTTGCAGACCACGAATGTCGAGGTGTGCCTGAACACCCGAGTCGACGTGACAAAACTGGTTGAAGGCGGTTACGACGAAATCATTCTCGCCACCGGTATTGCCCCGCGCGTGCCGGCGATTCCGGGTGTCGAGAATGCCAAGGTACTGAGTTATCTGGACGTGATCCTCGAGCGCAAGCCGGTCGGCAAGCGCGTCGCGGTGATCGGTGCGGGTGGTATCGGTTTTGACGTGTCGGAATTCCTCGTCCATCAAGGCGTGGCCACCAGCCTGGATCGCGCGGCGTTCTGGAAAGAGTGGGGCATCGACACGCAACTGGAAGCCCGTGGTGGTGTGGCCGGAATCAAACCGGCAGCCCATGCGCCGGCCCGTGAGGTGTTTCTGTTGCAGCGCAAGAAAACCAAGGTTGGCGACGGCCTCGGCAAAACCACCGGCTGGATTCATCGCACCGGTCTGAAGAACAAGCAGGTGCAGATGCTCAACAGCGTCGAATACCTGAGCATCGATGATCAGGGCTTGCATATCCGCATCGGCGAAACCGGCGAGCCGCAATTGCTGGCGGTGGACAACATCGTGATTTGTGCAGGGCAGGATCCGTTGCGTGAGTTGCACGATGGTCTGGTCGAGGCCGGGCAGAACGTGCACTTGATCGGTGGCGCGGATGTTGCGGCAGAGCTGGATGCCAAGCGCGCGATCAATCAGGGATCGCGTCTGGCGGCTGAGTTGTAAACACATTCTGTAGGAGCAGCCGCAGGCTGCGATCTGTTGATCCTGAATTCAAAAGCAAGATCAAAAGATCGCAGCCTGCGGCAGCTCCTACTAGTATGTGGTCTTTTCCTGATTGCGCAGTGCCCATGCTTTTGCCTCCCGCCAACTGGCTACCCCAAGCCCCGCTCGAACCGCTCCGTCTGGACTGGCTGGCAAGCGCCGGCATCGAAGTCGCGATCCTGCGGCTGGACCGGATCCACCCGCTGATCAGCGGCAACAAGTGGTTCAAACTCGTCGAACACCTCAAAGCCGCCGAGCGTGCCGGCGCCGAGGGCATCATCAGCCTGGGCGGTGCGCATTCCAATCATCTGCATGCGCTGGCGGCGGCGGGCAAGCGCCTGGGGTTCAAAACCGTGGGACTGTTGCGCGGGCACCCGCAGGACACGCCGACGGTGCAGGATCTGCACGCATTCGGCATGCAGTTGCATTGGCTGGGTTACGCCGGCTATCGCGCGCGGCACCAAGCGGGATTCTGGACGCCGTGGCAGGCGCAGTATCCGACGTTGCACGCGGTGCCCGAGGGCGGTGGCCGATTGGCCGGCGCGCTGGGTTGCGCTGCGATCAGGCAGCAGGTCGAAGGGCAATTGGCCAAGCTGGGCTGGGATGATTTCGACGCCTGGTGGCTGGCCTGCGGCACCGGCACGACACTGGCCGGACTGGCGCTCGGCGAGAACGGCCAGCGCTCACTGTATGGCGCGCTGGCGGTGCCGGATGATCACGGCGTGGCGCCGAACATCGAGTCGATTATTGCGCAAGCCTGCGAGCCTGCGGCGGACTATCAACTGATCGACGCCAGCCGTGGTGGCTTCGCCAAGGTTGACCAGACGTTGCTGACCTTCATCGAACAGACCGAGCGAACCAGCGGCATCCCTTTCGAACCGCTGTACACCGGCAAGGCCTTGCTGGCGCTCAAGCAGCATGTCGAAGCGGGCGAATTCGCCAGAGGTACGCGGCTCGTCGTTGTGCATACCGGCGGCCTGCAAGGACGCAGAGTTTTCGACATGCATCCTGCGGGTCAATGAATTCTTGTGGCGAGGGAGCCTGATCCCGACCGGCGGCGCAAGCGTCGTCAACTAAACGCGCGATTATTCTGGCTGACAGCGCGCTCAGGTTTTGGCGCTGCTGCGCAGCCCAGCGGGAGCAAGCTCCCTCGCCACAGAGCTCAGCCGCGCTTGGGCATCATCTGCAGCAAGGTGTTATCGCGCACAACTAATGCTGATAAATGCCCCAGCCCATGCAGGCCGATCGGCGCGCATGATGTTTTTTGCAACGAAGAAAATCTGCAGTGCCAGGATCTGCATCTCTAGTTGCCTGAAAGTTGTTTTTTTTATGCGTTCGCGTTCGGCGTAACTTCATGTTGTTTATATTTTGTCTTTGCTTTTTATTTGAACGGTTTGTTGTGCATGGCTATTGTCGGGTTGGCCCTTTAGTTGTTTATTAAAGATCAAAGCTGCATTTATCAATTTGAGTGTAAATATGAAAAGTCCGATCCCGAAGCCTCGTCCATCTATCACCACGGCAAAGCCAGTAGTTCCAACCAAACCGGTGGTGCCGACCAAGCCAGTAGCTCCGACCAAACCGGTTGTGCCGACCAAGCCAGTGGCGCCAACCAAACCGGTGGTGCCGACCAAACCAGTAGCGCCGACCAAGCCAGTGGTGCCAACCAAACCAGTAGCGCCGACCAAGCCAGCGGTGCCAACCAAACCAGTAGCCCCGACCAAACCGGTGGTGCCGACCAAGCCAGTAGCCCCAGCCAAACCGGTGGTGCCGACCCGGCCAGTGGCGCCGACCGCGCCAACTGAATCGAAGCGACCGCCAATGCCATGGCCGACGATCAACTTCAATGTCGACCCGGTGGCGTTGATCGCATTGATCCAGGCCGCCAAGGCAACAGCCAATGCTGACGGTTCGACCTCGCTACCCGACGGCAGTGTGATCGATGCTGATAAAACCTCGATCAAACGTCCCGACGGCATTATTCAGCATGCCGATGGCAGGGTTGAACATCCGAACGGGTTGATTGTCTGGCCGGATAATACAATTGAATATCCGGATGGGCGCATTGTTTGGGAAGACGGCACCGAGCAGTTACCTGATGGCAGTGTTAAATATCCAGATGGTCTGGCTTATGATGCGCAGGGTAATCTGGTTGCCAAGTAAAGTTTCAATACCGTAGTTGTATTTGTAATAAGCAAAAACAAAAACAACACCGCTGATAACTATCGATCAGCGGTGTTTTTTATGCACTTCAGGCGCTTTGCGGCATTTCACCATTGGCCAGGCGCTTGTTGATGTCGGCGATCACTTCCGGCAAATCGCTGATGGTGTCGATCATGTAATGCGGGCGCGAACTTTCGAACAGCGTGTGAATGCGCTTGCGCTCGCTGGCCAGTTCATCGCTGCCCAGCGCGCGGAAATCTTCATAGTCCAGACCCAACGCATTGCCTGAGCAAATCAGCGCAACCGTCCACATCCCGGCCCGGCGACCTTCGAGAATGCCCGGCACGGTGTCGTCGATCTTCACGCACGCTGCAACATCGTCGATGCCCAGAGCGATCACGTTGGCCAAAGCTTGCGCCGGCCATGGGCGGCCGTTCGGCACTTCATCGGTGGCGACCACGTGGTCGGCGACGTAGCCGTTGCTGGCGGCGATTTCGACGACTCTGTCCATCACCGTTTTCGGGTAGCCGGAGCAGGAACCGATCTTGATCCCTTGCTCGCGCAGTCGAGCGATGGTGTCCAGCGCGCCGGGGATCAGTGCCGAGTGCTCGGCGATTTTCTCGATCTGCAGGGGCATGAAGCGATTGTAGATGGCGGTAACGTCATCGTCGGTTGGCGCGCGGCCGAACACTTTGCGATAACGCTCCGCCACCTGCGGCTGATCGCAGAGGGTGCGGATGTGATCCCACTTGCCCATGCCCATCGGCCCGCGGGCTTCTTCGATCGATACCTGGACGTCGAATTCGGCGAAGGCTTCGACGAAAATCTGCGTCGGCGCGAACGAGCCGAAATCGACCACGGTGCCGGCCCAGTCGAGGATCGCGCCTTGCAGCTTGTCTGGATTGGTGTAGTTCATGGCATGAATTCCTGATTTGAATATGAGATCAAAATGTGGGAGCGAGCCTGCTCGCGAAAGCGGTCTGACATCAGCATATGTGTCGCCTGGGACGACGCTTTCGCGAGCAGGCTCACTCCTACAAAGGGATTGGTGGTGAGGCTCAGATGTCGAGCACTTCCATCTCGCGCAGCACTTCACCCACCGCTGCCACGGCCTGGCGCATTTCGTCCGGGGTGACGTGGCCGATGCAGCCGACGCGGAAGGTTTCGACTTGGGTCAGTTTGCCGGGGTAAAGGATGTAACCCTTGGCCTTGACCCGCTCGTAGAAGTCCTTGAACTGGTAACGCGGATCCTGCGGCGCATGGAAAGTCGCAATGATCGGCGCCTGAATCGCCGCCGGCAAAAAGCTGCGCAAGCCGATTTTGTTCATTTCTTCCATCAACGCCTGACAGTTGGCGGCATAACGCGCGTGCCGCGCCGGCAGGCCGCCTTCTTCGCTGTATTGCAGCAGCGCTTCGTGCAGCGCGGCGACGACGTGGGTCGGCGGGGTGAAGCGCCATTGTCCGGTTTTCATCATGTAGACATGCTGGTCGTACAGGTCCATCGCCAGCGAATGCGAGTTGCCAGCGGCTGCGGCCAGCGATTCCTTGCGGGCGAAGACAAAACCCATCCCCGGTACACCTTCCAGGCATTTGCCGGAGGCGGCGATCAGCGCATCGAACGGCACGTTTTGCGCATCCACCGGCAATGCGCCGAAGGAGCTCATGGCATCGATGATCAGGCGTTTACCGTGTTGCGCCACGACCTCGGCGATCTCCGCCAACGGATTGAGAATACCGGTGCTGGTTTCGCAGTGGATCAGCGCAACGTGAGTAATGTCAGCATCGGCGCGCAGCAAGCGGTCGACGTCGGCGGCGGTGGTCGGTTCGTCTTCGGCGGTTTCGAAGGTGCTGAAGGAGCGGCCGAGCACTTCGCAGATCTTCGCCAGACGCTTGCCGTACGCGCCGTTGATCAGCACGAGGATTTTGCCGTCGCGCGGTACCAGGGTGCCGATGGCCGCTTCGACGGCGAAAGTGCCGCTGCCCTGCAAAGGCACGCAATGGTGGCTGGCGGCGCCGTTGAGAATGGCCAGCAATTGCTCGCACAGGCTCGCCGTCAACTGGTTGAAGCGGTCATCCCACGAACCCCAGTCGACCAGCATGGCCTGACGGGTGCGGGCCGAAGTGGTCAACGGGCCGGGAGTGAGCAGAATCGGTGCGGCGGTACTCATTCGTGTGTCCTCGCGAAAACGCTTTGGGATGAAGCTACGGTGCCTACGTTGCAATTCGCCGTTGTATCAATCAAATTGTTTATTGTTATGCCAGCCATCAGTGAGGGTTATTCATGAATCTGTTTCAGCTGCGCGCCTTCGATGCCGTGGCCCGCGAAGGCAGCTTCACCCGCGCTGCTGCGCGGCTGTTCATCAGCCAGCCAGCAGTCACCGGGCACATCAAAGCGCTGGAGGAGCACTACCAGATCACCTTGCTGCGGCGCACCGCGCGACGGGTGGAATTGACCGAGGAGGGCACCAAACTGGCGGCGATCACTCGCGCCATGTTCGGCCTGGCGGAGGAAGCGCAGACTTTGCTCGAGGCCAATCGGCAGTTGTTGACCGGGCGTCTGGAGGTGGCGGCGGATGGGCCGCACATGGTCATGCCGATGCTCGCCAGCCTGCGCGCACGCTACCCGGGAATCACCGTGAACCTGCGCCTGGGCAATGCCCGGGAAACCCTGGCGGCGCTGTTGTCAGAGCACGCCGACGTTGCCGTGCTGACCGAGGTCGAGCCATGCAGGGGCCTGCATCTGCAAGCGCTGAGCGAGTCCCGGATCTGCGCGCTGGTGCCAGCAGCACATAAGTGGGCGACGCGCTCGGGGGAGGTGAAACTCAAGGAGTTGGACCAAGTGATCATGGTCTTGCGCGAGCCGAGTTCGATCACCCGACGCACGTTTGATCAGGCGTGTGCAGAGGCGTCGATTCAGCCACGGGTGTTGCTGGAGCTGGACAGCCGCGAGGCGGTGACCGAAGCGGTCGCGGCCGAGTTGGGCGTTGGTGTGGTGTCGTCGGTGGAAGTCAGCCATGACCCGCGCGTGGTGGCGATCCCGATTGCCGGGGCAGGGCTGACGAATCGGCACATGATCGGCTGTATGGAGCGGCGGCGCGAGTTGCGCTTGATTCACGCTTTCTTTGATCTGGCGCCAACCTGAATACCGAGGCGACTCCTTCGCGAGCAGGCTCGCTCCCACAGGTGCCCGCGCTTTGTAATGTGGGAGCGGGCCTGCGACTAGTGCTCGGCGCGGTTGCTCAGCCAGTCGAGCAACAGGCTGTCGCGCGCGGGCTCTGATTCGTACTCCGGCGGCTGGCGCGCATGGCCAAGGCATAGAATCGGTCGATCCGGATCGCTGTCGAGGAAACTCACCCAGACTTCGCTGCCGGCCCGCGGCAATTGGTCGACGGCGACGGCACCGTCGATTCGGCTCATGGCAATCGGTAGCCACAAGGCGTCGCTGTCGTTGCTTGGCTGACTGTCTGCGGGCCAGAGGATCACGGCGAGGCGGCCATTTTCATCTACTTGCGCGGGTTGTCCGGGCGCACCCGCCACCCGCGCCACGTGATAACCCGCAACATTCGGGCGCGGCTGTTTGAGTGGCGGGCGGAAATCGGCCGACCACGGCTGCGCGGTGAAGTCGTTGTGATAACGGTGCACGGTTGGCGCCGGATCAAGGATCGACGGGTGCTGCCCGTGGTGGCGCACGGCGCTGATCAGCCATTGTTCGTTGAAGTGATTGATCGGATGGTCTGCCACCAGCAGCAGTCGGCCGCTGAGCAGATCGCTGCAATCACTGCGTCCGTGAATCGAGCGTAATTGGCAGCGTTGCCGTTGCAGATGCCGCCTGCTGCGTTGCTCGGCGTACAGTCGTTCCGTTGATCGCGCTGGCGCTTGCAAGTCTGTCGAGGCTTCGTTGGCTGCTTCATCGATACAGGTCGGCTGACCGCGATTGCGTACCACATGCAGCATCGGCACCGGTGCCGCACGATGCTGTTGGTAGAGAACGCTGACGCAGGGCGAGGGTGGTTGCTCATCGGCGTTGAAAGGGATTTCGACCGGTTCCTGCGGCAGGCCCAGGCTGTCGTCGGCGAACACCACGACGTGCCCGTCTGGCCCGTGTTCGAAGTGATAGTGAATGCCTTCTTCTTCGCAGAGCCGCTGCAGCAGGGCCAGATCACTTTCGTCGTACTGAATGCAGAACGCCCGCGCCGGGTAGTGGCCGACGCTCATTTCGATGCGGTAGCTGTGCGTTGGCAGGGCATGTTCTTCGAGCAATTGTTGAATGATCTGCGGCGCGCTGAGGTGGGTAAACACGCGTCGTTCGGGCGCTTGCGCCAGTTGTTGCAGATGCGGCACCAGAATCAGCCGATAACCGATCCGATGGGTGCCGCGATGTTCGCAACTGGCGCTGCAAATGACGCCGTGGAAACCCTGCTGTTCGCTGAGGCGCAGAAAGGCTGGCCTGTGCAAAAAGGAACCCGGGGCGATGGCCGGGGCGAGGCCGAGCAATTCGATGTCGAAACGGTAGGGCTGGTTCAGCGCTTCCTCGCCGCGAAAGCGCACCACCGGCAGGCGCAATCCGCTGTCGGTCAGAGTAAGGGTGAACGGACTTTCCTTGTCATTGAACATTCGAGCAGGCCCTGTCAGGCGATACGGGGTTTCAAGGGTACGAAACCGTCAGGCTGAATGGTCATGTCAAAGGTGCTTTTCAGAATCCCCCTACATGCTTTGGTGAACATGTCGATTCGGCAGGCTGTTTTTTTGGTCGATTGCCGACTTTAGGCCGTATAAACTTGCCGCCACGCGTCGGCCAATAGATGTCTCGGCGCCACAGATCAAGAGAGTGAGTAATGGGCGCACAGTGGAAGGTTAAACACAAAGAAGCGGCAGCCAACGCCAAAGGGAAGATCTTCGGCAAACTGGTGAAGGAAATCACCATTGCTGCGCGCAACGGTGCCGATACCGCCACCAACGCACACCTGCGTCTGGTGGTCGAACAGGCGAAGAAAGCCTCGATGCCAAAAGAAACCCTCGATCGCGCGATCAAGAAAGGCGCCGGTCTGCTGGGTGAAACCGTGCAATACCATCGCGTGACCTACGAAGGCTTCGCCCCGCATCAGGTGCCGCTGATCGTCGAATGCGTGACCGACAACATCAACCGCACCGTCGCCGAAATCCGCGTGGCGTTCCGCAAGGGCCAGTTGGGCGCTTCCGGTTCGGTGGCGTGGATGTTCAACCACGTCGGCATGATCGAAGCCGCGCCGGACAGCCCGGATGCCGATCCGGAAATGGCCGCGATCGAAGCCGGTGCCCAGGATTTCGAACCGGGTGAAGAGGGCGCGACGCTGTTTCTCACCGATCCGACCGACCTCGACGCCGTGCAGAAGGCCCTTCCGGAACAAGGCTTCACCGTGCTCTCGGCCAAGCTCGGCTACCAGCCGAAGAACCCGGTCAGCGGTTTGAGCGACGAGCAGATGGCTGAAGTCGAAGCGTTCCTTGAAGGCCTGGACAACCATGATGATGTGCAGGACATGTTTGTCGGTCTGGCTGGCTGATCAGCTGCTGCATTGACCTGTGGCGAGGGAGCTTGCTCCCGCTCGGCTGCGCAGCAGTCGTCGCTTTTTCGGGACGGCTTCGCCATCCAGCGGGAGCAAGCTCCCTCGCCACAGTGTTCGTCTCCGTCAGTGATCTTGCAGAAGCTCTATCACTTCGCTGAATGCCGGGCGTCCCAAAACATCCGCCTGACAGCAGCGCCGCTCCAGCGCTTCCAATGCCAAGCGCCGCTCTGTACTCAACCCCGAGTCGACACGCGCAAGCAGCTCCCCCAACAACACGCCGAACGCGCGCACTTCCAGCCGTTGCAACGCGCGAGTCTGCGCATCATCGGTGGTGGCATGAAACGACGCCGCGCCGAAATCCCCCAGCAGGCAATCGCCCCGATCGTTCAACAGAATGTTGTGACCGTAGAGATCGCCGTGGGTGATGCCTTGCCGATGCAAGTGCTGCGCCGCCGAAGCGATGCCCCTGGCGATGCGCGAGGCAACGTCCGCGGAGAACCGGCAATCCTCGGCATAAACATCCCGCGAGCACGAGTCCAGGCTCGGCAAGCCGGCGAGATTGCCGAAGCTCGGATCAATCAGTTGCATTACCAGCCCCTGCTGTTTATCGGGATGGCCGCTGATGCGCCCTTCGACGCGGATCAGGTTCGGGTGAAGGCCTGCGGTGATGCAGGCGTTCATCTCATGCAACGGCGAACCGTCGCTGGTCATCTCGCCTTTGTACAACTTCACCGCAACCGCTTGCGCCGTGCCATCGTCACGCTGCCAGATCGCCCGGGAAATCACCCCGGAGGCACCTTCGCCCAGTTGCTGTTCCAGGCGCAGCGCCGACCAGTCGATCAGCGGCGTGGCCTCAAGGGCATCGGCATTGGCTTCGGTTTCCAGCGGATTGCCGGCGTAGGCCAACCACGTCAGGCTCGGCAAGGTCAGCAGCCACTGCGGCAGTTCGCTGAGTTGGTTGGCAGCGATGCGCAGCAATTCCAGCCGATGGCAGTGACGCAGGGAGTCTGGCAGCGTTTGCAGGCGATTGCCGGCGAGCATGAGCTTCTGCAAAGCCGGGCGTTCGCCGAGTTCGCTCGGCAGGCTTTCGATGCGGTTGTCAGTGAGGATCAGCCAGCGCAGCTGTGGCGGCAGGGCGGCACCGGGCACCGTGACGATGTGGTTGGCCTTGAAGCCGACCATCGTCAGCGCCGCGCACTGGCCGAGGCAGGCCGGCAGTTCGCTGAACTGGTTGTCGGAGCAGAACAGCACGCGCAGGCGGGTCAGGCGATGCAGATCATCGGGCAGGCTGGATAACGCGTTGCCGCTGAGGTTGAGCACTTCCAGCGTGTCGGCCAGTTGGAAAATTTCCCGGGGGAATTCGGTCAGCCCGCAAGACAGGTCGAGGCGGGTAATGCCAGACAGCTCGCCGGCGCGCAGTTGAGCAAGGGTGTGCATGTTTGGTTTCGCTATTGATCGGTGGAGCGACGCGGGGGCGCTGAGGATGGGCGACATGATAACGGTAAAGCAATATCCGGTTTATCTGGTATTGAAGTTGGCCCGGGACCTGTGGGAGCGAGCCTGCTCGCGAAAGCGGTATGTCAGTCAGAATTTATGTAACTGATACACCGCTTTCGCGAGCAGGCTCGCTCCACAGGGTTCGCTTCCACAAGGTGCGGCACGTCAGGAGGGAGCGTGGATTTCCTGCAACTGCCCCAACCGGCTGCGCGTGCGCGCCAGGTCGATGGCGTGGCCTTCCAGGCTCTGGCCCAGCGGCAGTTGGCCGAGCAGGGTCAGATGTTTGTCCTGATCGTAGAGCACGTCGATCAAATTGATGAAGCGCTGCTGCACAGCGATCGGACACTCGCCGAGCTGCGGCAGGTCATCGATGATCCACTGGTCGAAACGCTGGCACAGCTGCAGGTAATCCATCACTGCCGTCGGCTGCTCGCACAGATCATTGAAGGTGAACGCGACTTTTCGGCCCTCGCACAAGCGCGCCAGCAACTGGCGTTTGCCAACCTCGAGGGCAAGGGCAGGCGCATCGGCTGGCGGCAGGTTGAGAGCCTGGCGCTGAGCCGACGTGGCCGGCCACACGTAATGTCCCTGGGTAAACACCTGATGCGTATGCTGGCGGTTGAGCGTGCGGTAATCGTGGGCGCCGCCGACTTCCATCACCTGCATGCGCGTGTTGATCAACTCAATCACCGGTTTGAAGCGCGCGTGATAGAGCGGATTGGGCAGCAGACCTTCAGGTGCGTAGTTGGAGGTCACCAGCAGCATGATTTTCCGTTTGAACAGGGCCTTGAACAGACGCGTGATCAGCATCGCATCGCCGATGTCGTGCACGTGAAACTCGTCGAAACACAGCACCTGACAATCTTCGAGCAGCTCGTCCAGGGTGATTTCCAGCGCGTCTTCCTGCTGGCGATGACGGAACATGCCGTCATGCAGTCGGGCGAAGAACTGATGGAAATGCAAGCGACGTTTGCGGGTGATCGGCAGTGCCTGGAAGAAGCCGTCGAGCAACCAGCTCTTGCCGCGCCCGACGGCGCCGTACAGGTACAGACTCGGCGGCGTGTGGCCGCTGTCGCCCAACAGAACGCTGGCCTGCTGCGCCATGCAGTCGATGACTTGCTGCTGGCTGCGGCTGAGGGTGTAGCCCTGACTGTGGGCCTTGTCGCGGAAGTAATCGCGGATGCTCGCGGCATGAGCGTCGTGCCCGGCGCTGGCGGGCAGGCCTTTGCCGAACAGGCGGCGCAGCAACGGCCAGCGTTGGCTCAGTCGTGATCGTTTCGGCGTTCGGGCGGGCACGCGGCACAGGCTCCTGGTTGATTGGGCGCGCCCCACCGGGAGCGCGGTGGCCCCAGTGTAACCAGAGCTCGGGCGCTGGCTCCATGAAATATGTACATGGTCCCCCTGTAGGAGCTGACGAGTGCAAGGGGCGGATTTCAGAACGGTGGCGATTGCTTGAGCAACTCTGCTGCCGGCGAGTCGGTCGGGCTGACCACCGCATAGTTGTAGCCCGGCCCCGACCAGTAATCGGCCTGCAGATCGCCATCGCTGCGCGAGCCGCGCGGCAGCAGGGTGTTTTTCGGCCCCGGCGGACGCAGGTAGAAACTCACCTTGTGGCCGCTGCCGTCCTCATACATCACCATCGCCGCCGGGCCTTCATCGGTGCTGAGCAAGCGCCCGCTGACCGGTTCAAAACCGGCCGCCCCGAGATCAGGCAAGCGTCCGGCGCCGCTGAAGTAGCGGTCGAGCCAACGCTGCATATCGCCATCACTGTCGACCTTGTAATCGGCGGGCAGCACGCCTTGCTGGGCAATCAGGCGGTAGGCTTGCAACGCGTCGGTCATCGGCAATTGCGCAGGGCGCACCAAGGTCATTTCCCGCGCCTGCCAGCCACTGAAACCGCCGATGCTCACGGCCATCAGCAACACCGCCGCGCTGGCCAGGTGCCGACGGGATTGCTGGCGGCGACGCTGGCGGATCGTCGTCGGGTCAAGCGCCGGATTGGCCGGTTGTTGCAACGCGCCGCTGAGAGCCGCACGCAACTGCTGGGCGTCGCGTTGCCAGGCGCGTACCTGCGCCGCTTCTTCCGGGTGGCTGGCCAGCCAGGTCTCGAGCACGCGCCGGTCGGCGTCGCTGAGCTGGTGGTCGATGTAGGCGTGCATGTCACGCTCATTGGGAGGCAGGCTGATCATTTGAGTATCCGCAGGGAAGGGCTGCTGATTTCGCCGTCGCTGAGTTGGCGCAAGGCCTGGCGGGCGCGGGACAGGCGCGACATCACGGTGCCGATCGGGGCGCCGAGGATCTCGGCGACCTCTTTATAGGACAGGCCCTCCACCGACACCATCAGCAGCAAAGCGCGCTGTTCGGTGGGCAAGCGTTCGAAGGCTTGCAGGGTAGATTGGGCGATCACCGTGCGTTCCACCGATGGTTCGGCATCGTCGCGACCGGTGAAAAATTCCAGCATCCGCGCGTAGCGCCGCGAGCGACGGTGCGCATCGAGAAACTGCCGATAGAGGATCGCAAACAGCCAGGCCCGCAAGTCGCCGTCGGCGCGTTTTTCGCCCCACGCCGACAGCGCCCGCTCGAGGCTGGCCTGGACCAGATCGTCGGCGCTGCTGCTGTTGCGCGTCAGCGACACGGCGAAGCGGCGCAATCTGGGAATGATTTCTCTCAACTGTTCGTCGAATTCGCTCATGACTTTCTGCTGGTCGCTACGCTGTGGACTAGGAAGACGCCCGTCAGCGCAGGTTATTCCCAGTGCGCAAAAATAAATACCGCGCCGTGGAATAAACCCGGACGGGGTGCGTCTTGCTGACTCTTTCCACTTGTGGCCGATGGCCTGGAGATATTCATGGTTGATCGCTCGTCCCCCAACGCTGCACCGCCCGGCAGGCCGCCGCGCCAGCCACTGAGCGCCGCGAGCCTGGTCTTGCGTCTGGGCGCCATTGCCGTGATCGTCGCCGCCGTGGCCGGGGCGTTTGCCTACGTGCATGGCAACCTTGACCCACAACGGCTGACGCCAAAAGCGCTGGTCGATGTGCTGGAAAAGAACAACGGCGTGCATCCCGGTTTTCGTCGCAACCACGCCAAGGGCGTTTGCGTGATCGGCCATTTCGAGAGCAGCGGCGCGGCGCGCGAGTTCTCCACCGCGCAGGTGTTCAACCTGCCGCAGACGCCGGTGGTGGGGCGTTTCGCGTTGCCTGCCGGCAATCCTTATGCACCGGACAGCGCCGTACCGATCCGCAGTCTGGCGCTGCGCTTCACTCAGGCGGACGGTCAGCAGTGGCGCACTGGCATGAACAGCATGCCGGTGTTTCCGATCGCCACGCCCGAGGCGTTCTACCAATTGCAGCAGGCGCAGTCGCCGGATCCGGCCACCGGCAAGCCCGACCCGACAAAGGTGCCGGCGTTCTTTGCCGCACATCCGGAAGCCGTGCCGTTCCTGACTTGGGTGAAGACCGCCAAGCCTTCGGCCAGCTACGCCACTGAAACCTATAACAGCATCAATGCGTTTTATCTGGTCGATGGCAACGGCAAGAAACAGGCGGTGCGCTGGAGCATGACGCCGCTGGCGCAGGACGCGGCGGGTGCCACCGCTCCTGAAGGCGCCGACTTTCTCGAGAAGGATCTGGTGCAACGCTTGGCCGCCGCACCCTTGCGCTTCCAGTTGAACATCACCTTGGCCAACGCCGGTGACCCGGTAAACGATGCCAGTAAGGCCTGGCCCGCAGATCGCAAAGTGCTGAACGCCGGTACGCTGGTGCTGGAGAGAACCCAGCCGCAGCTGAGTGGCGAATGCCGCGACATCAACTACGATCCGCTGGTGCTGCCGGCCGGGATTCAGGGCTCGGAAGATCCACTGCTCGCCGCGCGCTCCGCCGGTTACGCCGATTCCTATCTGCGCCGCACCAGCGAAGTCAGCCAGTTGCCCGCTGCCAAACAGGAGGCTCGCCCATGAGCAAGCAACCGACGCATTTCGTTCTGCTGGCGCGCCTGCTGCACTGGCTGATGGCGCTGATGATCATCGCCATGCTGTTTATCGGCGCGGGCATGGTCACTTCGGTGTCGTCTCGCCATGAATGGCTGATCCATCTGCACAAGCCGCTGGGCATCGCGATTCTGGCGCTGGTGATCGTGCGTCTGCTGGTGCGCTTGACCACGCGTCAGCCACCGTTGCCGGATGATCTGCCGGGCTGGCAGGTGTTGGCAGCCAAGGCTTCCCACGTCTTGCTGTATGCGTTGATGCTGGTGTTGCCGTTGCTCGGCTGGGCGATGATCAGTGCCTCGGGCGAACCGGTGATGCTCACGGCGTCGCTGCATCTGCCGTCGATTGTGCCGGCCGATGCGCAACTGTTTGCGTTGCTGCGCAAGTCGCATGGGTATCTGGCTTATCTGCTGTTTCTGACGGTGCTGCTGCACCTGGCGGCGGCGCTGTTTCATGGCTGGGTGCGTCGTGACGAAGTGCTCGACAGTATGTTGCGCGGGCGCGATCGCGGCTGAGCCGTTAAAGCAAAAGATCGCAGACAGGCTGCGATCTTTTGTTGTGACAGGGGAGCGGATCAGCGCAGGGTATCGACCATGTCGGCGAGCGTGGTCAACACATCCTTGCCCAGTTGCCTGGAACGTTTGCCCGACCAGCCGGTGATCTTGTCCGGGTGGTCGTCGTGGTCCTTGAACGGCATCTCCAGGGTCAGCGACAGGCAGTCGTATTTCTGCCCGACGCTGTTGCAGGCCAGCGTCATGTTGGCCTGACCCGGTTCGTCGCGGGTGTAGCCGTAGGTGGTCTGGAAGTCTTTGGTGGTGTGCTTCAAGTGGCTGCGGAAATGCTCTTCTAGCTTTTCGATGCGCGGCGTGAAGCCCGGGTTGCCTTCACAACCGGCGGTGAAGACGTGGGGGATTTCCTCGTCGCCGTGTACGTCGATAAATGCATCGACGCCATATTTTTCCATCTGCTGCTGGACGAACAGCACTTCCGGGCTGATGTCCTGGCTGGCGTCCTGCCAGGCGCGGTTCAAGTCCTGGCCCATGGCGTTGGTGCGCAGGTGGCCGTGGAAGGCGCCGTCCGGGTTCATGTTCGGCACCAGATACAGATCGGCGCTGGCCAGCAGCTTGTTCAGTATCGGGTCGTCGTGGCGTTCCAGCCGCTCGATCACGCCTTCCATGAACCATTCAGCCATGTGCTCGCCCGGATGCTGCTGGGCGATGATCCAGATCTTGCGCTGGCCTTCGGCACCAGTGCCTTTGCGCAGCAACTGAATGTCGCGGCCTTCGACGCTTTTGCCGGTCGCCAGCAATTCGGTACCAGCCTTGCTCAGCGCCTGCTCGATCAGCCAGTCGTGACGGCCACGGCTATAGGGTTCGAAGTAGGCGAACCAGGCGTGAGTCTGTTCGGCTTCGAGGCAGAAGCGCAGGCTGTCGCCTTCGAAGCTGGTGGGGATGCGGAACCAGTTGACGTGGTCGTAGGAAGCGACTGCCTGATAGCCGGTCCAGGCCTTGTTATAGGAGGACTGGCTGGCGTTGACCAGGCGAAACCAGTGTTCCTGATGGAGGTGCAGGCCGCTGGCCTTGAAGTGGAACCACTGAAAATGAGCGCTGCGGGTGTCCGGGCGGATGGCCAGGACCGGATTGAGCGGGTTGCTGATGTCGATGACTTGGATATTGCCGCTGTCGAAATTGGCGCTGATGTCGAACGAAGATTTGGCCACGGTCATAATCGCTTCCTGAGCAGGATTTTTATGACCGGTACTTTACACGCAGGCTGGGGTGAAACCGAGGGGAAATGCAGGGCGTTAGCGGGGGGCGTCCTCCGTGACGCGCCAGCAGCTTAGAGACTGTGCGATTGATTCTCAAGTGCTGATCGCCATTAGTTTTGCCCAATGTGGCCGGGCTCGGCTTGCCAATCAATATTCTTTTGATATTATCCGCGCCAATCGAATTTGCAGTACCCAAAGACTTCATTAGCCTGAAGACACAAGCCCGAAAAACGGGCAAAAAAAGACCCGGCAAAAAGCCGGGTCAAAAACCGTGATTAGCCTGATGAGGAGATAGTCCAGAAGACCGACCTAAGGTCTCTGGTCCATCGACTGATCTCGCGACCAGCTGCTTGCAATAATAATCATTATCATTTGCAAGTCAAATGTTTTTATCTGCGCGATGGGAAAATTCTTTCCTGTCCGCTCGAACCTTGTTCGCCGTTAGCTCGTCGTTGTCGATCGAATGGTCGACCATCGCCCGCGCCATATCCACCATGTGCACCACCGAGAAAGCCAGGTCGCGAGTTGTGCCCTGCAGGTTTTCTGCCGCCTTGAACGCGGTGGCGGCTGCACATCGCAACAGGTCCGAGGCATGCACCAGTGCTTCTTCGCCGCTGAGATGGTTTTTGACATTGAAGAAACGTTCGTCCGTTTCCGCCGCTGCAACACTCGGTTTCAAGTAATAGTCCAGCGCGCGTTGTGCGGCGGCGTTGCCCTGGGGTGAGGTGAAACTGGTGTCGATTTGCAGATCGGGCAGGTCTTTGCTGCTGATGTTCATCATGAAACGTCACTCCATGTTCGATTGAAAGTCCGTTTCCCTAGCATAGTACTGCCTGTATTTGTGACGGGAATTTAAATACTACAATATGTGTTTTGCCGGTCGAAGACGTCCGCGTAAGGTGCGGCACATGGATAAATGGATTGAGTTGGTCAAGGCCAAGATGAGTGAACTCAAAATCACTCAAACAGAGCTCGGAGAGCGCGTCGGCATGTCCCAGGGCGGGATCGGTCATTGGCTGAACAAGCGTCGCGAACCCGGTGTTACCGAAATGAACCGCGTGCTCAAGGCGCTGGGAATGGATTTCCTCGAAGTCGTCCTGGTCATCCGCGAGCCGCAGCCCACGGCGGATGACGAGATGCCGCTGGCGCAGAAGTACAACCCGTACTTCCGTTACCCGGTTTACGACTGGCGAGCGCCGTGCGAGGTGCGCGACGCGGCGGCGAGCTATTCCGGTAGTTCGTCCAAGCAGCGCTTCGAACTCACGGATTACCACGCTCGTGGCGGTGCCGCGTTCTGGCTGACGGTGACGGGGGATTCGATGACCGCACCCAGCGGCCAGAGCATTGCCGAGGGCATGCTGATTCTGGTCGATCCGGAGCTGGAGGCGGTGCCTGGCAAACTGGTGATCGCCCAGTGGCCGGACAGCGAAGAGGCGATTTTCCGCAAGCTCGACGAGCAGGCGGGCCAGCGTTACCTGGTGCCGCTCAATCCAACCTGGCCGAAAACCCTGCTCACCGATGAATGCCGGATTATCGGCGTGGTGGTTCAGGCAACCGCACGTTACTGAGCGGATCGATCCTCGCTAAAGGCCAGGATCGATCCTTTCATTTCACTCTTCTTCCAGTTCAACCAAAGCGCTGCCTTCGCTGACCATATCGCCTTCCTGGCAATACAGCGCTTTGACCACGCCAGCCCGCGGCGCACGGATGCTGTGTTCCATCTTCATGGCTTCGAGCACCACCAATTGCGCCCCGGCCTCAACCGCTTGCCCGACCTCGACCAGCACGCGCACGATGCTGCCGTTCATTGGCGCGGTGAGACCGCCCTGATGGCTGTGGCTGGCCTCGACGGCACAGATCGGATCGTAGGCTTCGATGCGCCGCAGCTCGCCGTCCCATTGCAGATACAACGCGTCACCCTGACGAATCGCCCGCAACGTGCGGCGCACGCCGTCATGCTCGACAACCAGCGCTTCGCCCAACAGTTTTGCATGGGCCGCGGCTGCCAATGTCAGCGCACGATCCTGTCCCTCGCAACTTAAATGCAAGGTGATTTCCGCCGGCAAACCTGCTCGCAAACCACTGCCGCAAGACCACGGCGAGGCGGGATCATCCGCCCGCGCACGGGTTGGCAGACTCTGCGCAAACGCCTGCGCCGCCACTTGCCAGAACTCATCGCTCAACGTGCCCGGCGCTGGCAGCAATTGCTCCTGATAGCGCGGGATAAACCCGGTATCCAGCTCTGCCGCGGCAAAGGCCGGATGCGCGATGATCCGCCGCAGGAAATTGATGTTGGTCTTCAGCCCGCCAAGCGCAAACTCATCGAGCATGCTCAACAGACGCAAGCGCGCCTGTTCGCGATCTTCACCCCAGGCAATCAGTTTGCCGAGCATCGGGTCGTAGAATGGCGAAATCTCGTCACCTTCCTCGACCCCGCTGTCCACTCGCCGCCCCGGACCCTGTGCCGATTCGCGGTACAGATCCAGACGCCCGGTGGCCGGCAGAAAATCATTCGCCGGATCCTCGGCATACAAGCGCACTTCAATCGCATGCCCGTTGAGCGGCACCTGCGCCTGGGTCATCGGCAGCGCTTCCCCACGGGCGACGCGAATCTGCCAGGCGACCAGATCGAGCCCGGTAATCGCTTCGGTCACCGGGTGCTCGACTTGCAGCCGCGTGTTCATTTCCATGAAGAAAAACTCGCCGCGCGCATCCAGCAGAAACTCCACGGTGCCGGCGCCGACATAACCGATTGCCTGCGCCGACCGCACAGCCGCTTCGCCCATCGCCCTGCGCAATTCGGGTGTCAGGCCCGGTGCGGGAGCTTCTTCGACGACTTTCTGATGCCGACGCTGGATCGAGCAATCGCGCTCGTTGAGATAAAGGCAGTTGCCGTGCTGATCGGCGAACACCTGAATCTCCACATGACGCGGCTTGAGCAGATACTTCTCCACCAGCATCCGCGAGTCGCCAAACGAGGACTGCGCTTCGCGCTGAGCGGAGGCGAGGGCTTCGGCCAGTTGGCTGACGTCCTCGACCACTTTCATACCCTTGCCGCCGCCACCGGCCGTGGCCTTGAGCAGCACCGGATAACCGATGCGTTCGCAGGCTTCGCGGAAGGTATCCAGATCCTGTGCCTCGCCGTGATAGCCCGGCACCAGTGGCACGCCGGCCTTTTCCATCAGCGCCTTGGCGGCGGATTTGCTGCCCATGGCATCGATGGCCGAGGCGGGCGGGCCGAGGAAGATCAGTCCGGCGGCTTCGATAGCGCGGGCGAACCCGGCGTTCTCTGAAAGAAAGCCGTAGCCGGGATGAATCGCCTGGGCACCGCTGGCCTTGGCGGCGGCGATCAATTTATCGATTTGCAGATAACTGTCAGCGGCCTTGCTGCCGCCCAGATCGACGCGGATATCGGCTTCACGGCTGTGCCGCGCATCGCGGTCGGTGGCGCTGTGCACAGCGACCGTAGTCAGGCCCAGGGCCTTGGCGGTGCGCATGACCCGGCAGGCGATTTCGCCGCGGTTGGCCACCATCAGGGTGGTAATCACAGGTGCGCTCATCAACGCGACTCCTTGGTGGATGCGGCTTGCCAGCTCGGCGGGCGTTTTTGCAGAAAGGCGCGCAAGCCTTCCTGGCCTTCGGCGCTGACGCGAATCCGCGCGATGGCATTTTCGGTGTAGCGGCGCAGGGCCGGGGTCAGCGCGCCGTTGCCGACTTCACGCAGCAAGTCCTTGCTGGCACGCATGGCGGCGGGGCTGTTGAGCAACAGATTGTCGATCCACTGCTCGACCTGCTGCTCCAGTTCAGCGGCCGGACAACTTTCCGACAACAAGCCGATCTCCCGCGCCCGCTGTCCGCCGAAGCGCTCGGCCGTCAGCGCATAACGCCGCGCCGCCCGCTCACCGATCGCCTGCACTACAAACGGGCTGATCACCGCCGGCGCCAGGCCGATTCGCACTTCCGACAGGCAGAACTGCGCGTCATCGGTGCCGATCGCCATGTCGCAGCAACTGATCAGACCCAGCGCACCGCCGAACGCCGCACCCTGGACCACGGCCAGAGTCGGAATTTTCAGTTTGGCGAGGTTGTACATCAGCTCGGCCAGTTCGCGGGCGTCATCGAGGTTGGTGTGGTAATCGAGTTCCGCCGATTGCTGCATCCAGGCCAGGTCGGCGCCGGCACTGAAGTGCTTGCCGCGCCCGCGCAGCAGCAGAAAACGCAGGCTCGAATCGCTGGCGACCTTGTCGAGAGCAAGGATCAGTTCGCGGATCATCTCGGCGTTGAAGGCGTTGTTTTTCTCGGCGCGGTTGAGCCACAGCGTGGCGAAGCCGCGTGGGTCGGTTTGCAGTTCGAGGGTATTGAAGTCGCTCATATTCATCCGTCTCCACGGTTTTTGTGGGAGTGAGCCCGGTTACGATTGCTGCGCAATCGAGCGGGAGCAAGCTCCCTCGCCACAAAGGCTCGCTCCCACAAAAAAGCATCACATCCGGAACACGCCGAAGCGGCTCGGTTCGATTGGCGCATTCAGCGACGCGGACAAGGCCAGGGCCAGCACATCGCGTGTCTGCGCCGGGTCGATGACGCCGTCGTCCCACAACCGCGCGCTGGAGTAGTAGGGGTGGCCCTGTTCTTCGTACTGGTCGAGAATCGGCTGCTTGATCTCGGTCTCCTGCTCGGCGCTGAACGCCTGACCGCTGCGTTCGGCCTGTTCGCGCTTGACCTGCACCAGCACGCCAGCGGCCTGTTCGGCGCCCATCACGCCGATCCGCGCGTTCGGCCACATCCACAAAAAACGCGGATCGTAGGCGCGACCGCACATGCCGTAGTTGCCGGCACCGAAGCTGCCGCCGATGATCACAGTGAATTTCGGCACCTTGGCGCAGGCCACCGCGGTAACCAGTTTGGCGCCGTGCTTGGCGATGCCACCGGCCTCGTATTTCTGCCCGACCATGAAGCCGGTGATGTTCTGCAGAAACAGCAGCGGGATGCCGCGTTGGCAGGCCAGTTCGATGAAGTGCGCGCCTTTCTGCGCGGCTTCGGCGAAGAGGATGCCGTTGTTCGCCAGGATCGCGATCGGGTAGCCGTGCAAGTGCGCGAAACCGCAGACCAGCGTGGTGCCGAACAGCGCTTTGAATTCATCGAACACCGAGCCGTCGACCAGTCGCGCGATCACTTCGCGCACATCGAACGGCTGCTTGGCGTCAGCGGGAACCACACCGTACAACTCGTCGCTCGCGTACAGCGGCGCAATCGGTGTGCGTTGTTGCACCTCGCCGAGCTTGCGCCAGTTGAGGTTGGCGATGCTGCGGCGGGCGAGGGCGAGGGCGTGTTCGTCGTTCTCGGCGTAATGGTCGGCCACGCCGGAGGTCTTGCAGTGCACATCGGCACCGCCCAAGTCCTCGGCGCTGACCACTTCACCGGTTGCGGCTTTCACCAGCGGCGGGCCGGCGAGAAAAATCGTCGCCTGGTTGCGCACCATGATCGCTTCGTCCGCCATCGCCGGCACATACGCGCCGCCAGCGGTGCACGAGCCCATCACCACGGCGATCTGCGGGATGCCCATGGCACTCATGTTGGCCTGATTGAAAAAGATCCGCCCGAAGTGCTCGCGATCCGGAAACACTTCGTCCTGCCGCGGCAGGTTGGCGCCGCCCGAGTCGACCAGATAAATGCAGGGCAGGCGATTCTGTTGGGCGATGGTCTGCGCACGCAGGTGTTTCTTCACGGTCAGCGGGTAGTACGAGCCACCTTTTACTGTCGCGTCGTTGGCGACGATCATGCATTCCACGCCTTCGACGCGACCGATCCCGGCAATCACCCCGGCGGCGGGGACATCTTCGCCGTAAACCGCGTGCGCGGCGAGTTGGCTGATTTCAAGAAACGGCGAGCCCGGATCAAGCAAGCGGTTGATGCGCTCACGCGGCAGCAATTTGCCCCGCGAGGTGTGGCGTTCCTGGGCTTTGGCACCGCCGCCCTGCGCCACCTGGGCGAGGAGGGTGTGCAGCGCGTCGACCTGTTTGAGCATCGCCGCGCTGTTGGCGGCGAATTCCGCTGAGCGCGGGTTGAGCTGAGTGTGCAGAATCATGGGGCTACTCCGTAGCAGCTTCGAGTTTCAAGCTACAAGCTGCAAGTTGAGGCAAGAGCGCTATCCTCTTGCAGCTTGCAGCTTGCAGCTTGCAGCTTGCAGCTTGCCGCTTGCCGCTTGCCGCTTGCCGCTTGCAGCTGACGAAATTCATTTCGTCTCGTTGAACAGTTCGCGGCCGATCAGCATGCGGCGGATCTCGCTGGTGCCGGCGCCGATTTCATAGAGCTTGGCATCGCGCAGCAGGCGCCCGGCGGGAAATTCGTTGATGTAGCCGTTGCCGCCGAGAATCTGGATCGCGTCGAGGGCCATTTGCGTGGCGCGTTCGGCGGTGTAGAGGATCACCCCGGCGGCGTCCTTGCGCGTGGTTTCGCCGCGTTCGCAGGCCTGCGCCACGGCGTAGAGATAGGCGCGGCTGGCGTTGAGCTGGGTGTACATGTCGGCGACTTTGCCCTGGATCAGCTGGAATTCGCCGATGCTCTGGCCGAACTGCTTGCGGTCGTGGATGTACGGCACGATCAGGTCCATGCACGACTGCATGATCCCGGTCGGCCCGCCCGAAAGCACTACGCGCTCATAATCGAGGCCGCTCATCAGCACTTTCACGCCACCGTTGAGCACGCCGAGGATGTTCTCTTCCGGCACTTCGACGTCATCGAAAAACAGCTCGCAGGTGTTGGAGCCGCGCATGCCGAGCTTGTCGAACTTGTTGCTGCGGCTGAAGCCTTTCCAGTCGCGTTCGACGATGAACGCGGTGATGCCATGTGGACCTTTCTCAAGATCGGTCTTGGCGTAGATCACGTAGGTGTTCGCGTCGGGGCCGTTGGTGATCCAGGTTTTGCTGCCGTTGAGCACGAAGCGGTCGCCGCGTTGATCGGCACGCAGCTTCATCGAGACCACGTCGGATCCGGCGTTGGGCTCGCTCATCGCCAGAGCGCCGACGTGCTCGCCGCTGATCAGTTTTGGCAGGTATTTGCTTTTCTGTTGGTGATTGCCGTTGCGGTTGATCTGGTTGACGCAGAGGTTGGAGTGCGCGCCGTAGGACAGCGCCACCGACGCCGAGCCACGGCTGATTTCTTCCATCGCCACCACGTGCGCCAGGTAACCCAGGCCCGCGCCGCCGTACTCTTCCGGCACGGTGATGCCGAGCAGGCCCATGTCACCGAATTTACGCCACATATCGGCCGGGAACAGGTTGTCGTGATCGATCTGCGCGGCACGCGGCGCGATCTGATCGGCGACGAAGGACTGCACCTGATCGCGCAGCATGTCGATGGTTTCACCGAGGGCGAAGTTCAGGGATGGATAGCTCATGGGTCACCTTTTGGCTTTTTTATCGGGTGGAGCGCACGACGAATCGGCGTTCAGCTTTACGTTAACGTAAAGCTTCCACAGTTCGACTGTCAATCGGCTTTACGTATGCGTCAACTTGGGCGAGAGTAAGGACAGTTCAGACTCGCAATTGGATGTTTTTTGTGGGAGCGAGCCTGCTCGCGAAAGCGCTGTATCAGTCGCCGTATAGGGTGAATGACGCAGCGTATTCGCGAGCAGGCTCGCTCCCACAGGGAATCGAAACCGGGAACACCCACTAATAAAGATAAAAGGGGTCGTCATGGATCAAACCAGTGCAAACCCGCAGCTTAGCTACAGCCGTGGCTCTCAGGACCAGGCTTTGCTGGCGATGACCATCGGTCAGCGCTTCGATCAGACCGTCGCGCAGCACCCCGACGGCGAGGCTTTGGTGGTGCGTCATCAGCAGTTGCGCTACTCATGGCGGCAACTGGCCGATGCGGTGGATGAGCAGGCCAAAGCCTTGCTCGCACTCGGTTTGCAGACGGGCGATCGCCTCGGCATCTGGGCGCCGAACTGCGCGCAGTGGTGCATCACCCAGTTCGCCACGGCCAAGATCGGCGTGATCCTGGTCAACATCAATCCGGCCTATCGCAGCTCGGAACTCGAATACGTGCTCAAGCAATCCGGCTGCCAATGGCTGGTCTGCGCGGGCGCGTTCAAAACTTCGAATTACCACGAAATGCTCGCGGGCCTGGCACCAGAGCTGATCGGGCACGCCAGCGGACAGCTGCGCAGCGAACGCCTGCCGGACCTGCGCGGGGTGATCAGCCTCGATGCGAATCCGCCGCCCGAATTTCTGCCGTGGTCACAGCTCAGCGAGCTGGCCGCCAGCGTCTCGTCCGAACAACTGCGCGAACGCAGCGCCAGCCTGCATTTCGATCAACCGGTGAACATCCAGTACACCTCCGGCACTACCGGTTTCCCCAAGGGCGCGACCCTCAGTCACTACAACATTCTCAACAACGGCTACATGGTCGGCGAAAGCCTCGGCCTGACTGCTGCCGATCGTCTGGTGATTCCGGTGCCGCTGTATCACTGCTTCGGCATGGTCATGGGCAACCTCGGTTGCGTCACCCATGGCAGCACGATGATTTACCCCAACGACGCATTCGATCCGGCGCTGGCGCTGCAAGCGGTGGCCGAAGAACAGGCCACGGCGTTGTACGGTGTGCCGACGATGTTCATCGCCATGCTCGATCAGCCGCAGCGGCAGACCTTCGACCTGTCGAGCCTGCGCACCGGGATCATGGCCGGCGCCACTTGTCCGATCGAGGTCATGCGCCGGGTGATCAACGAGATGCACATGAGCGAAGTGCAGATCGCCTACGGCATGACCGAAACCAGCCCGGTGTCGCTGCAGACCGGGCCGGCGGATGAGCTGGAGTTGCGCGTCACCACGGTCGGCCGCACCCAGCCGCAACTGGAAAGCAAGATCATCGATGATGCCGGCAACGTCGTGCCGCGCGGCACCATCGGCGAATTGTGCACCCGTGGTTACAGCGTGATGCTTGGCTACTGGAACAACCCGCAGGCTACTGCCGAAGCCATCGATGAGGCGGGGTGGATGCACACCGGCGACCTGGCGAGCATGAACGAGGAGGGTTACGTCAACATCGCCGGGCGTAACAAGGACATGATCATTCGTGGTGGCGAGAACGTTTATCCCCGTGAGCTGGAGGAATTCTTCTTCACCCATCCGGCGGTGGCGGACGTTCAGGTGATCGGCATTCCGTGCCCGCGCTACGGTGAGGAAATCGTTGCATGGATCAAGTTTCATCCCGGCCACAGCGCCTCCGAGCTTGAGCTGCAAGCGTGGTGCAAGGAGCGCATCGCCCACTTCAAGACACCGCGTTACTTCAAGTTCGTCGACGCGTTTCCGATGACAGTGACGGGGAAGATCCAGAAATTCAGGATGCGCGAGATCAGTATCGAGGAGCTGAAAATAACCGAGCGGTAACCTAAACCCTGTGGGAGCTGGCTTGCCAGCGATGGCGTCAGGTCAGCCAGCATCAATGTTGAATGTTCTACCGCAATCGCTGGCAAGCCAGCTCCCACAGGGATCGGGGGATTCATAAATTGCAGAAAGCACAAAGGGGAGCCGAGGCTCCCCTTTAATTTGTCGTTGCGTGCTCTTTTTATTATTGAGGGTCGGTCTGTTGTTGTTTTTGGCAACCGTGGCCCTGTACAGCTTTTTGGCGACCCCCATCCGGGGTCAAGAGCAAACGTATTTTTTTGAGCGCTGATCTGCTTTCTCGTTTAACGATCCAACCGATTCGGGAGCTACCTGAAGGTAGTTTTATTGTTCTCTGCCCGGTTGCGGGTCACTCATGGGAGCACCCTGAAAAGCACACCTTCTCCAAAAAAATCTGTTAGCTGCGTCTCTGCCGTGTTGTTCTTGTTATGTCAGAGTCGTTTCGTCTTGTTTTTATTGGTTTGCGGCTTTTTATTCTTGTTATGCGATAGAGATAGCAGGTGTCGTGCCAACTTTTGAAAAACGTTGTAAATCAACTAGTTACGATTTCAGAAGTTTTCAGCCTTGGGCAAAGCCAGACAATTTGTTTCCGTGTTACTCGCTTTTGCCCACAACACCGACCCCGCGGTAACACCTCACTGCGCGCTGCGCGCCTTGGCCACCCGCGAACCGCTCGGGCGGCCGAGCACTGCGCTGATCTTTTGACCCGCGGCGATCAAGGCGTCCAGATCGATACCGGTGTCGATGCCCAGGCCATTTAGCAGGTACACCACATCCTCGGTGGCGACGTTACCGCTTGCGCCTTTGGCGTACGGGCAGCCGCCGAGGCCGGCGATAGAGCTGTCGAACGCCGCAATGCCTTCGAGCAGGCTGGCGTAGATGTTGGCCATGGCCTGGCCATAGGTGTCATGGAAATGCCCGGCGAGCTTGTCCCGCGGCACTTGCGCCGAGACCACCTCGAACAGGCGCCGGGTCGCACCCGCCGTGCCGGTGCCGATGGTGTCGCCCAGCGACACTTCATAGCAGCCCATCGCGTACAGCTCACGGGCGACCACCGCCACTTGCTCCGGCGCGACCGTGCCTTCATACGGGCAGCCGAGGACACAGGAAACGTAACCGCGCACGGTAACGCCGTGTTGTTTCGCCGCCTCCATGATCGGCGCAAAGCGCGCCAGGCTCTCGCTGATCGAGCAATTGATATTGCGCTGCGAGAACGCCTCGGAGGCCGCAGCGAATACCGCGACTTCCTTGACCCCGGCGGCGAGCGCGTCTTCAAAGCCGCGCAGGTTTGGCGCCAGCGCGCCATAGGTCACGCCGGGCTTGCGCTGAATCTGCGCGAACACCTCGGCGGAACCGGCCATCTGCGGCACCCACTTGGGCGAAACGAAACTGCCGGCTTCGATATAACTCAGGCCTGCGGCGCTCAGGGCATCGACCAGTTGCACCTTGTCAGCGACGCTGATCGGCTGGGCTTCGTTCTGCAGGCCATCGCGCGGGCCGACTTCGATCAGGCGTACTTGGGAGGGGAGGGACATGGGCGGGACCTGCCTGTTTTTTCAGTTCACGAAGATCCCTGTGGGAGCGAGCCTGCTCGCGAAAGCGGTGGATCAGTCACCGTTAAAGGTGGATGACAGAATGCATTCGCGAGCAGGCTCGCTCCCACAGGGGCACCAATATTTGCTAAACCGCCTGCTGGCTTTTGAGCGTCTGCTCCAACGCCTGCACGCAGCGTTCTTCAGCAGTGTCCAGCTCGAGTTTCATCTGTTCGATATCCAGCAGCTGCTGCTCGAGCTGTTCGCGGCGTTCGCTGATTTTCGCCAGCATGCTGTTGAGCTGTTTGGTGTTACCGCCGGACGGGTCGTAGAGTTCGATCAGCTCGCGGCATTCGGCCAGGGAAAAACCGATGCGCTTGCCGCGCAGGATCAGCTTCAGGGTGACCTTGTCGCGCGGTGAATAGATGCGTTCCTGGCCGCGACGCTCGGGGCTGAGCAGGCCTTGCTCTTCATAAAAGCGGATCGCCCGGGTGGTGATGTCCAGCTCGCGGGCGAGGTCGGAAATGCTGTAGGTCTGATTGCTCATGAAAGCGCTCGGAAAAGGGGCATGGCGCTAAGCTAATCGGTGGTTTACGTTTACGTCAAGGCTCAAGATCCTCGCTGCGTTTGCCGGCCTCTTCGCGAGCAGGCTCGCTCCCACATTGAATTGCATTTCACCGGAAGGAATGCAGTCGAATGTGGGAGCGAGCCTGCTCGCGAAGAACGATAACGCGGTAAAAAGCCTTACACCTTTTCCAGCTTCTTTTCCTGCGCCGTCACCTGCTGGCACAACTCGATCATCTGCTCACGCATCCAGCGGTTGGCCGGGTCCTGGTCGGTGCTTTCGTGCCAATACAAATGCGTTTCCACCGACGGCACATCGTTCACCGGCAAGTTGAACGCCTGCAAGTCATGACGACGGGCGAAGCGTTCCGGCACGGTCATGACCATGTCGGTCTGCTGCATCACCTGCGAAGCCATCAGATAGTGCTGCGAGCGCAGGGCGATCTTGCGCTGGATGCCCATTTTGCCCAGCGCCAGATCGACATAACCCAAACCACTGCGGCGGCTGGAAATATGGATGTGCGTCAGCGAAAGATAATCATCGAGGCTGAGTTTTTCCTTGCCCGCCATCGGATGGCCCTTGCGCATGGCGCAGACGTAACGGTCGTCCATCAGCTTGACGTGGCGCACCTGCGGGTCGGTATTGAGCGGCGCATCCACGGCGAAATCCAGACGTCCGGCCGCGAGTTCCTTGGTGGTTTCCCGGCGTTTGGACAGAAAGCTCTCGATAATCACCGTCGGCGCCAGGCGGCGCAGGCGCTGGAACAATGGCGGCAGAATGATTGCTTCCGTGAGGTCGGTCATGCTGATGCGGTAAGTCTTGACTGCCTGCGCCGGGTTGAAAATGCGGCTTTCCTGCACCGACACGCGCAGCAGTGACAGGGCGTTGCGCACCGGGCCGATGATGTTCTGCGCCATCGGTGTTGGCACCATGCCCTGGGCGGTACGCACGAAGAGCGGATCATTGAAGGTCTCGCGCAGCCGTGCCAATGCATTGGACACCGCCGGCTGGGTGATGCCGACAATCTGCCCGGCGCGGGTCAGGTTGGCTTCGGTGTAGATCGCGTCGAAGACGATGAAAAGGTTGAGGTCGACCTTGCTCAGGTTCATAACGCGGCTTCTCTTGTTATTAAGGGCGGTGTTTTAACGGCTGACGATCAGCCGATCATATATCGGTGATGAATGTTTATACACGCCGAGAATAGGCTAGGTAAATTATCAGCGCTGTTCTAGCATCGATTGCATGACTTGAACAACCTCTGCCCGAGAAGGTAACTACCCATGGATTTCGCTTATTCGCCCAAGGTGCAAGAACTGCGTGAGCGCGTGACTGCGTTCATGGACACTTACGTTTACCCGGCCGAGGCGGTGTTCGAGCGCCAGGTCGCCGAGGGCGATCGCTGGCAGCCGACCGCGATCATGGAAGAGCTCAAGGCCAAGGCCAAGGCCGAAGGGTTGTGGAATTTGTTTCTGCCTGAGTCCGAACTGGGCGCCGGCCTGAGCAACCTCGAATACGCGCCCCTGGCAGAAATCATGGGCCGTTCCCTGCTGGGGCCGGAACCGTTCAACTGCTCGGCGCCGGACACCGGCAACATGGAAGTGCTGGTGCGCTACGCCAACGAAGAACAGAAACAGCGCTGGCTCGAACCGCTGCTGCGCGGCGAGATCCGCTCGGCGTTCGCCATGACCGAGCCTGACGTGGCGTCTTCCGATGCCACCAACATGGCCGCCCGCGCGGTGCGCGATGGCGATCAGTGGGTGATCAACGGCAAGAAATGGTGGACCTCCGGCGCCTGCGATCCACGCTGCAAGATTCTGATCTTCATGGGCCTGAGCAACCCCGACGCGCCGCGTCACGCCCAGCACTCGATGATCCTCGTGCCGGTCGACACCCCCGGCGTGAAGATCGTCCGGCCGCTGCCGGTGTTCGGTTACGACGATGCACCGCACGGCCACGCCGAAGTGCTGTTCGACAATGTGCGGGTGCCGTACGAAAACGTTCTGCTCGGTGAAGGACGCGGTTTCGAAATCGCCCAGGGTCGCCTTGGCCCAGGGCGGATTCACCACTGCATGCGTTCGATCGGTATGGCCGAGCGTGCGCTGGAACTGATGTGCAAGCGCTCGGTGAGCCGCACCGCGTTCGGCAAACCGCTGGCGCGTCTGGGCGGCAATATCGACAAGATCGCCGACTCGCGGATGGAGATCGACATGGCCCGTCTGCTGACGTTGAAAGCGGCGTACATGATGGACACCGTCGGCAACAAAGTGGCGAAAAGCGAGATCGCACAGATCAAGGTCGTGGCGCCGAACGTCGCCTTGCGGGTGATCGATCGGGCGATCCAGATGCACGGCGGCGCCGGGGTGTCGAACGATTTCCCGCTGGCCTATATGTATGCGATGCAGCGCACCCTGCGTCTGGCCGACGGCCCGGACGAAGTGCACCGCGCGGCGATCGGCAAGTTCGAGATCGGCAAGTATGTGCCGAAGGAAATGTTGCGCAGCGGCCACTGAGCCGACACCGACTTGCGGTGAACACTCATTGTGGCGAGGGAGCTTGCTCCCGCTCGGCTGCGCAGCAGTCGTAAAATCAGGCAACCCGGTTTTTCTGCCAATACCGGTCACTTGATCAGGGTCGCTTCGCAACCCAGCGGGAGCAAGCTCCCTCGCCACAACAGCCGTTGAGCTTTCGGATCAATACACCCAAACCTCAACCCGCCGATTCTTGATCCTTCCCTCATCCGCACTGTTGGTCGCCACCGGCATCAGCGCGCCGAAGCCGCGCACTTCGCGCATGACCACACCGTTCCTGACCAGCTCGCGGCGAACCGCCATCGCTCGCAGCTTCGACAGCAGATCGGCCCGCGCCGGGTCATCCTTCAAATCACCAAAACCCACCAGCGTCACCGCGCGCTCGGTCTTGCCATTGCGCTGTATATAGTCGAGCACCCGCGCCAGATCCTGCCGTGCCTTGTTGTCCAGACTGGCGCTGCCCTCGGCAAAACGGAAATTCACTGTCAGACGCTGGGCATGTCGGCTGAGGGATTGATAACCTTCGGGCATCAGCGCATTTGGCGCCACGCTCATGGCTTGCACGGTCTGGCTGACAAAACCGCTCGCGGCGACAATCGCCTGACCCTGAGGGCTCTGCGCGAATGTGGCCAAGGCCTGCGCCCACTGATTCTGGCTGTCCGGCGGCAGATAAAAGAACAAGCGCCGCGACAGCGGATAATCTTCGGTGGCGATCAGACTGTTCAGCGGCAGCATCGCTTGGGAGGCGCCATCGGCAATTGCCACGGCTTTGGCCTGACGCACGTAAGGCAAGCCGATGAAGCCGATACCTTGCGGGTCAGCGCTGACCGCATCGGACAATTGCTCGCTGGATTCGAAACGTTTCGCTGCGCTGCTGAGACTTTTCCCACGCCGACTCAGGACCAGTTCCTTGAGTGTGTCGTAGGTCCCCGATTGATCATCCCGCGCATATAGATGTATGGCGCCGCCACGGCCACCGATGTCTTCCCAGGTTTTCACTTCGCCGGCGAAAATCCGCGCCAGTTGTTCGGTATCCAGCTGCTGTAGCGGATTGGCCGGGTTGAGGATGATCGCCAGACCGTCGATGGCAATGACTTGCTCAGCCGCCGGGCTTTTCAGATCGCCGAGGATTTGCAGGGCGAGCAGCTCGCTGTCCTTGATCTCGCGGGAGGAGGCGGCGAGGTCGGCGCTGGCGTTTTTCAACGCGGTGAAACCAGTGCTGGAACCGTGGGCGGCGACCTCGATGACCACACGCTGCCCTTGTGCGGTCTGGCCGACGATGCGTTGTTCGTTGGCAGTATCCGGGGTTTCGCGGTGGATTTTCAGCAGGCCTTGTTCCTGCAACAGGCCTTCGACCAGCGCCGGGCCGAGCTCGGCGCCGATGGTGTTGGAACCCTGAATGCGCAATGCCGGGCCGTTTTCGGGGATCGGCAGTGCGGCGGCGGACACCGACAACCAGCCACTCAACAGGAAAACGCAGAAAACACGCAGGGTCATGCCGGCACCGAATCAAGCCAAGGGGATTGCCGGGGAGATTAAGTCAGGCGCGTGACCGAAATATGACAGTGGATTACCTGTGGGAGCGAGCCTGCTCGCGAATACAGAGTGTCAGTGGACAAATATGTGACTGATACACCGCCTTCGCGAGCAGGCTCGCTCCCACAGGGGATTTCAGGTGATGCGCAGATCAGGCCAGTTCAAGCCAGATCGGCGCATGGTCCGAGGGCTTTTCCATGCCGCGCAGTTCGTAGTCCACGCCGGCGTCCTTGACCCGTGGCAGCAGGCCATGGGAAGCCAGAATCACGTCAATCCGCAGGCCGCGCTTGGGCTCGTCTTCAAAGCCACGGCTGCGGTAGTCGAACCAGCTGAACATGTCGGTCACTTCGGGATTGAGGTGACGATAGCTGTCGGTCAGGCCCCAGTTCTTCAGGCGCGCCATCCACTCGCGTTCTTCCGGCAGGAAGCTGCATTTGCCGGTTTTCAGCCAGCGCTTCATGTTGTCCGGGCCGATGCCGATGTCGCAGTCTTCCGGGGAAATGTTCACATCGCCCATCACCACCAGTGGCTGTTCGTTGTGGAACTGGCTCTCCAGCAGCGCTTGCAGATCGCTGTAGAAGCGCTGCTTGGCAGGGAATTTGGTTGGGTGGTCGCGGCTTTCACCCTGTGGGAAATAGCCGTTCATGATCGTCACCGGCACGCCATTGGCGTCGGCGAACGTGCCCCAGATAAAGCGCCGTTGCGCGTCTTCTTCATCCGTGGCGAAGCCTTTGTGAATGGCGATCGGTTCGTTGCGCGAGAGCAGGGCGACACCGTAATGACCCTTCTGGCCATGAAAGTGCACGTGATAGCCGAGGGCGCGGATCTCTTCGTGGGGAAACTGGTCGTCGTGAACTTTGGTTTCCTGCAGGCCGATCACGTCGGGCTGATGTTTTTCGATCAGCGCTGCCAGCTGATGCGGACGGGCACGCAGTCCGTTGATGTTGAAGGAAACGATCTTCATGGTCGGCAGTCCTGGCAAAAGGGCGATGCTAGCTGACATGGGGGAGATGGGCCAGTGTGGGAGAAATCATTTTGGCCTGTGGGATTTGGGTTGTTGGGTCTGGCCCCTTCGCGAGCAGGCAAGATCGATGAAGATCCCGACTTGGTCTATACCTGTCAGGGGAACCACCACACCCGCCCAAGGTTCGTACCAACAAGCGCGCCAGCCTTCGAGCGCGCTCCGGGGAGAATCATTGTCATGCCTGAAACCCAGTTCGCCAGCGCCGCCATCCACATGCTCGACCGCGGCTACTCGCGCGAAGCCCGCTCGTTGCTGTATCAGGCTTATCGCCACGAGCCGACTTTCGGCTATCTGTTCGAGGCCGAACGCCCCGGCTACGAACAACGCGTGCGCGCCACGGTGCGCGAGCTGGTCAAACAGCATTTCCTCCAGGACTTGCCGGCGATCGGCCTGTTGGTCAACGATCGCTTGATCGGCATCGCCCTGATCGCGCCGCCGCAACGGCGCCTGGGCGTTACCGAGAGCTGGGCGTGGCGCCTGCGCATGGTGCTCAGCACCGGGTTTCGCTGCACCCGGCGTTATCTGGAATATCACGATGCCGTCGCCGCGTGCGTGCCCGGGGATTCAGTGCACATGCTGCCGCTGCTTGGTGTACATCCACAGTTTCAGGGCAAGCACTACGGCGAACAACTGCTCACCGCCGTGCACAACTGGTGCGCGGTCGATGAAACCTCGCAAGGCGTGGTGCTCGACACCGGCAATCCGCGTTACCTGGAATTCTATAAACGCCAGGGTTATCAGGAGATCGGCGAGGTTGCCGTCGGCCCGGTGCGCGAACACGTATTTTTCCACGCCAATCCGCAGGTGTTACAAACAGCAACGGGATAATCATCGAACTTCTTCACAAATTACCTGTTCTATCAGGCTCCCGAGCCCGTGATAGCATCCGCGCCTATGAAGTTTCCACGAAGATTTACCAGCGGCGTGCTGATGCTGTTATCCAGCTGCGCGGCGTTGGCGCAAAGTGAATTGGATGTACGGATCAAGCCGTCCAACGATGAACTCAAGGCCAATATAGAAGGCTATATCGGCAACCTCGGCGATCGCGACGAAGAAGCCTTGCTGCGCTTCAGTCGCGGCGCCGAAGAGCAGGCGCGCAAAGCCGCGCAGGCGTTGGGCTACTACCAGCCGCAGATCGACAGTGACGTCAAGGGCGGGGAAAAACCGCGTCTGGTGCTGAACATAGATCCCGGCGAGCCGATTCGCCTGCGTAATGTCACCGTGCGCGTCGATGGCCCGGCGGCCTCGCTGAAATCCTTTCGCGTACCGAAAAGCGACCTGCTCAAGTCCGGCGCAGTGCTCAACCATGGCCGCTACGAAGACGCCAAACGGGTCATCCAGAATCAGGCCTCGCGCTTCGGTTACTTCAGCGGCCATTTCACCAGCCAGAAACTCATGGTCGATCCGCGCGCGGGTGTCGCCGACATCGAACTGATCTACGCCAGCGGCCCGCGTTATGCGCTGGGCAAAGTCAGCTTTGCGGGCGACACGCCGTTCGACGAAGACCTGTTGCAACGCATGGTGCCGTTCAAGGCAGGCGAGCCTTACGATTCCGAACTGATCGCCGAACTCAATCGCGACCTGCAATCGAGCGGCTATTTCGAAGGCGTGCGCGTCGACGCCGCGCCGACCGCAGCGAAAAACGATGTGATCCCGGTCGAGGTCAAACTCGACACGCGCAAGCCGCGCACCATGGGCCTGGGTCTCGGTTACTCGACCGACGTCGGCCCACGCATCAAGGCCAACTGGACGCGGCACTGGGTCAATCCGCAGGGCGACAGTTATGGCTGGGAGGCCGAGCTGTCGGCGCCGCGGCAGAACGTCGGGCTGTTCTATGACATTCCGCTCGACCCGCCATTGACCGACAAACTGCGCTGGGCCGGCGGCTATCAGTTCGAAGACATCGAAAGCTCCGACACGTTGAGCAAGCTGCTGACCTTCGGCCCGGAATGGCACAGCAAGTTGCCCAGCGGCTGGCAGCGGGTGATCTCGCTGAAATGGCAGCGCGAGGAATACGAACTCGGCGACGACTCCGGCCTGAGCACCTTGCTCATGCCCGGCATCAGTTATTCGTACCTGAAAAGCGACAATCGCATCGACCCGCGCAACGGCTACCGCTTGAGCTTCGAAAGCAAAGTGGCCAAGGAGGGCCTCGGTTCCGACAACAATCTTTTATATGGCACCGCACTGGTCAAGGGCCTGACCACGGTGTTCGACAAGCACCGCTTGCTCGGTCGCGTACAGGTTGGCGGCAGCGCCACCAATGGCTACAACTCGATTCCGCCGTCGCTGCGCTTCTTTGCCGGCGGCGATCAGAGCGTGCGCGGTTACGACTATCAGAGTCTGTCGCCGAAAAACTCCAAAGGCGATCGTATCGGTGGCCGCTACATGATTGCCGGCAGCGTCGAATATCAATACTCGATCGCCGAGAAATGGCGGGTCGCGACCTTCGTCGACCAAGGCAATTCTTTCAACAAACTCGAACTGCCCGACCTCAAGACCGGGGTCGGCGTGGGTGTGCGCTGGGTCTCGCCGGTCGGGCCGATCCGCCTCGACCTCGCTCGGGCGCTGGACGACGACGGCGGCTTCCGACTGCACTTTTCCATGGGGCCTGAGCTGTGAAGCGTGGTTTGAAAATAACGGCGCTGACCCTGTTGGCGCTGGTCTTGTTGCTCGTCTTGATTTTCGCCGCATTGCTTGGCACGCAGGCCGGCAGCCGCTGGGCACTGGGTCTGGTGCCGGGCCTGAGCGTGGAGAATTTCCACGGTCGCCTCGCTGGCCAATGGAGCGCCGATCACCTGGTTTGGCAGCAGGACACCAGCCGTGTCGAGCTGAACAAGGCAATCTTCGCCTGGTCGCCGCTGTGCCTGACGCGCATGACCTTGTGCATCGATCAGCTCAAGGCCGATCAGGTGATCCTGCAATTCCCGCCGAGCGCAGAAACCACCGAGAGCGGCCCGATCAAACTGCCCGATCTGCAATTGCCGCTGGCCATTGAACTCGGCGATGTCGAGGTCGGCAGCCTGTTGTTCAACGGCAGCGAACAGCTCAAGGGCTTGCAACTGGCGGCGCACTGGACCGCTCAGGGTTTGCAGATCGACAGCGTGAAGTTGCAACGTGATGAACTCAGCCTGAACCTCTCCGGTCTGCTGCAACCGAGCGGTAACTGGCCGTTGAACATTCAGGGCGATCTGACCTTGCCCGCGCCCGGCAGCGAGCCGTGGACCCTAGCGCTGAAAGTCGACGGCGATCTGCTGAAAACCCTCAACCTGCACGCCGACAGCCGTGGCTACCTCGACGGCGAGTTGAGCGGCGAGCTGCAAGCGCTGGCGGAAAACCTGCCAGCAAAGGTGCGCATCACCAGCGAGGCGTTCAAGCCGAGCGCCGATCTGCCGGACACTCTGCAATTCACTCAGCTTGTGCTCACGGGCGAAGGCGACCTGAAGAACGGTTACCAGCTGCTCGGCAACGCCATGCTGCCCGCCGAGAAATCGCCAGTGGCGCTGCTGCTCAAAGGCAAGGTCGACGCCAACGGCGCGCAGATCGCCGGGCTCGATCTCAACGCCAATGACACGCAGAGCCTCAAACTCACTGGCAATGTCGACTGGAGCAAAGGCCTCAGCGCTCAGGCCAACATCAACTGGCAAGACTTCCCCTGGCACCGGCTCTATCCGGAAATCGACGAACCGCAAGTCACGCTGCGTACCTTCACTGGCGAAGTGTCCTACACCGACGGTCAGTACCTCGGTAATTTCGACGCGGCGCTGGATGGCCCGGCGGGGGCGTTCACCCTGAGCAGTCCATTCAGCGGCAGCCTCGAACAGATCGCCTTGCCGCAACTGGTCATGCAGGCCGGGCAAGGCAAGGCCGAAGGGCACGTCAATGTGCGCTTCGCCGACGGCATCGCCTGGGATACCGCGCTGGATCTGTCGGCGCTCAACCCGGCGTACTGGGTCGCCGAACTGCCGGGCACGCTGGCCGGGCCGCTGAAAAGCAAAGGCGAGATGAAGAACGATCGCCTGAGCCTCAGCGCCGATCTCGACCTCAAAGGCAAACTGCGCGGCCAACCGGCGATCCTGCAAGCCAAAGCTGACGGCGCCGGCGAGCAGTGGAACCTCAACGCCCTGCAGATCCGCCTCGGCGACAACAGCATCAACGGCAAGGGCAGCCTGCAGGACAAACTCGGCGGCCAGATCGACATCAAGCTGCCGCGCCTCGCGCAGTTGTGGCCGCAATTGCGCGGGCAGGTCAACGGTCAGGTCAATGTCGCCGGTACGCTGAAGGCGCCGCAGGGCAAGCTCGATCTGCAAGGTTCGCAACTGGCCTTCCAGGACAATCGCCTGCAAAGCCTCAACCTCGACGCCACGCTCGACAGTGCGCAACGGGCGAAGATCAATCTCAAAGGTAGCGGCATTCAGACCGGCGATACCTCGCTGGGCACGCTGACGGCGAGCGCTCAGGGCGATATCAAAAGCCAGAAACTCAACCTCGACCTGATCGGACCCAAGTTGAAACTGGCCCTGGCTCTGGATGGCAATCTGGACAAGGGCAACTGGCGCGGACGCCTGGCCAGCGGTGATATTCAGGCCGGTGGCCAGGACTGGAGGCTGCAAAGCCCGGCGAGGCTGGAGCGTCTGGCGAACGGCCAGATCAATTTCGGCGCGCATTGCTGGCTGTCCGGCAACGCCAGCTTGTGCGGTGAAGATCAGCGCCTGATGCCCGAGCCGAAGCTGCGCTATCACCTCAAGCAGTTCCCGATCGAAAGCCTCGCGCAATGGCTACCCAAAGACTTCGCCTGGCAGGGCCGGCTCAACGCCGATCTGCAACTGGACCTGCCGGCCAGCGGTCCGAACGGCGTGGTCAATGTCGATGCCAGCGGCGGCACGCTGCGCGTGCGCGACAAGGATCAGTGGCTGGATTTCCCCTACCAGACGCTCAAGCTCAGCAGCAAACTCACGCCCAAGCGTGTTGACACCGAGCTCAATTTTGTCGGCGGCAAACTCGGCGAATTGATGGTGCAGGCGCAGCTCAATCCGCTGCCGAAAAACAAACCGCTGAGCGGCTCGTTCCGCCTTTCCGGCCTCGATCTGTCGGTGGCGCGGCCATTCGTGCCGATGGTGGAAAAACTCAGCGGCCGGCTCAACGGCAGCGGCACTATTTCCGGTGGCCTGCTCGCACCGCTGGTCAACGGCACCGTGCAGCTCAGTGATGGCGAAGTCTCCGGAGCTGAATTGCCGATGGAGCTGCAGAACCTGCAACTGACCGCGGCGATTGCCGGCGAATCGGTGCGTCTGGACGGCGGCTGGAACAGCGGCAAGACCGGCCAGGGCAGCCTCAACGGCAACGTCGCCTGGGGCCAGGCGCTGGTGGTCGATCTGGCGCTCAAGGGCACGCGATTGCCAGTCAGTGTCGAACCCTACGCCAAACTTGAAATGGCTCCGGACCTGAAGATTTCCATGGCCGGCGATGAGCTGAAAGTCGCCGGCAAGGTGCTGGTGCCGAAAGGCGAAATCACTGTGCGCGAATTGCCGCCATCAACGGTGAAAGTCTCCGACGATACCATCATCGTTGGCGCGCAAACCGAAGAGGGCAAACCGCCGATCGCGATGAAAATGGACATCGACGTGATCGTCGGCCAGGACAAGCTTAGCTTCGCCGGTTTCGGCCTGACCGCCAACCTGCAAGGCCAGGTGCACATCGGCGACAACATGGACACCCGTGGCGAACTGTGGCTCAACGACGGCCGCTATCGCGCCTATGGCCAGCGCCTGACGGTGCGGCGTGCGCGTCTGTTGTTCGCCGGCCCCATCGACCAACCGTATCTGGACATCGAAGCGATCCGCCAGACCGACGATGTCATCGCCGGTATTCGCCTGAGCGGCAGCGCCGAACAGCCGACTACGCAGATCTTCTCCGAACCGGCGATGAGTCAGGAGCAGGCGTTGTCGTATCTGGTACTGGGCCGTCCGCTGAGCACCAACGGCGAAGACAACAACATGCTTGCGCAAGCAGCGCTGGGTCTGGGCTTGATGGGCAGTGCCGGGGTCACCGGTGGCCTGGCCAAGGATCTGGGCATCGAGGATTTCCAGCTCGACACCCAGGGCAGCGGCAACGACACCAGCGTCGTCGCCAGCGGCAACATCTCGGAAAAGCTCAGCCTGCGCTACGGCGTCGGCGTCTTCGAACCGGCCAGCACCATCGCCTTGCGCTACAAGCTCAGCAAGAAGGTCTATGTCGAAGCGGCAAGCGGCGTGGCGAGTTCGCTGGATATTTTCTACAAGCGGGACTTCTAGAACGCACCTGCTCATTTCAACCGAGTCGCGCCCTTCGCGAGCAGGCTCGCTCCCACAGTTGGAATGCGGTTTCCCCCTCTGTAGGAGTGAGCCTACTCGCGAAGGCTTTTTTTCAGGCGGTGGGGTTTTTTTGACCGGGTACATATCCGTTGCTGCGGTAACGGCTGCTTAGGGTTCCGCCCTTACGGCGGGTCACCTTTTCCAAACGCCGAAAAGGTAACCCAAAAGGCTTGCTCCTGCGTTCGGCCCTCGCAGGCTCGGGTTCCTTCGCTGCGGGATCGATCCGGGCGCAGCGGCTCCGGTTTGCTTCGCTGCACCTCCTTGCGCTGTGTTCGACTTCGTCGAACGGTCGCTGCGCTCCCACGCCCGGATCCATCCCTCCGCTCAGCCTTCCGACGTCGCTGGTGGATCTAGATCAAAAGCAGGCGAGCTGACACTCGGACTTATGGTTGGCGCGGTCATTGTAGGAGCTGCCGAAGGCTGCGATCTTTTGATTTTGCTGTTGCTGTTGCTGTTGCTCTTGCTCTTGCTCTTGCTCTTGCTCTTGCTCTTGCTCTTGCTCTTGCTTTTGCTTTTGCTTTTGCTTTTGCTTTTGCTTTTGCTTTTGTAGGAGTGAGCCTGCTCGCGATAGCTATCTCGAAAAAACCGGTGAATAGCAGGTTTACCCAATCCCTGTGGGAGCTGGCTTGCCAGCGATGGCGGCCTTGTAGCCGACCAGCCTCTGGCGGATATACCCGGTTCCGATTGTGGGAGTGAGCCTGCTCGCGAAGGCGGCTTTCCGGTCGGCAGAGAAGGTGCGGCTGACTGCCCCATCGCGAGCAGGCTCACTCTTATAGGTGCGCCGGTTGGCACACCAATGAAGCTCGTTCGTAGTTCAACGCCTTGTCGCGCTCCGGCAGCGCATAGGGTGCCTCGCAGCGCTGGCCTTGCCACTTGATGGTCAAGGTGCCGGCGTCGTCTTCGACCAGGGCCAGGGCCTTGCCGCTCGGATCGGAGATCGCCAGTTGCTTGCCGGCGGCGTCTTCCAGCGCGGCGCCGAACGGAATCGGCTGGTGCTGCGCATCGAACAGCGAGAACTGCACCCTGCGTCCGGTCTTGCTCGCATAGCGCGCCAGCACCACCGCACCACGGCGCGGCACCACTTGCTGGGTGGCGTTTTCGATTTCGACATCGCCGCCCAGATCGCGGGTGTCGAGGCTGATCCAGTTGACCCGATACGGTTGCGCATTGGACACCACGGCATACCCATTGCCAGCGGTTTTCGCCCCGGAGAAGCTGGCGATCTTCACGCCTTCGACACCCTCGACCTGCGCCAGCGCGAACGTCTCGCCGACGGTCTGCCCGAGGTTGATGCCGCCGGCGTGGCCGACAATCGAACCGGCAACATTGAGATTCTGCGAGTTGTAGCCACGGCCCTGACTGTAACCGGCACTGATGTCCATTACCGAGGTTCGCGTGCTGAGGTTGGCCGAGCCCGTGCTGCCGCCGGTGCGACTGTTGCCGCCCTGCACCGAGTAATAGGTGTCGCTGTCTTCGGCCAGATAACCGTTGATGCCGACCTGGGTGCTGCTGTTGTCCTTCTGCGAACTGGCCGAAACGAATGCCCGTGGCGCGCGGGGTTTCGAGCCCAGCGGAAACGACAGCGACAGGTTGAGCAGAGTGTCGTTGTTCGCCGGGCCGTAGTTGCCGACATCCTTGGTATAGGTGGCGCTGAGGTTGTAGCTGACTTCGCCCCAATAATTGCTGTAACCGGCCGACAGGCTCTGCGAACCGCCGCGTCCCCAGTAGCGCTGGTCGCTGGCGTTGAGGTAGATGCTGCCGAACTGCTGGTTGCGTCCCAGGCTCTGGTTGACGGTCAGGTCGGTGCGGGTTTTCGAATTGCCGGTGCGTTGCTCGCCGTCCCGGCTCAGCTCCTCGACGTGTTCGCTCAAGGTGCGATAGCCCTCGGTCGAATAACGGTAGGCGGCGAGGGTGAAATTGGTGTCGGTCCCGGTGAAGGTCTTGGCGTACAGCGCGCGCAAGCTGTTGCCCTTGACGGTGCGGCCGAAGGTACGGCTGTTGGAATGGGTCAGGTCGAGCGAGATCGCACCGATCGCCGTATTGCGTCCGGCGCCGATCGACAGCGCCTGAAAATTCTCGGTGGCCTGGGTGCCCACGATCGCCGACAGATTACTGCTGACGCCATAAGCCACCGTGCTGCTGAGAAATTCCGGCGTCTGCTGGTCTTCGCTGTTGCTGTTGTAGCGGCCCGCCGAAACGCTGTACTTGAGTTGCCCTTCGCGAACCATGATCGGCAGGCTGGAGAACGCCTGCACCGAGACCCGGCGCCGACCGTCGGCTTCGATCACGGTGATTTCCAGATCGCCGTTGGAGCCGCTCGGGTAGATATCGCTGATCTCGAACGGCCCGGGCGGCACGTTGGCGGTGTACAGAATGTAATTGTTCTGGCGTATCTCGACGGTGGCGCTCGATTGCGCGATGCCGCGAATCACTGGCGCATAACCGCGCTCGCTGTCGGCGCGCATGCCGTCGTCGGAGGCCAGTTTCAAGCCGCGATAGCGCACGCTGTCGAACAGGTCGGCGTCGGAAAAAATATCGCCGGCACTGAACTGGCCCTTCAACGCGGTGACGTCATGTTGCAGATAACTTCGGTTGCTCTTGAACGTGCTCGGTCGGCCGGTGCTGCTGCTGAAGTTGGACTCGTTGCGCAATCGCCAGCCGCCGAGGTTGATGCCGTTGCGCAGGCCGATGTTGTTGGCAAACGTGGTTTCGGCGTCGCTGCTGTTGCGATTGCTGCTCAGCTGATAGTTGATGAACGCTGCGGGTACGCCTTCGTCCCACAGTGCCGGATCGACATAACCACGGCGACCACGCTCCATGGCGCTTTGCGGCACACTGACCAGCAAACGCAGGCGCGGCACGTCGTAGCGCACGGTGGCGTGGTCGATCAGCGCGGGCAGGTCGAGGCAGGCGTCCGCGTCGGCGACGTCGAGTTTGCCGCTGGCCTGCAACTTGCCGAGGTCCACGCCCAGTTGCTTGAGCATGTCCACGGTCAGGCAGGCTTCGACCTTGTTGCTGTCGGGGAGGCGGCGGAAGTCGATATCGCGGCGGCCCACCAGCATGTCGTTGCCGTACAGATCAACGCGATAGGTGCCGGGAAGAACGCGACTGCCGGCGAGCAGCGATTGCAAGTCGAGGGCGGATGTCGCGCCTTGCAGAAACGAGGTATTGAATTGTTCGTCGCCGTCGGCCAGGCAGGTGGTACTGAATACCAGAGCAACCGAAAACGGCGCCAGGCCATCGCGCTTGAGTAAAAACATGCAGGAACCCTATATCACCTCCGATACGAACTAACGGAGCGAAGAGAAATACAGTGAAAGTGCGGCTGTTAAAGCGGCACGCGAGTTACGGCGATTCTTTATCCGGGCTGGCGCTTGTTTCGGCGCTGCTGGAAAGTTGCGCGACATAACGATCGCGGGCGCCATAGTCGTTGATGCTGCTGAATGACAGGCGCGCGGAAGTGGCCGCGTGAATTTGTTTGAAAACGAACTCTTTTTGTTCACCGGGCGCGATCATCATCGAATCGAATGGATGCTCGCTGGTAGTGCCGGATTGCACGGTGATATCGGCAATCGACACGTGATAGAGGCCGGGATTATTCACCAGCAGCAGGCTTTCGCCGGCGCGTTCGGTCAGGCGCCAGGTCAGCTCGGCCGGTGCCCGATAGGCGCTGTTGTTCAGCCCGGCAGGGCGGAAGAACACCTTGATGCGTTGACGCACCGCCAGTTGCAGGGTGTTCGCGGTTTTCGCCGACTGCGGGATTTCCTGGACATTCAGCCAGACCACCGATTCGCGGTCGCTGGGCATGCCAGTGCCTTCGTAGATGACCCGCAGGATCTGCTGCTCGCTGTCGCTGACGCGCACCAGCGGCGGAGTGACGGCGAAGGGCACAGAGGCCTCGTCGTTGTCGGTGTCGACCCAGGACTGAACCAACACGTCGGCACCGCTGTTGCGCACGGTGATGCCGGCTTCTTTGTGCTTGCCATCGAAAATCAGCCGAGTGCTGCTCAGGGAAATGCCGGCCATGGCCTGATTGACGACGAACAGGCCGAGAAGGCCGACGCAAAGAGACAGGGAAGAACGTAAAAACATGAAGAGTTACCGCACAGAGTGAAGGAAAGTGCAGGGCCGTTCAGCCCCGCACAGTGCTCGATGAAGCGCGCGGTTTATTCGTATTGCAGGGTGAACGGCAGGGTCGCGTCGCCGCGGCCGGCCACGGCCAGTTTTGGATCGACGGTGGTCACGTAGGCCGCCGAGAATTTCAGCGTGGTGTTGCTGTCCTGCAGGGTGTTTTCGATGCGAGCGGTGGTCGGCGAAGTCAAATCGATCACCTCGCCGTTGGCGTCCAGCAACGCGATGCCGATGCCTTTCGCAGCGCCGAGGCCCTGGATCAGGTTCAGCACTTTGGTGCCTGTCGCGATGCCCGAACCACCCTGTTTGGTCGGTTCGAAGATCATTGCCACCTTGGTACCGGCGTTACAGTTGATCTTCATGTCGAAGTTCTCGACGCTCAGGGTGCCGTTGCCTTTTGGCGCGGTAGCGGTGCCCATGTCCTTGATCGACACTTCGCCCATGTTCACCGAAATGGTTTTTTCCTTGCCGGCGCCTTCGATCGAGCAGGCATCGTTGTTGATGTTGCCAGTGAAGTTGATGGTGCCGCTGCCAGCCTTGGTAGGCACGACCGGGTCGGCCGCGAGAACATTACCGGCAGCGAAGATCGACAGGGCGAGAAGCGTGCGAGACAGCTTTTTCATGTTGCTTTTCCATTGGTGGGGTAAAGACAACACGATAAAACCCGTACCGACATTGCAACATCAGACGATCCCTAGAAGCCGGGAAGTTGCAAGCGATAACGGTGAGTTAATTGAACAAGTTGCGTTCGATGCAATAAGCCAGCAACTCCTGATCACTGCTTACTTTCAGTTTGCGCATGGCCGAAATCTTCTGCGTACTGATTGTTTTCGCACTTCTGTTCAAACCCCGGGCAATTTCATTGACGCCTTGCCCCTGAACGAACAAGCGCAGAATTTCATGTTCCTTGGGCGATAGGCGGGAAAAGCGTTCATCGAGATCGGCGCCGTCGTCCAGCACAGAGTTCGGCGCCGGTTGATGGCCGCGTATCCGCTTGCCCTTGGCGATGGCTTTGAGCGCCACTTCTATTTCAACGTGCAATTGGCTTTTCTGAATGACCGCGAGTACGCCGAGCTCTTGCAGGCGGGTCAGGATCAGCGGGTTGGAAATCATGGTCAGCACCAGTACCCGCACTGCGGGAAAGTGCCGGGTGACGTACTCCACCAGTTTCAGACCGTCACCGTAGGGCGAGTCGCCGGGCATATTGAAATCCGTAATCAACAGGTCTACCGGCCGGGCCTTGAGCAATTCGATCAAGCCATCGGAGCACACCGCTTCGCCTACCACGTTGAAGCGCCGGTCGCGCTCGACCAGCTCGCGCACCCCCAGCAGGACGATGGGATGATCATCGGCGATGACAACGTTGAAGGTTTCCATGGGTGCTTTATCCAGAGTGAAATTATTCAAGGGCGTCGAGCAGGTCAGTCAGGCGCGCCAGTTGCTGGCGAACTTCAAGGGCCAACGGCGGGGTAATGCTCATGCCGGTCAAGCGGCATTCCAGCCCGACGAACGCCTGGGCCAGCGCCTCGACCTGCACTGCGCCGAGTGCCCCGGCCATGCTGTGCAACTGCTGCGCGACGCTGTTGGCGTCGGCCGCATCCAGCGCGCTGAGGGTGGTTTGAATGTCCTTGCGCAGTGTCGAGACAAACAGCTCACGCATCTTCGGCGACAGTGTCGGCGGGGTGTCAGCGACCTGCGCGAACGCAATCTGGCAGTGGCTTTGCAAATGCGCGCGTAGCGTTGCCAGGTTCAGCGGTTTGACCAGCCAGGCGTTCATGCCGACGGCGGCGCAGCGTTCGCCTTCTTCGCGCAGGGCATTGGCGGTGACGCCGATGATCGGCAGCGTCGCGTCCTGCTCGCGCAGTGCGGCGGCCAGTTGGTAGCCATTCATGATCGGCATGTTGACGTCGGTCAGCAGCAGATCGAAGCGCCTCGGTGCCCATTGCGCGAGGGCCTGCTCGCCATTGGCGGCGACGATCACCGAGCAGCCCAGCGCCTCCAGTTGTTCCTGGATGATTGCCGCGTTGATTGCATTGTCCTCGGCCACCAGCACGCGCAGATTCAGCGCGCCGGTCTTTTCCTGCGGCGAAGGCGCGCGGCGCTGATGAGTGTCGCGTCGGGCCAGCGCAATCGCCCAGCCAATCGCGCGCACATCGTCGGCATCGACCTGCCAGCCTTTGCCGCTGACCTGCGCCGGGTTGGGGCCGCCCGGTATTGCAGTGATTCGTGCGCCATCGAAAACCGTGGCGTTGGCCAGTGGCGCAAGATCCACCAGCAGTGCCGTGGAGGGTGGCAGCTCGTTGGTTACCAGACGACAATCGAGGCCAAAGCGGCTCAGCCAGCCGAGCAGATGCTGCGCCAGTTCGGCCACCGGTGCGCGTACGTACACGGCGGCGCTGCCGGCCTCGAATGATGGGCAATCGGCGAGGCTGCCCGGCGCGCAATCGAGGCTCAGTTGCAAGTTGAAGCGGCTGCCAAGCCCCGGTTCGCTGACCACGTTCAACTCACCATGCATCAACTCGCACAGCCACTTGCAAATCGCCAGACCAAGACCCGCACCGGCGTGACTGTCGGCCTCGTTGACTTGATAGAAAGGGTCGAACAATTGCTCTTGCTGTGCCTGGGAAATGCCCACGCCGGAATCGCTGACCTGCCACTGCACCTCGGCGCGGCCGTCAGCGTTCTGCAGCACCTGAACGCGCACCACAACGCGACCGTTATCGGTGAACTTGATCGCGTTGCTCAGCAGGTTGTTCAGAATCTGCCGAATGCGCTGCGCATCACCGAGCAACTGATCCGGCAGCGTCGCATCGATGCAGGCATACAGTTGCAGACCTTTGCCACGGGCAAACGCGCCGTAGCTGCGCAGCACATCTTCGGTCAGTTCCAGCGGGCAGAACGGTTGCAGCTCGAGATTCATCTGCCCGGCCTCGATCTTCGACACATCCAGCACGTCACTGATCAGCTTGAACAGGCTGGCGGACGAGCGCTGAATGGTCTCCAGATAGGCCTGCTGACGCGGCGCGAGATCGGTCAGGCCGAGCAGCTCCAGGGTGCCGAGCACGCCATACAGCGGCGTGCGGATTTCATGGCTCATGGTTGCCAGAAAGCGGCTCTTGGCCTGATTGGCCGAATCGGCGGCCTGACGGGCGACTTCGAGTTCCGCCGCATCTTCGACATGGCGGGTGACATCGTGCAGCGCACACAGCCACGCGTCCTGGCCCTGATAGCGTGTCGAAACGAAGGCCACGTGCAAATGCCTGCCGTCGATCTCAAGCTCAGCGTGGCCATGCCCGGTCGCGCCTTGTCGGTGGAGCAGGCTGATCAATTGCTCGGTATCGTGCCATTGCTGGGCGCGCTGATTTTCCAGCAAGACCCGGTGATCGCGGCGGCTGATCACGCACAGGCCGGTGGGTGCGGTGTCGATGACCGCGCGGCTGAACGCCTCGCTTTCGGCGATGCTCGCGTGAGCACTTTGTGCGGGCAGGATGACGCGCTCGGTGTACCAGCGATTGAGCGCGCGGCCACAACCGAGCAGGGCCAGGACCAGGCCCAGCAGGCACAGCAACGGCCACAGCGCGTAATCGAGAAAGCTCTGCACGCTGATCACATAGATCGCCGTCCAGTGCTGTTCGCCGGGGCTGCTCAGCTTGAACACCAGACCGTCGCGGGTCAGGTTCGCGCCTTCATCGAGAACCTGATCGGGCCTGGGCTCGCCGATCAGCACCGTGCCGCTGGGCGTGATCAGCGTGAAGTCATCGTAGATCGACCACTCCATCAGGCGCTCGATGTTGTTGACCTGCGACAGCTTCAACAGCGAACCGAGCACCACCCAGGAGTTCGAGCCTTCGATGGCCAGCGTCGGTTTGTGCAGGTTGATCCGCACGTAAGCGAGCAGACTCGGGGTAACGTTGTCGTCCTCAGCGAACGGGTAGGGCACCCAGTGCACTTGCGCCGAAGTCTGCGCGCGCCGTTGCAGGTTTTTCCGGGTCATGATCTCGACGAAGGTGCTGATCGGCGTCGGCCCCGCTCCGCGCAAACGACCGGCGGCGGGCACGGCGATGTCGAAATTGTCCGGCCCGTTGAGCAGGATCACCTGCGGCGACTGGTAATGCGACGCTGCCCAGAAAGCGCTGTAATAAGCCGCGAGATAGCTGCCGAGGGCAAACACTTTGGGGTACTGGCTGGGGGCGATGCGCTCGGGATCGATCTTGACGCTGAACGGCAACGAAAAGGGCAGGCCCCGACCTTCATAAATATTCGGACCTTCCTCAGGCAAAAGCCTTTGCACAACGGCCGGCGCCACGGTCTCGGGGAAGTACTCACCTTTGTCGCTGGCCCGTGAAACCGCGCCGAGAAAGGCTTCCTGCTCGCGGATGTTTTCCATCAGCCGGGCGAAGTGAAACTGCAGGGTATCGCGCTGCTCTTCGACCATGCGCTGCACACCCAGATAGCTGATGCCCAGCAACAGCAAAACCAGCGCCGCGAGTATCAGCAGGCCCTTGTTCAGGCGCAGCGAACTGCTGGCGAGTTTCTCCAGAAAGGCATTGGGATGCGGCATCAAAGCGCCCGGTCAGTGAAAGTGGTTAGGCCAGTGAACACAGATCACCTCGATGGCAAGTGACGGTCGTCCAGCGCATGCTGCGGCTCACCAGACATTCGCCGGGCCGTCGTGGCTGAGCAACTGCTGGAACTGCTCCGAAGACACCGCGTGGGAGATCAGGAAACCCTGGACCTGAGTGCAGTCGATCTTACGCAACAGAGCAAGTTCTTGCGCAGTTTCCACACCTTCGGCCACCACCGTCAGGCCCAGTTGCCGACCGAGGGTGACGATACTGGTCAGCGCCTGTGCCAGTTCCGCGTTGCTGTTGCAACCTTTCACCAGCGCGCGGTCGATTTTCAGTTCGGTGAAGGGCGCCGACACCAGATTCATGTAGGAACTGTAGCCCTTGCCGAAATCATCCTGGGACAAGCCGAAACCCTTGATGCGCAAGCGGCAGGCCCCGGCATAGAAATTACTGATGTCATCAGGCACCGAGCACTCCATCAGCTCGAAGCAGATCCGCGCCGGCAGCCCGTCGTGTTGCAGGACAAACGCGAGGATGCGATCAGGCAGGTCGTGGCTGTTGAGCAGGTGCGTCGGCAGGTTGATCGACACCGGAATGTCATAGCCTTGTTGGCGCCATACCGATTGGGCGGCAATCGCCTGTTCGAGCATGCGCCAGAGCAGATGTTCTTCAAGGTCGTGGGCGATCAGCGCTGGCAGGAACGCTCCCGGCAACAAGGTGCCATGTTCGGGATGCATCCAGCGCACCAGTGCTTCGGCGGCAACGATGCGGCCATTGTCCAGCGCCTTCTTGGGTTGAAACCAGGCTTGCAGCTCAGCGTTATCCAGCGCACGCAAAAGACTCTGCCGATCGATACCGGCATGCGCAGTAACCGCAACGTCCTGACGTAGTGCCTGCAACTGCTCGATCAGGCAGCGCAATGCCGCGCTGTTGACCGGTTTGGAAATCAGCCCGATGACCTTCACTTGCAGGTTGCTCGCCACCAGACTCGCGCCCATCAACATGCGCCGGGAGGCAGCACTCATGATCGCCAATGCCGGACGCGACTTCTGCGCCGCAAGGCCCTGGATGAACTGCACGCCGTCCATGCCCGGCATCAGCAGATCGGTGAGCACCAGATCGAACTCGCGATTCTGCAGGCGCCGCAAGGCTTCTTCGCCGTCCCGGGCAAACTCCAGATCGAACACGCCCAGCGCGTTGAACAGGTTCTGCAAGTACAGATGCTGAAACGGATGATCTTCGACAATCAGCAGACTAGATGACTTCATCGGTGACTCGTTGGTAGGGAGCCAGGACAGTCGACAAGGCTCGCAGCGTGAAAGGTTTGATCAGGCAGTGATTCATCCCGGCGGCCAGGCACAACGCCTCTTCGCCGCGCAGGGCGTTGGCGGTGGCGCCGATGATCGGCGTGGTGCAGCCCAGATGTCGCAGGGCCTTGGCCAGTTCATAGCCGTTGAGGCGCGGCATGTTGACGTCCGTCAGGACCACATCGAAGCTTTCGTCCTGCCAGAGCGACAAGGCTTCTTCGCCATCGCTGGCCAGCGCCACCGTGCAGCCCAGCTCTTGCAACTGGTCGCGCAGGATCAACTGATTGATCGCATTGTCTTCGGCGACGAGGATGTGCAGATGCAACGGCGCCAGCGCGGCGGTTGGCGAGGGCCGCTGATGCTCAATGACGGGGCCGCCCTGCGCCTGACGCACGGCCTGGCGGATCGCGGTCAGATCGTTCAGGTTCGCCATCCAGCCGTCGCCGGTGCACTGCGGCTCACAGGCTGCATCGCCGCTGGCCAGCACTCGCGGTCCAGACCAGTGCAGGTCGCTGCGCTGCGCCAGCGGCTCCGGGTACAACTCCAGCAACACGCCGCTGTCGGCAGACTCGTGGCTGGCTGGCGCACCAAGGTGCGGCAGAGCGCCCCAACGACGCAGCCAGCCCGCCAGACTCTCGGCCAATTCGCGTACTGGCGACACCACGTAAACGGTCTCGGCCGCGAGTTTTGCCTTCACTTCAGGCAGCGCATCGCCCGAGCGCTGCTCCAGCGGCAAGGTCAGGGAAAAACTGCTGCCCAGCCCCGGCTCGCTGACCATGCGCAGCGTGCCGTCCATCAAATGGGTCAGGCGCAGGCAGATCGGCAGACCCAGCCCGGTACCAGCGACCACATGGCTGTTGCCCTGGGTCTGATAAAACGGTTCGAAAATAAACGCCTGATCCGCGTGGGCAATCCCGCGACCGGTGTCCGAGACCTGCCATTGCACACAAACGCGCTCACCCTCACGGGCCTGCACCTTGACCCGCAACACCACGCGCCCCGAATCGGTGAATTTCACCGCATTGTTCAACAGGTTATTGAGAACCTGGCGCACGCGGCTGACATCACCAACCAGGCTGTCGGGCAGTTGCGGGTCGAAGCAGGCATACAGCTGCAAGCCCTTGCCCTGCGCCGCCGCCGCGTATCCCTGCACCACTTCCTGCGCCAGCGTCACGACGCAAAAGTCACTCAATTCCAGCGCCAGTTGCCCGGCTTCGATTTTCGATACATCGAGCACATCGCAGATCAATTGCAGCAGGGTTGCGGACGAGCCTTCGATCGCTCGCAAATAACCTTTCTGCTGAGCGTCGAGTCGGGTCCGGGCGAGCAACTCCAGTGTGCCGAGTACGCCATACAGCGGCGTGCGGATCTCGTGGCTCATGGTCGCCAGAAACAGGGTCTTCGCTTCGTTGGCGGCATCGGCGGACTGGCGCGCCTGCTCCAGCGCCGCTTCGATCTGCCGGCGTGCGCTGATGTCGCTGAAGGCGCAAAGCAACACGTCCTCGCCCTTGTAACGGGTCGGCGCGCAGCTCAGGTACAGGTGGCGACCGTCGGCGGTTTCGAAATAGTCGGTCAGGCACGGCGCGTTTTCTGCAAACGCAGCGCGGATCCAGTCAGGCCCGAGTTGGTGGCTGCATTCGCCCAGCCATTGCCGGGCGAGGGTGTTTTCCAGCACCACCTGCGCATCGCTGCGCCGCAATACGCAGAGCGCCACCGGCGCGGTCTGGATCACGTCGCGGCTGAACAGCTCGCTTTCGACCAGGGCCTGAATGCGCTGCAGGGTCGGCGTGATGAAGCGATGTTCCAAACGTCGGATCAGCAGCCACACCAGGCTGATACTGGCCAGACAGAACGCCAGCGCGCCGAGAATCTGCGGCCACAACGCCCACAGCACGGCGAGCAAGTCGATGGAGTAAGTCAGTTGCCAGTCCGAGGATTTCAGCTGTTTGCGCAACACCAGTTGCTCGGGTAGCCAGCCGTCACCGACGAAGCCGAAGAAGTCCTGCTGGCGCAACAGCGGCAGATCCTGCCCAGGCGGCGGCTTGCGGCTGTTGCTGAACAGCGGCATGCCTTGCGAGTTGAACATGGTGAACTCGCCAGCGCTGTGGTCGCTCAGCGCATTGGAGATCTCACGGTCGTCCATCTCCAGACCCAGCCAGCCGGAATCAAGGTCGCGCTCATCCAGACGAATGAAGATGTACAGCTGCGAGTGCCCCTGCGAATTGTGCGTCAGCCAGATCTCTTTGAGGGCGCTGGTATTGTCGCGTTTGAGGGTTTCCAAGCGCTCGAGCATGGCCTGCGGAAAATCTCCAGCCATCGGCGTCGTGTTATACAGACGCCATACCTGCGCCTCGGCGCCGCTGCTGACGTAGAGCAGATTCAATTTGCGCGCTTGCAGATAGTCACGCATGCGCTGGGTCAGCCAGATGCTCCATTGCTTGCCTGGGGATTTTCCCAGCAACAGGCGAATTTCCTCTTCGGACAGCGGCGCGCTTAACGCAGTCTGCCGGGTCGCCGACAAACTCAGGCTTTCCAGCAGCGCTTCGCGGGTGGTGAAAAACGTATGCGCCTCGGCTATCGCACTGCTCATGTAGCTGCGCCGCTGAGAGATTTCGTTGTTGAAGGTGAACAGCAGAAAGCTGTACACGCCGCCGAGAATGCCCAGCAGCAGCACCCACGCAAAAATGCGCAACAAACGTCGCGCAGCATGAGGCGTGGACAGCACAGGGCTGATCTGATGGAGGTAATTCTTCAATCGCATGCCGGCACAGTAGGGGCGGCCGGGTGTGGCGAGAATCAGACGATTCCTAAAGAGGGCGCGCGGATAATTTGCTATGCGTGGGTACCAATGGATTCACAGGTAACTCATGACAAAGGCAATCGTTGCGTTGGCTGTTCCGGCGCGCATGCCCTTGTCAAACCCACCATTGCCAGCGGTTTCAGCGATGCGAAAGTATCGAGCGCTCAGGGGGATCTTCAAGTTGCCCCCCACAGAGGGATAGTCCGTGAACACATGACTTTGATTCAAAACCAGGGGGTTTCCATCACTGTTGAGTACTTGCAAAGCCGTACCCTGAGCAGTCGAATCTGCACTCAGATTTACGATGCCTGCCGTGGCGTTCTGCGCGGGGGAAGTTGAGGTAGGCAGTAGGGAATAAGTTACTTTGTTTATGCCTGTCGGGCAGTTGTTAAGGCTGATGTCAAAGTTGACGGATTTCGAATAGGCGCCGTTATAGGAAAAAGCACTTATGTCATGTGAGCCCATGTCCACTTTGATGTCAGGTGTTTCGCATGATTGAGGGACGATAGTTGTGCCGTTGGTGGCCATTGCCAGTGGTGAGACACCGTCTGCATGGAAAACCCCCAGTGTTCCTGCCGGGATTTTCTGCGCATCGATTACGTCCGCTATCTTGATCAGTCGTAGCACGTGCCTTGTGGTGTCCCATCCGAATCCGCCCGCTTCTCGCCGAATAGCCGGATAAATGGGTATGGTGATGTTGTCCTTGAAGGACCATTGCCATGCAAGCCCGGTATTTCCGATGGCGTAAACAAGATCGCCCGATTTGGACACGCCGACGTTGTTCTGAACCCCATATGAAAACTCGGTAGTGCATTTATACGAGCTGGGCGTAGGACCCATTGTGAGTGGAGGACTTTCATATATTACGGTGCCATTAGGCGTATCGCGAGGGACCGAAAGTGTAGCCGGTACTTGCATGGTAATAGTTGTTTGATGATGACCCGGGTAGAACGAGCAATTAGCCGCGCCCGCGTAGCTGGACGCAAAGAGTAACGTCAGGCACAGCGTGTGAATCAATTTCGTCAGCGGGACAGGGCGCTGTAGTTGGAAACGCTTCATGAGGTGGGCTTTACGTATCGGCCAATGAGTGGCGTACGTTAGCCACGACACTCAAACCTGAATATCAGGCGATTCCTAGAAGCCGCTCCCAACTTGCAATGCATTCCCCTGTGGGAGCGAGCCTGCTCGCGAATGCGGCCGCTCACGTAACAAAACCCAGCCCACTGGTCAACTAATTACCAAGCCCCCTAACTATTGCGTTGACATTCGCTGCCTAAGCAGTAACATCTCGACATACATTCACTGCCTAGGCAGTTATCAGGTCAGCCCATGAAGCATTTCACCCCGGAAGAATTCAAACACTGCCACCTCGGCCTGTTGCTCGGCCGTGCCGCGTTGCTCAAGGACCGGATCATCGACACCCACATGGAACCCCACGGCATCACCGCCGCGCAATTCAAGGTGTTGATCATCATGGCCCAGTTCGGCGTCGACACCCCGGCCGAGCTGTGCCGGCATTTGTCGCTCGATAGCGGGTCGATGACGCGCATGCTCGATCGCCTCGAGCAGAAGGCTTTTCTAGTGCGCCAACGCAGCGAAGGCGACCGTCGTCAGGTGCAATTGAAATTGACCGAGCAGGGCCAGCAACTGGCCGATCGCCTGCCGCATATCGGTGCGGAGGCGATGAATGAATTGGCCGGCGCGATCTCCCGCGACGAGCTGAAGACCCTGCAATACATCCTCAAGAAAATCCTTCTGGCCGCCGGTGACCCGATCACCGTGCAGCGTTTGGGTGAACACAATGAACGCTAAAATCATGCGCCGCAGCCTGACGCTGGTGCTGTCGGCGATGATCCTCGCCGGTTGCGCCAACTACAGCGGCCTCGACACCGAAGGCCAGCGCCTCGACGCGGCGAACCTGAAGACAGCGCAGTCTCTCGACGGCGTCATGCTGTCGCCGGCGGCGTGGCCGAAAAGCGATTGGTGGAGCAGCCTTGGCGATCCGCAGCTTGATGGGCTGATCCGCGAAGCCCTGCACGACAGCCCGGACATGCAGATCGCCGAAGCCCGCGCGCATCAGGCCAACGCCGCTGCGTATGCCGCCGATGCCGAACGCTATCCGACCCTCGACGCCAGCGCCGGCATCAGCCGTTCGCGTCTGGCCCGCGATCAGGATCCGCGAGGGCAGGGCGGTGCCTATGCGACGGTGCGCAATGTCAGCGCCGGCTTCAATTACAACTTCGACTTGTGGGGCGGCCAGCGCGATGCCTGGGAAGCCGCACTCGGCGAGGCGCGCGCTGCCGAAGTCGATCGTCAGGCCGCGCAGCTGACCCTCGCCGCTGACGTCGCCCGTGCCTACAGCGATCTCGGTCAGGCGCACATCGTTTACGACCTCGCCAGCGAGGACCTCAAGCGCACCCGGCAAATGCTCGACCTCAGCCAGCGCCGCTTGAGTTCCGGGATCGACAGCCAATACCAGTTCCAGCAAACCCAGAGTCTGGAAGCCAGTTCTCAAGCCAGCCTGATCGACGCGGAAAAACGCTTGAACAGCGCGAAGATTGCCTTGGCGGTATTGCTCGGCAAAGGACCGGATCGCGGCAACGAGATCGCCCGACCGAAAGTCCTGCAAGCCAGTGCCGTGGCGGTGCCGTCGGTGTTGCCGGCGGAACTGCTCGGCCGCCGTCCGGATCTGGTCGCGGCGCGCTGGCGTGTCGAGGCGGCGAGCAAGGATATCGACGCGGCGAAAACCCGTTTCTATCCCAACCTCAACCTGTCGGCCTCGGCCGGCGCCGAGTCGTTGCTGGGTGATGCGATGTTCGGTTCGGCCAGCCGCTTCTTCAATATCGCGCCGACCGTGTCATTACCGATCTTCGATGGCGGACGCCTGCGCGCCAGCCTCGATGCCCGCGACGCCGATTACGATCTGGCGGTGGCGCAGTACAACAAGAGTCTGGTCAAGGCCCTTGGCGATGTCGGCGACACCATCAACCAGCTACGCGATATCGGCCGGCAGATCGGCGCGCAGCAGCACGCCACCGACATCGCTCAGGATTCTTACAACACCGTCGTCCAGCGTTACGGTTCCGGCATCGGCAACTACCTGGACGTGCTCAGCATCGAGCAGCAATTGCTCCAGGCCCAGCGTCAGCTGGCGACCCTCAATGCCGAGCAGATCGACCTGTCGATTCAACTGATGCAAGCGCTGGGCGGCGGCTTTCAGGGTGAAAACCTGAACGCAGCCAACGCCAGCCCAGCCTCGTCGCACTACTAATTCAAGGTATTTGTCATGGCCACTGCCGAAAACACCCAAGCTCCAGACAACACCCCGGACACCGGCAACCCGCGCAAACGCAAGGTGATGCTGCTGGCCCTCGCCGTGGTCGTCCTGCTCGCCATTGCCGGCGTCTGGGCCTATCACGAATTCATCGGGCGCTTTAACGAAAGCACCGACGATGCCTACGTCAACGGCAACGTGGTGGAGATCACGCCGCTGGTGACCGGCACCGTGGTCAGCATCGGCGCCGACGACGGTGATCTGGTCCACGAAGGCCAGGTGCTGGTCAACTTCGACCCCAACGATGCCGAAGTCGGCCTGCAAAGCGCCAAGGCCAAACTGGCGCGCACCGTGCGTCAGGTGCGCGGCTTGTACAGCAACGTCGATGGCATGAAAGCCCAGGTCAACGCGCAACAGGCCGAGGTGCAGAAGGCACAGGACAACTACAACCGGCGGAAAAATCTGGCCCAGGGCGGGGCGATTTCCCAGGAAGAACTGTCCCACGCCCGCGACGACCTGACCTCGGCGCAGAACGCTTTGGCCAACGCTAAACAGCAACTGAAAACCACCAGCGCGCTGGTCGACGACACCGTGGTCTCGTCGCATCCAGACGTGATGTCGGCCGCCGCCGATCTGCGTCAGGCCTACCTGACCAATGCGCGCAGCACCCTGATCGCGCCGGTCACCGGTTACGTCGCCAAGCGCACCGTGCAACTCGGTCAGCGCGTGCAGCCGGGCACCGCGCTGATGGCGGTGATTCCGCTGAATCAGCTGTGGATCGACGCCAACTTCAAGGAAACCCAACTGCGTGACATGCGCATCGGCCAACCGGTGGATATCGAGGCCGATATTTACGGCAGCGACGTCAAATACAGCGGCACCGTCGACAGCCTCGGCGCTGGTACCGGCAGCGCGTTTGCTCTGCTGCCAGCGCAGAACGCCACCGGTAACTGGATCAAGATCGTCCAGCGCGTGCCGGTGCGTATCCACATCAATGCCGAAGAACTGGCCAAGCACCCACTGCGTGTCGGCCTGTCGACCAATGTCGAGGTCAATCTGCACGACCAGAGCGGCCCGGTGCTGGCCCAGCAACCGCCGCAAAAGGCCTCGTTCAGCACCAATGTCTACGAGCGCCAACTGGCTGAAGCGGACGCGATGATTGCCCAGTTGATCCACGACAACAGCGCCGCCGCGGGCAAAACCGCACAGCGCTGAGATCAGATGCGTTCCACTGTGGCGAGGGAGCTTGCTCCCGCTCGGCTGCGAAGCAGTCGTAGATTTTTTGGGGCCGCTTCGCGACCCAGCGGGAGCAAGCTCCCTCGCCACAAAAAACTGCTTCCACAAGGCCGGCTGTGTTCATCAGGACGCAGCGCCAACCCGGTTTCATAGGATTCACAATGAGCAATAACGCTTCTTTCACGCCGCCCAGCCTGTTGCTCAGCACCATCGGCCTGTCGCTGGCGACGTTCATGCAAGTGCTCGACACGACCATCGCCAACGTGGCGTTGCCGACGATTTCCGGCAACCTCGGGGTGAGTTCGGAGCAGGGCACCTGGGTGATCACTTCGTTCGCGGTGAGCAACGCGATTGCGCTGCCGCTGACCGGTTGGCTCAGCCGCCGCTTCGGCGAGGTGAAGCTGTTTCTGTGGGCGACGATGCTGTTTGTGCTTGCATCGTTTCTCTGCGGTATCTCGACGTCGATGCCTGAGCTGATCGGCTTTCGTGTGCTGCAAGGTCTGGTCGCCGGGCCGCTGTATCCGATGACGCAGACGCTGTTGATCGCGGTCTATCCGCCGGCGAAACGCGGGATGGCTCTGGCGCTGCTGGCGATGGTCACGGTGGTAGCGCCGATTGCCGGGCCGATTCTCGGTGGCTGGATTACCGACAGCTACAGCTGGCCGTGGATCTTCTTTATCAACGTGCCGATCGGCATCTTTGCGGTGATGGTGGTGCGTTCGCAACTGGCGAAACGGCCGGTGGTCACCAGCCGCCAGCCGATGGATTACGTCGGCCTGATCACCCTGATCATTGGCGTCGGCGCATTGCAGGTGATCCTCGACAAGGGCAATGACCTGGACTGGTTCGAATCGAACTTCATCATTATCGGCGCGGCGATTTCCGTAGTCGCGCTGGCGGTGTTCGTGATCTGGGAAATGACCGACCGCCACCCGGTGGTCAACCTGCGTTTGTTCGCCTATCGCAACTTCCGCATCGGCACGCTGGTGCTCGTCTTGGGTTACGCCGGATTCTTCGGCATCAACCTGATCCTGCCGCAATGGCTGCAAACGCAAATGGGCTATACCGCGACCTGGGCCGGTCTGGCGGTGGCGCCGATCGGTATTCTGCCGGTGCTGCTGTCGCCATTTGTCGGCAAGTACGCGCACAAGTTCGACCTGCGACTGCTCGCCGGCATCGCGTTTCTGGCGATCGGCCTGAGCTGCTTCATGCGTGCCGAGTTCACCAACGAGGTCGACTTCCAGCACATCGCCCTGGTGCAGTTGTTCATGGGCATCGGCGTGGCGCTGTTCTTCATGCCGACCCTGAGCATTCTGATGTCGGACTTGCCGCCGAGCCAGATTGCCGATGGTGCTGGCCTGGCGACGTTTTTGCGGACGTTGGGCGGTAGCTTTGCGGCGTCGTTGACCACGTGGATCTGGATTCGCCGGGCCGATCAGCATCATGCGTACATGAGCGAGAGCATCAGCACCTTCGAGCCGGCTACGCGCGAGACTTTGCATGCGTTGGGCGGGGCGAGTCAGTCGGCGTATGCGCAGATGGATCAGATTCTCACGAGTCAGGCGTACATGTTGTCGACCGTGGATTACTTCACGTTGCTCGGGTGGGGGTTCATGGGGTTGATTCTGATCGTGTGGCTGGCGAAACCGCCGTTTGCTGCGAAGGCCGGGCCTGCCGCGTCCGGTCATTGACTTTGCGGTGACTGCTAAAAGATCGCAGCCTTCGGCAGCTCCTACAGGAGAACGCATTCCAAAGTAGGAGCTGCCGAAGGCTGCGATCTTTTGATCTTCGCTTTAAATCGTTGGGGCGGAGAGGGCGGGTGGCGGGGCAAAATCGAACGGGGCCAAGGCATACCCGCTCTCATCCACCTGCAACGCCCAGCCCTGACGATCCCAATCCCCCAGCACAATCCGCTTCGCCGCCTGTTCACCAAGCTGCAATTTGTGAATCGCCGGGCGATGGGTGTGGCCGTGGATCAGGGTTTTTACGCCGAATTCCTGCATCACCCGTGGAACCTCTTCCGGGGTGACATCGACGATGTCATTGGCCTTCATCCGCGTCTGCGCACGGCTTTCGCTGCGCAGCTTGCGCGCGAGTTTATGGCGGCTGCGCAGTGGCAGATGACGGAGGATGAACAGGGTGATCGGGTTGCGCAGGTAGCGGCGCAGCTTCATGTAGCCAACGTCGCGGGTGCACAGGCTGTCGCCGTGCATCAGCAGCACCGGCTCGCCGTAGAACTGCACGACACTCGGATCCTTCAACAGCGTGCAGCCGGCCTGTTTGCAGAAGGCCTTGCCGAGCATGAAGTCGCGATTGCCGTGCATGAGAAAGATCGCCGTGCCGCTGTCGCTCAAATCGCGCAGGGCCTGGCAGATGGAACGCTGGAAGGGCGTCATGGCGTCATCGCCAATCCACGCCTCGAAGAAGTCGCCGAGGATGTACAACGCACTCGCCGAGCGGGCGCGTCCGGCGAGCAAATCCAGAAACGCCCGGGTAATGTCCGGGCGCTCCTCTTCCAGATGCAAGTCTGAAATCAGCAATATCACGCTTCGATGATCTCGGCTTTCTCGATGATCACGTCTTCTGCCGGTACGTCCTGGTGGCCGGCCTTGGAAGTGGTCGACACGCCTTTGATCTTGTCGACAACGTCGGTGCCTGCGGTGACTTTACCGAATACCGCGTAGCCCCAGCCCTGCACGTTCTTGCCGCTGTGGTTGAGGAAGGTGTTGTCGGCAACGTTGATGAAGAACTGTGCCGAAGCCGAATGCGGTTCCATGGTGCGGGCCATGGCGACGGTGTATTTGTCGTTGGAAAGTCCGTTGTCCGCTTCGTTCTGGATGCTTGGACGCTTGTCTTTCTTTTCTTTCATGCCAGGCTCGAAACCGCCGCCCTGGATCATGAAGTTACCGATGACGCGGTGGAAAACAGTGTTTTCGTAGTGACCGGCCTTCACGTACTCGATGAAGTTGGCAACGGTGATCGGCGCCTTTTCAGCGTTCAGTTCGATGACGATGTCGCCATGGTTGGTGGTCAGTTTGACTTGAGTCATGGTCATTACTCTGTATAGGGAATTCGTGGTTCTGGGGCCGTCAGCCCCACAACCGGTTCAGCCTGCTTCGGCCAAGGTGCGCAGTTTAGCGTGACAGGCGCGAATTTCGAGGCGGTTTTTCAAATCCCGGCGATTAAATGCATGCCTTTATAAGAGCTGCTCTGTCAGGCCCTTGACAGCATCGGCTATGATAGCGGCTTTGTTTTGTCTGGCCCCTCTTTGCGGCCGCGCACCTGTACGTCAAGGATCCTATGAGCAAGCCCACTGTCGACCCTACCTCGAATGCCAAGTCCGGCCCTGCCGTGCCGGTCAACTTCCTGCGGCCGATCATCCAGGCAGACCTGGACTCGGGCAAGCACACCCAGATCGTGACTCGCTTCCCGCCGGAGCCCAACGGCTACCTGCACATCGGCCACGCCAAGTCGATCTGCGTCAACTTCGGCCTGGCCCAGGAGTTCGGCGGCGTCACGCACCTGCGTTTCGATGACACCAACCCGGCCAAGGAAGATCAGGAATACATCGACGCGATCGAAAGCGACGTCAAATGGCTGGGCTTCGAATGGTCCGGTGAAGTGCGCTACGCCTCGCAATATTTCGACCAGTTGCACGACTGGGCCGTCGAGCTGATCAAGGCCGGAAAGGCCTACGTCGACGACCTGACCCCGGAGCAGGCCAAGGAATACCGTGGCAGCCTGACCGAGCCGGGCAAGAACAGCCCGTTCCGCGACCGCACCGTGGAAGAGAACCTCGACCTGTTCGCGCGCATGAAGGCCGGTGAGTTCGCCGACGGCGCCCGCGTGTTGCGCGCGAAGATCGACATGGCTTCGCCGAACATGAACCTGCGCGACCCGATCATGTATCGCATCCGCCACGCTCATCACCACCAGACCGGTGACAAGTGGTGCATCTACCCGAACTACGACTTCACCCACGGCCAGTCGGACGCCATCGAAGGCATCACCCATTCGATCTGCACCCTCGAGTTCGAAAGCCATCGTCCGCTGTACGAGTGGTTCCTGGAGAACCTGCCGGTGCCGGCGAACCCGCGCCAGTATGAGTTCAGCCGTCTGAACCTGAACTACACGATCACCAGCAAGCGCAAGCTCAAGCAACTGGTTGACGAGAAGCACGTCGATGGCTGGGACGATCCGCGCATGTCCACGCTGTCGGGCTTCCGCCGCCGTGGCTACACGCCGAAATCGATCCGCAACTTCTGCGAAATGATCGGCACCAACCGTTCCGACGGCGTGGTCGACTTCGGCATGCTCGAATTCAGCATCCGCGACGACCTCGACCACAGCGCACCGCGCGCGATGTGCGTGCTGCGTCCGTTGAAAGTGGTCATCACCAACTATCCGGAAGGCCAGGTCGAAAACCTCGAACTGCCACGCCACCCGAAAGAAGACATGGGCGTGCGCGCGCTGCCGTTCGCCCGGGAAATCTACATCGACCGCGAAGACTTCATGGAAGAGCCGCCGAAGGGCTACAAGCGCCTGGAACCGGCCGGTGAAGTGCGTCTGCGCGGCAGCTACGTGATCCGTGCCGACGAAGCGATCAAGGACGCCGACGGCAATATCGTCGAACTGCGTTGCTCGTACGACCCGGACACCCTCGGCAAGAACCCGGAAGGGCGCAAGGTCAAGGGCGTGATTCACTGGGTGCCGGCCGCCGCCAGCGTCGAGTGCGAAGTACGTCTGTACGATCGCCTGTTCCGTTCGCCGAACCCGGAAAAGGCCGAAGACAGCGCCAGCTTCCTCGACAACATCAACCCTGACTCGCTGCAAGTGCTGACCGGTTGTCGCGCCGAGCCATCGCTCGGCAACGCACAACCGGAAGACCGTTTCCAGTTCGAACGCGAAGGCTACTTCGTCGCGGACCTGAAGGACTCGAAACCCGGTCAGCCGGTATTCAACCGTACCGTGACCCTGCGTGATTCGTGGGGCCAGTGAGTGAGTCAAGGAACTAACGTGCTAACGATCTACAACACGCTCACCAAGAGCAAAGAAGTCTTCAAGCCGCTGGATGGCAACAAGGTGCGCATGTACGTCTGCGGGATGACCGTGTACGACTACTGCCACCTCGGCCACGGCCGCAGCATGGTTGCGTTCGATCTGGTGACGCGCTGGTTGCGCTTCAGCGGTTATGACCTGACCTACGTGCGCAACATCACCGACATCGACGACAAGATCATCAATCGTGCTCGCGAGAACGGTGAATCGTTCGAAGCGCTGACCGAGCGCATGATCGCCGCGATGCACGAAGACGAAGCGCGCCTGAACATCCAGAAGCCGGACATGGAACCGCGCGCCACCGATCACATCGCCGGCATGCACGCGATGATCCAGACCCTGATTGACAAGGGCTACGCTTACGCCCCGGGCAACGGCGACGTGTACTACCGCGTCGCCAAATTCATGGGCTACGGCAAGCTGTCGCGCAAGAAGATCGAAGACCTGCGCATTGGCGCGCGCATCGAAGTCGACGAGTCGAAGGAAGACCCGCTCGACTTCGTCCTGTGGAAAGCCGCCAAGCCGGGCGAGCCGAGCTGGGAATCGCCATGGGGCGCCGGGCGTCCGGGCTGGCACATCGAGTGCTCGGTGATGTCCACCTGCTGCCTCGGTGAGACCTTCGATATTCATGGCGGCGGCAGTGACCTGGAGTTCCCGCACCACGAAAACGAAATCGCCCAGAGCGAAGCGGCCACCGGCAAGACCTACGCCAACGCGTGGATGCATTGCGGGATGATTCGCATCAATGGCGAGAAGATGTCCAAGTCCCTGAACAACTTCTTCACCATCCGCGACGTGCTCGACAAATACCATCCGGAAGTCGTGCGTTACCTGCTGGTGTCGAGCCACTACCGCAGCGCGATCAACTACTCGGAAGACAACCTCAAGGACGCCAAGGGCGCACTCGAGCGTTTCTATCACGCGTTGAAAGGCTTGCCGAGCGTGGCGCCGGCCGGTGGCGAAGCGTTTGTCGGACGTTTCACCACGGTGATGAACGACGACTTCGGCACCCCCGAAGCGTGCGCCGTGCTGTTCGAAATGGTGCGCGAGATCAACCGTCTGCGTGAGAGCGATCTTGATGCGGCGGCGGGTCTGGCGGCACGCTTGAAGGAACTGGCCAGCGTGCTGGGTGTGTTGCAGCTTGAGGCGGATGACTTCCTGCAAGCGGGCGCCGAAGGGCGTGTCGATGCGGCGCAAGTGGATGCGTTGATTGCCGCGCGGCTGGCTGCGCGAGCGGCGAAAGACTGGGCCGAGTCGGACCGGATTCGCGATCAGCTGACGGCGATGGGTGTGGTGCTGGAAGACGGCAAGGGCGGGACGACCTGGCGTCTGGCTGACTGAGCAAGAAGCCAAAAGTCAAAAGCCCCTCACCCTAACCCTCTCCCGGAGGGAGAGGGGACTGACCGCAGTGTCTTTTGCTATACGCCGACCTGAACGACCGAGTCGATTATGGATTCGGTGAAGCCAGATCAGGTCGACGTTTCTCTCGAATATCCCCTAATCGGCTCCCTCTCCCGGAGGGAGAGGGACTGACCGCGGTGTCTTTTGCTATACGCCGACCTGAACGATCGAGTCGATTATGGATTCGGTGAAGCAAGGTCAGGTCGGCGTATCTCTCGAATAACCCCCAATCGGCTCCCTCTCCCGGAGGGAGAGGGACTGACCGCGGTGTCTTTTGCTATACGCCGACCTGAACGACCGAGTCGATTATGGATTCGGTGAAGCCAGATCAGGTCGGCGTATCTCTCGAATAACCCCCAATCGGCTCCCTCTCCCGGAGGGAGGGAGGACTGACCGCGGTGTCTTTTGCTATACGCCGACCTGAACGATCGAGTCGATTATGGATTCGGTGAAGCCAGATCAGGTCGGCGCATCTCTCGAATATCCCCCAATCGGCTCCCTCTCCTCGGGGAGAGGGCTGGGGTGAGGGGCAAGGGGTTGATGCAGTAGCCGAACAGGACGATGTTCGCCTAATCCATAATCGACGCGTGTTTTTCAGGTCGATGTATAACGCAAGACACCTCGGTCGGCTCCCTCTCCTCGGGGAGAGGGCTGGGGTGAGGGGGAAGGGGTGTACTCAACCGCCCATCTGTCGCAATCGCTTGTAAAGCGTATTCCGACTCACCCCTAACCGCCGTGCCAAATGCGAAATATTCCCCCCGGCCGCCTTCAACTCCCTGTTCAACGCCTCCACGTCATTCAAATCCAGCCCCAACGGCGCCGCCGTTTCCACCGGCTCCATCTCCAGATCGACAAAAAAATCATCCGGCAAATGCTCAAGCCGCACCGGTTGTTCCTCGGCCATGGCCAGCGCCACCTGCATCACACTGCTGACCTGACGCAAATTCCCCGGCCACGGATGCTTTTCAAACAACTCCAGAACCTCAGGGCTCAGCCCCGCCCATTGCGTCGGCTCGCGATGCTGCTCCCACAATCGTTTAAACAGCGCCTGCTTGTCGCTGCGTTCGCGTAACGGCGGCAGCTCCAGGGTCAAACCACCGATGCGGTAGTACAAATCCTCGCGGAAACGGCCCAATTGCACCTGCTCGCGCAACGATCGGTTGGTCGCGGAGATAATTCGCAGATCAACCGGGAACAACTCGCTGCTGCCCACCGGTTGCACGCAACGCTCCTGCAACACCCGCAACAGGCGCGCCTGGGTCGGCAGCGGCATATCGCCGATCTCATCGAGAAACAGCGTGCCTTTGTCGGCCTTGCGAATCAGGCCGATGCTGCCTTTCTGGTTGGCGCCGGTGAAAGCGCCTTTCTCATAACCAAACAATTCCGATTCGACAAGTTCAGCGGGGATCGCTGCGCAGTTCACCGCGATGAATGCTTGTTTGCTGCGGGAACTGGCCTGATGCAAGGCTTTGACGAACACTTCCTTGCCGACCCCGGTTTCGCCGTGGATCAACAACGGAATGTCCTTCTCCAGCAAGCGCTCGGCCTGGCGCACGGCTTTTTCCACGCGGCTGTCGCCGAAATGCAGGGTGTTGAGGCTGATCACACTGACTGGCGCAGGCTTGTCTTCAGCGACAAACACCCGCGCCTGTACCGGCGCCTGTTTCGGCCGCTTCAACAAACACTGGAAACGGTTGCGCCCCGAAGTCTGCAAGGCAAACGGCAGACCTTCGGGCTGATTGATCAACTCCAGCAGCGACACCTTGAACAGGCTTTCGACGCTGACCCGCGACAGACGCACGCCAAGCAGATTGTCGGCGCGGCGATTGGCCGAGAGCACCTGGCCGCTCTCATCGAAAATCAACAACCCGGCCCATTGGCTGTCGAGGTTGTTCAACCCGGTGTTGAAGGTCAGTTGAAAATGCTGGCCATGGAACAGGTTGAGGATCAGCCGGTTCTCCACGGTCTGGCTCATCATCTTGACCATGCCCAGGGTGTGCGAGGGCGGCAAATAGCTGTCGCTGGAGACATCGAGCACGGCGATGACCTTGCGCTCGGCGTCGAAGATCGGCGCGGCGGAGCCGGTCATGAAGCGGTTGGCCTTGAGGAAGTGTTCGTCGTGTTCGATGTGCACCGCCTGCTCACAGGCCAGCGCGGTGCCGATCGCATTGGTGCCGCTGCTGCGCTCCATCCAGCTCGCGCCGGCCTGAAAACCCCGGGCCAGAGTCGGTTCGATAAAGCGTTGGGTGCCCCACGAGGTCAGCACCTGGCCCTGATTGTCGGCGAGCATGATCAGGCAGTTGGAATTGCTGAGAATGTTTTCGTAATAGGGCAGGACTTCCTGATGCGTGGTCTGCACCAGCGAATGATGGCTGTCGAGCAACCGTGCGATGCCAGCGGCGGGCAATTGATCGAAGGCCGGGGCGCTCTGGTGGTCAAGGCCGAACGCGCGGCAACGTTGCCAGGAGGTCTGGACGATCGCGTCGTGGGACAGCGGCGAAGCAGGTGCGGCCATGGGGGCGAGCCTCTGAGTGCAGCGATTTTATTATTGTTATGAGGTCCACCTTCCCCCGTAGGAGCTGCCGAAGGCTGCGATCTTTTGATCTTGATCTTGAAAATCAAAGTCAAAGTCAAAAGATCGCAGCCTTCGGCAGCTCCTGCATGGGTGTGAACAGTGCATAGAGTGTTGTTCACTATTGTTCATTGTCAATCACCCCGACTGTTCAAAAGTGTTCAGCTGTGAACGCCACTTTCCCGCGTAATCATCGAATTTCACAGCAAATCAACCACTTGCCATTACTGGCACGAATGTCGCTCTGTTGCTTCGGTCGCTTGACTCCAAAAATAACAAAGGCCGAGCCATGTCACTCACCCTGGAGCACGTCAGCCGCACCGTCGAGGGCCAGATCTGGATCGACGATGCGTGTCTGAAATTCGAACCCGGATCCTTCAACGTTCTGCTCGGGCGCACCCTGTCCGGCAAGACCAGCCTAATGCGCCTGATGGCCGGCCTCGACAAGCCCGACAGCGGCCGCGTGCTGATGAACGGCGTCGATGTCACCCAGCGCCCGGTGCGGCTGCGCAATGTGTCGATGGTCTATCAGCAGTTCATCAATTACCCGACGATGACCGTGTTCGAGAACATCGCCTCGCCGCTGCGCCAGGCCGGCATCTCGAAAGAGATCATTCACAGCAAGGTGCAGGAAACCGCACGCATGCTGCGTATCGAGAAGTTCTTGCAGCGCTATCCGCTGGAGCTGTCCGGCGGGCAGCAGCAACGCACGGCCATGGCCCGCGCGCTGGTCAAGGATGCTGAACTGATTTTGTTCGACGAGCCGCTGGTCAACCTCGACTACAAATTGCGTGAAGAGCTGCGTCAGGAAATGCGCGAGCTGTTCAAGGCCCGCCACACCATCGCCATTTACGCCACCACCGAACCCAACGAAGCGCTGGCCCTCGGCGGCACCACGACCATCCTGCACGAAGGCCGGGTGATTCAGAGCGGCCCGTCGACCGAGGTCTATCACCAGCCGCAGTCGGTGCTCGCCGCTGAATTGTTCTCCGAACCGCCGATCAACCTCATGCCGGGACGCATTGCCGGCAACGAAGTCAGCTTTGCCAACTTCGTCCATTTTCCGTTGAACGTCGACCTGCGCCCGGTGGGCGAGGGCGAGTTCCGCTTTGGCGTGCGCCCCAGCCATATTTCGCTGGTGCCGAGCAACGATGACGATCTCGAACTGGCGGTGACCGTCGAGGTCGCCGAAATCAGCGGTTCGGAAACCTTCCTGCACGTGCGCAACGAGCATTTCCTGCTGGTGCTGCACTTGCCGGGGGTTCATGAATACGACGTCGATGCGCCGATCCGCATCTATATCCCGACCCACAAACTGTTCGTTTTCGATGCGCAGGGCCGTCTGGTGCAAGCACCGGGCCGGCGTGTCGCGAGGGTTGCCTGATGGCCGAAATCCGTTTGCAGCACCTCGCCCACAGCTACAGCAAAACCCCCAGCGGCGCGGAGGATTATGCGATCCGCGAGATGGATCACGTCTGGGAGCAGGGTGGCGCCTACGCCTTGCTCGGCCCGTCCGGTTGCGGCAAGTCGACCTTGCTCAACATCATTTCCGGCCTGCTCAGCCCGTCTCAGGGCCACGTGTTGTTCGACGGCAAAGCGGTCAACGACCTGACGCCGGAGAAGCGCAACATCGCCCAGGTTTTCCAGTTTCCGGTGGTCTACGACACCATGACCGTGTTCGACAACCTCGCCTTCCCCCTGCGAAACCAGGGCATGGCCGAGGCGAAAGTGCACAGCAAGGTGCAGGAAATTGCCGAAGTGCTCGACCTGCAGAATCTGCTGAGCAAGAAAGCGCGCAACCTCACTGCCGACGAAAAGCAGAAAGTCTCCATGGGCCGTGGCCTGGTGCGCGACGACGTCTCGGCAATCCTCTTCGACGAGCCGCTGACGGTGATCGACCCGCACCTGAAGTGGAAACTGCGGCGCAAGCTCAAGCAGATCCATGAGCAGTTCAACATCACCATGGTCTACGTCACCCACGACCAACTGGAGGCCTCGACCTTCGCCGACAAGATCGCGGTGATGTACGGCGGCCAGATCGTCCAGTTCGGTACGCCACGAGAGTTGTTCGAGCGGCCGAGCCACACCTTTGTCGGCTATTTCATCGGCAGCCCGGGGATGAACCTGATCGAGGTGCAGCCACAGCCCGGTGGCGTCGGTTTCGCCTCGACGCACCTGCCGTTGTCCGACGCCTTGCAGCGCCATATCGAGCACGGCCAGTGGAAAAATCTCAAGGTCGGCATCCGTCCCGAGTTCATTCATGTTTGGGACGAGCCGTTTGATGACGCTATGCAGGCAAAAGTCGTACACGTCGAAGACCTCGGCACCTACAAGATCATGACTCTGAACCTCGACGGCGCGCCGTTGAAAGTGCGGCTGGCCGAAGACAAACCGGTGCCCCAGGGCACCGCGTACATCAGTTTTCCGGCGCAGTGGCTGATGGTCTATGCCGATGAGTTTCTGCTCGAAGCCGATGATGAGGTGCAGCCATGAACAAGGTGCAGAACAACAAGGCCTGGTGGCTGGTGTTACCGGTGTTCCTGCTGGTGGCGTTCAGTGCGGTGATCCCGATGATGACCGTGGTCAACTATTCGGTGCAGGACATCTTCGACCAGTCCAGCCGCTACTTCGTCGGCGCCGACTGGTACAAGCAAGTGCTGCTCGACCCGCGTCTGCATGATTCGCTGCTGCGTCAGTTCATCTATTCGGCGTGCGTACTGTTGATCGAAATCCCGCTGGGTATCGCCGTGGCCCTGACCATGCCGACCAAGGGCCGCTGGTCGTCGGTGGTGCTGATCATTCTGGCGATTCCGCTGCTGATCCCGTGGAACGTGGTCGGCACCATCTGGCAGATTTTCGGCCGCGCCGACATCGGCCTGCTCGGTTCCAGCCTCAACGCGCTGGGCATCAGTTACAACTACGCGGCGAACACCATGGACGCCTGGGTGACGGTGCTGGTGATGGACGTCTGGCATTGGACTTCGCTGGTGGCGCTGCTGTGTTTCTCCGGTTTGCGGGCGATTCCCGACGTGTATTACCAGGCCGCGCGGATCGATCGCGCCTCGTCTTGGGCGGTGTTCCGCCACATTCAGTTGCCCAAGCTCAAGAGCGTGCTGCTGATCGCGGTGATGCTGCGTTTCATGGACAGTTTCATGATCTACACCGAGCCGTTCGTGCTTACCGGCGGCGGGCCGGGCAATGCCACGACCTTTCTCAGTCAGACGTTGACGCAGATGGCCGTAGGGCAATTCGACCTCGGTCCGGCAGCGGCGTTTTCGCTGGTGTACTTCCTGATCATCCTGTTGGTGTCGTGGCTGTTCTATACCGCCATGACGCACTCCGACGCCAACCGCTGAGGCCCGGCCATGAGCAAGAAAAAGCTTATTCCGTTGCTGGTGTACATCCTGTTTCTGCTGGTGCCGATCTACTGGCTGCTGAACATGTCGTTCAAGAGCAACACCGAAATCCTCGGCGGCCTGACGCTTTTCCCACAGGACTTCACGCTGGCGAACTACAAGGTAATCTTCACCGATCCGAGCTGGTACACCGGCTATCTGAACTCGCTGTATTACGTCAGCCTCAACACGGTGATTTCCCTGAGTGTGGCGCTGCCAGCGGCTTACGCGTTTTCACGCTATCGTTTCCTCGGCGACAAGCACCTGTTCTTCTGGCTGCTGACCAATCGCATGGCGCCGCCAGCGGTGTTCTTGCTGCCGTTTTTCCAGTTGTATTCGTCGATCGGCCTGTTCGACACGCACATCGCCGTGGCCCTGGCGCACTGCCTGTTCAACGTGCCGCTGGCGGTGTGGATTCTCGAAGGCTTCATGTCCGGCGTGCCCAAGGAGATCGACGAAACGGCCTACATTGACGGCTACAGTTTCCCCAAGTTCTTCGTGAAGATTTTCATCCCGTTGATCGGTTCCGGCATCGGTGTCACGGCGTTTTTCTGCTTCATGTTTTCCTGGGTCGAACTGCTGCTGGCGCGCACGCTGACCTCGGTCAACGCCAAGCCGATTGCGGCAGTGATGACGCGAACGGTGTCGGCATCGGGGATCGATTGGGGCGTGCTGGCGGCGGCGGGGGTGTTGACCATCCTGCCAGGCATGCTGGTGATCTGGTTTGTGCGCAACCACGTGGCCAAGGGCTTTGCCCTCGGTCGGGTCTGAGGAGCAGATGATGGAATGGATGAGCTGGACGACACCGACCGCCGCGTTCTTCATCGGCATCGGTCTGATTCTGGTGGGCATGACCACCTGGGAATTGCGCTCGCCGAGCATCCTGCGGCGAGGGTTTTTGCCGATTGCCACCACCCGTGGCGATCGCTTGTTTATCGGTCTTCTCGGCAGCGCCTACCTGCATTTGCTGGTAATCGGCGTCACCGACTGGAGCATCTGGGTGGCGTCCGCGTTGTCCCTGGTGTGGCTGTTGGCTGTGATGCGTTGGGGCTAGTCGAATCGTTCGGCAACGCGGCTCCACAACTTAAACAGGAGGTCTCTATGTTCGATAAAAACAATAAGCTGCGACATAGCATTTCATTGGCAGCCATGCTGGCACTCAGCGGTTTGAGCGCATCTGCCTGGGCCGACGCCTATGAAGATGCGGCGAAAAAATGGATCGGCAGCGAGTTCAAGCCCTCGACCCTGACGGCCGAACAGCAGCTCGAAGAACTGAAGTGGTTCATCAAGGCCGCCGAGCCGTTTCGTGGCATGGACATCAAGGTCGTTTCCGAAACCCTGACCACCCACGAATACGAGTCCAAGGTGCTGGCCAAGGCCTTCAGCGAAATCACCGGGATCAAGCTCACCCACGACCTGCTGCAGGAAGGCGACGTGGTCGAGAAGATGCAGACGGTGATGCAGTCGGACAAGAACATCTATGACGGCTGGGTCAACGATTCCGACCTGATCGGTACGCACTTTCGCTACGGCAAGACCGAATCGATCACCGACCTGATGGCCAACGAGGGCAAGAACTTCACCTCGCCGACCCTCGACATCAAGGACTTCATCGGCATTTCTTTCACCACCGCGCCGGACGGCAAGATCTACCAATTGCCCGACCAGCAATTCGCCAACCTCTACTGGTTCCGTGCCGACTGGTTCGAACGTGCGGATCTGAAAGCCAAGTTCAAGGAAAAGTACGGTTACGAGTTGGGCGTGCCGGTGAACTGGTCGGCCTACGAAGACATCGCCAAATTCTTCAGCGAAGACGTCAAGGAAATCGACGGCAAACGCGTCTACGGCCACATGGATTACGGCAAGAAGGACCCGTCGCTGGGCTGGCGCTTCACCGACGCCTGGTTCTCCATGGCCGGCGGCGGCGACAAAGGCATTCCCAACGGTTTGCCGGTGGACGAGTGGGGCATTCGTGTTGAAGATTGCCACCCGGTCGGCTCCAGCGTGACCCGTGGCGGTGACACCAACGGCCCGGCGGCAGTGTTCGCCACCACCAAATATGTCGACTGGCTGAAGAAATACGCGCCACCGGAAGCGGCCGGCATGACCTTCTCCGAATCCGGCCCGGTGCCGTCCCAGGGCAACATCGCCCAGCAGATTTTCTGGTACACCGCATTCACTGCCGACATGACCAAACCGGGCTTGCCGGTGGTCAACGCCGACGGCACACCGAAATGGCGCATGGCGCCGTCGCCGCGCGGGCCGTACTGGGAAGAGGGCATGAAGCTCGGTTATCAGGACGTGGGTTCGTGGACGTTCATGAAGTCCACGCCTGAGAAGCAGAAACTGGCGGCGTGGCTGTACGCGCAGTTCGTCACCTCGAAAACCGTGTCGCTGAAGAAAACCATCGTCGGCCTGACGCCGATTCGTGAGTCGGACATCAACTCCCAGGCGATGACCGATCTGGCGCCGAAGCTCGGTGGCCTGGTCGAGTTCTACCGCAGCCCGGCCCGCGTGCAATGGACCCCGACCGGCACCAACGTGCCGGACTATCCGCGGCTGGCGCAACTGTGGTGGAGCCACATCGCCGAAGCCGCCAGCGGCGAGAAAACCCCGCAACAGGCGCTGGACGGCCTGGCCAAGGATCAGGATGCGATCATGACCCGTCTCGAACGCTCCAAGGCTCAAGCCACTTGCGCGCCGAAGATGAACCCGGAGCGCGACGCGCAATACTGGTTCGATCAGCCGGGCGCACCGAAGCCGAAACTGGCGAACGAGAAGCCGAAGGGTGAAACCGTGAGCTATAGCGAACTGCTGAAATCGTGGGCGGATGCGCGTAAGTGATGTTGGAAATGTAAGAAGCGAACGGCACCGGAAGGTGCCGTTTTTTTTTGCCTGATCTGCCGCTTTCGCGAGCAGGCTCGCTCGCACATTGGAGCGGTGGTACTCAAAATTAGTGGCACCCAAGATCCCCGTGGGAGCGAGCCTGCTCGCGAAAGCGGTGGGTCAGTTAGCATATCCATCGACTTGTAGGACGCCATCGCGAGCAGGCTCACTCCTGCTGGGGGTGCGATGCACCCGGATGCTATGAGCGACACACACACCTGTGGGAGCGGGCTTGCCCGCGATGACGCTTGCACGAACGCCGGCGATATCGACTTCTTCTACAAACAAAAAACGGCACCCGAAGGTGCCGTTTCCGTTTCCAGCCAGCCGAGCAATCAGCCCGCCAGACCCGCCTGCTGTACCAGCACCAGCAATGGCTGCGGATACACACCCAGGAAGAACGCAACCAGGGCGATGGCCAGCAGCATCACGCCGCCTGCCTTCTGTTCCCAGTGCAGCTGGGCATCGTGGCGACGCAGGTTTGGCTCGATCAGGTACAGGGTGACCATTACGCGCAGGTAGTAGAAGACGCCGATGGCGCTGCCCAGTACCAGTGCGCCGACCAGCCACCACTGACGGGTTTCGACGCCGCTGGCGATGATGTAGAACTTGCCGATGAAGCCGGCGGTCAGCGGGATGCCGGCCAGGGACAGCATCATCACGGTCAGCACGGCGGTCAGGTACGGACGGCGCCAGAACAGGCCGCGGTATTCGTACAGAGCGTCGGCGTCGCGGCCGTTGTATGGCGAGGACATCAGGGTGATCACGCCGAACGCGCCGAGGCTGGTGATTACATAAGTCACCAGATAGACGCCGATGGCTTCCACCGCCAGACCCTTGCTCGCCACCAGTGCGATCAGCAGGTAGCCGAAGTGCGCGATGGACGAATAACCGAGCAGACGCTTGAGGTTGCTCTGGGTCAGGGCCAGCAGGTTACCGAACAGGATCGAGGCAACTGCGATCACGCTGAGCACGTCGCTCAGCACGCCACTGCTGGCGGCAGGGGAGAGCTGGAACAGACGCACCATCACCGCGAACACTGCCACCTTCGAAGCGGTAGCGAGGAACGCCGCCACCGGTGCCGGCGCACCTTCGTAGACGTCCGGCGTCCACAGGTGGAACGGTACCAGCGACAGCTTGAACGCCAGGCCGATCAGCATCATGCCCAGGCCCAGTTGCGCCAGCGGGCTTGGCAGACCGGTCGCGGCCAGGGCCTGACCGATGCCGACGAAGCTCAGCGAACCGGCGTCTGCGTAGAGCAGCGCCATACCGAACAGCAGGAACGCGGAACCGGCGGCCGACAGCACCATGTACTTGATGCCGGCTTCCAGCGAACGCTTGTTGAAGAAGGCGTAAGCCACCAGACCGTAGACCGGTACCGAGAGCAGTTCCAGACCGATGAACAACCCGGCCAGGTGCTGCGCGCTGACCAAAACCAGACCACCGGCGGCAGCCATCAGGATCAGCAGGTACAGTTCTTCGCGATTGCCCGGGTAACCCGAACCGCCATCACCCAGGTAGGCGTGGGCGAGGGTGACGCAGGCGAGGGTGGCAACCAGGATCATCGCCATGTACAGGCAGGCAAACGCGTCGATTTGCAGCAATGGAGTCACGGCCAGAGGCGCGACTTTCAACGCAGGCAGGATCGACAGCAGGGCCAGGTTCAGACCCGCCACCGAAATCAGGAAGGTCTGCGAGTGGTTGCGGCGCCAGGCGATTGCCAGCATCACCACGATAATGGTGAGGCTGGTGATCAACAGTGGCGCAAGCGCAATAAAGTGTTGAATCGTGAATTCCATAGCGCTCTTACCGGGCCGAAGCGAGTTGAGAGAAGGCGGTGCCGAGCCACTGCTGCACGCCATGCATGGTGGCGGCAGAGGTGTCGAGGAACGGTTGCGGGTAGACGCCGAGGTAAATCAGCAGCACCGCCAGACCGAGCACCATGATCAGTTCGCGCGCGTCCATGCCGTGCAGCACCGCGTCGGATTTCGACGGGCCGAAGTAGGCACGGTGGATCATGATCAGCGAGTAGACCGAACCGAACACCAGACCGGACGTGGCAATCGCCGTGACCCATGGAGCGCTGGCGAAGGAACCGATCAGGATCAGGAATTCGCCGACAAAGTTACCGGTACCCGGCAAGCCCAGCGACGCCGCCGCGAAGAACAGACTGATCGCCGGCAGGTAGGCGATACGCGACCACAGACCGCCCATCTCTCGCATGTCCCGAGTGTGCAGACGCTCGTACAACTGACCGCTGAGGATAAACAGTGCTGCCGCCGACAGACCGTGCGCGAGCATCTGGATCACTGCGCCCTGCAGCGCCAGTTGGCTGCCGGAATAGATACCGATCAACACGAAGCCCATGTGGGAAACGGAAGAGAAGGCGATCAGACGCTTGATGTCGGTTTGGGCGAACGCGAGGAACGCGCCGTAGAAAATCCCGATCAGACCGAGGGTCATGGCAATCGGCGCAAACTCGGCCGAAGCGTTCGGGAACAGCGGCAGGGCGAAACGCAGCAGGCCGTAGGCAGCGGTTTTCAGCAGGATACCGGCGAGGTCGACGGAACCGGCAGTCGGCGCCTGGGCGTGGGCATCAGGCAGCCAGGAGTGGAACGGTACGACCGGCAGCTTGACCGCGAAGGCGATGAAGAAGCCGAGCATCAGAATGTACTCGGTGGTCATCGACATCTTGGTTTTCAACAGATCGGCGTAGTTGAAGGTAATCACGCCAGTGTTGTTGAAGTTGACCAGCACCAGACCGAGGATCGCCACCAGCATGATCAGGCCGGACGCCTGAGTGAAGATGAAGAACTTGGTCGCTGCGTAGATCCGGGTTTTCTTGCCGTCCGAAGAACTGTGACCCCAGAGCGCGATGAGGAAGTACATCGGCACCAGCATCATTTCCCAGAAGAAGAAGAACATGAACAGGTCGAGGGCGAGGAACACGCCGACCACGCCGCCCAGGATCCACATCAGGTTCAGGTGGAAGAAGCCAACGTGACGTTGAATCTCTTTCCACGAGCAGAGTACCGAGAGGATACCCAGCAGACCGGTCAGCAGGATCATCAACAACGACAGGCCGTCGAGGGCCAGGTGCACGTTGATGCCGAAACGCTGGATCCAGACATGCTTGAACTCAAGCGCCCAGGTCGGATCGGCGCCCGGCGCCGGTGCGAATGAATAGTCACCGTGGGCCCACAGCCAGAGGCCGAGTGCGAGTTCCAGGGTCATGGTCAACAGCGCAATCCAGCGCGGGAGGGTAGCGCCGAAGCGCTCACCCATCCAGCACAGCAGGCCGCCGATGAAGGGGATCAGGATTAGCCAAGGCAGAATCATGACGGGCTCGTTTCCTTTCGCAAATTCGCAAGGTTCATATCAGACCGCTACCAGCACGATGGCGCCGATCACCAGCACGGCACCCGCAGCCATCGAAGCAGCGTACCAACGCAGTTGACCGGTCTCGGTGCGGCTCAGGGCAGTGTGACCACCCTTGGCCATACGCGGGATCAGACCGATGGTCTGGTCGAGCGGGTCTTTGCGCAGTACATGGCTGATCGCAAGGTACGGCTTGACGAACAGTTTGTCGTAGATCCAGTCGAAGCCCCAGGCAGCGAACCACCAGGCCGAAAGGAAACGGCCGATGCCGCTGTTGGCGATCGCCGTGACGAAGCGACGCTTGCCGAGGAACAGCAGCGCTGCCAGCAGGATACCGGCCAGAGCGATGGCGCCCGAGGCGATTTCCAGACTGTGCTTGGCTTCGCCGCCGGCATGGCCAACGCTTTCTGGCAGAACGCCGTGCAGCGGCGGAACGATCATGGCGCCGACGAAAGTCGACAACACGATCAGCACCGACAGCGGCAGCCAGTGAGCGATGCCGTGACCGGCGTGGGCTTCGGTCTTGGCTTCACCGTGGAACGTGATGAAGATCAGGCGGAAGGTGTACAGCGAAGTCATGAACGCACCGACCAGACCTGCGTAGAGCAGACCGTGGTTACCGCTGGCAAACGCTTCCCAGAGGATTTCGTCCTTGGAGTAGAAGCCCGCGGTGACCAGAGGCAGAGCGGCCAGCGCAGCACCACCGACGATGAAGCTGGCGTAGGCCAGTGGCAGTTTCTTCCACAGACCGCCCATCTTGAAGATGTTCTGCTCGTGGTGGCAGGCAACGATCACCGCACCGGAAGCAAGGAACAGTAGGGCCTTGAAGAAGGCGTGGGTCATCAGGTGGAAGATCGCGCCATCCCATGCACCCACGCCCAGCGCCAGGAACATGTAGCCGATCTGGCTCATGGTCGAGTAGGCGAGGATACGTTTGATGTCGGTTTGCACCAGCGCGGCGAAGCCTGCGAGAACCAGAGTCACGCCACCGACGATGCCCACCAGGTGCAGGATTTCCGGCGCCAGGGTGAACAGGCCGTGAGTACGGGCGATCAGGTAAACACCGGCGGTCACCATGGTTGCGGCGTGGATCAGTGCCGACACCGGGGTCGGGCCGGCCATCGCGTCCGCGAGCCAGGTTTGCAGTGGCAGTTGCGCCGATTTACCGACCGCACCACCCAGCAGCATCAGGGTCGCCAGGGTGATCCAGAAGTCGCCGACCTGGAATTTCTGCGGTGCCAGCACCAGCAGTTCCTGGATGTTCAGCGTGCCCACTTGCTGGAACAGGATGAACAGACCGATGGCCATGAACACGTCGCCGATGCGGGTGACGATGAAAGCCTTGAGTGCGGCGTTACCGTTGTTGCGATTGCTGTAGTAGAAACCGATCAACAGGTACGAGCACAGGCCCACGCCTTCCCAGCCGAAGTACAGGAACAACAGGTTATCGCCGAGCACCAGGAACAGCATGCTGGCGATAAACAGGTTGGTGTACGAGAAGAAGCGCGAGTAGCCCGCTTCACCGCGCATGTACCAGGACGCGAACAGGTGGATCAGGAAACCGACGCCCACCACCACGCCGAGCATGGTGATCGACAGGCCGTCGACGTAGAGGGCGAAGTCAGGCTTGAAGCCTTCGACCGCCATCCACTGCCACAGCACCAGGGTGTAGTGACCGCCTTCCGGTGGTGCGACGTTGAATTGCCAGATGACGTAGGCAGCGACAATCGCCGACAAGCCAATGGAACCCACGCCGATCAGCGCCGAGAGGTTTTCCGACCAGCGTCCACGGGAGAACGACAGGAGCAGGAAACCGATCAGAGGGAATACGAAAGTCAGAAAGATCAGGTTCATCCGCGCATCTCACTGGCAGCGTCGATATCGAGCGTGTGGAAGCGGCGATACAGTTGCAGCAGGATCGCCAGGCCAATACTGGCCTCGGCCGCTGCAAGGCTGATCACCAGGATGAACATGATCTGTCCATCCGGCTGCGCCCAGCGGGCGCCCGCGACGATGAAGGCCAGGGCAGAGGCGTTCATCATCACTTCCAGACTCATCAACACGAACAAAATGTTGCGGCGGACCATCAGGCCGACCAGACCAAGGCAGAACAGGATGCCGGCAACCGCCAGTCCATGCTCGAGAGGGATAGCAGGCATGTCTTACTCCTTCGCCTCGTTACGGCCCAAATGGAACGCCGTGACGGCTGCGGCGAGCAGCAGCATCGAGGCGAGTTCGACCACCAGCAGGTACGGGCCGAACAGGCTGATGCCCACGGCTTTCGCGTCTACGGTGGTGTGGCCGATGGCCTGGCCGCTCTGGTGAGCGAACAGCACATACAGCAGTTCGGCCAGCAGCAGCGCGGCAAGAATCACCGGTCCTGCCCAGATGCCGGGCTTGAGCCAGGTGCGTTCCTGCTGCACCGAGGCCGGGCCGAGGTTAAGCATCATCACCACGAACACGAACAGCACCATGATGGCGCCGGCGTAGGCGATCACTTCCAGCACACCGGCGAACGGCGCGCCGAGGGCGAAGAAGGTCATGGCCACGGCGATCAACGAGATGATCAGGTAGAGCAGGGCGTGCACAGGGTTGGTGTTGGTGACCACACGCAGCGTGGACACCACAGCAATACCCGATGCGAAATAGAAAGCGAATTCCATCGTTCTTCCTTAAGGCAGCAAGCTCTTCACGTTGATCGGTTCGGCTTCGTTCTGCGCAGCGCCTTTCGGCTTGCCAGCGATTGCCATACCTGCAACACGATAGAAGTTGTAATCAGGGTTTTTGCCGGGGCCGGAGATCAACAGATCTTCTTTCTCGTACACCAGGTCCTGACGTTTGAACTCGGCCATCTCGAAATCCGGGGTCAACTGGATCGCGGTGGTCGGGCAGGCTTCCTCGCAGAGACCGCAGAAAATGCAGCGCGAGAAGTTGATCCGGAAGAAGTCCGGGTACCAGCGACCGTCTTCTGTTTCAGCTTTCTGCAGCGAGATGCAACCCACCGGGCAGGCCACGGCGCACAGGTTGCAGGCTACGCAGCGTTCTTCGCCATCGGGATCGCGGGTCAGGACGATGCGGCCACGGTAACGCGGCGGCAGGTAGACCTGCTCCTCGGGGTATTGCAGGGTGTCGCGCTTACGAAAGCCATGGCCGAAGACCATGACCAGGCTGCGCAACTGGGTACCGGTACCCTTAACGATGTCGCCAATATATTTGAACATGGGTCAAATCCTCACTGAACCGCAACCGCAGGCGTGTTCAACAACACAACCGCAGCGGTTACCAGCAAATTGATCAGGGTCAGTGGCAGGCAGAATTTCCAGCTGAAATCCATCACCTGGTCATAACGCGGACGCGGGATGGAAGCGCGCAGCAGGATGAACAGCATGATGAAGAACGCGGTCTTCAGTGCGAACCAGACGAAGGACAGTTGCGGCAGGATGCCGAACGGACCGTGCCAGCCACCGAAGAACAGGGTGACCAGCAACGCCGAGATCAGGATGATGCCGATGTATTCACCGACGAAGAACATGCCCCATTTCATACCGGCGTATTCAATGTGGTAACCGTCGGCCAGTTCCTGTTCCGCTTCCGGCTGGTCGAACGGGTGACGGTGAGTCACGGCGACGCCAGCGATGAAGAAGGTACAGAAGCCGAAGAACTGCGGAATGATGAACCACAGGTTCTGCGCCTGGTATTCGACGATGTCGCGCATGTTGAACGAGCCGACCTGAACCACGATGCCCATCAGGGCCAGGCCCATGAACACTTCGTAGGACACGGTCTGCGCTGACGCACGCAAGCTGCCGAGCAGGGCGAACTTGTTGTTGCTCGACCAGCCTGCGAACAGCACCGCGTAGACCGACAGACCGGCCATGGCGAAGAAGAACAGCAGGCCGATGTTCAGATCCGCCACACCCCAGGTCGGGGTGATCGGGATGATCGCAAAGGCGATCAGCAGGGCGGACATGGCCACCACCGGCGCCAGGGTGAAGATCACCTTGTCGGCGAACGGCGGAGTCCAGTCTTCCTTGAAGAACATCTTCAGCATGTCGGCGGCGATCTGGAACATGCCGAACGGGCCAACGCGGTTCGGACCGTAACGGTCCTGCCACCAGCCCAGCAGGCGACGTTCGACAAAGCTGAGCAAGGCGCCTGCGACCACCACGGCCAGCAGGATCACGATGGCTTTGATGACCGTCAGGATCACATCGATCACTTCAGGGGTGAACCAGGTCATTGCGCTGCCTCCTGCAGACCGTCGACGGACAACCCAGCGAATGCCGGTGGAATGCCGGCGATGCCCGCAGGCAATGCCACCAGACCGGCGCCCAGTTCTTCATTGATGCGCAGCGGCAGACGCAGGGTCTGGCCGGCCACGTTCAGGCTCAGCAGGGCACCGTCGTTGACGCCGAGGCGATCCGCTTCGGATTTCGCCAAAGCCACGTACGGAGCCGGAATACGCTCTTGCACCGGGGCGGCTTTCGAAGAGTTTTCTTCGCTGCCGAACAGGTGGAAGAACGGCACGGCTTGCCAGGTGCCCGGCGCCGGGTTGAATGCGCGCGGCGCAGCAGCGAACCAGTTCAGCGAATCACCGGTGCTTTCGATCAGGCGGGTGCCCGGGTCGCCAGCGCGCAGATGACCACCGACTTCGTCCTGGAACTTGTTCCACGCTTGTGGCGAGTTCCAGCCCGGCGACCATGCGAATGGCACCTGCTGACGCGGTTCGGCGGAGCCCGAGTAACCTTCCATGGAGAAGGCGAACGCGGTGTCCTGGTCTTGCGGGGTGCGCGGTTCGTGAACGCTGATGTCGGCGCGCATCGCGGTGCGACCGGAATAACGCAGCGGCTCACGCGCCAGTTTCAGACCCTTGATGCGGAACGCAGCGGAAGGTGCAGCATCGACGATACGCGCCAGTTGCGCGGTGCTCGAAGCCACGGCAGCGGTGACGTGGTCGAGTTGCGTCCAGTCGATCGGCTGGTTCAGCAGGGTCGCGCGCAGGGCGTGCAGCCAGCGCCAGCCTTCGTGGACCAGAATGCTCGCGTCGAGGTATTGCGGATCGAAAACCTGGAAGAAGCGCTGGGCGCGGCCTTCCTGGCTGACCAGCGTACCGTCGCCCTCGGCGAAGCTCGCCGCTGGCAGCACCAGGTGCGCGCGATCGGTGGTGGCGGTTTTCTGATGGTCGGCGACGATCACCACTTTTGCGGCGTTCAGTGCGGCATCGACCTTGGCTTTGGCAGTGCGGGTGAACAGATCGTTTTCCAGCACGACGATCGCGTCAGCCTTGCCATCGATGACCGCTTGCAGCGCGGCGTCGACCGATTCGCCACCGAGCATGGCCAGACCGAGGCTGTTGGCTTCCGGGACGATCAGGCTGATCGAACCGTTCTTCTCGCGCAGCTTCAGGGCCTTGGCGATGTTTGCCGCGGCTTCGATCAGGGCTTTGGAGCCCAGCGAAGTACCGGCGATGATCAGCGGGCGCTTGGCGGCGAGCAGGGCGTCGGCGATGCGCTGCGCCAGCTCCAAGGCTTCGGCATCCAGGCCTTCGACAGCCGGAGCGCTGGCATCCAGCGCGTGAGCCACGGCGAAACCGATGCGTGCCAGATCATCTGGAGCTGCATGTACGCACTCTTCGGCAACGTCATCGAGCTTGGTTTCCGCCAGGCTGGCAATGAACAGCGGGTTCAGCGCGTGCTGGCCGATGTTCTTCACTGCCGCGTCGAGCCAAGGCTGGACGCGCATGGCTTCGGCCATGTCTTCAGCCTTGCCCTTGACCGACTGACGCAGTGCCAGCGCCATACGTGCGGCGGTCTGGGTCAGGTCTTCGCCGAGGACGAAGATCGCGTCGTGGTCTTCGATGTCGCGCATGTTCGGCACTGGCAGCGGGCTGTCATTCAGCACTTGCAGGACCAGACGGATGCGCTCCAGTTCGGAGGCTTCGATACCCGAGTAGAAGTGCTCGGCGCCGACCAGTTCGCGCAACGCGTAGTTGCTTTCGAGGCTGGCACGTGGCGAACCGATACCGACGATGTTGCGCCCGCGCAGCAGGTCGGCGGCTTTATCCAGCGCCGCGTCGAGGCTGAGCTTGGTGCCATCGGCCAGCAGCGGCTGACGTGGACGGTCGGTACGGTTGACGTAGCCGTAGCCGAAACGGCCACGGTCGCAGAGGAAGTACTGGTTCACCGAACCGTTGAAGCGGTTTTCGATACGACGCAGTTCACCGTAACGCTCGCCCGGGGAGATGTTGCAACCGCTCGAGCAGCCGTGGCAGATGCTCGGCGCAAACTGCATGTCCCACTTGCGGTTGTAGCGCTCGGAGTGAGTCTTGTCGGTGAACACGCCGGTCGGGCAGACCTCGGTGAGGTTGCCGGAGAACTCGCTCTCGAGGGTGCCGTCTTCAACGCGACCGAAGTACACGTTGTCGTGGGCGCCGAACACGCCGAGGTCGGTGCCGCCGGCATAGTCCTTGTAGAAACGCACGCAGCGGTAGCAGGCGATGCAGCGGTTCATTTCATGGGAAATGAACGGGCCCAGTTGCTGGTTCTGGTGGGTGCGCTTGCTGAAGCGATAGCGGCGCTCGTTGTGGCCGGTCATCACTGTCATGTCTTGCAGGTGGCAGTGACCGCCTTCCTCGCACACCGGGCAGTCGTGCGGGTGGTTGGTCATCAGCCATTCGACAACGCTGGCGCGGAACGCCTTGGATTCTTCATCGTCGATGGAGATCCAGGTGTTGTCGGTGGCCGGGGTCATGCAGGACATGACGATGCGACCACGGGTGTCGTTTTCGTCGGTGTACTGCTTGACCGCGCATTGGCGACAGGCCCCGACGCTACCAAGCGCGGGGTGCCAGCAGAAATATGGAATGTCGAGGCCCAGCGACAGACATGCCTGTAACAGGTTGTCTGCCCCGTCGACTTCGAGCGCTTTGCCGTCTACGTGGATAGTGGCCATGGTTCAAAGGTCTTCGTTGGCCCGGTGTCAGCGGGCGTGGCTAATGGAATCTTGTTATGCGTCCGAATCCAAACAGCCCCGAAGGGCGTCATCGGACGAAAGGCGAAGGGCACGGACCCTTCGCCTTTTTTAAGCGTTTACGCGCCGACTACGATCGGCCTTGCCAGAGGCGGGACGGCGGCGCTGACAGGCGCGATACCGGCTTCGAACTCTGGACGGAAGTATTTGATCGCGCTGCCCAATGGCTCCACGGCTCCCGGTGCGTGAGCACAGAAGGTCTTGCCCGGGCCGAGGAAACCGACCAGACCCAGCAGGGTCTCGATGTCGCCCGGCTGGCCCTTGCCCTGTTCGATGGCCATCAGGAGCTTGACGCTCCATGGCAGACCATCGCGGCACGGCGTGCAGAAACCGCAGGATTCACGAGCGAAGAACTGCTCCATGTTGCGCAGCAGCGAGACCATGTTGACGCTGTCGTCCACCGCCATCGCCAGACCGGTACCCATCCGGGTACCGACCTTGGCGATGCCGCCGGCGTACATTTGTGCGTCGAGGTGCTCCGGCAGGAGGAAACCGGTACCGGCACCGCCTGGCTGCCAGGCCTTGAGCTTGAAGCCGTCGCGCATGCCGCCGGCGTAGTCTTCGAACAGCTCGCGACCGGTGACGCCGAACGGCAGTTCCCACAGGCCCGGGTTCTTCACCTTGCCGGAGAAACCCATGAGCTTGGTGCCCATGTCTTCGGAGCCTTCGCGGGCCAGCGATTTGTACCAGTCAACGCCGTCGGCAATGATCGCCGGCACGTTGCACAGGGTTTCGACGTTGTTCACGCAGGTCGGCTTGCCCCACACGCCGACGGCGGCAGGGAAGGGCGGCTTGGAGCGCGGGTTGGCGCGGCGGCCTTCGAGGGAGTTGATCAGTGCGGTTTCTTCACCGCAGATGTAACGCCCGGCGCCGGTGTGGACGAACAGCTCGAAATCGAAACCCGAACCGAGAATGTTCTTGCCCAGCAGGCCGGCCGCCTTGGCTTCTTCCACGGCACGGTTGAGGTGCTTGGCGGCGGTGGTGTATTCGCCGCGCAGGAAGATGTAGCCACGGTAGGTCTTCAGGGCGCGGGCACTGATCAGCATGCCTTCGATCAGCAGATGGGGCAGTTGCTCCATCAGCATGCGGTCTTTCCAGGTGTTCGGCTCCATTTCATCCGCGTTGCACAGCAGGTAGCGGATGTTGATGGATTCGTCCTTGGGCATCAGGCCCCACTTCACGCCAGTGGGGAAGCCGGCACCGCCGCGACCCTTGAGGCCGGCGTCTTTCACGGTCTGGACGATGGCGTCCTGATCCATGTCGGCGAAGGCTTTGCGCGCAGCAGCGTAACCGTTCTTGGCCTGGTACTCGTCGAGCCACACGGCTTCGCCGTCATCGCGCAGACGCCAGGTCAGCGGGTGAGTCTCGGCCGAGCGCTGGATGCGGTTGGCTGGACCAAAAGATGTCAGGGTCATACGTAGCCCTCGAGCAGTTTGGCCACGCCAGCAGGCTGGACATCGCCAAAGGTGTCGTCGTCAATCATCAGCGCCGGAGCCTTGTCGCAGTTGCCGAGGCAGCAGACAGGCAGCAGGGTGAAACGACCGTCGGCGGTGGTCTGACCCAGGCCGATGCCCAGATTGTTCTGGATTTCGCTGACCACCGACTCGTGGCCGCCGATGTAGCAGACCATGCTGTCGCAGACGCGAATGATGTGGCGGCCGACCGGCTGACGGAAGATCTGGCTGTAGAACGTCGCCACGCCTTCAACGTCGCTGGCGGGGATGCCGAGGATCTCGCCGATCGCGTACAGGGCGCCATCCGGCACCCAGCCGCGTTCCTTCTGAACGATCTTCAGGGCTTCGATCGACGCCGCGCGCGGGTCTTCGTAGTGATGCAGCTCGTGCTCGATGGCCGAGCGCTCGGTTTCACTCAAGGTGAAACGGTCTGTCTGGATAAGCGTGCTGTTCATGCTTAGCGGTCCACGTCGGCCATAACGAAGTCGATACTACCCAGGTACGCAATCAAGTCCGCGACCATGCTGCCTTTGATCACCGAAGGGATCTGCTGCAGGTGCGGGAAACTCGGAGTACGGATCCGGGTACGGTAGCTCATGGTGCCGCCGTCGCTCGTCAGGTAATAACTGTTGATGCCCTTGGTCGCTTCGATCATCTGGAAGGATTCGTTGGCCGGCATGACCGGGCCCCACGAAACCTGCAGGAAGTGCGTGATCAGGGTTTCGATGTGCTGCAGCGTGCGCTCTTTCGGTGGCGGCGTGGTCAGCGGGTGATCCGCCTTGTACGGGCCTTCCGGCATGTTGCGCATGCATTGATCGATGATCTTGATGCTCTGGCGCATCTCTTCGACGCGGACCATGCAGCGGTCGTAGGCATCGCCGTTGACGGCCAGTGGCACTTCGAATTCGAAGTTCTCGTAGCCCGAATACGGACGCGCTTTACGCAGATCGAAATCGCAACCGGTGGAACGCAGGCCGGCACCGGTGACGCCCCATTCGAGGGCCTCTTTGGTGTTGTAGGCAGCGACGCCGACGGTACGCCCCTTGAGAATGCTGTTCTGCAGGGCGGCCTTGGTGTATTCGTCCAGACGCTTGGGCATCCACTCGACGAAATCCTTGACCAGTTTTTCCCAACCACGCGGCAGATCGTGGGCGACGCCACCGATGCGGTACCAGGCCGGGTGCAGACGGAAACCGGTAATCGCCTCGATCACCGTGTACGCCTTCTGGCGGTCGGTGAAAGTGAAGAACACCGGGGTCATGGCGCCGACGTCCTGGATGTAGGTACCGAGGAACAGCAGGTGACTGGTGATACGGAAGAACTCGGCCATCATGATGCGGATGACATCGACCTTCTGCGGCACCTTGATGCCGGCGAGCTTCTCGACCGAGAGCACGTACGGCAGGTTGTTCATCACGCCGCCGAGGTAGTCGATACGGTCGGTGTAAGGAATGTAGCTGTGCCAGGACTGACGCTCGCCCATCTTCTCGGCGCCACGGTGGTGGTAACCGATGTCCGGGACGCAGTCGACGATCTCTTCGCCGTCCAGCTGCAGGATGATGCGGAACGCACCGTGCGCCGAAGGGTGGTTCGGCCCAAGGTTGAGGAACATGTAGTCCTCGTTGGCACCGGAACGCTTCATGCCCCAGTCTTCGGGACGGAAACGCGCGGCTTCCTCTTCAAGCTGCTGCTTGGCGAGGTTGAGGCTGTACGGATCGAATTCGGTGGCGCGCGCCGGGAAATCCTTGCGCAGCGGGTGACCTTCCCAGGTCGGCGGCATCATGATGCGCGACAGGTGCGGGTGGCCTTTGAAGTCGATGCCGAACATGTCCCAGACTTCGCGCTCGTACCAGTTGGCGTTCGGCCAGATGCTGGTGACGGAAGGCATGCTGAGGTCGCCTTCGGACAAGGCCACCTTGATCATCACGTCACTATTACGTTCCAGCGACATGAGGTGATAGAACACGGTGAAATCGGCGCCGGTCGGCAGCCCTTGACGCTTGGTGCGCAGACGCTCGTCCACGCCGTGCAGGTCATAGAGCATGACGTACGGCTTGGGCAGGTTGCGCAGGAAAGTCAGGACTTCAACCAGTCTGGCGCGGGCCACCCACAGCACCGGCATGCCGGTGCGGGTTGCCTGCGCGGTAAACGCTTCGGCGCCAAAACGGTTGTTCAGTTCGACGACCACATCCTGGTCGTCTGCCTTGTAAGGCGGGATGTACAGAGCACTGCCTGTAGTCATGGTTATTTTTTCGCTTTCGGTCAACGTAAAGAATGAAGCCAGCTTCTCGTTACTTGGAACAGAACTGGATCAGACTTCGTCAGGGCTGCGCAGGTTGGTGACTGCGATTCGCTGTTCGCGGCGCTGTTCCTTCTGCGAAGGCATGTCGGCGCGATACACGCCTTGATCACCAACGACCCAGGAAAGCGGACGACGCTCCTGTCCAATCGATTCCTGCAACAGCATCAAGCCTTGCAGAAATGCTTCCGGACGGGGCGGGCAGCCAGGTACGTAGACGTCCACGGGCAGGAACTTGTCTACGCCTTGAACCACGGAGTAGATGTCGTACATGCCGCCGGAGTTGGCGCACGAACCCATGGAGATAACCCATTTCGGTTCGAGCATTTGCTCGTAGAGACGCTGAATGATCGGCGCCATCTTGATGAAGCAGGTACCGGCGATAACCATGAAGTCGGCCTGACGCGGCGAGGCCCGGATGACTTCGGCGCCAAAGCGCGCGATGTCGTGGGGCGCCGTGAAGGCGGTGGTCATTTCCACGTAGCAGCACGACAGGCCGAAGTTGTACGGCCACAGGGAGTTTTTACGTCCCCAGTTGACCGCGCCACTCAGCACGTCTTCCAGCTTGCCCATGAAAATGTTTTTGTGAACTTGATCTTCTAACGGATCGGCAACGGTTTCCCGCTGGCCAATCGGATACTGCTCGTTAGGAGCATCGGGGTCGATCCTGGTGAGATTGTATTGCATTGCCAAAGCCTCATTGTTTCAGCTTCGCCTGCCGCTTGCGACGAGCTTCCGGAGCCCAGTCAAGGGCGCCCACTCGGAACAGGTAGACAAGACCTGCCAACAGAATTGCTATGAAAACGAGAGCTTCGACGAATCCGGTCCAGCCGCTTTCGCGGACGGACACAGACCATGCAAAGAGAAAGAGGGCTTCGATATCGAAGATCACGAAGAGCATCGCGACCAGATAGAATTTGGCTGAGAGCCGCAAGCGGGCGCCACCGGTAGGTAGCATGCCCGACTCGAACGGTTCGTTTTTGCTGCGACCCCAGGCTTTTGACCCAAGGAGGCTGGAGACGCCAAGCATGAAGGCACACAGGCCGACGACACCCAGAAGGAAAATGGCAAAGCCCCAGTTGTGGGCCATGAGTCCTGTCGCTTCGGGCATGCTGGTAATCCTTAACAGAGAGCAAAGGTCTCTGAGCTTGATAAAGAAATAAGGCAGTGACGATATGTCGCAGCAATCAATCGGGCTGATTTTATGGCTAAACACCCGGCAAGTAAAATTCCAAAGGCGAAATTATTTACCGGATTAAGGACATAGCGCTTGCTCACAGCCCTGCGGCCCATGCGTTGCGGGCATTAGCCGGGTTTCCATCAATTATGTTTTGTAGGGTTTGTAACGAACATAGTTACCGCTAAATGATAATTGATATCGTTTGCAGTGGTTTTGTAACTGTTTAACGAGTGAGTGGTTGGGAAGTTGTCTTACTTGCGCGTTACTACAAGTAGCGAAGCCTACGGTTTTAGCGGAAATTTCTGACGCTTGTAGCGCCTCAGATCAATGTTTCGTTTCGCGGCTGACGCTGGTCCTGTGGGAGCGAGCCTGCTCGCGAAAGCGGTGGATCAGCAATCAGATGTGCAAGCTGACATATCGCCTTCGCGAGCAGGCTCGCTCCCACAGGGGATTTATGGGGTCTTTGAGATTGCAACAGGCAAAAAAACGCCCCGATCAAGTCGGGGCGTCAATTTTGCGGCTCTGCGGTTAGCTTTTGTTCGATCCGCAGAGGCCGTTTGCTCAGCGAAGCGCTATCAGTGGAACTGTTCTTCTTCGGTCGAGCCGGTCAGCGCGGTCACCGAGGACGAGCCGCCCTGGATCACGGTGGTCATGTCGTCGAAGTAGCCAGTGCCCACTTCCTGCTGGTGCGCAACGAAGGTGTAACCCTTGGCGGCGTCAGCGAATTCCTGCTCTTGCAGCTTTACGTAGGCAGTCATGTCGTTGCGGGCGTAGTCGTGCGCCAGGTTGAACATGCTGTGCCACATGTTGTGAATGCCGGCCAGGGTGATGAACTGGTGCTTGTAGCCCATGGCGGACAATTCGCGCTGGAACTTGGCGATGGTCGCGTCGTCCAGGTTCTTCTTCCAGTTGAAGGAAGGCGAGCAGTTGTACGACAGCAACTGGTCCGGGTATTCCTTCTTGATCGCTTCAGCGAAGCGACGGGCTTCTTCCAGATCCGGCTTGGCGGTTTCGCACCAGATCAGGTCGGCATACGGCGCGTAGGCCAGGCCACGGGCGATCGCTTGATCCAGACCGGCACGTACCTTGTAGAAACCTTCCTGAGTACGCTCGCCGGTCACGAATGGCTGATCGTACGGGTCGCAGTCGGAAGTCAGCAGGTCAGCCGCGTTGGCGTCGGTGCGGGCCAGGATGATGGTCGGCGTGCCGGCAACGTCAGCTGCCAGGCGGGCAGCGGTCAGCTTCTGTACGGCTTCCTGGGTTGGCACCAGTACCTTGCCGCCCATGTGGCCGCATTTCTTCACCGAAGCCAGTTGGTCTTCGAAGTGAACGCCGGCGGCGCCTGCTTCGATCATGCTTTTCATCAGCTCGTAGGCGTTGAGTACGCCGCCGAAACCGGCTTCAGCGTCGGCCACGATTGGCGCGAAGTAGTCGATGTAGCCGTCATCACCCGGGTTCTTGCCGGCTTTCCACTGGATCTGGTCAGCACGACGGAACGAGTTGTTGATGCGCTTGACCACGGTTGGCACCGAGTCCACCGGGTACAGCGACTGGTCCGGGTACATGGATTCGGCGGAGTTATTGTCCGCAGCCACCTGCCAGCCGGACAGGTAGATCGCCTGGATACCGGCCTTGACCTGCTGAACAGCCTGGCCGCCAGTCAGGGCGCCCATGCAGTTGACGAAATCTTTCTCTGGACGGAAGGACGGCTTGGCACCCTGGGTCACCAGGTTCCACAGCTTCTCGGCGCCCATCTTCGCGAAGGTGTGCTCAGGCTGAACCGAGCCACGCAGACGGACCACGTCGGCAGCGGAGTAAGTGCGAGTCACGCCTTTCCAGCGCGGGTTCTCGGCCCAGTCTTTTTCGAGGGCTGCAATTTGCTGTTCGCGTGTCAGTGCCATGGAGATAAACCTCGTCGCGTCTTTTATGAAAAGTTGTTCTGCGGTGGAAAATTCCTGCGCTCGCTGACCAGAAGCTTAGGTGGTCAAGTCGGATTCGGCGGGGTAGGCGACGGGATGAACGATGGGCTCGAGGGGAAGTGAGCAGGTAGTGGCGGACTGCGGGGCGCATGCGGGCGTCGTGGGCCTTTATACGGACAACAGCGTGAAGCCGGGTTACCTAAATACGCTTCCGTCCCTCGGGACAACTTCGTTCCAGTCGGCAACCTCGTCAAACACGCCTTATGGGCGGTACAGACACGAAACGGTTCGCGGGGTAGGTGCGAACGGCGCTTCGAAGGCCCTTGCCAGGGCCTCTGATTAGCGGGAGCGAGGCCATCATGCCTTCGCTTTTTCGCATCGTCAAACGTTTTGTAGTGCTTTTTTTCAAGCACTACATCTTTAGTCTGATACGACTAATCAGTCAGTTTTCGGTGCTTTAGTCCAGCGTGTCGACTTTGACCCGCAAGGTCATGTCATCCCGGCCTTGAGTCGAGTAGCTGCGGGTCAGGCCCTGTTTATCGGCCTGAGTCTGGCTGTTGACGCCAGCGAGGGTGATCCACTCTCCGAGGCGCCCGGTGACAGTTGTGTCGGTACTTTGCACGTTCACTACATCGGGACGTTCCTGGCTCATGCGGTCACGGTTGGTACTGATCGCCAGATGAACGGTTTCGCCGGTGACGCTGGCGGTGACGTAGAAACCCTGGGTGACGTTGCGGTATTGGGTCTCGCTGCTGTAACCGCCGTAGGAATCACTCTGCGTGTTGGTAATCGGCACGCTTTGGCCGACCTGAATCAACGCCGGCGTGCCTTCACTGGTCTGCACTTGCTGAACGCCGCCGTTACGGCTGGTGGTGCTGCGACTGATGATGCGGGTCTGGTTTGGCTGAGCGCCGTGGACCGAATAACCTTCGTCGCCACGGCCATTGTTCTCGTTGGTGTCGACGGTAATCAGCAAGCGTTTGGGGGCGGTATCCAGTTGGGTGATCAGCGCCTTGAGTTCCTGAATCTTGTCCGGCTCGGCCTTGATGATCAGTTGGTTGCCGTAAGCGCTGACCTGACCGTCCTTGCCGAGGAAGTCTTGCGCCATAGGCAGCATGTCGGTGCTGGTGCGGTAATTGAGGGGCACGATTTCTGTGGCTGCCATCACCGTAAAACTGCAACCGAGCAGCAGGGTGGTGAGCAGGGTGCGTAGGGACATGTCCGTTATCTCCGCGTTCGAAAGGCTTGATATTGCCAGTTTGTCGGCCTTGGGTGGGGCGAGTTGAATCGTAGACAGCAAAACGCCCCGGCAGTGTTGAATGGCGGGGCGTCAGGAGATGATGTTGTGGCGAGGGAGCTTGCTCCCGCTGGGGCGCGAAGCGGCCCTGCTGTTGAAATCCAAAGCAGGGTCTGCTGCGCAGCCCGGCGGGAGCAAGCTCCCTCGCCACAGGGTTTGATCAGTGCTGCTCAGGCCGAATGCCGAACCATGTCGACATGCGGTATCCCGGCCTCGAGAAACTCTTCGCTGACCAGGCTGAAGCCCAGGCGTTCATAGAACGCCGTGGCCTGCACCTGCGCGCTGAGCTTTTGCTGCTTCAGGCCGCGCGCTTCGGCTTCGGCAATGACCGCCTGCATCAGCGCATCACCGACCTTCATCCCGCGCCAGTCTTTGAGCACCGAGACCCGGCCGATGTGCCCGTCAGGCAGCAGGCGGGCAGTACCGATCGGGAAGTCGCCTTCGAATGCCAGAAAATGCACGGCGGTCGCGTCATCCGCGTCCCACTCAAGCTCGGGTGGTACCGATTGTTCGCCGATGAACACCGTTTCACGAATGCGCCGGATCTCGGCGATATCCTTCTGCCAGTCTGCGACACGAACGCGAATTTTATTCATCGGCGAACCCCAGGCTCCCTTGCTTGACCAGCTCGCAGAGCAGGCTGCGGCCGTCTTCGTCGCTCAGCCACTCGCCGAGGTTGTCGGCGTGCAGGGCGTCAGCGGCGCAGATCAGCTTCAGCAGTTCGCGCAGCTTGCCCGGCAGGTATCGGCTCTGGCCGCTGGCGAACAGCAGCAGGTCGTCATCGACTTCCGACCAGGCCAGGCGCGCGCTCGGGTTGCGGATCAGCACGGCGCCGTCCTGCAGGGCGGCGAGGAAGTCTTCTTCTTCGACGTCCTCCGGGCCGACCACCAGTTCCGGGTAGCGCGGCTCGGTCATGTACTGGCCGAACCAGGTCAGCAGCAGGCGCTCGTCGCTCATGTGTTCGGCGAGCAGGCTTTTCAGGCGATCCAGCGCGTCGTGTTGAATCTGGTGCGGATCGACCGCCGGCTTGGTGTCGGCATCGGTGTAGCGCTCTTCGTCGGTCAGGAACTGGCTGAGGAAGTCGGTGAAGTGGGTCAGCACTTCAGCGGCGCTCGGTGCGCGGAAGCCGACCGAGTAAGTCATGCAGTTGTCGACCGCGACGCCGCAATGGGCCAGACGCGGCGGCAGGTAGAGCATGTCACCCGGCTCCAGTACCCACTCTTCGGTCTCATGGAATTCGGCGAGGATGCGCAGGTCGGTGTGTTGCAGCAGCGGGCTTTCGGAATCGCACATCTGGCCGATTTTCCAGTTGCGCTTGCCGTGGCCCTGCAGCAGGAACACATCGTAGTTGTCGAAATGCGGGCCGACGCTGCCACCCGGGGCGGCGAAGCTGATCATCACGTCGTCGACGCGCCAGCTCGGCAGGAAGCGGAAGTTTTCCAGCAGTTCGCTGACTTCCGGCACGAACTGGTCGACCGCTTGTACCAGCAGGGTCCACTCTTTTTCCGGGAGTTTGCTGAACTCGTCTTCGGCGAACGGGCCGCGGCGCAGTTCCCATGGGCGCTCGCCATGTTCGATCACCAGGCGCGATTCGACTTCTTCTTCCAGGGCCAGGCCGGCCAGTTCGTCGGCGTCGATCGGGCTTTCGAAGTCAGGAATCGCCTGACGGATCAGCAGCGGTTTTTTCTGCCAGTAGTCACGCAGGAATTCGCGTGCTGTGAGGCCGCCCAGAAGTTGAAGAGGAATATCGGAATTCATATGTAACCTATTGAAAAAAAGCACTTTTCAGACGGGAATAAAAACGCCCGGCGCGGCCGGGCGTCTCAAACGGAGCAAACGGTCGATCAGATGCGTTTGGCTTGTGCCACAGCGTTGCCGATGTAGTTGGCCGGGGTCAGTTGCTTGAGCTCGGCTTTGGCTTCGGCTGGCATGTCCAGGCCATCGATGAAAGTCTGCAACGCTTCAGGGCTGATGCCCTTGCCACGGGTCAGTTCTTTCAGCTTTTCGTACGGGTTTTCGATGTTGTAGCGACGCATCACGGTCTGGATCGGCTCGGCCAGTACTTCCCAGCACGCGTCGAGGTCAGCGGCAATCTTCTGCTCGTTGAGTTCGAGCTTGCTGATGCCTTTGAGGCTGGCTTCGTAGGCGATCACGCTGTGGGCGAAGCCGACACCGAGGTTGCGCAGGACGGTGGAGTCGGTCAGGTCGCGCTGCCAGCGGGAGATCGGCAGCTTGCTCGCCAGGTGCTGGAACAGTGCGTTGGCGATGCCCAGGTTGCCTTCGGAGTTTTCGAAGTCGATCGGGTTGACCTTGTGCGGCATGGTCGACGAACCGATTTCACCAGCGATGGTGCGCTGCTTGAAATAACCCAGGGAGATGTAGCCCCAGATGTCGCGGTCGAAGTCGATCAGGATGGTGTTGAAGCGCGCGATCGCGTCGAACAGCTCGGCGATGTAGTCGTGCGGTTCGATCTGGGTGGTGTACGGGTTGAAGCCCAGGCCCAGCTCGTCTTCGATGAAGGCGCGGGCGTTGGCTTCCCAGTCGATCTGCGGGTAGGCCGACAGGTGCGCGTTGTAGTTGCCGACGGCGCCGTTGATCTTGCCCAGCAGCGGCACGGCAGCGACCTGCGCGATCTGGCGCTCGAGACGGTAAACCACGTTGGCCAGCTCTTTACCCAGAGTGGTCGGCGAAGCCGGCTGACCGTGGGTGCGCGACAGCATCGGCACGTCGGCGAAACGGATGGCCAGTTCGCGGATGGAGTTGGCGGTCTGGCGCATCAGCGGCAGCATTACGTCGTCACGGCCTTCGCGCAGCATCAGGGCGTGGGACAGGTTATTGATGTCTTCGCTGGTGCAGGCAAAGTGGATGAACTCGCTGACCTTGGCCAGCTCCGGCAGCTTGGCCGCCTGCTCTTTGAGCAGGTATTCGATCGCTTTGACGTCGTGGTTGGTGGTGCGCTCGATCTCTTTGACGCGCTCGGCGTGCTCCAGCGAGAAGTTTTCCGCCAGTTCGTTGAGAACGGCGTTGGCCTCGGCGGAGAAGGCTGGTACTTCAGGGATACCAGCGTGGGCGGCCAGGCGCTGGAGCCAGCGCACTTCAACCAGAACGCGGGCACGGATCAGGCCGTACTCGCTGAAAATCGGGCGCAGGGCCTGGGTTTTGCCGGCGTAGCGGCCGTCAACAGGGGAAACCGCAGTGAGCGAAGAGAGCTGCATGGGGTGTTCTCGGACAGTCGGGCAACGAAATGGGGCGCGTATTATACATGAAAAAATCCGCCGGTCCGTCGCCAACTGACCGGCGTATTACGCGTTACAGACTACAAAGCCTTCATGACGCGGCGTTTATTCGCTGCGCATCAACGGATAAAGCTCCTTGAGCAGCTTGCGACGGCTGATCACCAGCTGCCAGCGATGACCGCCGAGCTGGCGCCACAGGCGCGCCGAGCGGATACCGGCGAGCAGCAGGGCACGGATCTTCGAGGCATTGCTCGGCTGTTGCAGATTGCGCATGTCGCCGTGCACCTGAATGCGCTGGCGCAGGGTGCTCAACGTGTCCTGATACAGCGCGCCGCAAGCGGCCACGACGTTTTCGTGGGCCGGGCCGAAGTGTTCGACCTGCGACTGAATCTGCGGCAGGCGCTTGGCAATCGTCTCGAGCATGTCGTCACGCTTGGCCAGTTGCCGCTCCAGACCGAGCATCGACAGGGCGTAGCGCAATGGCTCGCGCTGCAAGGTGCTCGGATCGCGCTCCAAAGCGCCGATCAACGCCCGATAACCCTCGCGCAGATTGATGTCATCGCCACCGTACACGTCCAGCGTATCTTTCGGATCCCGCACCAGCAGGCTGCCGAGCATGCAGCTCAGGCCCGCTTCGTTGGTCTGGCCGGTCTTGGCGATACGATCCACCAGCACGGCGGCGAGAAACACCCCGCCCAGCGCCGTCAGTTGCTCCTGAGTCGGGCTCATGCCTGGCCGCTCCACGGCTCGGCCACTTCGATCACGCCGCCACCGAGGCAGATTTCGCCGTCATAGAACACCACCGACTGGCCCGGCGTCACCGCGCGTTGCGGTTCGTCGAACACGGCGCGGTAGCCGCTGGCGGTTTTTTCCAGGATGCAGTCCTGATCGCTCTGGCGATAACGCACTTTCGCCGTCAGGCGCAGCGGCTGGCTCAGGTCGATCGGGTTGACCCAATAGATTTCCGAAGCGAGCAGGGCGCTGGAAAACAACCACGGATGGTTGTTGCCCTGACCGACGATCAGCTCGTTGGTCTCCAAATCCTTGCGCAGCACGTACCACGGCTCGTCACCGGCGTCCTTCAAACCGCCGATGCCGAGGCCCTGACGCTGGCCGATGGTGTGGTACATCAAGCCGTGGTGACGGCCGATGACTTCGCCTTCGGTGGTTTTGATTTCGCCCGGTTGTGCCGGCAGGTATTGCTTGAGGAAATCGCTGAAACGGCGTTCGCCGATGAAGCAGATCCCGGTGGAATCCTTCTTCTTGGCGGTGGCCAGTTCGTATTTCTCGGCAATTTCGCGCACTTGCGGTTTTTCCAGCTCTCCGACCGGGAACAGGGTCTTGGCAATCTGTTCGCCACCGACGGCGTGCAGGAAGTAGCTCTGATCCTTGTTCGGATCGAGGCCCTTGAGCAGTTCGGTGCGGCCGTCGATGTCGCGACGGCGCACGTAGTGGCCGGTGGCGATCAGGTCGGCGCCGAGCATCATTGCGTAGTCGAGGAACGCTTTGAACTTGATCTCGCGGTTACACAGGATGTCCGGGTTCGGCGTGCGCCCGGCCTTGTATTCGGCGAGGAAGTGCTCGAACACGTTGTCCCAGTACTCGGCGGCAAAGTTGGCGGTGTGCAGCTTGATGCCGATCTTGTCGCAGACAGCCTGCGCATCCGCCAGGTCGTCCATGGCGGTGCAGTATTCCGTTCCGTCGTCTTCTTCCCAGTTCTTCATGAACAGGCCTTCCACTTCATAACCCTGCTCGATCAGCAGAAGGGCGGAAACGGAAGAGTCCACGCCGCCGGACATGCCGACAATGACGCGCTTCTTGGATGTGTCAGAAGGGGCTGGATCACGCATAGGGATTCAATGAGTGTCTTGGAAAAGGGCGCGATTCTATCAGGCTCGCGGCCGCAAGGCTAAAGAGAAGGGCGGATCAGCTCGAGGCTGAAGTGATGGCCGGCCAGATAATCGTCGATGCAACGGATGATCAGCTCGCTGCGCCAGTTGTCGCGCTGGGCGATTAATTCCTCGCGAGTCAGCCACTTGGCGCCGACGATACCGTCGTCAAGCTGGTAATCAGGGTGGTGCTGCACGGCTTTGGCGCTGAAGCACACGCGCTGATAGGTCACGCCGTTGCTCGGTGCGGTGTACAGATAAATGCCGATCACCCCGGTGGGCTCGACGTCCCAGCCGGTTTCTTCGAGGGTTTCGCGAATGGCTGCGTCGATCAGGGTTTCATCCGGATCGAGATGCCCGGCGGGCTGGTTGAGCACGTTACGACCGCCCTTGTGTTCTTCGACCATCAGAAAGCGGCCATTGTCCTCGACGATGGTGGCGACGGTGATATGGGGGAGCCATTCCATAAGTCATCCTCAATCTATTGGTTGAAACCCAATCACCTGTAGGAGTGAGCCTGCTCGCGATAGCGTCGGGTCAGTCACCATCAATGTTGAATGGTATACCGCTATCGCGAGCAGGCTCACTCCTACAGGGGATTTGTGTTGTGTTCGGAAACACAAACCCCGGCACAAGGCCGGGGTCTGATCACAGCATTACAACCTTAAACCAGCGCAGCGATCGCGTTGTTGAAGGTTGCGCTTGGGCGCATGGCCTTGCTGATCAGCTCGGCGTCGGCGTGGTAGTAACCGCCGATGTCGACTGGCTTGCCCTGAACGGCGTTGAGCTCGGCAACGATGGTCGCTTCGTTCTCGGTCAGGGTTTTGGCCAGAGTCGCGAACTGCGCTTGCAGTGCAGCGTCTTCAGTCTGGGCGGCCAGGGCCTGAGCCCAGTACATCGCCAGGTAGAAGTGGCTGCCGCGGTTGTCGATGTTGCCGACCTTGCGCGATGGCGACTTGTTGTTGTCGAGGAACTGGCCGGTGGCCTGGTCCAGGGTTTTCGACAGCACCAGTGCTTTCGGGTTGTTGTAGTTCACACCCAGATGCTCAAGGGAAGCGGCCAGAGCGAGGAACTCACCCAGCGAATCCCAGCGCAGGAAGTTCTCTTCAACCAGTTGCTGCACGTGCTTCGGCGCCGAACCGCCGGCGCCGGTTTCGAACAGGCCACCGCCGTTCATCAGCGGCACGATCGACAGCATCTTGGCGCTGGTGCCCAGTTCCATGATCGGGAACAGGTCGGTCAGGTAGTCGCGCAATACGTTGCCGGTCACCGAAATGGTGTCCTTGCCTTCGCGGGTGCGCTGCAGGGTGTACTTCATCGCGTCGACCGGCGCCATGATCTGGATGTCCAGGCCGCTGGTGTCGTGATCCTTCAGATACGCCTGAACCTTCTCGATCACCACGCCATCGTGGGCGCGCATCGGGTCGAGCCAGAAGATCGCTGGCGTGCTGCTCGCGCGAGCACGGTTGACGGCCAGTTTGACCCAATCCTGGATCGGCGCGTCCTTGGTCTGGCACATGCGGAAGATGTCACCGGCTTCGACAGCCTGTTCCATCAGCAGCTTGCCCTTGCTGTCGGTGACGCGAACGACGCCGTCAGCCTTGATCTGGAAGGTCTTGTCGTGGGAGCCGTACTCTTCGGCTTTCTTCGCCATCAGGCCAACGTTTGGCACGCTGCCCATGGTGGTCGGATCGAAAGCGCCATTGGCTTTGCAGTCTTCGATCACGGCCTGGTAGATGGTCGCGTAGCAACGATCCGGGATCACAGCCTTGGTGTCGTGCAGCTGACCGTCGGTGCCCCACATCTTGCCGGAGTCACGGATCATCGCCGGCATCGAGGCGTCGACGATGACGTCGCTCGGCACGTGCAGGTTGGTGATGCCTTTGTCGGAGTTGACCATCGCCAGCGATGGACGAACGGCGTAGACCGCGGCGATATCCGCTTCGATCTGCGCTTGCTGCTCGGCCGGCAGGGCCTTGATGCGCGCGTACAGATCGCCGATGCCGTTGTTCAGGTTGAAGCCGATCTGGTTCAGCACGTCAGCGTGTTTGGTCAGTGCGTCTTTATAGAACTCGGCAACGATCTGGCCGAACATGATCGGGTCGGAGACCTTCATCATGGTTGCTTTCAAGTGCACCGAGAGCAGTACGCCCTGGGCCTTGGCGCTTTCGATCTCGGCAGCGATGAACGCACGCAGAGCGTTTTTGCTCATCACGGCGCAATCGAGGATCTCGCCAGCCTGAACGGTGGTTTTTTCTTTCAGAACGGTGGCAGCACCGTCCTTGGCGATCAGTTCAATCTTCACGGCGTCAGCGGCGTCGATCAGGACAGCTTTTTCGCTGCCGTAGAAATCGCCGGTGCTCATGTGAGCGACGTGAGACTTGGAGTCCTTGGCCCAGGCGCCCATTTTGTGCGGGTGCTTGCGCGCGTAGTTCTTCACCGACAGCGGAGCGCGGCGGTCGGAGTTGCCTTCACGCAGAACCGGGTTCACGGCGCTGCCCTTGACCTTGTCGTAGCGCGCCTTGGCGTCTTTGTCGGCGTCGCTGGTCACGGTTTCCGGGTAGTCCGGCAGGTTGTAGCCCTGCGCCTGCAACTCTTTGATCGCGGCTTGCAGCTGTGGCACCGAAGCACTGATGTTCGGCAGCTTGATGATGTTGGCTTCAGGCGTAACGGCCAGGTCGCCCAGTTCGGCGAGGTGGTCGGCTACGGCTTTGTCGCCCAGTTGCTCGGGGAAGCTTGCCAGGATGCGCGCTGCAAGAGAGATATCGCGGGTTTCCACGGCGATATCGGCCGAGGCGGTGTAAGCCTCGATGATCGGCAGCAGGGAATAGGTGGCGAGGGCAGGAGCTTCGTCGGTGAAGGTATAGATGATCTTCGAGCGGGTGGGCATATTCGGATTAACTCTCTCTTCTTTGCTAAAGCGTGCGCAGAAACTCGAGGGGCGCCGGGTAAGCGCGTTCGTTCAAAGTCATCCATGAACCGAATGTCGAGATTCTTCGCGGTGATGTTGGGTGCATCAGTAGAGCGTCAAGCAGTCAGGCTGCGGTAACAACCCGACCAATCAGGCGGAAAGTCTCGTGCTAGAGAGGCCAGCCGTCGTGACCCTGTGGTCAGCGGGCGGCATTATACATAGGTAGCTGGCAATCTGCCGATGGTTCATATGCAACGATTCTCGTCCATTGGTCTAAAGGTCGCAGGGCAGGGCGGGGCAAAGACTCGTTACGAATGCTGGAGTTTGGCGCTTTTCCCTTTGCATTCAGGCTTGTACGAAACGAGATGTGCGCGGCGCCGGAACATAGGGTTTGCGTGTTGATTCAACTGGGTTACGCTCGAAGCAAGCCAGGTGTTCAATCCAAACAATGGAGTTCAGCATGGGTTACAAGAAGATTCAGGTTCCAGCCGTCGGCGACAAAATCACCGTCAATGCAGACCATTCTCTCAATGTTCCTGATAACCCGATCATCCCCTTCATCGAAGGTGACGGTATTGGTGTCGACATCAGTCCGGTGATGATCAAGGTTGTCGATGCTGCTGTTGAAAAGGCCTACGGCGGCAAGCGCAAGATTTCCTGGATGGAAGTCTACGCCGGCGAAAAAGCCACCCAGGTTTACGATCAGGACACCTGGCTGCCGCAGGAAACCCTCGACGCCGTCAAGGATTACGTGGTCTCCATCAAAGGCCCGCTGACCACCCCGGTCGGTGGCGGCATCCGTTCGTTGAACGTCGCTCTGCGCCAGCAACTAGACCTGTACGTCTGCCTGCGCCCGGTGCGCTGGTTCGAAGGCGTGCCAAGCCCGGTGAAAAAGCCCGGCGATGTCGACATGACCATCTTCCGCGAGAACTCCGAAGACATTTACGCCGGTATCGAATGGAAGGCCGGTTCGCCGGAAGCCACCAAGGTCATCAAATTCCTTAAAGAAGAAATGGGTGTCACCAAGATCCGTTTCGACGAAAACTGCGGCATCGGCGTCAAGCCCGTATCGCGCGAAGGCACCAAGCGCCTGGCGCGCAAGGCCCTGCAATACGTGGTCGACAATGATCGCGACTCGCTGACCATCGTGCACAAGGGCAACATCATGAAGTTCACCGAAGGTGCTTTCAAGGAATGGGCCTACGAAGTGGCGGCCGAAGAGTTCGGCGCGACCCTGCTCGACGGCGGCCCGTGGATGCAGTTCAAGAACCCGAAAACCGGCAAGAACGTTGTGGTCAAGGACGCCATCGCCGACGCCATGCTCCAGCAGATCCTGCTGCGCCCGGCCGAGTACGATGTGATCGCTACGCTTAACCTCAACGGCGACTATCTGTCTGACGCCCTGGCCGCGGAAGTGGGCGGTATCGGCATCGCGCCGGGCGCCAACCTGTCCGACACCGTGGCGATGTTCGAAGCGACCCACGGTACCGCGCCGAAGTATGCCGGCAAGGACCAGGTCAACCCGGGCTCGCTGATTCTCTCGGCCGAGATGATGTTGCGTCACATGGGCTGGACTGAAGCGGCGGACCTGATCATCAAGGGCACCAACGGTGCGATCGGCGCGAAGACTGTTACTTATGATTTCGAGCGTTTGATGGATGGGGCCAAGCTGGTTTCGTCTTCAGGGTTCGGGGATGCGTTGATTTCGCATATGTAAGAAAAGCAGGCAGACGAAAAACCGCCCGACCTGGATTATTGAGTCGGGCGGTTTTTTATGGCTGTAGCTTGCGGAGCTCAGCTGGTAATTTTGTGCTCGTGACGGTTGCGGTGTTCGTGGTGTTCATGATCTTTATGATCATCGATGACGTTCGGCTTGCTATCGTCTTTCACCGCCGCAATTTTCACCGCGTGCAGACCTTTCGGGCCTTGCACGATCTCGAAGTTCACTGACTGTCCCGCTTTCAGGGTCTTGTACCCGTCCATTTCAATGGCCGAGTAGTGGGCAAAGAAATCAATGTCCTTGCCGTCCTCATCGCGACCTTCCCGGGCGTCGGTATTGATGAAGCCGAACCCCTTGGCGTTGTTGAACCATTTCACCTTGCCGACAGCCATGCTCAAATCCCTCTGCAACAGACTCCATCGCTGGAGTATCATCCACGACATCCGCAATCGAATTCGATAAAAGAATTGACTCCGCGGATCTTTTTTACCCACTGTGGGCTCTATTGGTTGTAACACCGTTTTCCCGATAGTCAAGGTGACCGGGCAGTCGTAGTTGAAAACGTGTGCAACCGCCCCCACCACTGTATTCGCACAACTGACGAACCTTTTTTTCCATGCATGCAATCAGCCAGATTCGACTAACATTCAATCAGGATCGCCCGCTTCTCCAAAAGGATCTTCCACAGGAGCACGACGACGATTCGGCAGGCGTTGCTGTTCAGGAAGCAAAGCCCGCGTTACAGGCGCCGCCGATGTACAAGGTGGTTTTGTTCAACGATGACTACACACCGATGGATTTCGTCGTCGAAGTGCTCGAGGTGTTTTTTAACCTGAATCGCGAGCTGGCGACCAAGGTCATGCTGGCCGTCCATACAGAAGGCCGGGCAGTATGTGGAGTGTTTACCCGCGACATCGCCGAGACAAAGGCCATGCAGGTCAACCAGTACGCCAGGGAAAGCCAGCATCCGCTACTCTGTGAAATCGAGAAGGACGGTTAATCGCCGACCACTTGGGTATGAGGTGAAGCTATGTTAAACCGCGAGCTCGAAGTCACCCTCAATCTTGCCTTCAAGGAGGCTCGTTCGAAGCGTCATGAATTCATGACCGTCGAACATCTCCTGCTGGCCCTATTGGATAATGAGGCTGCCGCCACCGTTTTGCGTGCCTGCGGCGCAAACCTCGACAAACTCAAGCATGATCTGCAGGAGTTCATCGACTCGACCACGCCATTGATCCCCGTGCATGACGAGGATCGTGAAACCCAGCCAACCCTGGGCTTCCAGCGTGTCCTGCAGCGTGCTGTTTTTCACGTACAGAGCTCGGGCAAGCGCGAAGTGACCGGCGCCAACGTGCTGGTCGCCATCTTCAGTGAGCAAGAGAGTCAGGCCGTGTTCCTGCTGAAACAGCAGAGCGTGGCGCGCATCGATGTCGTCAACTACATCGCCCACGGTATTTCGAAAGTACCGGGGCATGGCGATCACTCTGAAGGTGAACAAGATATGCAGGACGACGAGGGCGGTGAGTCTTCTTCTTCAGGCAATCCTCTGGATGCTTATGCCAGCAACCTCAACGAGCTCGCGCGCCAGGGGCGTATCGACCCGTTGGTCGGTCGCGAATCGGAAGTCGAGCGCGTTGCGCAAATTCTCGCGCGCCGGCGCAAGAACAATCCGCTCTTGGTCGGTGAAGCAGGCGTGGGTAAAACCGCGATTGCCGAAGGCCTGGCCAAGCGCATCGTCGACAATCAGGTGCCGGATCTGCTGGCCAATGCGGTTGTTTATTCGCTCGATCTTGGCGCTCTGCTCGCGGGCACCAAGTATCGCGGTGATTTCGAGAAGCGCTTCAAGGCGCTGCTCAATGAACTGAAAAAACGTCCGCAGGCGATCCTGTTCATCGACGAGATCCATACCATCATCGGTGCGGGTGCTGCTTCCGGTGGCGTGATGGATGCTTCCAACCTGCTCAAGCCGCTGCTGTCGTCTGGCGACATTCGCTGCATCGGTTCGACCACGTTCCAGGAATTTCGCGGCATCTTCGAGAAGGACCGTGCCTTGGCGCGTCGCTTCCAGAAGGTCGATGTCGTCGAGCCGTCGGTGGAAGACACCATCGGCATCCTGCGTGGCCTGAAAGGCCGTTTCGAGCAGCATCACAACATCGAGTACAGCGATGAGTCGTTGCGTGCCGCTGCCGAACTGGCGTCGCGCTACATCAATGACCGGCACATGCCGGACAAAGCCATCGACGTCATCGACGAGGCGGGCGCCTACCAGCGTCTGCAGCCGGTGGAGATGCGCGTCAAGCGTATCGAAGTGCCACAGGTCGAGGATATCGTCGCGAAAATCGCGCGGATTCCGCCAAAACACGTCACCAGTTCCGACAAGGAGCTGCTGCGTAATCTGGAGCGTGACCTGAAGCTGACGGTATTTGGTCAGGATGCGGCGATCGATTCGCTGTCAACCGCGATCAAGCTCTCGCGTGCCGGGCTGAAATCGCCGGACAAGCCGGTCGGTTCTTTCCTGTTCGCCGGGCCTACCGGTGTCGGTAAAACCGAGGCCGCGCGGCAGCTGGCCAAGGCGCTGGGGATCGAGCTGGTGCGCTTCGACATGTCCGAGTACATGGAGCGTCACACCGTATCGCGTCTGATCGGTGCGCCTCCAGGCTATGTCGGTTTTGATCAGGGCGGTCTGCTGACCGAAGCGATTACCAAGCAGCCACATTGCGTATTGCTCCTCGATGAAATCGAGAAGGCGCATCCGGAAGTCTTCAACCTGCTGTTGCAGGTCATGGACCACGGTACGCTGACCGACAACAACGGGCGCAAGGCGGATTTCCGCAATGTGATCGTGATCATGACCACCAACGCGGGTGCCGAAACGGCCGCGCGGGCTTCGATCGGCTTCACCCATCAGGACCACTCGTCCGATGCGATGGAGGTGATCAAGAAGAGCTTCACGCCGGAGTTCCGTAACCGTCTGGACACCATTATCCAGTTTGGTCGCCTCAGTCATGAGGTCATCAAAAGCGTGGTGGACAAGTTCCTCACCGAGCTTCAGGCGCAGCTGGAAGACAAACGTGTGTTGCTCGAGGTTACCGATGCGGCGCGTAGCTGGCTGGCGGCCGGCGGTTACGATTCGGCGATGGGCGCACGTCCGATGGCGCGTCTGATCCAGGACAAGATCAAGCGTCCGCTGGCGGAGGAGATTCTGTTTGGCGAACTGGCCGAGCATGGCGGTGTGGTGCACATCGACATCAAGGACGGGGAGTTGACGTTCGACTTCGAAACGACTGCAGAAATGGCCTGACGGCTGTTGTCTGTTGGTAACGCTAAAGGCGCCTTCGGGCGCCTTTTTGCTGTTTGTCGTTTGGGGGGGGTGGGTGAATATCCGTTGCTGCGGTAACGGCTGCTTAGGGTTTCGCCCTGACGGCGACTCACTTTTTTTACAAACGCCTAAAAAAGTAAGCAAAAAAACGCTTGCTCCTGCGTTCGGCCCTCGCAGGCTCGAGTTCCTTCGCTGCGGGATCGATCCGGGCGCATCGCCTCCGGTTTGCTTCGCTGCACCTCCTCTCGATGTGTCTGGCTGCGCCAAACGGTCGCTGCGCTCCCACGCCCGGATCAATCCCTCCACTCAGCCTTCCGACGTCGCCCGTGGATCAAGATCAAAAGCACTCGAGTTAACGCTCATTGTTGAGTGGGGCGGCTTCGCCGCGGGCAGCTGCGCTGCTTTTTTTGCTTTTGTGGGAGCGAGCCTGCTCGCGAAGGCGGCCTGTCAGCCGACCTGTTCTTGTGTGGTGCGCGATCCAACTGTAGGAGCTGCCGAAGGCTGCGATCTTTTGATCTGGCTTCTGCTTTTGCTCTTGCTTTGGCTTTTGATCTTTTGCCCCCTTCGGCAGGCTTCGTTACGGGATCGATCCGGGCGTGGGAGCGCAGCGACCGTACGACGTAGTCGTACACAGCGAGAGGAGGTGCAGCGGAGCAAACCGGAGGCGCTGCGCCCGGATCGATCCCGTAACGAAGGTACCCCGAGCCCTAGCGAGCGGGCCGAACGCCGGGGCAAAGCCTTTTGGGTTACCTTTTCGGCGTTTGGAAAAGGTGACTCGCTGTAAGAGCGAAACCGCCAGCGGCAGCACCCGCAGCAACGGATATGCCCACAAAACCCACAAAACCCCAAACCCCAGACAAACAAAAACGCCCGGCATAACCCGGGCGTTCTGTATTGACTTGATTAACGAGCGCGGTAAGTGATCCGCCCTTTGCTCAAATCATAGGGCGTCAGCTCGACGCGCACTTTGTCACCGGTAAGAATACGAATGTAGTTCTTGCGCATCTTGCCGGAAATATGCGCGGTTACGACGTGCCCATTTTCCAACTCCACACGAAACATGGTGTTGGGCAGGGTGTCGACGACAGTGCCTTCCATTTCGAAGCTGTCTTCTTTCGACATGCAGTAAAGCCCTCGGTATCCAATGAATGGCCCGGTGCAACTGCGCCAGGCAAAAGCGGCGTGCATTGTGCCCGAAAAATGGGGTTTACGCCAAGGGGTTTAGGCCGCAGGTTTAGTTCAGGACGACCCAGCGCTGATTGATCAGCAATTCGATGGGCCGATATTGCGTCTTGTAGTTCATCTTTTTGCAGTTCTTGATCCAGTAGCCCAGGTAAACCGCTTCGAGGCCCAGACGCTGGCTCTCGGCGATCTGCCAGAGGATCGCGTAACGCCCGAGGCTGCGGCGTTCTTCGTTCGGTTCGTAGAAGGTGTACACCGCTGACAGGCCGTTAGGCAGCAGATCGGTGACCGCTACCGCCAGCAACCGTCCGTCGAGTCGGAATTCGTAGAAGCGCGAGAAGGGCAGGTCACGCACCAGGAACGTCGAGAACTGGTCACGGCTCGGCGGATACATGTCACCGTCGGCATGGCGCTGTTCGATGTAGCGTTGATACAGGTCGAAGTATTCTTCACTGAACTGCGGCTTGACCGGCTGTACTTGCAAGTCGGCGTTGCGTTTGTAGATACGCTTCTGCTGGCGATTGGCGATGAACTGCGCGGAAGGGATGCGCGCAGGCACGCACGCATTGCAATTCTGGCAATGCGGCCGGTACAGATGATCGCCGCTGCGACGAAAGCCCATTTCCGACAGGTCTGCGTAGACGTGCACATCCATGGGCTGACTCGGGTCGAGAAACAGCGTCGTGGCCTGCTCCTCGGGCAGATAACTGCAAGAGTGGGGCTGAGTGGCATAGAACTTCAGACGCGCCAACTCGGTCATGAATCAACCCTCGGGATAAGCTGGTGGATTAAGTGTAAGCCACCTGCGCAAAAGTCGCTCAGCAAACCCAGGTCGCCGAATTCGGTTGATCGAGATGGTGCTGCAGATAGTCGGCAAATTCACCGCGCGGAATCGACCGCGCACCCAGGCTGTGCAGGTGATCGGTCGGCATCTGGCAATCGATCAACACAAAACCGGCGGCTTTCAAATGTTGCACCAGGGTGGCGAAGCCGAATTTGGAAGCGTTGTCGGCGCGGCTGAACATCGACTCGCCAAAAAACAATTGACCCATCGCCAGGCCATACAGGCCGCCAACCAGCTGTCCGGCGTCCCAGACCTCCACCGAATGAGCGAAGCCGCGCCGATGCAGTTCCACGTAAGCCTCCTGCATGGCCTCGGTGATCCAGGTGCCGTCGGCGTAGTCGCGGGGCGCAGCGCAGGCGCGGATGACAGCGTCGAAATCCTGATCGAAGGTCACTTGATAGCGTTGCTTGCGCAGCAGCTTGCCGAGGCTGCGCGAGACGTGCAGTTCGTCGGGAAACAGCACGGTGCGCGGATCCGGTGACCACCAGAGAATCGGCTGGCCCTCGGAAAACCATGGAAAGCAGCCATGGCGATACGCCTGGATCAGTCGGTCAGCGGAAAGATCGCCACCGGCGGCGAGCAATCCGTTCGGCTCGCGCATGGCTTTTTCCAGTGGCGGAAAGGTCAGGGAATTACGTTGTAACCAAGTCAGCATGGCATCCAGGCTTGCAGAAGGGGAGGGCGGTGAGGGGCGTGCAGGCCCCACGAAAGAGTTTGCCGCGAAACGGCGCCGATGTCCTGCACAGATGTCTGCTGCTGTGAGTGTCGAGCTGCAACTTGATGTGTCGCCCGTGGTCGTAAGCGTCACTGTGGCGATGCCTGTCGAGCATTTCCGTGCGCCTGATCTGGCCTGCCTCGCTACGTTCATCAAATACAGCTCATAAGCCTTTGTCACAAAAGACAATGCATGCTCCAATTGCAACGCAGTGCACGTGGGTTTGGCTATGCTCAAGGCAAGGGTCTCAAGCATGGCGTCGGGCGCACAAACCCGTACAATGCCGGGTTGTGACAGGCTTTTCGCTGCGCATGGTGTTTATGGCTGTGTTTATAAAACCAGTGGCACAGTGTTAAAAGTAGTCCCAGTTGAGCTTTTCACCTTTTTTACCTGCCTGGATCGGGCAGTTTTTTATCGTCATTCAATAGATGGACGCGCCTCGGGCGCAGGAAAAGAAGCGTTTTGAAGAAGACCACCGAAGCACCCAAAACAGTCGTTCCGCTCTGGCGCCAGCAACTGCACTACCGGCTCAAGGAAGGTGCATTGATCGCCATCGGCGCCTTGTGCCTGTTCCTGATGATGGCTTTGCTGACTTACGGCAAGGACGATCCGGGCTGGAGCCACAACAGCAAGATCGACGACGTGCAGAACTTCGGCGGCCCGGCCGGCTCGTACAGCGCCGATATCCTGTTCATGGTGCTCGGTTACTTCGCCTACATTTTCCCTTTGCTCCTGGCGGTCAAGGCGTACCAGATCTTCCGTCAGCGCCACGAACCATGGCAGTGGAGCGGCTGGTTGTTCTCCTGGCGCCTGATCGGTCTGGTGTTCCTGGTGCTTTCCGGTGCTGCGCTGGCGCACATTCATTTTCACGCCGCGACCGGCCTGCCGGCGGGCGCTGGCGGGGCCTTGGGCGAAAGCCTTGGCGATCTGGCGAAAAATGCGCTGAACATTCAGGGCAGCACCCTGCTGTTCATCGCTTTGTTCCTGTTCGGCCTGACCGTATTTACCGACCTGTCGTGGTTCAAGGTGATGGATGTCACCGGCAAGATCACCCTCGATCTGTTCGAACTGTTTCAGGGCGCGCTCAACCGTTGGTGGTCGGCGCGCACCGAGCGCAAGCAGCTGGTGGCGCAACTGCGCGAGGTCGATGACCGCGTACATGATGTGGTCGCACCGACTGTCACCGACAAGCGCGAACAGGCCAAGGTCAAGGAACGCCTGATCGAGCGCGAGCAAGCGCTGAGCAAGCACATGTCCGACCGCGAGAAGCAGGTTCCACCGGTCATCGCGCCGGCCCCTGCCAAGGCGCCCGAGCCGAGCAAACGCGTGCAGAAAGAGAAGCAGGCACCGTTGTTCGTCGACAGCGCGGTGGAAGGCACCTTGCCGCCAATCTCCATTCTTGATCCTGCGGAAAAGAAACAGCTCAATTATTCGCCTGAGTCGCTGGCAGCGGTCGGGCACCTGCTGGAAATCAAGCTCAAGGAATTCGGCGTCGAAGTCACCGTTGATTCGATCCACCCGGGCCCGGTGATTACCCGTTACGAAATCCAGCCTGCCGCAGGGGTAAAAGTCAGCCGCATCGCGAATCTGGCGAAAGACCTCGCACGTTCGCTGGCGGTGACCAGTGTGCGGGTGGTGGAGGTGATTCCGGGCAAGACCACCGTAGGTATCGAGATCCCCAACGAAGACCGCCAGATCGTGCGTTTCTCCGAGGTGCTGTCGACGCCCGAGTACGACAACTTCAAATCGCCGGTCACCCTGGCGCTCGGTCATGATATCGGCGGTAAACCCGTCATCACCGACCTGGCGAAGATGCCGCACCTGTTGGTGGCCGGTACTACCGGTTCCGGTAAGTCCGTGGGCGTGAACGCGATGATCCTATCGATCCTGTTCAAGTCCGGACCGGACGACGCCAAGCTGATCATGATCGACCCGAAAATGCTCGAGCTGTCGATCTACGAAGGCATTCCGCACCTGCTCTGCCCGGTGGTGACGGACATGAAGGACGCTGCCAACGCCTTGCGCTGGAGCGTTGCCGAAATGGAACGTCGCTACAAACTGATGGCGAAGATGGGCGTGCGTAACCTGTCCGGCTTCAACGCCAAGGTCAAGGAAGCCCAGGATGCCGGCGAACCGTTGAGCGATCCGCTGTACAAGCGCGAAAGCATTCACGACGAAGCGCCGCTGCTGCAGAAACTGCCAACCATCGTCGTAGTGGTCGACGAATTCGCCGACATGATGATGATCGTCGGCAAGAAGGTTGAAGAGCTGATCGCACGTATCGCGCAGAAAGCGCGTGCGGCGGGGATTCACTTGATTCTTGCCACCCAGCGCCCTTCGGTGGACGTGATCACCGGCCTGATCAAGGCCAACATTCCGACTCGCATGGCGTTTCAGGTATCGAGCAAGATCGACTCGCGGACCATCATCGACCAGGGCGGCGCCGAGCAACTGCTCGGCCACGGTGACATGCTCTACATGCCGCCGGGCACCAGTCTGCCGATCCGTGTTCACGGCGCGTTCGTTTCCGACGATGAGGTTCACCGCGTGGTCGAGGCCTGGAAACTGCGCGGCGCGCCGGAATACAACGACGACATCCTCAACGGTGTCGAAGAGGCGGGCAGCGGCTTTGAAGGCAGCAGCGGTGGTGGTGACGGTGATGATCCGGAAGCCGACGCGCTGTATGACGAAGCGGTGCAGTTCGTCCTCGAAAGTCGTCGCGCGTCGATTTCCGCTGTGCAGCGCAAACTGAAGATCGGCTACAACCGCGCCGCGCGGATGATCGAAGCCATGGAAATGGCCGGCGTCGTCACATCGATGAACACCAACGGTTCGCGTGAAGTCCTGGCCCCGGGCCCGGTACGCGACTGAAACGCAACGACTCGGGTGGCGTAATGACGCGCCACCCGCTCTCCCACGAGTATTCAAGAGGACTCTCATGCGCCTTATCCGCATGCTGTTGCCAGTACTGGCGCTGACCACACTCACGGCCCACGCCGACGAAAAGGACGTGGCGCGTCTGACCCAGTTGCTCGAAACATCGAAAACCCTTTCGGCGAACTTCTCGCAGTTGACCCTCGACGGCAGCGGCACCCAGTTGCAGGAAACCACCGGTAATATGACCCTGCAGCGTCCGGGCCTGTTCTACTGGCACACCAACGCGCCGGCCGAGCAGACCATGGTCTCCGATGGCAAGAAAGTCACCCTCTGGGACCCGGACCTGGAACAAGCCACCATCAAGAAGCTCGACGAGCGCCTTACCCAGACTCCCGCGCTGCTGTTGTCCGGTGATGTCTCGAAGATCAGTCAGAGTTTCGATATCAGCGCCAAAGAGGCGGGTGGTGTGATCGACTTCACCCTCAAGCCGAAAACCAAGGACACGCTGTTCGACAATCTGCGCCTGTCGTTCCGCAACGGTCTGCTCAATGACATGCAGCTGATCGACAGCGTCGGCCAGCGCACCAATATCCTGTTTACCGGGGTCAAGGCCAACGAAGCGGTGCCGGCGTCCAAATTCAAGTTCGACATTCCCAAGGGTGCCGACGTCATCCAGGAATAAGTCGCAAAACTCATGCAGGAGTGAGCCTGCTCGCGATAGCAGTGGGTCAGACAATCAAGCATTGACTGGCAAACCGGATCGCGAGCAGGCTCACTCCTACAGTGTTAATGATCGGCAAATCAGAGGTTTCAACGCTACGTGATGGATCTGTTTCGCAGTGCACCGATTGCCCAACCCTTGGCCGCGCGTCTGCGTGCGGCCAATCTGGATGAGTACGTCGGTCAGGAACACCTGCTCGCTCGCGGCAAGCCTCTGCGTGAGGCGCTGGAGCAGGGCGCGCTGCACTCGATGATCTTCTGGGGACCACCGGGCGTGGGCAAGACCACCCTGGCGCGCTTGCTTGCGGAAGTTTCCGATGCGCACTTCGAAACCGTCTCGGCGGTGCTCGCCGGGGTCAAGGAGATCCGTCAGGCCGTTGAAATTGCCAAGCAGCAGGCCGGCCAATACGGCAAACGCACGATCCTGTTTGTCGACGAAGTGCACCGCTTCAACAAGTCGCAGCAGGACGCCTTTCTGCCGTACGTTGAAGACGGCACGCTGATCTTCATCGGCGCCACCACCGAAAACCCTTCGTTCGAACTCAACAACGCGTTGTTGTCGCGTGCCCGCGTCTACGTGCTGAAAAGCCTCGACGAAGCGGCGTTGCGCAAACTGGTGCATCGCGCACTGACCGAAGAGCGCGGGCTGGGCAAGCGCAACCTGACGCTGAGCGATGAAGGTTTCCAGATGCTGCTGTCCGCAGCTGATGGCGATGGCCGGCGTCTGCTCAATCTGTTGGAGAACGCCTCCGATCTGGCCGAAGACAACAGCGAAATCGGCACCGAGCTTCTGCAAAGCCTGCTCGGCGACACCCGTCGACGTTTCGACAAGGGTGGCGAAGCGTTTTACGACCAGATCTCGGCCCTGCACAAATCGGTGCGCGGCTCCAATCCCGACGGCGCGCTGTACTGGTTTGCGCGGATGATCGACGGCGGTTGCGATCCGCTGTACCTGGCGCGGCGCGTGGTGCGCATGGCCAGCGAAGACATCGGCAACGCCGACCCGCGTGCGCTGAGCCTGTGCCTGGCGGCGTGGGAGGTGCAGGAGCGTCTCGGCAGCCCCGAGGGCGAATTGGCAGTGGCCCAGGCCATCACTTATCTGGCCTGCGCACCGAAGAGCAATGCGGTGTACATGGGCTTCAAAAGCGCACTGCGTGCCGCTGCGGAAAACGGTTCGCTGGAAGTGCCGCTGCACCTGCGCAATGCTCCGACCAAGCTGATGAAGCAATTGGGTTACGGCGACGAATATCGCTACGCCCACGACGAGCCGGACGCTTATGCCGCCGGTGAAGACTATTTTCCGGAAGAACTCGAGCCGATTCCGTTCTATCAGCCCGTGCCCCGTGGCCTGGAGTTGAAGATCGGCGAGAAGCTCAATCACCTCGCTCAACTTGACCGTCTGAGCCCTCGGCAGCGGAGAAAATAGTGGTTCCATTGATCCTTGCAGTGTCGGTCGGCGGTGTTGCCGGGACATTGTTGCGCTTCGCCACCGGTAATTGGGTCAGCGCCAACTGGCCGCGGCACTTCTATACCGCGACGCTGGCCGTTAATATCGTGGGCTGCCTGCTGATTGGCGTGTTGTACGGCCTGTTTCTGATACGCCCGGAAGTGCCGATCGAGGTGCGTGCCGGGTTGATGGTCGGCTTCCTCGGGGGGCTGACGACTTTTTCATCCTTTTCACTGGATACGGTGCGCCTGCTGGAAAGCGGGCAAGTGTTGCTGGCCCTGGGCTACGCGGCACTCAGCGTATTCGGCGGGCTGCTCGCCACGTGGGCCGGCCTGTCCCTGACCAAACTTTGATAACGAGAAACCGACATGCTCGATTCCAAACTGTTACGTAGCAACCTTCAGGACGTAGCGGACCGCTTGGCTTCCCGTGGCTTTGCCCTGGACACCGCGCGCATCGAAGCGCTGGAAGAACAGCGCAAGACCGTCCAGACCCGCACCGAAGCACTGCAGGCTGAGCGTAACGCGCGTTCCAAATCCATCGGCCAGGCCAAGCAGCGCGGCGAAGACATCGCGCCGCTGATGGCGGACGTCGAGCGCATGGCGGGCGAACTGAGCGCCGGCAAGGTCGAACTGGACGCGATCCAGACCGAACTGGACTCGATCCTGCTCGGCATTCCTAACCTGCCACACGAGTCGGTTCCGGTCGGCAAGGACGAAGACGACAACGTCGAAGTGCGCCGCTGGGGCACGCCGACCCAGTTCGATTTCGAAGTCAAAGACCACGTCGCCCTCGGCGAGAAGTTCGGCTGGCTGGATTTCGAAACCGCCGCCAAGCTGTCCGGCGCGCGCTTTGCGCTGTTGCGTGGCCCGATCGCCCGTCTGCACCGCGCACTGGCGCAGTTCATGATCAACCTGCACGTCAACGAGCACGGCTATGAAGAGGCTTACACGCCTTATCTGGTTCAGGCTCCGGCGCTGCAAGGCACTGGCCAGTTGCCGAAGTTCGAAGAAGATTTGTTCAAGATCGCCCGCGAAGGCGAAGCCGATCTGTACCTGATCCCGACTGCCGAGGTATCGCTGACCAACATCGTTGCCGGCGAAATCGTCGATTCGAAGTCGCTGCCGATCAAGTTCGTCGCCCATACCCCGTGCTTCCGTAGCGAAGCCGGTGCGTCGGGCCGCGACACTCGCGGGATGATTCGTCAGCACCAGTTCGACAAAGTCGAAATGGTCCAGATCGTCGAACCGTCGCAATCGATGGAAGCGCTGGAAGGCCTGACCGCCAACGCCGAAAAAGTCCTGCAATTGCTCGGCCTGCCTTACCGCACTCTGGCACTGTGCACTGGCGACATGGGTTTCAGCGCGGTCAAGACCTACGATCTCGAAGTGTGGATTCCAAGCCAGGACAAATACCGCGAAATCTCCTCGTGCTCAAACTGCGGGGATTTCCAGGCCCGTCGCATGCAGGCGCGCTTCCGCAACCCGGAAACCGGCAAGCCTGAGCTGGTGCACACTTTGAACGGCTCCGGTCTGGCGGTCGGTCGTACGCTGGTTGCCGTGCTGGAAAACTATCAGCAGGCCGACGGTTCGATCCGTGTGCCGGACGTGCTCAAGCCGTACATGGGTGGCCTTGAGGTCATCGGTTAAATGAAATATCTGCCGCTGTTTCACAACCTGCGCGGCAGTCGTGTGTTGGTTGTCGGTGGGGGGGAAATTGCCTTGCGCAAATCCCGCCTGCTGGCCGATGCCGGTGCGCTGCTGCGGGTGGTCGCACCTGAAATCGAAACGCAACTGGCTGAACTGGTCGCTGCCAGCGGCGGCGAATGCCTGCTGCGCGGTTACGTCGAAACGGATCTGGACGGTTGCGAGCTGATCATAGCCGCCACCGACGACGAAACGCTTAACGCGCAAGTCTCCACCGATGCCCATCGGCGTTGCGTGCCGGTCAACGTGGTCGATGCGCCGGCCTTGTGCAGCGTGATCTTCCCGGCGATCGTTGATCGCTCGCCGCTGATCATTGCCGTGTCCAGCGGCGGCGATGCGCCGGTACTGGCGCGCCTGATCCGGGCAAAAATCGAAACCTGGATTCCCTCGACTTACGGGCAATTGGCCGGACTGGCAGCGCGTTTCCGCCATCAGGTGAAAAACCTGTTTCCGGATGTGCAGCAGCGCCGCGGCTTCTGGGAAGACGTTTTCCAGGGGCCGATCGCCGATCGTCAACTGGCCGGGCAGGGCGCTGAAGCTGAGCGCCTGTTGCAGGCCAAGGTCGATGGCGAGCCAATGGTCACCACTGGCGAGGTTTATCTGGTCGGTGCCGGTCCGGGTGATCCGGATCTGTTGACCTTCCGCGCGCTGCGTCTGATGCAGCAAGCCGATGTGGTTCTCTATGACCGCTTGGTGGCGCCGGCGATTCTAGAGCTGTGCCGTCGCGATGCCGAGCGGGTGTATGTCGGCAAGCGTCGTTCCGAACACGCCGTGCCGCAGGATCAGATCAATCAGCAACTGGTCGATCTGGCCAAGGCCGGCAAGCGCGTGGTGCGGTTGAAGGGCGGCGATCCTTTTATCTTCGGCCGCGGTGGCGAAGAGATCGAAGAGCTGGCAGCTCACGGCATCCCGTTCCAGGTGGTGCCGGGGATCACGGCGGCCAGCGGGTGTGCGGCCTATGCGGGGATTCCGCTGACCCATCGTGACCATGCGCAGTCCGTGCGGTTTGTCACTGGCCACTTGAAGGACGGCTCGACCGATCTGCCTTGGGCCGACCTTGTCGCGCCGGCGCAGACGCTGGTGTTCTACATGGGCCTGGTGGGTTTGCCGATCATCTGCGAGCAGTTGATCAAGCATGGTCGCGCGGCGGATACCCCGGCGGCACTGATCCAGCAGGGCACCACGATCAATCAGCGGGTGTTTACCGGCACGCTGGCGGATCTGCCGCGACTGGTGGCGGAGCATGAAGTGCATGCGCCGACTCTGGTGATCGTTGGTGAAGTGGTGCAACTGCGCGAGAAACTGGCGTGGTTCGAAGGGGCGCAGGCGCAGGTCTAAACACCGCGTCGTTCCCTTCGCGAGCAGGCTCGCTCCCACATTGGATCTGTGTCAGGCACAAATCCCGTGTGGGAGCGAGCCTGCTCGCGAACGGGGTCTCGAAAACACCGAGGTAATCAACCCCGGCGCCAAACCTCTTTGCCAATCAACCGCTCGCGATCATGCGCCACGCTGAAATCCTGCTGCGGCCCCTTCGGCACCACCCCGGTCGGATTGATGGTCTTGTGACTGCCGTAGTAGTGATGCTTGATGTGCTGGAAATCGACCGTCTCGGCAATCCCCGGCCACTGATACATCTCCCGTAGCCAGTTCGACAGATTCGAGTAATCGGCAATCCGCCGCAGGTTGCACTTGAAGTGACCGTGATACACAGCGTCGAAGCGAATCATCGTCGTGAACAGACGCACGTCGGCTTCGGTCAGGTATTCACCGCTCAGGTAGCGATTGGCACCCAACAGTTGCTCCAGATGATCGAGTTCGGCGAATACTTCATCGAATGCCTGTTCGTAGGCCTGCTGCGAGGTGGCGAATCCAGCGCGGTAGACGCCGTTGTTCACCGCCGGATAGATCCGCTCGTTCAGCGCATCGATCTCGTTGCGCAGCGGCGCCGGGTAGAAGTCCAGATCGTTGCCAGTTAGCCCGTCGAATGCGTTGTTGAACATGCGGATGATTTCCGCTGATTCATTGCTGACGATGCGCTTGAGTTTCTTGTCCCACAGTACCGGCACTGTCACGCGGCCAGTGTAATCAGGGGTGTCAGCGGTGTAGCGCTGGTGCATGAAGTCGAAACCATCGAGTTTGTCGCCGGTCGAGCCGAGCGCTGTGTCGAAAGTCCAGCCATTCTCCAGCATCAACCAGCTGACCACTGACACATCGATCAGACTTTCCAGACCCTTGAGCTTGCGCAGGATCAGCGTGCGATGCGCCCAAGGGCAGGCGAGGGAAACGTAGAGGTGATAGCGCCCGGCTTCGGCAGCGAAACCGCCTTCGCCGCTAGGGCCGGGCTGGCCGTCGGCGGTCACCCAGTTGCGGCGTTGCGCTTGTTCGCGCTGGAACGCGCCGTCCTTGCTGCTTTCGTACCACTTGTCCTGCCAGTGGCCGTCGACGAGTAAACCCATGATCAAGACTCCCAAAACCAATATGCGTTGGAGTCGAGTCTATTCCGATGAGTTCGAACAAAAAGCGCAAAGATCGGGCGCTAATGATCGGTTAGATCGATGTGTTGCGTGTTGCCCAATATTGCTCGGCAGTGGCAAACGCCTGTTCACGAGTTTGACCGAGACCGCGCAGGGCGAGGGCCATGGTCGCAATCAAGGCCATTTGCGGGTAACTATCGACCACGTCGTCGCGCCACACCGCTTTCAAGTGTTCGATGTCCAGCGAGGCGGGTTTGACGTGACGTTGCGCTGACAACTGTGGCCATTCCTCGTCCCAGCTCTGACCACCGCTGGTGCCGTACAGGTGGCTGGTGGCGTCGGGGTTGATCTCGATTTCCCCGCCATCGCCCTTGACCACAATTGCCGTATCGCCGAGCAAGCCGCTGGCATCGCGATGCACCGCCTGGTAGCCCGGGTGAAAGATGCTTTGCAGGCCGCAGCGCGCACCGAGCGGATTGAGAATCCGCGCCAGCGAGTGGATCGGCGAACGCAGGCCCAGGGTGTTGCGCAGATCGATCATTTTCTGCAACTGCGGCGCCCAGTCCGCCAGCGGCATAAAGGCCAGGCCGCCGTTGTCCAGTGCCGTGCCGACCTGCTGCCAGTTGCGGCACAGGGGAATGTTCAGTTCGCCCAGCAGTTGTTCGCTGTACAGACGCCCGGCGGTATGCGCGCCGCCGCCGTGCATGAAGATGCGCACGTCATTCTGCGCCAGGCACTTGGCCGCCAGCAGGTACCAGGGCAGATGTCGTTTCTTGCCGGCATAGGTCGGCCAGTCCAGGTCGACGTTCAATGCAGGCGCCTGCAAGCGTTCGCGCAGGGCTTCGGTGAAACCGGCCATTTCCTCGGCGCTTTCTTCCTTGTGTCGCAGCAACATCAGGAAGGCGCCCAGTTGCGTATCTTCGACCTGGTCATCGAGGACCATGCCCATGGCCGCGCGGGCTTCCTCGCGGGTCAGATCGCGGGCGCCGCGTTTGCCTTTGCCGAGAATGCGCACGAATTGCGCGAACGGGTGTTCGGCGGGCGTTTCGAGGGTCAATGCTGGAAAGTCGTTCATAGGCAATTCGTCGGTTTGGGCAGGCCCGCCAGTTTCGCGGCGAGTTTGGCAGGGGTGCCTTTGAACAGTCGGTTCAGGTGCAGGCTGTTGCCTTTGTCGGCGCCGAGTTTCAACGCGGTGTACTTGATCAGCGGCCGCGTGGCCGGGGACAGCTGGAATTCGGCGTAGAAGCTGCGCAGCAGCTCAAGGACTTCCCAGTGTTCGGGCGTCAGCTCAATGTCTTCGGCGGCGGCGAGGGCACTGGCAACTTCCGCCGACCAGTCGCTGAGGTCGACGAGAAAGCCATCCTTGTCCAGTTCGATGGCGCGGGCGCCGACGGTCATCGAATTCATAGCCAGCTGTTGACCTTGGCGTGATGGATCGACAGTTCGACGAAGGCCGGGTAATCGATGGCCTTGGCCCAGTCCGGGATCGCGATCGCGCGGGCTTGTGCGTCTTCAACCAATACAAACAGGTCGATTTTTCGCTCTTGCAGCGCAGAGAACGGCGCAGTGTCCGGTTGCAGCGCATACACCGCATCGCCGGACAACAACACCGCATCGGCGCTGCCCAGCAGGCGTAGGCAACTGCTCAGGCGGTTGTCGCCGAACGGGGAATGAGACAACACATGCAAAGTCGACATCAGAGGGTGATCACCTGATCGTAACGGTCAATAAGGGCGGTGATGTGTTCAGTGGCAAGCGGCTGCGCTTCGTCCAGCGACAGTTTGCCAAGACCGCGAGCGTTGGCGCTTTCGGCGCAATAGAACAACTCTTCAACACCAAACATCGGCAGCGCCTGCAGATTGGCGCTGAGGTCTTTCTGCTGCAAGGCCTTGGCGTTCTGCCCAGCGGCCAGTTGCAGCACGCCGTCATCGAGAAACAGCAAGCCGATCGGCAGATCGAAGGCGCCGCCGGCCAGCACGATGTCCAGCGCTTCCCGCGCACCGGGGCCGGACCATGGCGATTGGCGACTGATGATCAACACAGACTTGGGCATCTTCATGCGCCTCCGAAACAGATGAGACGGTCGGCATCCTGCACGGCGTCGTGCAACTGGCCAAGACCGGACAATTCCCACGGCGCGCTCAGCGAAATCGCTTCACGCTGGTAACGCCTGGCTTCTTCTTCATTCAATACACCACGGCGCAGGGCGGCGGCGATGCAGACCACGCCATCCAGTTGCTGTTCGTTGATAAAGGCGCGCCATTGCTTGGGCAGGTCCAGTTCATCCTGTGGTGTCACGACGGCATCAGAAGCATTGAAGATGCCGTCCTGATAGAAGAACAGCCGGACAATCTCATGCCCGCCGGCCAGCGCGGCCTGGGCAAACAGCAGGGCACGGCGCGAGGAGGGCGCATGGGCGGCGGAAAACAGCGCAATGGCGAACTTCATGATGGACTCGATCAGCGAAACTGCGCCCATGATAAAGCTTTATTGCGGCAGCCGCGAAACCCCGGTTTTACGCAGATTCCTTGGTAGGAGCTGCCGAAGGCTGCGATCTGTTGATTTTGCTCTTCAAGATCAAGATCAAAAGATCGCAGCCTTCGGCAGCTCCTACACGTTTGACGGGGTTATGCCGTAAAGATCGCAATACTCGATCCAGTCCATCCCCGCCATTTCCGCCACTTCCCGATGCACCTCCAGCCGTTGCGCCTGATAGTCCTGCGGCGAAGCAGCGGTCAACTGCAACGTCAGTTCCCAGGCAAATAACCCCTGGCTTTCAGCCTCGGCCTCGAACGCTTCATGCAGGCGTTCTTCGCGATACTGTGCCTGGGTTTCGCCCTTGGCCTGAGCCAGCAGCGGATTGAGATGGTCGAGGGTTTCACGCAGTTCGGGACGTGCATCGAGAAACAGTTTCAGTGCCTGTTCATGTCGCTGGTCGCTAGGCGCCATGTAATTTCCTTGTGTGGCTGAAGATCTTGGGGTGCCGCAGTTGCTCGCGCATGTCGCGGATAAAAACAGTAAAGCAGAACGATTCGCCGCGTCGCAGTGCTACAGTCCGCTTTTTTCTCGATGAGCGAATGCAATGCGAATGCTGATGGTAGTGCTGGCGGCGGCCCTGTTGGTCGGGTGCGCCGGTTCGGTGATGAACGATGCTCGTACCAAGAGCCCGGACAAGGTCCTGACCTCGGACAAGCCGGAGAAAGACGTCGCCCGGTGCGTGCAATTCGCCTGGCAGGACGAAGCGGTGTTCGGCGTCGACGCGGCAGCCTATCTGGAATCGCGCGAGTCCGGCGGCACGACGGTTTACACCCGTTCGGCGGAGTCGTTCGTCGATGTGATTACCGATGCGTCGGGTACAACACTGAATTACTACGCGCAGCAGGATGATTTTGTCGCGATGCGGCGCATGGCGGCGATGGCGACCTGCCTTTGATTATGGGGTGAAGCTGCTGACGCTTTCGCGAGCAGGCTCGCTCCCACATTGGAGTGCATCACAACTTTTTGGGAGCGAGCCTGTTCGCGAAGACGGCGGCACATTCAGTCGATCAGGCGCTTCTGAAAGTAGTGCCGCTTGTGCCCCGGTGGGTAGTCAACGATTTCCCCAAACTGGCTGAAACCCAGCTTCTTGTAGAACTCCGGCGCCTGAAAATCGAAGGTGTCGAGCCAGAGGCCGTAGCAATTTTTTTCCTTGGCCAGGGCTTCCGCCTGAGCCATCAATTTCGAGCCGATCCCCTGTCCGCGACCTTGTTCCGGCACTGACAGCAGTTCGATGAACATCCAGCGAAAAATCATTCGCCCATACAAGCCGCCCAATATCGCGCCATTTTCGTTTTTGACCATCAAGGCGAACGGCTCGGATTTCGAACCTCCGGTTTGTGCATCGTTGTACTCGATCAGCGGCTGCAGAATGGCCTGACGCTGTTCCTCGGTAGGCTCCTGCGTCAACTCGATACGCAAATTCATGCATGACTTCGTTGTGTAATTGAACGTCCAGCCTAACGCGTCCGGGCAAGCGCTTCCAAGCCCTCCGATCAAACCAGCGGAACCGTCAAACAAGCGCTGCGGTCTAGGCTTTTATCGCGTCTTTCCCTGAGCGCGATTGATGAGGAAAGCCCCTTGAATATTTTTGAAGCCCTGCGCGAAAGCCACGAGCGCCAGCGCAGTTACGCCAAGGCTCTGATCGCGACCAGCGGCGACAGCCCGGAGCGGGTCGAGGCCTACAAGCAGCTCAAAGCGGAACTGCAAGCACATGAAACCGCCGAAGAGCGGCACTTCTACATCCCGTTGATGGCAATGGACGAAGGCGTTGACCTGAGCCGTCACGCCATCTCGGAGCACCACGAAATGGACGAGATGATGGAAGAACTCGACGAGACCGAGATGTCCAGTCCGGCGTGGCTGGCCACCGCGAAAAAGCTCTCCGACAAGGTCCATCACCACCTAGAGGAAGAAGAGCACAAGTTCTTCCAGATGGCCGGCAAGCTGCTCAACGATAAACAGAAAACCCAGCTCGCCGGGCAGTACGAAAAGGAGTATCAGGCGCAACTGTCTTGATCGGTCGAGGGCAATTTCGTCAACTCGGCGTGTAGGCGTTCGGCTACACGTCGAGTGCGATGGGTCGTCGATGACTGGTTATCCATCCAGTGTTTTCGGGTTTTTCGGCTTGAACACAATCGCACTGCGACAAAAGCGCCGATGGACAAAAAAACCACCTCCGTTAGCTTGAAGGCCTCTCCTCGGGAAGGAGAGTTCTCAAATCAACGGAGTGAAAACATGAATCAGGCAATTCCACAAACCCAACTGAAACACGGCCGTGTTATCTCACCAGCGAGTCGCGGCGCAGTCGCCATCGACCTTGGCTTGCTCGGCGCTTGGCAAGTCAATGAAATGGAGGGCGGCAAGAACTTTCCGGCCGTAGATGCCGGACCGTTCCCGCAACCCTTCGAGACCGACTCGGACAGCGTCGCGCCGCCGGCCGATGGCTACATTCTCAGCGGCGGCAAGACCGATGCCCGCGATTGCGTCAATTACACCAACGACGAGATGAGCAAGAAGCTCGGCCGTGCCTTCAGCTGGCCGCTGCTCAATGTCGATCCGGGCCAGATTCTTGAGGTCAGTTGGGCATACACCGCGCCGCATACCACCCGCGGTTACCGCTGGCTGATCACCAAGGACGGCTGGGATCCACAGCAACGCATCACTCGTGCACAACTGGAAACCCAGGCGTTCTTTGAAGATTTCTACCCGCAAGTGCCGTATTACAGCCATGCCGGTGAATTGAAGGCGAAGGTCGATCACGAAGTGAAGCTGCCGGCGAACAAGCAGGGCCATCACGTTATTGTGCTGATGTGGATCGTCGCCAACACCGGCAATGCGTTCTACCAGGCCTTCGACGTCGACTTCCAGTAACCGCTGCCGCTGAACCAGCCCGGTAGCGCTGCCGGGCTTTTTTTGTCGGCGCAATTGTCCGACCATGGCGGTCCCCCCATGAAGACAGGATCAGACGCGATGTCCAACACAGCCGAACGGGTCAACATCGTCGACACTCAGGTGTTGTCCCACGACTGGTATCTGCTGAAGAAAATCACCTTCGATTACCACCGCAACAACGGCGAGTGGCAGCGCCAGACCCGCGAGGTATACGACCGCGGCAACGGCGCGGCGATTCTGCTGTTCAATCGCGAAAAGCGCACGGTGGTGTTGACCCGTCAGTTCCGCTTGCCGGTGTTCGTCAATGGCCACGATGGATTATTGATCGAAGTGGCGGCGGGGTTGCTCGAAGGTGCCGCGCCCGAGCAACGCATCCGTGACGAAGCCGAGGAGGAAACCGGTTACCGCGTGCATGATGTGAAGAAGGTCTTCGAGGCCTATATGAGCCCCGGTTCGGTGACCGAGAAGCTGCACTTCTTCATTGCCGAATACGATGCCGCCTCCAAGGTCAGCGACGGTGGTGGCCTGGAAGAGGAAACGGAAGAACTGGAAGTGCTCGAGTGGGGATTTGATGATGCCCTGGCAGCGTTTCAGCGCGGCGAGATCTGCGATGCCAAGACCATCATGCTGTTGCAGTACGCAGCGATGAATGGCCTGTTCGGTGGCTGAGTCAGAACAACTCGCCTGTTTTGCCTAACGTTGACCACTGGCCACCCTCAAGCGTCAGCAAGCGCTCTTTAGCCTCAAGCCCTCCGGCAAATCCGGTGAGTTTTCCCGAAGCACCGATCACCCGATGACATGGCGCAACAATGGAAATCGGGTTGCGCCCGTTGGCGGCGCCGACCGCTCGAACCGCCGTCGGATGGCCAATCTGTAAGGCGATCTGGCTGTAGGTGCGCGTCTCGCCGAAGGGAATGGTCAGCAGTGCCGTCCAGACTTTTTTCTGGAATTCGCTGCCGACAAATTCCAGCTCGAGATCGAAGCGATTGCGGGTGCCAACGAAATACTCTTCGAGCTGCCGCGCGGTCTGCCGGAGGATCGGGCTGTCCGGCGCTTCGCTCATTGGCCCGAGCCGGACCCGGTTCGGTTTGTCGTTTTCCCAGAGGATGGCCGCGAGTCGACTGCCGTTCGCGACCAGCTTCAACTCACCGACCGGCGAGGGCAGGGTGATGAACGTGTAGGACATGACGGCGGCTCCATATCAGGGCGATTACGCCGCTCAGCATACTGGCTGAACGGGGAGGCGCAATACGCAAAGCCGACCATACTGCTTGTTGCTCCTGAAGCGTTGCCCTGCGTTTCGCGCAGTCCCGAAAAACAAAAAAGAGATCGACTCATGAAGTACGAACCTTTGGCCAGATCGCTGATTGCGACCTCCCTGGCGCTCAGCTGTCTCATGGCGCACGCGGCATCGGTGGCACCGGTTGCGGCGGAAAACGGCATGGTGGTCACCGCGCAACATCTGGCGACCCATGTTGGCGTCGATGTGTTGAAAAACGGCGGCAATGCCGTGGATGCGGCAGTCGCCGTGGGCTATGCACTGGCGGTGGTCTATCCGGCTGCGGGCAATCTTGGCGGTGGCGGGTTCATGACCATTCAACTGGCGGACGGGCGCAAGACCTTTCTCGACTTCCGTGAGAAAGCCCCGCTGGCAGCGACCGCCAACATGTATCTGGACAAGGACGGTAACGTCATTCCGGACCTGAGTACTCGCGGCCACCTGGCGGTCGGCGTGCCGGGCACCGTGTCCGGCATGGAGCTGGCCCTGAGCAAATACGGCACCAGGCAGCGCAAGGAGATGATTGCCCCGGCGATCAAACTGGCCGAAGACGGCTTCGAGTTGCAGCAGGGCGATGTCGAACTGCTGGAGTACGCGACGGATGTATTCAAGAAGGACATGCGCGATTCCGGCTCGATCTTCCTCAGCAACGGCGAGCCGATGCAGGTCGGACAGAAACTGGTGCAAAAGGATCTGGCGAAAACCCTGCGGACGATCTCCGACAAGGGCGCCGACGGCTTCTATAAGGGCTGGGTCGCTGATGCCATCGTCACCTCCAGTCAGGCCAACAAAGGCATCATCACCCAGGCTGACCTGGACAAATACAAGACCCGCGAGCTGGCCCCGGTGGAGTGCGATTATCGCGGCTATCACGTGGTCTCGGCGCCACCACCAAGCTCCGGCGGGGTGGTGATCTGCCAGATCATGAATATTCTCGAAGGCTACCCGATGAAGGACCTGGGCTTCCATTCCGCTCAGGGCATGCACTATCAGATCGAAGCCATGCGCCATGCCTATGTCGATCGCAACAGCTACCTGGGCGATCCGGATTTTGTGAAGAATCCGATCGAGCATCTGTTGGACAAGAACTACGCGACCAAACTGCGCAACGCCATCCAGCCGCAAAAGGCCGGCGTGTCGGCTGAACTCAAGCCTGGTGTGGCGCCCCACGAAGGCAGCAACACTACGCACTATTCGATCGTCGACAAGTGGGGCAATGCCGTTTCGGTCACCTACACCCTCAACGACTGGTTCGGCGCCGGCGTGATGGCGAGCAAGACCGGGGTGATTCTCAACGACGAAATGGACGACTTCACCTCCAAGGTCGGCGTACCGAACATGTACGGGCTGGTGCAGGGCGAAGCCAACGCCATTGCCCCGGGCAAGGCGCCGCTGTCGTCGATGAGTCCGACCATCGTCACCAAGGACGGCAAAGTGGTGATGGTGGTCGGCACGCCGGGTGGCAGCCGGATCATTACTGCGACCTTGCTGACCATGCTCAACGTCATCGACTACGGCATGGGTCTGCAGGAAGCGGTCGACGCGCCGCGCTTCCATCAGCAGTGGATGCCGGAGGAAACCAACCTCGAAGACTTCGCGGCCAGCCCCGACACGAAGAAAATCCTCGAGAGCTGGGGCCACAAGTTTGCCGGCCCGCAGGATCCCAACCACATCGCCGCGATTCTGGTCGGCGCGCCGTCTCTGGATGGCAAACCGGTTGGCAAGAACCGCTTCTACGGCGCCAACGATCCACGGCGCAATACCGGCTTGTCATTGGGTTATTGAGCGGAGTAAAAAGGGGCGGGCTCAAGTCCGCCCCATCTTCAAGGACTGATCAAGGAAGGCTCGACATGACCACCGCATTACTGATCATCGACGTCCAGCAGGCACTTTGTGCTGGTGAATATCAGTGTTTTGAAATCGACCGTGTGATCGCCACGATCAATGATCTGAGCCAGCGCGCCCGGCATGCCGGCGTTCCGGTGGTGCTGATTCAACACGAAGAGAAGGACGCTCCGTTCGTGCGCGGTACTGACGGTTGGCAACTGGCCAACAATCTGCTGACTTCGACGAAAGACCTGCGGGTAGGTAAAACCACCGGGGATTCTTTCTACCAGACCGAGCTCGGCAAGCTGCTGCCCAGCGAAGATTTTGAGCGACTGGTCATCTGCGGCTTGCAGACTGATTACTGCGTCAACGCCACAGTGCGCAGCGCGCATGAACTGGGCTACGACATCGTGGTTGCGGGAGACGCACATTCGACAGTCGACAACGGCACCATGAGCGCCGAAGACATCATTGCCCAACACAACAAGGATTTCGCTGCGCTCACTGGTTCCGTGGCGCGAGTCGACGTCAAACCGGCAGCCGAAGTGATCTTCTGAAACGCCATAAAACTCTGTGGGAGCGAGCCTGCCCGCGAAAGCGCTGTGACAGCCAACATCAAACCGACTGATATACCCACTTCGCGAGCAGGCTCGCTCCCACAGGGGTGAGCAGACTCTACGACAACGGCGATTTACGGCAGCAGCACTGGCATACTCCCCACCGCCCGAAGAATGGAATCTCTCGATGTTCGCTCCTTCCCTGCGTCACGCCGTGGCGCTGACTGCTCTCTTCCTTGCCGGCACCGCCCACGCCAGCAGTTTCGATTGCACCAGCGTCTCCAGCAAAACCGAACAAGCCATCTGCAACGATCCTTACCTTTCGAGCCTCGACGACAAACTCGCCGAGCAGTGGCGGATTACGCTGGGCAAAGTTGCCGATGTCAAAACCCTGAAAACTGACCAACGCCAGTGGCTGAAAAACCGCAACGCTTGTGGCGCCCTGAGCGCTTGTCTGCGGCGCGAATACCTGATGCGCCTCACCGAACTCGAACACGCAGTCCAACCGTTCAGTTGGGACGCGACCTGGCAATTGATCCCGCCCGGCACGTCAACGTCGGCGACCATCGTTACCCAGCGTCGCGATGCCACGCATATCGACATCGATATATCAGCAGGCGAGGGAGCCAATTCCGGCGATCTGACTGGAGTTGCCGTACTCAGAGATGGAATAGCTGTTTACGCCGAGGACGCCTGCAAACTCACCTTCACACCCATCAATGGCGTACTGACCGTCGCGCAAAGCGGTGCGGATTCCGATTGCGGCGGTGGCATGGGCGTGTATTACGCCGGCCGGTATATTGCCTCCGAACAACCGCTGACGCTGGATTACGATCTGCTCAGCCTGGGTCTGGCCCGCACACCCGCGGAAGATCAGGCACTGCGTTCGCTGCTCAACACCGACTACCAGAAACTGGTTGCAACCTCCGGTTCCTTGCAGATCGGCGAGGCCTCAAGAGATGTGCCTGATGCTCAGGTGCTGGAAATGTGGATGCGTGGTCTGGGCGACATCGGCATCCTGATGAGTGCTGCCGACGCGCAGGTCTGGCTGATCTTCAAAAGCTACGATGACCAGGGCCATGAACATCTGCGGTACTACACCAACGTGACGAAGTGGAAGAATCGGCTGCCTGATGTGCTGCAAGGCTGGTACGAGCGCATGCAGGAAAATCATTCACCGGTTGTGGAAATGATGCCCTGAGCGACGACTTGATTCGCCTCACGCAATAACCGTTCAATCTGCGCCAGTTCCCATGTGCTGAGCAGGCTCACCGGGTCTGTGCCATAACGCTGCCACGTGTTCAGCGTCGCTTCGTCCCCGGCGCAGTTGCGAGCGGATTCACAGTGATGCAAATGTCCCTCGGCGAAATCCAGCAGCAAATGCCAGCCCTCGATATCCACGGCAATCAGCCCTGACTCGGGCATCATTTCGCGGACTTCGAAGCCAAGAGTTCCCAGCGCGGCATCGCGCAGCCGCTGACACACGTCACGGGCAGACAAAAACGCTGACATGCTGCAACTCGATTCAAAGGACAAGTCGGCAAGGATAAGGCCCGAGCCAACCCATGTCAGCGTTTCACTGGCTCGAGGCCGAACAATTCCGTAACATTCGCCTCCCTCTTTTTTCGCGAAAACAGCGGCCGTGCCCGACGGCCGCTCAGTCAGGTAAGCCATGAAACCGATTCGTCTGCGCGCCGATGTCCTCGCCGGACTCACCACCTCGTTCGCCCTGTTGCCCGAATGTATTGCCTTCGCGCTGGTCGCGCATCTCAATCCACTGATGGGCCTGTACGGCGCTTTCATCATTTGCACGCTGACGGCATTGTTTGGCGGCCGACCGGGCATGGTCTCCGGTGCGGCGGGTTCGATGGCGGTGGTGATCGTCGCGCTGGTGGTGCAACACGGCGTGCAATATCTGCTGGCGACGGTACTGCTCGGTGGCCTGATCATAATGGCGTTCGGGCTGTTGCGCCTGGGCAAACTGGTGCGCATGGTGCCGCATCCGGTGATGCTCGGTTTCGTCAACGGCCTGGCGATCATCATTGCCCTGGCGCAACTGGAGCACTTCAAAAGCGGTGAGCAGTGGCTCAGCGGTACGCCGTTGTACCTGATGACCGGGCTGGTGCTGCTGACCATGGCCATCGTTTACATCCTGCCGCGCCTGACCAGAGCGGTGCCGCCGGCACTGGTGGCGATTCTTGGCGTCGGCCTGCTGGTCTACCTGTTCGGCTTGCCGACCCGCACACTCGGCGACATGGCGCACATTGCCGGCGGTTTGCCGACCTTCGCGTTGCCGGACATCCCATGGAATTTCGAAACCCTGCGCATCATCGCCCCGTACGCGATCCTGATGGCGATGGTCGGCCTGCTGGAAACCTTGCTGACGCTGAACCTGACCGACGAAATCACCGAAACCCGTGGCTACCCGGATCGCGAATGCGTTGCGCTCGGCGCGGCGAACATGGTGTCCGGCGCGTTCGGCGGCATGGGTGGTTGCGCGATGATCGGCCAGACCGTGATCAACCTCAGCTCCGGCGGTCGCGGGCGCTTGTCCGGCGTGGTCGCTGGTGTGCTGATTCTGTTGTTCATTCTGTTTCTGTCACCGCTGATCGAGCGTATTCCGCTGGCCGCGCTGGTCGGGGTGATGTTCGTGGTGTCGCAGCAGACCTTCGCTTGGGCGTCGTTGCGGGTAATCAACAAGGTGCCGGCGCACGATGTGCTGGTGATCATCGCTGTGACCACCATTACCGTGTTCACCGATCTGGCCACGGCGGTGCTCTGCGGAATCATCATCGCTGCGCTCAACTTCGCTTGGCAGCAGGCGCGCGAACTGTACGCCGATGAACATCTGGAAGCCGATGGCAGCAAGCTCTATCGCCTGCACGGCACGCTGTTCTTTGCCTCGACCACGCCGTTTCTCAACCAGTTCGATCCGGCCAACGACCCGGCCAAAGTCACTCTTGACTGCCGGCACCTGAGCTTTGTCGATTACTCGGCGATTGCCGCGTTGAAAACCCTGCGTGAACGCTACGCCAAGGCCGGCAAGCATTTACAGGTGTTTCACCTGTCGGAGCGCTGCAAGAAATTACTCAAGCGTGCCGGCGTCGATCACGACTGAGGCCGCTGACGTTGCGTCCTTGAGCCAGGTCTTGCCAAGAATCCGCGAGACCTGTTCGGCGGAGTAGGGCTTGGCGAGAAATTCGAAACCTTCGTAACCGCTGCGGGCCAGTTCTTCGCTGTAGCCGGAGGTCAGAATCACTGGCAGATCGGGGCGGCGCTGGCGCAATTCCTTGGCCAAGGCGACGCCGGTAATACCGGGCATGACCACGTCGGAAAACACCGCATCGAACGCCATGGCATCGCTGCCCGCCAATTGCAGGGCTTCTTCGGCGTTGGTCGCCCACGCGGTTTCATAGCCCAGATCCTGCAGGATCTGATTGGCGAAACGGCCGACGTCGAGATTGTCCTCGACCACCAGCACCCGGCGCTTTTCACACGCCGGATGGACCTCGCCATCGTCCTCGGCGGCGTCCACTTCAGCCTCGTCCGCTGGCACTTGCGGCAGATACAAGGTGAACTCGGTGCCTTGGCCGAGCACGCTGGAGACATCGACGTTGCCGCCCGATTGCTTGGCGAAGCCGAATACCTGAGACAGCCCCAGCCCCGTGCCTTTGCCGACCGCCTTGGTGGTAAAGAACGGTTCGAAGATGTGTTCCAGGGTGTGCGCATCAATGCCGGCCCCGGTATCGGCCAAGGCAATCGACACGAAGTGGCTGCTGGAACCGGCGTGACCGCGAATCGGCGGCAGCGCTTTGTGGCACTCCAGACGCAATTTCAACTCCCCCTGGCCATTCATGGCGTCGCGGGCATTCAGCGCAATGTTGATCAACGCGGTTTCGAACTGACTGAGGTCGACGCGGATGTAGCAGGGGTGATCCGGGCGTTCGACGCACACGTGAATCTGCGCGCCGGTGACCGATTCGAGCATCTCGCCGATATTGGCCAGACGTTCGCCGGCATCGACCACTTGCGGATTGAGCGGTTGGCGGCGGGCGAAGGCGAGCAACTGGCTGGTCAGCTTGGAGGCACGCTCGACCGTGTCGGAAACCGCACGCATGTAGCGCTGACGACGTTCTTCCGGCAGGTTGGGCTGGCGCAGAAAATCCACTGACGAGCGAATGATCGTCAGCAGGTTATTGAAGTCGTGGGCCACGCCGCCGGTCAACTGGCCGATGGCTTCGAGCTTTTGCGACTGGCGTAACGCCGATTCGGCCTGGGCCAGGCGCAGGCTGCGTTCTTCGACCCGTTGCTCCAGCGTGGCATTGAGTTCGGCCAGCGCCAGCAGGCCTTCGCGCACGTTGGCGTCGGCGCGCACCCGCTCGATGTGTGCCCAGCAGCGTTCGGTGACTTCGCTCATCAATGCCTGCTCGAAGCGCGACCAGACCCGCGGCACTTTGTCGTGGACGGCCATCAATGCCGTCAGACGGCCCTGCTTGATCAGCGGTACACAAATGGTCGCGGTGATGCCGATGGCCTGAAAGGTCGCCGATTCTTCGGGCGGCAGTTCGCTGCGGTTGTCATGGATGATCAGCGGCTCCCCGGCGCGCAGAAGACGTACAGCCTTCTCACCGAAATCGCGCAAGCGGTAGTGCCCGACGATGCTCGGCGAACCCGGCGCCGCATAGTCGCCGCGAATGGTGAAGCCATCCTCGTCGGCATCCATGTCGGCGTAAGCGCAGTTGGACAGTTGCAATTGTTCGACCATCAGCCGCGTGCTCGCGGCCAGGATTGCTTGCGCATCAGTAGCGTTGGTCACCGCGTCGCCGATGGCATCAAGTACCGCCAGGCGCTGGTTGAGGTACACGGTCTGGGTGGTTTCGGTAACGGTGTCGAGCATGCCCACGACATTGCCCAGCGAGTCACGGATCGGGCTGTAGCAGAAAGTGAAAAACGCCTGCTCCGGTCCGTTGCCGCGTTCGATCTTCAAGGCAAAGTTTTCGATATAGGTGGCCTGGCCGGCAAATGCCGCCTCGGCAATCGGGCTGATCTCGTGCCAGGCTTCTTTCCAGATATCGCTGAAGGAGCGTCCCAACGCGTGTGGCTTGTCGCCGAGAATCGGTACGAAGGCGTCGTTATAGAGCGTGATCAGTTGCGGGCCCCAGACGATCGCCTGAGGGAAATGCGAGGCAAGGCTGAGCGAGACGGTGGTCTTGAGCACATCGGGCCAGTGTTCCAACGGGCCGAGGGGCGAATTCGCCCAGTCGTGACGGCGGATCTGCCCGGCCATCTCGCCGTTGTCTTGCAACCAGTCTGTCATGGGGTTCGTGTCTTTCCGGGCATTTGTCTGAGAACAAAGACCTGCGCGCAGGGTGTTTGGTTTCAGCGCACCAGACACTGTTTGCGCTGCGAATTATTCTGCCGTACATCATGGCAGCAAAAAACCCTGCTGGCGAAAAGAGCATCTTTTCGCCAGCGGATTTTTCTTCAGTTCGTGAGCGATTGCTCAGGCCTCGACGGCCGGGAAGTCAATGTCGGTCAGCGCAGTGTTGTTCAGGTAGTTGGTCAGTGTCTGCACGGCCACCAGGGCAATCACTTCGATGATCTTGCGGTCATCGATACCGGCGGCGCGGGCAGCGGCCAACTGTTCGTCGCTCAAGTGGCCACGGCTTTCGGTCAATTGGCGGGCGAGGGCGGCGTAGGCATTCAGTTCGCCGTGACGGGCGGCGAGGATGTCCTCTGCCGAGAGCCCGGCCTTGCCGGCAAATACGGTGTGCGCGGACAGGCAATAGTCGCAACCGTTGACCTGCGAAGTGGCGAGGTAAACGGCCTCTTTCTCTTTGCCGCTCAACGAGGTCTTGCCGAGGATCGCCGAGGCTTGCAGGTAAGTGTCGAGGGCAACCGGTGCCTGGGCGAGGGTGGTGAAAACGTTGGGCAGAAAACCGATTTTTTTCTTCACGCCTTCCAGTGCGGGACGGGTGGCGTCGGTGGCGGTGTCGAGGCTGATTGCAGGGATGCGGCTCATGGTGATTCTCCGAAAATCCGCGGCGAAGTGCAGCGGCGATGGAGAGATCTTAGGGACTGCCAATGGCGCTTTGGCGGCAAATCGTCGAGGATATGCCACAGATCGTCCAGATATGCTCTCGGGAGTCAGCCATGGATCGCCTTTCCACATTGCTCAGTCATTTCGGTGTGAATGCCGGCACCTTTCATAGCGGGGCGTTTTGCGGGGTCAGCGTTCACGAAGGCGAACCGGTTGGACATGTGCATGTTCTGCAAGCGGGGGCGCTGCTGCTCAAACCGGGCAACGAGCGGGAGATCCGGCTGGAAGAGCCTTCGTTGATTTTCTTTCCACGGCCGTTTACTCATCGGATGTTTGCCGACGAAGCCATGGCCAGCCAGATTGTCTGTGCTTCGCTGACCTTCGATGGCGGTTCGGGCAATGCACTGGCCGCCGCGTTACCCGACTATCTGGTATTGAAACTCACCGACATTCCGCAATTGCGCAGCACCCTTGACTGGCTGTTCAACGAAGCTTTCGAAGGGCATTGCGGGCGAGTGGCGGTGATGGATCGTCTGTTCGAGTTGCTGGTGATTCTGCTGCTGCGCCATCTCATCGCCAGTCGTGATCAGCAGCCGGGCATGATGGCCGGGCTGGCTGACCCGCGTTTATCCCGCGCTTTGAACCTGATCCATGAGCAACCGTACAAGCCATGGAGCGTCGCTGATCTCGCGGCGGCGGCGAACCAGTCCCGCGCCGGTTTTGCCGAGCAGTTTCGCCGGGTGGTCGGGCAGACGCCGGCCGATTATCTGCTGAGCTGGCGCGTCAGCCTCGCGCAGAAACGCCTGCGCGAAGGCCGGCCGATTGCGTTGATTGCCGAAGAGGTCGGTTACGAAAGTCCGTCGGCGCTGGCCCGAGCCTTTCGGCGCAAGACCGGGCTCAGCCCTCGTCAATGGAAAGCTGAACACTGAATACTATTTGGCAAATTTCTTCGCCCCGGCCACGCATGAAATCACTCCAAGCGTGACGCCGAGCATGCCGACACTGACCTGCTCGTGCAGCAAGGTCGCCGCCAGGGCCAGACCGAAAAACGGCTGCAGCAATTGCAACTGCCCGACCGCGGCGATCCCGCCCTGAGCGAGGCCGCGGTACCAGAAAACGAAGCCGATCAGCATGCTGAACAAAGACACGTAACCGAGGCACAGCCACGCCGACACGCTGATGTCGGCGAATGAGGCGGGCGCCAGCCACAGACTCAACAACGCCATCAGCGGTAACGACAACACCAGCGCCCAGCAGATCACCTGCCAGCCGCCGAGGCTGCGCGACAGTTTCGCGCCTTCGGCGTAACCGAGGCCGCAGGCCAGAATCGCCGCGAGCATCAGCAGGTCCCCGGTCGGCGAGGCGCTCAAGCCTTGGGACAGGGCGAAGCCCACCACCAGCGCACTGCCCAGTATCGAGAAGATCCAGAACACCGGCCGTGGCCGTTCTCCGCCGCGCAACACGCCAAATATCGCCGTAGCGAGCGGCAGCAATCCTACAAACACAATCGAATGCGCTGACGTAACGTGCTGCAATGCCAGCGCGGTCAACAGCGGAAAACCCAGGACCACGCCCAGCGCCACGATCAGCAACGACAACCACTGCTGGCGTGCCGGTCGCGGCTGTTTGAACAACCACAGAAGCCCTACCGCCAACACACCGGCAATCGCTGCTCGCACCACGGTCAAAAATACCGGCTCGAACTCCAGCACCGCCAAACGTGTGGCCGGCAGCGAACCGCTGAAGATCAGCACGCCGATAAAACCGTTGATCCAGCCACTGGTTCTTTCCAGCGCGGGGTTATTCGCAGTCGATGTTGTGTCCATGTCGGTCGCACTCAAGAAGTGGCTTGTGTCGCTGCGATCCTAGGGCTGAGAATCAGCACAATCAAAAAATTGTCATGGATACAGCCGACATGCCCCGGTCTCGTTACAAGACTCTGGTTGACCGTTACGCCGCGGACATTCGTGGCGGACGCTTGGCGCCGGGCACGCGATTGCCGACGCATCGGCAACTGGCGGCGCAGGAAGGGCTGGCGCTGGTCACCGCATCACGGGTGTATGCCGAGCTGGAGGCGATGGGCCTGGTCAGCGGCGAAGCCGGACGCGGCACTTTTGTCCGGGAAACGTCGCTGGCGCCCGGGCAGGGCATCGACCAGAAGGACGTGGCGGTCGGCATGATCGACCTGAATTTCAACTACCCGGCGTTGCCCGGTCAGGCCGAGCTGTTGCGCACGGCGTTGCGCCAACTGGCGTTGTCCGGTGATCTCGAAGCGCTGCTGCGTTATCAGCCGCACGCCGGGCGTGCCCACGAGCGCGCCTCGGTTGCGCGGCATTTATCGACACGCGGCGTGACGGTCGAAGCCGGGCAAGTGCTGATCGTCAACGGCGCTCAGCAAGGCTTGGCGGTGACGCTGATGGCCCTGCTCAAACCCGGCGATGTGATCGCCGCCGATGCGCTGACCTATTCGGGCTTCAAGGTGCTGGCCGACGCGTTGCATCTGGAAGTGCTGGCGATCCCGATGACGGAGCATGGCCCGGACTTGCCGGCACTGGACAAACTCTGCCGCCAGCGTGCGGTGCGCGCCGTGTACAGCATGCCGACGCTGCACAATCCGCTCGGCTGGGTCATGCCGCTGGAACAGCGCGAGCAATTGGTCGCGATTGCGCGCCGACATGATCTGACGCTCATCGAAGACGCGGCCTACGCGTTTCTGGTCGAGAGCCCGCCGCGAACCTTGATCGATCTGGCGCCGGAACGGACGTTTTATGTTTCAGGCCTGTCGAAAAACATCGCCACCGGATTGCGCGTCGGCTTCATTGCGGCGCCGCTGCCTCAAGTGCCAGCACTGGAACGGATCATCCGCGCGACGACGTGGAACACCCCCGGGGTGATGACCGCGATTGCCTGCGGTTGGCTCGATGACGGTACCGTGACTGTGCTTGAGGAGCACAAGCGCAGCGATGCCATGGCGCGACAGGCCTTGGCGGCCGAGGTGCTGAAAGGGCTGCGCTACATTGCTCATCCGGCTTCGTATTTTTTGTGGCTGCCGTTGCCGGAAGACGTGCGCGCCGATCAGATCGTGGCCGAGTTGATGCAGCAGCAGATTTCAGTCACCAGCGCCGAGCCGTTTTCGCTGTCGACCAACAGGCCCCATGCGATTCGTCTGGCGTTGGGTTCGGTGGACATGGACGTGTTGCGTCAGGCGTTGACCACCGTCAGAACGATCGTCGGCGCTTACCTGTAAACTGCGCCCATGTCATGAAAAGCCACGTTTGGACTGTTCAATGAAATTCACCACAACATTGCTGCTCGCTTTGATCTTCAGCGCCAGCGTACAGGCTGAGGGCGATGCTGACGCCGGGGCGAAGATCTTTCCGCGCCTGTGTGGCGGTTGCCATCAGGTTGGCGAGTCGGCCCGACCGGGGTTTGGACCGCAGCTCAACGGCGTCATTGGCCGGGCTGCGGGGACTTCGGCCAATTATGTTTATTCCGATGCGATGAAGAATTCGGGGATTACTTGGGATCGGGCGACCTTGAGGGCGTATCTCGAAGACCCGAAAGGGGTGGTGCCGGGGACGCGGATGATTTTCTGGGGGCTGAGTGATGAGGACAAGCTGGATAATTTGCTGGCGTATTTGCAGATGTTCAGCCCTGAATCAAG
>NZ_JAADJI010000014.1:0-212855 GCF_036283065.1 Pseudomonas moraviensis subsp. stanleyae
ATCCTGAGTTCGGCTCGGTATTTCAGGTCGACGTATCTCGTCCAATCACCACGGTCAGTCCCCTCTCCCTCTGGGAGAGGGTTAGGGTGAGGGGCTTTTCAAGGGCTCACCGCTTAGGCAGTTCAATCACCACTTTCAACCCGCCCGACTCGCTCTCGCCCAGCACCAGCAAGCCGCCCCAGGTATCGACGATATCGCGCACGATGCCAAGGCCCAGCCCATGGCCATGGGTCTGCTCATCCAGCCGCGTACCACGGCTGAACACTTGAGCGCGCTGCTCTTCGGGAATCCCCGGGCCGTCATCTTCCACGCTCAGGGCGAAGCCGTCCGACCGCTCGATCACGCTCAAGCGCACTTCGGCATCGGCCCACTTGCAGGCGTTGTCGAGCAGGTTGCCGAGCAGTTCCAGCAAGTCCTCGCGATCCCACGGCAGTTGCAGCCCGGGCGGTGCGACGTAACTCAAGGCCAGGTGCTCGCCATGAATCATGTTCAGCGTCGCCAGCAACCCCGGCAGCTCGGCATCGCAATCGAACAACGCACCCGGCAGTGCATCACCGGATAACCGCGCGCGGTTGAGCTCGCGATTGAGGCGCTGCTGCACCTGTTCCAGTTGTTCCTTGAGAATCCTGCGCAGCTCGGGATGGTCATCGAGCTTGTCACTGGAGGCCAGGCTGAGCAGCACCGCCAACGGGGTTTTCAGCGCGTGGCCAAGGTTGCCCAAGGCATTGCGCGAGCGCTTGAGGCTGTCTTCGGTGTGGGCGAGCAAGTGGTTGATCTGCGCCACCAGCGGTTCCAGTTCCACCGGCACGTGGTCGTCGAGTTGCGAGCGCTGGCCCTGCTGCAATTGAGCGATCTGCTCGCGCGCGCGTTCCAGCGGTTTCAGCGCGCGGCGCACGGTCAGGCGTTGCAGGAACAGGATCAGCAGCAACGCCGCCAGCCCCAGACCGAGGCCGATCTGGCGCATGCGCTGGAAACTGTCACTGACCGGCGTGTAATCCTGGGCAACGCTGATCGAGATCGACTGACCCAGCCGCCGATAGTCCGAGCGCAGTATCAGCAGGCGTTGCCCGCCCGGGCCCAGTTGCAGGTTGCTGTGCAGCCCCGGATGTTGCAGCAGCGGCAGTTCCTGGTCCCACAGCGAGCGCGACCGCCAATGGCTGTCGGAAAAATCAATGCGAAAGTAGTGCCCGGAAAACGGCCGCTGATAGGCCGGCGACAGATGCCTCTCATCCAGTTGCAGACCTTGCGGGCCGCGCACCAGCGCCACCAGCAGGCTTTCACTGTCGTTGCGCAGGCCGGCTTCGAGATAGCGCTGCAAACCGACTTCGAACAACCACAGGCTGGTTTGCGCCAGGACCAGACCGACGACCACCATCACGCTGATCAAACCCAGGCTCAAACGGCGCTGGATTGATCTCATGAAGCTTGCCCGCCGAACAGGTATCCCTGACCGCGACGGGTTTCGATGACGCTTTTGCCGAGCTTGCGCCGCAGGTGATTGACGTGGACTTCGAGCACGTTGAAGTCACGCTCGGTTTCACCGTCGTAGAGGTGTTCGGCGAGGTGGCTTTTCGAGAGGATCTGTTCGGGGTGCAGCATGAAATAACGCAACAGGCGAAATTCAGCGGCGGTCAACTGGATGTCGGCGCCGTCGCGAACCACGCACTGGCGGCCCTCGTCCAGATGCAGGCCGGCGGCTTGCAGGGTCGGCTGGTTGGACTGGCCCTTGGAGCGGCGCAACAGCGACTGAATGCGCAGATACAGCTCTTCCGGGTGGAACGGTTTGGTCAGGTAATCGTCCGCGCCGGCCTTCAGCCCTTCGATGCGCTCGGCCCAGGAATCACGCGCGGTAAGGATCAGCACCGGAATCGCCAGACCGGCTGCACGCCACTGCGCCAGCACGTCCAGCCCCGGTACGCCGGGCAGGCCAAGATCGAGGATGATCAGGTCATAGGGCTCGCTGCCGCCCTGATACACCGCGTCACGGCCATCGGCCAGCCAATCAACCGCGTAACCTTGGCGTTGCAGGCCGGCGAGCAATTCGTCGGCCAGCGGTACGTGGTCTTCCACCAGAAGCAAACGCATCGATCAATCTTCCTTGTCTTTGACTAACTCGCCGGTATCAGCCTTCAAGTGCAGTTCACGCGCCACGCCTTCGACCGTCAGCAATTCGACTTCGTAAATGTACACGTCGTGTTTTTCTTCCAGCTCGACTTCCAGCAGCTTGGCGCCGGGGTAGCGATCCATGGCCTGCTGCAGCACTTGCTCCAGCGGCAGGATCACGCCCTCGCGACGCAGGGTCAGCGCCTCGTCCTGATCGAGGTCGCGAGCGATGGCACTGCTGCATGACAAAACCAGCGCCAGCGCCGTCAGGCGGGTGGCGCAAATATTCAGCTTCATTACGTATCCTGATGATCCTTGAGAACCTGCCCAGTCACCGCATCCAGTTCCAGATCCCAGTTGAGGCCCTGCGGATCACGCAACTCGATCTGGTAGATGTACTTGCCGTACTCCTCCTCCAGCTCGGTTTCGGTGATTTGCGAACCGGGGTGTTTTTCCAGCGCGTTGGCGTTGAGCTTCTCGAAGGAGACGATAGTACCAGCGTCGCGCAAACGAAGCGCTTCGTCAGGTCCGAGATCGCGCGCCTGCGCGGTGCTGGCAATGAGGCCGATGATCGAGGCAGTGGTCAGGGCAGTCAGGGTTTTCATGGGTGTCTCCGAATTCTTGTATGTTGCTTACGGTGGGCACATTAGCGGGATCAACTTAACTGAAACTGAATGGCCATCATTGTGCTCCATTGCTGGCAAGGTTCCCTGTGGGAGCGAGCCTGCTCGCGAAGGCGGAGTGTCAGCTGCAACGATGTTTCTGACCCGCCGCTTTCGCGAGCAGGCTCGCTCCCACACTGGTTTTGCGTCTGCCCCGGTTGTGGGGCAGGCTCACTCCTACATGGGCCTGCAACATGCGCTTATAATCGCCAGCTTGCTAACGATCGAGACCGGTATGACCGCCATCCACATCAAGTTCCCTGCCCTCACCCTCAAGGCTGGCCCACGGGCCATGGCGCGGATTCGTGCGCAGGGTTTGCATGCCGCTGATGTAAGCACCCTGCCCGGCGCGGCCGGTGGGCCGAAGGCGCTGGGGATTCAGGGGCTCGATCTGGCGTTGTTCGGCGAGTGGCTGCCGAGTGCGCCGCGCGAGCGTTCGCTGATCGGCGCCTCGGTGGGTTCCTGGCGCTTCGCCAGCGCCTGCCTGCCGGACGCCGCCGAGGGCATCCGCCGTCTCGGCCAGCTGTACGCCGAGCAGAATTTCAACAAGGGCGTGACCATGGCCGAGATCAGTCAGAGCTCGCAGCGCATGCTCAATGATCTGCTCGACGGCCGCGACGCGAGCATCCTCGAAAATCCCGATTACCGCCTCAACATCATGGTGGTGAAAAGCCAGGGCCGCCTCGCCGAAGACCACCGCGGGCGCCTCGGTCTGGCACTGGGTTCAGTGATTGCCGACAACCTGCGCGGCCGCGCGCGGCTGTCGCGGCACTTCGAACGGCTGATCATCCACGACCCGCGCCTGGCTCCGCCGCTCGATGCCCTGACCGATTTCCCCTCGCGTTTCGTTGCGCTCAATGCCGGCAATCTGCGTCAGGCCCTGCTCGCTTCCGGATCGATCCCGATGGTCATGGAAGGCGTGCGCGACCTGCCCGGCGCCGGCGCCGGTACGTTCCGCGACGGCGGCCTGCTCGACTATCACCTCGACCTGCCCTACAGCGGCGACGGCATCGTGCTCTACCCCCACTTCACCGACCGGGTGATTCCCGGCTGGTTCGACAAGACCCTGCCGTGGCGCCGCGCCTCGGTGCAGCGTTTGCAGGACGTGGTGCTGATCGCGCCGTCGAAGGAATATCTGGCGCGTCTGCCCTACGGCAAACTGCCCGACCGTAACGACTTCAAACGCTTCATGGGCGACGCGCCGAGCCGGCAGAAATACTGGCACGCGGCGATGGACGAGAGCCGCCGACTGGGCGATGAATTCCTCGAACTGACGGCCAGCGGTCGCCTCGCCGACCGCTTGCTGACCCTTTAGTCAGCACGGCCAAAGACAAGCTGATAAACTCGCCGCCTGCCCGAATCGCTGCGGCGAACGCCATCTGAACAGAGCCGAAAATACCGTGGAAATCTTCAAAGATTCCACGGTAGCCTCCCGCCTAAAACCCCTCCGCTTCACAACCCCCCACGTAACCGCTGATACATAAGCCGATCAAGTACCAAGCTGTACCGTGCGATACCTTCCCAGTGGCAAAGACTTAGTACATCATCCAGTACATTGAGATCAGAAAGCAGAGGATGTACTAGTGGCAATCTCGGACACTGCGGCCAGGCAGGCCAAGCCGAAGGACAAGGCATACACGATCGCCGACTCCCTTGGGCTTTCCCTCTATATAGCCACCAGCGGCATAAAAAGCTGGCACTTTCGATTCACTTGGCTTGGTAAACAGGCGCGGATTTCATTCGGGACTTACCCGGATACGGGCCTAAAGGAAGCGCGCGCGCGTCGAGACGCCGCACGGGAAGACATTGCCAACGGGATTGACCCGCGCAACTCAAGGAGGGAGAAGAAGGCCGAAATGATCGAGGCCGGAGGCCGAACCTTCCGTCGCGTGTACGACGAGTGGCTGGCATTCAGGAAGGGAAGTATTTCGCCTGGCACGTTCCGGATCATCAGCAACTTGATGGAGTTGGATGTTTTGCCAGTTTTTGGCACAAGGCAGATCGATTCTATCAAGCGCGCCGACGTCATCAGTCTGATCCGCAAGATTGAGAAGCGCGGCTCGGTTGCCACTGCAGTGAAAGTTCGGCAGCGCACCGGCCAGGTGTTTAGCTACGCCATCGCCATCGGCCTGATCGAGGTCAATCCTACCGCCGAGATGCATGCCGTCACGGAAAAGATGGGCCAGCACAAGCCGCACCCTTTCCTCCCTTTCAGCGAAATGCCAAAGACCATGGCGGCAATTCAAGCATCATCATCCGGGCACCAGCTTCGCGCAGCGCTCATGCTGATGATCTACACCGCTTCCCGGCCGGGAGAAGTTCGGCGCGCTGAGTGGTCGGAGATCGACCTCGACGCAGCTACCTGGACAACACCGGCCTCAAAAATGAAGATGCGTCGAGATCATTCCGTTCCCCTATCGACTCAGGCAGTCGACGTGCTGAAGAGCATGCTACCCATCACGGGCCATCTGCGGTACGTATTCGTTAACCGAAGCGACTCGACGCTTCCGATCGGAACCAACTACGCCAACAACGTTTTGGACGCCTGCGGCTTGACTGGCAAGCAATCACCTCACGGGTTCCGCCACCTGTTTTCCACTGAGATGAATGGCCGAGGGCATAACCGGGACTGGATCGAACGCCAGCTGGCCCACGCCGACAGCAGCTTCATCCGCGATGTGTACAACCACGCAGCATACTTGGAGCAACGCAGAGCCATGATGCAGGAATGGGCCGATCTAGTTACCCCGAAATGATTGCAGGACTGCATCCCGTCGGCTAAACCTCGCCCCCTGGCAGCGCCTCGATTACTGTATATGCAAACAGTACTCAGCAAGGCATCTCCGTGAACCCCCTCTATATAGAAGACACCGACGATTGGCTCGGCAACCCGACCCCGCTCGAAACCTGCCGGCACCAGCTGCGGATGTACGAGAACGAATTCGAAGCGCTGACCCTCCAGCTGGAGCGGTCACTGGAAAATATTCGGGGTTTGGTCCGAGACAATGACGGACTCACGGAGGATCGAAACTCTCTCAGGGCGAAGCTTCAGCACACCGAAAGCGATTTACTGATCGAAAGGCGCAGATTTGCGACCGTCGAGCACCAGAGAGAACACCTCTTCCAAGAAAATCAGCGCCTGCTCAGGGAGCTCCGCGATCGTGATGAGGAAGAGTGAACCAAGCTACGGCACGTCCTTGAAGAAGACGTGGTGCCCGAGCTTCAGCGTCTGCTTGGCCTTCGCAGTCCAAGCCGGCGCCTTGATGCTGGTGGCGTAATAGTGGGTGGCGCCGCCGGTAGGATCAGGCACCTTGCCATCGATCACCTGGTCAGCAGCGATCCGGCATTGCGCCAGCTCGCGGAACGGGATTTCCTTCACGCCGATCAGGAACTGGTAGTTCGGGTCGGTCTTGTTCCAGCAGCTGAACTGCCATGGCTTTTGGCAGACGCCGGCGTAGCCCTCTCCCCACCACGACTTCTCCTTGCCATCGAACACGCGGTTGCGGATCGTCCAGGCCACGGCAATCTGGCCGGCCGTGCCTTCGCCTCGCGCCTCACCCCAAATCGTGCGGGCGAGGATGTCGCGGTCTTTTTCGGTAACAGGCATCACTTTTCTCCAGGCAAAAAAAATCCCGCTCGATGGCGGGTTGATAGTGTTTAGTTGTTTACGCCGGGCGGGCCGGCCTGGATGACTCTTCAGGAAATCCAGCCGCGCCGCTTTTCCAGCCGCGCACCGCGGTGCGATATTCACGCCACTGTTGCTCAGTACCAGGCAGAGCCAATGGGTCGCCATCTTCCATGGCGATCAGCTGATCAGAGATAAACGCAATCTCTTTGCCGCGCCAAGCCTCTTCAGTTCCGACCTTGATCTGCTGCTCGGCAATCGTCCGCTCTTCATCTGTTTGGTCGGGAATTGGTGGCGGAGCGGGCCTTGTCGAAAAGATCCCTCCTTCTATCGAGACATAAAGGAATTCACCTCGAGCAAGCGAATCAATCACAGATTGATATTGCTCCTCGGTAATCTCGATCCCACCCTCAAGTGGCCCGGTGCTTATGCAGTTCTCGCTTGCGTATGGCATCGTCTTCTCCATCAGAACCATCGACCTATGGCTGTGAACCAGAAAAAATAACTCGCGGCAGCAGCCGTGCCGAGTGCCACGTTTGGGCCTTCAGAGTTGGGCGTGCGGCCCATGTTTATGAATGCACCGGCATAGAGGAAAGCCCCTGCGGGAGTGACCGACTGACGGGATGCGTAGAGCTGATTGCCACCAGTGTTTGCCCCCGTGAAAAACGCCAAGTCAGAAAAGACCGAAACCCCACCGATGAAATCAGCGGACTTGGCGATGGATGGAGCGGCGAAGCCACCCGCAGCAACGGTCTGATTAACTTGCCGTGTGCCGTAAACGATCATTTGCCCATTCGCGTACTTGGTGGTCAAATCACCGCTGGTAGGATCAAGCGACCGGCTCATGATCGCGCCAGTCGGAACGCCAGCGGTCTGGCTCACGGTTCCAAGTAGTACGATGCCAAGGTTGGTCCGCGCTTCGGCAGCGGTTACGCCGCCATGGCCGCCCTGCGAGATAGAAAGTGCTGTTGTCATGGCCGATAACGACGTGATGTCATTGTTCGCGCCAGATTTCGCAGCGCCAAGCGTGGTTCGAGCGGCGGGCGCGTCTCCATCATTCAGCAACCCCTGCATGAAGACAGAGAGGTCAACGATGCCGGTACCGCCCTTGGACGGTGGCAAGACATCGTAGTTGCCAGTTGTGCCGAGCAAAGCCAGCTTTTCGCCGTAGTCGTTGAGGATGGCTTTGACCTGGTCACCTAGATCTTTCTGATAACCCTGCACCGGCATGATCGAGTAGAAGCCGCCACCCGCTGTCGGACCTTCGTAGTTCGGCGAGATCGACAGAGCGGTGTTGCTGGCGATGTTGGTCACCTCGTACCAACGACCGTCCGGCCCGCGAAAACCATCGCCGACCCGGCTGTTGGCAATGAACGCAGTGCCAGCGCCGATCACCGCATTGGAATTTTGGGTAACAGAGACCGTTCCCGTCTTGTACCAGGGCATTGTGTATCTCCAAAAATGAAAGGGTCAGGCCAGCAACTTGGCGCAGAGGAATGGGCGGTGCCCTTGGTCGGTCCAGGCGGTGAATGCGAGGCTGTACATCAAGACGCGGTTATTTGCGTAATCGACGCCGAGTGCGCAATAACCACCAGAGCCTTCGCTGTGACAGCTCATTGTGAAAGGGTTAAGAGAGATATATTCCCCCGGCCCGAGGGCTTTATTAATTCCCCAGTAATAACGCCGCCCCACGCTGAGCTGCTCTGTTCCGAGGTACGTCCAATTACCTGCAGCGAACGTTACAACCACAGCCGGCGCACCGCTGTCATAGACCAAACCACCGTTTTGATCCCAAAGGCGCATACCGTACATAGCTGTTCCCATGGACGCCCAGGCTGCAACGAAATACTGACCGCTCAAGGTTTCGTTAACCTTTGAAGCGTTCATTGCGAAACCGGTCCAGTTACCGGGCCCACCGGTAAACCACACTGAATACGGAACCTGAATAACTCCGGTCTGGTCTGGTCGAATGAAAACAAGTGGCGGATCCTGGCTAGTTACAGCGCGAGTAAACGTGCCGGTTGCGGTAGCGACTCCCGCATACGAACCCTTAGCAAGTAGGCACAGCCGAGGGGCTTCGGAATCGATCTGTACAAACGCGTTATCGTTGATGCTCTGAAATCCGTAGCTCATGCTGCGTACCTGATTGCGTAGCCCTTGGCGACAACTCTTGATCCAATTGTCCCCGCTGAAGCTGAAGGATTTCTGAAACTAACGACAACCTGCCCCACCGCCACCGTCACGTAGGGATAGGACTTGCTGTTAACTGATCCCTCCGCTTCCGACGATTGCACGTCCTGTGCCCTCGTCGGGATGATCATGAACACGCAATTGGCTGGATTGAAGCCAGGGATATTCAGCGTGTAGCTGGGTACGGTTCCACTGAAATCGATCACGCCCTGCCATAACACCTGATAGGTGAAACTGTTGGTGTCCATAGCGAGCTGACCGCTCTCGTTAAAGACACGCAGTCCAAAAAGCGCCATTGATTACCCCAGATAGCCGAGACGAACGCGCAGCACGTTGTTGGCGTCGTAGACCGAAACGTTCAGTGAGTTGATCACCAGACGCCCCTGCCCTGGAACGATGCCGTTTATTTCAAGCGTGCCGTCTTTGTTCAGGATCCAGCCTTGCTGGCCGGCGATGTAGTTGGAAGAGCTGATGTAGTTGCCGATCTTTGCGTTGGTGATCGAGCCGTCCATGATGAACGCGGAGTTCATGAACACCTGCCCGCCCTGCACTGCGAACGGTACCGCGATCGCGCCGCCGGCAATGGTGTTGACGATGGCGAACCGGTCCGCGCTCACCAGGAACTGGCTTTGCAGCCCGGCCGGTCCGTTTTCGATTCCAAGGCCAACACCGGCGGCGATGTACTGCCCTGTCCCAGAGTTGTATTGCATTTTTACGGACCAGCTCGCAGTGACCTTGCCGTTCACGTCATTGATGATCGAAGTGTTTTGCTGAATCGCCGTTTGCTGGCTGCCGACAGTGGTGCTGAGCTGAGTTAGCTGCTGAGCGGTTGCCTGCTGGTTCGTGACCACCACCTCTTCAAGCTCGGTGATGTTTGCGGCGTTCTCTCCGATTTTCGCGTCAAAGGTCGTCACGCGCCTTGCCATTGCCTCGTTTTCGGAGGCGCGAACCTTCGATTCGGAAGCGATCGCCGCGGTGCTGGTGTAGCTCTTGATCGCGTCTGCGAGATCGCCAGCGCCGTCATCGTCTCGGTAGGAGGCGCGAAGGGCTTCGAAGGCTGTGGCTTGCGCAGTAACAACGCCGTCAAGTTCGCTGATCTCGACTGTATGAGTTGCTACTTGTTGAGCGAGGCCGTTCGCCGCTTCGATCGATTGGCCCACATCCTGCCAGTACCCAACATTGGGCGGCGGAGTGTTGATCGGCACCTGCTGGGTCGCTTGGTAAATGCGCCCATCTTCGACCACCATTTGCCCACGCTCATACACCTGATCGGGCTTGTAAGCAGAGAGTCCATCGAGCGCGTCGATTTGGTCCTGTAGCCCCGGAATCAAATTGATCTTGTCGACGATATCCTGGCCAAGCTGTGTCTCACCCACTTGATGGGCGATCAACTCCAAAACAGCAGATGCATCAGAGCTCGACTGCCCCTGTACGCCTAGCCCGATCGGATACCACGGACCGATGTTGCCGATCTTGTCGACGATGCGCCCCCAGAAATAGAAGGTCACACCGCCTCGCAGGCCGAGCATGGAGAAGTCGCTCTGCGGATAGGCCAGGTCTGTCAGCTTGGTCGCGGCCTCAAGATCGGTCGTCGGCCCGTACCAGATCTCGGTGCGCTGGCTGTCCTCGGCGCCAGCAGGGAATCCCCACTTGAGGTAAATGCCGAACAGCAGCGGCGTGGCAGTCAGGAACGCCAGCGCCGGCGGCAATCCCTGCTTCCCGCTGAGGTTGGTCAGAATCGAGTTGCGCCAAGGCGACGTGATGTCGAATGCGCTCACCGCGCGCACCCGCGCCACATAAGCACCGGCGTAGATGCCGACCACGTCCACGTTGGTCATCCCGGTACGCTGCAGCTTGATCCAGTTGCCGCTGTCCTTGCGCCACTCCACGTCGTAGCCGACCGCGCCGTCCACGGATGGCCAGGTGATCGTCATGGTGGCCACGGCCAGCCCCTGCACAACCGATGAGGCCGACGACAGCGTAACGCTCGCCGGCGCCGGAACAACGGTGATCGGAATCACGCTGATTGGGCGCTCTTCCAGGCGTGCACCGGTGTCGATGAATGCGAACTTGCTCGGTTCGAACTGGAGCGCGCTGATTTCGTAATCGCCCTCGGTCGTGCGCTTGGTGCGCAGCACTCGGTATAGCGGAATCGCCAAGTCATCAGCGTCGAGCGCCCACTGCAACTGCGCCACCGGCGGTTCGCTGTAGGCAACCGTGACGGTCACGGCGCGGCCGTTGACGCTCTGCACGGTCCGACCTTCGGCGCGGCCGCCCGGCAGGTTGATGATCAGTCGATCACCGGCCTTGGCCTGGGTATCGCGATCGAGCGTGATGACCCGCCCCGCCACCGCCGAGATCCGGCCGCCCACTTCACGGCCAGCCAGCAGCGAATCCGCCACTGGGATGATGTGCCCGGGCAGCGGGATAACGCCTTCCATACCGGTCTTGAACGAGACGGTGCGGTCTTGGTTGTTGCTGAGGATCGCCCACTTGCCACGGCGCTGGGCCTCGGAAGCACGGGTGCAGCCAATGGCGCTCAGCTCGGTCGGCCGGTCGCCATAGCGGCGTTGCAGATCCAGATCGGCGAACGGGATGACGTCGGTGTCGTAGTTGTTCGCCGGGTTGTCGTAGCTGACCAGCGCCCGGGTGTAACGGGTCTTCGCCGAGGCACTGCCATAGGAGAACTTTCCGTCGATCACGTTCGACCGTGTGAACACATAGTCGAAGTCCTGCGCGCGCGGCATGTCCGCCTGCATCACCAGCTGGCCCTGCGCCCAGTACGTCATGCCCCGGTAAATGGCCGAGATGTCGCGCAGCAGCGACCACGCATCCGCCTTGCCCTGCAAGTTCATGTCGCAGAGGAAGCGCGGCTCCTGCCCGCCCAGCCCATTCGGCACCAACTGATCGCAATACTGAGCGATCCGGTACAGCTCCCACTTGTCGACCATGAACGGCTTGATGCGCTTGCCCAGGCCGAACCGGTCTTCGGTGCAGATCCCGTAGGTGATCCACGCCGGGTTATTGGTCCAGGCCGATTTCATCGAACCATCCCACGTCCCGGTGTAGGTGCGCAGGATTGGGTCGTAGTTGCTCGGCACCATCCAGCGGCGCGCCTTGCACTTCACGGTGACGGCCGGGATGTTGGTGAACTGTTCAGCGTCGAATTCGATGTAGAGCAGCGCGGTGTTCGGGTATCGCAGCTTGGCGTCGATAACTTCGGTGTAACCGGCGACCAGCATGGTGTCGGCGATCTTGTTGGTGTTCTGATTAGGCGTCAAGCGGCGCACGCGGATCTGCCAGCCTGTGGTGGCGTCTGGCAAATCGATGCGGCGCGAGCGCTCGTAGCGCGTGGTGGTCTTGCCGTCGACCGCGTCCACCAGCACCTGCTGATAGGCGCCGCCGTCGGTGGCCACGTCGATTGCGTATTCAATGCGGTAGCCGCCAACGTTACCCTGATCATCAGATCGTTGCAGCGCCGGCCAGGCCAAACGCATGCGCACGGCGGAAAGCTGGGTATTGGTGATCGAGCGCACCCAAGGCGAATCGCTGCGCAGCTCAATGTTCAGCGAGGTCTCGTTCTCAACGGACGGAATGCCGGGGATGTACGTCTGATCTACCGAGCCAGGGCGCCAATCCCACTTCACGTTCGGGAAGTTGTAGTTGCCGCTGGCATCGCGGATCGGCGTGTTGTCCAAGTAGATGTCGTAATCGGTAGGGACGCTGTCGAACTCACCCTCGCCCACGGCGATCAGCAGCTTGGCCAGGTTGGTCGAGCGCAGGCTGTCGCTGGCTTCGGTCGGCGACTTCGGCTTACTGCTGCCGCCCTTCTCGCCGTGGATATCGATCTGTGCTGCTGCGCCCATGCTTTCCTCCAGGCATAAAAAAACCCGCTCAATGGCGGGTTTTCGTGTATCCGATAAATTTATGGTGATTCGGCAAGCTCAAATTGCCTGCGGATCTCAGCAAGCTCCTCGTTGGTGATCTTTACTTCAAGGCCCTTCCACGGCAGATCTATTTTGCGACTGCCCTTAAACACGCATGGAGGATTAGTTTCCAGGTTCAACGACCAGCCTGGCATCTTCAATTCTTCGCCATCTGCAGTAACAAGCCGCACGCCATAAGCCATGTGATCACCTCCCAATTTTCCTGAGCATATCCTAATGCATAGGCCCTGAAGGTTACGCTTTGTCTTCAGCCAGAATCGAGGCTGAGATGATCATCCCGCCCCACCGGCGTTCACCGATGCAGATCGGTACCGGGTTGCCGCTGGCAGTGGTGTTCTTGGCGCTGCCGAAGGCGTAGGACGGAGAGTTCTCGGGGGATGCGCTTTGCTTCAAGCCAGAAGCTTGCGGGCTGAGCATTTGGATCACACCGCCGATCGCCATCGACGCGCCGGCCGCATATAAAAACGGCGATGCGGCTGCAAACGGAGTGAATGACAGCACATAGGCTGCGGCGATCATCACTGTGCCGATAATGGTCTGTAACCCGCCAGCGCGCTTGCTGCCACCAATCACTGGAACAATGCGGATTTCCCGTGTACCGCCGAGATCGAATCCGTCCATTCCGATGTTTGCGCGATTGCGGAAGATCGCAAACTTCAGTCCAAGGCGCTCCAGTCGTTTAATTTCCTCGGCGAACCCATCAATGGTCGCATTGAGCGCACGGAACACCTCCACGGCCGATCCGCCGTCGAGAAGGAATGGCTTGCTTCGAAAAAACTTCTTCGCAAGCGAGCCGGACAACATGACTTTCGTCATTGGCGTGTAGGTGATTGCTGAGCACATGCCATTCTCCAGGCAATAAAAAACCGCCCGGAGGCGGTCTGTTCAGAGAGTCGTGGGCAGTATGTCGATCTGCCCATCGCCCCCGGTAAAAACTCGGTATTTCTTGATCGCGCCGTCTTTCACGATCGCTTCCCGCTCCACTCGGGCTGCACCCATGGAGCAGATGCCAGAGCCGGTGTACGCGGCGCCAACTGAAACCGAATCAGGCGGCAGATAGAAAGATGCCTTCTGACCCGGGTCGAGCTTGGCGGCTTGCTTGCCATCGATAAAAACGGCCATTGAACAAAGGCTTCCGGTCTGTCCAGAGTCGCGGATCACTTGCAGTGTCCCGTATGCCCCTGAAGGCTTCGACTGGTAGGCCGACAACTGACTGGCCGGCGCCTGCTTAGCTTCACTGGAAGGCGTTGGCGAAGTCGCACACCCCGCCAACAGCGCTACCGCCAGCGCTCCTACGATCAATTTCATGCAGGTCACTCCTGTGGGAAAGGGTGAACGATATCACTGGCGCAAGCGGAAAAGAAAAAGCCCGGCGCTGGGCCGGGCTTCAGAAATTTTGTTCACTGACTTAATCAAGCGGCGTGAGCCTCGATCCATTGGTCTTTGCAGTGCTGAAATGTGCCGCCCTCATCAGGCGCCGCACCGGCTTCCACTTTGACCGGACCGTAATTGGCATGAATATATGCCGAGTACCACGCGCGCATCGCGATATCCGATGCACCAGGCACCGGCTCGCTGCCCTTCTTTTCCCAGTTCGCGATCGTTTGCACGTCAACACGAAAAAGCGCTGCCGCTTCTTCCTGCACCAAATCCTGTTCTTTCCGTAGAAACCGGAACTGGTGCCCCGTCATGGGTTTTTTTTGCTTAACAATGTCGACTGCAATCGCGCGATGCAGACCTTCCACGTCCTGGATTTTCACACCCTTGCCATACGATGATTCAACGATCGTATAGCCGTTTTTCAGGTAGATGCCCTCCAGGCCGCTCCCTGTATATTCGTACATTAGTTCACCTCCCATACGGTGACGGCGAACACCTCGCCAGGATCAAGAACAGGCTTGACCGCCGCAACCACGCAGACGATATCCCTCGGCGGAGGCTCGCACATTCTGAACTCAAAGCTTTTATGTTCTGCGCTATACGTTGGACCTTTGATTATGGCCCCGCGTTGCAAGCACCTCAGCGCCTCACCGACTGTCACCCCTCGTTGAGCCAACCTCAGGAGAAAATGATCAGTAAAAACCACTTTTGAAGAGTCTCGTGCAAGCACATGCACAAGATCCTCAAGCTGCCGCGGCGTCCACAACGGTGAATTAGTGCTCATATGAACCTATAATATTTATAGGTTGCGCAATACTAGTGCGCAACAAAACATTGTCAATATTTGTGTGAGGAGCCCCGCGCTGCTCAGTTCTCAAGTGCCCGTCTCACGCGGCGTTCGCCGATCCATAAGCGATCACGACGCGACAGGCGGTAAACTACTTTGCTGAGAATAGTCAATTTTCAAGCGCTGTCGCGCTCGTCAGAGACGAATTTTTATGACGCAGCACCAGTCGAGTGCGATCGAGCCATGGTCCTCCGAAGACAATGACCTCTGATGGCCTGCCGTACAGATGGTGCAGCAGGAACGGCCCGGGGCCAAACGTAGCGGCATCTTCACCTGGCAGCCCAGGATCAGCGCCGAGAAAGATCCCGGCGTGGTTTGGGTAAACCGTGCGCCCTACTTCCATCACGATCATGTCACCGCGCTGCGGCTGGTCGACTCGGTAGAAGCCGGCGGCCTCGTAGTTCGCCTCGTACAGGCTGGTGTTTTCCTTGCTCTCCCACCAGCCATCGGCACGCTTGAATGTTTCGAACTCCAGCCCCCACTCACGCTTGTACCAATCTGCGCAGACCTGCCAGCAGTCCCAGGCCCCGTGCACGAACGGTCGTTTCAGTAGCGGAACTTCGCCGGTCGGAACGATGGTCCGCAGATCCCCCTCTGGCCAGCTCAGGATGTGCCAGGGCATAGCCGTCGCTTCGCACATGGCGAGGTCACGCGGTGACGGCCTGCTGGTGGCGTCCGGATGTGAATGAATTACGCCGATTACTTCGCCTTCGTCTTCGGCCGCTGCGTACTGTTCGGGATCGATCCGGAACTCTTCGTTCGGCTCGGTCGAGACATTGATGCAGGGAAAGTATTGTTGCTTGCGGCCGATCGCCAGCAGCAGCCCACAGCACTCTTTCGGGTACTCGGCCGCCGCGTGAGCCTGGATCGCATTCAAGATGTGCTTTCGCATGTCAGCTCCTTGCGATCAGGGATACAGCGGGGAAGCCACCGAACGGCAGCGGGTTGCCCTCGCCGAAGCGCGGAATGCAACCCTTGCCCAACGTGGCGTCGCATTGGTCCAGTTCAGGGTTGTCGGTGATGACGCCGTCCTTTGTGACGTACGGACCGGTGTAGCCGCAGTTCGGCCCGCGATATCCGCCGGTGAGGCACCAATGGCACAGGGTTGTGGCCTGCCGCCCGATCGACTCATTACCGACATCGCCAGGGCTGGCCAGCTCCCAGCTGACCGTTTCGCCGTCCTCGTTCGTCTTCTGGTCGATGTACCAGACCTCGATCGTCTCTTGGGTAGGGTCTGCCGTTGGGTTGCCGGCCGGGAAGTTCGCCGCGTCGAGGTAGCTGCCGAGCGTGTGCCGCATCGTCAGCTTGAACTCGAGGAGATCCTCGAACGCCAGACAGAGCGCAGTGATGCGCCCGTTGACGTTGCCCACCGACAATGTCGGCCGGACCGCCGTGCCGTCACCGTTCGCCTCGATGCCGTCAATCTGCATCGGCCAGGCGCTGTACTCGTTGCCTTGCCAGTAGATCGCCTTCGCCGGCAGCTGATCAGCATCGGCGCCGACGGCAATCAACTCGGCCGGCGTGTGCGGTATCGCGTGCCCGTGGAAGCGCAGAACGTCCGCCCCGTAGTCCGTGCCGTCCAATTCAAAGAGCAGCACTTCGCTGCCAGGTTCAAGCACTTGGATGTCACTGATCAGCGGCATGATTGCCCCTTATGGATGGAATGCCCGCTCGAACGTGGCGGTGAGCTTGAAAACGCCGCCGCCCACCGGAGTGGGCACGGGGTTCTTGCAGGTGAACAGGCCAAGCTGGCCCAAGGGTGTGGTCCAGAGAAACGCTTTTGCCCCGGCGTGCCTATCGAGGAACGCCATGATCTCCAGAACCTTGGCCTGTGGGCCGCTGTAGGTAATCGGGTATGCGTCTTCCTTGTTGTTCGGCCCGTCGCCAACTTCCTGTTTGTAGCCGTCGCCGAACTGCGCGGTGCGCACCCGATACAATATCTCGGGCGCGTCACCGTGCTGGGTCGGCCAGATGAACTTCTCGATGGCCATCAGCCCCTCCCGTTCGTGAGTTTCCAGATTGAGCCGCCGGGTTGCAGCGCTCGGGCGATCGCGGTTTCAGCTTCGGCTTTCGCTGCCTGCTGAATGCCCTTTCCAAGCTGCGTGGTGTCTTCCGTGCTGGCTGTGCCACCATTGCCCTGGGTTTGCACCGACACCGCGACGGGGAAGTTGTAAACGTTGCTGCCACCACTTCCGCCGCCGATCGCGCGCACCCCCAACTGGCCGCCAGCGGTACGGGTCAAAGGCATGATCGCCTCTGGCCCCGCCTCGCCCATGACGCCAGTCTGCCCGCCTGCCATCCCGAACGCTGTCGGCTTGCTCACCACGGAGTTGGTGAACGCAGCGCCATTGGCGAACATCTGCACACCCGACGACCAGGCACCGCCGAGCGCCTGAGGAAAGTAGCTGCTGGAGTACCCTGCCGAAGAGGCGCCGAGATTCGAAGATGTCGCACCGGCAGATCCAGCCGCCAGCCCGTTACCACCGCCTCCGCCAGTGAAGTAGCTGGTGGCCGCACCAACCAGACTGCTCAGCAACGCCGAACTGGCCTGACGGGTCGCGATCCGAGCCATGTCCGCCAGAATCGACTTGGTGAAGTCAGCAAACGATAACTTCCCGGTCATGGCGAAGTTGACGACTGCGTCCTCCATCGAGCTGAAGGCGTTACTGAACAGGTCGCGAGTCTGGCCGGCGATGTTGCGCGCGCTTTCCAGATAGTTGCTGAACGCCGAGGTTGCACCATTGCGCCAATCGCTCTGGGCTGCCGACATCTGCTCGTAGTTGCTGAGCACTGTTTCGCTCAGGTCCGTCTCGCTTCTGTTGATCGCGTCGAGCTTGGCCTGGTACTCCTCGGCGCTCATGTTGCGCGCCTTGTCGGCTCGGTCGCGCGCCAGATCCAGACGCTGCTGGTTGGCTCGATCGGCAATGCCGTTCAGTTCGCCATTGATGGCGTTCTCCCGGTCGCCACGACCCACGCCATCCGCTGCACGGCCGCCAGCGCGCCGCAGGGCGACGTTCTGCTGGTCGAGGGCATCGGTGTAGACCTTGATCGCCTGAGCCTGCTTGGCGAGCCTGCCCTGCTCGTTCGTCGCGATGACTTCGAGCTCACTGTCGGCTTCCTTCTGAGCCTTGACCATGTTGGCCCTGGCATCAGCGATCTTTTGGTCGAGCTGAATGCGTTGCGCGGCTGTGGTGCTGGCCTTGCCTTTCGCCGCCTCCAGCGAACTGATTTCAGCCTGATAAGCGGCGGTTACCTCGTCGCGCTCGTTGCCGATCAGCGCTTGGCGCTTGAGCAGGTAATCTTCCTGCGTGACCAGCCCAGCCTTCTGCGCGGCTTCCAGTTCCTTCTGGGCGCTCTTGTATTCGCCGAGAATCAGCGACAGCTGGTTTTTCGAGTCGTTGAACTCGGTCAGGTTGACTGCGCCGGCCGGCGTCTTCTTATCCGCAAATTGCTTGCGCGCTGCCTCGCGGAGCTGCTCAAGCTCGGCCTCGGTATAAACCCTACCGCCGGTTCCGCCTTTTGCGTCCCTAGCGAGCTTATTGATCTCCTCAAGACGATTTTTGAGCTTTTTGGCGTTGCTTTCGGATGCCGCCAACTGGGCATTGAGCGCAGCCTGCGAGTTAACCGAAAGGTCATTTTCTTTCCGCGCCTCGCCTACCCACTTCGTGCGCTCGCGTTCTGCATCGATTTGTAGCTCGAGAAATGCAAGGTCTCCACGATCTTTGGCAGTATCGCGGGTTTCCAAACCCAGAGCCGCCGCCCTCCCGCCGCGTCCTTGATTCGTTTGAAGCCTTTGGCGAATGACCTCTGCTTGTTGCTCCAGGGTCTGGATCCGGCCGATATCCTTTGCGGCATCCAGCGCACCAGAAGCGGCGGCTTTGATCTTGTTCCACGCGCTCTCGATCAGGCCAAGGTTTTGGGTGACCTGACCGGTTCGTTCTTGAATGGTGTTGGCATAGGTGTCAGTGAGCAGCTTCGTAGCGCCAATGGTGTCGCCTTGATCCTTGAGGGCAACGATTTGGGCGTACGTGCTGGCTGTCAGAAAATGGTACTGGTCGTTGAGTTCCTTGGCAGCAGAGACGGGGTCCTTGGCAATCTTCGCGAACTCGGCAATCGTCTCGTCGATAGACTTGCCGGTGGCCTTTTCCATCTGCAGAGCAGCTTCGGTGATCTCTTCGAAGCTGCCGCTGGCGATCTTTCCATTGCCTGCCAGCTTTGCCAAAACCTCGGCAGCAGCGCCGGTAGTGCCGACCGTTGCGCTTACCTGCTGCGCCATTGATGCCAACTGAGTAGCGCTTGTTCCGGCGGAGTTGCCGGTGAAGATGATCGCCTTGTTGTACTCGTCGGCCTCTTGGCTGCCTTTGTAATAGGCAAGGGTCAGCGCGCCAACGGCCGCAGCAGCGACAGTAAATGGATTGATCAAGCCGAGCACGTAACCGCCCAGTGCTTTCGCAGCTGGGCCGATGCCGCCGAACATATCTTTGAGCTGTCCGCCCTGTTGGAGCAGCACAGTCAGCGGAGCCTGGCCACCTTGCAGCGACACCGCGATATCAGTGAACTGCGCAGGCACGCCACGAAGTGCAGCGGCTGTCTGCTTGGCGGTGTTGCCAGTGCGGGTCAGGCTGTCGTCAAAACGGGTCAGATTTGCCCGGGACTGATCGATCTTCGCTTGGTAATCGCTGAACGTCGATGCATCGAGCGCGCCCAGTTTTTTCTGCTTCGCCAGCTTTGTTTCAAGATCATCCAGACGACCCAACGCTTTGACAGTGGGGTCAATCTCGCCGAGCAATTCAGCAAGCTCGTCTTTCTGCTCTTTTATCGCAGCGGAAGCCTTTTTCGTGCCCTTGGCGACTCGCTCAGCCGATTTTTCGACGCGGTCGCCAGCCGCCGTGAGCTTGTCGAGGTCGGAGCTCGCCTGCGCAGCATCGGTCGAATCGACCTTGATGCCGAGTTCAGCAATAGAAGTCATGCGGGCTCCGTTATTTCGATTCGCTCATCACGAGCATGGCTTCTGCTTCCATGACGCGAATGTCGTGGAAGACTTCAGGGATTTCGCGCCGCTTCATGCCCAGCATCGAAGCCACCGGCGGCAAGGCGTTGTAGTCCAGCCCGGTAGCCCCGCCCATACCTACGCGCCACTGCGTGGACATCGCCTCGAACAGCAGAAAGGCCGGCCAGTTGTCTGGCCAGACCTCGTACTCTTCTTCAGGGATGTCGGCGAGCGTCATGCCGAAGGCTGCCAAATCAGCTTCGGACGGCCCGGGCTCGTACAGGACGCGGGCGGCGCCGGTCAGTTTCCCAGGCGGGCCGGTTGATAGGCGCTCTGGTACGCGGAAAGCACAGCCTGGGGTGCGCCAATGCAGGTGGTGACCAACGCCGTCAGAGATTCATCCGACAGTTTCTCGTCAAAGCCCCAGCCCTCGATGATGTCCTTGAGTTGGCCGACCTGCAGCGCGATTTCGGCGCCGGTCGCTTCCTGCCAGTTCAGCTCGTCTTCCTGCACCTTCTTGGCATGCTCGTCGCGCGCCGCATTCCACTTATCGAAGTGTGCGGCCAGGGCCAGCCGATCCATGTACTTGAATTCGAACTCAACGCTGACCGGCTCAGCGCCAACGCGTGGAATCGCGACCTTCGCCTTGAAGGTTGGGTTCTGGGAGATCTTGATCTTGGCCATGGGTTACACCGCCGCTGCGTAGCGGGTTGGGCGGCCAGCGAGCGACAGAGTGATGACTCGGGTCATCAGGTTGTTGCGGCTGAGCGCTGGGGTCGACGTGATCGACACGTAGCAGTTGTAGACGATGCTGCTACCGCCTGGCAGGTTCAGGCGAAGCACACGGGTCTGCTTGTCTTCGTCAGCCGCTTCGACAATGGCCACGTAAGGCAGGTCAGGATCGTCGGCGACAGTGACCGCCATGCTGATTGGGTTCTTGGTCGTTGGAAGCTGGCGATCATCGTCATCTGCGAGAAAGCCGAAGGTGAGGAACTGCTGATCGCCGCCGCTGGAGTTCAAGTCGGTGATCTGCGAGATCTCGGTAAAGCCGGTGACTTCGCGCACGGAGCCAGCGCCGGAGCCCGCCGGGTACGGTTGGAGGTTGGTGGTGTTGATGCCTTCCAGCGCAAAAGTACCGGTCAGACTGTTCGCAATGCGGGCAGCCCGATCATTCAAGCGAGTCCAGCCCGAGGTCACAGCGATAATGTCGCCATCAGACAGGCCGTGCGCTGCTGCGGTCGCCACGGCTGGGTTGGCATTGCTCAGCGCTGTGACAGGAATGGCAGGGCCGAATGCAGATGCGATTTCGAGCGTGGCGCCGTTGGGGAGTCGAAAGCCCATGGTTGTGTTTCCTCTGTGCAGAAATGACAAAACCCGCTCAGTGGCGGGTTCTGGGTTTGCCCAACGGGCGGATTAGTTGGTGTCGGATCGGTATTGGAACGAGGCCGGTATCGTGAAGGTGTTGCTGTCTGGAATTCCCGGCCCGGGCGCAACCGGCGTCATCACCAGTGCGACAAGTCCGGCGCGGGGAATACGCAGATTGAGCGGGAACAGCGCCGCCAGTTCATCAACAATACCGCTCGCCTCGGTGCGGTACTTGCCGGAGGCCGTCACAATGTTGACCTGAAATACACCGGTGTAGACCCGGTGATCGCCGCTCAGCGTATTGCTGCCCGTGACCGCTGGCAGAGTGAAGGCTCGCAGGTACGTCTCGCCCGTCGCTGGTGTGAAGGTTTCGTTCTCGACCACAACCTTGATCGGCTTGGCGCGAGCCTTGGCCCAAGTCAGCAGGCGCGACTCGAAGGCCGCAGCAATGATGTTGTGGCTCATACCTGGTTGTTCCTGATGGCTTCTTCGACGATCTGCTGGAAGCGAGCCAGCGTTATCTGCACCATTCCGGCCGGGGCCTTGGCAGAGTGCCCATATTCCAGTGGAATCGCATACGGCAGATTGTTCAAAATGTATGCCGCCTGCCCCGCCGTGAGGTCACTGGCAGAAGCGATCAGTGAGGCGATCGCATCCTGGCCGGTCGGATCGACCTCTTCGAAGGTTACGCTCTCGATGTTGTCGATCGAGAGGTGCCAGTTGCCTTTGAATCGGCCTGTGTCGACGGGCGAGAGGCGAATGACAGAGGTTCCAAGTTCGATAACGACTTCGCGAAACACCTCGTCGATTGCGTCTTTCGCCTGCTCGGCGAATTGCGCCAGGCTTTCAGCAAAACTTCCCTGCTGGCCGCCGTAGCGGCTGGTCATGTGATTCGCCATTACTTGCGCACCTGAAGCTCGAAGCCGACCGCGAGACCGGCGAAGTTCCACGGAGCAACGGCTATCACCGTGTACACCGTGCCGTCGAATGTGATCTTGTCGTTGCTCTGCGGTGCCGGCATGTCTTCGCCAGTCAATTGAACCGGCGACACCAGCAGCTTCACGTCGCCGCGAACGATCAGCGTCCCATCGATGTACTGGTTGTCGTACTCCTCGCGGAATCCGGAGCCGTTCACGACCAGCTCGCTGGGTGCAGGCGGCGCGTCTGGGTCGTATTCGCCGATGATCTCGCGGCGCAAGACCAGTTCGAGTCCTTTTCCGCCCTTGCTGCGCGGCGCCAGCATGCGGGTTGCCGTAGCCTTGGCGCGGTCATAAATGTCTGGCATCACTTCCGCCTTATCTTGTAGATCGCCGAGCAGCGACAGTTCGCGCGTTCACTCCAGCCAGCACCCAGCGCAGAATCGCCCGGGTAACGAAGCAGCGCGCCGTTCGGGCTTTGAAAAGGCTGATCCTTCTGCACTTCCTGCCCGCCCATGACCGAATGCGTGTGCCGGACCTTCTTGTCGGCCCGATCGCGCCATGTCTTGGTCACTGAATCGCGATCAAGCCCCTGAGCAATCAACTGCTCGTAAACCTGATCCCGACCGGCGCCGAAGGATTCCAGCGCCTCAGCCTTGGAAAGCATCTCGGCGTAGGTCTTCATCAGCCGATCAGCATACCGGCCAGCGATCTTGTCGACGTCAGCTTGGGCAACGGGCTTGCCTGCACTGATGGCGCGATTCACGATGCCATCGAAACGGCGATCCCGGCGCTTGCGCTGCAAATAATTGCGCATCTCGTCGGGGTTTCCACTCAGCAACTGCTGGCGGGCATTGATGACGTATTGCGCGTAGTTGCCGGGCAGGCCAATCACGCCACCTGAGCGGGATCCTGTTTGCGCGCTAACTCGTCCAAGTAAATCGAGCGCCGCCTGCCGTGGGCTGCGGGTCATCGGCGTGGCGCCTACTTCGACCTGCAGCGACGGCGTAGCGACAGCGCGGCTGCGCGAACCCATAACCGCCCGAATGGCCTCGCGCACATTCACATCGGCGTCGCGTCGAATCTCGGCGGCTTTTTCCACCAGCCACTGTTCTGGCTCAGGCTTGCGGACGTCGAATTCAAATCGCCCCAGATCCTTGGGGATTGCGATCGCCTTGATCTCGAACTTGGCGCCTGCGAGGTACACATTTCGAGCCAGCTCGAGGAAAGCCGCCAGCGCGCCCAGGCTCAGCAGCGCTGCCAGCCCGTTTTCGTCCTCTTCGGCTATCAGCCGCTCAACTTCAGCCACCTTTGCCGCGCCTACCACCAGCTTGATCTGGTCCAGGTAGGCCTTCTGCATCGCAGGCTCCATTCCCTCGATGGCCTGGATGATCTGCGCCGGGGTCATACCACGAACACCGCAGGCAGCGTGTAGCGAGCCACCAGCACAGGAGCGATCATCTCGTCGATGATGCTGATCACCGGCCTGACCGACGCCGCGCCATCTGCGCCCGCCGCGACAGAGAATTCCTCCTCAATCGGGCCGACCTTCTGACGTTTCACCGTGGACGCGGCCACGAAGTCAGGACTCAGGCTTCCCGGCTCGACAAGTTCACGCAGTGCGGCTTCGTACGTTGCCTGCTCAACCTCAACGGGCACTTGATCGGATGGGATTGCATGCCCCTCGTAATCCTCAGCACCGGTGCGCGGCCATTCCCTGGCTTGCCCTCTGCCCTCGGTCTTCACGCCGGGGAACAATGACTGCCACACACCAGAAGCCAGCAGCTTCCGATAGCGGCCGTCGATGTAGACCGATGCCCGGAGCAACGCAGCCTGCTTCGCCACGTCATCGCCGGTCCACGCGGCATTCGCGCGCGCAGCGTGATAGGCGTCGGCAGCTGCGACGGTTCCGTAAAAGTCTGGCATCGGGATATCTCGAATAGGTGGAGCGTCATGCGCTCCGGTTTTGCGGGGTGTTACGCCTTGACGGCGGCCAGTGCGGCCTGCAGGGCTTCCAGATTTGCTTCGGCGTCGAACTCAACGTTCAGCGCCTTCAGCTCGTCGATGACCTTCTGCTTTTCGGCAGCGGCAGCAGCCTCGGCTTCTTCCAGCTTCTTGCGCAGGGTTTCGACTTTGCTGTTGCCAGCGGCATCGATGCCCAGCGCCTTCAGCTTGGCGAGCAGTTCGGCCTTTTCGTCGCCGGACGGAGCCTCGACAGCCTCAAAACTGAGGACATCGATTTTCTTGGCCTGATCGAGCTCTGCCTCGGTCAGGGTCAGTTCCCGGCTTGCACCGATGCCGATCATCTTGATCGCACCCATGGACCATAGGCCGCGCGGGCAGGTGCCGCTGTTCGTGACTTTCACTTTCATGACAACCCCCTTATGCAGGCTCGGACACGCCGTCCATGTACGCCATGGCGCCTGGCAGGCGAACTTCAACACCGCCGGTACGCGCGATGATGCCGGTCTCGAAGCCCATGATGGTCTTCTGGTGAACCGGCAGCACCATGCGAGGCATTGGCAGGTGGAAGCGGATCACGTCCAGAGCGCGACGGTACGCGGCGATACGACCACCGCCACCAGCACCTGCGGTCGACAGCGAGTCGGCCGTCAGGATGGTCAGCGGGCGACCGGTGCGCGCGGTGTACACGTTGGAAGTGCGGAAGCGCTCCAGGATGGTCGGGCTGTTCGCTTCGGTACCGACGAAGACCGTCGAGATGTAGTCCATCACCTCGAGAGGCAAGGCCAGGGTATCGGCCAGCTCTACGTTGTTCGACGCCTGCGGCACCACCTTGAGCAAGGTGTTGAGGTCGTTCAGAACCTGTTGCGGTGTCTTGTCGACGAAGAGCGTGGAGCTGCCAGTGCCGGTGGCCGCAGCGGTGATGGTCTGCACGTTGGACTGGTTGACAAAGCCACGCCAGTTTTTCTCGGTGCTACCGGTGGTGGCGATGTCGTAGAGCAGGCGCTCGGTGGAGCGACTTGCCGACATGGCTTTCAGGTCATTCAGGTTGCGGCCATACAGAGCGGCCTGGTTGACCTCTTCCAGATTCCACTCCCAGCCGGAGCCGATCATGGCGTAGTCGTGCGAGCCTTCGCCCCACGAAACGTTGTTGAACGGCATGTCATTGGCGGCGCCGGACAGGAACTTGGCTTCGCCCGCGAGTTGCATGCTGTAGAACTGGGTGCCGATCGCCCACTGGTTGCCTTCAGTGACGACAGGCATCAGGTCGCGATAGCTGTATTCCGGGTAGCGAGCTTCATAGATCGCGGTTTCGATGTTGCGGCCCTGGGCTACAACGAATGGCAACGCTGCTTGAGCGTCTGCGAATGCTTGTCGCATGTTATGCGCTCCGGTTCTTGAGGGAAATTTCCACGATGTCGCCGGCGGCACCAGTGGTGTCGAAGAACGCGCTCGGGATCGGGCCAACAATGCCGGCGCCGGCAGCGTTGGTGTAGGTGTTGGTGGCGGTCACGTAGTAGACCGGATCGCCATCAACCACCGGCGTGCTGACCGTCACGTACATCTGGCCGCGCTCACGAATGGACGCGGTGAAGTACTGCGGGTAGCCGTCGACCAGAGTCGAGCCTGCTTTCACTGCCGGGACGGCCGGGGTCAGCTTGGCAATGCCGACGAACTTGCCGCCGGCTGCGAATGGAACAACGCCATGGTCGCCGGCGCCGCGCTGGACCGGCTCGCCGAAGCGAACACCGGCAGCGTTTTCGATGGTGCGGCTGATGTCGTTCTTGATCTCTTCGTTCGCCGAGGCGCCATGAAGGCCCTTGGCTGGACGATCAGGGTAAGTCGTTTGATAAGCGGCCATGATGGCTCCTTACTTGGCGGGCTGAGTGGAGTTGAAGTCGGCCAGCATCTTCGCGCGGGCGGCTTCAGCCGGGTTTTCGCCTGGCTTACTGTCCTGATGGATCATGTGCTGCCGGAACGGGTCATTGGCCGGGTTCTTGGCAGCGTCCTCGACCAGGATCTCGAAGCGCGCGTCGATGTAGGCATCAGCCTTGCCGGCCACGGCCGCATCACCCAGCTTGGCGACCACGACAGCCTTGCGGATGTCAGCGTCGGTCTTGCCGGTGTAGTCCGCGTCGGCGATCGACTTGGCCTTGCTGATCAGGTCAGCGCGGGCGGTGACGCGCTTATCGATATCGGCATCGCTGAGCAGCTTGGCTTTCAGGTCGTCGATCTCGGCGTCTTTCTTGGCGAGCTCGCCATCCTTCAGCGCGATCGCCGTAGCGTGCGCATCGGTCAGCGTCTTGGTGGCGGTGGCAGCATCGGCAAGCTTGGTGTTCAGCTTCTCGATGGCCTGGGCGCCTTGCTCGGTGACATCAATGGAGATGCCATCGACAAGGAGTTTCCGCAGTGAATCAGCCATGTCATGGCCTCCTTTGGGGGTGTGTGGTTTTTGGTCACCGATGCGAAGGTGCTCGCCACCCCGAGCTCGATGCTCAAGGCTGAGGTGATTCATTTTCATGGGGCCGAGGAAGCAGTCGTACTGCTCGCCCTCGGGGGAAACGCCATCCTGAAACACGACCTCGGCGCCGTAGCCCATGGACAGCTCGCGCTTGCCGGACTCGTAGTCCTCGATCGCCTTGGCGTCCATCAGCACCAGCGGCACCTTGACGAACTGCCCGTCGCGGACAACCTCGCCACCGGTTTGGCCGATCGCGACGTCTTTCCAGTTCTTGGAGTTGACGCCGTCCCCGCCCGGGTGGCCGTTGGTCATTGGCCGGTAGGCATACGAGTGCATGGCGTCAGCGTGGAAGACCGCGCTCTCTGGCCGGTACACACGAACGATTGGCTTATCCCGCAGGCCGTGTTCGTTGTCCGGGTCGATCTCGGTACCCAGATAATCCTGAATACCGGTGCGCGCGACTCGGGCCTCGGCCACCAGATAGCCGTCCTCGGTGCGCCGCACTCCCGTGACTGGCACGGAGTCGGTGAAGATCATGGGGCGAGCTCCTCGAAGATCTCTGGACCCAGCTCAATCGCGCCACGGTATGGCTCGACCTTGTCGATATCGACGCTGCCGGGTTCGTAGGTGAAGGTGATGTGGGGCTGATAGTCCGGCCAGTCCCAAGAGGCGCCAGCCTCAACGATGGAGACGTGCCGCCAAGCCAGTTCGGAGCTGTTGAACAGCAGCACCACCGCGCCTTCGCCGAACTTGTCGATCAGCCTTGCACCACCTGGTGCAATCTTGAGCTGACCCTTGCCATCGCCCGACCACGACTCGCCGACCTTCATCCAATCCACCGGGTTGCGGCTGTAGGCGACGGTGACGTGCAGGTCAGCAGCAGGGACAGTTGATTCGAAGCCCTGCGACTTGGCCCACTCGATAATCTCGCCGCCGTTGATGACCTTGCGGGACACATACAGCGAGCGAGGAGCGGCGTCAGTGATCGCTTTCTTCGCCACCGCCTGATCCGCAGCGGTGCCCGGCAGATCGGCGTCGTCATCGTCGTCATCTGGCAGCTCGCGGCCGAACTTCTCGATCGCAGCTTCCAGGCCCGGCATTACGCTCAGCTCGACCAGTAGGTTCACCGCGGCAGTCGAAAGCGCATCCTCAGGGAACAGTCCGGAGTCTTTCAGCGCCTTGATCGTATCTGCCGTGGTCTTGCCGATATCGGCCCGCTCTTTCGCCGTGGCCTGCCAGAGTGGCGCCCAGGTGTAGTGCACCTCTTTCGGCCGACTGCCGAGCGCGGAGCGGATCAAGCCTTCATCCAACACGCTCATCGCTGGCTTGATCTCCAGCTTCTGGCGTGAGGCGACGTTGTCGTAGTAGTTGCGGGTGTTCTCTTCGCCATTGGCGCCGAGCCCCGTCGAGGACTGACCGAACATGCGGGTGCCGGGGATATCGAACGCGCCGGCGACGCCCTGCTCTGTCTTGGCGATCACCTCCGGCAGGTTGCCGAAGCTGGCCGACTTGGAACTGTGCGTCTCTTGCCCGTCGAGGATCAGCGTTCCGTTGATGCCCTTTGCCGTTGCGGCAAGACGCAATCGCTCCAGCAGCAAGCGCTCGTAATTCTTGTCCTGCATGCTCGACATCAGGTTTGGAATGTTGATGACGTCGATCTTGGCCTCGTAGACCAGGCTGACCACGTTGGCGACCGTCTCGTCGTAGTGACGCACGGCCGGCATGGCCGACAGCAGCACCGAGTCGCCCCAGCCGAAGCCAGTGCCTACGGCGAGCTCAGAGTCTGGATGCGGCACGCCGACGAATATCACCAGTCGGGACGGGTGAATCTCCACCGTCGAGCCGGGCAGCCTGTAAGCCTTGGGCTTGCCGAAGCGCGGGCTTTGCGGATCCTGCTCGATCTCCGTGGCGCTGAGTTGCCGGCGGGTCATCACCGTCAGGTACTTGATGCCGCCCTTCCCGACTCGATCCGGCTTCAGCTCTGAAGCAGTGTCACGCTCACCGGTGCCGATGAACACAGCAGCACCACCGAACAGCCGGGCCTTCAATAGGGCCTCCAGAATCTTGCCCTTGACGTTCAGGCGATCCTCTTCGGCTTCGATCAGCTCGATCTGGGCCTTGTCTGCCTGCCAGTTGCGCCAGTTGCGGCACGCATCAACGGCCGGAATGCTCACGCCCTTCTGCGCCGTCCACGACCCCCGGAAGGCGTTCAGCAGCTGCTGATCGTCCATCACCGGGAGTGCATAGTGCGAGTGCGATGCCTTGTCGCGCGCGGTGCCCAGTCCTGCGACCAGGTTCTGCAGGCTGTCTTTCAGATAAGTGAATGCGCTCATTGGTCGCTCACGTTCGCGAGTGTGTAGCTGCCCGCAATCGGGAAGCGCTGGACAATGAAGTAGCCGAGTGCGTCGACCGGGTCTTCAGTGCCGTCCTTGTTGGGTTCGCCTTTTTCGTCGTAGGCCTGCTGCTCAAGCACCTGTGTACTCACCGGACAGTTGTCGGTGTTCACCAGGTAGCGGCGTTTCTGATCGATGTTGAGGAACATGGCGTTCACCGCCAGTACCCGATCGCGAACCGCTGGGTTCGACGGGTTAACCATGACCATGAAGCCGGCGGCGCGGAGCAGGCTGTGGTCTGACTCGCTGCCGCTGACGCTCTTGCGGTTCTTGCCGCTGGCGTCCGGGTAAACGGTGATGCTGTGGCCCGGGTACCGCCGTTTGAGCTCGACGATCATCGCGGGCGTGTCGAACAGGTGCGTGGCCTCCTCCAGCAGCAGCGGCAGGCCGTCACGAATGACATGCACCGTCGCGGCCATCCGGTTGATGTTGAAGTCCATGCCGATGTGCAACTGCTCGCCCGGGCGGATCGTCGCGTCTGTGTGGTTCTGCTTGCGACAGAAGTTCGGGTACACGCTGCCCGACGTCAGGTTGACGAACAGGCCGTCGATGTACGCGTCCACCAGGTTGGCCGGGTATGACTCACGCAGTGACTTGATGTAGTCCTTCGGCAGGTTCTTCGCGTTCTGCCGCGTCGAAGCGTGCACGATGCCGTACAGCGGGCGCTGGCTCGGGTTGGCGGCAAGCTCCTTGACGAACTTGCGATAGACCCAGTTGAAGCCCTCCGGCGTCGTGGTGACGTCGATGGTGTTCATGGCTCGCGTCGGCCACACCGTGGACATCCGCGCGATGATCTTCTTCCACGCGCTGTCAGCCTTCTTGATCGCCATGCAGTCGATCTCGTCGACCAACGCATGAGCGATGTTGAAGCCGACGATGCGGTGCGGGTGCTCCATGCTCTTGCAGACGATCGTCGAGAGGCAGCGGCCCCGGTTGTCACGCAGGTACACGCGCTTCTTGCTCGGCACGATGTCGGCGAACAGGCCGAATGCCTCGGCCACCACCGGCATGGTGTCGTAGAAGATGTCCGCAATCTGCGGATAGGTCGGTGCGAAGTAGCCCTGCGGAATGCCTGGGTGCTCAAGTGCGTTGATGCACATCCGGACGCAGCCAACGAACGTTTTACCGCTTCGATAGCCTCCGACGAACGCTGAAAACTTCTTGGGATGACTGATGAACTCGAACTGCGGCTTATTCAGCTTCAGGGTCGCTTGCATCTTCTACCCCGATGATTACTTGCTTGGGCTCGGGCAGGCCCTTATTTGGGTCTTCCAGTTCTCGCTGCAGCTTTTGGATGTTGAGCCGCTTGATCTCGTCGTCCAGCGACTTGTCTGGCTCGACTCGGCGATTGACGTAAGCGTCCCCGACTTCCTTCGCCGCCTGCTCAAGGATCTGCATAGCGAGACCGATGTTTTTCATCGACTCAGCCTTCTCGACGTACCTGCTCATTGCGCGCAGTCGAAAGGCACGATTGGCGATCGGGATGTCTACCGTCTCCTCCCGGAATCGCTTACGGGCATCGTGAAACATCTCCACCCACCGCTTGGCGAGTGTCTTGCTGCATCGTTTGGTCGGGTCGTGTGTCTCCACCTGCTGGCGAGTCACATCGATGTTGAATTCGCGCTTGACGGCCTCTGCCACCTGGGAGGGTGTGTCGAAGCAGGCCAACGCCTGAACGATGAAGGCCTTCACCTCGCTGCTCAGGGCTGCCATAGGATTGGGTTCCGTCTATTGCTGTCTAACCTCAGGCCGACTTGAGCAGACAGGTTCCGCAGGCCCTCGAAATGTTCAATCCCCCCACCTCAGCAGGATTGTTTGCAGCGTCCACCAGTTCTTGCACTTGAGGGCTTGCCCCATAGCGACGCACCACACCGACGAACTCTTCAACGTCGTGTCCGCGCATCTCAAGCTTGGGCAACCCTTCTTGGGTGAACTTGGGTGCGCCGTACTGATCGGTCGCTTGAGCGATGTGATACAGCTCATGTTCGACCAGTGCGCAGAATTCAGCGTCGGAGCAGTCGGCGCAGTAATCAGCAGCCAGCGTGATGATGTAGGCCGGCACATCACCGAACCAATCCAGCATCTGCTGTTCCATCCGGGCCTTCTGCCAGCCCCCTGCACGAAACGCTACCTGATCGGCTTGGCCTACTACCGTGCGCCCCTGCTTCGTGAAGGCGGCAGACGCCCACATGACTCTCACGTCCGCATCGATCAGATGGGCATGGTCTTCGTTGTGGATGCTGCCGGTGTCGGCGAGAATCTCGGATTGGAGCCATTCCCACACCTCAGGCGCGGGGATCAGGCGAATACCGAAGCTGGACAGCTCAGACAGGTTGAGTAGTGATTCAGGCGGCATTGGTCGATTCATTTCATCTCCATCCGCCCACTCAACTAAGATCAGTTGCACTCAACCAGGGAAATCCGTAAGTGAGCCATCGCATTGATGAAACAGCTGTGCTGAAGGCCGCATCAGAATGGGCGGAGCGAACCGGGAGGAACACCGAGACGGTAAGCTCAACCGCTCAGGACGTCATGGTCAGGCTTAAGTCCAAGCTCACAGCTTCCGAATATCAGGGAGCGCTCAAGCAGCTTCATGGCCAATACAAACGCGATAATGTCTCTTGAACAGTGTCGCGACACAATTTGCACTCTCGCGAAACGTGTCGCGACCTACTTGCTCTGACTGCGCTTGATCTGCGCGTCCACCTGATCTGCACAGGTGTCGAGCAGGTTGATGGCTTGGTTCTTCAGCTCCCACAGCTGGCCGTTGTCGGCGAGGTCTTCATCCGCTACCCGCTCACAGGGCACCAGCTCAGGGGGCTCGACTCTTACCGCCGCTGTCTTTGTTACCACCGCCGGCTTTCCCGCGCAGGCCGTCAGGCAGAGGCTGAGCAGCCCAATCACGAACAGGCTTGCTGTTGCGCTTGAGTTCTTCAAAGTTCTTCTCCGCCTTTCTGGCTTTGGCCTGGCTGGCCTGTAACCGCTTGTTCAGGTCTTTTTGGTAATCGACGTTGCGCTGGGCTTCGGCGCGCAGGGTGGTGATCGTGGCCTGACTTTCGAGGTTGGCGTCGACCGCCTTCTTCTTCTCGCTGGCCTCGAATGCCACCTCCCCGCGAAGGGCGACGACGCGCGACTGCTGGATCCCAATGAGGAGTAGGCCGACCAGGGCGATGATGATTGCTGCAGCGAAGGCCTTCATGCGGCATCCGCCTTGCGACCGAGGAATCGGGTCACCAGTTCGCGAATGGCTGTCACACCAAGGAAGCCGATCGTGCCACCGGCAGCGACCGACAGACTGGAAGGCCAGGCCATCCACTCGATAATGCTGGACGCGACCAAGCTCAGCGATCCGCAGATCAGCGCCTCGAAAACGATGCGGCGCTTACTGGTTTCCTTCGCGTCGTACATGACTCGAAGCAACGATACGGTGATGGACATGATCACGCCCTGCCAGAGCGGATTGCTCAACGCCAGCCAGATCTTGGCCCATGTGTCTGGCTTGTCAGGCATGTTTGGCATCCGGGTTGCCTCCCCCTTGGGGAGATTGATAAATCCGGCGTCCGCTGCACTCCCAGCTCGGGGCAATGGGTGTGGGGAGCCGAAAACGAAAAAAGCCCCTGCGAATGCAGAGGCCCTGAATAGGTGCGGATGGCAGGTGCTGATCTCCTGCTTTCGGGCTGGTCGAGTTGCACGACCGTACAGTGTGGTTCCGATTACCACAGGGCCAAGGCCCGTTACCTTTACGCATCAGCCTGCGCATTCATCCGCATAATGCGAGGGTCTTTCCCCTCCTGTCCGCCGAAGGCTATCACAGCGTCGACGCCCCTTTGCATCGATCTCGCTGTTCCTGTCTCGCGCCACCCTGAAAGCATTGTGAGGTCAGAGTGCACGGGCTGCCGGCGTTGATCCGTGCGTCGCACTATCCGGCTATCGACGTCCAGGCCTTCCCAAGGGCTGTCCTGGCTACAGGTAAATTCGAGGCAATAAAAAACCCGGCGCGGTGGCCGGGTTTCGTTTGTCACTCCTCGATACGCGCAGGAATGACAGGATGGGATTAATTTCGCTCATTCGCTCACTGATGTCAACAGGCAATCACGCAGCTTGTTCAATCAGCAAGCCTTCGCCTCCGAGAATGTCGGCGGCGTGTGCCAGCGCCTCGTTTACCAGGTCATCAGCAGCCTTTCCGATATCCTGACGCCAGCGGCGGCGAGTTGACTCCGGCGTGCCGTCGTTGTCCCAGGTGTTCATGTCGTAAAAGCTGTCCTTGAGCACGATCATGTCGGCGGATCGGGAGCTGTCACGCTTCACCTTCGCCTGACCGGCGGCCAACGCAGCCTTCACCACAGCCTCACGGCGCCACTCAGGCGCATCGATTGGGATCTCGACTGACACTGAGGTCGCCACCTTGGGGCGCGCACCCTTCAGTTGCGGAATAGCCCATGCGGTGCTCGCCTTGAACAGGAAAAGCTTCGGCGCCGGCGTGTTGATCTGGGTTTGCAGCGCTGCGATGGCTTGTACCTTGCGCCCCTTGTGGGTGCTGTACTTCGCCACCAGCGCATCCCAGTGCTTTTGCTCAAGCGCACTGTGCAAGCGGGCAGACACCCAGCAGTCAACTTGGGTGCGGTCGATGGTGTCAGCGCCAGGGGAGCGGACCAGTGTCGCCAGATCGCCGCCCTCCTCCTCGTCGGCAGAGTTGTAGAGCTTCTGCCACGCCTGCTTGCTGGTGTTGTCGATCGCCTCAGCCGCGAGGGCCGAGACAACTGCGTTCAGAACACTTGGATAGATCATGCTGCAGCCCTCTTCAGTTCGCGGGTCTTGGCCCGGTAGTCGGCCTTGATGGTTTTGATTTCTTCGACGGTGTACTTACGGGGCTCATGAGGCCCTTCCAGCCATGCAACGGTTTCGGCGCCGATGCGCAGCACCAACCTGATGCGGTACTCGACCGCATTACCGGACAGGTTGCGGTTGCACTTCACGCACTGGCGGTGAATGTTCAGAGGCTCGAAGCGCAGCTCCGGACAAGCCCCGACGGAACGGTAGTGCCCAGCGTCCCAGCGGCTGCCGGTCATGAGGTCGTTGTCGTTTGGCATCGAATCGCAGCTGATGCATGGCAGGTGCGCGTCACGCAGGCGGACGTACTCGTTCACGGCGGCCTGGGCTTCGCGCAGGTGATCCGCCCTGCTCTTCAGCTTCTCCTTGCGAACCTGAATTTCTCGGCGGTCACGCTGGGCGATGGCCTTGCGGGCTTTCTCGGTGTTCGCCGGCGCCATGGCCAGCGCGCACTTCGGGCTGCACACCGCCTGCCCCAAGCGTTGAGGTGGAAAGCTAATGCCGCACGCTGGGTTCTTGCACTTCTTCGGCTTCGGAGCCTTCTTCTCCTTGAGGGCTACGCGCATGGCTGGGCCTCCTTGGCGGGGTATACCGTCCAGTTGCCGATGCCATTCCAAACGCCAGATCCGCCCAGGTGATTGATCGAGCCCGGGCTGCAACCAAGGGAAACAGCGAAGAACCCAAACCAAACCTGAGGCGCGTAAATCCAGTGCGGGAACTTTCGCGCCCTGAAACCATGGACCTTTCCGCACGCCCAGCAGAAACGAGTGAACGAAGCTGCCGCGACAGCGGTGTAGATCACATGTCCGCAGACTTTTGCGAACTGCCAAACCAACCAGCCGTTAAACACGACTCCGCAGCCGAGGACCCAGTAGACGTACCATTCGATATGGCTCATCAATACCGCCCTCCCCATTTGTCGGATTCAGTCCAGCGCACGTCATGCTCGGCGCCGAAGGCATGCATCAGCTCGAATAGATCGCTGAACCATTTCTGCGATTGCTTGCGGGTCGATACGGCCATCACGACAAAGCCACCGTCGAGACCAGGCTCTGCGCGCTGCTTCTCCAGCGAGGCACTGAAGAGGCACTTCCAGTCTTCACTGCTCAGCTTTTTGCCGTGCCAGATGACCTGCTCGGAAACGTCCTTGAGCATTGCCCACATCTTTCGGTTGCAGATGTCCGGGCGCTTCTCGTCCTTGATGACTACGATCTTGGGTTTGGTGAAGTCGGTGGCGTGCAGGATGCCCATCAGGCGGCTGATGTCGCGCTGACTGCGGATGGCGAATTCGTTCATGGCTGCACCGCCTTGGCCATAGCGGCGGAAACGGCCCGCAAAAAATCGCCCGTGCTTTTCTCCAGTGGATCGCAATCAGCCGGATCATCCATTCGGTCAAAGAACTGGAAAACCAACCGACCGATCCCTGCGTCTTTGCGAAGCGCCTCGTTCTCTTCGATCAGTCGGTTGCGGACGTTGCAGGCCGTTGCATATGCCTCTTCGAATGCAGTGAGCCTCTCATTCTCGGCCAACAGCTCAAGCGCAACCTCCTCCACGGTCTTCTCCCCAAGGAATTCCTGCAGCGCCTCGGTGTTGCGTTTCCAGTCTGCGCAGTCAGCACGGAATGACGCTGCCTCGGCCCACAGCAGCTTCTGCAGTTTTTGTTTGTCGATGGTCATGTCAAAACCCTTCCTTGCCGCGCTGAGATTCCCAGTCGAACGGGACCACGATCATTCCGCCCTCGCGCAGGCGGTCGACGCAGCGATCGCCCATTGCGGCCGGCAACTGGCTGGCTTCGAGGTTGGAGATCACCACAGTCGGGCGCTCCTGCTCGTACCGGCCGTTGATGATTGCGAACAGGGTCGTCAGCTCGAAGTCGCTCGGCTGCTCCTTGCTCACGCCCACCTCGTCCAGCACCAGCAGATCAGGATCGATCAGGCTCGAGAGAATCTCGGCCTCACTGCGTTCGCTGTGCTTGTCGTACGTGGAGCGGATCGCCTGAAGGATTGCGCCGACAGTGCGGTACACGGCCGTCCGAGACGTGTTGTGCAGCAGCTCATTGGCCATGCCGGCGCCGAGGTGCGTTTTCCCGGTACCGGGCTTGCCGATCAGCACCATGCAGCGACCGGTCTTCAGGATCTCGTCAAAGATCTGCACGTAGTGCTGGCAGAACCGGAGGGCTTTGCGCTGGCCGTCGTTCTCGGCCTGGTAGTTACCCAAGGTGCGAGTGGTAAAGCGCTTCGGGATCAGCGCGTCGCCCAGCTTGCGAGCGAGGGACATGCGCAGTTCCATCGCCTTGTTCGCTTGCTCGGCGGCTTCGGACTTCTCGCGGGCGATACGGCTGCACTCGGGGCAATTGCTTCTGAGCTCACGGCCCAGCACGGCATAGACCTTCTGCTCGTAGGCGCCGTGGGTTTCGCACTCAGCAGGCTGGATGCGAGTGCCAGGCGGCAGTTCTGGAGTTGCTTGGACTGGCTCAGAGCGCATAGCTGCCGTCCTCCCGCTGCTTCAGGCCGGAGGTGTAATCGCGATCAGCGAAGCCGGTGTGACGGGATTGCGGGAACGGGTGCACGTTGCTGGCGAGCTCAGGGATCTCGTCCTGCCAGCGCTTGCCGTTGAGCCACGTCGCAGGGTGCGGGATGAACTGGCCCCGCTCCTTGGTCCAGTCAGGCGTCAGAACCTGCTTGGCCAGAGCTGCGACCATCAGGTCGTAAAGCCCCTGAGTGACCTTGAGCTTCGCCCACGCCTTCTCGGCCTTGTCCTTTCCGACCTTGCGCGGGTAGAGCTTCCAGAAGTTCGGGAACAGGTCCTCGGTCACCACCGGAGCAGGCGACGGAGAGAGGGAATCAGGAATCAGGAATCCGGAATCAAGAGAGAGGGAATCAGCCGGGAAGGAACTGTTCTTGTCTGGTGCTTGCACCGGGCTTGCACCATGCTCCCCCTCCGAAGCCTCTAAACCGGGCATTTCAGGGATGACACTCTTTGCCTCTTTCACGTGAGGGTTCTGGTGCTTCGACCAGTTCACGATCTGGATGGCCTTGAATGATCCGACGGTGTACCGCGTGATGAACCCCAAATGATCCAAGTCGGCGAGCATCTTTTCGATGTCGACGTTGTCAGCCGGGAACAAAGCCATTTTCAGGCGGCGCGGGCGATCTTCCAGGCGCCCTTCCCGATCAGCCTCGGTCCACATGCCAATGAAAAGGAGGCGCGTTGCAAAATCTACTTCAGCCAGGTGTTCGTTCGAGAAGAACCCCGGTTTTATATTTCTGGATCTGGCCATCATGGGCGTCCTTTGCCGATAAGCACGGCAAGCTCAAGGAAGCGATCGACGTACCAGTGAGGTTGCGTCTCGCGCGGACATTGAGGGCTGGTGAGGTTCTTGCCGTACTTGAGGCCTTTTTCAGTCACGGACCAGAAGTCGACTGTTTCGCCTTTGGAGTTACGGCGCTGCAGGGATTTGAGATAGCCATGCTCGGCGAGAGCTCGATTGAAGGCTGCCGCCGTACTGCTGATGGCGTGCTCTTTGATCAGGGCGGTAACGGCCTTGGTTGGCATCGAAGAGCCGCCGGTGGCGTCAGGCGCTGCATCTATGGCGTAACCCGGAAGGAACTTCGCATCGAGCCCGTTATTTGCGGCTATCTGGGCAAGCATCATCATCTTGCTCGAAGCCGCCGGCTTGAGCAGGCGATCAAAGCATTCGAGAATTGCCAGCTCGCCGACGATCTTCGGATTGGATGGATTCGAACGAGCTCGTTCTCGATCCTCGAGTGCTGTCATTCGGTCGAAAACGAGAGCCTGGAGCTCATAGCTATAGGACATAGCGATCAGGCATGCTTCACGCTTTGGGAAGACGAAGCATTTTTGGGACCGGCTTCGGCTGTCCATGTAATCGGCTGAAAATTTAGCCGATTGATCTGCACCCAAAACGCGGGGGACTTTGGCCATCAGGTTTTTATGGGTGAGGACAGGGTCGCCCTCTTCGCGATTTGAATTGATGAATTGAACCAGCTCCAAGCTGGACATAGAAACGGTTCGCGACACGTTTTCAGAATTAGAAAAACGTGTCGCGACACTGAGGGTATTGCCGGTATTGGGTGAACTGTGCATAATCAGCTCCAGAACGTTTTGTTGTATGCAGTAAAAAGAGCCGGGATTGCGCCCCGGCTTTTTTGTGCCTGCGATTTGGTGAATGGTTGTTTCATTGGCAGTTCCTCATGAGTCCCTGAGGGGCTTATCAGCCCTTCCGTCCTATGGAAGCGACGTTGCTCCGGCTCTTTGGTGGCCGGGTCATTCGATCCAGCGCCCGGTTCATGATTGTTGCGGCCATCTCTTCTGGCGTTACCCCGTTGCGTCTGGCTAATAGCTCCAGATCAGCGAGTCCCTGCCAGTCGAGCTGGATTTCCAGCGGCTTTCTTTCAGGCACAGGGCCTCCTCGGCTACTTCAGGCCACGTCTGTTTTCGCGTTAAGCTCTTCCATCATTTGGTTCAGGCCGCGCTCCAGGATTTCGCGAGCGAGCACAGCTTTTTGAGTCCGCTGAAAGCGGGCCATCGCTGTCAGCAGGTCGTCAGCCGCCTCGTCCAGGCGAACCTTGGTCGGCTTGTCGTGGAGGTGGTCAGGTTCGAAGTACGACATCTGTGGTTCCTTGTGTGGTTGGAAGTGGTTAGGCAGCTTGTTGAGGAATGCTCGGGCGAAGATCGCGCGCCTTGATCGCACCGTTGGTGACGATCTCCGCTCGCATAGCGACCTCAGCAGCGCAACCGTGTAGGCCGCGCACCCAGCCGCTAACGGTTCCCTGCTTTACGCCGAGAGCTGCCGCCGTAGCGTTTTGCGAGCCGAAATGCTCGACCAGCTTTTCAAAGGGATTGTTCATGATTCTCCGCCCATATAAAGGGATGCCTTTATCTTATGGCAAAGGTATACCTTTTTGCAACTTCAAAGGACAACCTTTAAATTCCATGCCCATGGAACTTAAAGATCGCCTCAAATACGCACGCAAAAAAGCCGGACTCACTCAGGTTGAACTCGCTGAGCGCGCTGGCATTAAACAAGCATCGATTTCAGAAATAGAGCGAGGCCTTACTCGCTCCAGCGGTCACTTGGTAAGGCTCGCGCAGATATGTGGTGTGGACCCTGTCTGGCTGTCAGAGGGAACGAAATTCCCGGCTGATCAGTGGCGAACGATCATGTCAGAGCCGCAGCCCATGCTGGAGCCGCCACCCATTACCTCGAACGCAACGATGATCGGCCCAATTGATGTATGGGACGACGAAACCCCACTGGATGATGACGAGGTTGAAATCCCTTTTCTCAAGGAAGTAGAGCTGTCGGCGGGATCTGGCAGAACGGCCGTTCAGAAATCAGTGACGAGGAAGCTCCGCTTCGGAAAGCTAACCCTCAGGAACCAGGGAGTTCAGCCGGATCAGGCGGTCTGCGTAACGGTACATGGGAACAGCATGGAGCCTGTGCTCCCAGATGGAAGCACTGTCGGGGTGGACCTATCTGCAACCACGGTCAAAGATGGCAAAATGTACGCTGTAAACCATGATGGCGAGCTCCGTGTGAAAACGCTCTACCGCATACCTGGTGGCGGGATAAGGATGCGCAGCTTCAATATCGACGAGCACAAGGACGAAGAGTACACAGCGCAAGAGCTCACAGAAAAAGGCATCGTGGTGCTCGGAAAGGTCTTTTGGTCTTCTGTGCTCTACTAGAGCCCTTCTCTGCCTCCACCTCGAATGGCTGTGCCACCACCGTGATGGTACAGTTGCCCTTCAATCAATGGAGGGACCCGATGAAATCCGTACTCGCTTTTATTTTGCTTTCCGCTGTCGTCGCTGCGCCTGCGTTAGCTGCAAAAAAGCCGGCCGCAACCACATGGACACAAGAGCCCGACAGCTTCATGGGTCTGCGCTTCGACCAGAAAGTGGATGCAGCACTGCCGGCCTGCCCTCGCGGCGTCGGCATACATAAGCAAATGTGCCATGAGCCGCCCTACACCAATCTCTACACGGTCAATGGGGGCCCTTCTGTAGGCTTCGGCTATTCGCTTTCCGTGTTCGCCGGTGGTTCGGGTGTCGAGTCGTTTTACCTGAGCACCAACAGCGATAATTTTTCGCAACTTGCAGCGCTCTTCACCACTAAATACGGCGCCCCGCAGAGCAGTACGAGTGAGGTAGTCAAAACCAAGGGAGGCGCCTCATTTACCAATGAAACGCTTTCTTGGCGAGGCTCGAAGGTCAGCATCACCCTTCAGAAATTTGCAGGCGACATCAACACCTCTGCCGCCACCATTAGTGACATCGCGGCTGCCCTCAAAAAAGCTGAAGAGCGCGAGGCGAAAACGAACAGCGCCGCGAGCAAGCTTTAAGCGCTCAATCTGCTCAACCCCAAACCCGCCAAGTGCGGGTTTTTTACGCTCGCTAAAAAAATAAAGGTAAACCTGTTGACTCAAAATAAAGGCTGCCCTATATTTCAATCCATCGAGCAGCGGAACAGCAGCTCGACAGGGACTCAACAGACCCGCCGCTCTTTAACAACCAGCGCCATGAACGACTACCCGGCCAGTCCGGTTAGGTCACTCCCGGCTCCATCGGTGGGAGGTCAGTAAACCGATGAACAAAACCGCACTTGCCTCTACCGGCGACCGGCGATCCGACAGGCCCGAAAGCCTGCCAACGCGCAGCCCACTGCGACGGCGGACGAGGTGTTGACCGAACTGAGTGAATGACCTGGTAAGCGGGTGCGGAGAAACACAGATTTCACTGGCTGGCCTTGGCGACAGGGCCATACGGGAAATCAACCATCCTAGAGGACACGACGATGCGAACTGTTATGACAATGAAGGCCGTACACGACGATCGCGGCCGCCGTACAGGGCTCAAAGATGCAGCCGAAGGCAGGTTTCACGGCTGGGGTGTTGAGTACGAAGAGTTCGAAAACGGTCCCGGCAACTACAGCGTGGCAATCGTCGAAATGGCTGATGGCAAGATCCAGACATTGATGCCTTGGGCGATTCGTTTTCTCGACAGTGAAAAAGCGCAATCCGACGCCCTTGACCATTCGCTGAGGCACCCAATCAGCGGCTGAACAACCAGCGCCACGACAGCCTGTCGTTAACTGCCCGATCCTCTCTATGAGAGCGCATCGGGGTGTGATCTGAGGCGAAGCCTCGGGCAGCGGATGTGCCAACCGGTCGCCTTCAGGGCTACCCCTTCCGCCGAATGCCGGTTGAGCCCCGGCCAGATCACACCCCGATGCGGACGAAACTGCGGCCTATAACCGCCCACCTGCATCAACTCAGCAGAGCCGATCTGCTAGTCAGCCGCTCCAACAGCTGACAGGTAACTCCGTAACCTGCCTTGCCGGGTATCGGTAGCAAGGAAAGGCAGCCTCGTCTCACCGGGGATCTCAACTACCTGCTTGCAGTAAGCCATGAGCAAGCCGACTTGCCGCCGTAAGCGGCTCCCACTAATCCCCGACACCACCCGAATGCACTCCCCTCCGCGCCCAACGGCAACCAGCGGAGCGGATGAGTGCATCCGAGTTTTGTTGGATCAATCACAGAGGTTTCCGTAATGCCGAAGATCATTGATGTGATCAGGACGAAGCAGGGGCAGACGTTTCTGCTCCTCGACGAGTTGCCCCGCTGCGTTTACGAGCGCACCGGAAACCTTTTGATATCGAACGACGGCGGCTTCTACGACTTCCTGAAGATTGAGCCTGGATCACGTGATGCGTTCGCCGGTCGGGCGTTCACAATCAAGCTTACCGATGGGTCGACGCTTGAATGCAAGGGTCAGGTCTGGTCATGCGGCGCTGATGTTGGCGTACCAACCGCACAGGTCGGCGTCGGAACTCTTGAGTCTCTTGCGAACTGCTACGTCTTCAGTTCGGCCACAGTCGACATATCGCTGGTGAACGAATGGCTCTCGAAAAACAAGCCGAGCAGCCGGTACTACAAGTACGACAAGCGCGAGACGGTCGAGTACTGGGAAGCCATCTACCGCACCGAGAAATGGGGGAATCGAATTTCTCCGGCTCGGGCCCGGAAGCTCCGCAAGCGTGGTGCGACCATCTGGCGCGTAGATGGCAGACCAACTTGGAGCTCCCGCTTCGAGAAGCGCAAGGCGCAAATCCTCGCCGATATCGCAGCAGACTCCTGATCTACCGCCACTCTGGAGGCAACCATGAACGCAACCGCGCTCGCACAAAGTAAATTCGATAACCGCCTGCCGCCTCCGGTGAGCGAAAGCCCTCGCGAAGTTGCTCGGGCTGAGTGGCTTTACAACGCCGTAGAACAAATGGTTCGGCATGGCTGCGACGCGAAGGTGCAGCGCCGCATGCGTCCGGCTCAGGGCGTCACGCTGGCCCAGTTCGCTCTGGCAGTTGATGAGTATGCAAATGGACGGCTTGCCGACTGCGAGGTCACCACGGCTTCGCTTGGCTACCTGCTGATCGCCGCCGAGCGCGGCCACGCTGACAAGGTCGCCGCCTCCGAGCTGCTCGGCCCCAGCGACCACCCACTGGGCAAGCTCGGCGAAATCGCGGAGGGCCTACTTCGACCCCTTGTCGATGACGCGCTGATCGCCCAGGCCGAGGACAACGAGCTATGAGCAATCAGGTAGCACTGGCCCGGCTGGACCTCGAGATCGCGAAGATGCGCAAGTCCTGCACTCCGATGCCGGATCGCACCTTCGTCATGGGCATGATTGAAATGGCGGAGTTCGCCGAGATCATCGACGCCCGCACCGCCAATCGTTATCGGGATGCGCTGGACGCCAAGTTCGTCGAGCGCAACACGCATCTGAAAGGAGTTTCGGCATGACAACCCCTCTGGTGAAAACGCTGGTCGATGAGCAGCTCGACGATATCGAGCGCCGCATCGCGATACTCGGCTTCGGCCTGCCCTTCAATGAGGTGATCGGCCGTAAGCGCGAGGATCTGGTCGACAGCCTCCCGCAGCGCCTGTCGGTAACCATGAAAGGCGGACGCATCGCGGTGAGGGCTCGACCATGAATCTCGTCTACTGGATTCTCGTTGTGCTTCTGGTTGCCGGTGCAGGCGCCTACGGCATCGTGAAAGACGGCTCGGGCACTTGCCAGGTGCCGCGCTCCACCACCTACAACGTGTTCCGATGACCAGCCTTCAGCGGGCGCGCCGCCTGCTGATTCGGCGCGGGTCGTTTCGAGTTCTCGCGATTTACACCTTCCTGATGCTGCTCGGCGCCCTCGCCGATCGCATCACCTCCTGACTTTCAACTTCAAGCGCTGCGCACGTCGCGGCAAGGATTCCCCGTGTCCGCACAACAGCAAGTCATCAAGATCGACGACATCAGCGAAGAAAACGCACCGGCCATCTATGTTGCTGGCGGCCTTGGCCAGTTCTTCGACGCGGTAGCCGCTGAGGTCGCCGCCGAGGTTCCAGACCTGACCACTCGTAAGGGCCGCGAGCGTATCGCCTCTCTGGCAGCAAAGGTCAGCAAGTCGAAGACAGCCGTGGAAAAGCCGGGCCGCGATTACCTCAAACGCCTGAAAGAAATGCCAAAGGTCGTCGAAGCTGAGCTGCGCGAATTCGTGAACAAGATGGACGCGCTGCGTGACGCAACTCGCCAGCCGCTGACGGACTGGGAGCAGGCCGAGATTGCCCGGACTGACGCTCACGTCGACGCGATCCAGCGCATCAAGGATCTCGCCATCTTCGAAACGGCGCCAACGTCCGACCACCTGGCCAGCCTCATCGCCGACCTCGAACTGCTGGAAATCGGCGATAGCTGGGAAGAGTTTTTGGCCGAAGCCGCTCAGGTGAAAGACCAGACGCTGATCAAGCTGCGCACCCTGCACGCCGAGCGAGCGCGGTACGAAGCCGAGCAGGCCGAATTGATCCGGTTGCGCGCCGAAGCCGAAGCACAGGCTCAGCGCGATCGGGATGCACAGATCGCCCGGGAAGCTGAAGAGCGTACCCGTCGTGAAGCTGAGCAGCGCGCACAGGCCGAACGAGAAGCCGCCGCCCGACGCGAGCAAGAGTTGCTTGATCAGGCTGCCGCCGCGCAACGTGCTGCCGAGCAAGCTTCCCGCGAAGCAGAGGCACAGGCCGAGCGTCAGCGCCTCCAGCTTGAGCAGCAGGCCGAGCAGGCTCGACTGGCGGCAGAGCAGGCGGAAGCGAATCGCATCGCCGCCGAGCAACGTGCCGAGCAGGAGCGCCAAGCCGCAGCAAAACGCGCCGAACAGGCCGCAGAGCAAGCGCGTGCCGACGAGCGCCGCCGCGCCGATGCAGCGGCTGCCGAAATCCTCCGCCAGCAGCAGGCGCGCGAGGCCGACCTGGAACACAAAAAGCAGATCAACCGCGCCGCCTTGGACGCCTTCATCGAAGGCGGCATGACCGAGGAATGCGCCAAGCAGGCAATCACCCTGATCGCCCAGCGCAAGATCCCCGCCATTTCAATCAGCTACTGAGGTTGCTATGTCTACCGAAATCATCATGCCTCCAGAGCGTGAAAGCCAAATGCTCGCCCATCCGCCCCAAGAGATCAGCATGCTGGCAACCATCAGTCGGCTTGCTCTCGACCCACGGTGCGACATGGACAAGCTGGAACGCCTGATCAAGCTTCAAGACCGAATGGAAGCCAAAAGTGCGCTCGAAGCCTTCAACGCAGCATTCGCTGAAATGCAGTGTGAAATGCCTTCTGTCGAAAAGCGCACCGAGAACACCCACACGAAAAAGATGTACGCCGACCTCGACGACATCAATTACGCGGTTCGTCCGGTCATGGCTAAGTTCGGCTTTGGCGTTTCCTTCAAGATTGTGAACCAGGCCAACGGTGTGAGCGTCACCGGAATCCTGATGCACAAGGCCGGGCACCGCGAAGAAACGACAATGATCCTGCCCCTTGATACTGGCGCCGGGCGCAGTGCTGTTCAGTCGGTTGGTTCGACCACAACGTATGGAAAGCGGTATGTGATGTGCGCCCTGCTGAACATCACCAGCGGAGACGACAACGACAACGACGGATATGTCGAGTCATCTGAACAACTGGTCACGCCTGCCCAGGCGCGGCAGATTCAGGCGCTGCTGGATAAATGCAGCGAGGCTGTCCATGCCAACTTCGAGAAAATGTATGGCGACCCCGGACAGATAGCTAAGTCCGCATTCGATGGCGTCGTGGCAGGTCTGAACAACTCAATCTCAAGAGCGGCCAAAGCGGCCCAGCAAGCGGGGTAACGGCCATGCAAATCATCACAGAAGTCGAGCAGGGCTCGCAGGAATGGCTGGCTCTGCGACTGGGCATCGTCACCTGCTCTGAGCTGGAATGCCTGCTGGTCAACGGCAAAGGCGAAGCCGGCTTCGGCGCCGGTGCCTTCACCTACATGAACACGCTTATCGGTGAGCGCATCACCGGCGAGGCTGCCGATCCTTTCCAAGGGAATCGCCACACTGAGCGCGGCCATGAGCTGGAACGTGTCGCCCGGAAGCTCTATGAGCAGCGCGAGGAAGTTGAAACCAAGCAGGTGGCGATTATCCTCAACCACGGCGCCGGTTACTCGCCCGATTCGCTTGTCGGGCCTACAGGTCTGACGGAAATCAAAACCAAACTGCCGAAGTTTCAGGTGGAAGTGATTCTGTCCGGCGAGATTCCGAAGGAACACGTCGCCCAGTGCCAGGGCGGCTTGTGGGTCTCAGAACGCGAGTGGATCGACTTCGTCTGCTACTGGCCGGGCATGCCGCTTTTCATCAAGCGCGCCTACCGCGACGAAGCAATGATCCGCAAGCTCTCGGAGCGGGTGAAAACCTTCTACGAGATCCTTGAGGATCGCATGAACCAAGTACTGGGGATTGCAGCATGATCAGCAACCACCTCAACCTCGTCGAGCAGCACCGACCGGATGCCGAGTCGATCGCTGAGCGAATCGCGCAGTATCTTGCCGCCGGCGGGCGGATCGACCAACTGAAAAGCCCGCCCCGCAATCCGCTCCCACCGCCCCGCTCGAAGAAAATAGACCCTGAAACGGTCCTCAAGCGGCGGCCGAAGCCAATATCAGCGGCGGAACGAAAAGCGCTGCGCAAAATGGCGGACTCGCTATGAAGTCGAAACGCAAACCCAACAACGGTTTCGCCCGGGCTGAGCGCAGCTGCCGGGCGCTGCTGCGCACCAACCACGTCGCGGTGGTGAACATCGACCCCAGCGGCAGCCAGATCATGGCGAACTGGAAGAGCTGCAAGCAGATCCGCAGCTTGGCGATCGCCAACGCGATTTTCGATTTCTCCTACCGCTGGACGATCTACATCGCCGCCATGTGTCGAGACGAGCGCGGCGCCGAGTACATCAAGTCGGTGGAGATCTCGCCGGAGGGCATCTACAAGGTAGAGCGCCTGACCGATGCCATCGAGCATTACTACCTGGAGCTGCGCAACAGCGCGAACCCGAACCATCTGGTCGCATCGGGCTGGATCGCCATTCCCGACGAGATATCGATGGACGAAGCCCAAGCCGCGAAGCTGTTCTACGCCGCCGGCGCCTGGCATCAGGTGAAGGTAGCAGCGTGAGACGTTTTCGCATCCAACAACGCAAACGACAGACCTGGCTGGACTTGCCGGCCAGCGGAATTGAAGAGGTAGGCCATGGCCAAGAGCAATGCGCAATTACAGAAGGACAAGCGAGCAAAGGAGAAGGCGCTGCTCGATCGGATCGGCGCCGAGAAGCGGACGCTGATTGTTTCGAAGGCGTTGGATGACGCGCTTAAGGTTCTCGGCGAGCGCCACGGTTTTGAGGAATGGCAGGAGACGGTGTCGACCTTTCTGATCAATCTCGCCGGCGCACCTTCCGCAGAGTCCGCCCGCTTCGCCACCCTGTCGCGACCTGAATTTCTCATCACCGACAAGCAGTCGCGACAGCTTGAAAGCTTTGCCAAAACGGGCGTCGAAGCATAATGCAGGAATCAACAAATTTTGTTAACAAACGCAGACATTTTATGATTCTCGATTATCCATCTAGCCATCTCACCAAACTGGCTGGGGTCATCTTTAAAGATATGCGCAGTTCTTGGGCTTATTATTGGCGAAGTGGTCAGAGGCCCCGGATATTTAATTAATTCATATCTAAAGGAATAATCCCAGTTTGCCACCGCTGCCAAGCTAAGCGAAATATTTGTATTTCTTACTAGACCCCACAATTCTTTTTGATTCTCGAGACTCATCCTCTCACCGATATATACAGCCTTAATGCATTCCAAAGGTATGCCCAAGGTTAGCACTGGATAGCCATTCACAGCCTTACCAGTGTCTGTTAGATCCTCAGCAGACCTCACCAAACGAACCTCCTTTTCATACGACCATGAATTGGATTTCACGCAAAGATCTGCGATTGGGACTGGTTGATCGTAAAAATCCGAAAGATTAAATATCGGTCTTCGCTTCTGGTATTTTACTGGATTCAATCCAGTGAAAAAATCGTGCCCCTCATCAAACTCTATAACAGCACCGGAATACTCACCGGCGTAATGCCCCCACATCAGCAAACTATCAATATTACGGCTTAGGCATAGAATCCCTAGCGTTGAATTTAGTTTAGCCGCTATATCTCTTGCGTTGATATCGCTTCTAAATTGATCATCCCCCGGCGTATGGCTGCGATCCAACCCTTTTCTTCTAGGGCTGATTACACAAAACTTAAAACTCCCGACATGTTCTTGCGTACTTTCAGGAACAATAAACTGTGGAAGTAATTCAAATGGGTCGTTGAAAGCCTTAGGCTGGGTGAATCGGATGCTTCCTTTCAGGATTTTTTTTGCCGTGTCGGCGGTTACGTACTTGTACAACCCCATCGCGACTCCTTAATCCGGCCCCATGCCGGGACCCAACACAAATACCCCACTTCTACGAATCACGCCAGCCGGCGAGGATCCCCTATGTCCGCACAACAGAAGAAACACCCCTTCGATTTCAAAACTCAATACGGACTCGGCTTCAGCACTCAGGACGATGAGATCGTTGTCGACTTCTTCTGCGGTGGCGGCGGTGCCGGTACCGGGCTGGAGATGGGGCTGGGCCGCGCGGTGAACGTCGCGAAAAACCACAGCCCGCAAGCGATCAGCATGCACACCGTGAATCACCCGGGCGCCGTGCACTTCACCACCGACGTGTTTGACGGTGACCCCGACACCGAATGCGGCGGCAAGGCCGTAGGCTGGTTCCACATGTCGCCGGACTGCACGCACCACAGCCAGGCCGCCGGCGGCCAGCCACGCAAGCGTGAGATCCGGAACCTGTCGTGGATCGGGTTGAAGTGGGCTGGCAAGAAGAAGCCTCGCGTCATCAGCCTGGAGAACGTGAAACAGATCCTTCAGTGGGGGCCACTGATCGCCAAGCGCTGCAAGTCGACCGGCCGCGTGATGAAGTTGGGCGGCGCCATTGCCGAGCCTGGCGAAGTCGTACCGGTTCACCAGCAGTTCCTGGTGCCTGACCCGAAGCGTCGCGGGCAGACCTGGGCTGTGTTCGTCGCCGAGCTGCAGCGTCTGGGCTACGTCGTTGAATGGCGGGTCATCAAGGCTTGCGACTTCGGTGCGCCGACCAGCCGGGAGCGGCTGTTCATGATCGCCCGCCGCGACGGTCAGCCGATTGTCTGGCCTGAGCCGACCCACGCAAAGCATCCGGTCAAAGGACAGCAGAAGTGGCGCACCGCCGCCGAGTGCATCGACTGGACCATCCCGAGCAAAAGCATTTTCGACCGGGCAAAGCCGCTGGCGCCCGCCACCCTGCGCCGGATCGCCAAAGGCATGAAGAAATTCGTCATCGATGCCGCTGACCCATTCATCGTGCCGATCGCGAACTGGTCCGGCGAAAGTGTCCAGTCTGCCCATGAACCGCTGCGCACTGTAACGTCCTGGCCGCGTGGCGGATCGTTCGCCATGGCCAGTCCGATCATCGCGCCAGCAACGCATCAAGGCAGCGACCGCGTAAACGATCCACATGCCCCGCTGCCGACTGTGACGTGCGCGAATCGCGGCGAGCTGACGCTGATCAGTCCGGTGCTCGTCGGCGCCGGTGGCCCGGTATATGCCGGAAACCCAGTAGCGGCGGACAAGCCTCTCGGCACCTTGATGACGCGTGGCCACCGCGCGCTCGCCGCGGCTCACCTGGTGAAATTCCGGTTCTCGGATGAAGGCAAAGCGCTCGACGAGCCGCTGCCGACCATCACCAGCGGCGGCGACTACAAGCGTCCCGCCGGCGCTGCCCACGCAATGGGAATCTCAACGGTGTTCATGGCCCAGATGAATGGCGGCTTCAACACCACGGCGGCAAAGAGCATCGAGGATCCGATGACCACGGTTACCAACACCGGAAGCCAGCAGCAGCTGGTGACGGCGAACCTGGTGCACCTGCGCGGCAACTGCGATGCGCGGGACACCGCCGATCCGCTGCACACCATCAGCGCCGGCGGCACTCATCACGGACTGGTCACTGCCTTCATGGAACGCCAGTTCGGCGCCAGCGTAGGCCAGGGTGTGAACGAACCCGCGCCAACCATCACAGCAGGCGGTGGCGGCAAGAGCTCGTTGGTCGAGCTGCAGCTCTCGCCAGAGGTTGAAGCCGGTGCGCTGCGGGTCGCTGCATTCCTGATCAGCTACTACGGCACCGAGAACATGAGCGCCGCCGACGCGCCAGCGCCAACCATCACCACCAAGGATCGGCTGGGACTGGTCACCGTGACCATCAAGGGCACGCCTTACGTGATCGTCGACATCTGCCTACGGATGCTGCAACCGGCCGAGCTGTACAAGGCTCAGGGCTTTCCCGCCGACTACATCATCAGCCACGGCGCCGACGGCAAGCCGTTCACCAAGACCCAGCAGGTTCACATGTGCGGCAACAGCGTCAGCCCTCCGCCGATGGCCGCACTGGCACGGGCCAACGACCCATGGCGAGCCGCCGAGCGACAAGCAGAAGCCGCATAACCCACCCTCCACCGCCCGGGCATGCCCCGGCATAGGACGCCCCATGCCCACAGAAAACCAAAACGCCGAGCCGCTGCCGACATTGGCGACCGGCGCCGCGCTTGATGCTTCGACCTGGAACGACTTCGTCGAACGCCTTCGTTATCACTGCAACGGCTGCGGCGTTAAATGGCACCACACTGCGGCCGCCATCTTCACCGTGCAGACCAAGCGAATCGATTACGGCTACGAGATCGACTACGCCGAAGGTCGGGTTGTCTGCCTTGAGGATCGGTCGTGGTTCAGCCCGAAAGCATACTGGGACGACCTCGACGACGAAGAGCGCGCAGAGATCGACCAAGCACTGATGGCTGATCGGGAATGCAGCTTTATAGATATGGACGAGTACGACCAGTGGGAATACCTCGCCGAGTGCGATGACCACACCGTGACCGGCTGGAACAAGCACTGGGAAATCGTGAACAGCCACTTCACTCGCGATGCCGCCGAAGCGTTCATCCAGCGCAAGCAGCACGACTACGGCGAAATGCGCGTCTACGTCGAATCCCAGTACTACGCCTGGGAGTTCGAAGCCATCAAGGAAGCGATCCTCGACGGCACGCTGACCTACACGCCGAAGGTGGCAGCATGAAGCGCATCTACCTCAGCGGTCCCATGACCAACATGCTGGACCTGAACTTCCCGCTGTTCCACTCCACGGCCGCCACCCTGCGCGCCGCCGGACACAGCGTCATCAACCCCGCCGAGTTGAACCCAGACCCCGGGACCTGGAGCGAATGCATGCGCCGAGACATCGCCGCCCTCATGGAATGCGACACCGTGGCCACCCTGCCCGGCTGGCAGGATTCCCGAGGCGCCAGCCTTGAGGTTCATATCGGCAAGGAGCTCGGCATGAAGGTTTTGAATGCCCATGATCTGGTATCGATGGAGATTGCAGGATGAGCGAAATAACGAGAAACGTGATTCAAGCGCCGATCGCCATATCCATGGCCAGCGCGATGTCGCGGGCACAGTTTCACAATATTGCGCAGGAACTGTTGAAAGACTTCGACCGGGTCACCGCCGCGCGTGACGCCCTGCAACTGCTGCTGAACGATCGCGACGAACGACTGCACAGCCTTGAGCAGTCACGCCGTGCTGAATTCGACAATGGACGGGCGGCGGAGCAGCGGAACGAAGAGTTGTCAGGAATGCTGCAGGCGCTGGTCGACAACCCTTACCGGTTCACCGACGCCTACCGCGAGCGCATCGCTGCAGCGCTCGAAGGGCGAAGCGCAGCTGATCAGCGGATTGATGAGCTGACCGCTATCCAGCAGGTCGGCGCGAATACTGAACCGCCGCACTACAAGCCCGGTCTCTACGCCGTGCGTCACATCGACAACTGGGACGGTGAGCGCGATGTAGTGCTGGCCTTCGCCATGCTGGACGCCGACGGCAAATGGACGGATAAAGAAACCGGCGAGCCCCTGCTGACGTACAAAGGGGACAAGGTTCTCACGGCGTGGCCGCTGGACTGCCCCGACGTGCCTGACACCCAGATCATCGGCGTACCGCGCAACTGGCTGGAAGACTGGTCGCTCGAACTTGTCGAAGCCGCGCAGGACGGCGGCCAGATGTCGAACCAAGTCGAACACCTCCTCGAAATTCACGCCAAGCCTTAACTCCCTCCCCCTTCAAAGTCAGCCGCTATAGCGGCAAGGAACCGGCATGCCCAGGAAAAACCACCTCATAGTCGACTCCGGCTGCACGCAGGACAACGAGCGCTGGTCGCTATCGGCCTGCGGCCTGAATGAAGAATCCGAAGTCGAGTGGGACGGTACCCACAACCGCGATCTTGTCAGTTGCAAGCGATGCCAGGCGAAAATGGCCAAGCCCCGCCCGGCGCCGGAACCCTTCCACAAAGAGCGCCCTATCCTTTTCAACGGAGCGATGGTTCGCTCGATCTTGTCCGGGCAGAAGACGGTCACGCGCCGGCTAGTCAAAGGCAATCAGATCCCGAGCCGCAGCAAATCTGACTCACCGGAACATCAGTGGATCGCAGTGGTTCAAGACCATCCGCGCTGGGGGTTCGCTGCTTTCGGTGCGACTGAGGAGGAGTGCGCGGCGGAGCTGGCTATGTACGGTGGTTGCCCTTACGGGCGGCGAGGCGATCGCCTTTGGGTTCGAGAAACCTGGTACTGCGATCACGACGAAGTCATGCGCGGCCCTTACCTCAAACCGGATGACTTGAATGTCAGTGAGGCACGCGACGACGGCACCCTGGTTTACGCCGCCGACGGGCTTACCCCATATGAAGCCGATCAGCCAGTCTGGAAGCCAAGCATCCACATGCCGCGCTGGGCCTGCCGCATCCTGCTGGAGATCACCGACGTGCGCGTCGAGCGGTTGCAAGACATCAGCCGCGCCGATATCCGGGCGGAAGGCCTGGAGTGTCCGCCGGAACTGGCAAGCGATGACGTTTCGCCGAATTACCGTGACTGGTACCCGGCGGCTTGGAAGGAGTTGTGGAACTCCACCGGCGGCGACTGGGACGCCAACCCCTGGGTCTGGGTCGTCGAGTTCAAGCAGGTGACGCCATGATCGCCCTCGCCTGGTTCGCCTACGTGTACTGCTACAAGGGGCCGCGGTGATGAGTGAATATCAGCTCTACCTCGGCGACTGCTTGAAGATCATGAAGCAATTGCCTGATGCCAGCGTCGACATGGTGCTGGCCGACCTACCCTACGGAACCACGCAATGCGCGTGGGACACAATCATCCCGCTCGAGCCGCTCTGGCTGGAATACCTGCGGATCGCCAAGCCGGAGGCGGCAATTGTGCTTTGCGCGGCTCAGCCGTTTGCGTCGATGCTGGTGGCGAGTAATCCCAGGCACTACAAATACGAGTGGATATGGGAGAAAGGGGCGGCCACGGGCTTCCTCAACGCCAAGAAGCAGCCGCTGCGCGCTCACGAAAGCGCGCAGGTGTTTTACCGAAAGCAGCCGGTGTACAACCCGAGAATGACCACCGGGCATGAACGCAAGACGTCTAAGCGAAAGTCGGTGGAGTCGGAGTGCTACGGCAAGGCGTTGAACCTGACCGAATACGACTCGACAGAGCGGTACCCGCGGTCGGTGCAGTTCTTTTCCAGCGATAAGCAGACAGCAAGCTATCACCCCACCCAAAAGCCCGTGGCATGGATGGAGTTCTTGATCAGCACGTATTCCGATCAGGGGGGGGGTTGTGCTGGATAACACCATGGGTAGCGGTACCACTGGTGTTGCTTGCATGAACCTGCGGCGGCAGTTCATCGGCATTGAGCAGGACCCCGGTTACTTCCGGACCGCCCAACAACGGATCGCCGATGCGATCACCGTCCGCGAAACCCCGGTACCGCAAATTGATCTGTTCGAGGCCACCGCCTGACCGTGAGGTGAAGTTTGATCCGACTGATAAGCATCCGCACCGAGGAACTGACCGGCCCGGCGCTGGACTGGGCAATCAAGGAGATCGAGGGTGATCAGCAGCCAGTCTCCGGCCAACTGTATCTCTTCGCCCTCCCCGACGCCGATCGCTTGATCGCGAAGTACGGCGTCTGGGTCGATGTTGGCCACCGGCACCCATGGCTGGCTGACGCGACAAACGATCCGTTCAACCGCCAGCCCGGCAAAACCCGAACCATCGCAGTGTTCCGCGCCGTGGTGTTTGCCAAGTGCGGCACCGCGGTGAAAGTCCCCGCCGAACTGATCCAGCAGTAACCCCAATAACTCAACAGCCTGCCGGTGTACGGCGGGCGAGGTATACCAATGTCCGAAGAAAAGAATGCATTCCGCGACGCTGCTATCGAAGCCATCACGGATATGGCTCAGCACCTGCCGCTTGATTGCGAGCTGCTGGTGGTGGCCTGCCGCCCCGGCAAGAAAGACTTTGACCTAGTGCTGCCGTCGCCCGAGTCGAACTTGAACAATGCCTTGGACACGCTGCGCCGAAACGGGTTGAGCATCGACGGCGACAACGCCTACAAGCGCGACCTGCTGGACGCTGTGGTCGGAGCGCTGGCCCTCGGCGCGCAGAACAGCAACCCGCCGCCATCCCCTCACCGGGCAACGCGATTCTGGGAAATCGGCCGGGAAGAACGCGAACTGCACGAAGAGCTGGTCGCGACGCTCCGTGAGTCTCGCCAAGTACTCGCAGTGGCACTCAAGACGGGCGCATCCGACTGGTTCGACACCGATGAAAAGGTGGCGCATCACGTCACTGTCCAGCGGATCGACGCAGGCCTGGCCAAGGCCGGCGCATAACCCATCACCACCTTCTGCCGCCACGCGCGGCATAAATTCAAGCCAAGCCGAAATCGGCGAGGAGTTTCAAATGGCAGCGACAGAAAACATCGATCGTTTCCTGCGCCTCGACGAGGTGCTTCACACAACCGGTCTTGGCCGTAACACGGTTTATCGCCGGATCAGGGAGGGCACCTTCCCGAAACAGGTTAGAATAGGCCCCAACTCGGTCGCTTGGCGTCAATCTGCAATCTCGCAGTGGATGCTCGATTTGAACCCCAGCAACGACCAATCAGTACATTGATCAGTACACCAGAAACTGACAATTCAACAGATCCCTCTAAATTCATGCCCTACAGGTCATACCGTGGAAATCTTCAAAGAGTTTACTTTCGAATCCGCCCACCGCCTGCCGCACGTCCCGGACGGCCACAAGTGCGGACGCCTGCACGGTCACTCGTTCAAGGTCGCGCTGCACCTGAGCGGCGACCTCGATCCGCACACTGGCTGGATTCGCGATTTCTCCGAGATCAAAGCGATTTTCAAGCCGCTGTACGAACGCCTCGACCACAACTACCTGAACGACATTCCCGGCCTGGAAAACCCGACCAGCGAAGTGCTGGCCAAATTCATCTGGAACGAGATGAAGCCATTGCTGCCGGAACTCAGCGCGATCCGCATTCATGAGACGTGCACCAGCGGCTGCATTTATCGCGGGGAATAAGCAACAGATCTCCCCGCCCCTGTGGGAGCGAGCCTGCTCGCGAAAGCGTCGTTCCAGTCAATTTATTCGGTGACTGACACTCCGTATTCGCGAGCAGGCTCGCTCCCACAAGAGTCCGGCGCCAGGTTTCAATCATCTGCCATGCACATCACAGGCTCGCTCCCACATTGGGCTCCTGGTGCATTCAGTGCACTGCTTTCGCGCTGAAAACCTCAGTCGCGTCTCCACATTCGGTCACTTGCGCCGCTTGGCACGACCGCTGCAACCCTCCTGCGTCTTCCCCTTCCAGCAAGGACTGCCCCATGACGCAGAACGCCTCCGGCAACGATTACCCGCTCAGTGAAGTGCCGATGCACGCGCGCAAAGGCCTGGCCTCGACGGCGATGGTGTTACTGGGCTTCACGTTTTTCACCGCGACCATGTTTGCCGGCGGCAAGCTCGGGGTCGCGTTCGGTTTCGCCGAGATGATGGCGGTGATCATCGTCGGCAACCTGCTGCTGGGCCTGTACGCGGCGGGGCTGGGTTACATCGCCTTCAAGAGCGGCCTCAACTCCGTGCTGATGGGGCGTTTCTGTTTTGGCGAAGTCGGCAGCAAGCTCAGCGACCTGATCCTCGGCTTCACCCAGATCGGCTGGTACGCCTGGGGCACGGCGACGGCGGCGGTGGTGATCGGCAAGTATTGCAATCTCGATGAAACCACGGTGCTGGGCCTGATGGTGCTGTTCGGTCTGGGCTTCTGCGCTACGGCGTATATCGGTTATCGCGGACTGGAAATTCTCTCGTACATCGCGGTACCGGCGATGATGTTGCTGCTGATGCTGTCGATGTGGGTAGCGACGGTGAAGGTCGGCGGCTTCGAAGGTTTGCTCAGCGTGGTGCCGACGGGTTCGCTGGACTGGTCGACGGCGATCACCCTGGTGTTCGGCACCTTCGTCAGCGGCGCTACGCAAGCCACCAACTGGACGCGATTTTCGCGCTCGGCAAAAGTCGCGGTGCTGGCCAGCCTGATCGGTTTTTTCATCGGCAACGGCTTGATGGTACTGATCGGCGCATACGGTGCGATCGTTTATCAGCAACCCGATGTAGTCGAAGTGCTGCTGTTGCAGGGTTTCGCCATGGCCGCGATGGCCATGCTCTTGCTGAACATCTGGAGCACGCAGGACAACACCATCTACAACTTCGCCGTGGCCGGCTGCAACCTGCTGCGCACCGGGCGGCGCAAAACCGTGACCCTCGGCGGTGCGGTAATCGGCACGCTGCTCGCGCTACTGGGCATGTACGACATGCTGGTGCCCTATCTGATCCTGCTCGGCACGGTGATTCCGCCGATTGGCGGGGTGATCATGGCTGACTTTTTCTACCGCTGGCGCGGGCACTATCCGCGTCTGGCCGACGCACGGTTGCCGGCGTTCAACTGGCCGGGGCTCGGGGCCTACGGGGTGGGCACCGTCGCTGCGTTCAGTTCGCCTTGGGTCGCGCCGCTGGTAGGGATCGCAGCTGCCGCGCTAACGTATGCCATCGTCACCGGTGTGCTCGGCGCCCGTCGCCTCAGCGCACCACTACAAGACCTATAAAAAAGGATTCGCCTGATGCACATCATCAACGCCCGCCTGCGCAACCAGGAAGGCCTGCACGAATTGCACCTCGAAGACGGCCTGATCCACAGCATCGCCCGCCAGACCGAAGCGCCGACCCTCGGCCCGGATGACCTCGATGCCGGCGGCAATCTGGTGGTGCCGCCCTTCGTTGAGCCGCACATCCACCTCGACGCCACCCTCACCGCCGGCGAGCCGCGCTGGAACATGAGCGGCACCCTGTTCGAAGGGATCGAGTGCTGGGGCGAGCGCAAAGTCACCATTACCGAAGAAGACACCAAGACCCGCGCCAAGAAGACCATCCAGGCCTTGGCCGCCCACGGCATCCAGCATGTGCGCACCCACGTTGACGTCACTGACCCGCAACTCACTGCGCTCAAAGCCATGCTCGAAGTGCGCGAGGAAAGCCGCCACCTGATCGACCTGCAAATCGTCGCGTTCCCGCAGGAAGGCATCGAGTCGTTCCGCAACGGTCGCGAACTGATGGAAGAAGCGATCCGCATGGGCGCTGATGTGGTCGGTGGCATTCCGCATTTCGAGTACACCCGTGATCAGGGCGTCAGTTCGGTGAAATTTCTGATGGACCTGGCCGAGCGCACCGGCTGCCTGGTCGACGTGCATTGCGACGAGACCGACGACCCGCATTCGCGCTTCCTTGAAGTGCTCGCCGAAGAAGCGCGCAGCCGCGACATGGGCGCCCGCGTCACCGCCAGCCACACCACGGCGATGGGCTCTTACGACAACGCCTACTGCGCGAAACTGTTCCGCCTGCTCGGGCATTCGGGGATCAGTTTCGTCTCCTGCCCGACCGAGAGCATTCACCTGCAAGGACGTTTCGACAACTTCCCGAAACGCCGCGGCGTGACCCGCGTCAACGAACTGCTCGAAGCCGGGATGAACGTGTGTTTCGGCCAGGATTCCATCGTCGACCCGTGGTACCCGCTGGGCAACGGCAACATTCTGCGCGTGCTTGAAGCAGGTTTGCACATCTGCCACATGCTCGGTTATCGCAACCTGCAAAGTGCGCTGGACCTGGTCACCGACAACAGCGCCAAAGCCATGCACCTGGGCGAGCGTTACGGCCTCGAACAAGGCCGCCCGGCGAACCTGCTGATTCTTTCGGCGGACAGCGATTACGAAGTGATCCGCAGCCAGGGTTTGCCGCTGTATTCGATTCGTGACGGCAAGGTGTTGATGAAACGGCAGATGCCGGTGGTGGAGTTCAGCTGAGATTTGCGCTGAAAGCAAAACCTGTGGGAGCGAGCCTGCTCGCGAAAGCGCCATGCCAGGCGCCTCGATGTTGGATGTGCCGACCTTCGCGAGCAGGCTCGCTCCCACAGTAGATCCAGTTGGCTGCAAGGAATGTGTTCAGCGCAAATCCCTGTGGGAGTCTGGCTTGCCAGCGATGACGTCCGCCCAATCAATCCATCAACCGCGCCGTGCCAAACAATCTCACCCGCCGCAATACGCCCTCCGAAACCTCAAGCAAAACCGGCGCAATGCCGCCGGGCATCACCACCCGCACTTCCCCCGCCTCAATCCAACCCACCCGCCACGCCGCACATGCCACCGCACTGGCGCTGGTGCCCGAAGATGCGGTCGGCCCCTCGCCGCGCTCGAACACCCGGGCAAGGATTTTCTGCGGTGACGCCAGCGCAGCCCATTGCAGATTGACGCCCGCCGGACAGGGATTGCCGGCACCGGTGGGCATGGCATAGGCAATCGCGGTCAGCCGTTCGTTCAGGGGCGCTTCACGCATTTGCTGGTTGCCCGGTAACGCGGCCGCATCGCTGAGCAGCGTTACGCAGTGCGGATTGCCGATGCGCACGAACTGGCTGTGGCTCCAGTCGGGATCGAGTTGTGCCAGAGGCGGGACATGGCTGACGTCGCGATCATTGAACTGAATGCTTTCAATCGCCTGCGCACCCGCCGCCTCAGGGCCGAATCCGGGCTGACCGAGATCAAGCCAGAAACCGCGCACACCTTCCACCTCGGCCGGTTGCACCGCGGTTTCCAGCGCCTCGCCCTTGTCATGATGAACGCGCAACACTGCACCCTGCGCCGCCATCAAGCCTTGCTCGGTCAGCGCCTGAGAAAAAATCGTCAGGCCGTTGCCACTGCGCTCGGCGAGGCTGCCGTCGGTGTTGACGATCAGCACATCGAACGGCGCCGATGCCTGGAACGGGCCGATCAGCAGGCCATCGCTGCGGTGCGGTTTGCTGTTGGCCGGGCGCTGGCCTTCGGGCCAGCGGCAGCACAGGGCGATGGCGGCTTCGCTCCATTGCTGCCGAGACTCCGCGCACTCGGCGGCGCTGACCGGCAAAGCAATTCCGGCTTCGCGCAAGGCTTGGGGCGAAACCACAGCGTAGATATTGCCGCGTGCGTCGTAGAACCTTGTCATGCCTTGTTCCCGTTTTCCATGCTGGTGAAAATCCGACTGTAAACCGCAATCCAGTGTGGGAGCGAGCCTGCTCGCGAAGTCGGTGCCTCAGTCGACATTTCCAAATTTGACCCACCGCTTTCGCGAGCAGGCTCGCTCCCACAGGGTAGGATGTTCACCGTTATGCCCCGAAAGGCCTGAGATCGAACCTCAACGCCATCAGAATGTCACTCGGGATGCAGTTGTTTTTTTGCCAAGGATCGATATGACCAGCCTCAACCCCCAAGACACGTTCGTCCCCGGCCGCCTGGAACAGATGTCCACGCGCGTCGCTTTTTTTATCGCCGGCCTCGGCATTGCCGCGTGGGCGCCGCTGGTGCCGTATGCCAAGGCACGGGCCGGGCTGGATGAGGGCACGCTGGGGTTATTGCTGTTATGCCTGGGCGTCGGCTCGATTCTGGCCATGCCGCTGGCGGGGATTCTCGCCACGCGTTTTGGTTGCCGACGCGTAGCCACCGGCGGCACCCTGCTGATCTGCGCGGCGTTGCCATTGCTGGCGACGGTGTCGTCGATCCCGGCGCTGATCGCCACGTTGTTCATGTTCGGTGCCGGCCTCGGCACGGTGGATTCGACGGTGAACCTGCAAGCGGTGATCGTCGAGCGCGCCAGCGGCAAGCACATGATGTCGGGTTTCCACGGCTTGTTCAGCCTCGGCGGCATTGTCGGCGCGGCAGGCGTCAGCGCCCTGCTCGGCCTCGGCCTGACGCCGCTGGCGGCGATGCTGGTGGTCGTTGTGTTGCTGGTCGGCGCCTTGCTCAAGTGCGTGCCGCACATGTTGCCCTACGGCAGCGAAAGCTCCGGCCCGGCCTTTGCGATTCCTCATGGCATCGTGCTGTTTATCGGCGGGATGTGCTTCATCGTGTTCCTCACCGAAGGCGCGGCGCTGGACTGGAGCGCGGTTTTCCTCGCTCAGGAACGCGGGATCGATACGGCTTATGCGGGATTGGGCTACGCAGCATTCGCCCTGACCATGACCGTCGGGCGTCTGCTCGGTGATCGCATCGTGCGCAAGCTGGGCGCGACGCGGATCATTCTGTTTGGCGGTCTGTTGGCGGCGGCGGGGTTGTTTCTCGCCACCTTCGCGCCGAGCTGGCAAGCGGCGCTGCTCGGGTATGCGCTGGTCGGCGCCGGTTGCTCGAACATCGTGCCGGTGCTGTACACGGCGGTGGGCAAGCAAACGGTGATGCCGGAGAGCATCGCGGTACCGGCGATTACCACACTGGGTTACGCAGGGATTCTGGCCGGGCCGGCGGTGATCGGTTTTGTCGCCCATGCCAGCAGCCTGAGTTTTGCCTTCGGGCTGATGGCGGTGTTGCTGGTGGCTGTGGCGATCGGCGGAAAAGTCCTGAAGGTCTGAAAGCTTCGCGAGCAGGCTCGCTCCCACAGGGTTTCAGTGGTCCATGTGGGAGCGAGCCTGCTCGCGAAGAAGGCGCCGCGCTTTATCAGAAGCCGACGCTGGCCTGCACGAAGAATGTCCGCGGCGCGCCGACATACATCCCCGAGTTGTTGTCGCTGGAGCGGGTGAAGTACTGCTTGTCGAAGAGGTTTTTCACCCCGGCGCCGAGCTTGAGGTTCGACACCTGCGGGCCAAAGTCATAGCCGCCGCGCACGTTCCAGGTCACGTAACCCGGGATGTCGCCGTACTGCCCATCCGCTGTGCCTTCGGTGATGTAGTTGCCGTTGAAGCTGCCATCCGCGTTCACACCGGTGCCCGGCGAGCGCTGCTTCGACTGGGCGAAGCCGTCGACGTTCCAGGTCCAGCGATTGATGTCGTAACGCAACCCGACCGTGGCCACCTGCCGCGAATAGAACGGCAGATCGCGGCCCTTGAAGCCGGGAATCTCGCCTTCATAGGTGGCGCGGGTGTAGGTGAAGCCGGCATTGGCGGTCAGGCCATCGAGGCGCGGGTCGAGTGCGGCCATGTCGTAGTGCACCGAGGCTTCGATGCCTTGATGCTTGGTGGCGCCGAGGTTGGTCCAGCCGACATCGTTGCTGATGTATTGCAGTTCGTCATCGAAGTCGATGTAGAACAGCGTCACCTCACCGCCCCACACATCATCGTTGTAGCGTGTGCCTATCTCGTAGGTCTTGGCCTTTTCCGGCTCCAGTCCGTTGGCGGTGCTGTCACCGGAACCGCCCTGGCCGAGCTGGAAATATTGCAGGCTGCCGAACGAGGTTTCGTAATTGGCAAACAGCTTCCAGGCATCGGACAGGTGATACATCACGCTCAGCGCCGGCAGCGGTTCGTTGCTTTCGATGCTGCGGTTCTTCTCCGGTACCGGGCGGCCAGCGGTGTCGAGCACGGCGCGGTCATGCCAGTCGGTGCTGATGTGTTCGAAGCGAATGCCCGGGGTGATGGTCCAGTTGCCGACGTCGATCTTGTTGTCGACATACACTGAGTTGGCCTCGGTGCCGCCGGTGCGATCCTGGAATACATGGCCATCCGAGGTCGGGGTGACCACTGGCTGGTTGTTGACCAGCGCCAGACGACTCGACTCTTCGTGCATCGCCTCTTTCAGATAGCGATAACCAACGCTGACTTCCTGCGTGGTCGGGCCGACATCGAACACCCGCGACACACGCGGCTCAATGCCGAGGGTGTAATAGGAACGCGGGTACGAGCTGAGGGTGCGCTGATCGCGCGCGGCGATGGTACTGCCGCGAAAGCTGTCGGTGTAATAGGTGAGAATTTCTGCCTGGGTGCGCTCGTCGATCTGGCGGATCCACTTGAACGACACGTCTTTGCGCCGGCCACTGAACTGGTCGTAGTCACGGACAGAGTCATAGGGCTTGTCGTCGTACTGACGCTGGGTCAGGCCGCCGGGCATGTCGGCGCTGGCGTCGTAGTAGTGAAAATTGAGACTGAAATCGTCCTGATCGGTCGGCGCCCAGTGCGTCTTGAGCAGCACGTCGTCGATGTCATTGCCGTTGTTGCGCTCGCGATAGCCGTGACCGTTGACGCCGGAGTACAGCAGCGCGACGCCCATGCCGTTGTCGGCGGTGCCGCCGAGAAATGCGGTGTCAATGTGTTTCCAGCCGCCGTACTGCGTCGTTTCCAGGGTGGTGCCGATTTCGCCGGTGGTTTTCTCCGGAATCGCGCGGGTCACGAAGTTGATCACGCCGCCGACGTTCTGCGGCCCGTAACGCACGGAACCGGCGCCACGCACGACGTCGATGCTGTCGAGGTTGCCCGAGGAAATAGGCGCCATCGACAACTGCGGCTGGCCGTAGGGGGCAAACGCCGCAGGCACGCCATCAATCAGCACGGTCGAGCGTGGCGACAGCCGAGAAGTCAGACCGCGCACGCCAACGTTGAGGGAAATATCACTGCCGCCGGTACCGTTGGAGTCCTGTACCTGCACGCCGGGCACGCGCTTGAGCACGTCGCTGACGTTCATCGCACCCTGCTCGACCATCGCTTCGCGGCGAATCACCGTCCGTGCGCCGGGGTGGTTCTGCACCACCGCGGCGTCGGCGTCACCGAGCCAGTCGCCGACCACTTTGATATCGGTCACGCCGAGCTCCAGTGGGCCGTTGCTGGCAGCGGAGGTGGCTGCTGGGGCGAGCGTCACCGAGCCTTCGTTGATCTGATAATCGAGGCCGCTGCCCTGCAACAACTGGCGCAGCGCCTGCTCCGGCGACAGGTCGCCGTCGACCGCTGGAGCCTGTTTGCCGGCAACCAGCTCAGGGCTGAAGAACACCTGCAGCGAGGTCTGCTGGCCCAGCTCGCTCAAGGCCTGATCCAGCGGCTGCGCGCGGATATGAATGGCTTCGGCGGCAAACGCCGGCATCGCTGTGGTGACTGCGAGCGCTAAGGCCAGTGGCAACCAAGGGGATTTTTTATTGTGAATTGTGGTGGTGTTCACGTCGTACGGAGTCCTGTGGATCGCAAGAGTGTGCGGCTGTTAATGCAAACCAGTTGCAGTTGAACAGGAAGACGATGAACTGGAAAAAAACCTGAATGTTATCTGGAAATTATTTCCTGACTGCCATCGGCGAGGGTGCGCACCGCCACCGGCAGGATGCTCGGCAAGGCTTTGAGCAAGGCGTCGGTGTCGTCGGATTTGAACACGCTGGTCAGGCGCAGGCTGGCCACGTTCGGCTGGGATACGGTCAGCGGCTTGTCGCGATAGCGTGATACTTCCGCCGCCACTTCGCTGAGGCTGGCGTTGTTGAACACCAGTTTGCCGTTGCGCCACGCGGTCAGCTGCGCCGGGTTGACCGCGTAGGCCGGCAGGACTCTGCCCTGGGCATCGACCGAGGTGCCGAGGCCTGCGCTCAGGTTGATGAACTGGTCGTCCGGGGCATCACTGCCCTGCACCTTCACCGTGCCCTGCTCCACCGCCACGCGGGTTTGCGTGGCATCGCGGCGGACATCGAAACGCGTACCGGTGACGGTGACCTTGCCGCTGCCGGCTTCGACAATGAACGGACGCGAGGCGTCGTGTTCAACGCTGAACAGCGCCTCGCCGGCGCTCAATTCGATGACGCGTCGATGCTGCTCGTAACGCACCTGCAAGTGGCTGCGACTGTTCATGTCGATCACTGAGCCATCGGGTAACGCCACATGTCTGCGCTCGCCCAGCGCCGTAACGTACTCGGCGCTGTAACCGCCCGGATGATTCAAACCACTGAACAGGCCAAGCCCCAGCGCTACAGCCAAGACACTCGCGGCGACGGCGTAACGCAGTAAAGGACGGCGTTCACGGCGAGCCGGCGGAGTTTCGACCAGCGCTTGAAGACGTGAGGCCGGCAGCAAATCAGCCGCCGTCCACAGTCCTTGCAGCAACTGGAATTCTTCGCGGTGTTGCGGATGCTCAGCCAGCCAGGCGTCGAAGCGCTGCTGTTCTGCGACGCTGACATCCGGCTCCTGCAAGCGCACGAACCAGGCAGCCGCCTCATCACGCACCGCCGCTTGCCCACAGGCGCAATCACCCGTCTCCATCATGGAATGTCCTGTCCGGCTGAGGTTGAGATTCGGCACGACCCTCTGTAGGAGCTGCCGAAGGCTGCGATCCTTTCGATGTCACACGGCATCATGATTGCAACCCATCCAGCCGCTCACGCAGATGCCGCAGGGTGCGGATCATATACTTTTCGACCATGTTCTTGGACAGCCCGAGGCGCTCGGCAATTTCTGCCTGCGTCAGGCCTTCGATCTTCTGCCAGACGAAGATCTTGCGGCAGTTGAGCGGCAATTCGGTGAGCGCGCGTTCGATGGAGTCGGCCAACTGAATCGCGTGCATGTAATGCTCCGGATCGCCCGCTGACGACGCACTGTCATCGACCGCCTCCGACTCCATGGCGCCGCGCCGGTCCTCACGCCGATACCCATCGACCGCGATATTGCGCGCGGTCTGGTGCAAATACGCGCGCGGCTGCTGCACCGCCGCCGAATCCGCCTCAAGCACCCGCACAAAGGTGTCGTGCGCCAGATCCTCGGCCTGCGCGCGATTGCGCAAGCGACGAGTCCAGGTGCCGATCAACTCTTCGTAGTGCTCGAAAAAGCCGGATCTGCGGGAGCGCATGGGGGATGGGCGGCGTGGTGAGGAAAGGGGCGTGAATAGTAATGCTTCCTATTAAGACAAAGCAATGCGCGGTGTAATGGTGTCCTTGATGCGCAAGGTGCAACGAACGGCGGCGTCGAGTTCAGATGGGCATTGAATAGGTCCCTGTGGGAGCGAGCCTGCTCGCGAATGCGGTATGTCAGCAACGATGATGGTGACTGACACGGCGCCTTCGCGAGCAGGCTCGCTCCCACAAGGGATTGGCTTGAAGGCCTCAAGCCTGCGGCAGTTTGCGGAAGCCCACTGCCAGGCGATTCCAGCCGTTGATGGTGTTGATTGCCACGGTCAGGTCAACCAGTTCCTTCGGCGAGAATTGCGCAGCGACCACGTCATAGTCTTCGTCGGGCGCGTGGGTCAGGCTCAGTTGCGTCAGCGACTCGGTCCACAGCAGCGCGGCACGTTCACGCTCGCTGAAGAACGGCGCTTCCCGCCAAGCCGTCACGGCGAACAGGCGACGCGGGGTTTCGCCGTCCTTGATGGCGTCGGCGGTGTGCATATCGATACAGAAGGCGCAGCCGTTGATCTGCGAGGCGCGCAGCTTGACCAGTTCGATCAGGCTCTTTTCCAGCGGTAGTTTCGAGACGGCATTTTCCAGCGCCATCATCGCTTTCAAGGCATCGGGGGAAGCGGTGTAGAAATCGGCACGAGGTTGCATGTTGGGCTCCGGGGTAGCGATTGAATGTGCGGCTACGTTAGTCCCCGGGGATGGTTCGGCAAATAGCCAATATTGCAGAAGAACGGTAGGCCACTGGGCGCAGCGACTGACCGCTCGTCACTCGACCGGCACCAAGGCTTCGGTGCGCAAGACCAATATCAGGTAATCCCCTTTATCAGGAGACGTACCATGATGACGCGCAAAATCACTTCGTTGGTATTGGCCGGCCTGCTGGCCACGGCATCCGCCGCCAGCTTCGCCGCCAATGACAGCACCGACGCGACGGGCACCAAGTCCGGCGGCGCCAGCACCTCGACCATGCCGCCAGACAATACCCCGGGCTCGCCATCGGGCGGCAGCGGCTCCAGCGGCACCAATAACGGCACTGGCACTGGTTCGGGCATGGGCACCGGCACGGGCACCAATGGCGGCGCCAGCGGTTCGGGTTCCGGCGCGGGTGGCGGCACCGGTTCGGCCGGCGGCGGCACAGGTGGCGCGGGCGGTGGCACGGGCGGCTGAACGAACAAGAGCCATCCCAGATAGTCCTGAACACGTCAGGACCACTGTGGGAGCGAGCCTGCTCGCGAAAGCGGTGTATCAGTCAACAAATATTGTGACTGACATGCCCTCTTCGCGAGCAGGCTCGCTCCCACTTTCTATTTATGTGAACTGAAAGAATCAGCGATCCGAACGCATCAGTTCGGCAAATCCCTCTTCCGGCGCGAACACTGCCGCCCGATTTCGCCCGGCATTTTTCGCCTGATACAGCGCCGCGTCCGCACGCTGGATAAACACCTGCGGACTGTCGTTGCCGTGCGGAATAAATGAATAACAGCCCAGGCTCACAGTGAGATAACCGGTCGGCGAACCACTATGAATGATGTGCTTGTCGATAACACTGCGACGAATTTGCCCGGCGATTGCCAGCGCGCCGTTGATATCGGTGTCCGGCAACAGCACGGCGAACTCCTCGCCGCCGTATCGCACCGCCAGGTCCGACTTGCGCTGGCAGCAGGTCTTCACCACTTGTGCCACCTGCGCCAGGCATTGATCGCCGGCGACATGGCCGTAAGCGTCGTTGTAGCGCTTGAAAAAATCGATATCGAGCATGATCAGACTGACCGGGCTGACCTGGCGCGCGCCACGAGCAAATTCAATCTCCAACGACCGCTCGAACAAGCGGCGATTGGCCAACCCGGTGAGGCTGTCGTGGGTGGCGATCTGCTCCAGCGCCAGTTGTGCCTTGCGCAGGTTTTTCTCGATGCGCTCGCCGTCGCGCACCTGATGAATGAACACCCAGCCGAACAGGCCAATCCCGAGAATCACCAGCGCGACAATCACGCTGGACTGGAAGGCGCGGTCATACCAGCCCTGCAGAATCGTGTCTTGTGAAGTCGCGGCAGAAACCACCAGCGGATACGAGGCGAGCTGTCGATAGCCATACAAGCGGGTCACACCGTCGACCACGGAATTGAGCATCGCCGTGCCCGCGTTAGCGTTGGGCAACAGGGTTTGATAGATCTCGCCGTGGGCCACCGAGGTATTGATCAGCGACTCATCGAAGGGCCGTCGCGCCAGCAAGGTGCCGTCGGTCAACGCCATGAACATGATGCCGCTGTCATCAAGGCTGAAACTCTTGAAGAACTGATCGAAGTACGACATGCGGATGCCGGCCATCAGCACGCCCTGGAAATTGCCGGCGTGGTCGCTGACGCGTCTGGAGATCGGGATGATCCACTCGCCATTTTCACGGCTGCGAATCGCCGGGCCGATGTGCGCCACGGTCGAGGCATTCTGCTGATGAAACTTGAAATATTCGCGATCCGCCACGCCCTTGCCACGGGGCAGATTGGCGAACGAAGTGATGACCCACTGCCCCTCGCGATCGAACAGAAAGATGCCGTGCAACTGATCCAGCTGCTGCGCGCGGCGGGCGAAGATCCTCTGCAACCGAGGTCTCTGCGCCGCTCCGTAACCATCGTCCTGAATCCAGTCGACCAGGCTGGTCATCACCAGATCCGCTGCCCGCACGGTGTCTTCGGCCTGCTGGGCCATGGCCCGGGTCAGGTTGCTCGAAGCCATCTTCGCCGCCGCCAGATCCTGACGCCGCGATTGCTCCAGTTGCAGATAAAGCAGGCCGCACAGGCACAGGCTCACCGCGACAATAAACAGCACTGCGGCTTTGCGAAGCGGCAACCGCTTGAGCGTGCCGGGAGCGTGATGCGGATCGGGATTGGGGATTAGCAAAAGCATGTCCTGGGCAGGTACGACAGGGGCGCGAGCCCGAAACCCTTGTATGTGTGAGCGTAGCCCACCGGGATGTACCGGGCAAACGCCCGCCCCCCGCCCAGTTATCGGCGCCTCGCGAGTTTGGATGATCGCTGATCGTCGATTTATTTTCGATTGCTGCTTTACGGTTAATCAGTTGTGCAGGTCCAGCCGCCGCATCGCGCTGACCAAGTGCGCGCGGGCACTTTGCGCATCGCCTTCACGCATTTGTTCATAGGCGCGCTGTGCAATGGCGTGGGGCACCGGTTTCAATTCGCGCTGGGTAGCCATGGCCAGCAGCTGCACCTGCGCGGCGCGCTCCAGGTAATACAGATCATCCCAGGCTTCGGCGATAGTCGGCGCGGTAACGATCACACCGTGGTTTTTCAGAAAAAGAATGTCGGCGTCGCCCATGACGCTGGCGATGCGATCGCCTTCGGATGCGTCCAGCGCGAGGCCGTTGTAATCCTCGTCCACCGCCGTGCGCCCATAGAATTTCAGCGCGGTCTGCCCCAGCCACAGCAGCGGCGGGCCTTGCAGCAGGCACAACGCCGTGGCGTGCGGCATGTGCGTGTGAAAGGCGACTTTTACCCGTGGCAGTTGTTTGTGCAACCGCGCGTGAATATAGAACGCAGTCGCTTCGGGCTCGCCATCGCCCTCGACCACGTGGCCCTCGAAGTCGCAGACGAGCAGATTCTGCGCCGTCACTTCCGAGAAAGCGTAGCCGTACGGATTGACCAGAAACAGATCGTCATGCCCCGGTAGCATCGCCGAAAAGTGATTGCAGATGCCCTCCTCCAGGCCATGCAGCGCGGCCAGTTGAAAGCACGCGGCGAGTTCGTTGCGGGCAGTGATGATCGCCTCGGTTGCAAGGTTCAGCATCGAGGTGGGTCTGGTTTTGGCGGTGCCGCTCAAGGTGTGCGCCATGGCGATTCTCCTTAGGTCCAGCCGAGGGACTTGAACAGCGGCAGCACTCGGTCGAGGCTCGGCAGAATCGCGTCGGGACGATAGTCCGGCAACAACTGACGCCCGGTGCCGCGATCGATCCACACGCAACGAAAGCCCATGTCCCGCGCCGCTGTGTGATCAAGCATGGGGCTGGCGCAGATGTGCACCACTTCATCCCGGGTCACGCCCAATTGCTCATGAGCGTAGTCGAACAGCCGTGGCGCCGGTTTGTAGGCACCGGCCTGTTGCGCGGTGATCACCCGGTCGATACGGCCGCCGAGTTGCGCGACGTTGCCGGCAATGATGTCGTCGTCGGTGTTGGAGACGATGCACAGCTTGAAATCCATGGCTTTGAGTTGCGCGAGGGTGTCGAGCACTTCGGCAAATGGCGGCATGTCCGGGATGGCGGCCGCCAGGCGCTGACTGTCTTCAGGCAGGCTCGGCAAGCCCAATTCTTCCAGGGCCAGTTGCAGGCCCAGCGTGCTCAGCTCACGAAAGCAACGGTGCGGCGGCGTTTGTTCGAGACGGTGCTCGTGACGGTCGTAGACTTCGATCAGCTTATCGGCGTCGATGGCGTGATCGCCCTTGTCGCTGAGAATTTTTTCGACAACGGTTTTCAGGCCTTCGTCCCACTGAATCAGCGTGCCGTAGCAATCGAAGGTCAGCCATTGCGGGCGCGGCGTGTTGTTCAAGGTCATCGGTCGATTCCTCCAGAGTGAGGACTTCAGCTTATGAGCGCGCGGTGATAGTGTGAAATTAAATAAACATGCGATTGTCATTCGAAAAACCACTACGTGGAGCGCCGCCATGCTGGATCTGGAACTGCTGAAAACCTTCGTCTGCGTGGTCGACGAAGGCAGCTTCACCCGCGCAGCCGAGCGTGTGCACCGCACGCAATCGACGGTCAGCCAGCAGGTGCGCAAACTCGAAGATCTGGTCGGCCACCCGCTGCTGTTGCGTGACCGAACCGGATTAAACGTTGCCGTCACCGAGCACGGCGAATTGCTGATGCACTATGCGCGGCGGTTGCTGGCGCTGTCCGCCGAAGCCACGCAAGCGCTGGCCAGTGACGTCGACCTTGAAGTGCTGCGCATCGGCATGCCGGAAGACTTCGACGCCCGGCGCATGGCGCTGATCCTCGCCGGTTTCACCCGCAACCACCCGCAAGCGCGCCTGGAAACCATCAGTGGCATGAGCCTCGACCTGCGCCAACGCCTCGACGCCGGCGACATTGATATCGCCTTGGTCAAGCGCGAACCCGACAGCGGCCCGGCATGGGCCACTTGGCCGGAGCGGCTGGTGTGGGTCAAAGGCGCTGAGGTCAACACCTGCGACGGGGTGCTGCCGCTGGCGCTGTTTCCGCAGGGCTGCCTGTACCGGCAACGGGCTATTCGCTTGCTCGACGTGGCGCAGCGACCGTGGCGGGTGGCATTCGGCAGTCACAGCCTGACCGGGATTCAAGCGGCGGTGGCGTCCGGGTTGGGGATTTCGGTGCTGCCGGTTTCGGCGGTCTTGCCAGAGCATGAGGTGTGTACGGATATGCCTGAGTTGGCGCCGACGGAACTGGCGCTGGTTAGTCGTGAGGGGGTTTTGAGCGGGCTGCAGCGAGGGTTGGTGGAGTTTTTGCGTGGGGAGTTGGGGGTGGATGCGGGGGGATTTGCCTAAGTCCCCCCGGGGGGTTATTGGGGTTTGTTGATTTCCCGGAGCAGGTCGGCGGTGGGGATGTTCATGATGTTTGAGTAGTAGGGTTTGTAGCCGAAGGCGGTGATGACGACTTTGCAGGGTATGTTTTTTTTGCGGGATAGCAGGTCGTTGAGTTCCGGTACTGAAAGATTGTCCTGCGTGCTGCCGTTATCTTGGGTTTGGCTTAAAAAGGCACTTGTTACATAGTTGAATCTGCCCCGTGCTTTGTTCGACGCATCTTCGTCGATTAAACCGTATGCGGAATACCTGAACCGGTTAGTAATCGAAAAATCCTCGTCTTCACCCAGTGCGCACTTCAGCATTGTCGAAGCGGCACCTACCCTTTTGCCCCTGTTGAATAAATCCAATAGATCTACGTCAGAGCCATAATAAAAAGCGTAAAGGGAGCTATTGCCCTCCCTTTCTAAAGTATGAAAGTTCAGGTTTGCGGGAGGAACACTGTGATCCTTGGCGCAAGAGGTACAGAAAATGAGCATGAGCCCAACCGACAACTTCTTCATTCAACAGGTTTCCTTGTTGATTGCATCGTACATAAGGTCACTCACTGACCGTCCTTGGGCGATGGGCGACAAGAACATCGCTGAAGCATTAGCGTGGTTCGTATTCATATTCACATTGATATCTGGCCCGCTATTGATCTGCCATTTTTCTCCGAAATCAGCTACTGAGTCGGATTGATCAGGCCTCGATGGCACAGCCTTTATGTTGATCCAGTAATTAGCTACCGGCGTTGGCTTGTCTCCATAAATGTCGGACCCTAGCCAGACCAGCGTGCCTTCCCCCACTGGGTCGAGCGTTACCAGCATCTTGATTTCGTAGCCCCACCCGGACATGACACTGGACAGATGCGCACCATTCCAGCCGCCCAGACTGTGACCGACGATGAAGATGGGGCAGGATTTATAGGGAATCAAACTAAGCACATTTTTCTGAATGTCCTTCTTCCCTCGCACTTCGTTATAACCAAGCCACTTGGACTTATACTTCCCCGCCTTCTCCAACGCGTCATTTCGCTTATCGAAAACGGTTTTAGCATCGCTGACGTTTTCGAAAGGCCCTGAAAAGTAATAACTCTCCTTATCCCCAGCCCCACCAATAAAAAGCACGATCGCCTTGGTACTTTCCACCGGCACAGGCTTGGCACTGACATCCTTCTTGTCGGTCAGCGTATGCTCCTTGTGCAGCCTGTAAGTGTTGCCCTTCGCGCACGTTACCGTCTCAGCCGTCATGCCTCACTCCTCCAGAAACAGCTTGATGGTTTCAGGCAGGTGCGAACTGACCTCATGGGTAAACCCGTTGGCATCAGACACGCCATGTTCCATGCGCCCATCGGCGCGCTGGATCATGTAGGGATGGTTGGGCATCGGTTCACCGGTAACATCGTTGACCAGTTTCAACTTGTCGGTGAAGTGCACCGGCATCGGCAGCAGACCACTGAAAGGCGCCACGACTACGGTGTCGCCAATGATCACCGTGCCAGAACCGCCGATGACGACATTGCCGTGGCCACCGGTGCTGTCCAGCGTCGCCGCGTTCAAGCCATTGATGAATACGGTGCCAGATACAGCGCCGCTGATTGCGCTGCCGCAAGCGGACTTGTCGGTCATGCGCGCAGCCGCCAGACCGTCAAAATTGACATTCGGCGAGCCGCTGACGATCGGATTGGTGCCGTGTCCCGGCAACGGGCAGGCGGTGGGGTCGGTGACGCGGGCAGCGGGTTTTCCGCTCATGAACAGCTCCTTGCGACGTGTCGTACAGATCCTTTGAGGCGCGCAGCATGCGCGAATTTGCCCTCCCCTTCAAATCCTCAGTTAAAAAAACAGGCGCTCACGGGAGCGCCTGTTTTTCCTGGCTCATTACGGATGTCTCACCGCGCCGGCGGCACCCGGATATCCCCCGCCCGGCACTGAGTCTTCACCCCTTTGCCACACGCGCCGAACTGCAAATCCTTGTCCATGCACACCCGCACTTCCGACAGCTGCGGGCCGCTGCAAACCACTGCAATTCCGTCCTCGGGAATACCCGGATTGGCCTTGCGAAACAGATCGACAATCTCCTGCGCTTCGAAGTAGTACGACGTCGAACCGAACGGCTGCAACGCCTGCGGAATCTTCACCGCGCCCAAGGCCTGATCGGACTTGTCCAGATAGCCCATCGCACCAAGACCACTGCAGGTGCCGTGCTTGGACCATTCGTGATCGAGGAGTTTTTTCGTAGGAAACAGCGTCAGGCCCTTATTGGTTTCCGCCGCCGACAGTGCGGTCAGCGGCGGGCACGATTGCGGCCAGCCGCCCTTGGCATATTGCGGCCATAAACCGTGCAAGACAAAACCATAACCCTTGCCGGTGCACTGCGCGTCGTCCTTGTGCGTCAGACAAAAGGTCGGTGACCAGGACAACGCCAGCAGGTAATAGTCGAACACCCCCGCCACCGATTCCGCCTGCGCCCTGTGCGATGCCGGCTGACGCGCCGAACTCGTGCCGATGCTACCGGCCGTCAGCGCGATCAGCGCCAGAATTGTAAAAAGCTTTTTCATTAACCCGTTCCTTGGGACGCCTGCGTCCGTGGTTTTCGTTGTTGGCCAGACTTGGCCAGTGCTGATTTCGACACGCTTGTATTGCAAGCGCGTGACGCAAGGCAAGGCCCTGCATCGTTCAAAGGTCTACGCTGAACAGGCAGACATCCAACAAGGGAACCGACATGAGTAAAGCAGACGAACTCGCCGCCAGACTCAAGCAGACACGGCATACCCAGGCTGATGCGGTGCTGGAAATCGATTGCTGGCCTGCTCAGGTGTACGACTTGTACCACCGCATCGGCACCTGGCTACAGCCAGTCACCGAAGTAGGACTGAAGATTCGGCGAAATCCTACGCACGTTTGCGAAAGTTCGCCGGACGGCGAAAGCCACGACTACGCCATCGACCAATTGGTGATCGAGGCCAACCATCACAGCCTGACGTTCGATCCGATTGCGCGGTTTACCGAGGATGGCGCCGGGCGCGTGCAGATTACGCTGGAAGACCGGAACACCTACCTGCTGCGCACCGTAGACGACCACCACGAAAGCCACTGGTGGTTGCAGACAGTTGAAACAGGTCAGGAGCTGGATGCCATTGCCTTGACCGAAAATAATCTGCTGCAAGTGGTCCAGGAGGGGTTGGGACTCTAGCTCCTCGCTTTTCGTGAGTGCGATACCCGCCCCGCTGATATGGCCAGCCTTCTGACGAAGGCCGGCCGCTTTTTAGACTCACAACCAATGAATGGAATCTCTGATTACATGGATGCTTCAACTGCCCCGACTTTCTCGCTTTTTTTCAAACGTAATTTCAAACACGTTCTTGATTACTGGAGTCAGATAACCGTTACCCTGGGTTTCCTGGGTGCAGGCATGGCTATCCTTGGCTTGTACATTTACACGCGTGCAATTGGCCGCACAGACTTGTTTCTAGCGGCCATTGATGCAAAAGCTGCGCTAGCGCTCTGGTTGCTATTGATCGTACTGATAATGGTCGGCTACCTGGGTGTACTTTTCGCCAGCGCCTGGTTCTATGGCGTCACCGTATCAATGTTTGACAAAGTGCCGGAAAAGCACAGTCGGGTCGCCGCTTGGTTGCTGCTTCCCCTGTGCATCGGTTTCTGTGTGTTCATTATTTTGTTGTTTATCTACCCGCACACTTTCAGTGCCGGAATTTCAGTAGGAATGATCTTTTTCCTCACACTGACCGCCTACTTTGCATTGTTCTTTTTCAGACAATTTCGAGCCATTGTCGATGAAAACACAAGGCACTTGAACAGGTGGAAGAAAAATGGCTTTCGCTTGTTTGTGGGGGGTGTCATCGGGCTCGCAGTTTTGTTTGCTTCACTGCCAACTTTGCTGATCCTCTCTACTTACGTTGGGGAAGATAACGCTAAAGCCGTGACAATTATTGGCCTGTTTTCTCTCGGCACACTCATCCTGAGTCTGGTTCCCGTTTTCATCTTTTACATCAGTAAAGGTCACTTCCTTGCGCGCATCGCGTATGGAGCCGTGGCGGCATTGGTGCTCTTCGCTGCGTTTCTGCTCCTGTCGCCCGGCGCCATGCCAACCATTACATACGCTGCGGCTGGGAATCTGGCGATACGTCAGCAAGGTCCGGCACGCTTTATTCTCGACGAAGAGATCAGTCTTGGAGACGTGGACAACCGGCAATGGCGGACTCGGCTCAACGAAAAGAAAAAGGTCGAAGTTACCGCGTTTCCACTGTTTTCATTCGGAGACATTCTGCTTTTATGCAGTAGCGACCTGCGCTATCTGAATTTGTACGAATTGCCTCGCTATACCCCTTTCTGTATAGCAACCCGTCACAGCAAGGTAACGCGAAAACCGTTGCGGCCCGCGATGACTCGCGGACTTACATGGCAACAAAGGGCGGAACATTTGCTCAATTGGGAGACAGTTCATTCAGCAGTTTTGACACCGATCACTTCACCACCACAAGACTCTGCACGTGTAGAAACTCCTCGATTGAAAACCATTGGGATGACACGCGGAGGAACCATTCACTAGACTGGCCCACCGCCCCTTGAACAAGACGGATTTCATGACAACTCCAAAAAGCACGATGATCCTCTGCGGCCTGCTGACCCTGGCTGCCAGCGCTCACGCCGGACCAAGCACTTCCCACCTCGACAGCATCCAGCAACAAGGCCAACTGCGCGTCTGCACCACCGGCGACTACAAGCCCTATACCTTCAAACGCAGCGATGGCGACTTCGAAGGCATCGACATCAGCATGGCCCGCTCCCTGGCCGACAGCCTCGGCGTCAAAGTGCAATGGGTGCAGACCACCTGGAAAACCCTGATGCCCGACATGCAGGCCGGCAAATGCGACATCGGCATGGGCGGCATCTCGGTCACGCTTGAACGGCAAAAAAAGGCTTACTTCAGCAACACCCTCGACACCGACGGCAAAATCCCGCTGGTGCGCTGCGCCGACCAGTCCAAATACCAGACCATCGACCAGATCAACCAGCCCAACGTGCGTCTGGTCGAACCAGCCGGCGGCACCAACGAAGCCTTCGTCCACGCCTTCCTGCCCAAAGCGCAACTGGCCCTGCACGACAATGTGACGATCTTCCAGCAACTGCTCGACAACAAAGCCGACGTGATGATCACCGACGCCTCGGAAGCGCTGTATCAGCAGAAACTCAAACCCGGCTTGTGCGCGGTGAATCCGCATCAGTACATGCAATATGGTGAAAAGGCGTACCTGCTGCCCCGTGATGACATCAGTTGGAAACTGTATGTCGATCAGTGGCTGCATTTAAGCAAGGTCACCGGGAAATATCAGCAGATGTTGAGTGAGTGGATTGCTGTGCCTGCACAGTAGCCGTTACTTGTCGTGCAGCGGTGACAGCAAATGTTCAACTAGCCATTTAGCCTCGCGGTGACGGATAACCGCTCCGTCACCGCGAGGTTCGCTTCAAGCCTTCACTTCGACTTTGTCCAACGCCTGATTCACTGCGATCTCTCCCAGCATCACCACTTGGGCAATGCCCAACAACGTCTTGCGCTGCGAGTTTTCCAATAACGCTGCGAAGTCGTTGAGCATGGTGCTGGCCGAACCCAGCGATTCGCTGGCATTGGCCAACAGGGATTCGCTGTCGTACGCAGGGTTGGCGAGGAACATGCGTTCGGGCTGGTTGGTGGAGGCTTTGATGCGACTGGCGGGGGGCAGGTAATAATCCAGCGCACGCTCGGCGGCGTCGTGGAGTTTTTTTGAGTCTGGGGATTTGTAGGGGGATGCGGGATTGGTGTCCGGCGGGTTGGGCGTGACTTTAAACATGGATGAAACCTCTAGCGCGATTACCAAAAGAAGCCATCACCCTCGCTACCAAACGAAGGGTGGCGGCCATACGCGGGTTGGTAGACCGGTCGCACTAGAACCCGGCGCCCACGAATGGACCCCACGCATGACCACCATGATATCGAGCGCTGAGAAGCGGCCTGAATCAGGTGACGCAATGCATCTAGACACGAAGCGGGCTACCAAACCCGATCACTGATTTCAGTGACCCAGGGACGATAGAACCCGCAGGCTAGACGCACAAGCCGGCGGATTCTGTCTTAGGTGTAGGGGGAGGCGCAAGACAACGTAGGCTTCGGATGACTTTCACTAGTCAGATTTAAACAAGCGCCCGCGTAACCGTTTAAAAACCCCGAGCCAAAGTTCAAATCGAGTCTGATACAGTTCCACTTGGCAAAATCGTAGACAGGAAGTCAAACATGGCAAAGCCAGCAGCTCGTATTACCGATCCCACCAATTGCCCTATCCCGGGACACGGTCCGAAAGCTATCGCGTCCGGGTCTCCCGATGTTTTCTTCGACGGTCTTGCAGCCGCGACCAAAGGCGATACTTGCACCTGCGGCAGCGCTTTGGCGTCAGCAGTGTCCTCGACTGTATTTATCAACGGTAAGAATGCTGCCTTGGTAGGTACGGTAGGCACCCATGGAGACATCGTCATCGGCGGCTCGGGCACCGTGATTATTGGTGACTCGCATAGTCCGGCACCATTTACTGCCCCGCTTCCCCTATTGCTGCAGAAAACTTATGGGCACACCTTCAGCATCGTTGACAGCGAAACAGGCCAGCCCTTGGCAGGAAGGAATTTCAGCGCAATCGTTAATGGTCAAAAGATTACCGGTGTTACCGATAGTGCAGGAGCAGCGACCGTTAAGACCCCAACAAAAGATGCTGCTATTTCAATTACCATCGACTTCATCTCACCAGCTCGGTCGCTCAGCGAACTCACGGATTGAACACTATGGCCGAACAATTTACTACTGAAGCAAAAGCAGCGGAAATCAAACCAGGCGCGCCGATTGTCCCCACGACTATCACGGTCAATGATAGAGCTGCAACAAGGGAAGCGATAATCAGGCTTCTCCACAAAAACAAATGCGAATTTGTGGAAAGATCCTCTTGGGGAGCACATAAAGCAAAAGGCGAAATGGTCGATGATTGGGACTACTCAATGATCGCCCTTCACCATGCCGGCCGGAGTATGGGTTGCGGTGCTGGGGCAGGACAAATGCGGGCAATCCAAAGTGAGCATCAAGCCAAGTTTGATGACATCGGTTATCACTATGGTATCGACTGCACGGGGAAAGTCTTTGAAGGACGTGACATACGATTCAAAGGCTCAAGCGTACATAACTACAACACTGGTGTAATTGGGATCGTTTTGCTGGAGAACCTGACGACTGCCGAAGAAGGTGGAGACATGGTGGCTTTTGCCCGTCAGGCTCTTGAAACCTTCAATGGCAATATGGATCAGAAAATTCCTGCCATTCAGATTGACACTCTTCTGAAGTTGATTCAGGCCCTGACCAGTGTTTTCAGGGTGACAACGTTAGGAGGACATCGTGAATTCCCAATGCAAGCCGGCGAAGGGAAGATTTGTCCAGGCAATATTGGCATGGAACTGGTAAAAAACCTTCGAATCAAAACCAAACTCTTGCGACCGCCTTCGTCATGAAATCGCTTCTTATCATCTCCACAATTATCTGTGCCGTTGTCCTTTACGTCGGCTTCTATGAAAAGATGGAGGACGCTTATCCAGAAAAAGTGTTCTTCATCAAGAAAAGTCCGACATTTCAATTGAAATTCGAGAATATTTTCGCTTATGAATCAGATGACAAAACCATAGGTGAGTTAAGCGAGAAAGAGCGGCAGCTGGTTATTCAGTACTGCAAATATCGGCTCGGGGTGACTACTGAGCTGCATAACCAAGAGGAGCTTGAACTATGCAAGAAGAGATAGTTTCCACCTTCATCTCAGCATATACATCATAGGCAGAACAATCTTCTGAACGAATACTCCATGCCCCTGCCCAGCTTTTTACTGACCCACCCCCCGCCGGGGTTAACATTAAAATGATCTTGGAATTGGTACTGACAATACAACCTAGGGATGGAAAAAGGTATCAAGCCACATGGATGCAAATAAAGTCGGACGCCGGTATGTACGGTGGATCCTTCTGCCGCTCATCGTCCTTTTTTTCTGGTACTTCTGCTCCCCAGTTGTAGCGGTGAAATTTTCCCTGAACAGTGAGGAAGAATTTCACTACGTTTGGAATACTCAGGACAGGATTCATAGAGGCGATATCAAGCATGGTGGCTCAGCCGTTGAGTTCGGCTACCTATTCCCTGATGACGACTTTTTCATGATGTTTGATTGGTGGACTGATAAAGGTTTTCAGAGGTGCATCAACATCAGCCCCAAATGGGGCCGAACTATTGACATCTATTTGGATGCAACAGGCAGGGTCGATATTGCTAAAACCGGCCCGGACGTTATTGCTCGATTGAAACAATGCACTGGCGAACCTGACCCTTTCCGACCATGAGTTAGTCGTGAGCCCTCATGAAATTAGGTCGGCCAATGATCTGGTCAAACGATACTGGACACGGTTATAGGGTTTAGGTCATTTCTCATGCTGCCAAGGCTTCCATTGCTACCGGAGTCCGATATCCGTTGTGGCTGTACAGCCTGATTCGATTGTAATAATGGGTCAGGTAGCGCAATACATCGGTACTGGCCTCGTCTTCGTTTCGGTAGCCAGCCTTGGGTATCCATTCAGATTTCAAACTGCCAAAGAAACGCTCCATTGGGGCGTTATCCCAGCAGTTTCCTCGTCGATTCATGCTTTGTTTTATGCGCATCTGCGATAGCGCTTCACGGAACATTTTGCTGCTGTAATGACAGCCCTGATCCGAATGGAACATCAAGTTTTCAGGGCGTCCTAGCGACTCGAAAGCCATCTTTAACGCTCGACAGGTCAGAGCTGAATCCGGACTTCTGGACATCGCCCAGCCGACGATGCGCCGGGCATGCAGATCAAGTACAGCAGCCAGATAAACCCAGTAAGTACCGGCCCAAATGTAAGTCACGTCACCACACCACACTTGATTGGGGGCCTCGACGTTGAACTTACGCTCCAAATGATTAGGAGCGTATTGAGCCTCCGCGCCGCTAGGTTTGTAACGATGCCTGCGCCGTTGCTGGCTCTTCAATCCGATCTCGCGCATCAGGCTACGAGCCATGTAACGACCTACCGACTCCTTTTCGTTACACAGCGCCTTTGCCAGGCTGCGCGCGCCCATTGATCCACGACTTTGCTCATGTAATTCAGCAGCCTTGATCTTAAGGCGATCGCGCTCGACATCCACTTTTGTCCGCTGTTTCAGACGCTCGTAATAACTGCTGCGGTTGATTCCAAATACAACGCACAACTCGGATCTTGAATATTGCTCGCTTAACTCCTCGACCAGCCTTACCGATCGAGGGAATCCGACATCAAGAGAGCTGTAGCCTTTTTTAAAATTTCCTTCTCGCGCTCAATCCGTCGAATTGTTGCTTCCAGTTCCTGGATGCGTTGTTGGTCAACAGTCATGGCCTTGGACTTCTCAGGCGTCTTGCCGCTGCGCTCCGCACGCAACTGCTCAACCCAGCGGCGCAGAGCCGTAGGGCCCACACCCATTGCTTCGCAGGCTTCACTCACCGAATAGTCTTTATCCAAAACCAGGCAAGCCGCATCCCGTTTGAAATCTGTCGAAAAATATCGTCTGGTCATATCACACCTCGTCGCTGGGCGTAGATTACCGCCCTTTAGAAGTGTCCAGAATCATTAAGCCAGATCACACATCGTTCGTCATAGATGGGGGGCAGCGCCCCACTCTACGCCGAGAATGCCATTCACTCTTCCCAGCGCAACCAAGACTGAGCGTGAGTGCAGCCATCGATGTACTCGACTGCAGCGACCTCGCCCGCATGATCGCCCACTCATCCAGTTCTGATTCACGCTCGCATGGTCCGTTTCCGGGGCGGAAATCTCGCTCTCTTGGTAGACTGGCACTCATTCCGTCTGATGCGGGGCGGTGCTGCGCGGTGTGGCGCATAGCTCCCATCTGCCAGTTATTGTGTCCTGACAACTGCCATGACCGAAATTGGTACGCATCGGTTTCGAATTGGTACATCGTACCCACCAGGTCCTGAAAATCCCTGAAAACGCCCAAAAGCACGCCGAAAACACGTTGAGTAAAATGGTCCAGAATCAGAGCTTTGCCCCAGTAAAACCAACGCCTGAGCCGTCTCGGCGCTTCAGTGTGGCACCCATGATGGATTGGGTCTACCAGTCCTCCAACGCCCAGCCAGACGGGCTAATCCGCTGCGACTTCTTCGCTTTGTAGCAATTTCTAAGCAAGCTGAAATTACTGCCTGACACCGGCACTGCCGGTACTATGCTTGTGTTTTTCTTGAAAGGAGTCGAGGTCATGCCTAGTGATTATTCACTGTCGGATGTACTGGAAAGGTTGTACGAAAATCAGGAGGCTTTGCAGGCGGCCATTATGGAGTTGACCCTCCTGGTTGAGGAGCAAGGGGCGCAGGAAGTGGGCGGAAATGTCCGTGGAGCACTGTGGACCATGGGTGAAAACGCCGGCCATATCAAACAAGGCCTGGCACGATTGAAGAAATTGGACATCGGTTAATCGATTACACGCCAAAGGCCTGCGGACATTACTGTCGGGCTGCGCGTTGCTGTATTTTCAAGGACGATAGGAAGGCGCATGCTACGCACCTTCTAGCTCTTTGCACCATACGACAACTAAGTTCAAGGGATATGACAGATGATTGACTGGGTTGCTGCTGCGTTCACCAGTGCAAAAACGGCGGGCGATATTGCCAAAAGTCTCATCACTCTGCGTGATGAAGATATGGTGAGAGGTCGGGTAATGGATCTGACCGGCACGTTGATGGAACTGCAACAACAGATGATGCAGGGCCAGCTGGAACAAATGGCATTGATCAAACAAGTTGCGGAGCTTGAAGAAGCACTTAAAAAAATGAGTGCCAGGCAAAATGTACTTGATCGCTACGAGTTGCTGGGTGTTGGTCCAGCTAAGGTAGTTTACGCTCTGAAAGAGGAGTTCCAGAAGACGGAACCTGCTCATCTGTGCTGTACAAATTGCTACGACAAAGGACATCGCGCGGTACTGAAAGCAATGCGGCAGAGCGGGTCGACTTCGATGAAGTTTTCGTGCCCCGACTGCGCAAATACGTTCTACATCACCGGTGAATATCTTCCTGCTGCATTGAGATCAAAATGAAGGCGCTGTCATGCCGCCATCCCCAGGGGTTCGTGACGGATCTCAGCGATCGTCGCTTAATTTAGGCCACCTTACTTGATGATCTCTTCAATTCGCGAGGCGGCTGTCTCGTCCTTCCTTCGTATTCCCCAAAAGCGATCAGTCACAACGGTCGACTCCTCTTCGTGTCACCCCTGCATTGACCAATGTCAACGCCCGCGCCTTGCCCAATTGAGTAAAACACCAAACGCATGATGGCATAGCGCTATAATGTCAGATTCCTGCGCCGCTTATACCTCCAAAGGGCGTATTTAACCGAGATGTAACGGATATCAAAACGTATAGATTTATCGGTCCCCTTCGAGGAGAAGGATGAAGCTAATAAATTTGAGATCGGAAGAAAATCGCGTCTGGTGGACCCCAGAGGAGCTTATGTTAGATGGGCTGATACGCTGGCTTTCCTATGCGAAACGACACCTGACGATGTAGTGCAGTCGCTTCTAATCGAGGCTGATTGCAGACTGATCCCAGGTTAGAAAGCTGACCGTCGCCGCCCTCAGGAATTTGGGGGCTCCTTGGCTTTATTAATAGTTAACTATCTAGGAGATAACCTTGGGAAAAATAACAGAAAGTCACAACGAAAATAAAGTTAAAGGAAACATCATCCAAGAGCATTGCTCCCAATGCGGCCGTCCTACTCGACACATGATCATAACCTCATACGATTACTCTGCCAGTGAAGCTTATGAAGATGGATTTTCTATTGATTGGGCAAGCTCTCATCAAGTAGTTCAATGCCAAGGCTGCATGACATCATCATTCAGGCAGGTTAGTTGGTTCTCTGAAGACGTGCATCAGATAGGGGAAGATGAATATGATGACGGCGAAAGAGTAACCCTTTACCCCAAACGTTCTGGTAACACGCGACCAGCAAAGGAATTCTGGGAAGTTCCAAGCAACCTCCGGCGAATCTACCGTGAATCTATTGACTGCTACAACAATGACTCTTACACATTAACAGCAGCAGGACTAAGAGCACTAATTGAAGGTCTTTGCGCTGCGCTTGGCGTTATTGACGGCCCTAAAATCATAACAAAAAAAGACGGAACACAAGAAGTCAAACGCTCAACAAATCTCGAAGGAAAAATCTCCGGCCTACATGAGAAAGGCTTCTTAACTGAAAGAAGCGCCACAGTATTACATGAACATCGGTTTATGGGAAATGACGCCGTACATGAACTCGCTCGGCCTTCGGACAACGAACTGGCTTTAGCGATTGAGATTATCGAACATACCTTTGATGCTATTTTTGAAATACCCGCAAAAGGCGACGAACTTAGAAATAGTAGAGTTCGTCGTGCAAAAAAGAAATAAAAACCGCTTAAACTTATGAAAAAGGTGGCAGATTTATTTATCTATGTAGGTGCGCATAAAAAATAAATCTGCCCCATTTTAACTTTACTACCGAGTTACCGATCGAATATTGGGATAGGGATTCGAACCCCTTCGCGCGTCCCTCAGGACCGCTCCGAGCCATTAAAAGCGGCATTTTTGGATCGTACCCGGGGCGCATTGCGGCCTGCGGCGGCCCTGAGTATGCCCTAATTCTGCCCTAAACCTTCTCTCACCTGATCGCTCAGGCTAGTCATCTTCGACCTCAAGAGCCTCCTTTGACTTTCGTTGACGCGCTATGCCATCACGTGCGCTTTGGAGTAGTGCGTCGTACAGCTCAAATGCGGGCTCTACGCGGCTGAGCGACTGGAGCATCTTCACACAGTGTTGCTCTTGCCGGACATCCTCTGGGAACGGTTCACCGGGCACTCCCCCTCGAATACCGGAATATACTGACGCCTCGATTGATGAGCGAATAGAATTTAGCGCTTCTTCACCGATGAGTTCTGCTGCGTTGAGGAGGTCGCGGATAAACCTAGGATGATCATAGATAAAGGTCGACTGACTTTCCCGCAGTATTCTGGCTACAAGCGTGGCATGTGCTTGCGAACCCGATGACATCCACGTAAGGAGTAGATCAAGCAGTAGCTCGTCATAGTCACCGCAAAGGCCGGCGATTACGTCGCCAAAACGCTGCGCCCCGCGAGTATCTGCCAATTCATTGAGCGCCCAGTCAAGAAGCTCTCTAATCAGACGCGGCCCAGCCTCGAAACTCATGAGACTAAGGCAGTTTTCGTTGCGCTCTTTACTTAGAGGTTCATAAGACCAATCATTTCGACGCGTCGCCTCGATAAGACGTGTCTTAACAAGCGCAACGACAGCTGAAGGATCTTCTTTGATTGACGATGCGAGGAAGGACTGAACCCAGTAGTCATCAAGCGCCTTCATCACTATAAGCTTATTCAAAAGCTCGCCTCGTCTGCTGTCGATATCAACCTTCGGAATGGGTGTTCCGCCGGCGATCAACATGAACATTTCGTGGGTCGCCACGGTATTCACTTCAAAATCTGCCGAGCAAATGAGCTCAACTGCCAGAGCCGGGCTCCCGGCGGCCACCTGGCGCGCCAGACTAGATGCGACGTACAGTACGTTCGCATCTTTAGACTCAAAGATGCGCTTAAACAGGGCAACTTCTTGTGGGGTGTAGGACCGTGACGGATCAAGTCTTGCGTATGCCTCAGCGAGCTGAGCCAACACCTCTGTGGAGCCCTCCGAGCGGCCTACATAGTCTATTACTAATTCCGAGTGATCCGCTTCAACAGCCACACTTAGAGCCTTGCCTACATATGGGGCGAGATGACCAACTTGGCACTCGTTGTTTCTGCGAAGCAATTCGACCGCAAGACCTGGTACGGAACTGAGTAGATGATTCATGAGCAGGAAGGGAGAGCCATAACCATTGGGGGTTATGCTCTCAATTTCCTGCAAACAGTCATTCAGCTCATCAAACAGGCCTCCAACATCAGGGATCGCAACCATCAATTCAGTCGTCAGGATTATGCGGTCGCTTTCATGCTCCTCGCGGTTAAGCGACTGACTAAGTTTCCAAGTCTCCGCCCCCCAGCCGTCGATAAGCGCCCGGATGAGTCGAGTCTTCAAATCTCGGTTTAACAAAGCCATGATTTCGCGCGCATCGCCAGACGTTTCAGCCCCACCGTAAAAGGCATGCCAAGAGATGGACTGCGCGAGTCGCACCAGCACTACAGGCGGCATATATACTTCCCGCAGTACCACCTGAAGCTTCCGCAGGAGGCTCTGATGCTCACGCGCCCATTCATTGTCGGAGGCGTCGCCATGCATTGGACCGCGCAAGGCTTGAGCGATCGTCTGTGCTGCAAGAAACGCTCGCCGTGGCGGGCCTTCCCGTAGATATTTGAGCAGCACTTCAGTTATCTCATCTCTAACGATTTTTGCCGCCTTCAGAGAAAGCTGGTGACGGGTGATAGTTAAGGTCAAGCGAGAATAACTCGTCGACTCAATCTCAGTACCCAACGCTCCCTCTAGGATGGTGAAAGGCGTATGAACCGAGCTGAGAGAGGTGGGCCTTTCCAGAAGCGCGAATGCGAAGCGAATGACCTCACGCACGTACTCGACCGACTTGTTCAACTGAAACGTAGCCATTTCCTTCAGGATGCGGATGCCGTGACTCGACTGCTGATTTAGCGCACGGGCATCACTGCGGCCCGCGACCCAAAGGAGGGAACATGCTTCATGGACGTGGTCGTATGTATATGCTGCATTGCGCACCATATTGCATACGGCCGAACTTTCTCCATGCTTATCGGCGATGAGCCGTTTCGCGAAGTCCAGCGCAAACCTGGGCTGGTAGTAAGCGACCGCCTCGACCGCTTCTACGTGCGGGTTGTTGTACCTCGAACCCCAAAATAGCTTGGGGCTGAGACTGGTCAATAACGCACTGTCATCTGTCTTTCCTTCGCGTAAGCGCCAGTCCAGTCGTCCAAGATTAACGAACAAGTGCTTCAGCTGGTCCGCGCCAGCGAGGTCGAAGACTGCTGTAACGAGCTCGTTAGCCTTGCCATCCGCATTAAGATAGTTCGAACGAATGATTTCATCCGCCAACAAGTCTGGGGCAAGCCTCGAGCGGACCCCGCGCTTGAATAGAACGCCTGCGTCTCCTAACAAGCGCATCAGCCGAATGGCGTCTGGTGCTTCAATCCCTTCGACTGTCGATAAGATATTCAACAGGCCCGGGTCATCCGGAATGATGGGCTGAAGTAACGCGATGACTCGCAGTACACCCCTAAGCTTCGAAACATCCTGCCCCGAGACCAAGGTGACCGCGATAACGTCCTGGAGGCGAGCCAGCACATAGGTTTGAAACTCCCTTGAATTACCCAGCAACGTCAGTGGCACATCATCACGTGCGACCAACTGCGCCGCCAAAACTGTAACCAACGGTGTCAAGAAAGTTGCACGGGCGATCTCGGCAGCGGCTGCGAGAGGGCCATTGCATTCGGCGAGAACCGATTCAGCCAGTGCTTGCGCTTCTTCTCGTGTCTGCTGATGCATATCGACAAATTGGACCAAAGGCTCCAAGAGGCTTACGTCAGCGGCTTGAAGACGTAGCGCTTCCTTTCCGTAGGGCCGAAGCGATAGAAGCAACCGCGTTTTATTTTCCGGCACAGCCGCGTATCTAAGGAGGATGCCGAGATCTTCACGCTCATGAGCATCATCACAAACAAGTAGCGTCACTCCGCCGAGGCTGTCGCGCAGTTTATCCAAATGGTGAGCCTTGACATCTTCAGTCGGCGACACAAATCGAACTCGCAGAGTTGTGATTTCAGTTAGTCGCTGCGTGACTTCGCGAAGAACACGACTTTTTCCAAACCCTGGCGCCCCGACGAGACAGGTTAGAAGTACCGAGTCGTCCCGGACGAAGTCCAGGACTTGTGAAACCTCTGCGTCACGACCAACAAGAGCCCAGGAGTGGTTGAAGAAGCGGTCAGGAACTAGAAATGGTTTGAAGAAGGTATCTAGAGTCTGAATCGGTCCCGGTTCATCAATTCCCAGTAGGTCTAGGCGCTGACCACTGAAGTAGCGATCGACCAAGTCCAGGCGGTCAGACATCGCGAGATCATGAAGCTTCCGGGTGATGTCCTCTCGGTCCCACAACTCCCAGTCTGTATGCACAGCCATTGCATCGCGTGCCCTTGGGCTCGCTACGCTGGATAGCAAGAGTACCTTGAGGTCTGCGACGAAAGTCTGCTCAGCCACCGCGGTATGAACCTTTTGGGCGCCAAACTCATTAACTCGCTTGCACTGAAACGAGTAGGTCCCGAATGAACCGCTGGCGACGATGTCGATGCCGTGCTGCTTATGGCCCGTGCCCCCATAACGATGGACTTTGCCCCCATTAGGCCGGTACAGGCGATCCAAAAGGGCAGCGCAGAAGCTTTCGAATGTATCCGGAGGCAAAGCGGAGAGAGGCAATACACGATCGTGTGTAGTGGCCGTTTCAATGCGGAGATCTACTGACGCCGCTCTATAGCCGGCAGCCACTAGGAGTTCATTTTCCTTGGCTCCAACCAGCTTCTCCAACGAGGGAATGTCATTCGAACGAGGGCGGGCAATCCCCTTCTCCCAGCGACTAATCGACTGCTGTGTTTTTCCGAGGGCTGTCGCCAGGTCCTGCTGCTTAGGAAAACCTGCGGCTACACGGAGCCGAACCAACAGCTCGCCGAATTCTGCGTAAGGTACCGGCTTAGGAGGCATTTTCATTTTCTTGTACCATTTGACGTACACATAAATGAGTGTACCACAAAAAGAACACACACAAAGCTGCCTCATCATCCCCATATCCAGTCGCTTCGATTGCGGCAGATTGCCATCTCAATGACTATCATTTAGCGTTCAATGACAAGATTGGAGATAACCATATGAATAGACGAAAAAGCGCTGAGTCTAAGCGACCTCAAAAAATCCGTAAAAGGGGACCTTTCGATTTATCGGTCGTATCAGAAAAATATCCATATTTCTCCCACTTGCTTGTAAATGCGATTAGCCAACTGGAGGAACTCCCAGACTTTTCCGGCGATGATAAAGTCGCGGTAATGTCGGATTTCGGGGGAGAGCATCACGACGCACACTTTACTACCTATGCTTTTCTGATCTTCGCTTACAACAAGGCAGGACCTTTTATTGAACAAGTTGAAAAACTGAGACGCAAGCACAAAATACTTGAACCTTATAGCGAGTTTAAATTTAAAGACTTGAAATTTGGCCCAAGAAGCCGCGCACTACCGGACTTTCTTCACGCCATCGACAACTTTATCCATGGCTCACTTATCACCGTAGCTATTGAAAGAAAAATAGAAACCGTATTTGGCCCTTCAAAAAAAGTTGCACACCCTTTCATTGAAGAGCAACTTTCGAGCTTAGGATTGGGGAACTGGAAAGGCGAGACTGGTGAAAAAGCACTTCGTATTTGCCACTCAATAGCTATGTTTGTCGCATTAATGACCCACGAAAATCAACGTCTTCTCTGGTACTGCGATAATGATTCAATCAACGAGAACGGCCAAGAAAGATCATTTGGAGACACACAAAAACTCTTTTCTCATACACTCGGCATGTACTGCAAACACAAATTCGATCTTATTGGCTTTGGCAAATCATTTGAAAAAAAATCACATTTAGATGATTTGTTAAGCGTACCGGATTTCGCTGCGGGGATAATTCACGACGTGTTGAAATCACATCATACTGGTGAAGACAACATCCCCGGGTTTCCAAAAAAAGAAATATTAATTAAATGGCTCGCTAATGAAAGTAGATTCCTATCAAAAACAACCATTCAAATCAGTAAACTTCCCAACGGAGATATTGGCAGCGGGATAGTTAAGTTTACTCCTGCAAAGACCAAATAACGAATGAGGGAAAAGCAGGTGCGGATGACTTGCATAATTTGCTCTTGGATCCTGACAGATCCTACCCTGCAGCTCGTCGTCTCAATCTAGCCAATTGCGCGCAGCTCAATTACTGTACATACATCCAGCACCTGAACAGCGGATCGCTTCATGAATTTCGACCAGGATCATCGCGAACCTTTAGCATCAAAAAATTCGGGACGATGGACTTGTTTTTATTTACTTTTTTGACTCCTAATACCAGCATGAATTAAAGTTTTTTGCTGCATTACTCCAATCTCAGCTAATGTCATCACACCGCTAAACATAATCAAGGCACGATTTATGCCCGCCAACAAAAAACATCATTACGTCCCTAAATTCTACTTAAAAAATTTCTCACACAACAATCTATCGATCAACATCTACAATATTACTCATAACAAAACCATCTCCCAAGCCAATCTAAAAAGTCAGTGCTATAAAGATTATCTCTATGGGAAAGACGACAAAATCGAAAAAGTATTAGGTGGAATTGAAGGCGCCGCCGCCGAAATATTAAAGTCAATAATAAAAGAAAAGGAACCACCACGCCCTTTCACATTAGAATATGTGAGATTAATATTATTCGTATTAATCCAGCACAGTAGAACTACTTCCGCAGTAGACGCTATGAATGAAATGACTGACAAATTCGCAAAAAAATTACTATCTACAAACGAATCCTTCAAACAAGAAGACATTGACAAAATCAAAATCTCCGTAAACGAGCCTGGCGCATTTTCGATAGCAACTGCAACTTCCGGATTACATATTATTTTAGACTTGCACTGCAAAACCTTAATAGCAAAGAAAGGCACTGAATTTATAACATCTGACAACCCAGCAATTCTTTATAATCAGCTATTTGAAAAATTATCCTACATGAGTGCAATCGGGCTCGCGTGTAAAGGACTACAAATTTTTTTACCTATATCTCCAACTAAATTACTATATTACTACGACCCTGCGTGCTACAAAGCTGGAGACCGAAAATCAAGCGTCGTCTATATAACTGAGCAACGTGACATGGACAACCTTAACCTATTACAATTTGTAAATGCTAGCGAAAATATATATTTTTCGGACGCGCAAAAATCTAGAATTTCAACGCTAAAGTCCGCGACTTCATTGCGACCCATCAGCAAAACAAATATTTCTACTCACCCTAACTGGGAAACCGACACACATCGATCTGAACTATGGGTAACATCCAAACATTCAAGCAAGACCAACATGTCCCTATCATGTATAAAAATCTTAGACAAGGCACTTGATTTTATCAAAAATCTATCCAAACAAGAATCTCACCCTGCATTATTTGTAAGAAACCCCCAACTAATGAAACTTGACAAAGAGTTCCGTCAATCCCTGAAGGAAGGAACAAAAACCAAAAATTTTTTTGAATTCTTAGAAAGCAAAGAAACTTAAAAAACCAACCTTCAAGGTTAACTAGAGTAGTTTGTCGAAACTAGAACAGACTACCCAATATTTCAGGTTTCCAGTTCATGATCACCAGCTCACCGCTCACCTCGGCCTTCCCCTGCCGTTGGTTGGTGTTGCTGTAGCGGATGTCCAGCGTCTCGAAGTGAAAGCCATCAAACACCCGCCTGATGTCCGGATGATCGTTAATGCTCACCATCACCTTGCCTTTGCAGTGGCGCATGAAGTCGGCCATTCGCTCGTAGTTCTCAAACGGAAAGTCGACCCCATAGCCGGCGGTCTGCCAGTAAGGCGGATCCATGTAATGGAAGGTATGAGCACGGTCGTAGCGTTCGGCGCATTCCAGCCAGGGCAGGTTTTCGACGTAGGTGCCGGACAGGCGCTGCCAGGCGGCCGACAGATTCTCCTCGATCCGTAGCAGATTAATGGCCGGACCGGTAGTGGCGGTTCCGAACGTCTGCCCGGTGACCTTGCCGGCGAAGGCATGATGTTGCAGGTAGAAGAATCGGGCGGCGCGCTGGATGTCGGTGAGGGTTTCAGGGCGGGTCATCTTCTGCCACTCGAACACCTGCCGGGAGCTGAGCGCCCATTTGAATTGGCGCACGAATTCTTCGAGGTGGTTCTGCACGACGCGGTACAGCGTGACCAGGTCGCCGTTGATGTCGTTGAGGACTTCCACGGGTGCAGCCTGGGGCCGCATGAAGTAGAGCGCGGCACCGCCGGCAAAGACTTCGACGTAGCATTCGTGTGGCGGAAAAAGTGGAATGAGGCGGTCGGCCAGGCGGCGTTTGCCGCCCATCCAAGGGATGATGGGTGTAGACATAGAGAGCAAGACCTTTACTGTATGGATAAACAGGTGCTAGGCTCACCGCGCTTCGTGCACGGAGTAAGAGCCTTGGCTGGACTTGCAGGGACAATCTGCAGGGACGGCGGCCGGGTTGGATGTTGACGCATCCACCCCGGTCGCTCTTTTTCACTTCGGTGTTGAGACTTCTTTGGCATAGGCCTGACAGGCCGCCAACGCGATCAGTCCTTGGTCGCCGGCATCGGTGATGCCGATAATTCGTTGAGCATGCGCTGGGTCAAGTTGGGCTCTTGAGGGACCATGAACCACGCCGCCGGTTGTGGTGGCGGCTGACACTGTGCCGCCGCTGGCTGAATAGGTGGCATCGAGTAGGACTGACAGGCGCAGATCAGCAGTGGCAAGGCGGTCGCGCAGGCGACCTTGATCACGTTGGGCATTGCTCAGGGCTCGGTAATGGGTTTGTTCGCTGGCTGAAAGCCGTTGCTCCAAGGCCAGACGTTTGGCCTGCTCGGCTTGTTGCTGCGCTGCAGCCGCCAGTGTCTGTTGGTTGAGGCTTTCCGCCTGCAGGCGGGCTTGTTGCTCCAGCTGCCTACCGTAGCGCCAGTCCTGAACCTGCCAAGCCGCCACGGCAGAACCACCGGCCAATGCGGCCAGCAGCAAGACGATGACCAGTAGCCGATACGGCGCCGGAATCAGGTCGAAGAGACGCATAGCACCGCCCTCGCCCGCTCCCACAATTGCAGCCGATCTGGCAGGCCATTGAGTCCACCGTTGATCTTGCGGGTAATCGCCTCGAACTCATCCCGATCCGCCAAAGCGTTCAGCTCACGCACCCACCAGAACCACGCGGCCGATTCGGCAGCCCATCGCGGCAGCTCGAGCAGCTCCGGGGTGCGCAGCAATCGTTCATCGCCGAACAGTGCCAGGCTGCAGCGCAGGTAGTTGTTGCGGCCAGTGATCTGAATCAAGCCACGACCGCGATAACGCTGGCCGTCACCATCCGGCTCCGGCGTATTGCCCAGCTTCGCCGCCAGACTGCCGGTGTCGTACTTGCTCAGGTACTGATCGCCGCCCAGTTCGCGGACGTACTGCAGTTGGCCGGACTCGTGACCGACTTGGGCCAGGAATGCGGCCTGCCGCTTCGGCGTGTTGATTTGCCGGTGGGCCATGGCGGTGCTTAGGGCGGATACAAAAACGCCCGCTTGGCGGCGGGCGTTGGGCATGATGAGTTGCAGCTGTTTCTCGGTTAAGGACATACAAACTCCAGGCATAAAAAAACCGCACTCGGCGGCTATGGATTCGTTTTCGCGTTACTTCAGGGACACGACTTTGATCGGCTTCGCCTCCTTCTTCTTTTTCCTGCCCTTGGCCTTGGCCTTGCCGTTCTTGCCGCCGTTGCATTCGACGGTGGTCGACCAACCGGCTTGGGTGTAGACCTGCTCGACCGAATCAATCAGGTATTCGCCATCGAGCCCGACCTTGAAGCCCTGGGCGTTAATGGACCGCTCGGCAAACAGGTCCGTGCGCCCGGGCATTTCAAAGCGAACATCCGCGCTCGAGCGGTTGAACGCCGCCAAGCGCGCCTTGGCCGCCGATTCCGCGGCGGTCTTGTTCGGGTGAATATGCCGATCGGTATGCACCGCCGGCAGGCCGTCCGGCACGTCGTCATTGTCCAGGGAGACGACCGCGAGCTTTCCGGTCTTCTTGTCCTGGTGCTTGGTGGCCACCGCCTTGTGCGCACTGCGATCGCCAAAGCGAAACTGCCAGCGACTGACGTCACTGCGGGTCAGGGTGACCATCCCGAACGCCTTACCGCTGGCCGTCTGCCCACCTTGGCGGGGCATCACCAACAGCTTCCCGTCGCCCACCTTGGCGGTACAGTCGTATTGCTTGGCCAGGCGCGTGATGAAGTTGAAATCCGACTCGCTGAGCTGGTCCGCCCGGGCGACCTTCGTCGTGACCGGGCACACCGGCTGCCAGCCATTACGCGTGGCGACATCGCTCACGATCTTCGACAGCGGCACGTTCTCCCAGCTACCGCTGCGGATGGTCTTGCCGCTCCCGCGCATGTCGCTGGCCTTGCCCTTGATCACGATCACATCCGGCGGCCCGGATACCGTGACCTCGTCCACCACGTAGCGCCCCAGGCGCGCCAGAGTCGTCTCGGTATAGCCCAGGTAGATCTCGATCCCAATGCCCTTACGGGGCAGCGTCACCAGCCCGTCGCGATCATCAATGCGCAGTTCGAACTCGTCGGACTCCATGCCGGGCTTGTCCGTGGTACTGAGCTGTAACAGCCGATCGTTGATCAGGCTCGTGATATCGGCACCATCCGCCACGATCCGAAAGATGGGCGTCATGAATTTTTTTCCAAAAAAAACCCGCACAAGGCGGGCAAGAAAGTAAGGAATTTGAAGCGATGAACGGCACGAGTGTAGACCATCAATCCCATAGCGTTACCTGCTCCGTAGCGGGGGCCAGCAGATCCGGCAGCGTGATGACTACTCCGACGCGATAGGGTTGAGGCTCGTCAGCCAAACCCTGATTAGCATCCAGCACCGCCTCGACACTGCCGACCAGATGGCCGTAGTAGTTGTGACAGATGGTGTCCAACAGATCCCCGTCAGACGTTCTGCATGTCGTCGCCATAGCGCACAAACTCCAGCGTGAACACTTGTTTGCGCGGGATGCCACCCTGCATCAGCGCGCTCTGTTCTTCTTCAATGCTCTTGAGGCACCAGTTCCCCAGCACCTCGCCATAGCCCGTCACCAGACTCAACGGTTCAAGCCTGGCGCCGATCGCGCGCAATGTGTCGAGCTGCTTCAGCCCGCCCTTGAACCCCGGAAAGATCGCACCCTTGAGCGTGATCTTCTCGTCGCCCATGCCCACGGCTTGCTGCGCCGGCCGGCGCGACAGGCGCTCCTGCGAGGCCCAGCGGAATTCGGTCGAGCGTCGCAGCTCGTCAAAGGCCGCCGTGTCGAGGTTGAAAAAATACGGCGGCGCCTTGGGGTCTTTGGGCTGGATGATCAGCAGGTGCGGGAACGGCTTCACCGCCTCCGGCGCCGGCGTCGAATCCGTGGCAAAGGCCCCGGTGGGCACGATGTTGGCCAGCGCCGGACTGGCCTTGCCGGCGATCTTATTGATCGCCGTCGCGGCCTTGCCCGCCTGCTCCTTCAGCACCGCCATGCGCTCGTCGATCTGCGACAGCGCCCGGGTGGCCGTGTTGTACGTGGCCACCACCTGCCCGACCTTGGCCTGAGCCGCATTCACCCCACGCATGACGCGCTGCAGCTTGGCCCCGATCGCGGGACCAACAAAGGGCAGCCCCTCCAGCTCGGACGTTGCGCCGGTGATTTCCCCGATCGCGCCATTCACCGGCCCCAGCATGCCGTCCAGGCTGCGCCGACCGGTTTCCCCGGCTGAGGCCAGGTACTTCAGCCCCGACTGTAATTGACCCAATGCTTCCATGAGCCCTCCTGATTAAACGTGCGGCGCGTCAAAGAGTTGAGCGCTCCCCATTTGCTTGGCCATGTCGCGATAGTGCTGATCGAGCAACGGCTTGAGCTGACCGTACAGCTGCGCCGCGTCCTTGACGTCACCGTTGACCGTCAGCGAAAACGGCGCCTGAATGTCCACCTTGGATTCGATCTTGGCGGGCTCCGGCTTCACGACTGGCGCCAGGACCTTGGCCAACGGCCCTGCCCCGATATCGGCGCTGGCCGGGGGCAACATCATCGAGCGCGCGGCATCACCGGGCTGCGTTTCGGCAGCGGTGACAGCGCGTGCGGGCACAGCGGCGGCCGGCATCACCGGAGCACCGCCACGGGCCATCACCAGCGACCCGGCCACTGGCGCGGCGAACGACTTGGCAATGCTGCCCATCACCGGCGGGATGTCCTTGCCGGCATTGCTCATCATCAGCGGCCCGGCGGCCGGCATCCGCTTCAGCTCGTCGGGCGTGCCAAACATCGACTTGCCGATCGCACCACCCAGAGCGTCACCGCCCTGGCTGCCGAGATACCCCCCAATCAATCCGCCGACAAAGGTGCCAATCACCGGCAACACCGCCGTACCGATCGCCGCCCCAGCGGCGGCACCGGTCAGCGTGCCCGCCAACCCGCCCGCCGCTGCGCCATAGCCTTCGGCCTTCTCGTCCCGCGTCTCGGCGTTCTGATAGGTGTCATAGGCCTTGTAACCGGCCTCAGCGACCGCGAATACCGCCGCCCCTTTGACAACAGCACCGACACCACCCCCACCACGCACGCCGCCGCCCTTGCCGCTCGCCCTGCCTTTTTTTCCTTTCTTGCCTTCGCCACCGGCATCGAGGTCGCCGCCATCCAGCCCGCCGGCACCGCCGGCCGGCATATTGGTGACGATCACCTTTTGCGGGATGTTGGGATTGCCCATCAGCGAGCCGCGCCCGATGTTCATCAGGCCCTTGGCAATCTTGAAGCTGCTCATGGCGGCCTGAAAGCCGATCACGGCTGCGACGGCCGCACCGATACCCGTCACCAGCCGGGGCGACTCATCGGACAGTTTGGCGAGGCCTTGCGTGACGGAGGTCACCCCATCGACCACTGCGTCAGTCACCGGCCGAAAGGCATCACCGATGCCACGCATGGCGTCGTCGATGCCCTGGACCATTTCCGCCTGTTTCTGCGCGGACGACTGCCGGCGTTCCTCAAGGTTCTTGTCCAGAATCCCCGTGGCGCTGGCCGACTCGCTTTTCAGCTTCGCATACAGATCCTTGTTCTGCATGTACGCGGTCAAGGCGCCCTTGACCTGCATATCGGCGAACAGATCGCCAGTGCGCAAGGCCTGCTCCAGGGAGGCAATCATGGCCTTGGCTTTTTCCGGATCGGTCTCCTTGCTGATCTTGGCCGTGGCTTGCGCCATGGCGGCGGCCTTCTTCGGATCGGTTGCCGCTATGTACTTCTGGGCCAGCTCAAAGCTGGATTCCAGCGTCGACTTGCCATTCTGCAGGCCGGTGTTCATCGAGCCCTGATAATCGATCCCGGCCTTTTTGTAGGCCTCGACCGTGTCACCCGAACCGATCTTTTCCATCCAGTTCTTGAGGTTGTTCGCCGCCTCATCTGAACCGCCGGCGGTCTTCATTTGCACCTGAAGCATGGCGCCCAGTTGCGTGACCGAATCCATCCCGGTGATGCCCAGCTTGCCCATGCCGGCCAGCAGCTCAGGGAACCAGCGCGCCATGTCGGCCGCCTCGAAGCTGCCCGCCTGCCCTTGGTAGGCGATCGCCTCCAGCGCCTTCTGCATCATGGCCGGATCGGTGATTTTGGCGTTCTGCCCCAGGGCGTTGATCATGCGCGCGGTTTCGCCGCCATCCGAGCCCTGGCCCACGGCGAACTTGGCCGCCGTGGGGGCATATTGCAGGGCCTTGTCCAGCTCCATGCCGGCCCCCACCAGCGCGTTGACCACCTCGGCCACCTGATTGCGCGCCATGCCGGTATCGCGAGATGTGTCGATCACCGTCTGGGATAACTTCGCTTCTTCGGGCTTGTTGGCAATGTTCGACTTGATCGCAATGTCACGAATGATCGCGCCATAGTCCGCGCTGATTTTCGCCGGGAGCGCCAGCGCGGCCGTGCCGGCGACCGCCTGGCCGACACTGCTTCTCAGGCGCTGCTTGCCCTCATCGATTTGCTGGTGACCTTTGGCTTTCAGCTCGGCCTTGGCGGCCGCCTGCCCCATGGTGTTGTAAGCCTTGGCCAGATTGCGAACTTCAACGCCTTGCTTCTTCAGGCTGCTGAGATTGCTTTCCAGCTGTTTCAGCAACGCGCCGGCGCCCTTCTCGCCCGCCATGTGTGCCTTGCGCCATTCATCGCGCAACCGCATGGTGTCGCCAATGGTCTTTTCCAGCACCCGGGCTTTTTTGCCTTCGGCCTCCAGGCGCTTGATGCGACTGGTGACATCCTTGAACGCGGAACCCACGGTAGAGCTGACCGCCCCGCCAATGACCAGGCCGAGCGCGAGTTTGTTCGCCATGTACTTGCCCTATACGTCGGGTCGATCAAACAGCGGCTCAATCCGTGAGCCACCAAACCATCTCTGAAAAGGGCATGGCCGTAATCTCGGCGGCAGAGAAACCGGTCTCTTTCGCCAAGCGTTGGGCCGCCATTTTGAGGGTGGTCGCGTTAAACGTCGTCTTCTTCGACCAGGCGAAAATAGCCCGCCGATAGGCGCTGATAGTCCTTGTATTTCAGACTCAACAATTCCGCCTCGGTGAGTCCCAGCAAGCTGCTAAACAGCGACAACTCCTGTTTTTCATAATCGCCATTGCCCGCCACCTTGGAGGCGCGCCAATCCATGACGCTGGGCGCACGCATCATCAGCTTGTCGGTCAGGACACCGCTGATCAGGGTTTTGTATTTGAGCGTTACGGTAACGCCCTCATCGCTCAGCTTCAGCCAGCTCGGCAGTTCTTGGTCTTGGGTTACTTGGGTCATGTGCTTTTGTCCTTAGAGGCCGAGAGCCGAGCGTTCGGCGGCAGCTTGATCGACGCCGTCGACCACCATCACCATGTTGAGCGGGTCGATCTCGTACATGACCCGGCCGTCGATCTCCAGCTTGTAGTAGACCAGTTTGACCGCGTGCTTGATTTCAGCCTTGTCGGCCGGTTTCCAGTCGCCCATGTCGACCTCTTTGATGCCGCCGCGCATGGTCACGATGACCGGCGTGACCACGCCCCGCAGGCCCTTGAAGGCACCGCGGAACACGAGATTGCAGGCGGTCTGATCGGCCAGCCCAAAGTACTTCAGCGCCTCGCGGCGCACGCCGTTGGTGGTAAACGCCGCTTCCAGCTTTTCCAGCCCCATGGCGATTTCGACCGGCGACAACATGCCGCCGCCCTGGTAGTCGTCGGTCTTTTGGGTCAGCTTGGGCAGCGACAGGGTCGGCACGTCGCCGGCAAAGCTGACGCCGTCGACGAATGCGTTACAGTTGGAGAGAACTTGAGGAATCATCGAACGGCCCCCTTAGGCTGCTTCAAGAACTTCGGTCGCCCATTGATCGGTGACTTCGAAGAGGAAATTCGGGTTTTCCGCCGGCGGCACGTCGGTGAAACGGATGCGCCAGTAGACTTTGCCCTGCATGATTTGGCTGGCCGTGCTCATTTCGTCGTCCGCGTAGACTTCGAAATTGATCACCGCTCCCCGGTTCTTCTCATCGCGCATGAACGCCTGAAGGCCTTCGGTGACGTCCTTGACATAGGTCTTGGTGATCGAGCGGTCGACCGCCCACTTGTGCCCGGCCTGGACCGCATCCATGAGGATGTCGCAGGTCCGCACGCGGGTGATGAACGCCCATTTCGGATCGCTGGACAGTGTGCGGTTACCCCACAAACGGAAACCGCCGTCACGAATGATCGTTGTGATGTTCGCGTTGTTCAGTAGGTTGGCCCGGCAGGTGGCGTCGCCATCCAGGTACTCGACCGGTCGGCTCGTGCCGGTGATGCCGACAAACTCTTTGTTCGATGGCGACGCCCAGTAGCCGTACTCGGCATCGGTCCAGGCGAACAGGCCCGCCGTCCACGCCGAGCCAGGGGCATCGACTGTCGCGCTCTCGATCGTGTCCCAGAACTGCACACCCGGATCGACCAGAAACAGCCGCTTGCTGCCGAAGTTCAAGGCATAGGCCATGGCGGCCTCATCGGTGGTGTTCGGCCCGTCGATGATGGCGATCGCGCGCAACTTGCCAGCCAGGGCATCCATGGCGGTGGCCACGGCCTGCGTCGACGAATGCCCCGGGGCAATCAACAGTTTGGGCTGGGCGTTGTGCTTGCTCTTGCCGTCCAGCAGCGCCTGAAGACCGGTACGCTGGCCATCGGCAAGAACGCCGCCAATGATGGCGGACGTTTGCAACGCGGCGTCTTCGAGCTTGGGCACGCCGACAGCGACGATCACCGCCTTGGCCCGCACGTAGATCGCGGCTGCCGCTTTGGCGATGGCCGAGCCTGCGCCGAACGCCGCGATAGCTTCGCGCTCGGAGGTGATCAACTTCAGTTCGCCGGCCTTGGCCGTGCCGCCGCCGAGGATGCCCGGGGTGAAGGTGTCGCACAGACCGATGATCGACGACGATGGCAGCGAAATAGTCCGCGCCCCGGTGTCGAGCAGCGTGGTCGTAACGCCGTGAAAGAAACTCATAAAGGCAATCTCCAGAAACGAGAAAGCCCCGCATAAGCGAGGCTGTGAGGGATGTTCGTGTTACGCGTAACGGAAAAGAAAGCGCCCCGTCAGTGCGGGGCGTTTATTGAGGCGAGCCGGTCAGCCACGGCGGGGCGATTGGGCGATGTTCCGCGAGCGGGAATTGCGCCCCTTGCGGCCAGTCGCGCAACTCCCGGCGGAGGGCTTGCAGCTCGGCATATTGCTCGACGGTAATCGTGGTTTCGCCCCCCGCCTCCTGCTCGTCCCGGTGACGAGCTACTACACCATCAGTCACGGAGATCTGCGCATCACGCCAGACACGCTCGGCGGCTGCCAACTCATCAGGGCCTGGCAACTGCGGATCGGCCAGCACAGGCAGGCCATCATCACCCCACTCAATCACCTTGCCATTCGACTGCCCCGCCATCAACTCGGCGTGATACTCGGCAGAAATTTCCACTACATCCGCCGGCATGACGGTATGAAGTGCAGCATCATAGAACCCGCGTGTTTGCTGCGAAGAATACATAGCCCACTCCCTTTAGTAGCCGATGGCGATCCAGTTGTGCACCAATGGCGCGGCCTGCGGGTTGTAGACATTGAACCCGGTCAACGTTTGAGTGTTTACCCCTGTCATGTAGTAACTAGCCGGGGATGTCAGCCAGAAACCTAGAGTCACGCTAAAGCAAGCATTTGGAAATGCGGTTGGAAACACTATGGGATTGTTTCCAACCGACGCCGAGGTTGCCTTCACACCCCACTGAATAATCAGCCCGCCGAGCCAGCTCGGAAGCGCGATATATCCATTGGGACCGCGACTCACGGCAAAGCCAAATCGCAACTTTTTCGGCGTCACGATCGTGGCATCATCAGTACCAGCATCAGTAAGTGCCTGTGTTGCGACTTTGGCCGTGCCCTGATTTAGCTCAGTTGCTTGCGCAGTCAAAGCGGCCAGCGCGGCGATATCAATGTTTCCCTGATTGATCGGCGCGTTCCAGGCCTTGATGCACATCACTACGGCCATGTTGCGAGGGCGAGCCCCGACGAGGTTCCCTGCGGTATAAATGCCTTCTGAGTTTATAAAGCTTGAGCCCGCAACATCACCGATGATTGAGAGCCCAGCATTGGGATAGGTCGAAGAGCTAACTACGTCACCGCCCACGAGCTGCTGACTAGTACCAGAACCATCAGCATTCAACTTAAAAGCAGTGCTAGATCCTTGAACCGCGCCCCCGGCCGCACTAACCGCATCGACCGCGATCAATGTCGCTTTCTGCCAACTACCTAGCGTGCGACCAGCGTCGACACCGCGCCCATGGTCCCAGCCACGCTCGAATTCACCGCGCGATTCCGGCAGACGGAAATTGCCAGCGCCCTCGTCGCCCCTGTTAAACACTCCGCCCAAAAAATCCGCCAAATCTGGATAAGCCGCAATGCTCTTAACGCTGCCATCACGTTCCAGAAATCCCGGCGGAATCTTATTCACCGGAAATGAAACCTGTGTCCCGACCGGCAACGCCGATGCCTGGGCAATCATTGCTTCGATCTGAGCCTTGGTGTAGGTGTCGGTGATGCCCATCCCGGCCAATGTGCTGGGGTTATCACCCGACACCACAATCCCCCGATCGTTGGTCTTGACCCGGGTCCATTCGCCGGGCGTCTTGTTCTTCGGCAGTACTTCCAGAATGACCGCATCGACGTAGGCGCGCGAGGCCAGCACAATCGACGGATCGATCTTGAGCGTGATGTTGCCGGTGCTGGTGACGATGAAGTTCATCCGCACGATTTGTGTGCGGCCTGAGCCTTGCGACAGGATCGGCTTGAAGCTCGGCGCGCAGTTGGCCACCGCCACCAGATCGCCGTCCGCGTCGTACAGACCGATTTCGCGAATCCACTTGCCGCCCTCATCCGCCGGGATAATCTGCTCGGCGATCAGTACCGCCGGATTGATCGGATCGATCTTGAGCTGATTCAGCGGCCGGCGCCGCCATTCGTTGATTAGCGTGGTTTGCGAGGCATTGGGGATCGGGTCGGTGTTGTTGGCATCGCCCACGCCCATTTCGGTGATCTTCCAGGGAATGCCAAGCGCGTCGGCGTTCGCCTGCTTGGCCATGCCCACGTTCGTGAGGATGGCGAAAAACTGCGAGTTCACATCAATCATGGTAAACGTCCAGAGTGTCTATGGAGTGTTCGCGCCCCACCACGCCGAAGCGGCCCGTGACCTCGATGTCACGCATCACCGGCGGGTAAACGTCGATTTCGTCGCCTTCGTACAGGGCGACACTGATGTTCAGATTGCCTTGGGTTTCGAGGCTGATCGCCAGCCCGGTGAGGTGCCGGGTGACCGGCTTGGCGTCGTCGATCAGGCGCTCCAGCTCCTGATACATTTCCTCGGTGATCCCGGTATCCAGAACGCCAACCTTCAGCGCGAAGGTGCCCGGCTTGCCTTTGGGCACCGTGTTGAACCACTCGACGATTTCGATCAGGTAGCCCAGGGGCTCGACCACCCGGCGCAAGGCGCCGATGGTTCCCTTGTGGGCATGGATGTAATACGACGCCTTGATGGCGGCGCGCTTGGTCGCTTCGGGCCAACGGTAATCCCAGCGATCGACCGACCACGCCCACGCCAGATGGGGCAGCAGATGCACCGGGCAGGTATCGGCGTTGTAGAGCGTGCGCAGCGGGACAATCGTGCGCTCGTAAAACGTCGCCTCCAGGGCGCGCTCCAGTTGCGTGCTATTGCTGGGCAGCAGACTCCTCATGTCGCCCCCGCCATCTTCACGTCATAGTCGAAGCACCAGGCCGCCTGCGCCTTGGTCGGGGCCAGGTCGACCCATCCGGGCAGCTCAACCCGGGAAACGCCGGCAACGTGCAACTGAGCGTCAATCGCCGACCGCGCCACCTCAACCCCCAACCGCTTGCGCGGGTTGATCCAGGTCGCCAGTCGCTTAATGGCCTCGGCCAAACTGGCATCCCCCTCAGGCCCGGCACTGCTCATGTGCAAAATGGCGTCGATGCGGTAGCGGATAATCTCCGCACTCTGCACCGTCATCCAGTCCGTCAGCGGCCGCACATCCTCATCATTCAGCGCCGTTTCCACTACGGCCAACAGCTCAGGGCCGGCCTCGCCTTCCCCTTCCGAACTCAGCACCGTTACCGTAACGCAGCACGGCGCCGGGCTTTCCGCCGTGGCATCCGCCACCAGCCCCGACGCGTTACGTGAATGCAGGATGTAGCTGTTACGCGGCCCGGCCGTGGTCAACCCCTCAAAGGCCAGCTGGATGCGCTCGCGAAACGGATCGTCCTTTTCCTTGATTTCCGGTACCGGCGGCACCGCTGTCAGATCCTCGGCCTGAATCACCAGGCGCTTCAGATTGTAATTAGCCCCCAACTGATCGAGGTCGCTACCAATGGCATGGGCCAGTAACAACGCCTTGGCGCCGTCGTTGACCCGGGCGCGGTTTCCGACCTTGATGTAAGCCCCGACCTCGATCACTTTGGTGACCGGGTCGCTTTCCAGCGTCGCGGTCCAGTTGTTACCCATGTAGCCGCGAAAGACGCCCAGCCCTTCCTCATAGGTCGCCTCAAAGTCCAGAGGCTCCAGCACATCCGGCGCCGGCAGGGCCGACAGATCCAGCAGACTCATACGCTGACCTCCACAAGAAAGCTGTCACCGAGGTAGTCGCCGGCAATGCTCAGATTTATTTGCCCGCCCAGTACCGACAGCACCCGCACGCGCTCCAGTTTCAGTCGCGGCTCCCAGCGTTCCAAGGCGCGGATGGCTTCCGCTTGCACGGAGCTTTTCCAACCCTCATTGACGGGCAAATCCACGTAGGAGCGGACCTTGCTGCCATACTCCGGCCGGTGCCGGCGGCTGCCCAGTGACGTGCCCAGGACGTCACCCATGGACTGGCGCAGATGCTCGATGCCGGAAATGGGCTGGCCGGTATGGCGATCCATTCCGATCATCGACATCACTCCTTCAGCGGTTCAAGCTCGGGGTGGGCCTTCAGGTACGCGACTGCCTGCTCATCGGAAACGGACACCTCGACACGCCCCTTGGCCACCGACAGCGTGCGATCGCTGCCAGGAATGATCAGGGTGCGCGAGGTGTACACCTTGTCGCGAAAGGTCAGCAGCAGATCCGCCGGCGACTGATCGGCGGCAGGCTGTTCGGTGGTCTTGGCCATGTTTTCTCCAGGCATAAAAAACCCGCACTGGGCGGGCTGGGTGAGGTTGTTGATTAGTGCGTGTGATGGTTGTCGCTGGATCCTGCAGCGAGGATCGAGGCGCCACCGGTGATGTCTTGCGTTACGTGTAACGTGCCGGCGATTTCTACTGCCGCGACCAGCTTGATCGCGGCCGATTTGACCGTCATAGAATCGGGCGTCAGCGCCGCCTCGGTGCCGCCCACTTTCACTGTCACGGCGTTATCCGTCACGGCGACTTCGGTGCTGCCGACCTTGATCGTCACCGTCCCGGTGGGCAACGTGATGGTGTAGGTCTTGGCCTGCCAGTCATAGATCAGCGACCCCCCATCATCAAAGCGCCAGACTTCCACATGATCGCGGTTGTCCGGCTGGGCGCCGGCATTGCCATACAGGCCCGGGATAAAGGTGCCCATGCCCGCCTGTCCGCTGGGGTTGAACAACACCCCTTGCTCACCCAAGCTCGGCGCGCGCCAGTGTCGCGCCTTGCCGGCCGCGAGGCTGTGCCAGCGCACCCAGGCGCTGGTCCATTCGCCATTGGACACTCGCACCGCCGGGGCCGCCAGATCCACCCCGACCACCACGCATGGCATCAGCATGGCGGCAATCATGCGGTCATGCTCGGCACTGGCGTAACTCACAGATCCTCCGGATGAACCGGGCCGTCACCTGGCTCGACATTGATCACCAGCGAGCCCGGCGGCTCATCCGGCCACGGCCACTCCTCAACGCCCAGATAAATCTGGTGGGTCCACTCGACGAGCCAGACCACGTAACCGTCGAGCTCTGGTTTGGTCCAATCCTGTGTGGCCTGAACGAACTCAGCGGGCTCTACCGCCAAGCCCCAGGTTTGCAGGCGCAACAACACGGCCAGTTGTGCTGCCAAATGCGCGGCCTGTTGGCAGTGCTTCGGGCGGATCGGATCAACGATGATCCGCGCTTCGAACCGGCAAATCAGGCTGGTCTCGCCGGTACCGATATCAACCCCCGGTTCCATTTCTGCCATTTCAATGAACACCACCGGCAATGCGATGCGGTCCTTGATGTTGGGCCACGCCGTTACCGCTTTGATGCCAGACAGATTGCTCGCCAGGTGCTGCTCGATCGCCTGATACAGTTGGTCCAGGCTAAAAGGCTCGTCAGACATGGGCCGTCCCCTTCAGGTACTTCTGCAGCTCAAAGTTGAGCTCTTGTTGCAGGATCTCCAGCAGACGCGCGTCGGCCCGTTTGACCCAGGTGTCGAAGTGCGGACGGGCTTGCTCCAGCGACACCTTGGCTTTGGCCAGCGGAAAGCGATCGCCGTTTTCCGCGACCCAACCCGAACTGGCACCACCGCCTCGCGACACCGTGCTGTCAGGATAATCGTCCGCGTTGAAGTGCTTGCTCGCGGTGCGGATCCAGATGTCGGGTTTGTTGCCATAGACCTTCTTGAGAAAGGCCCCCTGATACCGCCGCCCGGCCACTGACACGCCGCTGCCGGACTGCCGTGCTCGCCCGATCCGGCTGGACTCGATCGCGTTGAGACCAAACCACAACTTGCCACTTGTGGCTCCCCCGGACACCGGGTAACTGCGCAAACGCTGACGCACCGCCGCGACGGCGATGCGCTCTTGCCGGCTGACGGCTCGGGCAATGTGCGTGCGCAGCCAACCCAGCGTCTTGTTGATGGCTCGACGATGCGCTGCGGCGGCGGCTTTCGGTACCAGCTTGGCGAAGTCCTGAAACGCTTTCAGGTCCGCAGCCGAGGACTGGATGGAGAGCATCCCGCCACCGGCTGACGGCTTGAAATAGCTGCCGACACTCATGCGCGCATCCTCAGAATCAGGGCGACCAGACCGTCACCGCTGGGCTCCAGCTGCAGCAGGTCGTATTCGCCACCACCGTCCAACTCAGGCAGTTCGATGGTGACCAACAAACCCTGCTCCAGTCCGTGCGAATCACTGACGCGAATCTCGAACCGAGGTTCGCGCAGGCCGGTGTTGAGCTTGCCGATCTTCGGCTGCAGCCAGGGCGCGGAGAACATGCCCAGCACCGGTTCTTCCCGGCCTTCGATCCGCGCGGTGTCGCCCAGGGTCTCGAACACCACCGCATCGACTTCGGCGATCAGATCGCGAAAGCCCATGGTCAGAGCTCCAGCAGGATCTGCGCCAGCGGTCGGGTGCACAGGTGCAACGGGTTGGACTGGGCTTCACCGGACATGCCTTTATTGAACGGCATCGGTTCGATCTTGCTGTAGTACGGCACGCCTTCGGTGTTGACCGTTTCCATGTAGTCCGCCGGCGCGAACACCGAGATGTACAGGTCTGGGACGCCTTCTGGAATCAACAGCGCCTTGTCGTCATGGATAAAGGTCACGCCCGCGATCTTGCCGCGATAGCGCTCCCAAACGATGCCGCCAAATTCGAAGCTTTCGCGGGCATCGCCACGCAGTGCCGCCGCTTGCTGGCTGTTGAGGAACGTTTCCTTGACCGACTTGTGGACGATCAACTTGTTCCAGAAGTTTTTGCCGCAGAAGGCGCGGGAACCGGTGCTGGTGATACTGCCCAGTGCATCCTCTTGCAGGTCCAACGCTTCGCCGCATTTGACGCGCAGCTCGGTATCGGCACTGTTGAGGCCCATGGACATTTTCTTGCGGGTTACACCGAAGGTTTTGTAGATGTCCAAAAGGACCGTCGAGCCATCGGCATCCAGGATCTGCCCGTTGAGCGCACCCATGCGTTGGAACTCGTGCGTGGCGTCGAGCTGTCGACGGGCTTTGGCCAGGCGTTTGTTGACCACGTCCTGCACAGCCTGCAACTCGGAACGTGTACCGAAGGCGCGGATGCCTTGAATCTCATCAGCCTTGATCGCAAAGCGCTGAGGCAGATGCACGGTGTTGAACGGGATCAGGTTGCGTTTGGTGCCCGCGACCACCAGACCGGAGGTACCACGCTCACCCGCCGGCACCAGTGCCAGAGTGTCGCCGTCCTTTTCGATCTGCACCGTCAGAGTGGTGATGCCCTCTTCCTGAAACAGGCCGAGGCTGCTGATGCGGCCTGGCAAGTATTCCTGCTCGTTGATGGCGGCGGTCAGCGAAGAGACCGAAAACGCGTCATCGTTAAAGATTTCAATGTCAGCCATGAAGCTATCTCCAGAAAGCAAAAAACCCGCACTCGGCGGGTTCGGTAATCAGGGGAATCGTCTTAGCGGACGATCAGAAAATGAGTGGCCAGCGCCTTTTCAGCGGCCGGATCCAGACCGGTGAGATGGACTTCGCTGACTTCCGCCAAGCGCACCACGGCACGGCCGCGACGGACCACATCAGATTCGCCCAGTGGGCCGTAGAGAATGGCGATAGCGTTTTCGCTGCCGTCTTCAGCGGTCGGGTTGTACGGGGCGAACTCGCCGCTAATGCTCACCAGGCCGAGGATCTGCCCCGGCTCCAGCGCCGGCCCTGCCGCGACGTTGATGGCTTCGCGGGAAATGGTGCCGGCGGCCTCAGACAGGAGGAACTCGCCTGCGTGCATCGGCTCTCGTTGAATCGTCATCGTCTTGCTCCTGTAGCAGATTGGGGTTTAGCGGTGCGCGCGGCTTGGCGCGCCGACCAGATCGAGGGTTGATCGATTTGCTTGGCCTGCACCTTCGGCGGTGGGTCTTCATCCAGCGGCAGGCTGTTGTCGATTTCAAAGCCCTTGCCACTGCCGACGATCTTGTCGAACAGCCGCGCCCGGACCGCCGCCGCATCCAGACCGGCCGCGACGTACTCGGCACTGAACTCAGGTAAGCGCGCAGCCACGCACAAATCATTCACGGCCTTCGCGCGTGTCAGGCCGGCCTGGACGACCTCTTCGCTTTCAAGCTTGGTGGAGCTGAGCAGCGGCGCGACCAGGTTGTTGATGCCCGCCTCTGCACAACGTTGGGTGATCATCAAGGCCAGCTTGGCCGAATCGACCACAGGCGGCGTCGGTGGCGGATTGTCAGGTTCCAGTTCCGGGTCCGGCTCTGGTGGTTCGTCGAGCTGGGCCAGCAGTTCAGCCGGTGCGTGCTGGTAACGCTGCAGCACACCGCCTTGGCCGAGGCAGGCCTTGACCTTGATGCCATCGCCGACTTCATCAGCCAGGCCCAAGGCCACGGCCTCATTGGCGGTGAGCCAGGTTTCAGCGGCCACCAGCCGCCGCAATTCGACCTCATCGATGTTCGGCGCCTTCGCTTTGTAGGCGGCAATGATCGCTTCCATGGTTTGGTCGAGGACGTCCGCCACCTTGCGGAAGTCTTCGGCATCCCCGGCCGCGTAGGTCCATGGGTTGTGAATCATCAGCATGGCGTTCGCTGCGATCACGACCTTGTGTGCCCCGCAGACTGCGACGCTGGCCGCACTGGCGGCCAGTGCATCAATTCGCCCCGTGCAGCGCTCGCCCAGACGCGACAGCACGTTGTGCATGGCCAACCCATCAAACAGGTCACCGCCGATGCTGTTGAACGCCGCGATCACCTCCGAGACGCCATCGTCCATGGCGCGCAGATCCTGCACGAACTGATTGGCGGTAATACCCCAGGCGCCGATCTCGCCGTAGACGAAGACTTCGATTACTCGCTCGGCGGCTTCGCCGCTGGCTTGCAGGGCGTACCAGGTTTTGTCCTGTACCTGCACGCGTTTGCCCGCCCGGTTATAAATGCGCGGACTCGCTTTTTTGCTCATGGTTGCTCCTTGTCGTCGATGGGGACGAAAGCTTCGAGAGTGGTGTAATTGAGGCCCAGCGTTGTGGCCCTTTGCAGGTCGGCCGCATTTTCCGCATCGACCGTTTCCGCGTCGTAGCCGGTGCGCAGGACCATTTCGCTACGCGAGGCAAAGCCGGCCTGCACTTCCATCCGCCGCGCCTGCACGTCCTGCACCGGCTGGATGTAGGCCCAGCCTTGCGGCACCCAACGTGTGCGCAGGTAATGGCGCCGCCGCTGTGCGTAATCCTCCAGCACCAGGGCTCCCGACAACACCGCCATGTCCATCCACGCGGCCCGCACGGGCCGGCAGAGTTGATGGACATAAACACTGAATTGCAGCTGCTCCAGGCGACGCCGGAATTCGTTGAGCACCACACGCAGCGCCCTGTCATTCACCTCGCGCATGTCGCCCGTGAGGATCTCGTAGGGCGTACCCGTTCCTGCAGCAGCGGCCATTAGCTGCTGCCGCATGAAGTCCGGGTAGTTGTTGCCGGCGTCCGGCGGTTTGGAGAACTCGACCTCTTCACCCGGCCCCAGCTCCTGCATGGTGCCGGGCTCCAGCGCGACCATCGGCGTGAAACCATCACGATCCAGGCTCAACGGTTGGCCGGTGACCGGGTCTCTCGGAACCGGCCCAGAGTCCGGCGCCGGCCGACTGATGAAACCGGCAAACAGGTTGGCCACCTCCTGACGGAACAACACCGCATCGTCGTAGTTGTCGAGACTGCGCAGGCGCTTGAGCACCGGCGACAATCGCGGCACGCCACGCAGTTGCCCGGGCTCGACCGGTTCGAAAATATGCAGCACCTGCTCCGCCGGCACCCGCACCAACTGGTTGTAACCGGCGTTCAGCGACGAGGCATCACGCGGATGCGACAGGTACATCCAGTACGCCACTCGTTTGCCACCGGGGGTGAACTCGATTCCGGCGCGGATGATGTTGCCGTTCTTGGTGGTCTCGTACTTGTCGTGCGGGACGAACTCCGGAGCCAGCGCCTGTATCTGCAACGGCACCGCTAACCCTTCGTCCAGACTGCGCGGCCGCAAGCGAACAAAGCACTCGCCCGAGGTCTCGACTGTGCGGGCGATCAGTGCCTGCTGGCCGTAGAAATCGGTGCGCTCATCGGCGTCCGATTCATCGACCCAGTCCTCCCAGAGTTCCTGCAGAAACTTGCGCAGGGCTTCGTCGTCGGTCTTGGGCCGTGGCGTGATACCGGTGCCGATCAGGTTGCTGACGCGCTTGTCGATCACGTTGTAGGCATACGGGTCGTTGCGAACCGCCGCCCGTGAACGCGAACGCAGGTTACGCAGTGCCGGGGTGTTGATGCTGTTGATCCCGTTGTCGGGAGCATCCCAGCCAGTGGATCGGCGGCCCTCTCCGGCGCCTTCGTAACTGGCCTTGATGTTCGACGGCAGCAAGAATCCGTTACGGGTCAGCGTCGGATAGTGGCGGGCCATTAGACTCCTTTGCCTCCGTGGTACAACCGAACCACGCGAGAGCGCGGCCCGGCAGCGCTGATCAGCGACGTGCGGATTTCTTCGCGAGCCTTGAGCAGTTCGTCGACCGTGCGGTACTCCACGGTGCGGTCGGTGTAGCGCACGGTTTTCTCACCGCGAGCGATGGCCGCCTCAACCGCGTCGAGGTGCTTCTGGGTAAATGACATATCAGCGTCTCTTCAGGTAACCGCTGGTGGAGCTGCGGCGTTGAGGTGGCGGTGCTGCCGGTCGCGATTGCACTACCGGAGCAGCGGGTTGCGGTGCCAGTTGTGGTGCGGCAACGGGTGACGCTGGCATCGGGTTACTGACGCGTTCGCCTTGCACGGGCTTGATGCCCAATGCTTCGTCGAACAGTCCTGACTGCGCCAAGGCCTGACGCACCCGCTCCCAGTCGTGTTCCTTGTAGCGGTTAAGACCCAGGTAGTGCGCCATGGCCAGGCAGTACACCATCAGGTCGAGCGCTTCGTTACGCTCGGCCTTGCCCTTGACCCATTCGATGCGCTTGTGGCCCCGGATGTAGCGGGCAACCTTGCGCTCCGCAACGCACTGGTCGAAGAAGTCGTCTGGCAGATCATTGGCAAAGTGCAATGCACCCGGTCCCGATTCGAACGGGTAACGGTTGTAGATCCAGTCCTTAGCCGTATCAGTGCCGACAAACCACAGCTCGGCGCCATTGCGTTCGGTCTGGCCCTTCCAGGTCACGTCGACCATGGATGGGCGCTGAGCAATCACCGGCTTGCCGGGCTTGCTCGCACCCTTGATGGCGAACACGTTGCGCCAGCGACGCACCCGGCAGAACTGGTAGACCTCATCGGTGTGATGACCACCAGAGTCGACGGCCACCGCGAGAATGCCCAGACCGACACCGCAGGGATGGCGATATTTGGCCTTGAGTAATTCGTCCAGCGCGGCCCAGGTGCGCTCGTCGGCGGGATCACCCGACACCACTTGGTAGTCGATGACCCAGCGCTCCATGCCGACACCCCAGCCCATCGCCATGAACTCCAGGCGGTTGGCCTGAACGTCGACGGCGCCGGTGATCATCAGCACCGCCGCCGGCATCGAGCCAAGGGTGAAGGCTTCCAACCTCGCCCGTTGCCTCAGCACATCGGCTTTGGTTTGCTCCTGAGCGGCGTCCCAGACCTTCGCCAGACGGGTGTTGTAGAACACCTGCATCGGCTCCAGATCGCCTTTGGCCTGGGCCTTCTTGGCCTTTTCAAATTGCTTGGCCAGTGATTTCCAGTCCATCCAGCCCAGCGGCGAATACAGCGCGTTGAGGTGGAAGCCGACTGTCTCGCCGTCGCCCTCCGCATGGGCACGCCACTCGCCATTGGCGAGCATCTCGCCCTTGTGGTACTCCTCAATCAGCACGTCACACTCAGGCCCGGCGCACTGGTAGTGCACCACGCTGAAATCCTGCGAGTAATGCAGCCGCTCCCATTCAAGGGTCTGCATATGGCCGCAAGTCGGACATGGCACGTAGTAGTGCCGCTGGTCGCTGCCGTCGAATAGGTCGGAAATCCGTGAGGCGCCCTTGATCGTCGGCGAGCTGGAGAAGTAGAACTTCGCGTTGCGGCCGAAGGTGCTGCCCCGGGTTTCCGCCAGCTCGATGGGATCGCCCTCCTCGCCAATGTCCACTTCCCAACGGTCGATCTCGTCGCCGTACACGTAGCGCGCCGACAGTTCCGACAGGTTGGCCGCCGAGCCGGCGGTGGTGACGTACAACGTTCCGCCCTCGAACTCCTTGGTGTCCATGGTGTTGCGTGAATCCCGCGAACGGTTGGCCGCCACGCGCTCCCGTAAAACGGGCGTGGCCTTGATCGTCTTGCCGATCCGCGCGGACACTCGCTTTGCCAGGCCGAGGCTTGGCAACAGCGCCAGGATGTTCGACGGCGCCATGTGCATCAGCCCGCCGATCCAATTCAAACCGATCTGGGTTTTCATCAGCTGCGACGCGACCATGGTGATCACGCGCTTGCAGGGGTGAGCCGGCGACAGACAACGCATGGGCTCGCGGGCATACGGCGTACGCGAGGTGCGGTACTGGCCCGGCTCAGCGGCACCGGTGTCACGCGGAATCCGCATGTACTCGTCGGCCCACTGATCGATCCAGACATCCGGGTCGGGCCGTAGCCCACGGAAATACGCCTCGCGGTACACCTCTGCACCGTCAGGAATATCCGTGGGCATGGGCTTAACTCGTGGTCAGTGCGTGTTCAAGATCCGCTGAAGACATCCGTTCGGCATCCTCCAGCGAGCGACGGATCGCCGCAGTGAGGTGCTTTTCGATTTCCCAAGGGTCGGTCATGGAGGCCAGCTCGGGAGCCAACTGAGGAGGCATGCCCAGCAGTTGATCGCGCAGCATGCGGCCGGCGTTGTAGGCCCCGGTCTGGACCGCCGACATCGCGACCAACGAGCCCTTGGCCTTGTGCAATTCGATCTCGGCGAGCTGGGCCAGGTTGTGTTCGCGCAGTGCCCGAGCTTTCTGGAAGTCGGGCAGCTGTCCCGCAGGGGTGATCGCGGGCGGCGCAGCCAATGAAGTCGGCTCGACCTGACTGGATAACTGGCTGTACACGTCACGCTGAAGCCGGTCTCGGTGGTGGCGGTCGGCAACGGCGGCCTTGCTGGGGTCAGCGGTGTCGCGAATCAACGCTTCGCTGGCCGTGACATCGACCTGTTTACCATCGGCGGTCAGCACCAGGCGGTTGTTGTTTTTCAACCAGGTGATGTAGCTGGGCGCCCTGCCGATCCGAGCCGCGAAGGCGCTCTTTGACAGGTACATTGGTTCTGTCATCAAGCCCTCCTTTTCAACGGCTTTTCAATGGAAACCTTTCAATTTCAATGGATTGAATTTCAGTAAGCTGGCAACCCTGCCGCTAACACTTTCCCGCGGGTTTCCGACCCCGTACCCCTCGGATAACCCCAGGGTCCCCGGCGATTTTCAGCGCTCCGGACCGGTGCATCACCCCTGTTCACCTTTGGCAGGCGGCGCTTCGCAGACACCCAGCCGCTTGGCAGCCCAGCGTTCGTACAACCCGATAGCAACATCGGCGCCGGCCATTGCGGTCAGGCAGCCCATCGCCGATGCAGTCCAGATCGACACCCCGGCGGCGTGCAACAACATCATGGTGGACAGTCCGCAACCAACACAGGCACCGGACCGAAGTGCCAGGCGTCGTAACAATGCCCAGCCCCTTGCCCCGTCCTTGTCAGCTCGCCACATCTCGCCCGACACGCCGCCGACCAGGGCCAGGACGATCACTAACCAGATCGGCATCTCTGCCAGCGTTTGCTGCTCGTTTGTCATCGCCCTACCCCATAAACGCAAAAACCCGACGCAATGGCCGGGTTTGGTGTGTGGTGCCTGCCGCTCTCTGCGGTCGCACCTATCGAAGATGACTACTTTTTACAGGTGGATTCCGGTGGCAGCAACCCCACTTTAATGCCACCCGGTGAATATGTGGGTAACGCAGGGTGAACAGCCTAGGCAATGTCGGTGAATACACCACCTCGGCTTTCTGTTGCTGTTGCGTTGTCCCATTTGTCCCACCTTTCAGAATCGAAGTGGGACGCCTGAGAGCGCCTAAATTCGGGGCGTCGCCCCACTGTCCTACTTTTTTATCTTCTTTCTCGTGTAAAGAAAGGAATTGAATAACACGCGTGCGCGCCACGGGGCGCGTACTGGTGACCGCTCCGCTCACATGGGCGGGAGGCAACAACAGGCGGGACGGTGGGACAACCCAACAACGACAAGGCCCGCGCTTGTCCCACTACGTTAAAACGCAGCGGGACAAGGCGAGCCAGTGGGACAACAACTACCGGTGTCGTACCTGGGGTCACGCAGCCTTCCCCATCAACATGCCGGCGATGCACAAATGCGCCTCATGTAAGCGCTGGTAATACGTGTCGCGACTACAACCGCAATGGGTGTATTTCTGAGCCAGAAAACTTTCGTGATTGCAGTAATGTTCCCACACCACCACCGACAACTGCGGTGGCAGGTGTTTGTTCACGATCAGCTCAATATCCGCCGATTCATCCAGCAGCACCCGACTCCCGCGAGTACCGCGAATCAGCTCCCCTTTGCACTCCATCAACATGGCAATCATGTTCCCGCCGCTCGGTCCACCGGAGGACGCGGTCACCGGAGAGTGCAGATCCTCAGCCCAAAGCTTGAGCATTTCATCAATTCGCTTAATCACCGAAGCAAGGCTCCTCGATTGGCTCCACCTTCAACGCCGAAGCGCCACCCCAACCTGCCGGCTTCTTGTATGCCCAAGGACGCTGCCCGCTTTTCGCCAGCGCCGGCATCCGCGTTCGCCGCCAACCAAGTCGGTGCATGATCGCCCCGACACGCATCTGCTCGGGCTTACCCCAATGGCCGAAGTCGAGCTTCAGCGCATTAGTCAGCACCTCACTGCCAGATGTGGTTTCACCGATCTGCGATTCTTCCAACCAAGTGAGGATTGGCCCTTCCCACTCATCCACCACAAAGCGCTCTTCCTGCGCCTCGGCAAAGGTCGGCGCCTCATCAGGCGTCACCCACCAGATGTCACCTGCCTCATAGCAAAACATCGCTTCAGCCCAGAGCTGATCTCGGATCTCACGCAGCTGCTCCAAGTCGACCTTGGTACAAGCCACCGGCCAATAACGCCGGTTGCCGGTGGCGTCCTTGAGGTATTCGTCTTGGTTGGTCGTCCCTACGAACACACACTGGCGTGGCACGTCGTTTGTTCGGCGGCCGTAACTCTCGCGGTAGGTATCGGTCGATGCTGAGAAGAACTGTTTGGCCTTGGTACTCTCAGCCTTGTTGAAGCTGTCCAGCTCCCCCAGCTCGACAATCCATTTGCCACGGATCGCCTGAAAGCCATCCTTGTCACCCAGGGCAAAAGGCGTATCCATGAACCACTCGCCGCCGAGGATGCTCATCGCTGTCGACTTACCTGCGCCCTGCGCGCCTTCCAGAATCATCACCGAGTCAGCCTTGCAGCCGGGCCTCATTACCCGCCCTACCGCCGAGAGCATCCAGCGCTTACCGACCTTGGCCGAGTAGTCGCTGGCTTGAACGCCCATGACATCGGTGAGCCAACTTTCCAACCGAGGCACCCGGTCCCATTCGAGCTTGTGCAGGTACTCTCGCACCGGATGAAACGCATGATCATGAGCGACAACACTCACCGCCTCGATCACCTGAGTCGACTTAACCCGCAGGTTGTATTGCTGCGCGAGCCACTTCATCACCCGCACATCATCGATGTCGGCCCAGTCGCCCGTACCGCCGCCATAAGGAGCCGAACGCAGCTTGACGATCTTTGAACTGAAAGCGCTGTAGGTGATAACCCCGGACCAGCGCTCGTCGTTGCCGAGAATCAACTCGACGTTCTGCATGTGGGCGATCAGGGCGCCGCTTTCGGTGCGAGCCAACTGGTCTTTCCAACCACCCGCTGCCGGCGGTTTGACCACCGACAACACCTGTCGACGGACCGCCTCCAAGCCTTCGGCAACGTGCAGGTCATTGAAGTCCGTCCATTTGTCTTCCCGCTCACCCGAGAAGATCGGCGCAACCACCTGGCCACCGACGATCAGCGCGGCATTGTTGGCCTTCTCCTCACCGGGGTTCCAGGCATCACCATTCGGGCGTTTCGTCTTCCAGTCATCATCCCGGCAGACGATCAGCGGGCAACCCGGAAAGCGCTCACGCATGGCCTTGCACACCACCAGTAGATTACCCGCATCGAAAGCGATCGCCACCGTCAGCGAGGTCGCCATATGCAGGCTGGCGCCCGTGGCGTAACCCTCACATACCAGCACTGGCTCCCCAGGTTCAGGGTGAGGCCCGATCAGGTGAAAAGCCCCCTCCTTCGACATCCCGTAAGGCCAGTAAGACTTATCCCGACCGGTATCTTCCTGCTTCGCCGGAAAGACCACCTGCAGGCCAACAATCTGGTCCCGCACGTTGCACATCGGCACCAAAAACGCGCCAGTGCGTGGCGCGTAACGAACACCAAAACCGACGATCTGCTTTCGGTCCAAATAGTCGCTACGCCCCTTCTCGGGCATGCGCTTAAACAGCCCCGCCGCACGGTTCGCCGCTCGACGTGCCGCATTGGCCGCTATCTCGGCGGCACGACGTTTGGCGTCCTCTTGGCGAGCGCGCATAACCTCACGCTCTTCAGGCGACATCCGCCCCGCCTTCACCTTAATCTTCTGCGTCTCACCCGAACGCCAGTCGCCGAAGCTGCCGAAGATCAGCGTCTCGCCCTTTTCGGCGCGATGTTCGTGGACGACGTACCAACCGTTCTTTTCTTTGCCCTTGTCCTGCGTGGTCTTGCAGCGGGTCAGCTTGCCAAAAATCAACGGCTGGTCCGGCTCAAGGCCGTAGTCTGCGAATTGACCCAATACCTCATCGAGCATGGCGGGCCTCCCGAGATTCGTCGATGGACTGGCAGATCACGCACTGAGTGCAACCCGGAAGTACGAGTCGTCGAGCTTCAGGGATCGGATCATCACAACCTTCGCAGAACAGGAATGAATGCGCCGCCGAAGCAGACTTGGCGGCGTTACGCGCAGCGAGTGCCTGATCAAGACGCTCCTGCACCAGGTCGTTGGCAAAGTCAGCGATATCAGCCACGGTCGACACCCCGCGTTGTTTGATTCACGTAGGAGGCGCGATTGAACATCCCTAGCAGCCCTTGAATACCGCGAAACACTTGCAGGCGAATCGCGGCCAGTTCGTGGTCCGTCACCACACCATCACCGATGCTTTTGGCCCATGTCTCAGCCAAGTCCGCGACCTGCCGGAAATACTCAGCAATGCCGGTGGTCAAGGTTTCAGGCATGTCGTTGGTGTACGCCTCGGCCAACTCCTGCCAAGTCGTATCCCCGACCAGCGCATGCACTGCATCCAGAATGCGACGATCCTTGGTCAGCTCCAGGATTTCGCCGAACTCCTGAATGTTCACGGTATGGCTGGGGTGGGTGGGAGATAGCTTGTGCTGCAGCGTGGTGGCGTTTCTGCCGGTGGTGGCGGCAATTGCAGCGGCGCCGCCGGGATAGTCCCGGGCAGCATGATAAAGCGCTAAATCGAGCGGCAGGATTTCCCGCTGCGCCCGTTCTACAGAACTCAGAGCGATTCGGCTCATGGCATTAATCCTTACAGGTTGCCAGTGCCTCGCGACATGCAGTGGTGATACATTTGCCGCGTGGCTTGAAAGGGCCCAAACGCCGGCTAGATCTTCAGGATCGAACCGGCACCGTGCCGAGGCGAATGATCCGTCGTTCACCCCTGGCGCAACAGCTGCCCAATCTGTGGTGGAAAAGGCAGCAACACCAAGGCATCCGTGCCTTGGAAAGCGCGGTAAAGAGAGGTGGTTAGCATGTGGTGTGCCCGCCTATCTTTATCGCGACCCGACAGCGCTGTGGTGGTGCGTGTCGGGAGGAACTGGGCGGCCTTTGGGTCGCCTTTTTTCTTTCTATGCAGCGGCTTTTTGAGGTGCCGAAGCGTTCAGCAACCAAGCTGCATGAAAAGAATTGCCTTTCTGCTTCGCCGCAGTTGCCAGCAGCTCAGCGTATTTGGTTTCGCCCGTGTAATCCGTTCGTGGCAGGCATGCAGCCTGACGCCATTTGTTCAACGCTTGATAGCTTCTATTGCATACCTTCGCGGCGGCCCCGATGCCGCCTACGGCTTCAAAAGCGAACGCAATAGCGCTCGGAAAATCTGCGGGGTCCAGCATGACAACCTCCATTTATCAACTTGCGGTTGATGTTATAGATCAACTGACTATTGCGCAACCTTTATGAGACTCTCAACTCATGGTTGATAAAAATACACTCCGCGCAGCTTTTAGCGAGCGCCTACACGAAGCCCTGAACGACGCCGGCGTACGCAGCCGGGGTCGTGGTGTGGACATCCATCGCGAGTTGAAAAGCTTGGGAGTGAGCAAGACAACGCAGGCAATCAGCAAGTGGCTGAACGGTGAAGCGATGGCCGAAGCGGACAGTATGGCGGCGCTTTGTTCTTGGCTGAAGGTGCGCCGCGAATGGCTAGAATATGGGGTACTACCGAAAGAACAGGCCGGTGAGAGCAATGTTCACCACTTGTCTGTTGGAGATGGGAGTAACGTTAGCGAAATTAGCCAGCGCTTTGGAAAAGTCCCGCTTATATCTTGGGTTCAAGCAGGGGCTTGGTGCGAGGCTATCTCGAATTTTGAGGCTTACGATGCAGATTCGTGGCTTTCGTGCCCAGTGCCTATCAGTAATCATGGGTATGCGTTGAAGGTACTTGGCGATTCAATGACAAATCCCGGACCAGGTCGCAGCTATCCAACGGGGTGTATTATATTTGTAGACCCAGAAGCGGAGACTAAGACCGGAGATCGTGTGATCGCCCGGGTTCCGCGAACAAATGAGGCAACCTTTAAAGTATTTGTAGAAGACGCCGGACGACAATTCTTACGGCCAATCAATCCGCAATATCCAATCATTGATATAACGGAAGAAACACATATTTGCGGAAAAGTAGTAGGATCCTTTATTCCAGAATAATTAACTCGTCCATTATTCCTCCGACATATAGCTTTTTCTAGCCAAATTATAGGGAATACTCCTATTCTGGCCAAAGGCACCTCCATATACCTTCTCCAGATCCAAAGGTGGAAATACCTTTTCTCTTTGATATTGAAGAAGCATCGCCCTATCAACTGTCACACCTGTACTGCCCCCCATCCAAAACCTACCTTTATCGCCTTTTATTTCTTTGCAAGGAAGGTGCTCAAACATTTTGTATTTAATCAGTAGATTTTTAAACTTCCCTTTGTCGCATACGTTATCTAGGCAGTTGATAAATAGAAGCACCAGCTCCTTTGTTGAAAGCTGCGCACGCAATATACTTGCATATTTTTTCTTGTTATCACTGGACACAACCGAGTCCGCATAACCATCTATCATCTTCAAAACCTGATACAGATTCCTGAAATAGTGCCCAACTATATGATTATGATCGCTCTGTATTATCATATATCTTTCCAAAACCTGTTTCGGAGTAGCTGAGCCATTTGAAAGATATTTCAGGATCTCGTTGAATGCGGCCCTACCCTCAACAACAGCTACTAACACTGGCGCAGCACTAGTCTCGGCCTTAAAAGAAGAAATACCAGGCAGCGTCCGATATGGATCATCTACATTTCCAGGCTTATTGTAATATCCCCTAAGGAAATTTTTAACATTTAATGCTTTCTCAGAATAAGCATTTCCACCGATCGCACTCAAGTCGAACTTAATACCCTCGGCAATTTTGTTATGCAACTCGAGAGTATTGAAGAAAGTATTTTCAACGGACTGAATCGTCAACGCCTCTGCCGTTCGCTCATACTCCACCCGCGACAATCTCAAATCGTGGCGCTGGACAACAATTGTCACTATCAGTCCAAAAAAAGTTAGGAAAGTTAAAATAGGATTTAAAACCCCACCGAAAAAATCCCCAAAAATTCCAGCTACATCAGCCCGATTACGCACCATCCAAATATCTATAAAAAACAATAAAACCACAAAACAAACAGCACCACATATTACATAAAAGAGCATTTTAGTCAGAACATTACTATCTCCTGTATTATTTTTTTCAGAAAGTACACCAACAAAAGCCCCATATGATTCACGCTTATAATACATGAACACAAATTTTGTCTTGGCGAGTATGTCGTAATCTTTAACAACGCTCACGCCCCACAGCAACGGGAAAAGAAATACCAAGATATCCATATACAACGGCCCATACCCAAATTAATCATATTATCGTACATATTTTACTGAAGATGCGGCGTTCTGACATCACCAAAAACCTACACCACCAGACAAAAACAACCAATGGTTGACATTGATCAACCACTAGTTGATATTCGACTCACTCTTCCACCACAGAGCGAGTCAACACCATGCATACCACAGCAACCCTGCACGTCCATCCGGCCGCTGCTGAACCGTTCCGCATCTTCGAAATCCGCCGTCTAGCCCGCGAATGCGGCTGCCCGTTTGTCACCACCAAACCAAAGCCGAAAGCCCGCACCACACCCGCGCCGTTCGATCCGAATGGCGGAGGGCATGCAGCATGAGCAAATACAAGCTCGACAACCGCACCCTCCAATTGCTCAACGCCCAGGTCAACCTGACCGAGACCTTCAACCACACGCTAAGGTCGATGCCTAAGCGCGAGGCTCTGTCGTTCCGCCTGAAAGTTGAACGCAACACATCCGACACCCTTTTCACCGTTGAACTAGGCAGCGAGCGCCACACGCTGACCTTGAAGAACGAAAAAAAGATGCACCTCAAGCTAGCCGACTTCATCGAAGAGATCGTCAACGGCCCCTTCGATGCAAGTAACGCAGCCGATCTGCAGAACCTCCCTCACGCCGGCCGCCAGTACGCCCGCTTCGAGATCGAGCATAAGCAACAAGTGCTCGAGCTTGTGCGTACCGGTGGTGTGGTGACCCTCAACATGGGTTTTGAGCTCCCCCTCCATGTAGCCTTGCATCGAACTAAAACCCGCTCTGGTGTCACCACCATCATGAGCATCGGCAAGAAAAGGCCACGCACCAAATGCTTCACCGTGTACGGCAGCGACGTCGAGATCTACAAACAAGTGGCCGAGTCCATTAACCACCTGGCCGCAGCGGCAACACCCGCCGCACACGCGGCTTGAGGGGGACGACATGGAACGCACACTCGCCCAAGCCGCAAAACACCTCGGCATCACTCGGCCCAAGCTGATCGACCTAATGCGAGCAAAAGGTCTGCTCAATAACCGGAACCTGCCGACCTATCCGAACCGCGATCGCGAATTCCTGCGGATCAAGGACACCAACTGGTACCACGAAACCGCTGGCATGCAGTACAGCCAGTCAACCCGCGTCAAACAACCCGGCATCCGCTGGCTGGCCGATCAACTGGGGCTGGACCTACCCGCCATCCCGGTAAACAACCGTGACGTGGCCTAGGGAGTACGCCCGCCAGATCGTCGCCATGCGCACACGCGCGGAGCGAAACGCCGCGCTCCTCGAAGTGCCGGAGCATCTGCGGGAGCTGACCAAAACACACTGCCTGAATGCCTGGAACCACCCGGCAAGAACACAACGCAAGGAGGCTCAGCAAGCCAATGCATAACGCCAGCCAGACACCGCTACGACTGCGACCCGCACCTGAGTCAGCCACCGTGGAACTGCTTTACCGCACCTTCGGCGACGTGCTGATCCCGTTGGAAAAAGTCCGCGAGCAGTACTTCCGCAACCTCAACGAGCAGTCGTTCGTGGCCGAGATCAACAGCGGCCGGATCCAGCTACCCATCACCACGCTGGACACCAGCCGCAAGGCGCCGAAGTACGCACACATCCGACATGTCGCTTCGCTGATCGACATCCGCGCCTACAAGGCAGATGAAGAGATGCTGCGACCACAGGACGATTCAACCGAGTAAGACACCTGACCCAACGGCTGCCACCACCAGCCCACGACAACACCAGGAGCACACCACATGACTGCAATTCAAATCTGCGCATTGATCGGCCTCATCATCGGCGCCGCCCTTCTCTACTGGATCGGCTACCGAGGTGGCCTGATCGATGGCCGCATCGAGGGAATCGACGAAGGCAAAGCCATCCAACAATCCGACAATTCGGAAGCCATCCGTAGCCTGGAGCTCTCGCTAAACCAAGTTCATGCCGAGCGCCTGCAACTGTACGCCCGCTACGAGCGCGCACTGGCGGCCTCAAAACTAGGGGAGCAGGAGCATCAGACCCTACTGGCCATCGCCGACAAGCTCAGGATCGCTGCCGAGACATTCAGCGCATTCCGCACCGGCAAAAAACTCGAACGCGATTCACTCGCCCTGCGCGATCAAGCGCTCTCCATTGCAGCCCTGCTGGTGCCAGCAACGCAGGAGGTTGCGGCATGAATCGCACTCCCCAAATGTTGCGCCTGACACCACAGGCAGCCGGCGCCTTGCAAAAGCAATGCATCAAAGCCACCACCGAGTTGTTGGAACTGACGCGCTTTCGCAAAGAGTTCGACCGGCAACTGGTCGCACTGATCGGCAACGACGCCCTGCACAAACTGAACAAAGACACCAAGAACGCCCTGCTACTGGCGGACTTGGTCAAGGAGGCGGCATGAGCCCGATTTCTCACCACCATCGCAACACGGCTCACGCTTCACCAGCGCTTGATGGACCAACTCGCTATCGAACACCAGAGGAAAGCGGCGTGGAAATGGACCAGCACACCACCCAAACATCGACCGCTTTGCTCTGCAACACCAATGGCGTCGACACATCAGAAACAAACAGCCTCTGCTGCGCAGCAGCAGGCATTATTGCCCCCCTCAGCGCCACTGCCGAGGCATTTATACCCCACGAAAAGCTGCGCGAGGCAGCCACACCTGATGCAACGCTAATGGCTCAGAATCGCCCGCTCGCGCAGCCTGCACTGGGGTATAAAGCATTACGGTTCGACTATATCTGTAGCCGTTTCCTGCTCCTGATCTTCAGGTCGGCGGCTGTAGGCAACCCCCGCCAACGCCGCTTTATTCCAGTAGAGTCCTGCGATTACCTTCCTAGCGTCCGAGAGTTTACTGCGACGATATTCAAGCTCTTGAATATCGTTCTCTCTCAAATAACCGGATGCCGCAAAGCCTTTTTTTACCCGTTCCGCAGCGCTCAGAGCTTCAGAAACTTGCGCCTGAACTATGAAAATCGAGCTAAAGACGTGAGTTGGAAGTGGTCTATTCAACAGACTCCTAAGCGTATGCCGCACCTCCTCCAATCTTCCCAGATCAATCATGTAGGGCGCACTTTCTGCCAATCCTGCCGCCTGGTGGACAGAGGAATACGCCTCATACGCTGCATTTTCCGCGAAATGAAGAGCATCTACCTCGAGCTGGGTAGATTCCTCTGCCTTAGCCTTTCTCTCCAATTGATGCGTGCGCTGAGCAACGAGGAAAGCCCCCACAATTGCAGCTATCGAACCAAAAGCCTGAACCCAAGCTGCGGCGTCCTTCTTCGCATCAAAAGAATCAAGCAATACAAACAGAGCCCACCCCAAGGCACCGATAGCCAAAAACAACCACACCACCCATACCGTGGCCGTGCTCATAAGCGGTGGAAATCTCAACCCTTTCATACAACCTGGACCCTTGCCGTCAGAAGATCCGCGAGATTGCCCACTTTCGTCACTCCCGTCCATGGAGGCCAAGCATGACCGCCTTCAATCCAACTCCTATTACATCGGCGGTCAAAACCCAATTCGGTCTAAACTTGGCTGGAGGAATTCGCGTCGATCTGTTCGCTGGCGGCGGTGGCGCAACCATGGGCCAGGAGATGGCCACCGACATTCCGGTGGATATCGCCATCAACCACAATGCTGACGCGATCAGCATGCACAAACGCAATCACCCGAGCGCCGAGCATTACATCACCGACGTCTACGATGTATGCCCGCGCATGGCAACCCGAGGTCGGCCAGTTGCACACCTGCATGCCAGCCCTGAATGTACCCACCACAGCCTTGCAGCCGGTGGTCAGGCCCGCAGCACGACCAGCCGCTCGTTGTCATGGGTCATCATTAAATGGGCAGGCCAGGTCCGCCCGGACATGATCACGATGGAGAACGTGATGCAGATCCTGCAGTGGGGTCCGCTGATCGCCAAGCGCTGCCCGAAAACCGGGCGGGTTATTCGTCGAGACCTTACCGTCGCGGCGGTCGGTGAGCGCGTTCCGGTACAGGACCAATACTTGGTACCCGATCCGAAGCGCAAAGGCCGAACCTGGCTCCACTTTGAGATCCGACTGCGTGCAATGGGCTACGAGCTGATGCACGGCAAGCTCAAGGCCTGCGACTTCGGCGCCGCCACCACCCGCGAGCGCCTGTTTCTGATCGCCCGTCGCGATGGAAAACCTCTGCGCTGGCCAGAACCAACCCACTTCAAGAACCCGGGCAAGGGACAACTCCCCTACCGCACTGCCGCCAGTTGCATCGACTGGTCGATCCAGTGTCCGAGCATCTTCCTTACCAAAGAAGAAGGCTGCGCGGCCGGAGTCAAACGACCACTGGTGAACAACACCATGGAACGCCTGCGCAAAGGTGCCAAGCGCTACGTGCTGGAGCACAAAGACCCGTTCATTGTCAGCGTCAACCACAGCGGTGGCGACCTGTCCCGCTGCCACTCAGTGCAGGATCCTGCGAAAACCATCACAGGCGCTCACGGCTTCGCGTTAGTCACACCACAACTGGCGCCATTTATCACCGAACACGCGAACGGCAGCAGCCAGCGCAACATGCCCGGTGACGATCCACTGCGCACCATTTGCAGCGGCGTCAAGGGTGGGCACTTCGCGGTGGCCGTGGCCTACGTCGCCCAACACAACGGCGGGTACAACAAAACACCAGGTCATCATCTAACTCAGCCACTCACCGCGATAACCACCACCGGCAGCCAACAGCAGATCGTCACGGCGCACCTATCCACCCTTCGCCGGAACTGCGTCGGCCGCGGAATGGACGAGCTAGTGCCGACAATCACAGCCGGTGCCGAGCATCACGCACTGGTCGAGTACACACTCGCCCCCGAGGTGGAGGCTGGAGCCTTGCGAGTGGCTTCGTTTCTGATGGGCTACTACGGCAGCGATAACGTCTACGACCTGCGCGATCCCGCCGCCACCATCACCACACGAGACCGCTTGGCACTCGTCACCGTCACGATCAAAGGTACGCCTTACGTGATCGTCGATATCGGCATGCGCATGCTCACCCCGCGCGAGCTGTACCGCGCTCAAGGCTTCCCCGATAACTACGTCATCGATAGAGGGCACGACGGCCGGAAGTTCAGCAACAAGGCCCAAGTGATGATGGTCGGGAACTCGGTGTCGCCTTGGCCGATGATGGCGTTGATAAAAGCGAATACAGATCAAGAAGCTGAAATATTGACGGAGGCAGCGGCATGAATACCCTGTTTTTACTGATGGCTCAATACGAAGGCCAGGCAGTCATTCCTCTGGATCGAGTTTGCGCGGATTACATGCATTTAACGGTAGAGAAATTCAAACGAAAAAGACTGGATGGAGAAATTGATATACCCGTCGTGCGCCTCGGTGCTGATAGCCAAAAAGCTGCTCTTGGCATCTACTTGAAAGATCTCGCCGATTACATTGACCGCCAGCGAGAAAAGGCAACAAAAGAACAGAATCAGCTGATGGGAAGAGCGGCATAAATCAAACAGGAGCTCCTGGCGCATCGACACGTCAGGACTCCACCTATAGCGTCGGTTTTACACATTGGGCTCGGGCCTACGCAACCCTTGCACCTGCTCGATAACTTCCATACCAAACCAATCCTTTTCTATCAGCTTCTGAAAAGAAAGCACTACCAAATTGAAGCCGATCTGACATAAATCGTAGGTATCTAAACGCGAGTCGCTCAAACGTGGATCTAGCTGCTCACTGTTCAACGGGTGATGAACCCTGTATCCCCCATGAACAAAAGCACTTCGCTGATCATATAATGTGCGCAGCAACTTCGTGAGTTGCTTTTTCTCACTATCCGGAAGATCTAAAAGAATCATCATTCTAGATACCATTCCGGCAACTGACTCTCCCATCCTAGTCACGTAAATAGCTTCAAAAGCATGAAACATCCAAATTATGCTGGTGATATCCATTTCCGATTTGCATACGTGTAAGAGCGCGAATATCGCCCGAGCAGCTTTCGAATCGCCAATCTGGGTCACTCCCAAATCTAGGTTTTTGTACCACGATACAACGTCTTCCAATGGCAATACTTTGGGAGCAAATTTCTTACCGCTTGTCATATCCAGATGCGAAAGCTCGAAATTGTAGGATGATAGGTACATTTTCTCATGATGATGATTCTCACCACTGTGATAAAGATTGATAAACCTTGCATTCAGAAACTCACACGATCCCGGCAACGCTATGTTCGCCATAAAAAAAACATCGTAGATGTATTGCTCTGCAAAACGCTTCAAAGGCACGGGACGATTTTCATTATTCACATCATCCGGAGAGTACTCAACCTCCACCTCTAGAACCAAATCCGCCTCAGCATTCAAGAAGGATGTGTCCTCCCCGGAAAAATCTTGCGGACGATCATAATAACGCCCACACTTATCTGCCCAGATGTACCACTCATAAATTTTATGGAGCTCTGCCCTAATTAGATATCTACTACCGTTCAATTGATATTCATAGCTACTCAATACTTGATGAGCATTTTCCCAAAACTGGCAATCTATTTCACTAATTGCTTGCCACCCCAAGTCTCGCCCCCAACTTCTTCCAATCCGCCCCAAGTCAACCGCAAATTTATCTTTCATTTCAACTCCATGAAATCGCTGATACAGACATTAATCTCTAAAGATCACCCGAGACATCTCTTTAACCAAACCCAATTGAGATAGCTATTCCCCCTCCCTCTCAAATGGGTGTAACGCCTTAGAGAGTTCCAATCCCTGTGCCCAGACACGCTTGAGACCCTGGGTATGTCCCAGTCCATTTCAAAAAGCCGACTTACCCCTTCGTGCCGGAGGTCATGGAAATGCAAATCTTCAATCCCCAGCATAGGGCACGCCCGCGTAAACGACGCTGACACCGACTTAGCGTTATAGGGAAAAATCTCCCTCTCTACCTTAGGCATGGTGTGCAGGATCGCCCAGGCTTCGTCAGGCAGATGACACCACACATCATTGCCGATTTTTTGCCCCGGGTTTTTCATGTCGCGCACCAGGACCGCCTGCCGAGCGCAGTCGAGATCCTCCCAGCGGATTCGCGTGATTTCTTCCTGCCGACGCGTTGAGAAAACCGCAAAGGCGATCAGCTTCGGCATGTCGATCTGGGCTTTGCGCCGCGTCTGCATTTCAAAGAAATGCACCATGAGCTTGTCCAACTCTTGCAGCGTTGGCCGGCGATTGCGCTCCTTGCTCTTGCTCACCATTCCCAACTTGCGCAACACCTTGCGCGCATCAGGCATAGCCAATGGGTCGACCTCATAACCCCACGCTGGTCGTGCCACGGACAGCACCGCGCCCAGGTGCGACAAATCGTTGCCGACCGTCTGCGCCTGCACACCACCGCCCTCTTTGCTCATCCGCCATTGCGCGAACTCGACCAACTTCTGGCTGGTCAGCGCTGAGTCGTCGAGCTCGCCCAGCCAGGTGTCCTTGATCGCGCTCAGTGTCGCGCTCTTGGTCTTGCCCAGCGGCCGGATCTTCTCGTACTCCTCCAGGTACTGCTCGATCATCTTCTTGATCGTCACACCCTTGCGGTTCGCACGCTCGATGGCACCCGGTTCGGCCAGCTCCGTCTCGCGACGTTTGATCCAGGCTTGGGCGACCTGCTTGCGGTCGAAGGTCTGGCTTTCCTGATAAACTGTCCTACCGTCCCGATTGATCCGTATTTGCGCCGTATAGGCCGTCGAGTTGTCCTTGCGCTTGCGTGATGTGATCGTGCCCATTTCCAGTTGCTACATTGCTGAATTCGATTGCTACATTGTAGCAACCGATCTCGAAAAACAAGGAAAAATGGGTAAAAACCGCTGTATAAAAGATCAGTATCAATGAATTTCGAAAAACCTGAAGCCCCCGTAAACACTAGCCCCGCCCGTACTGAGCCGTCACGCCGCTTCAGTGTGGCGCCGATGATGGATTGGACGGACCGCCACTGCCGGTACTTCCTCCGCATCCTGTCCAAGCACGCCCTGCTCTACACCGAAATGGTCACCACCGGCGCGTTGCTCAACGGCGATCACGAACGCTTCCTGCGTCACAACGAAGCCGAGCACCCGCTGGCGTTGCAGCTCGGCGGTAGCGTTCCGCTCGATCTCGCGGCCTGCGCCCGTATGGCTCAAGAGCACGGCTACGACGAAGTGAACTTGAACGTTGGCTGCCCGAGCGATCGTGTGCAGAACAACATGATCGGCGCCTGCCTGATGGGGCATCCGCAGTTGGTGGCTGATTGTGTGAAGGCGATGCGTGATGCGGTGTCGATTCCGGTGACGGTGAAGCATCGGATCGGCATCAACGGGCGCGACAGTTATGCCGAGCTGTGCGATTTCGTCGGTACGGTGCGAGATGCCGGGTGCACGAGTTTTACCGTGCATGCGCGGATTGCGATTCTCGAAGGGCTGTCGCCGAAGGAGAACCGCGACATTCCGCCGTTGCGTTATGACGTCGCGGCGCAGTTGAAGGCGGATTTTCCGGAGCTGGAAATTGTGCTGAACGGCGGGATCAAGACCATGGAAGCCTGCCATGAGCATCTGCAGACGTTCGACGGTGTGATGCTCGGGCGTGAGGCTTATCACAATCCGTATCTGCTGGCAGAGGTCGATCAGCAGTTGTTCGGCAGTACTGCGCCGGTGATCAGCCGGGCGGAAGCGCTGGCGCAATTGCGGCCGTACATAGCCGAGCATCTACTGGCCGGTGGTGCGATGCATCACATCACGCGGCATGTGCTGGGCTTGGGCACTGGTTTCCCGGGGGCGCGTAAATTTCGTCAGTTGTTGTCGGTGGATATTCACAAGGCCAAGGATCCGCTGGCGTTGCTGGATCAGGCGGCTGAGTTGCTTGAAGGGCGTTGATGCCCTCCCCTCATATATCAGCCAGGCGGCTTGATCCGCCTGGCTTGACATCTCAAGCGGCCGCTGCGGCGGTCCAGTTCACCCAGCCAAACACCCAGGTCGCAAGAATCAACAAACCAAAACCGATCCGGTACCACGCGAACGCCGCATAGCTGTGGTTGGCGATAAATTTCAGCAGGCCACGCACGGCGATCATTGCAAAGATGAACGCGGTGACGAAGCCGAGGGCGAAGACTGGCAGGTCGTTGGGCTGGAACAGCTCGCGGTATTTGTAGCCGGAGTACACGGCGGCGCCGACCATGGTCGGCATGGCGAGGAAGAACGAGAACTCGGTGGCGGCTTTGCGCGAGAGGCCGAAGAGCAGGCCGCCGATGATGGTCGAGCCGGAGCGCGAGGTGCCGGGAATCATCGCCAGGCACTGTACGAAACCGATCTTCAATGCGTGGGACCAGCGCATGTCGTCGACATGTTCGACGCTGACGACATGGCTGCGCTGTTCCGCCCACAACATGACGATGCCGCCGACAACCAGGGCAACCGCAACGGTGATCGGGTTGAACAAGTACTGATGAATCGCGTCGGCGAACAACACGCCGAGGATAACGGCGGGGAAAAACGCGATCAGCAGATTAAGGGTGAAACCTTGCGCGTTGCGTTCGGTGGGCAGTCCTTTGACGATTTCGAAGATCTTCGCACGAAATTCCCAGACCACCGCAAGAATGGCCCCCAATTGAATAATGATGTTAAACGCCATGGCGCGCTCGCCGCCGAATTCGAGCAGGTCGGCGACAATAATCTGGTGGCCGGTACTCGAGATGGGCAAGAATTCGGTCAGGCCTTCAACCGCGCCTAATATCAATACCTGGAAAAGGGTCCAGAAATCCATTAATCCTCCGTCAGAGCACTCAGGGTGAGCGACCAGTCAATAACACTCAGGGGTTGAGTATCTGAGTTACACAATTGGCGCATATGAAGATCCAAAGATCGCAGCCTTCGGCAGCTCCTACATTTGGAATGCATTTCCATGTAGGAGCTGCCGAAGGCTGCGATCTTTTGATTTCGAAGAATAGGTCTAACGGACTGCCACACTCAAGCCATGTTAGTAATCGTCGGCCGACGAACTAAACGGGAAAAATTTACCTCTATTACAACAAATATGTCAGCCCAGATATGAAGTGTGATCAACTTCACAGAATTAATACATGGCTAACCAATGGCAAAAGGACATAGACAAAGCCATCACCACAAGCTCAAAATAGTGGCACCACTGCATATAGCCATCACCTACGCATTAGTTCACAACCCCGAGAAAATCAACTAAAAGCTTGAAAAGCTTACTTATTGTTAGAAAACTCGGGAGACACGTCTAAAATCCGCGCAAATGTTACCAATTGTCAGTCACAGATGAGAACCGGTGCTTTAACATCCCGATGTCAGCACCTAATTCGAGTCAACGCATGATGCTCTCAGGGAACTTGGCGACTAGAAGTCCGCGCCCGACAAATGATGAATCCGGTGTACTTGCTCTGGGTCGTACCGTGGGTGTGGCTGATCACTTTACAACGCTGATCGCAAAGCACGTGCACTCCGATATGATCGTGGAAACAGGTGCTTTCACTAGTTCATATAAACAGCAGAGTTACATCGGTTCCTATCGCGCCATTTTCCTGATTATCGATAGTCCCCAGGCCCTCGAAGACAATCTGGCGCTGATACAGAACCTGCGTGACGCGAACTTGAAGCCGCTCATTTGCGCAGTCATTACCGGCCGCGGCGCCGTCAACAAGCTAAAATATTTTCTCGCCGGGGCGGACGCCTGTATCAAGCTCAACACACTGGGCGACGACAACGACGAATTGCTGACAGAGTTCTTCAACAGCGAAGACTGGCAGCGAGATATCAATCTAACGCTTGATCCGACGCGGATCTGCCTGATGGACAGTCGGCGCAAACTGGATATCTCTTTCGCCGAGATGAAGATCCTCGAGGCCTTTGCGAACACGGGTAATCACATTCTGAGTCATGATGAAATCGCCAGCATCATGGGCCTCAACAGCAATTTCTACGACCCCCGGGCACTGGAAAAATCAATCAGTCGCTTGCGTGGAAAAATCAAGGACATGTATGGTACAAACGCGATTCAGAGCATCCGCGGCTACGGCTATCGCCTGATGCGGGGCCTGATATCGACTGCCTGAGTCTCGGGCAGTCTTCCCCTTTTGCATACGTACGAAGGATCGTCTGATGCAGCCATATCGTGTCAATTGCGCTTCATACTTGTTAAAACTCAAGCACTTGAATGAGCACGGCATCACGCCTCATAACAATAAAACTCCATAACATAGCAGCAGATCGAGTGGAATTTATCGACGGCCATTTTCGGCCCGAACCCTGCCTACGATTACTTCCGAGGAAGTCATTGCTCGCCTGCCGATTTATCTTTTAGCCAATTTTGGTGTGTATTTAGGAGAGAGACATGGAAACGAGTACAACCCTCCCCAGAAAATATTTTGTTGTTGTGACGCACAGCACAACGTCGCAACGCGAACTGGAAAGTATCTTGTCCAGTGAGCGTTTCAATTCGTTTGGCACGTCGCAGGCACAAATGTTTGTTGAAGGTGTTGCTTCGCCCTCTTCCGCCCCCATGGTCATGGAGTTCAGTTACCCAAGCCTCAGCCGAAAGAATGTTGCGCGCAGTATCGAACACGATACTCAACGCATACTGGCTACCCTTGAGAATGAGTGGCGAGCCGCGCATACAGACAATCCGTTTCAAAGTTTCCCGACGCAAACCGCAGACCGAGCTCATATCTCCAATGTCAGTGAGAGCACTGAGCCTTGCAGCGATACCTGGCATCTTGACGATGATCAAGGCGTATTGCTCAAGGACAATATTGCGATCAGCCTGACCGGCCTGGAAACCGCTCTGGTCAGGAAAATGCTGACCCATGAAGAACGCGTGGTCAGTCGTGAGGACTTGATCATCAGCATTGGCCGGGAACCCGAGCAATACCGGGGTCTGGAAATGTGCCTGAGTCGGTTGCAGGACAAGTTCAAGAGCGCGAGTAATGGCGAGCGATTGTTCCGCGCCGTGAGAAACCGCGGTTATTGCCTGATACAGGAAGTCGTCGGCTGATTACAGGCGACACCGAAACCGAGACAAACGGATATAAAGTGCGACTACAAAAACAACAAGAGCACTCTGTTTGATTTCACCTCCCTGATTAAATTCGAGCCTCCCTGCCTCCACCCTTCAACAGTAACAAATATGCCCTCGCGTTTTCACCCTCCTCTCTACGACCTTTTCTAACAGCCTTTTATTTAAATATTAAAAAGTTGGCACAGTGCCATCTTGTTAAAACTCGTCAGACACCATTCCCGACAATAACTTAGTCTATTGGCTGACGACAGTTCGGCTCTCGATGTTGTTACCTCAAGACACTCGCTAAAACAAAAACAATAAGTCTGCATAACAACTCGGCTTTCAACTGTTGAAACCTGAATGGACGTCTTTTGGGGATATCGTATGGATCTTTCTCTCAGTATTAATCGAAGCACGGGCCTCAAGGGACTGACCTTTTGGGGCCAATGGGCGCTGGCACAGGCTTTCGTTGTGACGCTGCTGTTCATTCTCGCTGAACAGCACACCGGCACCGTCGCGTTCTACTACCGAATGTGCGCCACCCTCGCGGTACTGGCCTCGGTTCCGGCTTACACCTTCACTGGCGTTTATCGCAAACGTGATAACTACCTGACCGGCCTCGGTCGACTGTTCATGGGTTGGTCGATGACCATGGCCGCTCTGGCATGCATCGCGTTTGTCTGCCAGGCCGACGAGCTGTTTTCCCGTCAGGTGATCCTGAGCTGGGCGGTGTACGGCTTCCTCGGTCAGGCCTTCCTCTACGCGCCGCTGCATGCATTTTCGAAGTACTACCAGCGCTCGCGTAAAAGCGAACACCGCACGCTCATCGTTGGTACTGGCGAACTGGCGTTGGGGCTGGCGAAGAAACTCAGCCAACTGGAAAACCTGCCGCTGATCGGTCTGGTCAGCAACGGTGACAAGCCTGCTCTCGCCTCGGATGCTCCGCGGGTCGTTGGCGCTCAGGACGAGTTGCTTGAGCTGATCGAAGCCCACGACATCCGCCGCTTGTACATCACCCTGCCGCTGTGCGAAGCAGCGAAAATCGAAGCGATGTATGTCGATTTGCTCGGTGCCAACGTCGATGTGGTGTGGGTGCCGGACTTGAACAGCCTGACCCTGCTCAACCACTCGGTGAAAGTCGTGGACGGCCTGCCGGCGATCTACCTGAACGAAAGCCCCCTGACCAGCCGCCCGACCGCTGCGCTGAGCAAAAGTCTGGTCGAGAAAACCGTGGCGTTCCTGGCGATCATCGCGCTCAGTCCGCTACTGTTGATCATCGCTCTGGCAGTGAAACTCAACTCGCCCGGCCCGGTGTTTTTCAAGCAGGATCGTCATGGCTGGAACGGCAAGGTGATCAAGGTCTGGAAATTCCGCTCGATGCGTGTCCACGATGATCGCGAAGTGAAACAAGCCAGTCGTAATGACTCGCGTATCACCGCAGTGGGTCGCTTTATCCGTCGCACGTCGCTGGATGAGTTGCCGCAACTGTTCAACGTGTTGCAGGGGCATATGGCTCTGGTGGGTCCGCGTCCACATGCTGTTGCGCACAACAACTACTATTCGGGCAAGATCCTCGCTTACATGGCGCGTCACCGGATTAAACCGGGGATCACCGGGCTGGCCCAGATCAGCGGCTGCCGGGGTGAGACCGACACTATCGACAAGATGCAGAAGCGTGTCGAGATCGACCTGCAGTACATCAACAGCTGGTCGTTGTGGCTGGATCTGAAGATCCTGGTGAAGACGCCGTTTACGTTGTTGTCGAAGGATATTTACTGAGGTTCAGCGCTTCAGATCGCAAGGGGACGAAAGTCCCCTTTTTTGTGGGCGGGGTTTGGCACACCGGTATCGAACACAGGTGCGCTCCCTGTGGGAGCGAGCCTGCTCGCGAAAGCGGCGTGTCTGGCGATGGGGATGTTGGATGTGCCGGCGCCTTCGCGAGCAGGCTCGCTCCCACAGGGGGGTTGGGTTATGGCCGGGTTCCGTAATTGGATGACGATCAAATGTAGGAGTGAGCCTGCTCGCGATGGCGGTATGTCAGTTAACAACGATGTCGGCTGATCGGACGCTATCGCGAGCAGGCTCAACCCTACAAGGGTTTTGTGTCGGGCTTGGGAGGTCAGCGCTTACTCGGTAATCTTCTCGAAGTTGCGATAGAACATGTCCCCTTCCCGGCTATCCGTCATCGAGTGCAGTTGATAGCTGCGGCTCAGTCTGGCGCCGCCATCTCGGGTCAGCGGCGCCCAGACCAGGTTGGCGCGGCGCATGGTAGACATGCTCATCATTTCGTCGAACGGGATCGACAGGTACAGGCCCTTATCGAAGCTACCTTCGCCATATTCGGCGCTGCTGGCCGTGGTGATGGTCGCCCAGGCACCGACGCGCACGCCGTTGAAAAACTCGCGGGAGATGTCCACGGTCGTGCCCCAGTCCCCGGCCAGATAGCGACCGACACTGACCGCCGCCAGCGTGTCGAACGGCAGATCGGTGTAACCGGTGATGTGCCCGGTCACCACCGAGTAATCGCGCAACGCGAAGCCCTGATCGAAATCACGCTGGCGCACCCAGTTCAAATCTGCGCCCAGCGACCAACGCTCGCCCGTCGGGCGGAACAACACTTCGGCGCCGACGCCGGCAAACATCGATTCCAGATAACCACCGTAAACCATGCCGTACAGATCCTTGTCCAACTGCTCGGCATGGCTGAGCTGGAACAACGGCATGGTCGTGTTGGAGGTGGTCAGGTACTGGCGCAGATCCGTGCGCACGCGCGGCAATCCGCTCGGCGCGTCGTAGACAAATTTGTCGAAGTTATTGACCAGGTTGGCGCTGAGCAAACCGCTCCACCAGGTGTTGCGGTTGAAGCGATATTCCGCGTCCGCATCCGCGCTGAATTGATAGAGCAGACCATCCGGACCGCCGACGTTCTGCTTGAAGCCCAGACCGACGCCATAGCTGAAATGCTGCGGCGCTTCGCTGTAGAGGGTTTTCTCGTTGTGTGGCATCGCCGGGTTGATTTCGGTGGTGCGGTGCAGCGACTCCAACGGTTCTTCGTTGCTGATCACTTCGCGGAAGGTCTGGCGCGGCAGGCTGGTTTCTTCCAGCGGCAAGTCGTAGCGCTTGTTGACCACGGTGAACCAGTCGATGTCGTCGTTGACGCTGTTGTCGAGAATCCGGCTCGCGCGGCCGACAGCCTTGGACGAATGGAAATAACGCTGCTGCTCGCCATAGACGATCAACTCGGAATCACGCTGGCTGATGCGCTCGACCTTGTACCCGGCATTCTGTTGCAAACGCCGCGACACATCGGCCCAGTTGACCTGCTCCATCGACGTCGTGGGCGCCTTCGCCGGCAGCGGTTCCGGGGTCGGGTCGTAGGTTTTCGCCGGCGCCTTGCGGCTGACGAAATTGGTGTGGAAGGTCACGCCGAACATCGCCGTATTGCCCCGCTCCCAGGCGGCGCTGAGGTCGATCGAGTCGGTGACCTTGAACACCGCACCGAGGTTGATCGGCGAGTCCTGTTTGATCTCGTTGTCTTTCGGCTCGTTCTTGTAGTCGTTGCCTTCGAACTCCAGCTTCAGACTCAGTCGATCCCACGGTGTCTGATAGCTCACGCCACCGAACAGTGATGGCCTGCCACGAAAGTACGAGCCGGAGTTGACGTCACCGGTGCCTTCCAGCGCCGGGCGGGTATCGAAGCGATTGCTGACGTAGCCCAACGGGTTGTCGAAGTCGCCGCGATTACCGATGTAGCCCCAGGCGATGCCGGCGCTGAAATCGAAATTGTCGAAGCGCTTGTTGGCAACGAAGAATTCGCTGGAGAACAAACCGGTACCACCGATATCTCGAAAGCCCAGCGCCACTTCCGGCGCCCAGTGGCTTTCCTGCCACAGGCGTACCTTGGCGTCGACCGCCTTGTCCTTATAGCTTTGACTGCCGCTGAGGGCCTCCGAGCCGTACGGCCGGTTGGTAATCGCGGTGTAGCGAAACGATCCTTCGAGCCAGTCCAGCGGCTGCAACGACACGCTATAGCGGCTGTAAGGGTCGGTGCGGTTGGCGTTGACGCTCAGCTCGCCGGCCGGGGCCATGCGCGCCGTCGGCGTCTGCAACAGACCGGCGCCACCGAAGTCATTCTGGGTGATGCGCGGCTCGGCGTTGGCCAGACCGCAAGGCAATAGCAACACAGCTGCAAAACGTAACTTCAACGAACCACCTCGGCCAGCTGCGTGGCAATGAATTCGGCCAACTGCTGATTCAGTTCAGGAAGAGGCGGATCAAGATCATCATTTTTTATCGGCACCAGAATCCTGCTGCCGGCCACCGGGAACTGTCCGGACTCGCGATTCCAGTGCGCGATGCCGACGCGCCGCGACACGCCGTTGGGCTGAATCAGCCACAGATAATCGGCCTCGGCGTCGTCGAGAATCGAGCAGCCCTCCAGGTATTCGCGAGCCTCCTGCAACGGCTGATACGGCAAGTGGCACGGCTCGTTGACCGCGCCGACTACCTGCACTTCATCAAGCCGTTTCGGGTAGATCAGCCGATCGCCGTCATCCAGACGAATGTTGCGCGCGAAGCCGACTTCCACCGCCACTGGATCAAGGTCAGCGATCTGCCGCCCGGTCACCGGCATTTGCCGGACTTCTTCGGCAATGCGCTGCGCCAATGCTGCGCGGCTCGGCCGATCAAACAGCGTCGCCATGCGCTGCAGCACCTCGAGATCGAACAGTACTCCAACCTTGAGCCGCGTCTGTTCCTCGACCAGCGACTGGCGCAACAAGCCGCCCGCCAGCCAATAGCCTTCGGCATTCGGCACGGCTTCGCTGATCACATCGAGCAGGCGACCGCCCGGCGGCAGTTCGATCGGGCCGGGGTTGGCGACGTCGCCGGACACGGTGACGGCGGCCTGACTCGCCCCTGCGATCAGCAGAAAACCCGCCGCGATAAGGCTCAAGCGCTTCACGGCAGATGCCTGCGATCAGGAGTCAGTTGCACCAGCTTGACGCGCAGTTGCGAGGTCAGTTGTTGCTCGCTCTGCAGAATGAAACCGTCGCGCGGGTCGACCCAGTAACGGTTGGTCGCGCTGAGGCCGATCGCCGGAGCGTCGATCTGTTCATCGACGCGCAGCACGGAGTAGGTCTTGTCGAGAATCTCCAGCGTCTCGGTGGAGCGGCGCGAAAAGCGGCTGTTGACGATCACACCGACTTCCTGGCCCTTGTACAGATCGATCCAGCGCCGCGTGGTGAAACCGTCGGCGACGTGATGCAGGCCTTGCCTGAACGGCGAGTCATCGGCCAGCCGCGTGCCATCCAGATCGCCCTGCAGACCGAGGCCGATGCTGCGCACGGCGAGGCCATCGCGCAGCAACAACACTTGCTTGCCGGACGCGACCCAGAATTGCAGGTCTTCGCGCTCGCGCACCAGCGCCAGCACGCCTGAGCCGGACGGCGTGGTCAGTTTCAGTTGCGGATAATTGACCCCGGCGACTTCGGCCGCCGATACATCAACTTCATCGGGGCCGACGACGGCGGCCTTGAGGTTGTTCAGCGACGCGCTCATCAGCGGATTACAGCCGCACAGCAACGAGGCCGCCATCAGGCACACGCCCACTTTCAATAGGTTCACAGTCGGGCGGCCTTATTTGCTGTTGTTGCTGTATTCGCTCCAGTTCTTCGCTGCCGAAGCCCCGGTGCCGACAATCGACGCCGACGGCACCAACTGGCTGATGAAACGGTTCCAGCGAGTGACGTTGGCCGGGCCGACGTAGACAACATCCTGCGGCCGCACCTGGAAGTGCGAGGCCAGCGCCATGGCGGTCGGCGATTCGGCTTCGAGCTGATAGATCCTGGCGGGCTCGACGTCGAGATTTTCCACTCCGCGAATGACGTAGACCGCATTGCCATTCGAGCTGGTCTGGCTGAGGCCGCCGACCGAACCGAGTACATCGGACAAGTTCATCGTCGCGGTCTTGAAGCTCAGCGCGCGCGGCTGGTTGACCTCGCCCATGACATAGATGCGCTTGTTGTCGTTGTACGGCAGATACAGCTGATCGCCGCCCTTGAGGTAGACGTTCTGCAGTTCGGAATCCTGCTGATTCAGCGAGTCGAGATTGAGCGGATAGACCCGCCCGTTGCGCGTCAGCAACAGCCCGGACAAGTCGGCATTGTTGGTGTCGATGCCGGCGGAACCGAGGGCCTCGACCACGCTCAGCGGATTGGTCGAAATCGCCTGCGGGCCGGCCTTCGTTACCGCGCCGGTGACCACGACTTTCTGGCTGGCGAAGCGCAACACCGCGACGTCGACCTGCGGCTCGGCGATGAATGCAGACAAGCGCTGCTCGATGTCGGCGCGCAGTTGCTGGATGGTCCGGCCGGCGGCCTGGACTTCCTTGATGAACGGGTAATACAGCGTGCCATCGGAGCGCACCAGACGGCCGTTGGCATCGATCTGTTGTTGCGCGCCAGAGGGCGCGGTCAGCTCCGGGTGATCCCAGACGGTGATGTACAACACGTCATTGTTGCCGATGCGATATTCCGCTGGCGTCACCAGCAGCTCCGGCGGCAGCGACTCACGCTTTTGCGTGGCGCGGTTCATGGCGATCAGCTTGGGGGTGATCGGAATCAGCTCGACCCGGCTGCTTTCGCTGGCGCCCTGGCGGGTGATATCGCTGGTGCTCAGGTACTGACCGGGGGAAAACATGCAACCTTGCAAAGCGAGACTTGCCAACATTAAAAGATAAACACTACGAGTCATAATGGCACTACGCTATTCAAGGGCGAATCCAAAAAACAAAGTCACCCGACTTGCGTCGGGCGACTCTGTACTGCACTAACAAATGTTCCTGTTAGTTATGCGTGCCGGTTGTACCGGTGGTACCTGTCGTACCGGTGGTACCGCCGTTGGCACTACCGCCGCTGTTGGACGCCGCTACAGCACTGGCAACCATTGCAGTACTGGCCGCGGGCGCTTGCGAAGCCGCCACACTGCCACCTACATTGGTTACCGCTGTCAACGGCGCTTCAGCTGCGGCAGCCCAGTTGCTCAACATCGTCAACAGGGCAACTGCCATCACTTTTTTCATAACAACTCCTTTCTAACATTCGAACTGTTAAAAAACAGATCTGTGTCAGAGCTGGTAGCTTTCAAGTCCGCAAAGAGCGCGAACAAGATCCGTTGTTCTTTCACAGCCATACGCAACTGCTAAAAGTCGAACGGCAGGTTTATATCTACGGACTTGCAAAAGGCATTGCCAGTGTAATTTCCCGACGTTATCTAACAACCTGACTGAAACTAACATCGGACTAAATGGCCATCATCGCGAATAACCGTTGGGATGATTCGATTGCCAGCGCCAAGTGTCGGCGACCATGTCCTGCAAGTTGCGCGTGGCCTTCCAGCCGAGTTCTTTCGCCGCTTTCGACGCGTCGGCAAAACTCTCGGCAATGTCACCGGCGCGACGCGGCATCATCCGGTACGGCACCGGCCGGCCGCAGGCCTGTTCGAAAGCGTGCAACACTTGCAGGACGCTGTAGCCATCGCCGGTGCCGAGGTTCCAGGTGTGAATGCCGGTGCGCTCGCTGATCGACTGCAACGCCTTCAAATGCCCGTCCGCCAAGTCAACGACATGGATGTAATCGCGCACGCCGGTGCCATCGGCGGTCGGGTAATCGTTCCCGAAGATCGACAACTCACGCAGGCTGCCGACCGCGACCTGGCTGATATACGGCACCAGATTGTTCGGGATGCCGTTGGGGTCTTCGCCCATGTGCCCGCTGGCGTGGGCGCCGATCGGGTTGAAGTAGCGCAGCAACGCGATGCTCCAGCGCGGCTCGGCGAGGCTCAGGTCGCGCAGCACGTTCTCGACGATCAGCTTGGACTGGCCGTAGGGATTGGTCGGATTGCCCGTGGGAAAATCCTCGCGAATCGGCATTTCCTCGGGTTCGCCATACACCGTCGCCGAGGAACTGAACACCAGCCGGAACACCCCCGCCGCCGCCATCGCCTGGCACAGGGTGATGCTGCCACCGACATTGGTTTCGTAGTATTCGAGCGGCTTGCGCACGCTTTCGCCCACGGCTTTCAGCCCGGCGAAATGCAGCACGGCGTCGATCTGATGTTCGCGAAAAATACGATCCAGCAACGTGCGATCGCAGACATCGCCGCGAATCATCCACGCACTTTTGCCGCAGATGGCTTCAACAGCGTGAAGTGCTGCGTCGCTGCTGTTACAAAGATTATCCAGGACGACAACTTCATAACCTGCTTCAAGCAATGCAAGTGTGGTATGCGAGCCGATATAGCCGGCGCCACCCGTTACCAGAATTTTCATAGCGCGGTCCGTCATTGAATAAATACCCGGTAGCGTGTCAAGCCATTACGAGTGGATATGCGGAGCAATTCACACAAACAAGGCGACAACCACCACAATCAAATTTAGTTCAACCACTGGCAATAATTATTTTTGCCGGTCAAACTATCTACGGGTACTTATTAGCACTCCCTGCGCACTTACCACTATCAACAGATACCGACTAAAAATAACTTATAACGAAGTAGTCGACATCTCATAACATTGCCGCCTTTTAACAGCGCAACTAATTGCCATCTACAACCTGACTCGGGTATTAAAGTAAGCCTTCAATAATCATTGAAACTTGCCGCCATGCTCTGGTGCGCAACCGTCGCCTGTGTTCCATGACTGTCCAGGATACTTTTATGATTCGTAAATGTTTGTTCCCCGCTGCCGGCTACGGCACGCGTTTCTTGCCGGCGACCAAAGCCATGCCGAAAGAGATGCTGCCGATCGTCAACAAGCCGTTGATCGAATACGCCGTCGAAGAAGCACGGGACGCCGGCCTGCAACACATGGCCATTGTCACCGGTCGGGGCAAGCGCGCGCTGGAAGACCACTTCGACATCAGCTACGAACTCGAGCACCAGATACGCGGTACCGAGAAAGAGAAATTCCTTGCCGGCACCCGCGAGCTGATCGACACGTGCACCTTCTCTTACACCCGTCAGGTGGAAATGAAAGGCCTGGGGCATGCGATTCTCAGCGGCCGCCCGTTGATTGGTGACGAGCCGTTTGCCGTGGTGTTGGCCGACGACCTGTGCCTGAACCTCGAAGGCGACGGCGTGCTGTCGCAGATGATCGAGCTGTACAAGAAATTCCGCTGCTCGATCGTCGCTATCCAGGAAGTCCCGGCCGACCAGACTCACAAGTACGGGGTGATCGCCGGCGAGCTGATTTCCGACGGCATCTACCGGGTCAACAACATGGTGGAAAAACCGGCACCGCAGGACGCGCCGTCGAACCTGGCGATCATCGGGCGCTACATTCTTACGCCGGATATCTTCGACCTGATCGCCGACACGCAACCGGGCAAGGGCGGCGAAATCCAGATCACCGACGCGCTGATGAAGCAGGCGCAGAACGGCTGCGTGCTGGCTTACAAATTCAAAGGCCTGCGCTTCGATTGCGGCGATGCCGAGGGCTATCTGCAGGCGACCAACTTCTGCTACGACAACGTGTACCTCAAGGGCCGCTGAGACGGCTTTCCACTCCCCACAGGCAGGCAACCATGAACATTGCACAACATTCGACAGAGATTGAACGTGAGGTGGACAACCTCGGGGTGATGAGCTGGTTGTCGCGCCATCAACCGCTGCCCAGCGCCAACGAAACCTGGCTGGGCACGATTCTGCTGGTGGAACGGATTGGCGTGTTTCCCGCGTCGGGGGATATTCGCCGGCCGATGCGCGATCCCTATTCGCTGCTCGCGCACCTGAAGGCGTTGTATGGCGAACAGGCGCTGGAAATGGATGACCGCGATGGGCTGAAAGTGATTTTCAGCGACTGGCGCTTTCGCGTGCGCATCTGCTGCAATGACCCGGCGATCATCATTAATGTGGAGACACGTTGTGATGCGCGGTTGATGCCGCGCAAGCTCGCGGAGCTGCTGGATCACGTCGATCACTTCGCATCGACATGATCAACCCGTAGGAGCTGACGAGTGAAACGAGGCTGCGATCTTTTCGGATTGCGATGAAGATCAAGATCAAGATCAAGAGATCGCAGCCTCGTTTCACTCGTCAGCTCCTACAACGGGGGTTTGTCGCAACGGTCGTTCGCGCCCATGATCCAGGCATAAAAATAATCGGCAATCACCCTCCCGCCCGTGGCCGGCAGCGGATGAATCCGGTCCGGGCCGATCATCGCGCTGGCGTAGCGTTTGACGTCGGGACCGAACGCGCATTGCAGGTTGGCGAAGCCGAGATGCTGCTCGCGTGCCCACGGTTCGAGCACCTGTGCATAGGCCGACATCGGATAAGCACTGGAACGCGTGGTGTCCTGGCGCATGATCAGGTTGATGCTCGCCGCTGGCTGAATCTCGCGCAGCATGCTCACCAGGCCCTGCACGTTTTGCAGATACTGCGCAGGCTTGACGCCAAACCCTTGGTCGTTGCCGCCGAGCATGATCAGGTAAACGTCGGCCGGGATCTTCGCCACCACGGCTTTCCATTGCGTCTGCCACTGCGGATCGGCGTGATAGAAATCGGCCGATGCCGCACCTGACGCCGCCAGTTTCGACACCCGCACACCCTTCTGCTCGTTGCCCAGCCACAGGCCGAACAGCGTCGGCGCGCCTTTCACCACTTCCAGTTTGAATGACCAGTCTGCGGCTGATGGAGCACCGGGTAGCGCGACTTCCTGAACGCCCGAGCCTGCGAGCTGCAACGGGCGCCAGTCTTGCGTGGGCGACCAGCGATAGCGCAGTTCGTCGGATCCGCCGTTACCCAGATACAACAGTTTCGCCTGAGTCACCGCGGTATCGATGCGCGGCGAAGGGTTGGCATCCACCTGCAACCAGGCGCCAGGTTTGCCGCTGATCGTGCGACTGTCCGGGCTGGCCTGGCCCAGCTCGGAAACCTTCCAGTCGCCACCGAAGTATTTGTCGCTGCTGCGGGTGTATTTGAAATGCGTGCCGCCCAGCGCCGCGCCGTGATTGAACCCGACGTAACCGGGGCCGGCGAAACCCACCTCGGCAGCCACTCGTTGCACCAGTTTGTTCAGGTAAAAATCCTGCCCGGCGGTGTAGCTGTCGCCGATCACCGAAACGGACAACACCTTGCCGGCCTTGCCCTCGCGCCATTGCGCAAAACGTTCGCTGGCATCCTCTACCGTGATGGCCGAGGTGGCGACTGGTTGAGGGGCGTCTACTGGCATCATTCAATATTTCCTTTGTCCGGGATGGCCCTTTCGCGAGCAGGCTCGCTCCCACAAGGATGTGTGACTTGCACGGATCCACTGTAGGAGCTGACGAGTGCAACGAGGCTGCGATCTTTTGACTTTCGCAAGCCACGGCAAAAGATCAAAAGATCGCAGCCTCGTTTCACTCGTCAGCGCCTACGGGGATGATTGCGTCTGCACCACCGGAGCCACAATCACCGGCGCTTTCTCCTTCGCGGCCCGCTCGCCGAGGAACAGCACCGAGGTGAAATTGAACCGACTGAACACCATCCCCAACACCACCGGTCCGAGTAATCCACAGCTCAGACCACCCAGCACCAGCAAGCTCTCATCCTTCACACCCAAGCGCCCCAGCACAACCCGCGAGGTCGCCGCGAACAGCACATGAAAAAGGAAGATTGCATAGGAATACCCGCCCAGCCAGGTCAGCGCTTTCGAACGCATGTCACTCGACAGCAAGGCGATGCAAGACACACAACCCACCGTCAAACCGATCAGACTCCGGCGATCAACAATCAGCTCACGATCAATCGCCGCGACATACAACAACGTCAGCGAAATCAGCACAAACAGCAGCGGCCCGACTACCTTGAAACGCTGTTTCAACGCATCGACATTTTCCTGGCCAATCATCCCCGCGACGAAAAACGGCAGCAGGTAAATCGCACCGTTGATACCGAACGCATCCAGCGGTAACGGCGGCAGCAGGAACAACACCGCGGCGAAAGCAAACAGCCCATACAGGCGCAAAGGCGAACGCAGCATGCCGCGCCATTCCAGCACGCCGACGAAGATGAAAATGCTGAACACCGCCTGCAAGAACCAGAAGTGGTTGATCGGCACCCAGAACGACAACAGCGCATCAATTACGCCGACGTCCTTGTTCACTCCCGGACCCACCGCTTGCAGTACCGAGAACGGTACGCCGACGCAGAACAGCGGCACGATCAACCGGCGCACCTTGCCGGCAAAAAACGCGGAAAAGTCATTGCCGCGAATCTTGTAGATCGAATAGATGTAGCCGGAGATAAAGGTGAACAGCGGCATGCGCACGTACACCATCGAGTCGGCGATGACCCGGAACGGCGAGCCGATGTCGATCTTCAAACCGCCGCCCAGCGGGCCGATGACGTGATAGAGCACCAGCAGCAGGCACGCCAGGCCGCGCAGGGTTTCGATCTCCAGGGACTTTTTCTTGCTCGACATAGAGCACCTGCCTTAAGTGAGAATTCTTGATTCGACCTGCACCGGTTTGTTCGCGCGCAGCATCAAACCCAGGCCAACGAACAGCACCGGCACGACCATCGAGAAGTGTCGGGCGAAGGAGCCGAAGTCCGGCTCAAACAAGCCTTGCACCAACAGAAACGCCAGTGGAATCGCGATCAGTTCCTTGGGTTTGGTCTGGATCGGCGCGCCCTTGTAGTCGGTCGAAGTGATGACTTTGAACAGCAGCAGCGCGGTCATGATCATCAGCGCAACGAAGATCACCTGTCCCGGCCCGGACAGCAGAATCAGCTCAACCGGGAACGACAGGCGGAAGAAAATAATCATCGAATCCAGCGCCTGGGAGACGAAGTCGCTGCCGCTGAGCCACGAGACGATCAGCGACTTCGAGCCCTCCTCGCCCGCCGTGCGCAGCTCGTTGTTGCTCGCCCGGATCGATGACACCGGAAAGCCCAGCGCCAGCTGAATCGCCATGGCCACCGCCAGATAAAACAGGAACAGCATGAGAAAAAAGGTGAAGCGCGAGACGTACTTTTTCATCACGCAGACGCCGACCCACGACAGCGAAAACAGAATCCAGTACGGCCGGATCAACACGCCGTAGATCACCGCCGAGAGAAAAAAACCGCCGCGATATTTGCGCGTCAACGCGCTGAGCAGAATGCTCAACACCGCCACCGACACAATGATTTCCTTGGTCAGGTTCTCGAGAAAAAACGAACGAACGATGCCCCACAGGCACAGGGTGCCGAAGATGGTCAGCGGCATGCGCCGGAACACCACCACCGGAATCGCCGTGAGGAAGAAATTGCAGAACATGCCGTAGGCCCAGGCATTGGTCAGGTTGATCCCGGTGGGCCGCAGCAGGAACGCCGAACACTCATAGGACGAGCGATCCGGCGAGAACGGATTCCAGAAATTGCAGTTGTCGGCACGCGCATACGACGACCACAACGTCATCGCATCCGGCCCGGGATCGCGCGGTACCAGCAGCGGCATCGCCACTGACAGGAACAGCCCGGTGAACAGGATCAGAAAGGAAATCGACGAATCGAATTTGCGCCCGCGAAATTCGATGCGCGGCAGTTTCAAGCCCATGACAGCGCAGCCTTCTTCGCGCCGGTCACACGGGTCAACAGCGCGATCACACCAAGTTGCACGACGATGGCGAAAACGTTGCCCCACGCCGCGCCATAGATCGAGTAATGCTTGATCAACACATAGCTGACCGGCACCGAAATCAGCAGGCAGATCGCCGCGCTGGCCAGCGATACCCGACTGTTTTTCGAAGCAATCAAACCGCCCCAGACGATGTCGCCGATCGCCCGCAAGGCGAAAGAAAAAATCAGCACCGCGAGGAGCGCGTTATCCGGACGCGGCACGCTGTTGGCGACGTAATCGAGCAGCAGATTGAAAAAGACATAGATCGCTACGGCGACAACGGCGGAGACCGCGAGGGAACGCATCACCCATTTGTTGACGAACAGTTGCCTGACCGTGAACGCCTGCTGATCGGCCTGAAAACGCTTGGCCAGCACCGGAATGCCGACCACCGCCACCACCGCATACGACAACGCCTGCAAGGTGTTCGCTGCTGACCAGGCGTACACATATTTACCGAGGCTGGCGTAGGGCTCCAGATCGATGATCAGAAAGCGTTCGGCGTATTGACTCAGCGCAATCAGACCGGTGCCGAGATAGAACGGCAGCCCGGCCTTCCACACCGTCGCGGTGTCCAGCACCGCTGCTTCGCGCCCCTTGTGCACGTTCACCACGATCAGGTAACCGGCGATGATCACCAGCACGTTGGCGGCGACCCACAACCACAACACACTGGCGATACCCGCGACCCAGCCGAGCATCATGCCGCCGACCGCCAACACCGCCCACAGGCCGGTCTTGACGAAAAACAGCAAGGCACCGGCGGTGGCTTTCTGCGCAGAAAACACGAAGGAATTGATTTCGAACGACAGGTGTTCGGTGAGCAGCACCAGGGTCACGCAAAGGATCAGCGTGGCGGTTGCTTCCACCGACTGGAACAGCGAATAGATCAGTACGGTGAGCACCGACAGCAACAGCCCCACCGCCAGATACAGCAACAGGACTTTGTCGACCACGCGCCGCGAACTGCCGCCGACGCTGATCAACCGGTTGATCTCTGAACTGAAGCCGACGCTGTAGAACTTCGAAGCGATCAGCGAAGCCGCGACCACCACGCCGTAAAAGCCCAACGCCTCGTACCCGAGGTAATGGGTGATGGCCAACACCAGCAAGAACTTCGCGCCCAAGGCTCCGCCGCGAAGCATCAGCCGAAATATCATCGAATGACACCCTTGATGATTTCGTCCATGGCCACGGTTTTCGCTTCGATTTCGCGGCAGGTGTCGGTCAGGCGCTTGCCGAAATCGGCCAGCGCATTCGGCGCGTAAACGGTGTTGATGATGGTGTCGACGTCGATATCGCCGCCATTGATCACCCAGTCCTCGACGCCCATGTCCTGATAGGCACCAAAGCCTTTGCGCTCGTAGCTGATGTGATACGCCGGCACGCCGGAGAGCAGCGATTCGATGGCGCCGTGCAGACGCACCGAGATCACCAGGTCCGGCTGATATTTGGCGATGGTTGCCTTCAGCGACAGCAGGTCTTCATTGATGCCCAGCTCGCGATAGAACGCACCGTCATCGTTGCCGCGCACCGCGCTTTGTACGGCGCAGACCACTTTGCTCTTGTTCTTCAGACGTTGCAGCAGCAGTTTCAGATTGGCGACGTAGGCGACCTTCTTCTCTTTGCTCCACTCCGGTGGCTTGCGCAGCACTACGCAGACTGTCGCCGGCGACACGGCGCACCGGGTGAACTTCGGTTGCTGAAGAATCTTGCCGGCCAGCGACTGCACCGCCAGATCCGGCGCGCGGTAGACGTTTTCACAAGCATCGAAGATCGCCGAGGAGCGGTTGTCGCGCACGAACACCGCATCGGCGCTGGCGTAATGCTCGACGATCTTGCTGCTCTCGCCGTGGAACGGGCCGATGCTCTGCGGCAGGTACACCGACGGTACCTTGCTGAGGATCGCGGTTTCCAGTTGCTTGGCGTGGCCGAGCTTCAGCTTTATGTGCTCGAACGCGCTCTTGGAACGCATGTACCCGCCGCCGACACCAACGATCAGATCGGTCTTCTTCAGCAGCTCGGCGAGCCCGGCGTAGGACTGATTGAGAAACACCGCTTGCTTGACCCGGCCCAGACCTTTGGCGGCCATCACCGGCGCATCGAAACGCGGGTGCGGCAGATAGTTGAACGACTCGGGATCGGATGCCACGACATTGATCGCGGTGTCGTCACCGAAGTTACGCTGCACCAGAGCGATGGCCAGATCGACGAGCAGACCGTCACCGGAGTTGGACGCGCTGTAGCCATGCAAAATCGTTACGTTCATAAGCTTGAGTTCTACTTAATAAGTGGGAGCGTGATACAGGTCGTAGGTCTGGCGGATCATCAACGCGGCGCTGAAGCGTTCGCGGACGATGCTCCGGCCTTCGTTGCCGAGGTCGAGCAGGCGCGGCTTCTGGATGATCGTCAACACGTCGGCCAGCGCCTGGTGATCGCCGGACGGAAAGACGTAGCCGGACACTTCATTGGTGACCAGTTCCGGCAGCGAGGTGCAGTTGCTGGCAATCACCGGCAGCCCCATGGCCATGCCTTCCAGCGGCACCATGGCGAAGCCTTCCCAGCGACTGGGCACGATCAGCGCATCGGCCTTCTGATACAGCGCCTGCACTTCGCTCGGTGTCACCCATGGCAGGTACTCGACCGAATCCATCGGCGGGCACTCGACCGAGTCCTCATTGACCGCACTGCCGACCACCGTCAGTTTCAGGTCGTTTCGATTGACCTTGGCGTAGGCCTTGAGCAGCACGTCGAAGCCTTTCTGATAGTCCAGACGTCCGACAAACAGCAGATGAATCGGCGCGGTGCCAGCGCTCTTCGGCGCGTCATCCCGGTGATGGATGCCGTTGTAGATCAGCTTCATGCGCTTGCGCTCGATGCCGAAGCGCGCGGCTTTATCCAGCTCGTACTGGCTGACGCAAATGATCACGTCGGTGACTTTCTGCAGCACGCGTTCGATCCACGCATAGATTTTCTGCTTGGTCGGCGAGCTTTCCATCAGGAACGAAAAGGCGTGCGGGCAGTAGACGATTTTCGGTTTGCGCCATGGCCGCAACAGCACGCACACAACACGGCCGATCACTCCGGAAAAGGTGCTGTGCAAATGCACGACGTCGGGTTTTTCCTTGAGCAGCACCTGAGTCAGTCGCCAGGCGAAACGCAGCAGCGACGGCACGTTACGGCCACTGCGCGGGAAGGTGCGCACCTGCTGCGGGGCGATGCCGTGCAGTTCTTTGGCCTGATCCTCGGGGACCAGATAGACCAGTTGATAATTCGCCGCGTCGTCAGGCGATGCCGAAATCGTCCGGATCACTGTCGCCACGCCACCTTTGATCGTCTCTGCCACGTGCAGTATTTTTTTCACAGCTCACCCACTTCAAACAGGAAAGAACAATCGGCAATCATCAGGATTTGTCGGACGCGTATTCGTAGTTGTAATAGCCAGTGCCGCCGTAATAGCTGGCTGCACGCTTCTCGACGCCGTTGAACACCGCGCCTTTCAACTCGATGCCGTTCTGGGCGAAGCGGCGAATGGTCAGTTCGATCTCTTTGGCCGGGTTCACGCCGAAGCGGGTGACGATCAGGCTGATGCCGGCCTCACGACCGACGATGGCGGCATCGGTCACCGCCAGCAGCGGCGGTGTATCGATGATCACCAGGTCGTAGCGTTCGCTCAGTTGCGCCAGCAGTTCGCGGAAGTTGGCGTGCATCAGCAGCTCGGAAGGATTGGGCGGCACCTGACCCCGGCTGATGAAATGCAGGTTGTCGATCTCGACGGTGTTGATCGCCTGCTCGAGAGTGCAGCGCTTGACCAGCAGGTCGGACAGACCGTTGCTGATCGGCGTGTTGAGGGTTTTGTGCAGATGCCCTTTGCGCATGTCGGCATCGATCAGCACCACGCGCTGGCCACTCAGGGCCATGACCGCCGCGAGGTTGGAGGAGACGAAGGTCTTGCCGACCTGCGGGCTCGGCCCGGAAATCATGATGCGGTTGTTGGTCGAATCGAGCCCGGCGAAGTGCAGGCACGTGCGCAGGCTGCGGATCGATTCGATCGACAGGTCGGTCGGGTTGCGCAGCGCCAACAGGTACGCCGGTTTGTCGACGCCATCGCGGGCACGGCCCTTTTTGCTGTCCTCTTCTTCCTGCAAGGCGCTGTAGGGAATCGACGCATAAACCGGCAGGCCCAACTGCTCGATGCCTTCCGGGCCTTCGAGCCCCCGACTCAAGGATTTGCGCAGCAGCACCAGCGCCACGCCGACAAACGCGCCGAGCAATGTCGCGATCAGCACGATCAGCGGTTTCTTCGGTTTGATCGGGTTGGTCAGGTCGACATCAGCGGTGTCGATCAGGCGCACATTGCCGACGGCCCCGGCGCGGACGATGTCCAGCTCCTGGGATTTGTTCAGCAACTGCGTGTAGATCTGCGAGGCCACTTCAACGTCGCGGGTCAGGTTGAGCAATTCCTGTTGGGTGGCCGGCAGGTCCTGAACCTTGCCTTCGAGGGATTTCTGCTGCTGGGTCAGCTCGCCGATCTGCGTCATCAGGGCGCGATAGGCCGGGTGCTGTTTGGTGAACTTGCGATCGAGCTCGGCCTGCTGCATTTTCAGTTCGGAGATGCGCGTTTCCAGCGCCACCGACTGGCCCAGCACCGACTGGGTTTCCAGCGAAATATTTACGGTCTTGCCGTGGGTCTGGTAGGCATTCAAGGCGTCGCTGGCCTTGGCCAGGTCACGCTTGACCTGCGGCAACTGGCTTTGCAGAAAGGCCAGGCTTTGCGCGGCTTCAGCCGAGGTGCGGCGCACGTTTTGCTCGACGTAGAGCGAGGCGATCTTGTTGAGAATCTTCACCGCTTCGCCAGCATCGGAGCTGGCCAGCGCCAGACGAATGATCCCCGACTCCTTGCCTTGCTCGGAAATATCCAGCGCGTCCTGATAGCCCTGAATGGTCACGATCCGTGGATTGCGCACCACTTGAAAACGCGTGCCGGGGTTGGCTGCCAGTTGCGCGATCTGCCCTTCTACACCGTCGTTGACAAACGCTTCGCCCGCGACACCTTCTGCGAGCAGATTGTCATTTTCATCGAACAGCTCAAAGCGCTGTTGCTCGCCGGCGATCAGGGTGAGCTTCTTGCCGAGCAGGTCTTTCGGCAATTCCAGCCGATTGAACTGCAGACGCTCGCCGCCCCAGGCATAACTGTTCAGGCCGAACCGCGGCGGCGCGACGCTGGTCTCGCTGTCACCGCGATAGCGCCGCGAAAGGAAGCCGCCGATCATTGGGAAAGTGTTGGGGGTGACGTCGATATCCAGGCGCAGGTCGTCAACGGTTTTGCCGATCACCGCGCGGGACTTGATGATGCCGATTTCGGTCACAGACGGCGATTGCCCACCGAGCATGCTGTTCAGGTCGGAGAACCCGAGCATGTCGTTCTTTTTCGGTTCGACCTGCACCAGCGCGTTCGCCAGATACACCGGGGTTGCCAGTACCGCATAGGCGACGCCAGTGACCATGAAGGCACCGGTCAGCGCGCCGATCAGCCACTTCTGGTCAATCAGGCTGCCGAAGATGCCGAGCAGATCAATACTGTCTTGATCATTGTCGCGGGTGCCGTTTACTGACGGTAACTGCATAAGTCTGTTCTTACCATTTGCTGTTCTGAAGAATATTCATCAATGCCCGAGACGCTTTGCCCATGAACTAACAGCATCTTCAATCAATGCGTGGGCATGAATAAACGCGGCCTTGCCTTGACGATACGGATCATGTATTTCGCGCTCGCTCTGCCATTTGCCGAGCAGAAACACTTTGCCTCTGGCGTGCGCGGCAATCTTCAGCACTTGATTAACGTGGGCCTTTTCCATGACCAGGATCAGGTCCGAGTCATTGACGATGTCCGAAGTCAGTTGCCGCGCCTTGAAGTCTTCTGCGCAATGGCCGTGCTCTTCGAGCACCTGCCGCGCCGAGGCTTCGACGCCCTCGCCCACGCGGGCGGACAGGCCAGCGGACGACACCGTGACGGCGGACGGGCCCAGCGCGTTGCGCAGCAGCAGTTCAGCCGTCGGACTTCGGCATATATTGCCCACGCAGACAACCAGGATCTTTTTGAACAAGTCTTGCTTTCCTGTGTAATATCAAACAGCCAACATGCCGCAAAAGTTAATGAACCCTCACGGCTTTCCTGCACTCAGAAATAGCTTCGCCCTGTTAGTACAGGAACATTAAGTACCACAGCGATTTAAGCCGCCCCAACCACAATTAGCGGACTAAAAATAACTGTGATTTTCAGTTGCTGTTTTCCTGACAAAAAATAACATTCACGCACTTAGTGCCATCACCGTTATCGGAAACTGAGTAACGGGATAAATATTCGTAGTTGTCATTCTCTTCAGGAGAGCAGACATGAAAACAGCACAGCGCAATAAACTCGCCGCCCTCGCCCTGATGGCGATCGGTGCCACCAGCCAGGTTCATGCCAGTGAGCTGTTCCCCAACCTTCCAGCGAAAACTATCGGCGTTCAGGTGAAGATCCAGAGCTTTACCGCCGCCGATGCCGCGCAGATCAAAGCAGCAGGTTTCAGCTTTGTGCGCTTCGGCGTGTGGAGCGACAGCCTCACCGCCAAGACTTATCAGAAACAGGTCAGCGATGCCTTCGCTGCCGCCGCTTCTGCCGGGTTGCCGGTGCTGCTGACGGTGCGCGCGATCAAGGCACTGCCGGCCACTTCGCCGGAGGAGCTGAACGCCGCCGGCGGTAAGTTCGCCAACACCGTGACCGGGCTGGAAAAAACCTGGAGTTCGCAATTGGTAGCGATCGAAATATGGAACGAACCGGACCTGGAAACCTATTGGCCGACGCGCAATTTCGATACCACCTTCGTGCCGTTCATGGCCGGCATGTGCAAGGCCTTCGAAGGTCAGCCGCAGACGACACCACGGGTCGGTTTCGGCTTCGCCCGGCCGCCAAGCGCCGGCTCGGCGTCGACGGTGGCGATGAAAAGTATCGTCAGCGATTACCCCAAATGCTTGAACGCCGTGTCCTATCACCCTTACGGCATGACCGCCACGCAGATCAGCAACGCACAGACCTTCATCCAGCAGAACTTCAATCTGCCGGGGGTCATCAGTGAATGGGGGGTTTCGGCCCTCGCCTCCAACGGTGGTCCTGAGGGGCAAGCGACCAAGATCAACGCGTTTATTACCGACGTTAAACGCCTCAACATTCCCCTGACCTCTATCTATGAATGGCGGAACAGTGATTCGGGCAGCAACGATCGCGAGAAGAACTTCGGCTTTCTCACCTCCGACGGTCAGCCGAAACCGGCACGCTTGTCCGTGGAAGGTTTGTTGAACGCTGAGTAGGGCTTGGGCAACCGGTCTGTTCACAGGTCGGTTGCTTTGAACCTGTGGGCTGTTTTGGCATCGTATTCATCGACACCGCGCCCCGCCTTTCAAACAATCGTTTTCAGGTTGTTGCCGCAGGGGCCATCGATCCACGAATGCACCCTTGAGTGCCCGTCAGCGCTCGGGTAATGTCTTCAGACCCATAGGATAGAGCACGCCCATGACTTCCAAGCTGGAACAACTCAAACAGTTCACCACCGTGGTTGCCGACACCGGCGACTTCGAAGCGATCGCCCGAGTCAAACCGGTCGACGCCACCACCAACCCTTCCCTGCTGCTCAAGGCTTCGGCCATTCACGGTTACGCCGAACTGCTGAACGATTGCGTTCGCGACTGCAAGGGCGATGTCGGCCTGGCCAGCGACCGTTTCGGCGTCGCGGTAGGCAAGGAAATCCTCAACGTGGTTCCGGGCCGCATCTCCACTGAAGTGGATGCGCGCCTGTCCTTCGACCAGGACGCGATCCTCAAGCGTGCGCATCGTCTGATCGAGCTGTACGACAAGGCCGGCGTCGGCCGCGACCGCGTGCTGATCAAGATCGCCTCGACCTGGGAAGGCATCCGCGCTGCCGAGATCCTCGAGAAGGAAGGCATCCAGACCAACCTGACCCTGCTGTTCTCCTTCGCCCAGGCCGCCGCCTGCGCCGATGCCGGGGTGTTCCTGATCTCGCCGTTCGTGGGCCGCATCTACGACTGGTACAAGAAGGCCAACGGCAACGACTACACCGGCGCCGACGATCCGGGCGTGCAGTCGGTGACGCGCATCTACAACTACTACAAGGCCAATGATTACAAGACCGTGGTCATGGGCGCGAGCTTCCGCAACATCAACCAGATCGAGCAACTGGCTGGCTGTGATCGCCTGACCATCAGCCCGGAACTGCTGGAGAAGCTTGCCGCCGACACCGGCAAGCTGGAACGCAAACTGGCGCCGGGCAATGCCGGTGAAGCGCGTCTGAGCCTCAACGAAGCGCAATTCCGCTGGTTGTCCAACGAAGACGCGATGGCCACCGAGAAACTGGCTGAAGGCATCCGCCAGTTCGCCCGCGACCAGGAGAAGCTGGAAGCGTTGCTGCAGGCCAAGCTGTGATTTGAGTTTGAAGAATGCAAAAAGGGCGAACCTGTGAGGGTTCGCCCTTTTTTGTGGCTGTTGGAAATCGGTGGTGCCCGCCTTCGCGAGCAGGCTCGCTCCCACAGGGGATTTGTGAGTGATCTCGATTGTGTGTCGAATAAAGATCCTGTGGGAGCGAGCCTGCTCGCGAATAAGCGAGCCCACGCACCATCAATTCACTGGATCAATGCCGCTCCAGCGCGTTCACCAGATCATGAAACGCTTCACGATTGGAATCGTTCAGGCCCATGAGAATCTTGTGCGCTTCCAGCACTTTGATGCGCACCACTTCCTCGGACTGATCCTGATCCGGCAGGTCGTCCAGGCACTCCGGGCACGGCACCGGGTGGTTGACGATGTTGAACACCTGCTCGAAGCCCATCGACTGCAATAGCCGGGTGATGTCTTCGTGAGTGGTGACAACCGTCGGCAACAGGCCGACCTTCTGCCGCGACAGGATCGACAGTTTGGCCAACAGGCCGAGGGTGGTGCTGTCGATGCTGCGGGTTTCGGTCAAATCGATCACGATCGCGTTGAAATTCAGCGCGGTGAAGATTTTCTCAATAGTCGCATCCAACGCCGAACACAGGGTCAGGCGAACTTCACCGACGAACTTCAGGACGAAGGTGCCGTCCTGCTCGGCGAACTGGATTCTACCGGTACTCATTGAAGATTCCTGCTCAACACCAACAGGGCGATATCATCCGGCATCTCCCCTAGCGTGGCCAAACCAAACACTTGCCGCAGACCATCCAGGCTGCCGCCCGCTGACTTCACCCGTTCAGGCAAAGCAGCCTCTTTTTCTTTGAGCGTTGCTTCCGGCAAAAGGTCCAGAATGCCATCAGACATCAGCGTCAGGCTGAACGTCGGCGGCAGCTCAAGCACGTGGTCTTCGTAGGTGGCTTCGTTGAACAGCCCCACCGGCAGACCACGGCCTTCGAGATAACGAACACTGTCAGGCGTGTACAACACAGGCAACGGCAGATGGCCGCCGATGCTATAGGTCAACAAACCGGTCTCCTCGTCGATGACTCCACCGACCATTGTGACGTGTTTACCCAGCTTACAACTGATCAGCCCCCGGTTGATATGACCGAGCACTTCCGAAGGCTTGAACTCCGGCAAGGTACCGCTGCGTTTCGACTCGAAGAGCAAACGCGTGGTCATGAACTTCAACAGCACGGTGACGAAGGCGGATGACGCGCCATGCCCGGAAACATCCGCCAGATAGAATGCGACCCGGCGCTCGTCGACGCGGAAATAGTCGACAAAATCACCCGACAGGTACAACGACGGGATGATCTGGTGGGCAAAGTTGAATTCGTCGATGCTCCACGGGCTTTCCGGCAGCATGTTCATCTGCACCTGGCGACCGGCGTTCTGGTCTTCCTGGAGCAGGTTCAGACTGGCTTCGAGCTCGCGGTTGGCCTTCTCCAGCTTTTCGCGGTAACGCTGGTTTTCCAGCAGCAGCCGCGCACGATCCAGGGCCCGGCGCACAGAGTGCTCGAGCACAGCCAGATCTTCGAGAGGCTTGATCAGGTAATCCGCCGCGCCCAGGCGCAGGGCCTCGACCGCGTCGTTCATCACTCCGGCGCCCGAGACCACGATCACCGGTGTCTCTGGCGAGCGCTCGGTGACCTGACGGATCAGTTCGAGACCGCCCATCTGCGGCATGCGCAGATCGCAGATCACCAGATCGGGCTCGTCTTGCTCGAATACCTGAAGACCCTGTTGACCGTTGCCGGCCTGCAGGACGCTGAAACCACTGTCTTCCAGATAGGCCGCGAGGCTCGCGCGCACTACCTCGTCATCATCGATTATCAGCAGCGTGGCACTGGTTTTTGGCATGTGGGCAAACGGCGCCAGAATTAGGTTGGCGTAGCAAGCGGGGCAACGGCCCTGCGCAGACTACTGGATTCGCTTTCTAGCCTCTCTGCTGCGGCGCTTTCAAGCATTCGCTTTGTGCGCGGTTTTAAACAGAGGTGCCCTTCTAAGGCGCAGACGGTACTCCCATCCGCAGAGCGTTTCAAGCATGCGCCGATTGTCGCTTGACGACTTTGTTTGTCAAATCACCGGGAGTTATAAGAACCGCTCCAAGCGTAACCCGATGGAAGGTAGCGACGGTCGTGGATGCTGCTCTGCTGCCGACAAAAAAGGCGACCCGAGGGTCGCCTTCCTGGCATCGGTCGAAATCAGAAATCGTCTTCGACCTGACCGTCCTTCACCTTGAACTCGCGGTTCTGCAGGTAAGCGTTGCGGATGAAGGTGTATTTGTCGCCGCTGATCAGCTTCTCGCTCGACAGCAGGCTGGCGCGGGTGTCGACGATGTTCAGGCCGAAGATCGAGTTACGCGTCGGCACGTGATCGATGTAGCGGTACATGCCGGTGTAGCTGTCGACGTACTTGGAAGGTGCGTCACGCAAGGTGCTCGGGCCCATCAGCGGCAGCATCACGTACGGGCCGCTGCCCACGCCCCAATAACCGAGGGTCTGACCGAAGTCTTCGTCACTGCGGTTCAAGCCCATCTGGGTGCCGACATCGAAAAAGCCAAGCAGACCGAAGGTGGTGTTGAAAATCAGTCGGGCGGTATCAACGCCGGCAGCAGCCGGTTTGGCCTGCAGAATGTTGTTCGCCAGGTTGGTGACGTCACCGACGTTGCGGAACATGTTGTGAATGCCGTCTTCAACGAACTGCGGAGTGATGAACTCATAACCCTGCGCCAATGGCTTCAACGCGTAAGTGTCAACGAAGTCGTTGAACTGGAAAATCGGCCGGTTGACGCTTTCCCAAGGGTCTTCTTCGGTGGCCGCCTGGGTGGCGAACGGCGCCAGCAACAGGCTGGCACAAACACTTAGCTGAGCGAGCGAAGGGCTCCAGCGCATAGAAAAACTCCTTGGATTTGATACTGGCGCGGACCTCTCGGCCCGGGCATTAAGGCCGCTAGTATAAGCGTAAACGGCAATTTGGGCAGTCTGCCGCTGCAAGGATATGCAGGAAGTTTCCTACGCTGACCTTCACCGGACTGTCATGCAACTGTCACCCTCGTGCCCTAGCCTTGAGCGTTATTTCAGGGACGTTGCCATGACTCACGCCGAAACCTTGCCCGTCGCCGCGCCCAGTCTGACTGCCGTGCTGTTCGGCCTGAGCGGTTGCCTGGTGGATTTCGGTGCCCGCGCCGCGCAACAACTCAACGTCCGGCCGGAACACGCCGAAACCACGCCCGGCGCGCTCGATAGCGTGAAGAGCTTGCAACGCCAGGGAATTCCCTGCGCGTGGCTCGATGAATTGCCCCCTGCCCTCGCTCAGCCACTGGCCGCCTCGCTGCCGGACTGGATCAAACCGACGCAACATTCAGCAACAATGAATCCATGGCCAGCGCCGAATGCCTGCTGGCAAGCATTGATGGATCTGAACATCGACCGCCTCGATGGCTGCGTGCTGGTCAGCGGTGAGCCGCGTCTGTTGCAGGCCGGCCTGAATGCCGGGTTATGGACGATTGGTCTGGCGTCCTGCGGCTCGCTGTGCGGCCTGAGCCCGAGCGAATGGCAGGCACTCTCACAAAAGGAGCGCGAACAGTTGCGCGGCAAGGCCACTGTGCAATTATTCAGCCTGGGCGTGCATTCGGTGATCGATCATCTCGGCGAACTGGACGCCTGTCTTGCCGACATCAGCTTGCGCCGCACCAAAGGCGAAAAGCCCTGATCGACGTCATGCAGGTTTACCGAGAGTGGATTAATCTAAAGGTCAGCCATAGACCTTTGGCGCGCGGCCGCGGTCAATGCCAGTGCCTATTGATAAAAGGAAACCACCATGCCCGCCCGACGAGAACTGCAGGATCAGCTCAACACCTTGCGTGATCAATTGGAGCAGAACCCGCCTCTGTCCGAGTCTGAACGTGAAAACCTACACCAGTTGATGGCGCAGATTGAAGCAGAAATTCAATTGGAAAATCAGCTACAGGATAACAATCTGGTGGACGGGGTGAACCTTGCCGTGGAGCGTTTTGAAGTGGAACACCCAACCATCGCCGGCACCCTGCGCAATATCATGAATACGCTGGGCAGCATGGGCATCTGACGCCCCGCCGCACAAAAAAGCCCTGCCAGCGATGGCAGGGCTTTTTCATTTCCAACATGTGCAGGCAAGCCCTTGTGGGAGCGAGCCTGCTCGCGAATTCGGTGTGTCATTCAACGATGATGTCGACTGACACGACGCCTTCGCGAGCAGGCTCGCTCCCACAAGGGATATCGCACATTCAGGATTTTTATTGACGTACGAGCCGATGATTCGGCAGCTGTACGCTTTCGGTACTGCGATACGGATTGATATCCAGCCCACCGCGCCGCACATATCGCGCAAACACAGTCAGTTTCTCCGGCTTCAACAACCGCTGCAGATCAAGAAAAATCCGCTCCACGCACTGCTCATGGAAGTCCGAGTGCTGGCGGAAACTGACGATGTATTCCAGCAGGCTGGCGTGATCCAGCGCTGCGCCGCGATATTCCACCACCACGCTGCCCCAGTCCGGCTGGCTGGTCACCGGGCAGTTGGATTTGAGCAGATGGCTGTGCACGCTCTCTTCAACAACGCGCGAATCGTCGCAACGCAGCAGCTCCGGGCGCGGGTGTTCGTAGTTGCTGACGCTGATATCCAGATCGTCGATGCACACGCCCGGCAGTGCCACGACGCCTTCGGCCTCAACGTCCTTCAGACTGCGAACCCGCACGCCCACCGGTTTGCCGGCAGCGGCAGACAGATCCTTGACCAGTGTCGCCTCCAGCGTGGCGACGTCGGCGAACGGCGTCTGATTCAGCGAGTTGAGGTAGAGCTTGAACGACTTCGATTCGATGATGTTCGGCGAGTCCGCCGGGATGCTGAATTCAGCGATCGCCACCACCGGTTTGCCCGAGGGCAGCAGCCACGACAGCTCGAAGCAGTTCCAGAAATCCACGCCTTTGTACGGCAGGGTTTCGGCGCTCAGGCCCAGCTCGGCCCATTTCGCGGTGCGCGGAATCGGGAACAGCAGGGACGGCGTGTAGGTGGCGATGTATTCGCTGGATTTGCCCAGCGGCGAATGTTCGGCTGCGGGATGCATGGCGGAAACCTGACTGAAGAATCAGCGGATTCTACCAGCCTTTGCCCGCGCCTTTGAGTGCTTACTGACTGACTGTCAGTTTGCCGACCATGCCAGCCTGATAATGCCCGGGAATATTGCAGGCAAACTCAAGCGCCGTGGCCTCGCTGAAGGTCCAGGTCAACTCCGCGGTTTTACCCGGCTCGACCAATAAGCTGTTGGGGTCGTCGTGTTTCATTCCGTGGCCCATCGCCGCGTGATCCATGCCCGCCATGTCGTGGGACATTTCTTTCATGCCTGTCGGCGTGAGCATGCCGCTCTGCTGCATCTGCAACATTTCCTGCTGGTGACTGGCATGCATCGCCGCGTCACCCAAGTTGAATTCGTGCAACAACTGGCCTTTATTCACCAGCACAAAGCGAACCGTCTCACCGGCCTTGACCTGTATGATTTTCGGATCGAAGTTCATGTCGCCCATGACGATTTCGATACTGCGTGTGGCCTGGCTCGTCGCTGCCGGCTGGCCGAAGGCGAAGGTATGCGCCGGTGTCGCCGAAACTGGCGAACTCAATGCCAGCAGACAAGCCGCCACCGTTAAGGATGTGCGAAAAAACATGGTCATGCTCCAACAAGATAAGGTTCAGCTTGTGGGAAACTCTAACCACCCTGCGCTGGCATCGACCTGACAGGCACATTACAACTTTGTCAGCTTGGCGCTTATCGCCCGATCTCCGGTATAACGCCCTCGCCCCTTCTACTCTCCGAATCAGCCCGAACCAGCCCGAGTTGCCCATGAAACTGTTGATCGTCGAAGACCAAGCGAAAACCGGCCAATACCTGCGTCAGGGCCTGACCGAGGCGGGGTTCAATACCGAGCTGGTGGCAGACGGCATCAGCGGCCAGCAATTGGCCTTGAGCGGCGAGTACGCGCTGCTGATCCTCGATGTGATGCTGCCCGGGCGCAGTGGCTGGCAGATTCTGCAAGCGGTGCGCAGCGCCGGCCTCGACACGCCGGTACTTTTCCTGACCGCCAAGGACGCGGTGGAGGACAGGGTTCACGGCCTCGAACTGGGCGCCGACGATTATCTGGTCAAGCCGTTCGCCTTCTCCGAATTGCTCGCCCGGGTGCGCAGCCTGTTGCGGCGCGGCAGCGCGATCGCCCAGGAAACCAGCCTGCAACTGGCCGACCTGCGCCTGGATCTGATCCGCCGCCGGGTCGAACGCAGTGGCCAGCGCATCGACCTGACCGCCAAGGAATTCGCCCTGCTGGAAATGCTCCTGCGCCGTCAGGGTGAAGTGTTGCCGAAGTCGCTGATTGCTTCGCAGGTCTGGGACATGAATTTCGACAGCGACACCAATGTCATCGAAGTGGCGATCCGCCGCTTGCGCCTGAAGATCGACGACGACTTTCCCAACAAGTTGATCCACACCGTGCGCGGCATGGGTTACGTGCTCGAAGAACGGGCGCTGTGATGCGTCGTTTGTCCTTGAGCACCCGCCTGGCCCTGTTGTTTGCCGCCTGCACCGCAGTGGTTTCGCTGTTCGCCGGCGTCCTGTTCGACCGCGCCAGCGAGGCGCACTTCATCGAACTCGACCAGCAACAACTGGAGGCTAAGTTGATCGGCCTGCGCCGCGCCTTGCAGGATCTGCAGCCCGCTCAGCGCGAAGCGCGGCTGGCCGATGAACTCAGCCGCCAGGCCGACCTGTCGTTGCGCATCACCAGTGGCGACGGCCAGCACTGGTACGACAGTTCGGTGCAGATTCCGAAAAATCTGCCGCTGCAAACAGGCCTGTCGACCATCAGCCATGACGGCACCGACTACCGCGTACTGCGCGCCCCGCTCTACCCGGATGCAGCGGATTCGCCGCAACTGACCCTGCTGCTGGACATCACTCACCACCAGCATTTCCTTGCGCGCATGCAGCATCTGATCTGGCTGACCGTCGGCCTGTCAGCGCTGGCCACTGCCCTGCTCGGGGCCTGGGCCGCGCGCAGCGGTTTGCGCCCGTTGCGGCAGATGAGCACGGTGGCCCGTGGGATTTCTGCGCAATCACTGAATGCCCGACTGCCTGAAGAGAAGATGCCGCCAGAGCTTGCGGAAATGGCCTACAGCTTTAACGCCATGCTCGCCCGCCTCGACGACTCGTTTCAGCGCCTCTCGGCATTCTCCGCCGACATCGCCCATGAACTGCGCACGCCGTTGTCGAATCTGCTCACCCACACCCAAGTCACCCTCACCCGCCCACGGGCACTGGAGGAGTACCGCGAAGCGCTGCACAGCAACCTCGAAGAACTGCAATGGATGGCGCAACTGGTCAACGACATGCTCTACCTCGCGAAGGCGGATCACGGCCTGCTGATGCCCAAGCGTGAACCGCTGGAGCTGGCCAATGAGGCTGACATGCTGCTGGAGTTTTTTGCGCCATTGGCCGAAGACGCTGGCGTCAGCCTGAGCCGTGAGGGGGCGGCGCGTATCGAAGGTGATCGCGGCATGTTGCGCCGCGCCTTGTCGAATTTGCTGGATAACGCGCTGCGCTTTACCCCGCCCAAGGGTCATGTTCGGCTGAGCATTGTCGAGCAGCCGCAGGCCGTGCGCGTTTGTGTCGAGAACAGTGGTGAGGGGATTTCAGCGCAGGTGTTGCCACGTCTGTTTGATCGCTTCTATCGAGCGGATCCAGCGCGGCAGGAAGGTAGCAGTGAACATGCGGGGTTGGGGTTGGCGATTACCCTGTCCATCGTTCGCGCTCATGGCGGGCAGATTCGTTGCGAATCTGAGGTGGGGTTTACGCGGTTTGTGATTGAGTTACCGAAGCAGAATTGAGGCCAGCAGGTCCGGCCCCTTCGCGAGCAGGCTCGCTCCCACAGTTGGAATGCATTCCCCTGTGACATCAAGCCTGCTCTCTGAAGAGGAAGCGCTCCCCTGTGGGAGCGAGCCTGCTCGCGAAAGCGGTCTAAAGGTTACGAATATCTGAGGGCATGCGCCGGTTCGATCTTCGCCGCCCGCCACGCCGGATACACCGTCGCCAGAAAACTCAGAATGAACCCCGCCGAGCAGATCAACAGCACATCGCCGCCCTGTAGTTCCGAGGGCAGGTTGCTGACGAAATACACGTCCGAACTGAAGATATGCTGGCCGCTCACCCGCTCGACCCAACCGACCAGTTCACTGACATTCAGCGCGGCGATAACACCCAGCACGCCACCGATGATGGTGCCGACAATGCCGATCACCGTGCCCTGCACCATGAAGATCGCCATGATCTGCCGGGGAGTGGCGCCGATGGTGCGCAGGATCGCGATGTCGGCGCCCTTGTCGTTCACCACCATGATCAGCGTCGCAATGATGTTGAACGCCGCCACCGCGACAATCATCAGCAACAGCAGGCCGATCATGGTTTTTTCCATCTTCATCGCACTGAACAGGCTGCCCTGGGTGTGAGTCCAGTCGTCAGCCTTGAAGTCGGCGCCGAGGCCACTGGCAATATCGGAAGACACCTTCGGCGCGGCGTACAGATCCTTGACCGCCAGGCGCACGCTCTGCACCTGATTCGGCTGCCACCGCTGCATGGTCGCGGCATCGGCGACGTGGATCAGGCCCATCGAGCCATCCAGCTCGGCGCCGACCTTGAACACGCCAACCACATTCAGGCGCTGCATGCGCGGGGTAATACCGCCCGGCGCGGTGCTGACCTCCGGAACGATCAGGGTGATCTTGTCGCCGACATTGAGGCGGAAACGCCGTGCGGTGATTTCACCGATCACCACACCGAATTCGCCCGGCTTCAACGCATCGAGACGTCCCTGAACGATGTGCTGGGCAACGATCGACACCTTGCCTTCCTGCGCCGGATCAACGCCGCTGATCTGGATCGGCTGCATCGAACCCTTGTAGGACAGCATGCCTTCCATTTCGGTGAACGGTACGGCGGCGGTCACCTCCGGGTTTTTCATCGCGGCGGCGGCAACCGGCTGCCAGTCGTCGATCGGCTTGACGCCGACGATGGTCGCGTGGGGGACCATGCCGAGGATGCGCGAGCTCATTTCGCGCTGGAAGCCGTTCATCACCGACAGCACCACGATCATCGCCAGCACGCCGAGGGCGAGGCCGATCATCGAGGTCATCGAAATGAACGAAACAAAGCGATTGCGGCGCTTGGCGCGGGTATAGCGCGTGCCGATAAAGATCGATAACGGTCTGAACATTCGCTGGGGCACCGTATAAAAATAAAAGACCCGGCGCCATTACGGGCGCCGGGTTTCAGCCAGTCAGATGGGGGTCAGGCAGCCTTCCTGCAACTGCAGGACGCGATCCATCTGCCGGGCCAGGTTCATGTCATGTGTCACCACCAGAAACGCCGTGCGCATCGAAGTGCTCAGCTCCAGCATCAGATCCTGAATGCCTTCGGCGGTGTGCAGGTCGAGGTTGCCGGTTGGCTCATCGAGCATCACCAGCCCCGGGTTGTTGACCAGGGCGCGGGCGATGGCCACGCGCTGACGTTCGCCGCCGGACAGTTCCGCCGGCTTGTGCTCGAGGCGATGGCCGAGACCGACACGCTCCAGCAATGCGGTGGCACGCTGGCGCGCCTCCGGGATTGCAGTCTTGCCGATCAGCAGCGGCATGCAGACGTTTTCCAGTGCAGTGAATTCCGGCAGCAAGTGGTGAAACTGGTAAACGAAACCAAGCGCGCGGTTACGCAGCAGGCCACGCTTCTTCTCGCTCAATGCCGAAAGCTCTTCGCCGTCGAGCCAGACGCTGCCCTTGCTTGGCGTATCGAGACCGCCGAGGAGATTGAGCAAAGTACTTTTTCCGGAACCGGATTTACCCACAATCGCCACACGTTCGCCCGGGTGCAACTCCAGTTGCAAACCGGCCAGCACCTGTACCGACTCCGGACCCTCCTCGTAAGATTTGCCGAGGTTACGGCAGCTCAGAATTGCTTGTTCACTCATGCCCGACTCACTCATAACGTAACGCCTCCGCCGGCTGGGTGCGCGCGGCACGCCAGGCGGGATACAGGGTGGCGAGGAAACTCAGGACCAACGCAGCGGCACAGACCATGACGACGTCCTGGCTCTGTACCTGCGAAGGAAGATAATCAATGAAATACACGTCAGCATTAAGGAACTTGTGGCCGATCAGCCCTTCAAGCGCCGAAATGGCCGCACTGACATTCAGGGCCGCGAGAATCCCGACCACCGCACCAATGGCTGTGCCGACCACGCCGATCACCGTGCCCTGCACCATGAACGTACGCATGATCGTGCCCGGGGTCGCGCCGAGGGTGCGCAGAATGGCGATGTCGCCCTTCTTGTCGTTCACCACCATCACCAGCGTTGAAATGATGTTGAACGCGGCGACCGCGACGATCAGCAGCAACAGCAGCCCGATCATGGCTTTTTCCATGCGGATCGCCTGATACAGGTTGCCGTGGGTGCGGGTCCAGTCGCGAGCGTAATAGCGATCTTCGCCGAGCTGCTGGGCGATGTTCCATGCCTCGCGCGGGGCCTGGAACAGGTCGTCGAACTTGAGCCGCAGGCCCTGCACCTGATCGGCCTTCCAGCGGTGCATCTTGGCCAGATCCTGCAGATTGGTCACGCCCAGGTAACCATCGAGCTCACCGGCGCCGACATGGAAAATGCCGACCACGGTGAAGCGCTTCATGCGCGGGAACATCCCGGCCGGAGTGACGCTGACCTCCGGCGCGACAAAAGTAATCTTGTCGCCGATGCCGACGCCGAGCTTGGTCGCCGCCTTGTCGCCGATGACGATGCCAAAGCTGCCCGGTGTCAGGTCGTCGAGTTTGCCCTGCTTCATGAAGTTGTCGATGATCGACACATTGCGCTCGAGCGCAGGATCAATGGCATTGAGCAGCACCTTGGAAACCTGACCGTTGTTGGTCAGCAGGCCCTGCATCTGGGTAAACGGCGCCACCGCCGTGACCTGCCGGTTCTGCCTGACCTTGTCGGCCAGGCTCTGCCAGTCGTTGATCGGCTCGCCGGTCTCGAGAGTAGCGTGGGGCACCATGCCCAGCACGCGGGTGCGCATCTCATGATCAAAGCCGTTCATCACCGACAGCACGACGATCATCACGACCACGCCAAGGGCGAGCCCGATCATCGAAGTCAGGGAAATGAATGACACAAAATGATTGCGACGCTTTGCACGGGTATAACGCGTGCCGATAAATACGAAGAGAGGTCTGAACATGTCGGGGCTTGTTCGGAGGGAAAAGGAACGTCCTTGTGGCGGGGGTCGAAAACCAGCTTTACACTCAGACCACCGCCGCTACCATGGGTTCGCCATGTCGACATTAGATGAAGAAGATCGCCGCGAATACTACCGTATCGAGGACACGATCGCACTGGAAATTCGGCCCCTGTCCGCTCCCGAAGCCGCAGGCCAGGAAGTGTTGCAGGATGCTTCTCCACTCTTCAACCTGCTCAGCGAATTGCACCTGAGCGAATTCGAGTCGCAGCACCTGCTGCGGCAGATCAGCGAGCGCGACCGCGCCATCGCTGCGTTCCTCAAATCGCAGAACAAACGCATCGACCTGCTCAGCCAGGTGATCGCCCTGACCGTGCTCGGCCACATCGGCGAGCCGCAGCCGGTGATCATTTCCGAAGGCGGCATCGATTTTCAATACCCGACCCCAATCGCCACCGGCGCGCACCTGTCGGTAAAACTGGTGTTGATGCCGCAGGCACTGGGCCTGCTGCTGCGCGCCCGGGTCACCCATTGCGATCCCAAGGGCGATGGTTATGACGTCGGCACTGAGTTCGAACGCCCGACCGATGCCCAGCGCCAGTTGCTCGCGCGCTACATTTTGCAGAAGCAGGCTCAGGAACGCCGTCTGGCCCGCGAACAGAACGAATCTGGCATTTAACTTAAGGAAGCACCGTGACCCTCATCTACGGCCACCGCGGCGCCAAGGGCGAAGCACCGGAAAACACCCTGAGCAGTTTTCAGGAATGCCTCAAGCACGGCGTGCGCCGCTGCGAACTGGATCTGCACCTGTCCAAGGACGGCGAGCTGATGGTCATCCATGACCCTACGCTCAAGCGCACCACCGAACGCCGCGGCAAAGTCGTCGAGCACACCGCTGCCGAACTGGTGACCTATGACGCGCGCAAGGGTGGCCCGGGCTGGATCAAGCCGTGCCCGATTCCGACGCTGGAAGAGTTGTTCGAGAAATGTGATTTCGAGCACTGGCAGCTGGAAGTCAAAAGCGCTTCGCGCACCCGCGCTGCGACTACCGTGCTGGCGATTCGGGAAATGGCTCAGCGCCACGGCCTGCTCGACAAGGTGACGATCACCTCGAGTTCACGGGAAGTCTTGAAGGCAGCGCTGGATCTGGTGCCGGACGTGTCGCGCGGCCTGGTGGCCGAATACGCCTGGCTCGATCCGTTGAAGGTTGCCGCCAGCTACGGCTGCGAGATTCTCGCCTTGAACTGGACGCTGTGTACGCCGGAACGCTTGCAGAAAGCGCAGCGTCAGGGCCTGCATGTATCGGTGTGGACCGTCAACGAGCCCGCGCTGATGCGCAGACTCGCCGACTTCGGCGTTGACAGCCTGATTACAGACTTTCCCGGTTTGGCCACTGCCACCCTCGAGAATTGCTGAAATCGGTCTCCCCGGCCGGCTCAGGCCACCGGCCGGAGCCCGTCAAAAAAGCCGGTTGAGGCCGTCGTACGCCGCGACCCGATACGCTTCGGCCATGGTCGGGTAGTTGAACGTGGTGTTGACGAAATACTTCAGGGTGTTCAGCTCGCCCGGCTGGTTCATGATCGCCTGACCAATGTGGACGATCTCCGACGCCTGATAACCGAAGCAGTGCACGCCAAGCACTTCCAGCGTCTCGCGGTGGAAGAGGATCTTCAGCATGCCTTGCGGCTCGCCGGCAATCTGCGCCCGCGCCATGCTCTTGAAGAAGGCCTTGCCGACTTCGTAAGGCACTTTGGCCTGGGTCAGCTCCTGCTCGTTCTTGCCGATCGAGCTGATCTCCGGAATGGTGTAGATGCCGGTCGGCACGTCATTGACGAAGCGCCAGCTGCCATTGTCGACAATGCTGCCAGCGGCCGAACGGCCCTGGTCGTGGGCGGCACTGGCCAGGCTTGGCCAACCGATCACGTCGCCGGCGCCGTAGATGTTCTCGACGCAGGTGCGGTAGTTCTGGTCGACTTCGATCTGGCCACGGCTGTTGACCTTGACCCCGATGTTTTCCAGACCCAGCGTGTCGGTGTTGCCGGTTCGGCCATTGCACCAGAGCAAGGCGTCGGCCTTGATCTTCTTGCCGGACTTCAGGTGCAGGATCACGCCGTTGTCCACGCCTTCGACGCGGTCGTACTCCTCGTTGTGGCGCACGGTGATGTTGTTGTTGCTGAAGTGGTAGCTCAACGCCTGGGAAATTTCCGAGTCGAGGAAGCTCAGCAATTGCCCACGGTTGTCGACCAGCTCGACCAGCACACCCAGACCACTGAAGATCGATGCGTATTCGCAACCGATCACGCCAGCGCCGTAAACGATCAGTTTGCGCGGGGTGTGGCCGAGGCTGAGGATGGTGTCGCTATCGTAGATACGCGGGTGGTGGAAATCGATGTCCGCCGGGCGATACGGACGCGAACCGGTAGCGATGATAATGTGCTTGGCCACCAGCTTCTCGACCACGCCGTTGCCGCAGACCACTTCGATGGTTTGCTCGTCGGCGAAGCTGCCGGTGCCGAAGAACACGTCGACACGGTTACGGGCGTAGTAGCCGGTGCGCGAGGCGACTTGTTTGGAAATGACTTTCTCGGCGCTTTTCAACACGTCCGGGAAGGAGAACCAGCGTGGCTCGCCGATCGCGCGGAACATCGGGTTGGTGTTGAACTGCATGATCTGCCGCACCGAGTGACGCAGTGCCTTGGACGGGATGGTGCCGAGGTGGGTGCAGTTGCCGCCGACCTGGCGACGGCTGTCGACCATCGCGACCTTGCGCCCCGCTTTGGCGGCGTTCATTGCCGCGCCTTCTCCCGCCGGGCCGGAACCCAGTACCACCACGTCGTAGTTGTAGACAGCCATGCGTACTCCTCAGAACAGGCCGCGGTGCCAGCAGCACCGGCGGCTAAATCACGCCGAACGGCGGCGCGAAGGAACAATTGGGGGCCAGTGAAGAACCCGGACACAGTCTATAGAAGCGTCAACGCCGCGCACATTAACCCTTGGTCGCGTCGTAGGCTACTTTTGCCTGCACTACAACGCCAGCTTTCGTCTTGTCTTCAGTCAGTTTTTTCGCCGACAAGCTGCGCAAATGCCTGACTGCTGCGGGCGACGAAACCTGTATCGGCACGCAGGACAAAGAATGCAGCAATGGCATGCTTTTGGGCATAGTCCTGCGCCCTTTCCGGCCCGAGAATCAGCAACAGCGTCGATAGTCCATCGGCCATCAACGCTGAAGGATGAATCACTGTGACTGACGCCAGATCATGTAGGACCGGTCGCCCGCTGCGTGCATCGAAGGTGTGGGAATAACGCCGCCCGTCCTGCAGAAAATAGTTGCGGTAGTCGCCGGAGGTGGACACGCCGTAGCCATCGACATCGATAATCCGCTCGGCCACTTGCTGGTCATCCCGGGGCTCTTCGACAGCGATGCGCCACGCTGAGCCATCTGGCTTGCTGCCCTTGGTCTTGAGTTCGCCCGTGACTTCGACCAGGTAATTGTCGATGCCCATGGTCTGCAATCTGGCGGCGATGGTGTCCACGGCGTAGCCGGCAGCGATGCTGTTGAAGTCGACTTCGACGGCGGCGTCCTTGCACAACCGCTCGCCGTCGATGCGCAGATGCTGATGACCGACCCGCTGCATGACCTCGGCCAATGCGGCCGCATCGGGGACTTTTCCTTCCCGTCCTTGCGGACCAAAACCCCACAGATTCATCAGCGGCTCTACGGTCAGGTCGTAGGATCCTTCGCTTTGCGTCGAGAGTTGTTCACCGACACGGATCAGCTCAAGCACCGCCGCCGGCATGATTTGGCAACTATCGGCAGGCAACGAGTTGAAACGCTCGATGGCGGAGTCACTTCGGTAAGTCGACATCTGTTGATCGACTTCAGCGAGGATTGCCTGCACTTCGCCGCGCACCCGCGCAGGTTCGGCAACCCCGGCGTGGCCCACGTACTTGACCGACCAGGTGCTGCCCATGGTCGAGCCGCCGACCTGTTCCAGGGAATCGCCGTTGCCGCAGCCGCCGATTGCCCCCGCCAAGACCACAAGCCCCAACCAGCGTCCAGTTAACAATTCTTCATCTCCCCGCAAAACCACGGCGGCCATTATGAACTACAAGCGCCCGCTCGCTTCCCCATGGCTGCAACGCCTTTATACAAAATTGAACAGTGAGTACCTCCCATGTCCTCCACCACGGGCAAAGGCAAAGCGATCTTTCGCGTTGTCAGCGGCAACTTCCTCGAAATGTTCGACTTCATGGTCTACGGCTTCTATGCCACGGCCATCGCCAAAACCTTCTTCCCCACCGACAGCGCGTTCGCTTCGCTGATGCTGTCACTGGCAACCTTCGGTGCCGGCTTTCTTATGCGCCCGCTGGGGGCAATTTTCCTCGGTGCCTATATCGATCGTCACGGACGGCGCAAAGGCTTGATCATCACTCTAGCGATGATGGCCGCCGGTACGGTGCTGATTGCCTGCGTGCCGGGCTACGCCACGCTCGGTGTCGCCGCGCCGCTACTGGTGTTGTTCGGCCGTCTGTTACAAGGCTTCTCGGCGGGTGTGGAACTGGGCGGCGTGTCGGTTTATCTGGCGGAAATCTCCACGCCGGGGCGCAAAGGTTTCTTCGTCAGTTGGCAGTCGGCCAGCCAACAAGCTGCGGTGGTTTTTGCCGGCCTGCTCGGCGTTGGTCTGAACCACTGGCTGAGTCCGGAGCAGATGGGCGAATGGGGCTGGCGCGTGCCATTCCTGATCGGCTGCATGATCGTGCCGGTGATTTTTTTCATCCGTCGCTCACTGGAAGAAACCCCGGAGTTCCAGGCGCGCACCCACCGCCCTACCCTCGGTGAAATTGTCCGCTCGATCGGCCAGAACTTCGGCATCGTCATCGCCGGCATGGCACTGGTGGTGATGACCACGGTGTCGTTCTACCTGATCACCGCGTACACCCCGACGTTCGGCAAAGCCGAACTGCACCTGTCGGACCTCGATGCCTTGCTGGTGACCGTGTGCATTGGTTTGTCGAACTTCTTCTGGCTACCGGTGATGGGCGCAGTTTCCGACAAGATCGGGCGAAAGCCCTTACTTCTGGCGGCAACGATTCTGGCGATCCTGACCGCGTATCCGGCGCTGTCGTGGCTGGTGGCGAATCCGAGCTTCAGTCATTTGCTGATTGTCGAATTGTGGCTGTCGTTCCTCTACGGCTCGTACAACGGCGCCATGGTGGTGGCGCTGACCGAGATCATGCCGGTGGAAGTGCGCACTACCGGGTTCTCGCTGGCCTACAGCCTGGCGACGGCGACGTTCGGCGGCTTTACTCCGGCAGCGTGCACCTATCTGATCCACGTGCTGGACAACAAGGCAGCACCAGGAATCTGGCTCAGTGGCGCGGCGGTGCTGGGGTTGATTGCGACGCTGGTGTTGTTCCGTGGCAATCGGCATGAGTTGCGCACGGCGCAGGCTTCGGTGGCCAGCGGCGCCTGACAGAATGCTTTCGCGAGCAGGCTCGCTCCCACAGAAGATTTGTGAACGACACTGATCCAGTGTGGGAGCGAGCCTGCTGGCGAAGAGGCCGCCAAGCACACCGAAGATTCAACAGGCCCACAAACAAAAACGCCCCGACAAATGCCGGGGCGTTTTCATTCAAGCCTGAGGCTTAGCGCGGGAACGCTGGCGGATTCACATCAGCCATGTCTTCCATCACGCGAACCACCTGGCAGCTGTAGCCGAACTCGTTGTCATACCAGACATACAGAACGACGCGGTTGTCCTGAACGATCGTCGCTTCAGCGTCGACCACACCGGCGTGACGCGAGCCGACGAAGTCGGTCGACACCACTTCCTGCGAATTGACGAAGTCGATCTGCTTGTGCAGCTCGGAGTGCAGCGCCATGTAGCGCAGGTACTCGTTCATCTCTTCGCGGGTGGCGGCTTTCTCAAGGTTGAGATTGAGAATAGCCATCGACACGTTTGGCGTCGGAACGCGGATTGCGTTACCGGTCAGCTTGCCGGCCAGCTCAGGCAGTGCCTTGGCAGCAGCGGTAGCGGCACCGGTCTCGGTGATCACCATGTTCAGCGCGGCGCTGCGGCCACGGCGATCGCCCTTGTGGAAGTTATCGATCAGGTTCTGGTCGTTGGTGTACGAGTGAACGGTTTCAACGTGACCGTTGATGATGCCGAACTTGTCGTTCACAGCTTTAAGCACCGGCACAATGGCGTTGGTGGTGCAGGAAGCAGCCGAGACGATCTTGTCGTCAGCGGTGATTTCACCGTGGTTGATGCCGTGAACGATGTTCTTCAGCTTGCCCTTGCCAGGCGCCGTCAGAACAACTCGGTCGATGCCCGGGCAGGCCAGGTGCTGACCCAGGCCATCGGCGTCACGCCATACACCGGTGTTGTCCACCAGCAGCGCGTCTTTGATGCCGTACTGGGTGTAATCCACCTCGGTCGGGTTCTTCGCGTAGATCACCTGGATCAGGTTACCGTTGGCGGTGATGGTGTTGTTTTCTTCGTCGATGGTAATGGTGCCGTTGAACGAACCGTGTACCGAATCGCGACGCAGCAGGCTGGCGCGTTTGGTCAGATCGTTCTCGGCGCCTTTGCGCACGACGATGGCGCGCAGACGCAGGCCGTCGCCACCACCGGTTTTCTCGATGAGGATGCGCGCCAGCAGACGGCCGATACGACCGAAGCCGTACAGAACAACGTCGGTGCCTTTGCGGGCCGAGGCGTTCTGCTGGCCAACCACGTCAGCCATCTCTTCACGCACGAACTGCTCGGCGCTGCGGCCGTTGCCTTCGTTGCGGAATTTGAACGCCAGCTTGCCCAGATCCACCGACGCCGCGCCGAGCTTGAGCTCGCTCATGGCCTTGAGCAGTGGGAATGTTTCGTGGACGGAGAGTTCGCTGTCGTCGGAAGAACGGTGGCGAGCAAAGCGGTGAGCTTTGAGAATCGCGATGACAGACTGGTTGATCAGGCTGCGGCCATAGATCGAGCTAACCACGTTGTTATTGCGGTAGAGCTGACCGATAAGCGGGATCATCGCTTCTGCGAGTGCTTCACGGTCGATCCATTCACCAAGACACTGGTCGGGCTTCTGAGTCACGGTAACCTTCCACATGTAGGGGCAGAAAAAAGGGGCTACATTATGCCGCCGACAAGCCCTTTCAGCAATGCGCGCTTGTCGCGCAATTGCTGACAAAATCCCGTTCAAAAAATTTACGCCCTTCTCCAGCCCAGTAAAACCGGGCCTTTCAGCGCAGTCAATTTTTCGACGACTGTTAGACGATGTCTGTAACCCTCCGTAACACCACCCTGTTTCGGCACTACATAACCATGAAAAAAGTGCTCGTTTTTATGGTTACCACTACATTTCGTCCAAACCGTGAAGATAGACGCAGTCTGCAACTGACAGGCGGCACCGGAGGCCGCTACAATTACCGACTTTGTCGCAACGCCTGGAGCTCAACCTTCCGTGCCTGTTCTGCGTCTACCGCTACTCCCTGCCGAAGCAGGTAAACAGCACTGGGGCAATCTGCCCGGTGCCGCCCTCAGCCTGGCGATTGCCGAGGCTGCCAGCGCTGCCAAGCGCTTTACCCTGCTGCTGACCGCCGACAGCCAAAGTGCCGAACGGCTGGAACAGGAGCTGAGTTTCTTTGCCCCGGATTTGCCCGTGCTGCATTTCCCCGACTGGGAGACCCTGCCCTACGACCTGTTCTCGCCGCACCAGGACATCATTTCCCAGCGCATCGCCAGCCTCTATCGCTTGCCGGAATTGGCTCACGGCGTGCTGGTGGTGCCGATCACCACCGCCCTGCACCGTTTGGCGCCGACCAAATTCCTCCTCGGCAGCAGTCTGGTGCTGGACATCGGCCAGAAGCTCGACGTCGAACAAATGCGCGCGCGGCTCGAAGCCAGCGGCTATCGCTATGTCGACACGGTGTATGAGCACGGCGAATTCACCGTACGCGGCGCGCTGATCGACCTGTTCCCGATGGGCAGCAAACTGCCGTATCGCATCGACCTGTTCGATGACGAAATCGAAACCCTGCGCACGTTCGATCCGGAAACCCAGCGTTCGATCGACAAGGTCGAGTCGGTCAAGCTGCTGCCGGCCCGCGAGTTCCCGTTGCAGAAAGACGCGGTCACCCGTTTCAAGGCGCGCTTCCGTGAGCGCTTCGACGTCGACTTCCGCCGCTGCCCGATCTTTCAGGACCTGAGCAGCGGCATCACTCCGGCCGGTATCGAGTACTACCTGCCGCTGTTCTTCGACGAAACCTCGACGCTGTTCGATTACCTGCCCCAGGACACTCAGGTGTTCTCGCTGCCGGGCATCGAGCAGGCGGCGGAAAACTTCTGGAACGACGTGCGCAACCGTTACGAAGAACGCCGCGTCGATCCTTCGCGTCCTTTGTTGCCACCGGCCGAACTGTTTCTGCCGGTGGAAGACTGCTTCGCGCGCCTGAAGAACTGGCCACGGGTCGTCGCCAGTCAGCAGGACGTTGAAAGCGGCGTCGGCCGAGAACGCTTCCCGGCGCACGCGCTGCCGGATCTGGCCATCGAAGCCAAAGCCACGCAACCGCTGGCGGCACTGGCCGGTTTCCTCGAAGAATTCCCCGGTCGCGTGCTGTTCACCGCTGAATCGGCGGGTCGTCGCGAGGTCCTGCTGGAACTGCTTGAACGCTTGAAGCTGCGGCCGAAAACCGTCGACAGCTGGCCGGATTTCGTCGCCAGCAAGGATCGTCTGGCGATCACCATCGCCCCGCTCGACGAAGGTTTGATGCTCGACGACCCGGCACTGGCGCTGGTCGCGGAAAGTCCACTGTTCGGCCAACGGGTCATGCAACGCCGTCGTCGCGAGAAGCGCAGCGACGTCAGCAACGATGCGGTAATCAAGAACCTTACCGAGCTGCGCGAAGGCGCGCCGGTGGTGCATATCGACCATGGTGTTGGCCGCTACCTGGGCCTGACGATTCTGGAAATCGACAACCAGGCTGCCGAATTCCTCACCCTCGAATACGCCGAGAACGCCAAGCTCTACGTGCCGGTGGCCAACCTGCACCTGATCGCGCGTTACACCGGCAGCGACGATTCGCTCGCGCCGCTGCATCGTCTCGGCTCGGAAACCTGGCAGAAAGCCAAGCGCAAAGCCGCCGAACAGGTGCGCGACGTCGCCGCCGAATTGCTCGACATCTATGCCCGTCGCGCCGCCCGTGAAGGTTACGCCTTCGCCGACCCGAAGGCCGATTACGCTACGTTCAGCGCCGGTTTCCCGTTCGAAGAAACCCCAGACCAACAGGCCACCATCGAGGCCGTGCGCGAAGACATGCTCGCGCCGAAACCGATGGATCGCCTGGTCTGCGGCGACGTCGGTTTCGGCAAGACCGAAGTGGCCATGCGCGCCGCGTTCATCGCCGTGCACGGCGGGCGTCAGGTGGCAATTCTGGTGCCAACTACCCTGCTCGCCCAGCAGCACTACAACAGTTTCCGCGACCGTTTCGCCGACTGGCCGGTGACGGTGGAAGTGATGAGCCGTTTCAAGTCGGCCAAGGAAGTCAATGCGGCGATCGCCGATCTGGCGGAGGGCAAGATCGACATTGTCATCGGCACGCACAAGCTGCTGTCCGACGACGTCAAGATCAAAAACCTCGGGCTGGTGATCATCGACGAAGAACACCGTTTTGGCGTACGCCAGAAAGAACAGCTCAAGGCCCTGCGCAGCGAAGTCGACATCCTGACCCTGACCGCGACGCCGATTCCGCGCACGCTGAACATGGCGGTATCGGGCATGCGCGATCTGTCGATCATCGCCACGCCGCCGGCGCGACGCCTGTCGGTGCGCACCTTCGTCATGGAACAGAACAAGAGCACGGTCAAAGAGGCGCTGCTGCGCGAACTGCTGCGCGGCGGTCAGGTTTACTACCTGCACAACGATGTGAAGACCATCGAGAAATGCGCCGCCGACCTCGCCGAACTGGTGCCGGAAGCGCGCATCGGTATCGGCCACGGGCAGATGCGCGAACGTGAACTCGAACAGGTGATGAGCGACTTCTACCACAAGCGCTTCAACGTGCTGATCGCCTCGACCATCATCGAGACCGGCATCGACGTGCCGAGCGCCAACACCATCATTATCGAGCGCGCCGACAAATTCGGCCTGGCGCAACTGCACCAGTTGCGTGGTCGTGTCGGCCGCAGTCACCACCAGGCTTACGCCTACCTGCTGACGCCGCCGCGCCAGCAGATCACTTCGGATGCGGAAAAGCGTCTGGAAGCGATCGCCAATACCCAGGACCTCGGCGCCGGTTTCGTCCTGGCCACCAACGACCTGGAAATCCGCGGTGCCGGGGAACTGCTGGGCGATGGCCAAAGCGGCCAGATTCAGGCGGTCGGTTTCACCCTGTACATGGAAATGCTCGAGCGCGCGGTGAAATCGATTCGCAAAGGCGAACAGCCGAACCTCGATCAACCGCTTGGCGGCGGCCCGGAGGTCAATCTGCGGGTGCCGGCGCTGATTCCGGAAGATTATCTGCCGGATGTGCACGCGCGGCTGATTCTGTATAAACGCATCGCCTCGGCCACCGATGAGGAAGGCCTCAAGGATCTGCAGGTCGAGATGATCGACCGTTTCGGCCTGTTGCCGGAGCCGACCAAGAATCTGGTGCGGATTACTGCGTTGAAACTGCAGGCGGAAAAGCTCGGCATCAAGAAAGTCGACGGCGGGCCGCAAGGCGGACGCATCGAGTTCGAGGCGCAGACGCCGGTTGATCCGATGACGCTGATCAAGCTGATCCAGACGCAGCCCAAACGCTACAAGTTCGAAGGCGCAACGATGTTCAAATTCCAGGTGCCGATGGAGCGCCCGGAAGAACGTTTCAATACTGTCGAGGCGCTGTTTGAGCGCCTCATCCCGAAATCCGCTTGAAGGACGCCCGATGCGCCTGTTTCGCTCTCTGACTTTGTTGCTTGCCTCGCTCTTGATGACAGTGGCAGCTCCAGCGGCGTTTGCCGATGACACGTATCAGGTCGAAATGATCCTGGTGCGCCAGAATGCCGTCCCGGCCATCGTCAGCCGCGCCGCGCCGGAAGATTGGGCCGCTGGCGCCCAGCGTTTGGGCAACGACAGCCAGCGCACGCCGGCGCTCAATGATGTTGTGAGCAAACTCACCGCCAGCGGCGAGTACACCGTGCTGATGCATAAAGCCTGGCAGCAGACGCTAGGCGAAGCGCCAGCGAAAGTCGCGGTCAGTGAAGGTCAGGAGCAGTTCGGCCAGTTCCCGATCGAGGGCACGCTGGAAATGAAGCTCGGCCGCTTCACCGACGTGACCGCCGACTTCTGGGTCAATCAGATCGACGCCAATGGTCTGGTCACCGCCAGCGAGCGTCTGCGTCAGGACAGCCACACCAAGAACGGCCAGCTCAATTACCTCGACAACGGCCACTTGGCCCTGCTGATCAAGATCACTTCCCTCACCGCGCCAGCGCCTCGCGAAGCGCCTGAAGTCGTGCCGGACTGATCGAAGTCCTTATGCCGCCGCCCCTGAGCAAACCGCTGGCCCCGTCGTGGGTCAGCCGATTCAAAGAACAGAGTCTGGAGCGCGGCCGCCGCTACGCTTTGGAGAATCGGGTGCGCATCGCCCAGGTCGGCGATGCGACCATCACCGCCAGTTGCGAAGGCTCTGGCGGCAGTGTCTACCGGCAGACCATCCATCTGCGCGAGTCAGCCAAAGCCACCCTGCTGCTGGTCGACGCCTCCTGCACCTGCCCGGTGCGCAGCAATTGCAAACATTGCGCAGCGGTGCTGCTGAAAATCCAGGAAACCCTCGACTACCCCGCCGCCGTGAAAGATGCCGAGCTGTTGGAGAAACTCCAGGCCGTGCTGGAAAACCGCAGCCCGAAAGCGCCACCGCAAGTGCTGGTGGACAACGTGCAACCGGTGCCCCGCCTCTGGCTGGCCAGTGTCGAGTTCAGCGCCTTCGAGCCGCGCAACGGCAAGATGCAGCGTTACATTCAACACCGCGCGGCGCTGTCGTTCAGCTATCTGGACGAATACGTCAGCGGGCAGAAGCACAGCGACATCCTGATCCGCCAAGAAGCCCAGACCCTGCGGATAAAACGCCACCCGGATGTCGAACAGTCCTACCGCGAGCAGTTGCGCATCCTCGGTTTCCGCATCGCCACCCGGCAAAGCAAAGCCCTACCGGAGAGCGCCGGCGAACTCTACGAAATGGTCAACGACAGCGCCTGGCTGACCTTCACTCTCAATGACTTGCCGAAGTTGCGCAGCCAGGGCTGGGAGTTGCAGATCGATGAGGAATTCGGCTTCGACCTGACCGCCGTCGACGACTGGTACGCCACCGTCGAACAGGCGCCGGAGCGCGACTGGTTCGATCTGGAACTGGGCATTATCGTCAACGGCGAACGCCTGAGCCTGCTGCCGATCCTGCTCAATCTGATGCGCTCGCACACCGAGATCCTCAACCCGGAACGCCTCGCCCGCCGTCGCGATGACGAATTGATTCTGGTCAACATTCCGCAACGCACCAGCGAGCATGGCCCGCTGCAAGTGGCGCTGCCGCTCGGTCGCTTGAAGCCGGTACTGATGACGCTGGGCGAGTTCTATTTGCAGGAGCCGGGCGAAACAACGCTGCGCCTGAGCAAGGCTGACGCCACCCGGCTGAATTCGCTGGAGGGCCTGCCGCTGTTGTGGGAAGGCGGTGAGCAGATCCGCACCTTCGCTCAGCGCCTGCGCGACATCCGCGATTTCAGCGCCGAAGCGCCGCAAGGCTTGAACGCAACGCTGCGCCCGTATCAGCTCGAAGGCCTGAGCTGGATGCAATCGCTGCGACAACTGGAAGTCGGCGGGATTCTCGCGGATGACATGGGCCTGGGCAAAACCCTACAGACCTTGGCGCATATTCTCAGCGAGAAGAACGCCGGACGCCTCGATCACCCGTGCATGGTGGTGATGCCGACCAGCCTGATTCCGAACTGGCTCGATGAGGCGGCGCATTTCACCCCGCAGCTGAAAGTGCTTGCGCTGTATGGCGCCACGCGCAAGAAATACTTCGACAATCTGACCGACTTCGACCTGATCCTCACCACCTACGCCCTGCTGCCAAAAGACGTCGAGCGTCTGGCCAAACAGCCCCTGCACGTGCTGGTGCTGGACGAAGCGCAATACATCAAGAATCCCAACAGCAAAGCCGCTCAGGCCGCGCGCGACCTGAACGCACGCCAGCGCCTGTGCCTCAGCGGCACGCCGCTGGAAAACCACTTGGGCGAACTCTGGTCGCTGTTCCACTTCCTGCTGCCGGGCTGGCTCGGCGACGTGAAAAGCTTCAACGCCGATTACCGCGTGCCGATCGAAAAACGCGGCAGTGAAGTCAGACTGCAACACCTTAACGGTCGGATAAAACCGTTCCTGCTGCGCCGAACCAAAGAGCAGGTCGCCACCGAGCTGCCGCCGAAAACCGAGATCATCCACTGGGTCGAACTCAATGAAGCGCAGCGCGACGTATACGAGACCATGCGCCTGGCGATGGACAAGAAAGTCCGCGACGAGATCACCCGCAAAGGCGTGGCGCGCAGCCAGATCATCATCCTCGAAGCGCTGCTCAAGCTGCGTCAGGTCTGCTGCGACCTGCGTCTGGTCAACGACGCCACTCTGCCCGCGCGCGGCAGCACTTCGGGCAAGCTCGACAGCCTGATGGAAATGCTTGAGGAATTGTTCGAGGAAGGTCGGCGGATTCTGCTGTTCTCGCAATTCACTTCGATGCTGTCATTGATCGAAGAGGAACTGAAAAAACGCAAGATTGCCTATGCCCTGCTCACCGGCCAGACCCGTGACCGGCGCACCCCGGTGAAGGAATTCCAGAGCGGCACGCGTCAGATTTTTCTGATCAGCCTGAAGGCCGGCGGTGTCGGTTTGAACCTCACCGAAGCCGATACGGTGATTCACTACGATCCGTGGTGGAACCCGGCGACCGAGAATCAGGCCACCGACCGTGCGTATCGCATCGGCCAGGAAAACCCGGTGTTCGTCTACAAGATGATTGCCCGGGGCACGGTGGAAGAGAAAATTCAGCACCTGCAGAAGGAAAAATCTGACCTCGCAGCAGGCGTGCTGGACGGGCGCAAGGCCGGGGACTGGAAGTTGCAGAGCGATGATATTGAAGCGCTGTTTGCGCCGTTGCCGGACAAGATCGACAAGCGCTGAACTCGTCGTCGCTCGTCAGATAGCTTTCGCGAGCAGGCTCGCTCCCACAATTAACCCAGATTCGCTCGAGATCCAATGTGGGAGCGAGCCTGCTCGCGAATGGCCCCACTGCGGTTCAAAACCTTCAACCTCTGGAAACCGGCAACGGCGCAAACAACGCCTCGATATCACTCTGTTCGAGTTTGAATCCACCCGTCGTGCCACCCTCAAGCACCGCCCCCGCCAGCGCAGCCTTCTCCTGCTGCAACGCCTGGATCTTCTCCTCGACGGTGCCTTTGGCGATCAACTTGTAGACGAACACCGGATTGTTCTGGCCGATGCGATACGCCCGATCAGTCGCCTGATTCTCCACCGCCGGGTTCCACCACGGATCGAAGTGAATCACCGTGTCCGCCGCCGTCAGGTTCAGACCGGTGCCGCCGGCCTTGAGACTGATCAGGAACAACGGCACCTTGCCGCCCTGGAAATTCTTGACCGGCGTGCGCCGGTCGGTGGTGTCGCCGGTCAGCAACGAATAGCCGAGCCCGCGCTGCTGCAACTCTTGCTCGATCAGCGCCAGCATCGAGGTGAACTGCGAGAACAGCAGAATCCGCCGACCTTCGCCGAGCAATTCCTCGAGCATTTCCATCAGGCTGATCAGCTTGCCGCTGCCCGAGCGCAGCGCCTTGGCCGTGAGCGGCATGTTGATCAGGCGCAGATCGCAGCACACCTGACGCAGCTTGAGCAGCGCATCAAGGATGATGATCTGACTGCGCGCCACGCCACTGCGGGCGATTTCGTCGCGGACCTTTTTGTCCATCGCCACGCGCACCGTTTCATAGACGTCGCGCTGACCATCGCTGAGCTCGACCCAATGGATGATTTCGGTTTTCGGCGGCAGCTCCGTGGCCACCTGATCCTTCTTGCGCCGCAGCAAAAACGGCTTGATGCGCGCCGTCAGGTGCTGCATGCGCTGGATATTGCCGTGCTTTTCGATCGGCGTACGGTAATCGCGATTGAAGGATTTGCTGTCGCCAAGCCAGCCGGGCATCAGGAAGTGGAACTGCGACCATAGCTCGCCGAGGTGGTTTTCCAGTGGCGTGCCGCTCAGACACAAGCGCTGACGGGCCTGCAAGTCACGTGCGGCCTGCGCGGCTTTGCTCAGCGGGTTCTTGATGTTCTGCGCTTCGTCGAGAATCAACACGCTCCAGGCCTGCGGCTGCAGGGTTTCCAGATCCCTGGGCAGCAATGCGTAAGTGGTCAGCACCAAGTCGTATTCGGCAAGATTGGCGAAGTCCTTCTGCCGCCCGCTCCCGTGCAGCGCCAGCACTTTCAACTGCGGCGTGAAGCGCTCGGCTTCATCGAGCCAGTTCGGAATCAGGCTGGTCGGCATCACCGCCAGTGCCGGACAGTCCAGGCGCCCGGCATGTTTTTCCGTAAGCAGATGCGCCAGGGTCTGCAGGGTTTTGCCCAGGCCCATGTCATCGCCAAGAATGCCGCCGACTTCCAGCTCGCGCAGGGTCTGCATCCAGTTCAGGCCTTCGAGCTGATAAGGGCGCAGTTGCGCATTGAGGCCGGCCGGCGCAGCAACGTGGGCGTGACTGGAATTCTGCAGGCGCCTGGCAAAGGTCCGCAGGCGTTCGCCGCCCTGCCAATCCAGCGGCACGCCATCGAGCATGCTCAGGCGCGCGGCGTCGGGAGCGGTCAAGCGCAGCGCATCGCCCTGATGTCCGCCCAGGTACAACTCGCCCAGCGTCGCCATCAGCGGTTTGACCCGACTCAGCGGCAACGCGACCTTGGCGCCCGCCGGGTCGCCAAAACCGCTGGGCTTGAGTTCGATCAGGAGTTTTTCGTCATCGCTGCGTTGCGCCAGATTGACCGGGTCGAGCAAGCGCGGCTGCGTGCGCAACAGATGCAAAAGGATCGGCAGCAAGCTGTAGCGCTCACCGTTGACGACGATGCCCAACTGCAAATCAAACCACTGATGCCCAGCCTCTTCTTCGACCTCGGCGTACCACTGCTCAACCGCTTGCACATTGAAATGGAAACCGGGACTGATCTCGATTTTCCAGTCTGCGGCGCGCAGCGTGGCAAGCCCTTCGTGCATGAATCCGAGCCAGGCGGAATCATCCGGCAAGGTAAACATCTCGCCGGGACGATCCATTGCACTCTTGCGCGTGGCTTTCTTGAGGCCATGTTTTTGCAGGTTCTGGCGCAGCTTCTTTTCCAGCGCCGGCTGGCGCTGGATGCGCTGGGTCTCGCTGCCGTTGAGGATCATTACTTCCGGGTTGCGATCCACCGCCGGATGGCCGTTGTAGGTAAACAGCAGAGCGGCGCGGTGCTCCAGCACGTATTCCCAGCGCGAGCGCTCCCGGCCGCTGACGAGGGTCAGTTGCGGCTGCGGAAGCACGTCATCGATGATGCGTTCGGTGAGTTTGTGTGGCGGCGGGATTCTGGTCGTCGCGCTCATGCGATGGCTGAACTGCATGGCCTGACGCGCCGGAATGTCAGGAGCCAGGGTCAAGTGGCAGGCGAGTTTTTCTTCCAGCTCAGTGAACAGCGGGCCAACCTGGCGCTGCTCGCGATCAATGTAGTAAAGCGGCTCCAGCGCCAGCACGGTTTCCTGCGCGGCTTCGGCACTGCTCCACTGCGCGCGGAACCCGCCGTCAGCCTGTTCGGCCCAGGCGAACTCGCCCACGCGCTTCGCCCCCGGCGTCAGTGGCTGCAAGTCTTCGAAGTCGAGGAACAGGCGCGAGGTGCGCAGGAGCATTTCCAGCAGTTCGGCACCACTACTGCCTTCCAGCGGATAGCCGCTGTAATAGGCGTGATGGGAATGCATGGCGACCAGCAGCCTGGCGATGCGCAGATCCAGATCGGCCAGGTAGCCGGGCTGGCGCATGAGCATTTCCGAGAGCGAATACATCGGTTTTACTTCGCGTAACTCGCCGCTCTTGAGCTGGTAGACCTTGAAAATATCGAGCAGCCACTTGCCGTTGGCAGACGTCGGTTTGAGCTTGTAAAACAGACGCGTGCCTGCGGTTTGCGCGCTTTCGTCAGCAGGCGCGGCCGGCACGGGAATCGTTGAAAGCCAATGCTCCAGCGCTCGTCCCAATGAGGTCTGCGCGTCACTTCCAGACGCATCCTCGCCAGTGCCCAGCAGGTGATAGAGCACCGCTGCGCTGTGCTTGCAGTCGATTGCAACAGGACAGCTGCACAGGCAACGCAGGTTTACCGAGCCCAGCCGATCTTCGGACAGGTAAATGCTTTGCGCATACGTCTGGGGGTGAGAACCGACGCAGAACGCCTCTATCTTCTTGTCATCGATCTCGAGGATCTCGACCCGGTCATCGGCGGCATAAGCGCGGGCCTTGGCCAACGCCTTGCCACTGAATGCGTGGGTCCATGCCAGCCCTTTGAGCCGCTCGATGAAAATGCTCATGGACAGTCCTTAGCTGGCCAGCACCCGGGCCAAGGTTGATTTCACCTTGCCCATGCCATCGTGCAGCGCCTGCTCGATTTCAGCCATGGTGATGACTTCGGTGGTCTTGCCGGCTGCAGGATTCACCACCAGCGCCAGACAGGCGTAATCCAGATCCAGCTCACGCGCCAGCGCTGCTTCCGGCATGCCGGTCATGCCGACGATGTCGCAGCCGTCACGCTCCAGTCGCACGATCTCGGCGACCGTTTCCAGACGCGGTCCCTGGGTGCAGGCGTACACGCCCTGATCGCTGTACTCACAACCTTCGACGGCGAGCGCGGCAATCAGTTGCTGGCGCAACGGCTCGCTGTAGGGAAAGCTGAAATCGATGTGGGTGACGTGTTCCAGATCATCGGCGAAATAGGTGTGCTCGCGCCCGCTGGTGTAGTCGACAATCTGGTGCGGCACGCAGAAATGCCCGGTGCCCATGGCCGGGTGGATCCCGCCCACTGCATTCACGGCGATGATCGCTTCGGCACCGGCCTGCTTCAGCGCCCAGAGATTGGCGCGGTAATTGACCTTGTGCGGCGGGAAGCGATGCGGGTGACCGTGGCGGGCGAGGAACAGCACTTCCTTGCCGGCATATTCACCAATCTGCACTTCGGCCGAAGGCGCGCCGTACGGGGTATCGACTGCCAGCGACTGACGAATGCTCAAGCCGTCGAGCTGAGTCAGGCCGGTGCCACCGATGATTGCGTAAACGGTCATAACGAAAAATCCTTAATCGATCAGTTGAGCGTCTTTGAGCGCGCCGAGGGCGGTGAGCCAACGCGGGTCCTGACGATAATCGGTGCTGGCGAAGGCCTGACCGCGCATCTTGGCGATGCGTGCGGACGGCTTGACTTTCATGCGCTGGGCGGCGCTGAGGGCCAGTTCGGCAGCGGCGCGGTCGTTGCACACCAGGCCCATGTCGCAGCCAGCAGTGAGTGCAGCTTCGATGCGGCTGGCGGCGTCGCCGACCACGTGGGCGCCGGCCATCGACAAGTCGTCACTGAAGATCACGCCATCGAACTGCAACTCGCCGCGCAGGATGTCCTGCAGCCAGCGCCGGGAGAAACCGGCGGGCTGTGAATCGACTTGCGGATAGATGACATGGGCCGGCATGACGGCGGCGAGTTGCTGGCTGAGTCTGGTAAACGGCACGAGATCGTTGGCGCGGATTTCGTCGAGGCTGCGCTCGTCGTTCGGGATCGCCACGTGAGAGTCGGCTTCGGCCCAACCGTGGCCTGGGAAATGCTTACCGGTGGCGGCCATGCCGGCGCTGTTCATGCCGCGGATGAATGCACCCGCGAGCAAGGCTGCGCGCTCGGGGTCCCCTTCGAAAGAACGGGTGCCCACTACGGCGCTGCGCTGATAGTCCAGATCCAGCACCGGGGCGAAACTCAGGTCGAGCCCGACCGCCAGCACTTCGGTGGCCATGATCCAGCCGCATTGTTCGGCGAGATACTCTGCATTCGGGTTATCGGCGATGGCGCGCATGGCCGGCAGACGCACGAAACCCTGACGCAGGCGCTGCACGCGCCCGCCCTCCTGGTCCACCGCCAGCAACAGATCCGGGCGAATCGCGCGGATCGCGGCGCTGAGCTCGCGCACCTGGCGTGGATGCTCGATGTTACGGGCAAAAATGATCAGGCCGCCCACTTCGGGCTGACGCAACAATTGGCGATCTTCGGCCGTCAGCCAGGTACCGGCGACGTCCACCATCAACGAGCCTTGCAGGCCAGCAGTCATAGAGATTCCTTGAAAACGAAAAACCCGATCTGCCTGTGTCCGCTACCGTGGGCAGTGCCCGGACGGTCAGCAGAATCATGCAGATCGGGTTCATTACGAGAGTCGGCATGGCCGGCTAGCTTAGCGGATCCCCGCTGCCGCGCCCACCCGTGCGCGGTCAAACCTTGGCGGCGACCGGCGTCGATTTGCTGCGCGGACGCAGTTGTGCACTGGCCATGGCGGTATCGGTAACGCCGGTTTCGGCGCGCATGCCGGCAGCGAGGAACGGCACCATCAGGCGCATGACTTGCTCAATGGACGTGTTGACGCCGAAATCGGTCTCGGCAATCGCGCGCAAGGCCTTGATCCCGGACATGCTGAACGCGGCGGCGCCAAGCATGAAGTGCACGCGCCAGAACAGCTCGATGGGCGGAATGCGTGGCGCCGCTTCATTGACCAGCAACATGTAGCGGCGGAACACCTTGCCGTACATGTCTTCGAGATAACGCCGCAAGTGGCCCTGGCTCTGACTGAACGCGAGGCCGAGCAAGCGCATGAAGATCGACAGGTCGTTACCGCTGCGAGGCTGCACGACGAGCGCTTGCTCGACGAGGATCTCCAGCAGTTCTTCGAGGGTTGGCTTGTTCTCCGGCTTGGCCTGACGGCGCTCGAGCTCTTTGTCGAGACTGACGCAGAACGGCCCGAGAAAACGCGAGAACACCGCCTGGATCAGCGCCTTTTTCGAGCCGAAGTGATAATTCACCGCAGCCAGATTGACACCAGCCTTGCTGGTGATCAAACGCAATGAGGTTTCAGCGAATCCTTTCTCCGCGAACAACTGCTCGGCAGCATCAAGAATGCGTTCAACGGTTTCCGACTGGGCCATGGCTACTCCGCCTGACAAACACTTGTTTGAAACATACGTTTCAGCCTGTGCCTTGTCAAGCCTGCCGGTTCGTTTCGGGAATGGTCGGTCAGCTATTTAACCATACAACGCGCCAGCATTAATAAACGCTCATCGTGACCGCTCGGCGGGCGGTAAAAAAACGCCCATTGCCAAGATTGCTTCACTGTATATAATCCCAGTCACTGTATAAAAAGACAGAGCGATCAATATGCTAAAGCTGACGCCACGCCAAGCCGAGATTCTGGCCTTCATCAAACGTTGCCTCGAAGACAACGGCTATCCGCCCACCCGTGCGGAAATCGCTCAGGAACTGGGTTTCAAATCGCCCAACGCGGCGGAAGAGCATCTCAAGGCCCTGGCCCGCAAAGGCGCGATCGAGATGACCCCGGGCGCTTCCCGCGGCATCCGTATTCCCGGCTTCGAAGCCAAGGCGGACGACTCCACCCTGCCGATCATCGGCCGAGTGGCTGCCGGCGCGCCGATCCTCGCTCAACAGCACATCGAAGAATCCTGCAACATCAACCCGACCTTCTTCCATCCTCGCGCCGACTACCTGTTGCGCGTGCACGGCATGAGCATGAAGGACATCGGCATCTTCGACGGTGACCTGCTGGCAGTGCACACCACCCGCGAAGCGCGTAACGGCCAGGTTGTGGTTGCCCGTATCGGCGACGAAGTGACGGTCAAACGCTTCAAGCGCGAAGGCAGCAAAGTCTGGCTGATCGCCGAAAACCCCGAGTTTGCCCCTATCGAAGTCGACCTGAAAGACCAGGAACTGGTGATCGAAGGCTTGAGTGTCGGCGTCATTCGCCGCTAAAGGAGGCTCCATGCAGTTCCCACACACAACTCAGCAAACACAACTGCCTTTATTCGAAGCGTTTCTGGCGCAGCCTATGGCGCCGATCCTTAAAGACGTGATCGAGAGTGACTGGAATGCCAAACCTGACGCTTTCAGTGAGCTGTCACTGCGCGGTGCGGCCGGGAACTGCCTGAACCTGCTCGCGCCGATCCTGCGTGAACTCAGCGAGGACCAGGATGCTCGCTGGCTGACGCTGATCGCACCGCCCGCCAGTCTGACGCAAACCTGGCTACGCGATGCCGGCCTGAACCGCGAACGCATTCTGCTGCTGCAACCGCGCGGCACTCAAAGTGCTCAGCAACTGGCGTGCGAAGCGCTGCGCCTGGGTCGCAGTCACACGGTGGTGACCTGGCTCAACCCGCTGAATGCCAATTCACGGCAACAACTGATCAGCGCCGCGCGTACGGGCGAAGCGCAGAGTCTTAATATTCGTTTGGGTTGATTGCCTGATGATGCGCGCTGTGTGAAGCGCAGGGCTTCTCCAGGACAGAGAAGCCGATCTGTAACAAGCGACCGGGAAAGGCCAAAGCGCGGATCAATGAAGAACCCGCGGCCCCTCTTCCTTATCAAACTCGCCTTCAACCATGCGACCGGCCATCTGCACGCCAACGCTCAACATCGCTTTGGCGATTTCAACGTGCTGGCCTTGCAGGAACGCCTTGGCATCCTCGGAGAAATCCAGCGTCACCAGAGAACCTTCGTCCTCAGCCCTGCGCAGTTCGATTCGGCCGTCTGGTAACTCGACAATTTCTAGAAAGGACGTTGGCATATAAGTCTGTTCTCCACGAAAGGCAGCGATTATATAGACATCATTCGAGCTTCGCTCGGGATCTTGACCAGCAGCATGTTTCAGATTGCCACTGCATCAAACCCCGTTAGCACTCGTTCAAGCCTTCGCGGAAACGGAGGGCCAGACCTTTCAGGTTCTGCCGCCAGCTCTCCAGCTCATCTCGACTCAACTCTTCTGGCGCCTCTTCTTCATCCAGGTTGACGGCCTGAATCAGCGGCTGTGTCACGTCGCCTTTCGGCTTGCGTGGCCCCCTGGGAGGTTGAAACAGTGCCGCGTGCGCCGCCAGCAGTTTGGCCAGCCAGGTTTCCGAGTTCCCGGCCAGCTCGACCATTTCTGCGAGCTCCGGGATAGCGATCGATTCCAGGACTTCCTGCTTCAGCAACTCCTCCGCCCTCGGCGAATTGGCCTGCGGTAGCCGGTAAAAGCCGGCAATCTCATGACACAGACCCAGCAGTGCGCCGTAGAGGTGGAACAACGCCGACTCACGCCCGGCCTGAATCAGCGCCAGAGAATTCATCGCCCGCCCTTCTTCAGCACGAGCCAGAGCTTCGAGTGACAGCCCGGCGAAATAGATTTTCTGGTTGGTGCGGGTATAGAGTTCGTGGGCCATGACGGCAGCCTCCACAACGAAATAATTGCTTCACACAGGCCGGACAGTGTCGTGGATCAGCCAACGCCACCGCAAGCACAAAACAAAAAGGCCGCATGAAATCCGTAAGGTTTCATGCGGCCTTTTTGCTGTTCAGACTAACGCTTACTCAGCCTTGGCCTTCGCGCTGCGCTTGTCTTCAACAGTCCACTTGCCACCATCGTAGTAAGCCTTCCAGCCCGTAGGCTTGCCGTCGACTTCGGTCTGCACGTATTGCTCCTTGGTCTTGCGGCTGTAGCGGATGACCGCCGGCAGACCATCAGGATCCTTCTGCGGAGCTTCGCACAGGAAGTGGTACTTCGGATCGATCTCGTCCTTGTGCGGCAGAATCTCGATCACCAGCGGAGCACGGGTCTCGCGGTTTTTCGGGAACTGACTGGCGGCCAGGAACAGACCGGAGGCGCCGTCGCGCAGGATGTAGGTGTCGTTGACCTTTTCGCATTTCAGCTCAGGCATCTTCACCGGATCCATCTTCGGCGGCGCCGCGTCACCGCTCTTCAGCAGCTTGCGGGTGTTTTTGCACTCGGGGTTGGTGCAGCCGAAGAACTTGCCGAAACGGCCGGTCTTGAGCTGCATCTCGCTGCCGCACTTGTCGCATTCCAGACTCGGACCTTCGTAGCCTTTGATGCGATAGCTGCCTTCTTCGATTTCGTAACCGGCGCAATCCGGGTTGTTGCCGCAGATGTGCAACTTTCGCTTTTCGTCCAGCAGGTAGGCATCCATCGCCGTGCTGCAGATCGGGCAGCGATGCTTGCCGCGCAGTACCAGCGATTCCGATTCGCCTTCGTCGTCTGCGGCGATTTCATCGCCCGGCACCAGGTTGACCGTGGCCTTGCAGCGCTCTTTCGGCGGCAGGCTATAGCCCGAGCAACCGAGGAACACGCCAGTCGAGGCAGTACGAATCTGCATCGGACGGCCGCAGGTGGTGCAAGGAATATCGGTCATCACTGGCTGGTTGGCACGCATGCCGCTGTCCGGGTTTTCCGCTACTTCGAGTTTCTTCTTGAAGTCGCCGTAGAACTCGTCCAGCACGTTTTTCCAGTCGCGCTCACCCTGCGCCACGTCATCGAGGTTCTCTTCCATGCCGGCGGTGAAGCCGTAGTCCATGAGATTGGAGAAACTCTCGGACAGACGCTCAGTGACGATGTCGCCCATCTTTTCCGAATAGAAACGACGGTTGTGCAGCGTGACGTAACCGCGATCCTGAATGGTCGAAATGATCGCAGCGTAAGTCGAAGGACGACCGATGCCGCGCTTTTCCATTTCCTTGACCAGACTGGCTTCGGAATAACGCGCCGGTGGCTTGGTGAAATGCTGCGATGGATCGAGCTTGATCAGCTTCATCACATCGCCTTGCGCCATATCCGGCAGTACATCGTCATCGCCAGGCTTGGCGATCTGCGGCATTACGCGGGTGTAACCGTCGAACTTGAGGATACGGCCCTTGGCGCGCAACTCGAAGTCGCCAGCGCCGACGCTGACGGTGGTCGACAGGTATTGTGCCGGCAGCATCTGGCAGGCGAGGAACTGACGCCAGATCAGCTCATACAGACGCTCGGCATCACGTTCCATGCCCGCAAGCTTGCTCGGCGTGGTGTTGGCGTCGGACGGACGAATCGCTTCGTGAGCCTCTTGCGCGCCTTCCTTGCTGCTGTAGACGTTCGGCGTTTCCGGCAGGTACTTCTTGCCGAATTCGTCTTCGATGTAAGTGCGCGCCATCGCCACGGCGTCGGCCGAGAGATTGGTCGAGTCGGTACGCATGTAAGTGATGTAGCCGGCTTCGTAAAGACGCTGGGCCATCATCATGGTTTTCTTCACGCCGAAACCAAGGCGGTTGCTCGCAGCCTGCTGCAAGGTCGACGTGATGAAAGGCGCCGATGGTTTGCTACTGGTCGGTTTGTCTTCGCGCTTGACGATGCTGTAGCTGGAAGACTTCAGTTTCTCCAGCGCGGCCATGGCCTGGGCTTCGTTCAGCGGCTTGAAGGCTTCGCCTTTTTCGCGAGCCACTTCGAAACGCACGGTCGAGCCTTTGGCAGTGCCGAGATCAGCGTGCACTTCCCAGTATTCTTCCGGAATGAACGCGCGGATTTCTCGCTCACGCTCGACCACCAGCTTCACGGCAACCGATTGCACACGGCCGGCGGACAGACCACGGGCGATCTTGGCCCACAGCAGCGGCGACACCATGTAGCCGACGACGCGGTCGAGGAAGCGACGCGCCTGCTGGGCGTTGACACGATCGATGTCCAGCTCGCCCGGCTCGGAGAAGGCTTCCTGGATCGCCTTCTTGGTGATCTCGTTGAACACTACGCGCTTGTAACGGCTGTCGTCACCACCGATGGCTTCGCGCAGGTGCCAGGCAATGGCTTCCCCCTCGCGATCCAAGTCGGTTGCGAGATAGATGGTGTCAGCATCCTTGGCGAGCCGGCGCAGCTCTTCGATGACCTTCTCTTTGCCTGGAAGGATCTCGTACTTGGCCTTCCAGCCGTGTTCGGGATCGACGCCCATACGCGAGACCAGCTGCTTGCGCGCTTTGTCTTTCGGCGAGAGCACCGGACCTTCGCCCGCAGCAGCCTTGCCGCGCTTGGCGGCTGGCTCTTTGCTGGCGCTAGCCGAACCGCTGGTGGGCAGGTCTCGGATATGGCCGATACTCGACTTCACCACGTATTGGTTACCCAGATACTTGTTGATGGTCTTGGCCTTAGCCGGGGATTCCACAATGACCAGCGATTTGCCCATGGATCAGAAAATTCCTGAATTCTAGAAGTGAAAGGCGGTTGGCGCCTGACGCGGCACCGCTATATATAGTTGATACAAGGTGAGGTCAAGCGCAGGGTTCTTTGCGCAGTTGCCTCAAACCTTGTCAAAAAGGCTCGGTTCGGCCTGCACCAAAGCAAAGCGCGGCACCTGCTCGCCGTCAACCTCAACCGACTCGACGAACATGCTCAGCGGGCGCACCCAATAGCCGTAATCGCCATACAGGGCTTGGTAAAAGACCACTTCTTCTTCGGTTTCGGAATGCCGCGCAACACTGAATACACGGTATTGCGGACCTTTGTAATGTTGGTAGAGCCCAGGTTGTATCGGCATGCTTCGGCCCTCACTGAATCTTTTCAAAAATAAATAAAAAACCCAAAAAACAAAAACCGGGGCACTGGGCCCCGGCTTCCATCGACGAGACGCTTAAACGCGTTCGAAGACGGTGGAGATGCCTTGGCCGAGACCAATGCACATAGTGGCCACCCCGAAGGTGCCGCTATTCTGCTTCATCACGTTCAGCAGGGTGCCGGAAATACGCGCACCGGAGCAACCGAACGGGTGACCCAGGGCGATAGCGCCGCCGTGCAGGTTAACCTTCTCGTTCATCTTGTCGAGCACTTTCAGATCTTTCAGCACTGGCAGGGCCTGTGCGGCGAAAGCTTCGTTGAGCTCGAAGAAGTCGATATCGTTGATGCCAAGGCCCGCACGCTTCAGAGCTTTTTGGGTTGCCGGCACTGGACCATAGCCCATGATTGCCGGATCCACACCCGCCACTGCCATCGAACGGATGACCGCCATAGGCTGGATACCGAGATCCTGTGCACGCTGCGCCGACATCACGATCATGCACGAAGCACCGTCGGTGATCTGCGACGAAGTACCGGCAGTCACGGTGCCGCCCTTTGGATTGAATGCCGGCTTCAGTGCCGCCAGACTTTCCAGGGTAGTTTCCGGACGAATGGTTTCGTCGTAGTCGTACAGTTTAAGGAAACCGTTCTCGTCGTAACCCTGCATCGGGATGATTTCGTCTTTGAACTTGCCTTCCACGGTTGCCTTGTGGGCCAACTGGTGGGAACGCACGCCAAAGGCATCCTGCTGCTCACGGGTGATGCCGTGCATCTTGCCGAGCATTTCAGCGGTCAGGCCCATCATGCCCGAGGCTTTCGCCGCGTACAGCGACATGTGCGGGTTCGGATCGACACCGTGCATCATGCTCACGTGGCCCATGTGCTCGACGCCGCCGACCACGAACACGTCACCGTTGCCGGTCATGATCGCTTGCGCTGCGGTGTGCAGTGCGCTCATCGACGAGCCACACAGGCGGCTGACGGTCTGGCCGGCCGAAGTGTGCGGAATCTGGGTCATCAGCGACGCCATGCGCGCGATGTTCCAGCCTTGCTCCAGGGTCTGGTTGACACAGCCCCAGATCACGTCCTCGACTTCCGCCGGGTCGACCTTGCTGTTGCGTTCCAGCAGTTTGCTGATCAAGTGCGCCGACATGTCTTCAGCGCGGGTGTTGCGGTGCATGCCGCCCTTGGAGCGGCCCATCGGAGTACGACCGAAGTCGACGATCACGACGTCTCTAGGATTCAAGCTCATAAGTTCACTCTCACTCTAGTTGGGGGCGCTTAACCGAAGAAGCTCTGGCCGTTCTTGGCCATTTCGCGCAGCTTCGCGGTCGGGTGGTACAGCGCGCCCAAATCAGCGTACTGGTCAGCCAGGGCAACGAACTCGGCGACACCGATCGAATCGATGTAGCGCAGCGCACCGCCACGGAATGGAGGGAAACCGATACCGTAAACCAGACCCATGTCGGCTTCGGCGGCGGTTTCAACGATGCCGTCTTCCAGGCAGCGCACGGTTTCCAGGCACAGCGGGATCATCATCCAGTTGATGATGTCTTCGTCAGTGACTTCGCGCTGCTCGTAAACGATCGGCTTGAGCACTTCCAGCACCGACGGATCGGCGACCTTCTTCTGCTTGCCTTTCTTGTCGGCCTCGTAGGCGTAGAAGCCCTTGCCGTTCTTCTGGCCCAGGCGCTTGGCTTCGTACAGCACGTCGATGGCCGAACGGCGGTCATCCTTCATGCGGTCCGGGAAACCTTCAGCCATGACGTCACGACCGTGGTGACCAGTGTCGATGCCGACCACGTCCATCAGGTATGCCGGGCCCATCGGCCAGCCGAATTTCTCCATGACCTTGTCGATACGCACGAAATCGACACCGGCGCTGACCAGCTTGGCGAAACCGCCGAAGTACGGGAACAGAACGCGGTTGACCAGAAAGCCCGGGCAGTCATTGACGACGATCGGGTTCTTGCCCATTTTCTTCGCGTAGGCAACGGTGGTGGCGATGGCCAGTTCGCTGGACTTCTCGCCACGGATCACTTCCACCAGCGGCATCATGTGCACCGGGTTGAAGAAGTGCATGCCGACGAAGTTTTCCGGACGCTTGAGGGCCTTGGCCAGCAGGCTGATGGAAATGGTCGAAGTGTTGGAGGCGAGGATGGTGTCCTCTTTGACCTGACCTTCGACTTCAGCCAGTACCGCTTGCTTGACCTTCGGGTTCTCGACCACAGCTTCGACGACCAGATCGACGTGACCGAAGTCGCCGTAGGACAGGGTCGGACGAATGCCGTTGAGCACTTCAGCCATCTTCGCGGCGGTCATGCGACCTTTGTCAACGCGGCCGACCAGCAGTTTGGCGGCTTCGGCCAGACCCTGTTCGATACCGTGCTCGTTGATGTCCTTCATCAGGATCGGCGTACCTTTGGAGGCCGACTGATAGGCGATACCGCCGCCCATGATGCCGGCGCCGAGTACGGCGGCCTGCTTCACGTCTTTGGCGATTTCGTCGTAGGCCTTGGCCTTTTTCTTCAATTCCTGATCGTTCAGGAACAGGCCAATCAGGCTCTGCGCCGCAGAGGTCTTGGCCAGCTTGACGAAGCCTGCAGCTTCCACTTCCAGCGCTTTGTCGCGACCGAAGTTGGCGGCTTTCTGGATGGTCTTGATCGCTTCAACCGGCGCCGGATAGTTCGGGCCGGCCTGGCCAGCCACGAAACCTTTGGCGGTTTCGAAAGCCATCATTTGCTCAATGGCGTTCAACTTGAGTTTTTCAAGCTTTGGCTGACGCTTGGCCTTGTAATCGAACTCGCCGGAGATGGCGCGCTTGATCAGCTCGAGGGCAGCTTCCTGCAGTTTCTCAGGTGCAACCACGGCGTCGACGGCGCTGACTTTCAGCGCGTCTTCAGGACGGTTTTCCTTGCCGGCGGCAATCCACTCGATGGCGTTGTCGACACCGATCAGGCGCGGCAGACGTACGGTACCGCCGAAACCTGGGTAGATGCCCAGCTTGACTTCCGGCAGACCGATCTTGGCCTTGGTGGACATGACGCGATAATCGGCCGCCAGGCACATTTCCAGACCGCCACCGAGGGCGATGCCGTTGATGGCCGCGACGGTTGGCACGTTGAGGTCTTCGAAATCGCTGAAGATCTTGTTGGCTTCGAGATTGCCAGCAACCAGCTCGGCATCCGGCAGCTTGAAGTTGTCGACAAATTCGGTGATGTCGGCGCCGACGATGAATACGTCCTTGCCGCTGCTGACGATCACGCCCTTGATCGAAGCATCTGCCTTGATGGTGTCTACGGCCTGACGCAGTTCGTTCAGGGTTAGACGGTTGAACTTGTTGACGGACTCACCCTTGAGGTCGAATTTCAATTCGACGATGCCACTTTCAAGAGCTTTAACCGTGATGGCTTTACCTTCGTAAATCATCAACTGATCTCCACGATATGGAAGCTGAACAGTACACGTCGGACGCAGGCATATGGCACAGAAGGACGCTTTGTTCGTCGATACTGACACCGTCCGCCTGGCACACCCGCCAACGCGATAGTCGGGATTCTGTAGGAGCAGTCTGTAAGACAAACGCTCAATTCATACGCCCGTTTGATTCGGGTACGTCACCTTCACGGAATTTCTGACAATTGTCAATCGCCCTAAATTCGGGCTGAAATGCGACTTTGCAGTCATTTCTGCACCATGATGAGCAGCAACACCCGCTTGCATGGTCAGCCATTCATAGAATCAATAGTTAGAAAAGTCGCCCTAATTTTAGGCGAGCGCTGTTTACAAGGCTAAGCTAGCTGCACTGCTGGGAAAGTTGCCGGGGCGAGCGCATGCCGCCTCCACAGAGAGATTACCGGCCTGCCTGGCCAACCCGCCCGACGCATCATGTCGGGCTTTTTATTGCGCGTCTGCCGGGCACTTCTCACCGTTGCAGGAAGAAAAATCGCCGCTTCACGCCAGCGCTTTCAGCGTGGCGTCGATATCCTGCAAAACCGTCGCCTCGCCCTTCTCGCCCCAGTACAACGCGATCATCTGCTTGTCCGCTTCGATCTTGAAAACATTGCCCGGCAATTTTTCGAAATAATCCAGCAGCGTCCGGTCATCGCAGGCTTCCTGCCATTGATTGACCCAGACACCCGGAGTTTTCTGCCAGTAGGTCCAGCACGCCGGTTGACTGCCACGCCGGGGCCGGTGGTACTGGGCGCAGGGATTCGGCGGCTCGGGCAACAGCCAGTGCGGCCATTCCTGCGGCGCCAGTTGCATGGCCAGGCCGATGCGTCGCGCTTCCATGCGCAAGGCCATGCGCCCGCTCTGCGCGCGCGATGGGCGCAACCATGCCAGCGGACTTAAAACTACCAGCAGGATTGACACCACCAGCCAGACCGTCATATCTGTACTCCCGATTTTTGATGAGCCCATTGTGTCACTTGCGAGCCAATGCGCTTGAAACCAGCCATACTTACCAATATTGAACCGTCACGAGGAGCACCTCATGCCCTACACCCATATTCTGGTCGCCGTAGACCTGACCGAAGAGTGCGACCCTGTGATTCACCGCGCCCGAGAGCTGTCGGCGAGCAATGGCGCCAAACTGTCGCTGGTGCATATCGTCGAGCCGATGGCCATGGCGTTCGGTGGCGACGTGCCGATGGACCTGTCACAACTGCAACAGCAGCAGTTCGATCAGGCCAAGGAGCGTCTTGAGCGCCTGAAGCTCAAGTACTCCGAACTCGAAGGCCCCAACTGCCATCTGACTTATGGTCAGCCACGCCAGGAAATCCATCACGTCGCCAAGGAACAGCAATGTGATCTGATCGTGGTCGGCAGCCATGGGCGTCATGGGCTGGCACTGTTGCTCGGCTCTACCGCCAACGACGTACTCCACGGTGCACCATGCGATGTATTGGCGGTACACCTGGTCAAACGCTGAAATGCCCCTCCATGTAGGAGTGAGCCTGCTCGCGATAGCGTTCTGATAGTCGATGAATTCGTTGAATGCGAAACCGCTATCGCGAGCAGGCTCACTCCTGCAAGGGAACTGCGTTGACATATGAAAAGCCCGGCGCTCATCACTGAGCGCCGGGCTTTTCACATCCGGTTCAATCAGGCATCCAGCTCAGCCCAACGCTCCACCAATGCATCCAGCTCAGCCTGCAACTGCTCCAGAGAAGCAATCACCTTGGCCGTTTCTGCTGGCGGGCGCTGATAGAAACCGGCCTCAGCCATCTCAGCCTCGACGGCGGCAATCTGCTGTTCCTTCGCATCGATGTCACCCGGCAGCGCTTCCAGCTCGCGTTGCAGTTTGTAACTAAGCTTCTTCTTGGCCGCCGGAGCAGCCGCGACAGGCGCAGCAACCACAGCCGGCTCAGCGGTAACCACCGCTGAATTCAGGTCCGCCTTGCCCGACTTGCTTTCAGTCACGCCCAGCAGGCGCGGCGAGCCGCCCTGACGGATCCAGTCCTGATAGCCGCCGACGTATTCACGAACCTTGCCTTCGCCTTCGAAAACCAGCGTGCTGGTCACCACGTTGTCGAGGAATGCCCGGTCGTGGCTGACCATCAGCACGGTGCCGTTGAAGGTCAGCAGCACTTCTTCGAGCAGCTCGAGGGTTTCCACATCGAGGTCGTTGGTCGGCTCGTCGAGTACCAGCAGGTTGGCCGGCTTGCTGAACAGCTTCGCCAGCAACAGGCGTGCACGTTCACCGCCCGACAGCGCCTTGACCGGCGTGCGCGCACGCTGCGGGCTGAACAGGAAGTCGCCGAGATAGCTCAGCACGTGCCGGCTCTGCCCGTCGATGTCGATGAAATCGCGACCTTCAGCGACGTTGTCGATTACGGTTTTTTCCAGATCCAACTGATGGCGCAACTGGTCGAAGTAGGCGACGTCGATGCGCGTGCCCTCTTCCACTTTACCGCTGGTCGGTTGCAGACCGCTGAGCATCAGTTTCAGCAGTGTGGTCTTGCCGGTACCGTTGGCGCCGAGCAGACCGATACGGTCGCCACGCTGCAGGACCATGGAGAAATCCTTGATCAGGAAAGGCCCGCCCGGATGCGCGAAGCTGACGTTCTCGAGGACCATTACCTGCTTGCCGGACTTATCAGCGGTTTCCAGCTGGATGTTGGCCTTGCCGGTACGCTCGCGACGCTCACTGCGCTCGACACGCAGGGCTTTCAGCGCGCGCACGCGGCCTTCGTTACGAGTACGCCGGGCCTTGATGCCCTGACGGATCCACACTTCTTCCTGAGCCAGACGTTTGTCGAACAGCGCATTGGCGGTTTCTTCAGCGGCCAGGGCGGCCTCTTTGTGCACGAGGAAACTGGCGTAGTCGCCGTTCCAGTCGATCAGGCCGCCGCGATCCAGTTCGAGAATGCGCGTGGCAAGGTTCTGCAGGAAGGAACGGTCGTGCGTGATGAACAGCACGGCGCCCTGGAAATCTTTCAGCGCTTCTTCGAGCCAGGCAATCGCACCGATATCCAGGTGGTTGGTCGGTTCGTCGAGCAGCAGCAGATCCGGTTCGGACACCAGCGCCTGCGCCAGCAGGACGCGACGACGCCAGCCACCGGACAGCTCGGCGAGGGTCTTGTCGGCTGGCAGTTGCAGGCGGCTCAGGGTGCTGTCGACCAGCGTCTGCAAGCGCCAGCCGTCACGGGCTTCGAGGTCGTGCTGGACGTGCATCAGCTTGTCCAGATCGGCGTCGGTGACGATGTTCTGGCTCAGATGATGATATTCGGCGAGCAACGCGCCGACGCCGTCGAGGCCTTCGGCTACCACATCGAATACCGTCCGGTCGTCGGCCACCGGCAATTCCTGCGGCAATTCGCCGATTTTCAGACCGGGGGCACGCCACACCGAGCCGTCATCGGGCTTCTGGTCGCCCTTGACCAGTTTCATCATGCTGGACTTGCCAGTGCCGTTGCGGCCGATGATGCACACCCGCTCACCACGGGCGATCTGCCAGGACACCTTGTCCAACAACGGCATAGCGCCGAACGCAAGGGACACATCGCTGAATTTGAGCAGGGTCATGAGCTTCTCCAAAAACCGGGGGCGCATTCTACCTGACTTGAGGCTTCAGCAGGCCGGCAATTTGTCTGTCGAAGCACTCTGCACAACATTTGTTGCGAACTTGTGCAGCGAGGCGCGCAAAGCTTTCGCCGCTTGCTGGCAAAAGGCTAAGCTACAGGCAATTCAGTGCGGATTCCGATCGGCACTTGTCATGATTTCTCTGCCCGGATGTCTCATGCGCAGTCGCCTTTTCAGTGTTTTGTCCTGCTTGTTTCTTACCGCCGCTGCCGCTCAATCCGTCCAGGCGGTGGACCTTTCCACCCAACGCCAGTATTACGATGAAGCCAAGCGCGCGCTGGCCAAAGGCGATACCGGCCCGTATTTCCGCTACAGCCAGGCGCTGGCCGATTATCCGCTGGAGCCGTATCTGGCCTACGACGAGCTGACCGCGCGCCTGAAGACCGCGAGCAACGCGGAAATCGAGAAATTCCTCGCCGAACACGGTGACCTGCCGCAAGCCAACTGGATGAAGCTGCGCTGGTTACGCTGGCTCGCCGACCGTGGCGACTGGGCGACGTTCGTCAAGTATTACGATCCGAAACTGAATTTCACCGAGCTCGACTGCCTCAACGCGCAATACCAGATCAGCCACGACAAGAAAGCCGAAGGCTATGCCAACGCGGAAAAACTCTGGCTGACCGGCAAATCGCAACCGGCCGCCTGTGACACCCTGTTCGGTATCTGGGCCGCGGACGGCCAATTGACCGAGCAGAAACGCTGGGAGCGCACCAAGCTCGCCGCACAGGCGCGCAACTATCCGTTGGCCAACAGTCTGATCAACGGCCTGACCACCCTCGCCCCGCGCGGGCGCTTGCTGGTCGACGTGGCGCAGAAACCCGAACTGCTCAATCAGCCGTCGCGCTTCACCCCGGCCGACGAGCCGATGTCCGACGTCGTCAGCCTTGGCCTGCGCCGCCTCGCCCGGCAGGATCCGGACAAGGCCATGGCCCTGCTCGACGGGTACGCCAGCAGCATGCATTTCTCTCGCGATGAAAAAGTCGCGATCGCTCGCGAGATCGGCCTGACCCTCGCACGCCGCTTCGACAGCCGCGCACTGGATGTAATGACCAAATACGATCCGGAGCTGCGCGACAACACCGTCTCGGAATGGCGCCTGCGCCTGCTGCTGCGTCTGGCACGCTGGAATGATGCGTACGAGCTGACCAAACGTCTGCCGCAAGACCTCGCCACCACCAACCGTTGGCGCTACTGGCAGGCGCGCAGCCTGGAACTGGCCCAGCCGCAGAACCCGCAAGCGCTGAACCTGTACAAGAACCTGGCGCGGGAACGGGACTTCTACGGCTTCCTCGCCGCTGACCGTTCACAGTCGCCTTACTCGCTGAACAACAAGCCGCTGGTGCTGAGCCAGGCACTGATCAACAAGGTTCGCAACACCCCCGGCGTTCGCCGCGCGCTGGAGTTTCATGCGCGCGGGCAGATCGTCGACGGGCGTCGCGAGTGGTATCACGTCAGCCGCCATTTCAATCGCGATGAAATGGTCGCCCAGGCCAAGCTGGCCTACGACCTGAAGTGGTACTTCCCGGCGATCCGCACCATCAGTCAGGCGCAGTACTGGGACGATCTGGACATCCGCTTCCCGATGGCCCACCGCGATACCCTCGTGCGTGAAGCCAAGGTTCGCGGCCTGCATTCGAGTTGGGTCTTCGCCATCACCCGGCAGGAAAGCGCCTTCATGGACGACGCGCGCTCCGGCGTCGGCGCCAGCGGTCTGATGCAATTGATGCCCGGCACCGCCAAGGAGACCGCGCGCAAGTTCAGCATTCCGCTGGCCTCGCCCCAGCAAGTGCTCGACCCGGACAAGAACATCCAGCTCGGTGCCGCTTATCTGAGCCAGGTGCACAGCCAGTTCAACGGCAACCGCGTGCTCGCCTCCGCCGCCTACAACGCCGGCCCCGGCCGCGTGCGTCAATGGCTGCGCGGCGCCGATCACCTGAGCTTCGACGTCTGGGTGGAAAGCATCCCCTTCGACGAAACCCGCCAGTACGTGCAGAACGTGCTGTCGTACTCGGTGATTTACGGCCAGAAGCTCAACTCGCCACAACCTCTGGTGGATTGGCATGAGCGGTATTTTGATGATCAATGAGCAGGCAGTGACCGCATGAGAATGAAAAATGCCCGCATCGTGAGATACGGGCATTTTTTTATGGATCATTACCAGTCGGTTACTGGGTCGGTTACTGGGTCGGTTAATCAGGCTGACCATCATTAAACTGCAACGCCGCCAGCCGCGCGTACAGCGGATTGCTGGCGATCAATTGCTGGTGTGTCCCCACCGCTACCAGCTTGCCTTGATCCATCACAGCAATTCGATCAGCGTTCTTCACCGTGGCCAGCCGGTGGGCGATGACCAGCGTGGTGCGGTTTTTCATCAGCGTTGGCAGGGCTTCCTGAATCAGGTGTTCACTCTGCGCATCGAGGGCGCTGGTAGCTTCGTCCAGTAGCAGGATCGGCGCGTCCACCAGCAACGCGCGAGCGATGGCCAGGCGCTGGCGCTGGCCACCGGAAAGCCCGAGGCCGCCGTCGCCGAGATGAGTCTGATAGCCGTCCGGCATCTGTTCGATGAAGTCGTGGGCGTGGGCGATTCGCGCAGCTTCCTTGACCTGCTCCAGCGTGGCGGTTGGGCAGCCGTAGCGAATGTTCTCCTCCACACTGCCGAAGAACAGCGCAGGGGTTTGCGAGACCAGTGCGAAACAGCGGCGCAGATCCAGTGGGTCAAGGCTGGTCAGCGGCACACCATCAAGCAGAATCTGGCCCTCGCGCGGATCGTAGAAGCGCAGCAACAAGTCGTAGACAGTGGACTTGCCCGCGCCGGACGGCCCTACCAGTGCCAGGGTTTCACCCGCCCTAACCGTCAGATTCAAACCATCGACTGCGTAGCTATCTGGACGCGACGGGTAGGAAAAGCGCACATCGCGCAACTCCAGCTCACCTTTGACTCGCGCTGGCAAAGTGATCAGTCCGGTCAGCGGTGGCTGGATGATGTTTTCCGAACGCAGCAATTCCGCAATGCGTTCGGCGGCGCCGGCAGCGCGTTGCAGTTCGCCGATCACTTCGCTCAGCGTGCCGAACGCACTGCCGACGATCAGGCTATAGAAAACGAATGCCGCCAGCTCGCCAGCCGAGATGCGCCCGGCCATGACGTCCATGCCACCGACCCACAACATCACTGCGACCGCGCCTAGCACCAGCACGATCACCAGAGTGATCAACCATGCCCGCTGGAAGATCCGTTTGCGTGCGGTCTCGAACGCCTGCTCGACGGTCGAGGCGAAACGCTGCTCGTCCTGTACCTGATGGTTGTACGCCTGCACGGTTTTGATCTGGCCAAGGGTCTCCGACACATAACTGCCGATGTCGGCGATGCGATCCTGGCTCTGGCGCGACAGATTGCGCACGCGGCGGCCGAAAATCAGGATCGGCGCTATCACCAGCGGCAGCGCAATCACAACAATGCTGGTGAGTTTGGGATTGGTGACGAACAGCAACACCACACCGCCGATCACCATCAGCAGATTGCGCAGGAATAGCGACAGCGACGAGCCGATTACCGATTGCAGCAGCGTGGTGTCGGCGGTCAGGCGCGACTGGATTTCCGAGCTGCGGTTGTCCTCATAAAAGCCCGGATGCAGATACACCAAGTGGTTGAACACTTGACGACGAATGTCAGCGACCACGCGCTCGCCGATCCACGACACCAGATAGAAACGGGCAAAAGTGCCCAGCGCCAACCCGAGCACCAGCAGCATGAAAATGCCGATGGACTGATTGAGCAGATGCGGCGATCGGGTCATGAAGCCCTGATCGACCAACAATTTGATGCCCTGCCCCATCGACAAGGTAATACCGGCTGTGACGATCAACGCGAGCAACGCGCCAAACGCATGCAAGCGGTACGGCAGGAGAAAATGACTGGTCAGGCGCAGGGCGCGCCGGTGTCGGGAAGAAAGCATGGAGATCATGGAGTTCACGTCTGCGCAAATGGATCGGGCCAGCCTACAGACTTCAGATGGGGTGGAACTCTGTAAATCACAATGAGTCAGGTTAAATATGCCCGGGATGTCCGGATGCTAGAAACGATTGGTCTAAGGTTGCGGTTGAGACGAGCGGTCATTTCTGTTTGAGTAGAGATGCCGCCCGGCGACAGACCGCAGGGAGTTGTCACAGCCTGGTCACTGGCGGTTTTAACTTAGGCACACAACCTGATGAGGAGACAGGCCATGTCCTTGCAACACAGCAGCGAAGACAAGATTGAAGTGATCCGCACCCAACCCGACCAGTCTCTGGGTTGCTCGATTATCGATGAACAGGGCCGCGAAGTACCGATCACTGAAAACATGATCCAGGACGCTTGCCGCGAACTGGAGAAGCGATTGGTCAAGCCTGCCGAACAAGAGTGATATAGCCACCGTCTTCCTGACCCGGCCCTGATTGGCCGGGTTTTTTCTTTCCGGAATTCACTTGGGATCGTGTAGGAGCTGCCGGAGGCTGCGATCTTTTGATGTTGATTCTTAACAGCAAGATCAAAAGATCGCAGCCTCGTTTCACTCGACAGCTCCTACACAGCTCCTACGGGCAATGCGATTATGGGACCTGGTTTGCGCCCAGCGCCTCGACCAGCTGACGCAAGCCCGGCGCATCCCCTTCGATCCGCACCTTCAGCCCTTCGATCTCGCGTCGCACCGGGTACTGCTTGCGCAACACATCAAACGCCGCTCGTTGCTCAGCGACATTTCCCACCAGGCTGCGGCGGAAATCCGCGTCGTCGCGGCGCGGGTCGTACACGCCCCGGCACAACATCGCCAGTGCCCACGCCGGATCACTGTCGACGTGCAGGGAAACTTCCGACAACCAGGGTGCTGGCAACAGATCACCAAGCTGGATAGTTGCAGGCTGACCAATGAATGCGCAGTAGGCCTGATAGATCTGCGCGGTCCCGCGTTGCTTGCCGTCGAGGCTGTAACCGGCAATATGTGGCGTTGCCAATACACAAAGCTCGGCCAGCGCAACATCGACTTCAGGCTCTTTTTCCCAGACGTCGAGCACCGCTTGCAGGTCGTCGCGCTCCAGCAGTACCTCTCGCAGCGCTGCATTGTCCACCACAGGGCCGCGCGCGGCGTTGATCAGCCATGCACCCTGCCTGAGTTGCTGCAAACGCTGTTGATCGAACAGGTGCCAGGTCGCGTCGTCGCCATGACGAGTCAAAGGGGTGTGCAGACTGATCACGTCGCATTCCTCGAGGATCTGCTCAAGGCTGACATATTCGCCGCCCTCGGCAGCCTGACGCGGCGGATCGCAGACCTTTACGTTCCAGCCCAGGCCCTTGAGGACCTTGATCAAGCGACCACCGACTTCACCGGCGCCAACCACGCCGTAAGTCCGGTGAGTCAGATCAACGCCTTCGATTTCGGCCAGCGTCATCAGACTGCCCAGTACGTAGTCGACCACACCCCGGGCATTACACCCCGGCGCGCTCGACCAGCAGATTCCGGCCTCGTTGAAGTAATCAAGATCCAGATGATCGGTGCCAATGGTGCAGGTGCCGACAAAGCGCACCTTGCTGCCCTCAAGCAGCGCACGATTGACGTTGGTCACCGAGCGCACCAGCAACACATCGGCCTGCTCGACCGTCGCAGGGTCAATGGAGCGACCCGGCACCCGGCGGATCTCGCCGAAACCGGCAAAAAAAGCGTCGAGCAGGGGTATATTTTCGTCGGCAACAATCAGCATGGCGGGCTCCTTGGGCGGATCGGCAGTTTAGGTGCAGACGCGTCGATCAGCCAGCAGGGTTTGCGCTTACAAATGCGCAACAGAGGATTTTTCCTGACCGGGGTGTCAGCGGCGTAGAATGCGCCGCCTCGCGCACTAACTTTCTGGACGCTTTGCCTGTGAACCCTGTAACCGATCAACCTGTCGCCGTCTCCCTGTCCCGCCCAGCGCGGATTCGCCTGGAGTTGAAAAACCTGCTCGCCCTGGCGCTGCCAATCATCATCGCGCAACTGGCGACCACGGCCATGGGCTTCGTCGATGCGGTGATGGCCGGGCGCGTCGGGCCCAAGGATCTGGCGGCAGTGGCATTGGGCAACTCGATCTGGGTTCCGGTGTTTCTGCTGATGACTGGCACCCTGTTGGCCACCACGCCCAAAGTCGCGCAGCGTTTCGGCGCTGGCAAGCACAGCGAAATCGGCCCGATCGTGCGGCAGGCGTTGTGGCTGGCATTGGTCGTCGGCTTGATCGCTACCTCGATGCTGATCGCCGCCGAACCGGTGCTGCACCTGATGCAGGTCGATCCCGAATTGATCGGCCCGTGCATGCAATACCTGCACGGCATCGCCAGCGGCTTGCCAGCGGTGGCCTTCTATCACGTGCTGCGCTGCACCAGTGATGGAATCGGCCGTACCCGCCCGGCCATGGTGTTGGGCCTGTGCGGTCTGGCGCTGAACATTCCGCTGAACTACATCTTCATCTATGGCCACGTCGGCGTGCCGGCCATGGGCGGCGTCGGCTGCGGCTGGGCCACGGCGATCGTGATGTGGGTGATGGCGCTGGGCCTGGCCGCTTACGAACGCTGGGCGCCAGCCTATCGCTCGAGCGAACTGTTCAGCCGCTTCGACTGGCCGCAGTGGGCGGTGATCAAGCGCCTGCTGTCGATCGGTTTGCCAATCGGCATCGCGGTGTTTGCCGAGTCGAGCATCTTTGCCGTGATCGCCCTGCTGATCGGCAGCCTCGGCGCGACGGTGGTGGCCGGGCATCAGATCGCGCTGAACGTCAGCTCGCTGGTGTTCATGATTCCCTATTCGCTGGGCATGGCGGTCACCGTGCGTGTCGGCCAGGCGCTGGGCCGCGAGGAACCGCGTGAGGCGCGTTTTGCCGCTGGAGTCGGCATGGGCACAGCATTGGCCTACGCCTGCCTGTCAGCGAGCCTGATGCTGTTGCTGCGCGAGCCGATTGCGTCGATCTATACCGCCGATCCGACGGTGATTCACATCGCGGCGATGCTGATTGTCTATTCAGCACTGTTCCAGTTTTCCGATGCGATCCAGGTAACTGCGGCCGGCGCGTTGCGTGGTTATCAGGACACTCGCGTGACGATGATCCTGACTCTGTTCGCCTACTGGGGGATTGGTTTGCCGGTGGGTTACGCGCTCGGCCTGACCGACTGGCTCGGCGAACCACGTGGCCCGAGCGGCTTGTGGCAGGGTCTGATTGTCGGTTTGAGCTGCGCGGCGCTGATGCTGTCGATCCGGCTGACACGCAGTGCGCGCAAGCGGATTCGGATCAGTCGTTCGGCGGGTTGAGCCTTTACGCAAGACAAAAAAATGTGGGAGCGAGCCTGCTCGCGAATGCGGTGAATCAGTCGCCATCAATAGTGACTGAGATACCGCTTTCGCGAGCAGGCTCGCTCCCACAGTTGTTCTATGTGTAGCTGCTGTTAAGCGTCTTTCTTGCGGATCCAGTACAGATAAGTACCGGCCTCTTCGTGCTGGCTCACCAACTCATGGTCGAGAAACACACAGAATTTGGGGATATCGCGTTTGGTCGAGGGATCGGTGGCGATCACCTTGAGCAGGCCGCCGGGCACCAGATCGCGGATGTGCTGGTGCAACATCATCACCGGTTCCGGGCAATTGAGACCGGTGGCGTCGAGGGTGCCGTCGACCGGGGTATCGATCATTTCACTCATGATTCACTCCAGAAACTGGCCGGCATTGTCGCGCATTGCCGGGTATCGTCCAACCCATGTGGGAGCGAGCCTGCTCGCGAAGGCAATCCGTCAGTCAACACATCGTTGGCTGCCCCACCACTTTTCGCGAGCAGGCTCGCTCCCACAAGGGTTTGCGCTGCTTCAGCGGGACTTGGTTTTTTTGCTGTCGTGCCGACGCAAGTGGCAGGTCACTTCTTCACGGTCGTGATACAGCTGCTTGCAGCCGATATCAACCTTGATCCCGCGCGCCTTGAAACCATCGGCAATGCGCTCGAGCAGTCGCTTCACCTCGGCATAACGCTGCTTCATCGGCAGCTTCAGGTTGACCACCGCCTCGCGGCAATGTCCCTCGCCGATCCACTCTTCCAGCATCGCCGCGTTGCGCGCCGGTTTCTCGACGATATCGCAGACCATCCAGTCAACCGGCTGCTTGGGCTTGAAGGTAAAACCGTCAGCCATCAGATGCTGGACCAGCCCGGTTTCCATCAGGCTCTCTGCCATTGGGCCGTTGTCGATGGCGGTAACCAGCATGCCGCGATTGACCAGTTGCCAGGTCCAGCCGCCCGGCGCGGCGCCGAGGTCGACGCCGGTCATGTCACTGTGCAGACGATCTTCCCACTGATCGCGCGGAATGAAGTGGTGCCACGCTTCTTCCAGCTTCAAGGTCGAACGGCTTGGCGCCTCGCGGGGAAACTTCAGGCGCGGAATGCCCATCGGCCACATTGCCGAATTACCGGCGTCGGCCATGCCGAGAAACACCTCGAGGCCGCTTTTGAAGGTCAGCAACAAACGCGGCTTGCTGGCGTCTTCCAGCAGTTTGCCGGCGGCGGTCAGCGCCTTGCGCAGCGGGCCTTCGAACTTCTTGCAGAAGTTCGACAGCTCCTTGCCGTCATTGGTATCGACCACTTCCAGCCACAGACTGCCGCACACCGGGAAATCGGCCATGTGCGCGAGAATCACGCTGATCCGGTCGTTTTCCGGCAGATCGATGAAAAAGCCGCGCGCCCACTGCCGCGGGAAGATCAGCTCAGCGAAACGTTGCCCGCGCATCAGACGTTCGGCGCCGTCCGCTTCAGTGCAGACGAACTCGGCGCAGGCCGCAGCCGTTTTGGCTTTGGCGTAACCGGCGACATCGAGACGGGCGGCGAGGTCGGAAATCTCCGAACAGACTTCGCCTTCGAAGCCCGGCCGGCAATGCATGAATAGGGTGTTCATTCTTACTCCTGGGCAGCGGTCGATGATTCGGCCGCTGCGCGATGCTCAAGCCTTGCGCTGCCGCAATGCCTGTCACGAAAACCGGCGCATGATAGCCGAAGTCGGAACCTTGGTTCCGCCCATAGAGTCCAGTTATTAGCCAGCTACTCAAAACAGGGCTAGGTTTAATGCTCTGCCCGTCCCCTCAGTCCGTAGCCGTGCGGACTCAAAGGAGTGATCGTAATGCCGTCCCTCGATAGTCTGAAGTCATTGAAAACCCTACAAATCGACGCCACGACCTACCATTATTTCAGCCTGCCGGAAGCCGCCAAAAGCCTGGGCGACCTCGACAAGCTGCCGATGTCGTTGAAGGTCCTGCTGGAAAACCTGCTGCGCTGGGAAGACGAAAAAACCGTGACCGGCGCCGATCTAAGGGCCATCGCCGCCTGGCTCAAGGAGCGCCGCTCCGATCGCGAAATCCAGTACCGCCCGGCCCGTGTATTGATGCAGGATTTTACCGGCGTCCCTGCCGTGGTCGACCTCGCCGCCATGCGTGCGGCGATGGCCAAGGCCGGTGGCGACCCGCAACGAATCAATCCGTTGTCGCCGGTGGATCTGGTGATCGACCACTCGGTAATGGTCGACAAGTTTGGCAGCGCCAGTGCCTTCGAACAGAACGTCGACATTGAAATGCAACGCAACGGCGAGCGCTATGCCTTCCTGCGCTGGGGCCAGAGTGCGTTCGATAACTTCAGCGTGGTACCGCCGGGCACCGGCATCTGCCATCAGGTCAACCTCGAATACCTCGGCCGCACCGTCTGGACCAAAGATGAGGATGGCCGCACTTACGCGTTCCCCGACACGCTGGTCGGGACTGACTCCCACACCACCATGATCAACGGCCTCGGCGTACTCGGCTGGGGCGTTGGCGGGATTGAAGCGGAAGCGGCGATGCTCGGGCAACCGGTGTCGATGCTGATTCCGGAAGTGATCGGCTTCAAACTTACCGGCAAGCTCAAGGAAGGCATCACCGCGACCGACCTGGTGCTGACCGTGACGCAGATGCTGCGCAAGAAAGGCGTGGTCGGCAAATTCGTCGAATTCTACGGCGACGGCCTCGCCGACCTGCCGTTGGCCGACCGTGCGACCATCGCCAACATGGCTCCGGAATACGGTGCGACGTGCGGCTTCTTCCCGGTCGACGATGTCACCCTGGAATACCTGCGCCTGTCCGGCCGTCCGCCAGAAGTGGTGAAACTGGTCGAGGCCTACACCAAGGCTCAAGGCCTGTGGCGTCTGCCGGGTCAGGAGCCGGTGTTCACCGACAGCCTGGCTTTGGACATGGGCAGCGTCGAGGCCAGTCTGGCCGGGCCGAAACGCCCGCAGGATCGCGTCTCGCTGCCGAACGTCGCGCAGGCCTTCAGTGATTTCATCGACCTGCAATTCAAACCCACCAGCAAGGAAGAAGGACGCCTGGAAAGCGAGGGCGGTGGCGGCGTGGCGGTGGGCAACGCCGATCTGGTGGGCGAAGCGGACTACGAATACGAGGGCAAGACCTATCGCCTGAAAAACGGCGCCGTGGTCATCGCCGCGATCACTTCCTGCACCAACACTTCCAACCCGAGCGTGATGATGGCGGCCGGGCTGCTGGCGAAAAAAGCCGTCGAGAAAGGTCTGACGCGCAAGCCGTGGGTCAAAAGCTCACTCGCGCCCGGCTCGAAAGTCGTCACCGACTATTACAAGGCTGCCGGGCTGACTCAGTACCTTGATCAGCTCGGGTTCTCCCTTGTCGGCTATGGCTGCACCACCTGCATCGGCAACTCGGGGCCACTGCCGGAGCCGATCGAGAAGGCCATTCAGAAAGCCGATCTGACCGTCGCGTCAGTACTGTCCGGCAACCGCAACTTCGAAGGCCGGGTGCACCCGCTGGTGAAAACCAACTGGCTGGCCTCGCCGCCGCTGGTCGTCGCCTATGCATTGGCTGGCAGCGTGCGCACGGATATCAGCAGCGAACCGCTGGGTGAGGATCAGCAAGGCAATCCGGTGTATCTGCGCGATATCTGGCCAAGCAGCCGGGAAATCGCCGAGGCGGTGAATCAGGTCAACACGGCAATGTTCCACAAGGAATATGCCGAAGTGTTCGCCGGTGATGAGCAGTGGCAAGCCATTGAGGTGCCGCAAGCGGCGACTTACGTGTGGCAGGACGATTCGACCTACATTCAGCATCCACCTTTCTTCGACGATATTTCCGGCCCTTTGCCGGAAGTCAAAGACGTCAAAGGCGCGCGGGTACTGGCCTTGCTCGGTGATTCGGTAACCACCGACCACATCTCCCCCGCCGGCAATATCAAGATCGACAGCCCGGCCGGGCGTTATCTGCAGGAAAAAGGCGTCGAGCCGCGTGATTTCAACTCCTATGGCTCACGTCGCGGTAATCACGAAGTGATGATGCGCGGGACCTTTGCCAATATTCGTATCCGCAATGAGATGCTCGGGGGCGAGGAAGGCGGCAACACGATCTACATACCCAGCGGGGAAAAACTGGCCATCTATGATGCGGCCATGAAGTACCAGGCTTCGGGCACGCCACTGGTGGTGATTGCCGGCCAGGAATATGGCACCGGGTCAAGCCGTGACTGGGCGGCGAAAGGTACCAATCTTCTGGGGGTCAAAGCCGTGATTGCGGAAAGTTTCGAGCGTATTCACCGCTCCAATCTGGTCGGCATGGGTGTGCTGCCGTTGCAGTTCAAGCTTGACCAGAATCGCAAGAGTCTCAATCTGACTGGCAAGGAAACATTCGAGATTCAGGGGCTGAGCGGTGTCGAGTTGACGCCGCGGATGAATCTGCCTCTGGTGATTACTCGCGAGGATGGGCGTCAGGAGAAGATTGAAGTCTTGTGCCGGATTGATACGTTGAACGAAGTCGAGTACTTCAAATCGGGGGGGATTCTGCATTATGTGTTGCGGCAGTTGATTGCTTCGTAAGGAGCAACATTTGTGAAGCTGCCCCTGGCTGCGATTTTTTGACTTTGGCTTTCAAGAGCAAGATCAAAACATCGCAGCCTTCGGCAGCTCCTACGTACAGACGAAAAAAAACCCGCCGAAGCGGGTTTTTCCCAAGACCATTATCGACTCCCTGTCGGCAGCGATCCTTGCAAATGGTCGATCATCCATGATCCTGAAACACTCCCTGTGTCTCAGTTGATGTGTGTAGATTACCCAGTGGATCCAATCAGCAATAGTCGTAAAAGCTACCAACGCGTGTAAGACATTCGCCATACAAACACTTCCGAAAACCCTTAGACCTGTCAGGCACTACCGCTTTCACGGGCCTTGGCGCTTTCGACGAGGAACTGTTCAAGCCTGCTCAATTGTTCCTCCCAGCCGCGACTGTCCATGTAATACGCCTCTTTCTGGCGAATATCGGGAATGTGCGCAAAGCCCGACTCCGAGACCTTGAGCAGAGTGCCGTCCTCGAAGTCCTGCAATTCGAACTTGACCAGCGTGGTCGGCTCTTGCGAGTAGTCGATTTTCGGGTTGACCGCGTACGGGTGCCAGCGGAAGGAAAACAACTGCTGCGGCTCGACCCGCTCGATCAGCACATTCCACAATACGTGCTCATAACCGGGGTACGTAACCTGCCCCTGTGTCCATTCGCCGGCGATGAACCGCCGGCCCTCCAGCGCCACGCCGAACCACTGGCCAAAGGCCTCGGCATCGACAAGTGCACGCCAGACATGGGAACGCGACGCCTTGAGCGTGATTTTGCGTTCGAAACTGTTGGGTACTGGTTTCATACGTCACCTCATGTTCTGAACACTAGGCTTGTATGACCACGTGTCCAATGCGAAGTTGTATCGAAGCGCTGCAACCACGCAATCCTGCGGACACATCCTGCCGTAGTTTTCGCTCTGTGATCAGCGCTGCCCGACCTGTTATCTTTCCAGCGAATCCGCAGAAACAAGGACGAATCATGCAGCCTTCTCTTGCCGATCGTTATCGCGGCGCCCTCCTCGGCCTGGCTTGCGGCGATGCGGTCGGCACAACGGTGGAGTTTCAACCGCGAGGATCCTTCCGACCGCTGAGTGATATGGTCGGCGGAGGTCCATTCCAGCTCAAACCCGAGCAATGGACGGACGACACCTCAATGGCACTCTGTCTGGCCGAGAGCCTGCTGAGCAAAAACGGCTTCGATGCGGCTGATCAGATGGGCCGCTATCTCAACTGGTGGAAATGGGGATACCTCAGTTCTACCGGTGAATGTTTCGATATCGGCATGACCGTGAGCCAGGCGCTGGAACAGTACCAGACAACCGGGGACCCTTTTGCGGGTTCCACTGACCCTCTTACCGCTGGCAACGGTTCGCTGATGCGATTGGCGCCCGTCGTGCTGTTCTATTTTCCCGACATTCGACAGATCCAGACCTTTGCTGCCGATAGTTCGCGCACAACCCATGCGGCGCCGGAGGCAATCGAGTGCTGCCAATTGCTGGCTGATCTGATCGCGAGAGCGCTGGAGGGTGCGGAGAAAACACAGCTTCGCCGGTCACCACTGTCAGAGCTTTCCCAGCCCAAGGTGGTTGCGATCGCACGGGGTGAGTACCTCGATAAAGCGGAAACTGAAATCAAAGGCAGCGGCTATAGCGTCCAATCACTGGAAGCCGCTTTGTGGTGCTTTCATCACACGCAGAGCTACGCTGACGCTGTACTCAAGGCAGCCAATCTCGGTGATGATGCGGATACTACGGCTGCTATCGTGGGTCAGTTGGCCGGCGCTTACTACGGCGTTCGGGCGATTCCTGAGCACTGGCTGGAGCGGCTGCATGAAGGCGAAGAAATCGCAGCCACTGCGGATCGCCTGCTTGAGGCCTCCAGGTTACGTGCGTAACAATCGCTACACTGTTTTGCTCTTTCCACTCGATACAGCGAGAACCTAATGTCAGTGCGCCTGCTCCTGGCCCTTGCGCCTTTTTTATTTTCCCCATTTGCCCACGCCGCCGTTGATTGCTCCAACGCCAACGATCAGGCGACGATGAATCAATGCGCGGGGCAAGCCTTCAAAGCGGCAGACAAGGAACTGAATACGCTCTATCAGCAGATCACCGGACGCCTGAAGGACAACCCGGACGGCAAGAAGCTGCTGGTCAACGCGCAACGGGCGTGGATCGGCTTTCGGGATGCCGAGTGCAAGTTTTCGGCATCAGGGGTGACGGGCGGGAGCGTTTATCCATTGATTTACAGCGATTGCCTGACGGGCATTACCAAGACGCGTGTCGAGGCGTTCAAGCAATATCTGCAATGTGAGGAAGGCGACATGAGTTGCCCGGTACCCGGTGCGTAATTACAGGCTCCGCTCGCGGGAGCCTGTACTGGGAAGCCATTACGCCTCAGACATGAGGATCGCCGGGGGCTTTGCTCGGCGCGGCGTATTGCGGTTTGAGGTGCCCATCCTGATCGAGTAACCAAGCGTCCATGATCTGCCGGACCACTGGCCCGGCAACTCGCCCTCCAGCCTCGCCGTTCTCGATCATTACCGAAATGGCGATCTTTGGATGCTCTGCCGGTGCGAATCCAACGAACAAAGCATTGTCGCGGTGGCGCTCGAGGGTTTTCTCACGGTTATAGCGCTCACCCTGTTTGATCGCCACCACTTGCGCCGTACCACTTTTGCCGGCGATTCGATATTGCGCGCCCGCAGCGGCCGCTCGGGCAATACCGCGAGCATCGTGCATGACCATCTGCATACCGTGGTTGACCTGCTCCCAATCACGCGGATCCTTGAGCAGGATGTTCGGCATCGGGTGCTCGTCAACCGGCGCTACGCCGTCGACCGACTTGGCCAAATGCGGCCGATTCCATATTCCTTTGTTGGCAATCAGTGCAGTGGCTTGGGCCAATTGCAGTGGCGTGACCTGCATATAGCCTTGGCCGATGCCGAGAATAACGGTTTCACCGGGATACCAAGCCTGTCGCCGCGTCGCGCGTTTCCAGGCTTGCGACGGCATCAGACCGGGCGATTCTTCAAACATGTCCAGCGAGACTTTTTCACCGAGACCAAACATCGCCATGTAGTCGTGCAGACGATCGATGCCAAGCTTGTGCGCCAAGTCGTAGAAGTAAGTGTCGTTGGAGCGCATGATCGCCGCGTCCATATCCACCCAGCCGTCACCGCTGTGGTTCCAGTTACGGTACTTGTGATCGAAGTCCGGTAGTTGGTAATAGCCAGGGTCGAATACGCGGGTTTGCGGAGTCACGACGCCTGCGTCCAGACCTGCGATGGCAACTTCCGGTTTGATCGTCGAGCCTGGAGCATACAGGCCGCGCAACACGCGGTTGAACAGCGGCCGGTCGATGGAATCACGTAGCGCCGAGTATTCTTTCGAACTGATACCAGTGACGAACAGATTCGGATCGAAGCTCGGGTTGCTGACCATGGCCAGCACTTCTCCCGTGGACGGATCAAGAGCCACCACGGATCCACGACGGTCGCCCAAAGCGGCTTCGGCGGCTTCCTGCAGTTTCACATCGAGGCTGAGGACGATGTTTTTGCCTGGCACCGGGTCGGTGTGCTTGAGCACCCGCAGCACTCGGCCTTGAGCATTGGTTTCGACCTCTTCGTAACCGACATGGCCATGCAGCTGCGCTTCATAGAAGCGCTCGATACCGGTTTTACCGATGGATTGCGTACCACGGTATTCAACGGAGTCGAGAGTTTTCGATTCCTTTTCATTGATCCGACCGACGTAACCGATCGAGTGGGCGAAATGCTTTCCGAGGGGATAGTGCCGGACAAACTGCGGTTCGACATCAAGGCCCGGCAGACGGAATTCGTTGACCGCCAGGACGGCGATCTGCTCTTCCGTCAGCTCATAAAACAGGGTGACCGGTGTGAACGGATGCCGGGATTGCTTCATCGCCCTGTCGAATACCGAGCGATCTTCGGCAGGCAGATGCAGCAAGTTGATGACTTCGTCCAGCTCCTGATTGACATCAGTTGCACGCTCACGAGTGATGGTGAGGTTGTAGCTGGGGCGGTTGTCGGCGAGAAGTACACCGTTGCGGTCATAGATCAATCCGCGCGTCGGCGGTATCGGCAGGACATGGACACGGTTGTTTTCGGAGATGGTCGAGTGGTAGTCGAACTCCACCACTTGGAGGATATACAGGCGTACCACCAGAGCACAGCTGATGGCGAAGACGAACAGAGCACAGGCAATCAAGCGTTTGTTGACTAGCCGCGTTTCTTTTTCATGGTCCTTGATCGGAATTGGTTCAGGCATTTCTACAGCAACTCTTTGACATAAATGAGTGCCGATCCGTGGGCAGGACATCAGTCCGTTAAAAAACGAGCTGCACCATACCAAAACTGGCCGTCCACTTCAGGATGAATTTACCCCGGTGGCGCTCTGA
>NZ_JAADJI010000015.1:0-159685 GCF_036283065.1 Pseudomonas moraviensis subsp. stanleyae
TCGCCCATGCTTGAGCGCCGGGCCCGGTTTCAACTAACACCGTAACGCTCGCGGAAAGCCCACGCAGAAATACCTGAAAGGCTTCTCGCGACTTGATTCGATCTTCGAAAATCACCTGACCGAGGGCATCCTCCCCAGCCACCTGAAAAACCCTCTTGGCAAGATCTATCGCAACTGTGGAGCATGCCGACACGTCGGCTGACAAAGATTGATCAATCGTCGTAAGCTTTTTCATGGCCTCGCCCTCGCTGTCGTTGGCTTCTATAAGAATGCCACCGTGGCGCACAGACGCCTCGGCTTGGGCGAGTCCATTTAATTACAAGGGAATCGCGTTGTTTTAAACCTTTGGTCTGTTGCTGTGGTCTCTGAAACAACACCTCCAGAGCGCACGCAGCCGGCATGGCGAAATCCCCCGACTTTGCAAAAACCTGGTTCAGCGCTCGCGCCTGGAAGCCGTTCGCCTTTCAGAAACAGGTGTGGGCGGCGGTGAAAAACGGCGAATCCGGCTTGCTCCACGCCAGCACCGGCGCCGGCAAAACCTATGCGGTGTGGTTTGCCGCGCTCAATCGCTTCGCCCGCTTGCAACCGCCCGTGGCCACGCCGCGCAAACGCAAACCGCCGGCCGAACCGCTGACGGTACTGTGGATCACGCCGATGCGCGCCCTTGCCGCCGACACTGCCCGCGCACTGCAAAACCCGGTGGATGATTTGCAGATTCCGTGGAGCATCGGCCTGCGCACTGGCGACACCAGCAGCAGCGAACGCGCTCGTCAGGGCCGGCGCCTGCCAACGACACTGATTACCACCCCGGAAAGCCTGACCCTGCTGCTCGCCCGCGCCGATGCACGCACCGCGTTGTCGACCTTGCGCATGATCGTCGTCGATGAGTGGCACGAATTGCTCGGCAACAAACGCGGCGTGCAACTGCAACTGGCACTCGCCCGCCTGCGGCACTGGCAGCCGGAACTGATCGTCTGGGGCGTTTCCGCCACCCTCGGCAATCAATCCCACGCCGAGCAGGTGCTGATCCCACAGGGCGGCGGCGCCAGTGTTCAGGGCAAAAGCGAAAAAACCCTGCAGGTCGACACTTTGCTCCCACCGGCCACCGAGCGTTTTCCGTGGGCCGGGCACATCGGTCTGAAGATGCTCCCGCAAGTCGTGGCCGAACTTGATGCCTGCGCCAGCAGCCTGGTGTTCACCAACACCCGCGCGCAATCGGAGATCTGGTATCAGGCGCTGCTGGAAGCGCGGCCGGACTGGGCCGGGTTGATCGCGTTGCACCACAGTTCACTGTCCCGCGACACCCGCGACTGGGTCGAACAGGCGCTGAAAAATGGCCAACTGAAAGCCGTGGTGTGCACCTCGAGCCTGGATCTGGGCGTGGATTTTCTTCCAGTCGAGCGCGTGCTGCAGATCGGCTCGGCGAAAGGCGTCGCGCGTTTGATGCAACGTGCCGGGCGCTCCGGCCACGCGCCGGGGCGCACCTCGCGGGTGACGCTGGTGCCAACCCACAGCCTTGAATTGATCGAAGCGGTCGCCGCGCGCGATGCCGTCGAACAGCGGCGCATCGAGCCGCGCCTGTCGCCGCACAAGCCGCTGGATGTGCTGGTTCAGCATTTGGTCAGCATGGCCCTCGGCGGTGGCTTTATTCCTGAAGACTTGTACGAAGAAGTCCGCGGGGCCTGGGCTTATCGCGACCTGACAGCAGCAGACTGGGCCTGGGCGTTGGCTTTCGTACGCCACGGCGGGATGTCTCTTACAGCGTATCCGGATTATCGTCGGGTCGAGCCGGACGAACACGGCGTCTGGCGTGTGCCGGATGCGCGTCTCGCGCGGCGCCATCGCATGAGCATCGGCACCATCGTCAGCGACGCCAGCATCAACCTGAAATTCTGGAGCAAGGGTGGCGGCGGCAAACAGCTGGGCAGCGTCGAGGAAGGCTTTATCGCGCGACTGAAACCCGGTGATGGTTTCCTCTTCGCCGGCCGCTTGCTGGAGCTGGTGCGGGTAGAAAACATGACCGCCTACGTCAAACGCAGCACCGCGAAAAAAGCCGCTGTGCCACGCTGGAATGGCGGGCGCATGCCGTTATCCAACGAACTGGCCGAAGCGGTGGTCGCGCGTTTCAGCGCCGCTGCTCGAGGTCAATTCAACGGCCCGGAAATGCACGCGCTGCGGCCGTTGCTGGAAACGCAGATACGCTGGTCCGGCTTGCCCACTACGGAAAACCTGCTGGCCGAAGTACTGAAATCCCGCGAAGGCTGGCATCTCTTCCTCTACCCATTCGCCGGGCGCCAAGTGCATCTGGGGCTGGCGAGCCTGCTGGCGTGGCGCGTCAGTCAGCGCCAACCGGTGACCTTCTCGATCGCAGTGAATGATTACGGCCTGGAACTGCTCAGCGCCACGCCGGTGGATTGGGCTACGCATCTCGACGCGCAACTGTTCAACGCCGATGACCTACTGCTGGACGTGTTGGCCAGCCTCAATGCTGGCGAGCTGGCGTTGCGCCGCTTCCGCGAAATCGCCCGGATCGCCGGGCTGGTGTTCGCCGGGTATCCGGGCGCACCAAAGAGTACCCGCCAGGTGCAGGCGTCGAGTGGCTTGTTTTTCCAAGTGTTCAAACAATATGACGCCGACAACCTGCTGCTGGCCCAGGCCGGGGAAGAAGTCCTACGCGAAGAACTGGATATTCGCCGTCTGGAGCAGACGCTGGAGCGCATCAATCAGATGAAACTGGACGTGCATCAGGTTAAACGTCCTACACCATTGGGGTTCCCGCTGTTGGTGGAGCGGATGCGCGAAAGCATGAGTTCGGAAAAACTGGCTGACAGGATCAGAAGAATGGTCGGTGACCTGGAAAAAACTGCTGATAACGGCAAATCGTCGTGAGCGCCTACCCGGTGCGCCTGGCGGGCGAGGAGTTGTGGTTGCTGCCGGAGAAAGCCCTGTACTGGCCAGCGCAGGAGGCGCTGCTGATCGCCGACGTGCATTTCGGCAAAGCAGCGGCCTATCGCAGCCTCGGCCAGCCGGTGCCGCATGGCACGACGGCGAGCAACATCGAGGTGATCGACGCGTTGCTGGCGCGGCTGCCGTGTCGCCAGTTGATCTTCCTCGGCGATTTTCTGCATGGCCCTGGTTCACATGTCCCGACCACCCTGAATGCGCTGGCAGAATGGCGCGCGCGGCACGCTGACCTGCCGATGACGCTGATTCGCGGCAACCATGATAAACGCGCCGGCGACCCACCGGCCTCGCTGAATATCCGCGTGGTGCCCGAGCCGCTACTGCTTGGGCCGTTCGCCTTGCAGCATGAACCCGATCCGCATCCCGAGCGGCACGTGCTCGCGGGCCACGTGCATCCCGTTTATCGCTTGCACGGCAGAGGCCGGCAAAGCTTGCGCCTGGCCTGTTTCAGGTTGGGTGAGCGCATCAGCCTGATGCCGGCGTTCGGTGCGTTTACCGGCGGCTATCAGGTCGAGCGCGACGACAGCTGCAGAGTCTTCGTGATCGGCGACAACGAAATATGGCCCGTCAGCTAGATCGCAGATCGATTGGACTGACGGGCCATTTCATGACAGTGGATCAGGCGACAGGCGCCGGAGGCGGTTCGTCCGGCAGTGTGGGCTCACCTGGTTCGGTCGGTTGTTCGTTGGGAGTATCGGGATCGGGCTGGCCGGGCACGCCACCGGACAGGCTCAAAGACGGATTCGCCAGTAACGACCAGGCCAGAACGCCTATCTGATTGGGCTCAAGCCTTGCCAGTTCAGCGCTGATTCGCGGGTCGATCTTCATAGGGCACTCCTCAGTGAAGGCCCGGATTTGTGTGTAACAAAAACGGGCAGTACACCCCATAGAGTGTCTGCCCGCCAAAGAATTCCCGACATCCGTCGGATGGCTACTCAGGTACGCGGCAAGGTCACGCCACGCTGGCCCTGATACTTGCCGCCACGATCCTTGTAGGAAACTTCACATTCCTCATCGGATTCGAGAAAGAGCATCTGCGCCACGCCTTCGTTCGCGTAGATTTTCGCCGGCAGGTTCGTGGTGTTGGAGAACTCCAGGGTCACGTGACCTTCCCACTCAGGCTCGAGCGGAGTGACGTTGACGATAATGCCGCAGCGCGCGTAGGTGCTTTTACCCAGGCAGATGGTCAGCACATTGCGCGGAATGCGGAAGTACTCGACGGTGCTGGCCAGGGCGAACGAGTTCGGCGGGATGATGCAGACGTCACTATGGATGTCGACGAAGCTGCCGGCGTCGAAGTTCTTCGGGTCGACGATCGCCGAGTTGATGTTGGTGAAGACCTTGAAGTGGTTGGTGCAACGCACGTCGTAGCCGTAGCTCGACACGCCGTAGGAAATCACCCGGCTGTCGTCGCTGCCGCGCATCTGGCGCTCGACGAACGGTTCGATCATGCCGTGTTCCTGCGCCATGCGGCGAATCCACTTGTCCGATTTGATGCTCATGGCGGGGTTGTCCTGAATAGCGAGGTGGAAAAATTCTGTCCGGCATCTTACCGGGCGCGTCGCCTCGTTCAAAGTGCGCAACGCAATTCTCGGCGAACGCCCCGTATTTACGCGATGTGGCGACGAACCGTCGCACCGCCGATCCCTAAAACACAGAAACCTTTGCAAGAAGCATTGGCACGTTCCGGAAAAAGGGTTAAGGTGGCGCCACTGTGCTGCTTGTGTCACTGAGAATCTCTACACGATATGTTGAATTTCGATCCAACCATCTACAAGAATTTTTCCTGCTCTTTGCACTCAGTCTCGGCCAGGGTTCTTCCTGAGTCGCAGTTATCTTTGTTCAAGGAGTTACACCATGTCTAATCGCCAAACCGGTACCGTTAAGTGGTTCAACGATGAAAAAGGCTTCGGCTTCATCACTCCACAATCCGGTGACGACCTGTTCGTTCACTTCAAAGCTATCCAATCCGACGGCTTCAAAAGCCTGAAAGAAGGCCAACAGGTTTCTTTCATCGCTACCCGCGGTCAGAAAGGCATGCAAGCTGAAGAAGTACAAGTTATCTAACTTGTAGCTTCTTTAGAAAAGAGCCCCGCCCTTAAAAGCGGGGCTTTTTTGTGGGCGCTTGTTTTTCATGGCGCGAAAAAAGATCGCAGCCTTCGGCAACTGCTACAGCGAGATATCAAATCCTGTAGGAGCTACCGAAGGCTCGGGCCGCGTTCGGACGATCTTTTGCTTTAAGCTCTTACCAGGCCACGCCAAACCCTGCGGTATAACGGGTCTTGTTCAGATCCGCATCGTTGGTGCCGCTGATAATGTCGCGCTCGGCCTTAAGGTTGAGCGACGCCCAGTCGGTGACCTTGTAGCGCAGGCCCATTTCCGCATCCAGGGCGTAATCGGCAACGCCCGACAACGGCTTGCCGACTTCGCCATTGGTGAAGAACTCGACCTTCTTGCCGATCAGGTAGCGGTTGTAGTCCCACTTCATCGCGACGGAATAGAAGTTGTCCTTGCTGCCATCGCGATACTCGTAATCGGTGCGGTTGAGCAACGAACCCAGCGAGAACGCGCCCAGCTCGTCGTCCCAGAACTGGTAGCCCGGACCGGTACCGACCACACGCTGACGCGCCAGCTCTTCGATGTGGTCACGCTTGTAGTTGATTCGCCCTTGCCAGAACCATTGGTCGGTGAGAAAGCGATCGAGGGAGTATTCGGCGCGCCAGTTGTTGGTGGTGGTTTCAGCATCCTGGACTTCGCGGTTGTATTCACCCTCGGCGGTATGCCGCCAGCGACCGTGCCGCGCCGAGGTCTTGAAGCCGACGTCGTAATCGTCGGTATCTTTCTCGGCGCGTTGATAATCCAGCGCCAGATCGACGTTGCCCTTCCATACAAGGTCGGTGACGATCGGCTTGGGCTTGAGGATCTGCTGAATGCTGGCCAGCTCGACCGTTTTCGGCGCCTCGCCGTTGGCCAGGGTGACCTTGCCGTCGTCCGCCGCTGTCAGCGATTTCGACACTTCGCCAGAGTAGGCGTCCTGCTTCACCAGCAAGTGCTGATCGCTGTCGAGGGTCTTGACCTCTTTCCAGTCAATTGCCACGGCACCGGCGTATTTGGTCTGGATCAACAGCTTGCCGCCATCGAATACCGTGATGGTGCCGCTCAGCTTGTCGCCGTTTTTCAACCAGACGGTGTCGGCAAGCAGGGGCGTGGACGCGCTGAAAACAGCAAGGCACAACAAGGTTCTGGGGAACATAAGCAGATCGCGGGCTCAGAGTTGGCGAAAAGGGTCGGCATTATCCGTAGGATTTTGCCCAAGACAAGGACTGACCGGACTATTTCAATTGAGTTCATTTCTCAACTGCGCCACGAGCGATTACCCTTGTCGCCATCATCACTCCAATGCTCAGGAGCCGCGTACGTGAAAGACCCGCTCGACAGCGTCGAAAACGATGCGCAAATCCGACGCACGGCGCTCTACTCGACACTCGCGCAAGTGCCCGAAGGCAAAGTCGTCAGTTATGGCCAGTTGGCCGAACTCGCCGGATTGGGCCGCGCCGCACGCTGGGTCGGCCGAACCTTGAGCCAGTTGCCCGACGACACCAGGCTGCCCTGGCACCGCGTACTCGGCGCCGGCGGACGCATCAGCCTGCCGGTCGGCAGCCCCTCCGGTGATGAACAACGCGCGCGGTTGCGCATGGAAGGCATCACCGTCCAGAACAATCGTGTGGATATTCGGCGCCATGGCTGGCGTCCGGTAGAGCACAGCGGTTAGAGTGCGCGCTTTGTTTTCGCAATTTTGAGGCAGACTTCAGCCCATGCCCCGTAAAACCTGGCGCGCCGCGCTCGCCGCCTATGCCAGTCCTTCGACGCTCGTGCTGTTGTTGCTCGGTTTTGCCGCCGGCCTGCCGTACATGCTGGTGTTCTCGACGCTCTCCGTGTGGCTGCGTGAAGCGGGCGTAGCCCGTGAAACCATCGGCTATGCCAGCCTGATCGGCCTGGCGTATGCGTTCAAATGGGTCTGGTCACCGCTGCTAGACCAATGGCGCCTGCCCTTGCTGGGCAAGCTCGGCCGCCGCCGTTCCTGGCTGGTGCTCTCCCAGGCACTGGTGATTCTCGGCCTGATCGGCATGGGTTTCTGTGATCCGCAGAAGCATCTGTCCTGGCTGATCGCGATTGCCGTCGTCGTCGCTTTTGCCTCAGCCACGCAAGATATCGCGGTCGACGCCTATCGTCTGGAAATCGCCGATGACAGCCGCCAGGCCGCCCTCGCCGCCAGCTACATGTCCGGTTACCGCGTCGCCGCCCTGCTCGCCACCGCCGGCGCGCTGTTTTTCGCCGAAGGCTTCGGCTCCACTGGCTTCAACTATAAGCATGCAGCGTGGACCGGCACCTATGTGCTGTTCGGCGCATTGATGGTGCCCGCGCTGCTGACGACGCTGTTCATGCGCGAGCCGCCCGTGCCGCTGCGCACGCAATTGCAGGCCGGGCGCTACACGTTCATGCATCAACTGATGTCGGTGTTCGTGCTGATCGTGTTGCTGGTCTCCGTACCGGCAATGTTCACCCAGCTGTACAACACCGATTTCGCTGGCGTGCTGTTCGGCGACATGAGCCCGCTCGATTTGCTGCTCGAAGACCGCGCCTTTCTGCGCGCCATCCTCTATACGCTGCTGACGGGGATGTGTCTGTCGGCCATGGGCCGGCGTGGATTGGCGCCGGTGCTGACGCCGGTCAATGACTTCATTCTGCGTTACCGCTGGCAGGCGCTGTTGCTGCTGGGCCTGATCGCCACCTACCGCATGTCGGACACGGTGATGGGCGTGATGGCCAACGTGTTCTACATCGACCAGGGTTTCACCAAGGATCAGATCGCCAGTGTCAGCAAGATCTTCGGCCTGATCATGACCCTCGTCGGCGCCGGCATGGGCGGCCTGTTGATCGTGCGTTTCGGCATCCTGCCGATCCTGTTCATTGGCGGTGTGGCTTCGGCAGGAACCAACCTGCTGTTCGTCATGCTCGCGGACATGGGCCCGAACCTGCAGATGCTGGTGGTGACCATTTCCCTCGACAACTTCAGCTCGGGCCTGGCGACTTCGGCGTTCGTCGCTTATCTGTCGAGCCTGACCAACCTGAAGTTCTCCGCCACACAATATGCCCTGCTCAGCTCGATCATGCTGCTGCTGCCGCGCTTGATGGGTGGTTATTCCGGCGTGTTGGTCGAGAAGTTCGGCTATCACAGCTTCTTCCTCATTACCGCGCTGCTCGGCGTGCCGACGCTGGTGCTGATTGCGCTGCACTGGTTTCAGGAACGCCGCCGCGAAAGCGCGACCCCAACGCCGGAACCCGCACCGACGCCCGCCACCGAAGAATCGTAGGACGCTTCGCCAGCGGCGGGAGGAATCCCGCCGCTGGACCTCTGCGCCGGCCACACTTCTGTACGTCAGCAAAACTCGCCGGTACACTGCTCCGTCATTTCCAGTCATAGCAACCGACAACGGCCAACCATGCGCACCAGTCAATTTTTGCTCGCCACACAGAAAGAAACGCCTTCCGACGCGGTCGTGATCAGCCATCAGCTGATGCTGCGCGCCGGCATGATCCGCAAGCTTGCCTCGGGCCTGTACACCTGGCTGCCGATGGGCCTGCGAGTCATGCGCAAGGTCGAAGCCATCGTTCGCGAAGAGATGAACGCTGCCGGTTCTCTGGAAGTGTTGATGCCGAGCACCCAACCGGCCGAGCTATGGCAGGAATCGGGGCGCTGGGAAGAATACGGCCCTGAGCTGCTGCGCATCAAAGACCGCCACGGTCGCGATTTCTGCGCGGGCCCGACCCACGAAGAAGTGATCACCGATCTGATGCGCAACGAGTTGAGCAGCTATAAACAGCTGCCAATCAACCTGTACCAGATCCAGACCAAATTCCGCGACGAAATCCGCCCACGCTTCGGTCTGATGCGCGGCCGCGAATTCATCATGAAGGACGCCTACTCGTTCCACGCCGATCAGGCGTCGCTGCAGGTCACTTACGACCGCATGCACGAGGCGTACTGCAACGTGTTCACCCGCCTGGGTCTGAAATTCCGTCCGGTAGAAGCCGACAACGGCTCGATCGGCGGCGCCGGTTCCCACGAATTCCACGTGCTGGCCGAGTCCGGCGAAGACGATATCGTCTTCAGCAACGGTTCTGACTACGCGGCGAACATCGAAAAAGCCGAAGCGGTGCCACGGGAAACCTCGCGCCCTGCGCCAACCGAAGAGCTGCGTCTGGTCGACACGCCGGACACCAAAACCATTGCGGCGCTGGTGGAAAAATTCAATCTGCCGATTGAAAAGACCATCAAGACCCTGATCGTCCACGCCGAAGAAGAAGGCAAGCTGATCGCGCTGGTGATTCGTGGCGACCACGAACTGAACGAAATCAAGGCTGCCAACCAGCCAGGCGTGGCCAGCCCGCTGGTCATGGCCTCCGATGCCGAACTGCGTGACGCGATTGGCGCCGGCGCTGGCTCGCTCGGCCCGTTGAACCTGCCGTTGCCGATCATCATCGACCGCTCGGTCGCGATGATGAGCGACTTCGGCATTGGCGCGAACATCGATGACAAGCACTACTTCGGCGTCAACTGGGAGCGCGACCTGCCGATTCCGACCGTTGCCGACCTGCGCAATGTCGTCGCTGGCGATCCAAGCCCGGACGGCAAAGGCACGCTGGAAATCAAGCGTGGCATCGAAGTCGGGCACATCTTCCAGCTGGGCAACAAGTACAGCAAGGCGATGAAGTGCGAAGTGCTGGGCGAGAACGGCAAGCCGGTGACCCTGGAAATGGGTTGCTACGGCATCGGCGTTTCCCGCGTGGTGGCTGCAGCGATCGAACAGAACAACGACGCCAACGGCATCATCTGGAGCGACACCCTGGCGCCATTCCAGATCGCTCTGGTACCGCTGCGCTATGAAACCGAACAGGTGCGCGAAGCCACCGACAAGCTGTACGCCGACCTCACGGCGGCCGGCTTCGAAGTGCTGCTGGACGATCGCGACAAGAAAACCAGCCCGGGCATAAAGTTCGCAGACATGGAGCTGATCGGCATTCCACACCGGATCGTGGTCAGCGACCGCGGTCTCGCCGAAGGCAACCTGGAATACAAGAGTCGCACCGAAGGCGAGGCGCAAGCCTTGCCGGTGGCCGATGTTGTGTCCTTCCTTCAGGCCCGTATCCGCCGCTGAAACCAGATAGAGACGTCATGTTCAAGCGAAACACCTTAGGCCTCGGTGGCGCCGCCCTGTGCGGCGCCCTGCTGGTCAGCGGCTGCGCCAATCACATGTCGCAACGCAGCGAGCACGAAGAGCGGGTCGAGCGAAAGCTGCTCGATCACAGCCTGCAGATCGATGTCGGCGAGCCCAAGGTGCTCGAGCTGCCGCAGCGACGCGTGAAGATCAACGAGCAGAAGACTTTTGAAGTCACCGAGTTCGAGGTCACCCGCCGTTACGACCGTTATACGCCTTACCAACCCTGGCGCGAAGTCTACGAGATTCCGCTGGGCGCGGTGGCCGTGGTCGGTGGTGTCGGTGCCAACGTGGTCAATGTGTTCGCCCTCGGCAACCTGCCGGACAGCGTTACCAAGGACTGGCTGAGCTACGGTTTCGCCGGGCTCAACCCGTTCATGAACGTGCAGTCCAACGGTCGCGCGCAGCAGAACCTCGCGGGCATCGATGAAGTCCAGCGCGACAAGCGTACGGAGTATTCGAGCTTGCCGTGGAGCGAGCGGCCGGTGCAGGTCAAGGCCGGCAAGCAGACCTTCGACATGAGCACCGATCGCAACGGCGTGCTGCGCTTGAACCTGCTCGACAGTCCGTTTGCCGAACATGATCTGAACCATATCGGCCGCTTGCAGATCAGTGTCGAAGACGCCAAGGACGATGTGCATTCCGACTCGACATTGATGCTCAGCGGCCACCTGCGCGGCAAGTTGCTGGAAGCGCACGGGCTGATTTATGACGATCTGGAAGATGACGAGGTGAGCCAGTGGGTGCACCGGGTCAAACGCCTGTCGGAACTGGGTCTGGAAGAAGAAGCCAGCGAACTGGAACAGAGCCTGATCGAACTGACGCGCAATGATCCCGAGTTGCAGACTGAGTTTCTCAAGTCTTTGGCCAAGGATGCAGGGCGTCTGGTTGCGGATCCAGGACCGAATTAAGCCTTGAAAGATCGCAGCCTTCGGCAGCTCCTACAGGGTGTACACCATCCCGGTGTAGGAGCTGCCGAAGGCTGCGATCTTTTGCTTTGACGATCTACCGCTCAAACAACTCCATCTGCTCAAACCCGTCGCGCAAATCCTCCAGCCTTACCCCCACCCCCAACAATCGCACCGGTTTGCCTCCGCGATTGAACGCCTGCGTCAGCATCAACTGATAGCTGCCCAGGTCACGCCCTGCACCGGCCTGTTCCAGGGTGGTCTGGGTGAAATCATGAAATTTGACTTTGACGAACGGCTTGCCCGGTCGATAACTGCTGTCGATCCGCGCCATGCGGTTTTTCAGGGTGTCGAGCAGTTCGGGCAATTTGTCGAGGCAGCTGCGCAAATCCGGCAGATCAACATCGTAGGTGTTTTCCACACTGATCGACTGACGCCGACTGTCGTTGTGCACCAAACGGTCATCGATCCCACGGGCCAGATTCCACAAGCGCTCGCCGAAACTGCCAAATTCGCGCACCAGCGCCAGCCTACCCCATTCGCGCAGGTGCTGGCAGTCGACGATGCCGAGCTTGCCGAGCTTGTCGGCAGTGACCTTGCCAACACCGTGCAGCTTGCTCACGGGCAGACCGCTGACGAAATCCTCGACCTGATCCGGAGTAATCACGAACAAGCCGTTGGGTTTCTTCCAGTCGCTGGCGATCTTCGCCAGAAACTTGTTCGGCGCGACGCCAGCGGAAACGGTGATGTGCAGTTGATTGGAAACGCGACGGCGAATGTCCTGGGCGATGCGCGTGGCGCTGCCGCCGAAATGTGCGCTGTCGGAGACATCCAGGTAAGCCTCATCGAGCGACAGCGGCTCGATCAGATCGGTGTAGTCGGCAAAGATCGTATGAATTTCCTTCGACGCTTCGCGATAAGCATCCATGCGCGGCTTGACGATGGTCAGGTCCGGGCACAGCTTCAACGCATGCCCTGAGGCCATCGCCGAGCGCACGCCATAGGCGCGTGCTTCATAGTTGCAGGTGGCGATGACCCCGCGCCGGTCCGCCGAACCACCCACCGCCAGTGGCTTGCCGGCCAGACGCGGGTCATCGCGCATCTCGATGGCGGCGTAGAAACAGTCACAGTCGATGTGGATGATTTTTCGCTGGGTCATGTCGGAAAAAGACAACGTAGCAAGCCGGAGCCGCAGTATCTCATTGGCACCTGTATATAGCACCAGTGGTTGAATGTTCTTTTCCGACCGTAGGAGATTTCCGATGAATTCATTTTTTCAATCAGAGATCAGCGGTCAATAGAGCTGAAAGCCTTGCGCTGCCTGCCCTGCACACTTATCACTCGGCCAAAAAAACGCTAAGCGCTTGAACCTCAACAGATTTATCCAGATCGAAGGTTGACACACTCGTGAACCTCTGTAGAATGCCGCCACACAGACGCGGGATGGAGCAGTCTGGTAGCTCGTCGGGCTCATAACCCGAAGGTCGTCGGTTCAAATCCGGCTCCCGCAACCAAACATCAGAAAAGGCTACTCGAAAGAGTGGCCTTTTTTGTGCGCGCCTGTTTTGTCTGACCAGCGTGATGCGACACCGGCAGAGACAAACAGGATTTCTTTGCATTTCCGAAACTTAACGCGCGCCTGCAACCGTTTGCCGCGATTTCGCAGTTATTTGATCCTTTCCAGGATTAGCGGTTGACACCTCGCCGTTCGCCTGTAGAATGCCGCCACACAGACGCGGGATGGAGCAGTCTGGTAGCTCGTCGGGCTCATAACCCGAAGGTCGTCGGTTCAAATCCGGCTCCCGCAACCAAACATCAAAAAAGGCTACTCGAAAGAGTGGCCTTTTTTGTATCTGTCGAAAAAGTCCTTTCGCAACAATGATCTGTCACTGTGCAGTGAACCGCTGGGGATCATCGGAAGTACTGTGTTGCGACTATGCTTGAGTCGCAGACAGGGTTTCTGCAATCCAGGAACTGCCCTCGCCGATGCCCGACGAGAGGCGTAGTATTTTGTGATTATTTTTTTCTACAGGGATTGGTAACTTGGCTGGATACCTCCATCCTGTCGCGCACAATCCAAGAGGTGATTGATGCGCGCCAACTCGTCTGATCCACAAGACACCGTTACAGCAGAACAACCGATCAAACCTCAGCGTTTGCGCTGGCTGGATCGGTTAAGCAAATACCGTCAGCCGATCGGTCTGGCGGTGACGTTGCTGCTGTTTGCCATTGCCCTGATTGCCTGCCGCCATCTGCTCGCCGAGCTCGATCTCTATGCGCTGCACGACTCGATTCTCGACGTGCCGAAACCGGCCCTGCTCGGCGCCATCGGCGCGACCGTGGTCGGTTTCATCATCCTGCTTGGCTATGAATGGTCGGCCAGCCGCTACGCTGGCGTGAAGCTGCCGCCGCGCACGCTCGCCCTCGGCGGTTTCACCGCGTTTGCCATCGGCAATGCGATTGGCCTGTCGCTGCTGTCCGGCGGCTCGGTGCGTTATCGTTTATATGCGCGATTGGGCGTCGGTGCGTCGGACGTCGCGCACATGACGTTGTTCGCCAGCCTCTCGCTGGGCTGCGCCTTGCCGCCGCTGGCTGCGCTGGCAACCCTGAGCAACCTGCCCGCTGCCTCGCAAGCGCTGGGATTGTCCGAAGTCTTGCTCGGCTCCGTCGCTGCTGCGGTACTGATCCTCGCTGCTGTCCTGGCGATCGGCATCTATCGCCGTCGTCTGCCGGAACAACCCTACCCCGACAATCTGCTGGTCCGCGCCGGTCGGCGCACCTTGCGCCTGCCGGGCCGGCGCCTGACCTTCCTGCAACTGGTGATCACCGCCCTCGATGTCGCGGCTGCCGCCACCGTTCTGTATTTGTTGCTGCCGGAAGCGCCGCCGTTTGCGCCGTTCCTGCTGGTCTACCTGTTGGCCCTGGCCGCGGGTGTGCTCAGTCATGTACCGGGCGGTGTTGGCGTGTTCGAAGCGATTCTGCTCGCCGCGTTTGCCGACAAGCTCGGCGCCGCGCCGCTCGCTGCTGCCCTGCTGCTGTATCGCCTGATCTATGTAGTTTTGCCGCTGCTGGTCGCTTGCGTATTGCTGCTGATCAACGAAGGTCAACGCCTGTTTCAAACCCAGACCATGCGCGCCGCGTCCGGTCTGGCGGCGCCGATTCTGGCGGTGCTGGTGTTCCTGTCGGGCGTGGTGCTGCTGTTTTCCGGCGCGACCCCGGAGATCGACACGCGCCTGGAGCACATCGGTTTTCTGATTCCGCATCGACTGGTCGACGCCTCGCACTTCGGCGCCAGCCTGATTGGCGTGCTCTGCCTGTTGCTCGCCCAAGGCCTGCGCCGGCGCCTGTCGGCGGCGTGGATGCTGACCACCATCCTGCTGCTGGTCGGCGCCCTGCTCTCGCTGCTCAAAGGCTTCGACTGGGAAGAAGCCACGCTGATGACACTGACGGCGGCATTGCTGGGCGTGTTCCGCCGCTCCTTCTACCGCCCGAGTCGTTTGACCGAACTGCCGTTTTCGCCGCTGTATCTGGTCGCCAGTCTGTGTGTGCTTGGGGCGTCGGCCTGGCTATTGCTGTTCGCCTATCAGGACGTGCCCTACAGCCATCAACTGTGGTGGCAGTTCACCCTCGACGCTGATGCGCCGCGTGGCCTGCGCTCGCTGCTAGGCGCCGCCGTTTTGCTGCTGGTGGTTTCGCTGACCTGGCTGCTGCGCACCGCGCGTCCAGTGATTCATTTGCCGACGCCAGACGAACTGGATCGCGCGGCGAAAATTCTCATGGCCTCGTCGCAACCCGACGGCGGCCTCGCGCTGACCGGTGACAAGGCACTGCTGTTTCACCCCAACGACGAGGCGTTTTTGATGTACGCCCGCCGTGGCCGCAGTCTGGTGGCGCTGTACGACCCGATCGGGCCGAGCCAGCAACGGGCGGAAATGATCTGGCAGTTCCGCGACCTCTGCGACATCCACCACACGCGCCCGGTGTTCTATCAAGTGCGCGCGGAGAACCTGCCGTACTACATGGACATCGGCCTGACTGCGATCAAGCTCGGCGAAGAAGCCCGGGTCGATCTGCTGCGCTTCGATCTGGAAGCCAAGGGCAAGGAGATGAAGGACCTGCGCTACACCTGGAACCGGGGCACCCGCGACGGTCTGTCGCTGGAAATCCATGAGCCAGGTCAGGCGCCGATGGATGAGCTGAAGGTCATTTCCGATGCCTGGTTGACCGGCAAGAACGTGCGCGAGAAAGGCTTCTCCCTCGGCCGTTTCAGCGACGATTACCTGAAGCACTTCCGCATTGCGGTGATTCGCTTTGAAGGCCGCCCGGTGGCGTTCGCCAATCTGCTCGAGACCTACAGCCACGATCTGGCCAGTCTCGACCTGATGCGCGCACACCCGGAAGCGCCGAAGCTGACCATGGAATTCATGATGGTCGGCCTGATTCAACACTATAAGAGTCACGGATACGCGCGCTTCAGCCTGGGCATGGTGCCGTTGTCGGGGTTGCAGCCCCGGCGCGGCGCACCGCTGACCCAGCGGCTGGGCTCGATGGTTTTCCGCCGTGGTGAGCAGCTGTACAACTTCCAAGGCTTGCGCCGCTTCAAAGACAAGTTCCAGCCTGATTGGGAACCCCGTTATATGGCCGTGCCCGCCGGACTCGATCCGCTCGTGGCGCTGGCCGACACTGCTGCCCTGATCGCGGGCGGCTTGACTGGATTGGTGAAACGCTGATGATTCAACGCTCCCTGAAGTACATCCTGGCCGCCCTCCTGGTGCTGGCCGTGATTGCCGGCGGCGGTTACTGGTACCTCAAACGCCCGGCACCGGAACCGACCGTCGAACAACTGACCCCGGCCGATGGCGCCGCCATGACCCGCGTCATCCCGGGCACCAAGCCCAAGGCGCAGGTGCTGGTCGCGGTCAACGACGACCAGAAACTCTCTGAAAAACAACTGACCACCCTGAGCCGCAGCGCCTCGGCGCAGATCGTTCAGGTGATTCTGCCCAAGGACTGCCTGCTGCAAAGCCGCGCCCTGCAATCGGGCCTGCGCGAACTGAACGGCCCGGCCACTCTGGTCAGCGGCATCGGCCCGGGCGCCGTGCTGGCGTGGCGCTGGCTGGCGGAACAGAAGGACGACAAGGCGCAGGCCATCTCCGTCGATCTGGCCCTGGAAAAACCCGGCTGCACCCACCTGCTGCCGAAATCCGCCGCCCACGGCCACTGGCTGGTGGCGTGGAACGACAACCCCGACGACGCCAGTGCAGGTTTCGTGCGCGATCAGCCGAACGCCGAAACCAGCATCAGCGACTACGACATCAACCTGCCGCAAGTGCTGAACAACGAACTGCGCAAAATCCTCGTCGGCGGCGACAAGGCCAACGGCGGCCTGGCGATCCCGGTCGTGGAAGTCCCAGCCGGGCAGGCCAACGACACCGTGACCCTGTTCCTCTCCGGTGACGGCGGCTGGCGCGACCTCGACCGTGACGTTGCCGGTGAAATGGCCAAGATCGGCTACCCGGTGGTCGGCATCGACACCCTGCGCTACTACTGGCAGCACAAGAGCCCGGAACAAAGCGCCCTGGACCTCACCGAACTGATGCAGCACTACCGGCAGAAATGGGGCACCAAACGCTTCATCCTCACCGGCTACTCGTTCGGCGCGGACGTTCTGCCAGCGATCTACAACCGCCTGCCAGAGAACGAACAGCAACGCGTCGACGCGATCATCCTGCTCGCCTTCGCCCGCACCGGCAGCTTCGAAATCGAAGTCGAAGGCTGGCTCGGCAACGCCGGCAAAGAAGCCGCCACCGGCCCGGAAATGGCCAAGCTGCCAGCGGCGAAGGTTGTGTGCATCTATGGTGAAGAAGAGACGGATGAGAGTGGCTGCACGGACAAGACTGCTGTCGGCGAGGCGTTGAAACTGCCGGGTGGTCATCACTTCGATGAGAACTATCCTGCGCTGGCCAAGCGTTTGGTGGACTTGATCCAGAAGCGTCAGAGCAAGGACTCGGTCGCTGAAGAGTGATCAGAGCCACACCCACAAAAAGCCCCCGCAACTTCGCAGTTGCAGGGGCTTTTACATTCCAGCAGCCACGTAAATCCCCTGTGGGAGCGAGCCTGCTCGCGAATGCGGTGAACCAGTGCACAGATTCGTCGACTGACACTACGCCTTCGCGAGCAGGCTCGCTCCCACAGGGGAATTGCGCTGGACTCAAATAATCGTTAGTCCCGGCAAGCGTATCTTGCCCGCATATCGTCTTGACTGATTGCTTGAGCCGGATCGAGGTTGATCAATCGCTCCATCGCTTCGGCTTCAATTCGAAGGTTCTCGAGATCATCATGCTTTTCTTGTTCCGAGGATGCCGTCATACATGCCTCGCTCATTTGCACACGCCAGTTCGTGTCAGACGTTTAGTATCGTTTACTTCCAGTCTCGCAATATCAGATGACGCCCACGGACCTTGTAGGCAAACTCCGAAACTCGTGTTCGGGCGCTGTGCCGCTCTATTGCGCTGTTTTTTGACGGGATACTCTCCGGATGTCGCTGACCCATTCAGCGATCGGGCTTGGTAACCCGGTGGAATAAGGCGCAACAGCGCACCCGACACGACTCAGGCGTATCCCGTCCGAGCCCCTGTGTTATGGCAGCTGTGCGTGGGACGCTTTCGGGCGTGCCGGTTTCCTTGATTCCCCGGTTTACCAACCTGCGCACAGCTGCCACCCATTCGCTTGGTATCGGATGCGGCAGCTCTCGAAATCAAGGGAACTGACAATGAATAATCCATCTGATCTTAAAACCATCGCTTCACCCCTTTCCTCTACAACGCGGATCAAGCGTTCTTCAATGTCCGCGCCGGCATCCCGATCATCGATGCCTTGTCCCAATCCTCCGACCTGCTATCCCTCGCCAAATCCTTCGCCGAGGATGCTGCCTTCATCAGAGACACCGACCGTCATGCCTGGGCGGCGCATTACCTGACGGTGATGGGCAAGGCCTTGATTGATGATGTGATTCAGGCGTTGATCCCACGACCTGCGCGCACGAAGACTGAATCTGAAGCTGATCTGTCTGAACGCACCTCTTGATTCAACCCAATACCCTGTGGGAGCGAGCCTGCTCGCGAATGCGATGGTTCAGCCACCACATGCTTCGACTGACACTAAGCCTTCGCGAGCAGGCTCGCTCCCACAGGGATATGCGGTGGATTGAAGGTTTATGTGCATGCACAAAAAAGCCCCCGCCAACCACAAGGCTGACGGGGGCTTTTCGGGTTGGGGCCAAGCTTACATTTCGACCTGCGTTCCCAACTCAATCACCCGATTCAACGGCAGATTGAAGAAGCGCAAATTGCCATTGGCATTCTTCAACATGAACGCAAACAACGCCTCACGCCAACGCGCCATGCCCTCAAGTTTAGAAGCGATCACTGTCTCCCGGCTGAGGAAGTAGGTGGTGCGCATCGGGCTGAAGTCGAGGTCTTCGAGGTGGCACAGTTTCAACGCCTGCGGCACGTCCGGCTCGTCGGTGAAGCCGAAGTGCAGAATCACCCGGAAGAAGCCCTCCCCGTGCGCCTCAACTTCAAAACGCCGCGATGGCGGTACGCGAGGGATGTCTTCGTAGACCACGGTCAGCAACACCACCTGCTCATGCAGCACCTGGTTATGCAGCAGGTTGTGCAACAGCGCGTGCGGCACGGCATCGGAGCGTGCGGTGAGGAACACGGCGGTGCCCTGCACGCGATGCGGCGGTTGCACGCGGATGCTGCTGATGAAGATCGGCAGCGGCAGCGCGCCTTCGTCGAGGCGTTCGACCAGCAGTTGTTTGCCGCGCTTCCAGGTGGTCATCAGCACGAACAGGGCGATACCGGCGATCACCGGGAAGGCGCCGCCCTGAACGATCTTCGGCACGTTGGCGGCGAAATACAGGCCGTCGACCAGCAGGAAGCCGAGCAGCACCGGCACCGCGAGGATCGGCGGCCATTTCCACAGCAGCAGCATCACCGCCGAGACCAGAATGGTGGTCATCAGCATGGTGCCGGTCACCGCCACGCCGTAGGCCGAGGCCAAAGCGCCGGAGGATTCGAAGCCAATCACCAGCAGCACCACGCCGACCATCAGCGCCCAGTTCACCGCGCCGATGTAGATCTGGCCCTGCTCGTCGCTGGAGGTGTGCTGGATGTACATGCGCGGAATGTAGCCGAGCTGGATCGCCTGACGGGTCAGGGAGAACGCGCCGGAAATCACCGCTTGCGAGGCGATCACCGTGGCCAAGGTCGACAGACCGACCAGCGGAATCAGCGCCCAGCTTGGTGCCAGCAGATAAAACGGGTTACGCGCCGCGTCCGGGTTTTCCAGCAGCAACGCGCCCTGGCCAAAGTAATTCAGCACCAGCGCCGGCAGCACCAGCAGGAACCAGGCGCGGGCGATCGGCTTGCGGCCGAAGTGACCCATGTCGGCGTACAGCGCTTCGGCACCAGTCAGCGCCAGCACCACGGCGCCGAGAATCGCCACGCCCATGCCCGGATGCACGATGAAGAAATTCACCGCCCACATCGGATTGATCGCGTGCAGCACTTCCGGGGTATGGCTGATGCCGTACACGCCAAGGGCGCCGAGGACGACGAACCAGGTGACCATGATCGGCCCGAACAGGATGCCGATCCGCGCGGTACCGTGGCGCTGAATCAGAAACAGCGCGACCAGCACGACCAATGACAGCGGCACCACCCAATGGTCGATGCCATCAAACGCCAGGCCGAGGCCTTCGATCGCTGACAACACCGAGATCGCCGGAGTAATCATGCTGTCGCCGTAGAACAGCGCCGCGCCGATCAGCCCGCAGACCACCAGCAGCGTGCGCAGACGCTTGCGCCCCGCCGCTGCCCGCCGTGCCAGTGCAGTGAGGGCCATGATGCCGCCCTCGCCCTGGTTGTCGGCGCGCAGGACGAACATCATGTATTTGATCGAGACCACCCAGATCAGCGACCAGAAGATCAACGACAGAATGCCCAGCACGCCGTCGTGATTGACCGGCACACCGTAGCCGCCGGAAAACACTTCCTTGAGGGTGTACAACGGGCTCGTGCCGATGTCGCCATAAACCACCCCGACCGCCGCGACCAGCATGCTCAGCGGTCTGCTCGCCGAACCCTCGGCGCCCGCCGCATGACTACTTGCCTGACCCATCCAACACTCCTGATCTCGATACCGGCTTCTTTGAAGGAAGCACTATGCTTTGTATTGCAGCATGCGCTGTTTTACCTGTTGTTACAGACCAATGATTGACTGCACGAAATTGGTAAAGCTCAACGGCGCGAAGCATAGCGCAGCACTCGTCGTATTTCCCCGTATAAAGCTGGTCAAGTGCGTTGCCCGCCGCTAGAATTGCGCACTTTTTGATCAGAGGCGCGCCCTAAGTGCCCATCCGTCGGTTTGCGCATGATGCAAGCGACGTCACAAAACACCGAGGTTAGACATGTCCACCACTCCTGCGCCGGCCAATCCAAAGGTTGGCTTTGTATCTCTGGGTTGCCCGAAAGCACTGGTCGACTCCGAGCGCATCCTGACCCAGCTGCGCATGGAAGGTTATGACGTGGTGTCCACTTATCAGGACGCCGACGTTGTAGTCGTCAACACCTGCGGTTTCATCGATTCGGCCAAGGCTGAGTCGCTGGAAGTGATCGGCGAAGCGATCAAGGAAAACGGCAAAGTCATCGTTACTGGCTGCATGGGCGTGGAAGAAGGCAATATCCGCGACGTGCACCCGAGCGTGCTCGCCGTGACCGGTCCGCAGCAGTACGAGCAAGTGGTCAACGCTGTGCACGAAGTGGTGCCGCCGCGTCAGGATCACAACCCGCTGATCGACCTGGTGCCGCCGCAAGGCATCAAACTGACCCCGCGCCACTACGCGTACCTGAAGATTTCCGAAGGCTGTAACCACAGCTGCTCGTTCTGCATCATCCCGTCGATGCGCGGCAAACTGGTCAGCCGCCCGGTCGGTGATGTGCTCGACGAGGCCCAGCGCCTGGTCAAATCCGGCGTCAAAGAGCTGCTGGTGATCTCGCAAGACACCAGCGCCTATGGCGTTGACGTGAAGTACCGCACCGGCTTCTGGAACGGCGCGCCGGTGAAAACCCGCATGACCGAGCTGTGCGAAGCCTTGAGCACCCTGGGCGTCTGGGTCCGCTTGCACTACGTTTACCCGTACCCGCACGTCGACGAGCTCATCCCGCTGATGGCCGCCGGCAAGATCCTGCCGTACCTGGACATCCCGTTCCAGCACGCCAGCCCGAAAGTGCTGAAGTCGATGAAGCGCCCGGCGTTCGAAGACAAGACCCTGGCACGGATCAAGAACTGGCGCGAAATCTGCCCGGACCTGATCATCCGCTCAACTTTCATCGTCGGCTTCCCGGGCGAAACCGAAGAGGACTTCCAGTACCTGCTCAACTGGCTGACCGAAGCCCAGCTCGACCGCGTTGGCTGCTTCCAGTACTCGCCGGTGGACGGCGCACCAGCGAATGATCTGGATCTGGAAGTGGTACCGGACGAGGTCAAGCAGGATCGTTGGGAGCGCTTCATGGCGCACCAGCAGGCGATCAGCTCGGCGCGTCTGCAAATGCGCATTGGTCGCGAGATCGAAGTGCTGGTGGATGAGGTTGACGAACAAGGCGCGGTCGGCCGCTGCTTCTTCGATGCACCGGAAATCGATGGCAACGTGTTTATCGACAATGGCAGCAACCTGAAGCCTGGCGACAAGGTCTGGTGCAAGGTGACTGACGCTGACGAGTATGACCTGTGGGCTGAGCAGATCTGATCTGAAGATCAAAAGCCCCTCACCCTAGCCCTCTCCCGGAGGGAGAGGGGACTGATCGAGGTGTTCTTGCGTGCTGCACCGACCTGAACGTTCGAGTCGTGCTCAGGCTTTTGAACAGCACGTAGATCAGCTCCCTTTCCCTCGCCCAGAGGGAGTGGGACTGATCGAGGTGTTCTTTCGAATTGCGGCGACTTGAAATATCGAGTCGAACTCAGGTTTTGAACAGCACGAAGATCAGCTCCCTTCCCCTCGCCCCCTCTGGGGGAGAGGGTTGGGTTGAGGGGGAAAGCTCTTGCAGGCAACACGGACAGCCAGCCAGACACCGCAACAAATACAAAAAGCCCCGCTCTTTTTCCGAGATGCGGGGCTTTTTTGCGGCTATCGTTTAGCGGGGGACGGACTCCCTTGAACCGCACAAGAGGCACACGCACATGCGTCAGCATCCGGTCATTCACACACCGAAAATCAGCGATTACGAAGAACTGACCCGGGTTTGGGAGGCCTCGGTCCGTGCGACTCATCAATTCCTGCCGGACAGTTACATCGAGCTGCTGCGCAATCTGGTGCTTACCCGCTATCTCGACGCGGTGATGCTGATCTGCACCAAAGATCCCCAACAGCGCATCACCGGGTTTGCCGGAGTGGCGGCGGGCAAGATCGAAATGCTGTTCATCGATCCCGACCATCGTGGCCGTGGTTTAGGTAAACAGTTGCTCAGATATGCGATCGAACGGCTGAACGCCGACGAACTCGACGTCAACGAACAGAACCCGCAGGCGCTGGGGTTTTACGAGAAACAGGGCTTCGAGGTGATCGGACGCTCCGAGGTCGATGGCATGGGCCAGCCCTACCCGTTGCTGCATATGCGTTTGCGACAGTCCCAGCAGCGCTCAAGCACCGGCTGACACACCATGGAACCCCTGTGGGAGCGAGCCTGCTCGCGAATGCGGTGTACCAGTCACTGCACACATAGACTGGCAGGACGCCTTCGCGAGCAGGCTCGCTCCCACATTGAATACAGCGCCTGCAAATGGAACCGGGCTTAACCGCTTCCACACAGGTACAATGCCCACCCCTTTTTTGTTACGGCCCTGTCATGACTGACCCGATTCGCCTCTCCAAACGCCTCATCGAACTGGTCGGTTGCTCCCGCCGGGAGGCCGAGCTGTTCATTGAGGGCGGCTGGGTCACTGTGGACGGCGAAGTCATCGATGAGCCGCAATTCAAGGTTGGCGAGCAGAAAGTCGAGCTCGACAAGGACGCCAAGGCCACCGCGCCGGAGCCGGTGACCATCCTGCTCAATGCGCCCGCCGGCATGGATGTCGACACTGCCATGCAGTCGCTCAGCGCCGAAACCCTCAGCGAAGAGCACCGCTACGGCAAGCGTCCGTTGCGCGGGCATTTCCTGCGCCTGACCGCCAGCGCCGACCTGCAACCCAAAGCCAGCGGTCTGCTGGTGTTCACCCAGGACTGGAAAATCCTCCGCAAGCTCACCGCGGATGCTGCGAAGATCGAGCAGGAATACATCGTCGAAGTCGAAGGTGAGATGGCTGCCCACGGCCTCAACCGCCTGCAACACGGCCTGACGCACAAGGGCAAGGAGCTGCCGCCGGTCAAGGCCAGCTGGCAGAACGAAAACCGTCTGCGCTTCGCCATGAAAAACCCGCAGCCGGGAATCATCGCGCAGTTCTGCGAGGCGGTTGGTTTGAAGGTCATCGGCATCCGCCGCATCCGTATCGGCGGCGTCTCGATCGGCAAGGTCCCGGTTGGCCAATGGCGCTACCTGTCCGGCAAAGAGAAGTTCTGAGACTTCCCTGCCGCCACACATTCCGGCAGCGCTCGCGAGCGCTGCCCACAACGCATCAGGATTACCGACATGGTTCATAACGACGTACTGCGCAGCGTGCGCTACATGCTCGACATCAGCGACAAGAAAGTCGTCGAGATCATCAAACTCGGCGGCATGGACGTAGCGCTCGCCGACGTGGTGACCTGGCTCGACAAGAAAGAAGAAGACGAAGAAGGTTTCGTGCGCTGCCCGGACGAAGTCATCGCCCACTTCCTTGATGGCCTGGTGATCTTCAAACGCGGCAAGGACGAAAGTCGTCCGCCGCAGCCGATCGAAGTGCCGGTGACCAACAACATCATCCTGAAAAAGCTGCGCGTGGCCTTCGAACTGAAAGAAGACGACATGCACGCGATCCTCAAGGCCGCCGAGTTTCCGGTATCCAAGCCTGAACTGAGCGCACTGTTCCGCAAGGTCGGCCACACCAACTATCGCCCGTGCGGCGATCAGTTGCTGCGCAACTTCCTCAAAGGGCTCACGCTGCGCGTGAGAGCCTGATAGCAGCTGCAAGCTGCAAGCTGCAAGCTAGAAGCTAGAAGCGGCAAGGCGGAGTACTGTTTTTACTTTGCCGCTTGCCGCTTGCCGCTTGCAACTCGAAGCTGGCCGCATGGCCCCTCATTCCCTGCAAAAATAGTGGCTCCGCTTTTCGCGACTGACGACTAGGGTGTATTGATCTCTAGCACTCAGGACTCGCCATGCATCCCTACTTTTCCCTGCAAGGCCGCACCGCTCTGGTGACCGGCGGCACCCGTGGTATCGGCAAAATGATCGCCAAGGCTTTCGTCGAGGCGGGCGCTTATGTCTACGTGTGCTCGCGCGACGTCGAAGCCTGCCATCAAACCGCCGAAGAACTTGGCGCCTTGGGCACTTGCCACGGCATGGCGGCGAATCTTGCCACCGAAGACGGCGTGCGCGAATTGGCCGCGCGCCTGGGCGAGCAGATCACTCATCTGGATATTCTGGTGAACAACGCCGGCACCACGTGGGGCGCGCCGCTGGAGAGCTATCCGGTCAAGGGCTGGGAGAAAGTCATGCAGCTCAACGTGACCTCGGTGTTCAGCTGCATCCAGCAGTTCTTGCCGCTGCTGCGCAAGGCGGGCTCGGCGGCAAATCCGGCGCGGATCATCAATATCGGTTCGGTGGCGGGGATTTCTTCGTTTGGCGAGCAGGCTTACGCCTATGGACCGAGCAAAGCGGCGCTGCATCAGCTGTCGCGAATTCTCGCCCGGGAACTGGTGAGCCAGCACATCAACGTCAACGTGATTGCGCCGGGACGCTTTCCGAGCAAGATGACCCAGCATATTGGTAACGATCAGCAAGCGTTGGCTGACGATACGGCGCTGATTCCGATGAAGCGCTGGGGCCGTGAGGAAGAGATGGCGGCGCTGGCGATCAGCCTGGCGAGTACCGCCGGGGCTTACATGACCGGGAATATCATTCCGCTGGATGGTGGGTTCAGCCTGTAGGTCGGCGGTGCGGCATTCGCGAGCAGGCTCGCTCCCACAGGATTTGTGCCCGACATAGATCCACTGTGAGAGCGAGCCTGCTCGCGAAGAGGCCAGCCATGTCAGCACCAGACTTGAAGCGAGCCGGGTTATCATGCCCGCCCTACCCCGCTTCGATCCCAGACCATGACTTACAGCGTCTCCCCCATCGGCTTCGTGCGCTCCTGTTTCAAGGAGAAGTTCGCCATTCCCCGCCAGCCACAACTGGCCCCGGCTGCCCGTGGCGTGCTGGAACTGGTCGCGCCGTTCGATCAGGGTGACGCCGTGCAGGGGCTGGAGCAGGTCAGTCACGTCTGGCTATTGTTTCTGTTCCATCAGGCCCTGGAAGACAAGCCACGCCTGAAGGTGCGCCCGCCGCGTCTGGGCGGCAACAAGTCGATGGGCGTGTTCGCCACCCGCGCGACGCACCGGCCGAACGGCATTGGCCAGTCGGTGGTGAAACTGGACAGGGTCGAAGCCGATAGGCTGTTTATTTCCGGGATCGATCTGCTCGACGGCACGCCGGTGCTGGATATCAAACCCTATGTGCCGTACGCCGATATCATCCCGGGCGCGACCAACCACATCGCCAGCGCGTCGCCGCAGTTGATCGACGTGCAGTGGGCGAACTCGGCGCTGCAACAGGCGCACATACACGCACAGCGCCTGGATGAGCCCTTGGTTGCGTTGATTGAACAGTGCCTGGCGCAGGATCCGCGTCCGGCGTATCAGACACCGGCGCCGGAACGTGAATATGGCGCGCAGTTCTGGGATCTCGACGTGCGCTGGCATTATCCGACGCCTGCGCAGATTTGCGTGCTGGAAGTCATCCCGGCTGGGGCTTGATGCTCGCGGTCAATGTAGGAGCTGCCGAAGGCTGCGATCTCTTGATTTTGCCTTGAAAAACAAGATCAAAAGATCGCAGCCTTCGGCAGCTCCTACAGGAGATTTTCGCAAACATGGGGAAATGTATCGGGCATAAAAAAGCCCCCATTGCCTGCAAGGCAATGGGGGCTCTCTGTGGTGCTTACTTCTCTACGAACGCACGCTCGATCAGGTAATCACCCGGCTCGCGCATCCGTGCCGAGATCTTCAGGCCGAAGCTGTCGAGCACTTCGCTGGTCTCGTCGAGCATGCTCGGGCTGCCGCAGATCATCGCGCGGTCGTCCTGCGGGTTGATCGGTGGCAGGCCGATGTCGCTGAACAGCTTGCCGCTGCGCATCAGGTCGGTCAGGCGGCCCTGATTTTCGAAAGGCTCGCGGGTCACGGTCGGGTAGTAGATCAGCTTGTCACGCAGCGCTTCGCCGAAGAACTCGTTCTGCGGCAGGTGCTCGGTGATGAATTCGCGGTAGGCGACTTCGTTGACGTAGCGTACGCCGTGAACCAGGATCACTTTTTCAAAGCGCTCGTAGGTTTCCGGGTCCTGAATGACGCTCATGAACGGCGCCAGACCGGTGCCGGTGCTCAGAAGGTACAAATGCTTGCCCGGGTTCAGGTCGTCGAGCACCAGAGTGCCGGTAGGCTTCTTCGAGATGATGATCTCGTCGCCTTCCTTCAAATGCTGCAGTTGGGAGGTCAGCGGACCGTCCTGTACCTTGATGCTGAAGAACTCGAGATGCTCTTCCCAGTTCGGGCTGGCGATCGAGTAAGCGCGCATAAGCGGGCGGCCGTTGGGCTGTTGCAGGCCGATCATCACGAACTGACCGTTCTCGAAGCGCAGACCCGGATCGCGGGTGCACTTGAAGCTGAACAGAGTGTCGTTCCAGTGATGAACACTGAGGACACGCTCGTGGTTCATGTTGCTCATGTACGTTTGACTCCTGGAGATTGGTCTGCGCGGCTCGTTGAGGCTTAACGTGCGCAATTGCATCGCATTCTAATAGCGACGACAATATCTGTTAACTGGATTATTAAGATAAGGGTTATCGGTTATATCGATATGCGATTTACTCTCCGTCAACTGCAAGTTTTCGTCGCCGTCGCCCAGCAGGAAAGCGTATCCCGTGCTGCGGGTCTGCTCAACCTCTCGCAATCGGCGGCCAGCACTTCGATCACCGAGCTTGAGCGCCAGTCCAGTTGCCAGCTGTTCGACCGTGCCGGCAAACGCCTGAGCCTCAACGCCCTCGGCAAACAACTGTTGCCGCAAGCGGTGGCCCTGCTCGATCAGGCCAAGGAAATCGAAGACCTGCTCAATGGCAAATCCGGTTTCGGCTCTTTATCCGTGGGGGCGACGCTGACCATTGGCAACTACCTGGCGACCCTGCTGATCGGCAGCTTCATGCAGCGCCACCCGGAAAGTCAGGTCAAGCTGCACGTGCAGAACACTGCGAATATCGTGCAACAAGTCGCCCACTATGAAATTGATCTGGGTCTTATAGAAGGCGATTGCAGCCACCCCGACATCGAAGTGCAGAGTTGGGTCGAAGATGAACTGGTGGTGTTCTGCGCGCCGCAGCATCCGTTGGCCAAGCGCGGCAGCGCGACGATGGAAGAGCTGACCCACGAGGCGTGGATTCTCCGCGAACAGGGTTCCGGCACGCGCCTTACCTTCGATCAAGCCATGCGCCACCATCGCAGCGCGCTGAACATTCGTCTGGAGCTGAAACACACCGAAGCGATCAAACGCGCGGTGGAATCAGGCCTGGGGATTGGCTGCATATCGCGGCTGGCGCTGCGCGATGCCTTCCGCCGCGGCAGTCTGGTGCCGGTCGAGACGCCGGATCTGGACCTGGCGCGGCAGTTCTATTTCATCTGGCACAAACAGAAGTACCAGACTTCGGCCATGCGCGAGTTCCTCGAGCTGTGCCGCGCATTCACCGCCGGGGTGCAGCGCAGCGACGAGATCGTCTTGCCGACCATCGCTTAAAGCAGAATCACCGCCCACACCAGTCCGATCATGCTCAACGCCACGAACTGCGCGGCGCTGCCCATGTCCTTGGCATTCTTCGACAACGGGTGCAATTCCAGCGAGATGCGATCAATCGCCGCTTCAACCGCCGAATTAAGCAGCTCGACAATCAGCGCCAGCAAGCAAACAGCGATCAATACCGCTTGTTCGACACGGCTGACATTGAGGAAGAATGTCAGCGGAATCAGCACGACATTGAGCAGTACGAGTTGACGGAACGCCGCTTCGCCGGTGAAGGCGGCGCGCAGGCCATCGAGCGAATAGCCGGACGCGTTGAGGATGCGTTTCAGGCCGGTCTGGCCCTTGAAAGGTGACATAAGGAAGAAACCAACCAAAAAGGAGTGGGGAAGCTAGATCAACAAAAGTCAAAAAAGCGTGAAATCGCCGGCCGTTATTGGCTCGGAATTGACTCAAGTTGTTGCAGCAGTAAAGCCGCTTGCGTGCGAGTGCGCACGTTCAATTTGCGAAAGATCGCCGTGACATGGGCCTTGATGGTCGCTTCCGACACGCTCAGCTCATAGGCTATCTGCTTGTTCAGCAGACCTTCGCAGACCATGGTGAGCACGCGGAACTGTTGCGGCGTCAGGCTGGCAAGACCATCGCTGGCGGCTTTCGCCTCATCCGACACGCTCACCGCTTCGAAGGCTTGCGGTGGCCAGAACACGTCGCCATCGAGCACTTTGCGCACCGCTTCCTGAATCACGCTGAGGTCGCTGGACTTGGGAATAAAGCCACTGGCGCCGAACTCGCGGGACTTGACCATCACCGACGCTTCTTCCTGGGCCGAGACCATCACCACCGGAATCTGCGGATACTGCCCGCGCAGCAGCACCAGCCCGGAAAAACCGTAGGCACCAGGCATGTTCAGATCCAGCAGGACCAGGTCCCAGTCAGCCTTTTCGGTCAGGCGAGTTTCCAGTTCGGCGATGCTCGCCACTTCCACCAGCCGCACATCCGGGCCAAGGCCCAGCGTCACCGCCTGGTGCAGGGCGCTGCGAAACAGGGGGTGATCATCGGCAATCAGGATGTCGTATGTGGCCATTTTTCAAATGATCCTGTTTTTGATGGCAGACGCGGTGCATTCCGCTCTGGCCAAAGCAACTCGAGACAGCGCTTCGAAGCGCTGTCCACAGGGGCACGTTCAACGCCAATCAACAGCAAACACGGCGTTGCAAACCTTGGCCGCTCCCTGAACGGCGCCAAGCATGCCCAGCGAAGCCGGGGTGGTCAAGCAAGATGGCCAGCGCTGTCGACAGTATGGGCCACTATCGGGCCAACTCCGGCTGCGGCTTTCGTATATAAGGCAAAAGCTCGGCGTGCGCGGGAGTCGATTCATTCATGTCCAGTTGCTGCTTGGCACCGAGGTAATGCTGGCTGAACACATCGAAATAGGCGTCCAGCGCCGAGGCGGCAGCGCTGTCGCCAGCCAGTTCCAGGCACAACGCCGCGACTTCAGCGGTGCACAGGTGCTCGCTACGGGTGGAACGGCGCAAGCGATAACGCGAGAGTTTGTCGGGCAGCAGGCTGAGGATCGGCAAGCGGTCGAAATACGGACTCTTGCGGAAGATCTTCCGCGCCTCGGTCCAGGTCGCATCGAGCAGAATGAACAGCGGACGCTTGCAGCTATCGATTGTCACCGTATTGGTCACCCGCGACGGTTCGACATATTCCCCCGGAAACACCAGATACGGCTGCCATTGCGAGTCGTTGAGCAGCGCCAGCATTTGCGGATCGGGCTCGGTGCGTGACCAGATGAACGCGTGGTTGTCGCGCACCACGTCGGCAATCAACCAGCCGGTGTTGCTGGGTTTGAATACTTCCTTGCCGGTCATGATCAGGCACACGCCGGAACGGGTGTCGACGCTCGGCCGCCACGCGCACAGGCAATGGCTGATGATCACTCGGCAATCACGGCAGCGCTCGGAGCGGAACCCGCGCGCCTGAATCGGCTTGATGCCTTCGTCTTCGCGCTGATCGCGCAGGCGGGCCACGGCGTTGGGGGCATGGTTCATCGCAGGCGACACCGGCAGACAGGGAAACTTGACACGAATGACACTCGGCAGGGCAATAAAGGCCGGCAGTTTACCAGAGCGACGGCCACAAGCCTGTACCGTCCAGACCGGCTCCCCTATAATTCGCCGCCACTGAACGCACCGCCCCGTGACGGGTCGAACCAACCAGTCACCGAATCAGGAGAGTTTCATGCTGCGCCTTATCGTTCCCACCGCTGCCATTCTGCTGGCGTCGTCCTTTACCGCTCAGGCTGCGTCCCTGAGTGAGCAGAATCTGAACCGAGAGCTGCGCAACGTCGCCGCCCAAAGCAGCGTCGGCACGCCACGGGCAATCAATGAAGACATTCTTGATCAAGGCTACACCGTCGAGGGTACGCAGCTGATCAACCATCTGAGCGTGCAGAAGAGCCACGCCGACAAGATGCGCGCCGATCCCAAGGCTGTGTATTTCCAGTTGGGCGCGTCGGTGTGCAACAACCCGTCGTACCGCAAGCTGATGGCCAAGGGCGCGATCATGCGTTACGACTTCACCGAAGTGAAAACCAACAAAGCGATCGGCTCGGCCAGCTACCAGGAATCCGATTGCCCGAAAGCTGCACCTGCGAAGAAAAAGTAATCAGCGCGAAGCGTTAGCGCGCCGCTGTTCATCCTCGGCGCGCAATTCCGCCACCAGAGCCTGCAGATAGCGCGAGCGACGCTCGCCGCCGGCCAATCGTCGGCAGCACTCTTCCTCGAGACTCAATTGATTGGTCTTGGCCGACTCTTGCAACATTCGATACAGCTGCGTATCGATCTCCAGAATCACTCTGGCCATGCATCCCGCCTCCTTGCCACCCACGAATCCTTGAATTACCTGGCCTTGCGCAAACGCAAGGTTGTCTTGCGACATCTGTATTTGAGTAAATCAGAGTGATGGCCCTTCGCGACACGTTCAGACGAGCGGCGAGACTTTGTCGCAAATCAGCAAGCGGTTGCCAGGCAAAACGTTACAGCGCACTGTTCAAGTCAGCGCGAATGCGTGCAAGGGTCTAGATTGAGAGTATTCCCGATCATTCGTTAACGGCAGAAATGGAACTGCCGGCCCTGTGTGTTTTTGCAGTGCGGCCCCGACGCTGGTCGTCAGGGCTACCCGCTCTGTGCAGAAGGAGACGTTGAATGCCTTATCAACCGAATGACCTCTTGAGCCGTCATTTTCAGGAAAGCGGCGACCTTATCAGTCAGGTCGAAGCACAACTCAATCATGTGTCCCCCAACAGCCCGAACATCCCTATCTATCGCGACATGATCCTCACCGTGCTGCGCATGGCCCAGGAAGATCACAACCGCTGGAACGCCAAGATCACCCTGCAAGCCCTGCGTGAACTGGAGCAGGCGTTCCGCGTGCTTGAGCAATTCAAGGGCCGGCGCAAAGTCACCGTGTTCGGCTCGGCACGCACGCCGGTGGAACATCCGCTATACGCGATGGCCCGCGAACTCGGCGCAGCGCTGACGCGTGCGGACATGATGGTCATCACCGGCGCCGGCGGCGGCATCATGGCCGCCGCCCACGAAGGAGCCGGCCGAGATCACAGCCTGGGTTTCAACATCACCCTGCCCTTCGAGCAACATGCCAACCCCACCGTCGATGGCACTGACAATCTGTTGCCGTTTCACTTTTTCTTCACCCGCAAACTGTTCTTCGTCAAAGAGGCTGATGCGCTGGTGCTCTGCCCGGGCGGGTTTGGCACCCTTGATGAAGCGCTGGAAGTGCTGACGCTGATCCAGACCGGGAAAAGCCCATTGGTGCCGGTGGTGTTGCTGGATGTACCGGGCGGGACGTTCTGGCAAGGAGCGCTGGATTTCATCCGCAATCAGCTGGAAGAAAACCGCTATATTCTGCCGACCGACATGAAGCTGATGCGACTGGTCTACAGCGTTGAAGAGGCGGTGGAGGAGATCAATCAGTTTTACAGCAACTTCCACTCCAGCCGCTGGCTCAAGCGCCAATTTGTGATCCGCATGAACCACAAGCTCAGCGACCAGGCACTGGCGCAGATGCAGGAAGAGTTCGCTGATCTATGCCTGAGCGACCAGTTTCATCAACATGCCTACAACGGTGAAGAACACGACGATGCGCAGTACAGCCATCTCGCGCGGCTGGCGTTCGCCTTCAATGGCCGCACCCATGGTCGCCTGAGAGAGTTGGTGGACTTCATCAACCTGCCGGAAAACTGGGCGGATTCAAAACCGCCCACCGCACAACGCTCGCGCGAACCTTCCAACGTGATCTGAAGGCAAAAAAAAACGGCCCGCTATTTAAAAATAGCGGGCCGTTTTTATTGAATCGGTTTAATCGTCCATCCCTCGACCACTGAACAAGCGGTTGATCATCTCCATCGAGAAACCCCGATACGCTAGAAACCGGCCTTGCTTGGCTCGCTCTTTAGCATCAATCGGTAAATGTCCGGAGAACTTGCGTTGCCACGTGTCCTGAAGCTGCGCCTGCCAATTGATACCGCTTTCGCGCAGGGCGATTTCGATATCGGTACGTTGCAAGCCCCGCTGGCTGAGCTCCTCACGAATTCGCAAAGGGCCATAGCCGGAACGGGCTCGGTAGGAAACAAAGCTCTCAAGGTATCGCGCCTCGGAAAGCAGCCCCTCTTCCGTAAGTCGGTCGAGGGCTGTTTCGATCAGCTCCGCCTCGGCGCCGCGCTGACGCAACTTACGCGTCAACTCGACTCGACCATGCTCGCGGCGTGCGAGCAGGTCCATGGCGGTTCGCCGCACCGCGACGAGGGTATCCAATACCGCGGTGGTCATCGCTGCACTCAGAGGTCAGCGTCGGCCAGGTCGTCTTCGGTCTCTTTGACCGCCGAGGCCTTGGAGTCCGCGATCACTGCTGGCGACAGCAGCTTGTCACGCAGCTGCTTCTCGAGCTTCGCGGCGATTTCCGGGTTGTCCGCCAGGAACTTGGCCGAGTTGGCCTTGCCCTGACCGATCTTGGTGCCTTCATAGGCATACCAGGCACCGGACTTCTCGACGAAACCGTGCAGCACACCCAGGTCGATCATCTCACCGTTGAGGTAGATGCCCTTGCCGTAAAGAATCTGGAATTCGGCCTGACGGAACGGTGAAGCTACCTTGTTCTTCACAACCTTGACGCGGGTTTCACTGCCGACCACTTCGTCGCCTTCCTTCACCGCGCCGGTACGGCGGATGTCGAGACGAACCGAGGCGTAGAACTTCAGCGCGTTACCACCGGTGGTGGTTTCCGGGCTGCCGAACATCACACCGATCTTCATACGGATCTGGTTGATGAAGATGACCAGGCAGTTGGCGTTCTTGATGTTACCGGTGATTTTACGCAGCGCCTGAGACATCAGACGTGCTTGCAGGCCGACGTGCATGTCGCCCATTTCGCCTTCGATTTCAGCCTTCGGTACCAGTGCTGCCACGGAGTCGACGATGATCACGTCAACGGCGTTGGAGCGCACCAGCATGTCGGTGATTTCCAGGGCTTGTTCACCAGTGTCCGGCTGGGAAACCAGCAGGTCGTCAACGTTGACGCCCAGCTTGCCGGCGTACTCTGGATCGAGGGCGTGCTCGGCGTCGACGAATGCGCAGGTCGCGCCGGCTTTTTGCGCCTGAGCGATCACGGACAAGGTCAGTGTGGTTTTACCGGAGGATTCAGGACCGTAGATTTCAACGATACGGCCTTTTGGCAGGCCGCCAATGCCGAGCGCGATGTCCAGACCCAGAGAGCCAGTCGAGATAGCCGGGATCGCCTGACGGTCCTGATCGCCCATACGCATCACGGCACCCTTGCCGAATTGACGTTCGATCTGACCCAGGGCCGCAGCCAAGGCTTTCTTCTTGTTGTCGTCCATTAAAGTCCTCACGTAATCAATAAGGCCTGACGGCCAACACCTGTATAAGTAGCCAGTATTATTCCACAGCGTTCGAAGATCGCCTACCCCTGATTTTCGATTTCTCGTGCCGCTAGTCGCACAAGCCCCTCTAGCGCGGCCTTGACCGTTTGTCGGCGGACTTCATCACGGTTGCCGGGGAAGTGCTGAACCTCACTGTAAATCGCGTCGCCAACACCCCAGGCCAACCACACCGTGCCCACCGGCTTGTTCGGCGTGCCACCGTCGGGACCGGCCACTCCACTGACCGCCACGGCAAAATGCGCCAGGCTGTGCTGCTGTGCACCGCGCGCCATGGCTTCGACCACTTCGCGACTGACCGCACCGACCGTCTCGAACAAATCCCCCGGCACATTCAGCTGCCGGGTTTTCTGTCGATTGGAATACGTCACATACCCAGCTTCAAACCAGGCCGAACTGCCCGGAATCCGCGTGATCGCTTCGGCGATCCCGCCACCGGTGCAAGACTCTGCGGTGGTGACGTGAGCATTGAGCACTTGCAGACGTCGGCCCAGTTCGGCGGCCAGTTGGGTGATCTCTTTCACGGCGAGCTCCGGATCGTGTGGAATGCCTTCACCGTACACGAGCCGGACGCGCTTTCAATACACAGAATCATTCAAAATGTTCGGGCGCCAACGCTCTGACATAGGCCTGACAGGCCTGCAAGGCAATCAATCCACGGTCGCCGGTGTCAGTGATGGCGACAATTCGTTGAGCATGCGCCGGGTCAAGTCGGGCGCGTAAGGTTGCAGAATCCACGCCGCCGGTGCCGGCGGTGGCTGGCACCGCACAGCCGTGGGCAACGTCGCCGGCGTCGAGAAGGACTGACAGCCGCACATCGGCAGTAGCAAGGCGATCGCGCAGGCGATCCTGATCACGTTGGGCATCGCTCAGCGCTCGATAATGGGTTTGTTCACTGGCCGCGAGTCGTTGCTCCAGTGCCAGGCGTTTATCCTGCTCGGCCTGTTGCGCGTTCGCGGCAGCTTGTGTCAGTTGATTTTGCGTTTCGGCGTTTAACCGCGCCTGCTCGGCCAATTGACGCCCGTAGCGCCAGTCCTGAAACTGCCACGCCGCAGCAAAAGCCCCGGCCACCAGCAACAACAGGCCAATCACCCGCCAGGAGCCGGACATAGCACCGCCCTCGCCCGCGCCCAGATTTCCAGACGATCCTGCAAACCGTTCAACCCGCCGTTGATTCGCCGGGTGATGGTGTTGAACTGGTCCGCGTCGGCCAGTTCATTCAGGCCCTTCTGCGCCCAGAACCACGCCGCCGATTCAGCCGCCCATTGCGGCTGTTCAAGCAATTCCGGCAAGGACAACAAACGCTCATCGCCGAACAAGCCGAGGCTGCATTGTCGATAGTTGGCGCGACCGGTGATTTGAATGAGCCCACGCCCCCGGTACTTTTGCCCGTCGCCATCCGCCTCGGGCGTATTGCCCAGACGCAGCGCCAGGGTGCCAGTGTCGTATTTGTTCAGGTATTGGTTGTTGCCCAGTTCGCGCACGTAACGCAATTGGCCCGACTCGTGACCGACCTGCGCCAGAAATGCAGCGATGCGCTTGGGCGTATCGATGCGTTGCCTGGCCATGGCGGTATTGAGCGGCGAAACAAAAACGCCCGCTTGGGAGCGGGCGTTGGGCATGATGTCGATAAGGTGTCTTTCAGTTAATTGCATGATGCTTGATCCTCCCTGGATGTTGGTCCGATTGAATCACGGCTGACGGCTGATGCTTGCCAGCCATTTATTTGCCAGAGTTTTCAGGGGGCTGTTCAGGGCAGTTTCAAACGAATCGTTTGCCGGCATTACCTTGCCGCCAGATAAAAGCCAGTCTTGATAATCAAGCCAGTCGCGATTGGTTGGATCTTGCGGGATATAAGCTACATCGCTCAGCCTTAGTACGCCGCATGTAGTCAATTGATAACTCATTGCTTACTCCTAGAGCTCGGCATCCGCAGTCCATTCAATCTGCAGTATCTGTCCCGGAACGCTGTCGACGGGCGTCGTCGTGCCAAAGGCAAAACTGCGCTCGGTCACACTCTGCACGATGGATCCAGTACATGCCTTTTATAAGTGAATAATTCCAGATTTCACCGCTGGCCTCGCCGGGGCAATACATCTTGATCGTAGGCTGTACGCGCTTCTGAACCAGCAGGGTTACCGCCATCCCGGACTGGGGGGACTTCGCGGCAGCGGCCTGGGTGAACGTGGCGATACAGGTACTTGGGCCGTTGTTTGCCCGAATGGGCAAGCGGCTTGCAAAAGACTTTTCGAAGTAGCGCTGACATAACATCAGCTCTTCCGCGGCCGGACGGCTCTCGAAGGGGGTAGAAACCGGCCCTTCTTCCAGCTGAATTCTTGCCAGGTCAACCGTTTGAATCACATTCAGCGGAAGATCGAAACTCAGCCTCAGACAATCATTGGCACCGAGCATTTTCCCGGCGATCACAGGTACCTGAAAGGTGGTCGTGTACCTGGTCCAAGCCGTGGTCAATTGAAAGACCTCGACCGCTTTCATCACCGGCTCCGAGCCACCAGTTCCGAAGTACTGGGTTATGAATACCTTCAGCGGCCGCGCAGCATCGGAGCGCGCCCAAAAGGTCATGGTGGCGGTTTTACCGGCCAGTGTCCTGACCGACTCGATATATTGGGAAATTTTGTGTTCAGTGGAACCGACGCCGGCTGTTGTCTGCTGCCAACGCAAAAAATGAGCTGGCTCGCCTGACACTTCGGATTGGCCTGGCGCGAAATCCTGGCGAGAGATATTCACGGCAGCATTGCCGTTCCAGTCACAACGGAAACGATCAGCCACGTACCCGCCGACATTTGGCGCCTGATTGGTCGTCCCGCGTTGCCAGATATCGAATCCGCCATTGATCAGCAGATTCCGGCGATACACCTGCACCGGAAACTGTTGCAGCGGATCTGGCCTGGACAGTTGCCGGATCGCTTGAGCCAACTGATCAGTCTGCTGTTCGTCCGGGCTCAACCCCGCTGCGGTAATTGCGCTGAGTATTTCCTGAGTGACACTGTTGCCCCAGCTCGCTGGAATCAGCGAGCCGGGCGTACCAGCAATGGCGTCCTCATCAACGAACTTGCCGTTGACCAGACCAGAGCCGGGGACGCTTTTTGGGTAATCCACGTGAGTATTCCTTGAAGATTCTTTGTGCGCTGCGCTTTCTCGGCGCGTAACTCAGCTGTTTGCGCGCATCGCTATTTCAAGCCAATCGGGTTCCAGCGGACGCGAGCGACTCTGCGGAAACTCCGGATCATCAGGCCAGTCGCGCAACGCTTGTCGATAAGCCAAAAGTTGTCTGTATTCCTCGGTACGCAGTGTCGTGCCGCCACCCGTTTCCAACTCTTCCATATCGCGAATCACCAACCACTGAGTCAGCTGCAACTGGTGGTCCCGCCACACACGCTCAAGGGAGGCGGCAGTTTGCTCGGCCATCAGGATTCGTTCCGGGCGTCCCTCTTTATCGAGAGAAAGAATTGTTCCCTTGGGTGCATTTGATATCAGCGCGCAATACTCGCCTTCGCTTAATTCATAAGCGTCCGCGGGTATGTTCAGGCCATGCAGTTGCGAATGATAAAAGCCGCTGGTTTGCGGAGAAAAATAATACATATTCAATACCCCACGCCGATGATCCGTGCGGAAATCGAGACATTAGCGTAATCAGGGCAACGCACATTGATGCCCACTTGTCGACTTACCGAGGACACCGCATTCCAAGTGAGAAATGTCGCCGTTGACGTCCCCTCATGGGTTGCAACCGCGAGGAACAATGCATTGGGAAATGCCAACGGCCACAAATTGAGTTCACCGTTGTTATTGTTAGCGGTCTGACTGGCACTTCCGTTGATCCATTGGATGATCAGACCGCCCATCCAGGACGGAAATACCAGGTACCCAGAGGGACCGAGTCTCACCATGAACCCGAGTCGGAGTTTCCTGGGAGTGACCATAACCGAATCACTGGTGCCAGCATTGACCTCAGCTTGAGAAGCGACTCTTGCAGTCCCGGTTATCGTCTCGGTTGCTTGCAAAACTTTCTTGCCAATGGCTTGGAAGACTCGCAACGGAGTCATCAGTTTTGTCGAATTCGAACCCGACTCCGCGTCTTCCTGAGTAGCCAGGCTTTCGCTCTGATTCCTGGAGATCAGGGTATTGATTGCAACCCTGAGCTGAGTGTTGTCACTTTCATCAGCGGTGGCCCCGGTACTCGTGATGACTTCCATGATTTCTTGCGTAACGCCATTGCCCCAACTTGCCGGAATCAATGACCCGGGGACACCGGTGAGTGGGTTTTCATCCGCAAACTTTCCATTTACCAAACCCGCACCGGGCACACTTTTTGGATAATCCATTGCACATCTCCTTGTGAAAAATCAAACGGTCAGGCAGGCAAAACCGGCCAATTGATCGCCTCAGGAAAACCGGGCTGCTTGTCGATGCGGTTCAACTCCACGCTGTAGAGCTTCCATTCGAGCAGCTGTAACTGTTCGTCATGGTTGGCATCACCGGCGTCTTCGGCATATTGCAAGGGCGCGATGCGGAGTAAGGCGTTGCCGAGCAGGACATCGCGCTGAGCCAGAACGACACGCTTCAGATCAGCCAGTCGCGCGACTTCGTCGAGCTGCCAGGCATTATCGATCCAAGCGTGAAAGCCGCCTGGCCAAGGTAATTCGGTGAGGCCTTCCGGCAAATCGCCCAGCTTCGTCCAGCTTTCTCTCAACCCCGTATCGGTGTGATAAACATTGCCGCGACGATCAACTTGCTGTTGTAACGAACCATTGTCATAAACCCAGGCATATCCCCGTGGAGCCGGGGCCAGTTCGATGCTCAGGGTCACGGCATTACTTGGTAATTGAGCGCCGATACCCGGTACCAACGGAAATTCGACCGGTCCTGACAACGCGCCACTGTCATCTATCAGATAATTGAACATGTGCACCTCAGATCAGTTTGATTCGCGCGGGGTAGGCAATATTTCGAGGACGGGTTTCGCCAGAAAAGTTACCGATATTGCCGATGAAGGTATCGGAGTCGAATGCAGGATTAGGGTAGGTCGTCGCCACGGTTGAAGACGTCGGAGAAAAATTCACATCAGTGGCAACGTTCCACACAGGATCTGGGATAGCAGGCGCCGGACGGAAAGAAGAGCCGGTTCCGGTAGGAAGAAAATGGTTGTGGGTTTGCAAGGAATGCATTTGCAGGCTGCCGATAGCTCGCCCGCTGTCCACGTTCCTGCTTTCACTTAGCACTCGCAAAAACTCACCGCGAATTTCCGGAATACGAAAGTTCGAAGCACCATCGCCAGTAGTCCAGCCTCCCTCTCTCCCAGCGCGTAATGCCTCGGTGGTTAACGCGCCAGACGCTTGGGCGAAATCCCACAGCCATGGCCACTCGGCACGCTTGAACAGGTCGCCGTTAGGAATACCGTAGCCACCCGGGTTGAGCAGAGTGGTCGTTTCGAAAAATGGCCGACCCAAGGCACTGGTATCAAGTCGCCCCACCGGCCACCAACTCCCCGCCCCGTCACAGCGCAAATGCCACCAGTCGCCGCTGCCCATCAACACCAAAAACGCGTAACCACTTAGCGAGAGATGAGTATGAAAACGGATTCGGTCAGTACCGGCCGCCTGGATCACCATGCGATTGCCGCTGTTGTCCACCCGACGAACGATCACATCGCGCACACCAAGCGCGGCGTTGGCGGGCGGCAACGTCAACGTGACGGCACCGGGGCTGCCGTCGATCAGCACGAGCCCGAGTTCTTGTTCGGTCAGCGCTTTCGAAGCAGTCAGCCGGGTAATCACCGAACGCATCGGACTGGCGCCGCCGACAATCGCCTGAATCGCCTTGAACAACTGACCGTTGTCCGCTTCGGAAGCCTCCAGCCCCCCGCCGGTAATCACACTCAGGATTTCCTGAGTCACGCTGTTACCCCACACCGCCGGAATCAACGAACCCGGCGTCCCCGCCACCGGATTTTCATCGACGAAACGGCCGTCGACCAGGCCGACGCTGGGGACGCTTTTTGGATAGTCCATATGTTGTTCGTTCCTGTGAAATGACAAATGAGCCGTGCCTGCGCACTGGCAGACACAGGTCTGTTTCGGAAAAAAAAAGCCCACATCGAAGTGGGCTTGGGTGAAGCGGGACGAAAAATATCGCTCAGCTGGAAAGACCGCTGGCAAGTTCGCCAATGGCAATCAAGGCTTCATCGGCCGCGCCGCGCGCCAGATCGATCTTGCCCTTGCCCGCCTGCGCGCGGATCTGCGCTTTGGCCTTCAGGCGCAAAGTGCGCAGAGTGAGCAAATGGTCAGTCAGCTGTTCGGCCTTGGTGAGAATCTGCTCCGCCGCCTGTTTGGCCGTGCGGCCTTTGACGACCCACGCGGCAACTGAGAGAGGGACTTCTTTTTTCGGGTAACCGGCATCCTGAAAAGCCTGAGCATCTGCGGCTGCCTGTGCGTACTCCACGGCTTTTAGCGGATCGCCTGCCAGTGCGCTGCGAGCGCTGTCGGCAGTGGTGTCAACCTTGGTGCAGAGGCGTTCGGCTTCCTGCAGATCCAGAGCAATCTGCATATCTGCATTGAAAACCCAGTTCTGCCCATCCCACTCGTGCGCAGCCGACGGTTGCGGCAGGCGCAACTCACCGTCGCACTGATGAAGTTCCTGTATGACGATCATCGAATAAGCTCCCACGAGAATTGCACGTTCACCGCGTCGGAAAAGTTGATGGCAATTCCCACGCTGTAATCAGTGATTGGATGGGTTTTGATGCCCATGCTCAGCAATAGCTCATCGCTGTCGGCATTCGATTGGCCCAGGTTGTGTTCGGCCTGATAGCACTGCCACAGTGAGCGCAAATTGGCATGGTCGAAACTCGCTGCCAACGTCGAAACCGTGACGTCATTGACGATGTTGTTGGTGAACAATACGCACGGTGAAACCGTTGCCGGGTTCCATCCTCCCGGGTTGTTCGAACTGCCCGTCAGGATCGGCGACAGGAAGCAGTAGTTGCCACCTGCCCAACCGGTGGATGGAAAGGCGACTGAGGTGACCGCCGTCGACGATGGCGTCGGGTTACCGGCGACCAGTCGTGCCGCACGCGCATGCGGGTCGAGCGGTAAAAATATTGCGCCGGTGCCATTCACCGTTTGTGTCCAGGTCAAACGAGCGCGGTTGTAAATGGTCCGCACAACCGGCACCGAACCGGGTGCTCCGGTTATTACCCACGCAAGGCACATGTCCAGAGGCGTGGACTGAAAACCGCCGCCCGCAGCGCCGTTGACCGTGCCTTTCAGCGAGTCAGGCACGACGTCATGAATGCCACCGCGTTGCGTGTAGAACGTCAGTACGCCAGCGACAACTTGCGCTCGCAGAAAGTAATGACTGCTGGGCAGCAGGTCCGCGCTGCTCCACGCCGCCGTCACAAAGGTGCGCGAACGTCCGAGTTGGCCGGCCACTACTTCCTGGCCAAGACTGATAAAGGTTCCCGCTGCGATCGAAACCCGGCCACCACTGGTTGAGGCCGCAGTCGGACTGACCGGCAGACGTGCATCGGCGGTGGCAACTGTAGGCAGTGGCAGCGCCGCCAGCGGCAGCGCCAGATCCTGGTTCCAGCCCTTGGCGGTTACCGATTGAATCGCCTGCAACAACTGATCGTATTTTTTCTCGTCCGGCGTCAGGTCTGCCGCCTTGATCACGTTGAGAATTTCCAGCGTCACCCCGTTACCCCAATCCGCCGGAATCAAAGACCCAGGCGTCCCGGTCAGCGGGTTTTCATCGACAAACCTGCCATTCACCAGCCCGGCACTGGGCACACTAATCGGATAGTCCATCCCTCATTTCTCCCTAGTCATAATTGATATGCACCTTGGTATGCGCCGGCGCACTGCGGTGGATCAGGCACTCCAGTGCCGAGCCCGGGTTGACGCCGAAGCGCTCGCCCCAATAACTAGCGCCATAACGCCGACCGAGCAGCAGGCGGCCGCCGGTGTTGAGCGTCCACATGAACTGCGCTTCCCAGGTGCCCCAATGCGCCGAGCCGAAACGGGCACGGCCCATGCGCGGGGCTTCGTGTTCGGTGATGCTGGCGTTGGGGTAACCCTGGCTTTTGGCGATGTCGAGGTAGTAGCCGATAGCCTGGCTGCCGACCGCGAGCAGGCGGCGGCGTACGGCGAGGCGGCGATCGTCGAACAGCGGCGTGGTGCCCAGGCACGGGTCGGGCAGGTTCATCACCCGCTCCCAGTCGGGCACCAGTTCGCTGACGCCGGCCGGGTCCATTTCGTTGAGCAGATCGGCGGCGCGGGCATCAAGGCGCGCCAGTTCGACGGCGACGCCTTCAAGCACTTCTTCGAGTTCCGGCACCCGTTCCGGATCCCAGGCCGGGCCGCTGGGCAGCAAGGCGCGCAATTGCGCCTGGTATTGCGCGGCGGTTCTTATGCCCCCCATATGCAGCCTCCGAAGGTGAGCAGTTCGCTCTGCCCGGCCGGCACGTCGGCGGCCGGTGCGCTGAGGCTGTGGTCGTATTCGCCGCCGGCACTGCTGATCGCTTCGCGGATATGGCTGATCAGCAGCGGCAGACCCAGATCGGCCTCGCGGTTATGCAGGTCGCGCAGTTGCGCTTCGACGGCGGCGCGAACCGCGGTAGTGTCCGGTTCGACGCGCTTGAAGCGATACACCACCGGCACCTGAACCGGTCGCTGCACATGCACTTGGGCGGTGACCGGACGCAGCGGTTCGATGTACTCCTGAACCTCCGCCAACTGTTCATCGTTCGGCACTGGTTGCGGGTCTTCATCACGCATGATGAACACCGTCACCGTGCCCGGCCCGAGCAGGCCGCCCCGGCACCACGCCCGCGTCACACCCGGCACTTCCAGCGCCCAGGTTTCGTAGTCGCTGGCCGCCCCACCATGGGGAATCACGCGGTAGGAACGGATGACCCGCGAGCGCAGCGATTCGAGGCTTTCGCGGGCCACGCCGCCGCTGAGGCCCGGCGCCAGCACCACGAAGCTGTTGCCGACAATCCCGGCAATCGGTTGCACCGGGGTCAGCGTCAGACCGGCATCAGCGTTTCCAAGGCTGCCGGCTTCCAGCGCGGCAATCGTGGTGCTGTTGCTGCCACTGACGGTGGTGCGCGCGGTGGTGACTTTGTAGGTGCGGCCATCGTTCGCTTGCAGCAGCGTGTCGACATCCAGCACAGCGCCGGGTGTGGCGGTAAAACTGACACTGCCGGTAGCCACTTGCGCTGCTTTACGCGGCTGATTCAGGCGCAACGCGGCGATGCGTTCCAGTGTCGACTCGTCGGCCTTGTCGGGCAGGATCTGCTCGGCAATCCAGTCGAGATAACCGTACAAGCCATAAGCGGCGCCGCCAAGAGTACGAGCCAGCACTTGCGCATCGGACTGGCGCAGCGAATCGCCGGCCAGGTCGCTTTGGGTGCGCTTGATCAGCACCGGCAGCGAAGGGGTTTCAAACGGCATAGATCACCTGCCAACTGTTATCGGGGTTGATGTCCAGACGTTCGCCGTCGGCCAGGGTCAGGACCGTGCGCAGGTTCAGGCGCTGGGCGTCGAGGCGTTCGCTGATGATGTCGATGGCGCTGCAGTGGCCGTCGTCGAGCAGCCACTGCAGGGCTTCGCGGGCATAGAACTCGGCGTCCATTTGCGTTTGCCGAGTGAGCTTGACCCGGCGCAACAGCCACAGCCGCGAGCCGATGCGATCGTCGGCAACCGTAGGGAAACTGTCGCCCCACCAGCCGAAGCGTTCTTCGTCATCGAGGGCGTCGTCGTCGGCGGCGCGACGCCAGGTGAACAGGCTGATGAGCACGGCGCGGGTCAGTGCGGCGTGGAGATTCTGGCTGATGAGCATCATTGGCCTCCTGCCGGTGCGCCGGTCTGGCCGTTGCCGGCCTGCACGCCAACATGGACGTGCTTGATCTGGCTGATGCCGCCGGCCAGTTGATCACCCGTGGAAACGATCTTGCCGGTCTGATTGATCACCGGCGTGTCGAAGTTCACCGCGCTACTGGCGCGGATGTTTAGCGTGGCGGTTTCGATATCGATGATCCGCCCGCGCTTGAAGTGAATCCTGTCGCCCTCGTCGGTGTAGATCGCCACTTCGCCGGCAGCGAGTGCTTGCAAGCGATAGCGGCGGTCGGCAATGACCAGGGCGATGGCGTGGGAACGGTCGCCGCCGAGGAAGGTGACGATCCCTTCGGCGCCGGCCAGCGGATGGCTGGTGAAACCGTAGGGCTCGAAATGCTCGAGGTCGTCGTTGATTTCACCGGCGGTGAGGCGCATTTGCAGCGATTGCAGTTTCGAAGCCGAATTGGCGAGCACGACAGTGCCGCGCGCCAGCAGGCGTGTCAGTAGGCTCATGGTTTTTTCTCAAAAAGGTGGGCACAACGCGATCAACTGTAGGAGTGAGCCTGCTCGCGATGGCGGCATGACAGTCGACACTTCTGTGTCTGTTGAACCGCTATCGCGAGCAGGCTCGCTCCCACAGGGTTCGGGGTCAGGCTCAGGTTTTTTTCGGGGGTGTCGGATCAGGATCGAAGGTATGCGGCGGTGCCACTTGCAACGTGGTCACCGAGCCCTGCGCCGACAACGAATAAGTGACCTTGGAAATCAGCATGTCGCCATCGAAATCGAGCACCGGGTCCTTGACCTTCACCAGCGTGTTGTGGCGCCACAAATCGCCGTTGCTCTGCCGCCAGCCCTGCACCTGATAGGTGGTGGTCTGCGCACGGCCCATGCGGGTCGCGCTTTCCCATTGGGCACGCTGCTGCGCCAACTCAAAGGTCAGTTGCGTGCCTTCATTGATCACCGTGGTGCGCCGACGTTTGAAACTCAGGTCCGCCGCCGTCGATTCGACTTCGCTGACCGCCGCGCCGCTTTTCGCATCCGAGCCTTTTTGCTGGCCGATGACCCGGTACTCGGAAAACACCTGGCTGAAATCCATCGGCGCATTGGCCGACAGGATGTTCTTGCCCAGCTCCAGCGCATCGCTGGCGCGTCCGCCGCTGCCGGGTTTGGCCAACACCAACTGGCCCAGTTCGTTGTCGGTGGAAAACACCCGCAGCAGCGAGAGCAATCGGTCGATCGACTGAAACACCGTTTCACCCGGCACGATGGTGTGTTTGGTCAGGCGAGTGGTTTCGCTGATTTCATTGACGACCCACAGTCCATATTCGCTCGCCAGATCGCGGACGATGCTCAGCAAGGGTTGTTGCTGCCATTGGCTGGGCAGGTTGCGGGCGGCGCAATCGACCAGATCCTGGGTTTTCGAACTGCCTTCAATAGTCAGGTTGATCTGCCGCCCGTCATAGCGGATCGGCGCTTTGAACACGTAGCCGGTGAGCACCAGATCCTTGCCGATTCTTACTTCGCAGGGGTCGCCGGGCTTGATCCTTTGGTCCACGGTCTGTCCTGGCCATTGCCAGGTAATGTCGAGTTTGAAGGTGCGGAACTGACGCTCCAGATCGGCAGTGATTTCGACGCTTTTCCAGCCGCCGTATTCCATGTCGTTGACCGTCAGCGTGACGTGATTGTCCATCTCGTTCATGCCGTCACTCCCGCGAGACTTTCACATCGTTGGGCGAGAAACCGGGATGGGTAATCGCGTTACGCTGAGTCACTTCTTCGACTCGCGTGGCGTCGCCAAACTGCTTGTAGGCCACGACCACTGCCGGAAAGCTTTCCTGAAACGATTTGCTGACTTGGCGCACGCCGGAGGACGCCACCGCTTTGAGATGAGCCACCAGCGCTTCCTTTACATCATTGATTGCCTGGAAGTGCGCAGGCCCGGCTTTCGCCAGCATCGGATCAATGGCGGCAGTCACCGCCGTGCGCAGCGCTTGCATGTCATCGCTGACGGGGACTTCCGGACGGCTGACCGGCGACGTGGACTGTTGAGCCACCGACGGTGTCGACGCCAGTTTCACCGGCGTGGTCGCCACCGGCATCGACGCGACCCACTGCGCGACTTTGACCAGCATCGTGTCCTGCACCAGATCGGCCATCGCTTGCGCTGCGGCATTGGTGTCCTTGCCGGTGGTGATCTTCGGCGCATCGGCCTTGCGAATCGCTTCGAGTTGCTGCGACACGTCGGCGATCACACCCCGGTAGCCTTCCTTGGCGAACGCTTTCAACTCCTTGATATCACCGAGCAGGCCCTTGAATTCTGCCGCCACTTCCTTGGGCAGCTCCTTCACGGCTTTGACCAGCTCGGTGATCTGCCGGTACTGCTCGATCAAAGGTTTCAGTTGTTCCTTGATCACCTCGTAAACCCCGGTAAGGCTGTTGCGCAGGTTGGTGATGCCGATCCGCGCAGCCTTGATCAACGTCATCGCCTGTTCAAAACGCGCCACCGCTGAACCCAGCAGACCGTCGGCTTTGGCCAGCAGCACTTTCTGCGTGCTGACCGTTGCCGTCGGAAACGGCAGCGGCTGATCGGGATAGAACTTCAATGCGAACGTCACCAGCCCGCCGTCCTGGCGGGTGTGGGTCATGTCGCATTCGCCGACCTTGACTTGCAGGCGTCCGAGCCACGGATGCACCAGCTCGCCACGGCCCTGCTCCAGCGCCTTGAGCAACTTGTCACGCTGCTCCAGGCAATCCGGGCCGATGATGAATGCGGTCAGATCGTGGGTTTTGGCCTGCTGGCCGAGGTCCTCGAAAAACGGCAGGTCGCGCTGCGGGTATTCATGCAACTGCCCTTTGCGACCGACCGGGGTTTTCGCCTGGTCGATCCAGAAACCGACACCGCGAAAGGATGCCGGCAACAAACGGTCACGCCAGTTCATTGGGAACCTCCCATCGACAGTGAGCGATAGCCGATGCGCGAAGACACGGCCAGACCCGGTTGATTGGTTTGCGGTTGTTCGGTGCGCAGGCCTGCCGGCGCATTTTCGAAGCGCACGGTCAGCCCGCCTTCGAGTTGCGTGCGGTTGTTGGCGGCGCTCTGCTGGATCAGGGCGCTGGAGGTTTGCGGCAACGAAGCGCTTTGCAGTGTGCCGTTGCCAGCAGGCGCCGGGTTGGCACCGAAGAACGCCGGCGCCAGCTCACCCTTGCCTTCAGCATTGGTCTGGCGTTGCGCTTCAGTGAGAGTTTCAACCTTGCCGGTGACCTTGGCGATCAGTCCGGCGAAGCCACCCTCGAACAACTCTTTGATCGGCGCAATGACGGTTTGCAGCTTTTGCCACAACTCGCCGAACCACTCGGTGATCGGCCCCCAACTCTCGATGATCTGCTCCAGAGGCTTCCATTCGAACAGGCTGTGCAGAAAATCCACGACCGGCGCGGACAGTGCCAACACAACGCCCCAGATCGCCGAAAAGACTTCCCCGATAGGCTGCCAATACTGGGCAATCTGCTCCAGCGGCGACCACTCGAACAGGCTGGTGAAAAAGCCTCTGACCCGCTGCACAGACGTTTGCAGCGCCATCCAGATCGGTTCGAAGAACCCGACAATCCCACCCCAGGCGCTGGTGAGCATTTCCATCGGAAAAAAATCGAACAGCGTGCGCAGGATATCCCGGGTGCTTCGTACGGCCGAATGCAGCGTCGTGAACATCGGTTCGAAGAACGTGACGACACCACCCCACGCATCGGTAATCATCTGCATCGGCGAGAAATCGAACAGGTTTCTGAGAAACGCCATCACCGGCACACTCAAGGCCTTGAGCAATTCCCAGATCGCCGAGAACAGGCCGGTCAGCGGCCCCCAGTTTTCAATGATCATTCCGGCCGGGGACCAGGAAAACACCGATTGCAAAAAGTCAGTCACCGGCGCGGTGACTGCTTTGACTTTGTCCCAGATGCCCGAAAAGAATCCGCCGAGCGGTTCCCACAGCGCTGCCAGTGCAGCCAGTGGTCGCCAGTCGAGCACCGAGCGCAACGTTGCCATCGCCCGCGTCCCGGCGCTTTTCACGCCCTCCCACATCCCTGTGAAGAACGCGCTGATCGGTGTCCAGTTGGCCACGATCAGACCGGCCGCCACGGCAATGCCCATGGCGATCAGCATGATCGGATTGGTCTTTAGCACCATGCTCATGACGTCCATCACCTGCGTCATACCGGTGACGGCGGTTTGCATGGCCGAAAAGGCAATGGCCCCCGCCGCCAAGCCTTCGACCAGTTGCGGATTGTCGGCGAGCAGGCTGCCGACCTGAGTCAGCACCGGCTCCAGGCCAACCACCAGCGCCCCGACGGCTGGCACCAGCGCGGCGTCGACCGAGGCCGAAACCTTTTCCATCGACGCACTGAACACGTTCATGTTCTGCGCGGCGGCTTTCGGCGCGGCGGGAAGATCGACGGTTTTCGCCGTGTCGCTGACTTCGTTCAATTTGCCCTGGAACGCCGCCGCCGACTTGATCCCTTCCACGAACGGCGTAATCACACTGCCGCCCTTGAACAGACCACTGATGTCCAGTTTGCCGAGGCCGGTCTGCTCGAGGTTGTTTTTGAAACTCTCGACCTTCACACGCAGGGCGCCCAGTTTGGGCGAGAGTTCATCGATGCCGGTGATCAGCACCGGTTTCGGGGTTTTCTTCTCTTCGTCTGCCATCACTGCACCTGCTGCATCGCGTTGATCCGTTGCGCGTGCTCCAGCGATTCGCGGAGCACATCCAGTGGCCTGGCCATCATCTGTTCGGGGTCAACCTTCCAGAACCAGGCCAGGTCATAGGCGACGGCGATCAGGTCGGTGATGGCGCCGACGCCGCACTCATGAAAAAACTCGCAACGGCCCAGCTCAGTGCGTTGAGGTCAGCCAGATCCAACTGGTTGACCGACGACGGCGGAATGCCGGCGCACACGGCGATGTATTTGGCCGCCACGTCCATGTCGAGGCTGACTTCTTCGCTCTTGTCGATCTTGTACGGCAGCGCCTTGATCGCTCGCACTTCCTGCACCGTCGGACGGCGCAGAACGAGTTCGGTCAGGGGCTCGCCGTGGGCTTCGATCGCTACCTGAAGCTTCACGGCGGCGCTCATTGCCAGGTCCCCTTGATGCCTTCGAATTTCAGTTCGATGGTGGCGTCGTCGCCCTTGGACACTGGTTCTTCGACCAGATAGGCGCCGGCCAGCACGTAGACTTTGCCATTGCTGAATTCGCAGGTGACGGTGATATCGGTGCCTTCGATCAGCTTCTTCAGCGGGAAGTCGGCGGTGTGCAGCGCGGTCACTTTGAACGACGGCGCGATGTCGGTTTCCTTGTAGAAACCGGGCACGACGGTTTCGCGTTTCACGGCCATCAACGGGGCTTCGCAGCCGCCATTGATGGTCAGTTGTGCGCCGTCGACCTTGACGTAGCAGGTGCCTGCAATCAGTTGACCCATGGTGTTACTCCCTTGAATGAAAAAGCCCACGCGAGGTGGGCTGAATGCTTAGCGCCGACTGCGCGGATCAGGCCGCGTCGTCGTACTGCAGACGGAATTGGTTGAGCAGTGCGAACACGCGCAGGCCGTTGATGTAATCCGGCGGGAACAGCACGTTTACGCGGCTCGGGTCCTGCACATCGCGCTCGACGATCAGGTGCTCGGCGAACAGCTCGGCGTTTTCCACGTGGCCTTCGAGTTCAAGCTTGGCGTACTGCGCGATCAACTCGCCGCGAATGGTCGCCGGGGTGACAATCGGCTGGCCGGCGCCAAAACGCGTGCCGTCGGAGGCCAGTTTGTGGCGCCCGTATTTGCTGGTGATCACGCTTTGCAGACGACGCACGATGAACGCCGACTGGTGCATGGTCTCGCTGTCCAGATAGGAGTTGTCGGCCTGGCCGTAGGCGTTCTTCTGGTACGTGGTGATCGAGCGCTGGATGCGCACGTAGCCGCCTTCGTAGTAAGCGGTGGCGATGCCGTAGTTGAGCAGCGACTGACGCTCGGTCAGGGTGAAACGCTCGCTTGCCGGCGCCGGGTCAACGCCCGGCAGGCTGCCGCTTTGCGTCGGACGGCTGGCGTCGGCGGAGATGAACACCGCCGTGCGCGCAGCCAGCGCAGCGGCCTGGACCCAGAACGGTTGCGGTACGCCCGGTTCCAGCGCCTGAATGGTCATGTGCTGATCATTGCGCGCCTGGCCTGCAGCGACCAGCGTACCGACGGTGCCGCGCTTGGCGCTGTAGACGTGACCGAACAATTGCTTGGCCCACGACCAGCGCCCGGTGCTGTCATCCATGACCGCTTGCCAGGTGTTCAGAGTGGCCAGATCGGACCATGGCAAGGCGATGAATTCGAACGGCTCATCGCCCAGTGCCGCGACGGCAGCGATTTGATCAGGCACACCGGCGCCGCCGGTCATGGCGGTGATCGCGCTGGTCAGGCCGGCCGGGGTTTCTTCGCCGTTGCTCTTGCCCAGGCGATTGAATTGCAGGCTGATGTCGTTGCCGCTGTCGCCAGTCCATTTGGCGTTCAGAGTGACCACGCCTTCGGCAGCCGCCGCGCTGACCGGCAGGTCGGCAGTGGCGTTGATTTTCTGCGCCAGTGCGGTGGCCGCTTGAGCGGCGGTGGCGCCGTTGACCACGGTGGCCTGCACGCGCACGCCGCCGACGTACAGGTTGAGCATGCCCGCCTGAGTCGCAGTGCCAGTCAGGGTCAACACGCCTTTGGCAATAGCGCCTTCAGTGTTGTGCAGCGGCAGGCACCAGATTTCGCCGATCGGGTCGGCCTTGCGGAACGTCTCGTACATCGAAGCGAGCATCGAGCCCTGGCCGCCGATGCTTTTCGCCAGCGCCACGCTGGAGACCAGCACCAGTTTGCCGACTTCAGTCGGGGCAATATTGTCGTTGACCTGCGCGACGATCAAACGGCGCATGGCCGAGGTCGCGCTGTTGGCGGCCGAGTTGTCCATTTCGGCATAGAACAGCGGCACACGAATGTCCGCCGGGATGTTGCTGAATCCGATCGCCATTATTTGGCTCCCTGTGGTTTAGCCGCTTTTGCGGTTTTGAGTGTGATGTCGCCGTCGGCCAGACGTCGGCGCCACCAGGCGCTGTCCAGCACTTCACGGCCTTCGGCAGGCAGCAGATCGCCCGCCTCCGGGTCAGGCACGACACGGCCGGCGGCCGGCAGTACGGTGATGCGGTTGCTCATGGGGTTACGTCTCCAGAGAAAGTCATTTCCACCCGGCCATCAGGGCCCGGGCGTTGCAGGTTGGGGTCGGCCGGATCGATCGCATCGACCCGCACCGTCATCCCGGTAAAGGACGACAAAGCGTCCAGTTCGCGCTCGTGCCAACTCTCCGCAGGCTGCCCGGGCAGATTGCGGCCGAGCTGGAACTCGGCATAAAAACGCAGCCGATAGAAGGCGCGGCTGCTGTTGATCGAGACCAGTTCGCCGCCGTCGTAGACGATGGCGCTGTAGTCAGCGTCAGGCTTGAACCCCACCAGCGCGCGCCACAGTTCGGCGCGCAGGTCGTGCAACAGATCCAGCGCTTTTGTAGCGTCGGTGGCGTCAAGCACGAGGACGATTTCCAAGCGGTCGCGGATTGGTTGGGTCAGGAGGTTTTGTGCGCTGCCAGGACTGGCCAGATCGGCCAGCGGCAGAACGTGAGCCGAGGGTGTCGCCAGATCGGAGTTGCCTTGCAACAACGCCAGATCGACACCCACCGAAACATGATTGGCAAGCCCAGGGCATTGCCCACGCAATTGCGTGAGGATCGGGGTGATCTTCATGGGGGTATTCCGAAGTAAGAGAAATTACAGAGGACGCCGCAGTCCCTGTGGGAGCGAGCCTGCTCGCGAAAGCGGTCGATCAGTCACATCTATGCTGAAGCTGACGTCCCTTTCGCGAGCAGGCTCGCTCCCACAGGAATATGCAGTTGGTTCAGGATTACTGTTCAGCCTTCGGGTCGAGGCACGAGGCATCTATCAGGCAGCGATAGCTGTTCTCTCGACTGCCGCTGGCGGTGACTTTGTCGATCGACCAGCGCCCGCGCATGAAGTCCGGCCAGCTCTCATCGAGCAACACCAGACCTTCGGCGGCCAGGCGTGGATCGCCCGGGCAGGTGATTTTCACCTTGTACTTGTGCCGCAGCATCTTGCGTACTTCGCCCTCGCCGACTGCGATGGCCTCGGCTTCACTGGGCTGCTTCTGGCGCAAGGTCTTGAACGGCGCTACGCCCGTCTCGACCCAACGCAACACCCCGGCCGCCGCATCCCAGAAACAGGTCTTGCAGCCCTTGGCCTGCTCACGGGCGGATTCTTCCAGCGTGGCGCTGATGAAGGCGTGGTCGCCTGGGCGGTTGTCGTGGGTAACCGACAGGGTCACGTCCGGCAGAATTTGCCCCGACAAGGACTTGGTCTGTCCGGGCCGCGCCAGCACATACACATCGCCATAAGGCTTGGCGACGACGTTGTATTTCTTCGCCAGACGCGTGACGAAACCCATATCAGTTTCGTTGGACTGGTCGATGTGCTCGATGCGGATCAACGAAATCTCAGGCGCAACCCGCGGCGAAAAGCCGTGCGGCTCGATCAGCTCACGAAATAATCCACCCAGCGTCGTTGGCCCATGACTGACGGTGCGGCGCTGCTTGAAGCCGGTTTCATCATCCTTGCTGAACGGCGCCGCGGTGGCCACCAGGGTGAGGCGAAACGGAAACAGTGTCGGCGTCAGACGCGTCACTTTGAACAGGCCTTTATCGACCATTGCGGTTTCCCGATAACCGACTTGCAGACCAATCTTTCCACCCAGACTCGGCAGCCCTTCAAGGCCCTCCAGATCGATGGTCAACGTCAGTTGATCGGACTCGAAACCGGCGGCGTCGATGTGCTCCCAACTGATCAGGCGCTGATTGAGCAGGGCCGCGTTGGCCCCGTAGATATTTACTGCGGGCGTGAATCCCAGTGCCATGCCGCCTCCTTAATCCCAGGCCGTCGCCGCCTTGATCACGGCGGGTTTCACATCCAGTTCGGGCAGCACGACCGTGACGCCAGCAGGCAGAATCGGCCCGTGTTCGGCGAGGTTCGGGTTGAGCTCCCACAGTGCCTCTTCGGCGGCGTCATCACTGCGTCCGGTTTCCCGATAGAGCAGCAGATTCACCGAATCACCAGCCACGCTTCGTGCTTTACGCATTGTTGAACTCCGCCAATTCAATAACCCAATCGACCACCATCGCCGTGCCGTCATCAATGATCTGCCCTTGAGTTTCCTGAACCGAATTGATCCGCCACAATCCCCAGTTGCGACCGATGCCATCAATCAACGGCAGCGGGATGCGCAGCGCCTGCAAGGCTCGTAATTCATCGAGCCGATCCATGGCCACGGCGTACATCGACTTGCCGGTGATGGTCAGGGTTTCCGGTTTCTGGCCGGTCTGGCTGGACTTGGGTTTGCTGGTGAGGATCTGTATTTCTGACCAGCCGCCGTCGGATTTGCGCAGCAGCGAGTGGTAAGCAAAGTTGCGCGACAGGCCGAAGATGAAACTGCCCAGTGCCATTTGTTGTTTCATGTGGCGGCTCCATCGGTCAGGGCGGCGTCGCGGCGGGTGGCGAGGGGGTTGTTGGTCAATAGCGGAGTGATCTGCATGAATTGGTTTTGCAGATGCTGCGCAACCAACATACCGATCTTGTCCGAGCTGCCGGGATCGCTGCAGTAGACCTGGACCGAAGGTGCATATGTAACTTGCTGGTTCGGCGCTTGGGCGCTCGCCAGTTCCCTGCTCACCTGGCCGGGCGCAGAGAGCGTGTCAGGCGCGGAGTTAGCAAGTCTTTCATTCAATGCAGCGTGCGCGTTCCTGCCTGATGCGGGAATCACCTTCGAAATCGCCTCCAGAGAAGCTGTCGATGGCTCGAGGCGCGGCGTATCGACCCATGACGTTCGTCCGCCGATTGCCATTTCCCCGCCGGCCGCAGGAGCCAGACTGGCAATCTCTGTCACCCGCTTGTCCGCTGCAAGCCTCGGTGCAGAATCTGCTGTTGGCGAATCATCGGGGGGATTCGCGAGGGCGCTACCGGGTATCCGTTTGCGCAGCCGGTCTTTCGCCTCATCGACACCGGCATCCAACACAAGATCGAATAGCTTTTTCAGGGCTGACCCCAAAACAATGACCCCCGCCGTGATCGTCGGATGGTCTTCCGCGAATTCACTCATCCTGTCGATGCCAGCACCGGCAACGCTCAGTCCTTCAGGAGAAGGCGCCACCGCCTGGGCGCTGGCGATAGCCAAGCGCTCGTTTCGAGCAGTCTGAGCATTCCACTGTCCTTGCGGGGAATTGGAGCGTGCCAGTGCAGACTGGCGCACCGAGCTCTGCTCACCGATCACCGAACTCGCGTACTGACTTTTGTTCTTTACTTGCGAAAAGGCCTCGTTGACATCGCCCGGATTCTGCGCCAACAACTGCACCGCATTGCCGCTGTCAGCAAACAGAGTTCGCGCCAGGGTGGCGCGTTGTTCGACAGGTTTGGCGTGCAGCGCAGCAAGCACCGAGAGCAGCGCACCCTGAGCATTCTGCTTGTCCGGGTCATGCATTGCAGCCGTCACGGCGGCAGGGTCGAGTCCCAACTGCTTCCAGGCGCCACGTTCGGTGGCGGAGACGCTGTCACTTTTGCCCAAGGCGGCTGAGAGACTCTTCAACGCCTCCCCGGCATCATCTTTGCTCGCTCCGCTGTGAAGCAAAGCTGCCGACAGCGCTGCGGCCTGCTCGGGTTGCAAACCTGCAGTTATCGCCGCCTCGCCTGATTGCTTGAGTACGGCGCCGATGTCGGCGGACTTGACGCCCCCCGGCATTTTGCCGAGCTTGTGTGTCGCATCCGCGAGGTCAAACGCCTGATCGCGAGTGAGCTTCATCGAAGTGCGCCACACAGTCATCATCTCGGCGACTTCCATCGCGGGGATTTTGAATGCCGACGCGACCACCGCAGCGTCGCTGGTGAAGTTGAGCAGCTCAAAAGACTTGTCCGATGCGTTGGTCAGCTCATTGCCGATTCCTGCGTCGGCGGCCAGCGTTGCAACCTTGATCAATTCGATACCGCTGGTGCCTCCCGCCGCCACCATCGGCTTACTGGCCATGATCAAGCTCGTCAGTGCCATTTCGTTGGCCTGCACTGGCGTCAATTGTGCTGTGCTACCCAGATCGGCCGCCGCCGAATAAAAGTCAATCGCCGGCCTCACACTTTCTGGTGCCTTGGCCCGCTCGGCGGCCGCATCCGGCGCTGCCGGCGCGCTGGTGGCTTCACCCTTCGCAGTGGAACTCAACGAGAGCACCCGCAAGTTGGACAATGCCAACCGCAATGAATCGATCGCTGTCGTCAACGCATCGATCCTGATACTTGCGGTAACGAGTGCCTGACTCAGGCGAGAATATTGATCGCCGATGATGGGGCCGGGGTTGGCCGCAGCCATGTTCAAGCGGATATCACCGGTTGCTGCGCCCCCCCTCTCACCGGCATTCATCGGCGCAAATTTGCTTTCTGCCATGCCGCTCTACTCCTGTTTCACGCCAAGGCGAGTGATCGCTATGTCGTAGCGGCGCAACGCCTTTTCGGCGTCCCATTCCAGAATCTCCGCCTCACTTACCGGGTAAATGAGCGGGACGATATCGAGGATTACTTCGATGTCGCGTTCCGAAAGTAGGCCGCCGGCTGGTTTAAAAAATCGTCGATGCGCACCTGCAATTGCGTCCAGTCCGGGACGGTCAGATGGGCCAGATCGGGAATCATCAGGCCGGTGCAGTGGGCGGTGATGAATTCGGCGCGTTCCTTGGCCGTTTTCAGTTTCTTCATCACTTTGGTGGCACGCAGCACGGGCATTTCCAGACTCAGCGAAGTCACGGTGCGACCGGTGACTGCGAGTGGCTGCAGCAATTGCACTTGATCGGGATCGTCGGATTTCTCCGCATCCTCGATCTGGTCGAGAAAGTACGCACTCGGTCGAGTCGACATCTCATGGACGTATTGGGCGATGCTCACGTAATCCGGGCGTTTGAGTTGATCGAGTTCCTTGATCGACAGGCCGGTGGCGAGCAGCGCCAGTTCGAAAAACTGATCGTCTTCGTCATCGCCGGCGCGCTCCAGCACTTCTTTCTGTGCGGCGTAGAACAGCGGTTTGAGCTGGATCTTTTCGATTTGCGAACCGTCATCGCCGGTGATCGGCGACAGCAGTTCGTGTTGGGGTGGCATCCACGGCATGTATGAATTCCTTGGTGATTCGTTTAGATCCACTGTGGGAGCGAGCCTGCTCGCGAAGGCTTTGGCACATTCGACATTGATGTAACTGAACGACCGCTTTCGCGAGCAGGCTCGCTCCCACAGGGTTTTGTGATTTGCCGGTAAACCGAGGCTTACGGCATCAACACCGCACGTCGTGCATCACCGAGGATGTCGACGCCGTTGAGCACGAATTTCTGCGTGCGCACGTCGATGTCGATCACCGGCACGCCGTTTTCCAGGCGGTTGTAGGTGCGGCAGGACAGTTCCAGATTGGTCTTGGGTTTCTCGCCCATTTTCACCGCGGTTTCCTCTAGGGATTTAAGCTGGCCGCCGACGGTGTGGTAGGTGAACCAGGTGTTGCCGTCCTGATCCTGACCGGCCTCACGCACGTTCAGCAGGATGTCATCGCCGAGCTTCACGCCCAGCGCCAGCAGCACCTCGGCGCCGAGACCTTGCAGGGTCAGCTTGGCGCCGAGCGCTTTGCCGCCCTTGGCCATTTCCTCGACGATGAAGCGCCCGCCGCGCATCTCTTCCATGTCGAATTCGATTTTCGGCGGGGTGAATTCCTCAACGGTCGCCGACAACGGCAAGCCTTGCAGGGTGGCCGCGATGGCCTGTCTTACGCGGTTGGTAAACATTAGAGAACGTCCTCCAGGAACTGCTCGATGATTTCATCGCGGGCGTTGAGTTGATAAACCATGTGTTCGTTCGGCGCGTAGCGGCCGTAATCGATAACCACGTACCAGGTGCCGTTCTTGTACTTCTCGACGCTGTTGAGTTCCGGGTGCAGGTACACGCTGCCGCCGGGAATGGTTTCGTCGGCGACCAGGGTCTGCAGCCAGTCGTTGATGCGCTTGACCTCCTGATCCATGAAGGATTTGGTGAGGTTCTTGGCCATGGCTTTCTGGCCGGCCTTGACCAGCTTGCGGCTGATCGCATCTTCGAGGCCGACGTAGCTGATGAACTTGCCGGTGATCGAGCGGTTGCCCAGCAGCGAGAAGCCGCCAAGCACGGTACGGGCGTAGTAGCTGATGCCGTAACGGTTGAGCAGATCGCCTTCGGTGGAGGTGTCGAGAATGTTGTACTCGACGACCCGCGAAACGTCTTCGGCGAAAGTCACCTGGTTGCCCGGGCTCTCCCACTGCTTGACCTTGGCCAGCGCGGCAATCGCCAGACTGGACGGCGACAGGAAGACATTTTTCTTCGCTGCTTTCGAATACACGGCGGGCATGTTGTGCACCACCAGGCAACGGTCGAAACCGAGTTCGGCGCCGCCGAGTTCCTGGCTGTACAGCACCTGATCGGCCACCGACACATCCTTGCCGTCCAGCACCACACGGGCCTTGATGCGCTTGCCGAACGCGGCGAACTCACCGGCGACCGCTTTGCTGCCGGTGAAGCCCGGCGCGCCGATGATGGTCAGGTCTTCCGGAACACTGCCCAGCGCCGCCAGACCCAGCTTGCGACCGGTCGCCGGCTCGACACCGCCAATCACATTGTTGACCGTGTCGGCCGGAGTCGCGCCGGCCTCGACGATGACCACGTACACCGGCACCTTGACCACTTTGAGGATCTGGTAGACCGCGTGATACAGCGTGCCCTCTTCCGACCCGGTCGGGTCGAGCAACGCATGGGTGGTGAAGCTGTTGATGCGAAACGGTGCGTTACGCGGAATCAGCGGATCGGCTTTCGGCGCGGTGCCGACCAGACCAATGACGTTGTCGCCCAGGCCACCCATGGCCTCGGGGGATTCGCTGGCATTGACGGTAATGCCGTTGTGCTCGAAGTTCAGAACCTCAGCCATATTCAGTCAGCCTTCTTGGCAGCGGCCTTTTTGGCCTGGGTGATAGGGGTTTTCGGTTCAAGTCGACCGGCAAAGTGCAAGGCACTGGCCTCGACGTCGAGCAGATCGAGTTCTTGACCAACGCTCGACCAGTGCCCACCGCCGGTGGGGAATGGGACGAGCACGGTGTAGGTTTGGCGAGTTGCCATTTTTCGTTTCTCCATAAACGGGAAAGCCCCTCGGAGGGAGGGGCTTTGGCGGGTGTTGAGTGTTTTGACGGGGGTAAAAAAAACCAGGGACGGGTCGGCTAGTAAGTAACAGGACTTTGTGTCTCCGGCCTGAAATGCGGCCAACTTTCCTTGAGCATATCTTCCGAGTAAGTCCCAGCTTCAATGAATTGAAGCAGTTTGAGTTCTCGATCGAAACAAGCTTGGACGTGAGCCCTGACGGCTTTGGCAATCGCTAGAATCTTCAGGGCATCAATTTCCACGAATCCATCGAGCGTTTTGAAGTTGCAACGATACTCAGGATCAAGGATCGCCGAGAGAGCAGCGCCATAGATCAGAGCCGCGCTTTCGCGGGAGGTCGAGACGCCAAGACCCTCCACTGACACGACGGAGTTTTCTCGCTTGTAGCGCTCGGCGGCGACCGACTTGGCATAGTCCGCAGCCGCTTCCGGGAACGCCTCTTTCACTATCTCTTCGCCCACTCGACGCCAGATACCATCGGTTTCTTGCGTCAACCTGATAAACAGCTCCTGGTCAATTTTTACTGCTGACGTGGGGATCTTATGAACTCCCTCGATCAGACAGGTTTGCAAGTTCGCATTTTCGTCAAACAGTGCGTATTTCATGATCTCTCCTTAACTACCCAGCGCGATCCAATGGAATACAGTGACCCCGGGAAACGTATGTTTTCCATAAAATGCATTCAGATTTGAAACACCCACGTCCACATACCCATTCACCGCAGAACCCGGCGTGTAGTTCAACGTAGCGTTCAGGCTGTACATGGCATTTGGGAAAGCGATAGGGAAGGCCGTTGCGATATCCGTACCGCCATTTCCTGAAACTCTTCCCCACTGGATGATCAAACCTCCCAGCCATGAGGGGAAGATGATGTAGCCATTAATGGCTTTGAGGATTTGAAAGCCCCAGCGAAGTTTTTTGGGCGTGACGGTTGTTGTGTCGTTGGCTCCGGTATCCGTCAGTTCTTGGGTGGCAATTTGAGCGGTGCCACGCTTGATTTCAGTCGCTTGTTGAGCCAAAGCGGCTAAATCGGCGATATCAATACTTCCCTGATTGATCGGCGCGTTCCAGGCTTTGATGCACCACATAACGGCAAGGTTGCGGGGACGGGTTTCCGTTCCACCTGCGTTCACTGTCGTGACAACAGTCACCGTCTGCATGGTAGTTCCGGCATCTACAGCGGAAAGAAAAGCACCTGTAGATATCGCTGCAACAGCACCATTGACCTTACCGCCCTGCCATTCGCCTGCCGGATCCAATGTAGCGCCGGTTTCGTCAAAATAACGGTGATTGTGCGCCTTAAAGGATTCTGCCTGGATACTTCCCAAAGCTCGACCAGCATCCACTCCGCGGCCATGATCCCAGCCACGCAGGAACTCCCCACGTGACTCTGGCAAGCGGAAGTTCCCCGCACCCTCGTTACCCTTGTTGTAGGTGGTACCGAGAAGAGCCGCTAGATCAGGATAAGCCGCAATACTCTGCACACTGCCATCCAGCTCCAGATAACCGGGAGCGACGATGCCGGTCGGGAACGCCAGAACAGCCCCCACCGGAACGGCGGATTTCAGCCGTTCGACCTCCTTCGCCAGCGCGGAGACATCAATCGTTCCCTGATTGACCGGGGCGTTCCAAGCTTTGATGCACCACATGACGGCGATGTTGCGGGGGCGTGCCTCTGCGCCACCAGAACTATTGAAGCCTGCCGCGAAATTGGTCATTACGGCCGTATTGCCGTTGTCTACCACTACGGCACTTGGATTGCTGCCGGAAGCATTAGCGAACGCCTGCATGCGGGTGACCGTATGAGCGTGCGATTTGTTGTCGTCGGCCTGCCAGCTGCCAAGGCCACGTCCGGCATCTACCCCCCGCCCATGATCCCAACCCCGCAAAAACTCCCCACGCGCTTCAGGCAGTCGGAAATTACCAACCCCCTCATCCCCCTTGTTGAACTTGCCACCCAAATAAGCGCTCAAGTCCGGGTAGGTCGCGCTGCTCTTGACGCTGTTATCCAGCTCCAGAAAACCCGGCGGTGGCGCATCAACCGGAAACGCCACAATCGATCCCACCGGCAACGCGGAGGCCTTGGCGATCAGTGCTTCAACTTCAGCCTTGGTGTACGAATCCTTGATACCAAAACCGGCCAACGTTTCAGGGTTGGACCCAGCGGTAGCGCGGCCATATTCATCAACCGTCACGCTCTTGTAAGTCCCCGCAGCAATCCCGGTTCGCCCGGCCAGCATCTTGAATGTCAGCGCGGTCGTGCCGAGGGCGATCGGCGCATTTGTGGTCAGGTGCCAGAGCGAATCTCCATTCGCTACGCCCTCCTCCACCATCACAGTCAGGCCTGGGGTGACCTTGGCGCTGCTGTTGGCATCGGTCGCCCGCACCCAGTCACCATTGGCAACAACCCACAAGCCGTTGTCCTTGGCCAGCGTCTGATTCGCAACAAGCACGCGGTCGCCAGCAATCACTGCGACACCGTCAATTTGCTGCGCACCGTTCAACACGATGTTGCTGGATGCAGCAACACGCACCGACTGCTTGCCATCGAGCTTGCCGAGTTCTTCGGCGAGGTAACTCATGACCCAGGCACGCGTGGCCTTAACAACGGTGTCATCAATCAACAACGTCACCAAGGACGCATTACTCGTCTCGAAAATCGAACGAATGTAGAACTCTTTTCCCGAACCCGACGTCGCCAGCACCGGTTTGAACGACTCCGGATATTTAGCGATGGCGTAGAGAATGCCTGTGTCAGTCCACAGTCCCGCTTCACGCACATACCAACCACCAACATCCGGCGGAATGGTCACTTCAGCAAGCAGCCAACTTGGATTTTTCTCGTCCTGGAACAGCGCGTTGAGCGGCCCGCGCCAGACTTCGCGTTTGAGCGCGGTGGCGGTTGCGGCCGGGTTGTAGACCCCGCCCTCACCGCCGTCACCGACGGAAATCTGCGTCAACTTGATCGGCACGCCCGCAGCCTTGCACGCCGTTTCGTAGGCAATCCCTGCGTTGGTGAGCAGGGTGTAATAGTCAGCCATTCAGGCCCCCTGAGGATAAATAGTGGATGTTTCGACGGTGTACAACGCAGCGGCCAGGAACGCCTCGCCAGAGGTTTCAAGGCCTTCGATGAACACCGGATAAACCGTGGTCAGCTCGCCGCAAAATGTCGCGGCGCCGATGACGTGACTGCCGAAGGCGCTCAAGCCAACGGAGACCGTCAGCACATCGCGTTCGCTCTTGGCATCCGCCAGGCGCCGGTCGAGACGGGCGTCGATTTCTTCGCTGTAGGGCTGTTCGCTGAAAGCGCGTACGGAAAAACTGTACGGCGCGCCGGGCGGTGTCTGTTCGTACCAAGCACGGATTTCCGGGCGCAGTTGCAATCCTTTCGCAGCGTTTTCCAGCGCCTTGCGAGTGCCGGCCTGGCGCGCGGTGGGCCAGGCCAGTTCGACGGTCAGGCGCTTCTCCGATTCCGGGGCTTCGGTGCTCCATTCGGCGACGCCGCGATCGGCTGCCAGATACGGCAGGAAAGCCACCGGCGTTTCGCTGGGGTTCATCAGTTCGGGAAACGGTGGTGCGATGCGATCGAGCAAGGCGCCGAAGCCCAGATCCAGTCCGCGTTCGAGGGCCGAGCTGTTGGCGGGGAGCAAGGTCGGCCGCTGAGTTGCTTCACTCATAGCGTCAGCACCTCGACTTCGACCGCGGTGCAATAAGGTGCCTGAAACGCAGTCGTGACGATCGGCGCCAGCGGTTCGAGAATCTGCAGTTGTACTGCCCCGGCGCTGTGCAGCGTGTAGTCGATCCAGCTCGGATCGACCCGACCTTCCAGGCGATGACAACTGTCGGCGTAAGCCTGCAATTGCGCTTGCGCGGCGACCTTGGTCAGGCCCGAATCGGGACCGGAATTGATCTTCGCGACAACGCGGATCTTGTAGCGCTGGATCTCGGCAGCCTTGACGGTGACGAGGTCGGTTTCCGGGCGCACATCCGGTCGGGCAAAATGCTGACGGACGCCTGCGAGCAATGCTTCGGAAGGTGTGCCATCGCCCTCTCGAGAGAGTACGGTGACCTGCACTTGCCCAGGCGCGGTGCGTCGCCCGTTGCCATCCTTGACCTGGGCGGCGAGACCGTCCGGGTTGAAGGTGTAGGTGACGTTTACCACGCCGGAATCAGTAGATTCGACCTGCACCGTTGGCCGCTCGCCGAGGGTGAACACTTCGCGGCGATACTGCATCCGCGATCCCGCCGCCGGCGCATGCGGCGCGAGGTAATAGCGCAGGCGCGCATCGTCATCGCTCTCGTAAATCGCCGGCACCGGTGGGAATGCCGCCGGATCACCGGGATCGAGCAACTGCCGCTCCAGCCCCATGTCCGCCAGCCGCGCATCCAGATTGCTGCCGGTCGCCCACCACGCCAGCATCTGCTTGATGCGTGCGTTGTATTTGCGCTCGTGGGTTTGCAGGCGCACACAGAACGCTTCCAGCGCCAGGGTCAGCAACTCGCTTTGGTTTTCCAGACTGGCCTTGAGTTTCGCGGCACTGGCCGGTGAGCGTGCACCGACGTATTCGATGACGAAAGCCTTGAACTCGGCGAGTAATTCTTCGAACGCTTCGACCGTGATCAGCGCGGGTTCGGCCAATTGGTTCTGGCCGGGGATCAACATGCTCATGTCAGCACCTCGAAGGTTTGTCGACGGTTTTTCCAGGTGCCGGCAAAGCGCAGCAGCAGGCCATCGCCGTGACGGCTGGCGACAATCACTTGCGGCTGAAAATCGTCGATGCCGTTGTGCTGGTTGTAGAACGCCTGCGCAGCGTGGCTCTGTGCCAGAAGCAGAACGTCGTCACCAAGGTTCTGGCCCAGCAGCGTGGGAATCAGCGATCCATATAAGGGTCGCTTTTGCCGGGTGCCGAGCGGCGTGGTCAGGGCTCGGGTCGCGCGCTGCACAAATTGCAGCCAGTCGTCGACCGTGGCCCCGCTGTCTCTATCGATTCCGATCATGGGAGGCTTCTTGAATCAGGGGCTGATGATGCGGCCCTGGTGGTCAACCAAGGGGCCGCTGAAGTGCACGCCCGAGGCGTCGATGCTCAGGCCGACGGCGCCCAGTTGCAGGGTGATCAGTTGTGCAGTCATGGCCAGTCGCGCCGGGCCGATGCTCAGTTCCAGTGCGTCACGAGATCCGTTGAATTGCACCGGGCCGTTTAGCCAATGCAAGCTGTGGCTGGCGTCGTCGTAACCGCTCTCGCTGCCATCCTGATGCACTCGACGGGTCAGCGTCGGCACAGTCGAGGCCGGAGCAAAACGGTCACTGTTCAGGCCGAACAACGCCACACTCTGCGCGCCGCTTTCACCGCTGCCGTAGTTGAATAGCAGGCACTGTTCGCCCACTGTCGGGATGCGCGTTTCACTTTGCGCACCAGCGCTAGGGTTGAAGAACTTGATCGCCGGGGTGAGCAATCCGCCGTGGCTGACCTGGCAAGTGTTGCTCGCGGCGTCAACTGACTGGCAGATACCGATGCGACAGAAACTCTCGGCACGGCGATGCAAGTCTTCGATTTCCGCTTCCATTTCCGCCAGGCGCTCAATGATCGGGCCCAATTGCATGCGCAGTAATGCGTCGAACATCGGTCAGCCCTCCAGCGCGGTGTACTGCTCGGGATCGTCGATATTGCTGACTTCCCAGGTGCGGGCAAATTTGGGCATGCCCAGCGGATCGTCGAGCAGGGTCGGACCGAGGTAGAGGGTCTGCTCGAAGGTCAGGGTCCAGGTTTTGTATTGCTGGTCACCGCGAATGAGTAACGAGGGCAAGCCATCGATATTCGTGGGCAGATCGCATTGGTCGCCGGGCAATCCCCAGCGGTTGTCGGTGATCAGGTTTTTCAGCACAGCGATCAGGTCGCACGCTGCAAAAGCGCTGGCAGAAAGCGCCGGGACGACGTGCAGTGACAACGTCATTACATGAGCGATACGCCCATCAGCGGCGCGCACGCCGGACGCATTTCGGGCAAAGTCAATCAGTACCCATGCCTGAGCGCCGGCCGCTGTGAAATCAGCGTGACTACCGACATTGAGGTTGAGACCGGCGGTGTTGCGCAGTGTCGTCGCGATGGCTGTAAACAGTTGCGACGGCTGCTGGATCGGTGTGGGCATACATGACCTCCTTTTCAATCGTCCACGCGCAGCCCTGCCGACAACATGGCGGCACGGAGAAATATTCAGGGTTAAGGGTGGTCGCGCGGCGGCACTTCGCAGACGCCGATGCGCTTGGCCGCCCAGCGTTCGTAAAGGCCGATGGCGACGTCAGCGCCGGCCATGGCGGTCAGGCAGCCAAACGCCCCAGCGGCCCATATCGACATGCCGGCGGCGTACAGCAGCATGATCGCCGACACGCCGCAGATCATGCAGGCGCCGGAGCGCAGGGCCAGGCGTCGTACCAGCGACCAGCCGCGGGCGCCCTCCTTGTCGGCGCGCCACATCTCGCCGGATACCCCGCCAACGACGGCCAGGAGGATGACCAGCCAGATCGGCATGTCCGCCAACGCTTGTTGCTCGTTTGTCATGTCACGCCTCCGTGGGTGATTGATGAGTGATGGGTTGGGTTCAAACGGTTTCTCTTGAGGCAGGCATTCCAAAAAGCCCGGCGCGGGGGCCGGGCTTTTCAGTAATGCGCTCCAGACTCGGTTACGGCGGGTGCCGAATCAGAACGGCGCGACTGGCCAATTGATCGTGGGGAATGTGTTTTGCTCGGTGACTTGGCTGACCGCAACGAAGTACTGCTTATAGGCGATCAACGCCGACTCGTCCGCTGGAGTGGCGATGCCGAGGTCCGACTTGTATTGCAAAGGGTTAAACATCAACCAGCGCTCGGCTGCATCAAAACGCTGTTGCATGCGACCGGTGGTGATCAGTTGTTGCTCCAGGGGAGTAGCAGCAACATATTCATCTCCAGCGGGGCCCCAGGTGATTTTCATTCCCGACTGAGCAATGTCGTTACCGGTGATGTCCCGCCATGCGGCATAGGGTTCATTTGCCGGCACAGCCGGAGCGGCTCCCTCAGTGTCGACGATTTGAAGAATCACGGTGTAACCCATTACGGTGGTTGTAAGTGCGTAACGATTCATTCCAATTCCCTTTTTTGATGAGTTCTGAGCGAACGCTGTGGTGTATGTCTGTCAGTACGGAGCGACAGGCCAGACCAGTTGATAAAGATTCATTTCGTCTTGCCGGGTTTGTTGTTAGCGATAAACATCGCGATGAAACAGGCAGGCATTCCAAAAAGCCCGGCGCTTGCACGCCGGGCTTTTCAGTAATGCGCTCCTTCGCCTTCCTTCAAATCCTGTTGTCATGAAGGAAGCTGACTTTTCGGCGCTACTGGCGCGGTACGAGTCCATTCAGATTGTTTTTCCGACCGCGGTCCCTGCCCGCCGGATAACTGTTTCTGGTGCTTTACGCTGCACACCCGGGTCAGTTGCCAACCCTCTGAACCGTTGAGGCCGGTTCATCGCTGCCTGTTCTTGTGGAACTAAAGAGCTTGTCTTGCCAGCCGCTTTGTCGAGCGGCTTGGTGGCAAGAATATGCATGGATGCATATACAGTCAATGCGTAAATGCATTTATTTATGCATTAAATTTGCGCATGTGCATGAAAGCCATGCAGGACAAGGGATGGAGGATTTTGTGCGGGCGAAAAAAAACCTGCCGAGCGGCAGGTTTCAGTTGGATCGAAAGGAGTTAGCGGGCGTACATGCCCCACCAGAAGACGTGACCGAGGATGACGATCTGCTCTTCCTGGATTTCCTGGAAGCTGTAGTCCTCATCCGGATGCTCATCGCGATTGAAGCTGCGCAGACGGATGCCGGTGGGCAGGCGATAGAGTTGCTTCACGCGCAACTGGCCGTTGTGATTGATCGCATACAGGTCGCCATCAATGATGTCGCCGATGCCGCACTTGCCAGCGTTGACGCCGACGGTGGCGCCATCACGCAGGACCGGCAACATGCTGTTGCCGCGTACTGTCACGCACTTGGCCTGATCGAACTGCACGCCGTTATGGCGCAGGCTGCGCTTGCCGAAGCGCAGGCTGGAGCGTTCGCTCTCTTCGATGACGAATCTTCCTGATCCAGCAGCCAATTCAACCTCGCGTAGAAAGGGCACGGACACTTCGTCATCCTCGACGGGAGTGTCATCGTCCCACAGCATGATGTCCTTGAGTTCCGCGTGCACATCTTCACGGGCGCCGCTCGCCGTCGATGCGACGTCCGCACGCCCGCGCAACTGATCGGTACTCACATTGAAGTAATCGGCGATCTTCGAGATGTGTTTATCCGAAGGATCGACAATTTTCCCGCTGAGAATCCGCGAGAGCGTTGATTGAGGCACGCCGGTGCGACGGTGGAGCTCCGTGGGGGAGATCCCGTGCTGGTCGAGCAGTGCTCTTAAGACGGAGGAAACGTTGCGTTTTTGCATAACGCGCATAGTGCTTGAAGTTTTTCCCGAAGACAAATGCTGATTTGCATAAATCGTGCATAGATGCACTTTTCTCTGCAAGTAAACGCTCACCCGACCACAGTGCCTGCGTCGGGCAGACCGCCCATGGTAACCTTGCGCCCATCGCGGAAAAGCCCGGCCACTGCCCGCGCTTTGCCCTACATCTTTTAACGAGTTGCCCGACAATCCGATGAATAAAGCCGTCTCCGACCTGTCCTCCCACACTCCAATGATGCAGCAATACTGGCGCCTGAAGAATCAGCATCCGGACCAGCTGATGTTCTATCGCATGGGCGATTTCTACGAGATCTTCTATGAAGATGCGAAGAAAGCCGCCAAGTTGCTGGACATCACCCTGACCGCGCGCGGGCAGTCGGCGGGGCAGGCGATTCCGATGTGTGGGATTCCTTACCACGCGGCGGAAGGTTATCTGGCGAAACTGGTCAAGCTTGGCGAATCGGTAGTGATCTGCGAGCAGGTCGGTGATCCGGCCACCAGCAAAGGCCCGGTCGAACGCCAGGTCGTGCGGATCATTACGCCGGGGACGGTCAGTGACGAGGCGCTGCTGGATGAACGCCGCGATAACCTGATTGCCGCGGTATTGGGCGATGAGCGCCTGTTCGGTCTGGCAGTGCTGGACATCACCAGCGGCAACTTCACTGTGCTTGAGATCAAAGGCTGGGAAAACCTGCTCGCGGAACTGGAGCGGGTCAATCCGGTTGAACTGCTGATCCCGGATGACTGGCCGAAAGACCTGCCGGCGGAAAAACGCCGTGGCGTGCGCCGTCGTGCACCTTGGGATTTCGAGCGGGACTCGGCGCTGAAAAGCCTCTGCCAGCAGTTTTCCACTCAGGATCTGAAAGGCTTCGGCTGCGAGAACCTGACCCTGGCCATTGGCGCTGCCGGTTGCCTGTTGGCCTACGCCAAGGAAACCCAGCGCACTGCCCTGCCCCATTTGCGTAGCCTGCGTCACGAGCGTCTCGACGACACCGTGGTGCTCGACGGCGCCAGCCGGCGCAATCTGGAGCTGGACACTAACCTGGCCGGCGGCCGCGATAACACCCTGCAATCGGTGGTCGATCGCTGCCAGACCGCCATGGGCAGCCGCTTGCTCACTCGCTGGCTGAACCGGCCGTTGCGCGACCTAACCGTCCTGCTGGCCCGCCAGACTTCTATCCGTTGCCTGCTCGACGGCTACCGCTTCGAAAAGCTGCAACCGCAGCTCAAGGAAATCGGCGACATCGAGCGCATTCTGGCGCGGATCGGTTTGCGCAATGCGCGGCCGCGTGACCTTGCGCGCCTGCGTGATGCCCTCGGCGCGCTGCCCGAACTGCAAGTGGCGATGACCGATCTGGAGGCGCCGCACTTGCAGCATCTGGCAGCCACCACCAGCACCTATCCGGAACTGGCGGCGCTGCTGGCCAAAGCCATTATCGACAACCCGCCAGCGGTGATCCGCGACGGCGGCGTGCTGAAAACCGGTTACGACAGCGAACTCGACGAGCTGCAATCGCTGAGCGAAAACGCCGGACAGTTCCTCATCGATCTTGAAGCCCGGGAGAAAGCCCGCACCGGTCTGGCCAATCTGAAAGTCGGCTACAACCGTATCCACGGCTACTTCATCGAACTGCCGAGCAAGCAGGCCGAATCGGCGCCGGCTGACTATATCCGCCGCCAGACGCTCAAAGGTGCCGAACGCTTCATCACCCCGGAGCTGAAAGAGTTCGAAGACAAGGCGCTGTCGGCCAAGAGTCGTGCGCTGGCCCGGGAGAAGATGCTTTACGAAGCGCTGCTCGAAGACTTGATCAGCCAGTTGCCACCGTTGCAGGATACCGCAGGGGCTTTGGCCGAACTGGACGTGCTGAGCAACCTCGCCGAACGTGCGCTGAACCTCGATCTGAACTGCCCGCAGTTCGTCAGCGAGCCGTGCATGCGCATCACCCAGGGTCGTCATCCGGTGGTCGAGCAAGTGCTGACCACGCCGTTCGTGGCCAACGATCTGAGCCTCGACGACAACACGCGCATGCTGGTCATCACCGGCCCGAACATGGGCGGTAAATCCACTTATATGCGGCAGACCGCTTTAATCGTGCTGCTTGCGCATATAGGCAGCTTTGTTCCGGCCGCCAGTTGCGAGTTGTCGCTGGTGGACCGGATCTTCACCCGAATTGGCTCCAGCGATGACCTGGCCGGTGGCCGTTCGACTTTCATGGTGGAAATGAGCGAAACCGCCAACATCCTGCATAACGCCACCGAGCGCAGCCTCGTCCTGATGGACGAAGTCGGCCGCGGCACCAGCACCTTCGACGGTCTGTCGCTGGCGTGGGCAGCCGCCGAACGCTTGGCCCATCTACGCGCCTATACCCTGTTCGCCACGCACTATTTTGAACTGACCGTGCTGCCGGAAGCCGAACCTCTTGTAGCCAATGTGCATCTCAATGCCACTGAGCACAACGAGCGCATCGTGTTCCTGCACCATGTGCTGCCTGGGCCTGCCAGCCAGAGCTATGGCCTGGCGGTGGCGCAATTGGCGGGTGTGCCGAGCGAAGTGATCCTGCGTGCGCGTGAGCATCTGAGTCGTCTGGAAGACACCGCCCTGCCCCACGAGGCGCCGAAACCGGCAGCCAAGGGCAAGCCTTCGACGCCGCAGCAAAGCGACATGTTCGCCTCGCTGCCGCATCCGGTGCTGGACGAATTATCCAAAGTCGACCTCGACGACATGACGCCACGGCGTGCGCTCGAAATGCTCTATGCACTGAAGAACCGGATATAAGCACTGAAGAAGCGGATATAACGCAAATCGCTTCAAGCTGTTAGAATCTCGCGCGGTTCGGGATGCTGCTGGCTCATAGCCTGGTCAGCAGGTATCGCTCCCGAACCTGGCGACCCCAACCGTGAAGGGGCAACGCTGCCGCCGCCTGAGGAGAAAATTAGAAATGACCTTCGTCGTCACCGACAACTGCATCAAGTGCAAGTACACCGACTGCGTAGAAGTCTGTCCGGTGGACTGCTTTTACGAAGGCCCGAACTTCCTGGTGATTCACCCGGACGAGTGCATCGATTGCGCGCTGTGTGAACCAGAATGCCCGGCTGTGGCGATCTTCTCTGAGGATGAAATCCCGGCCGGCATGGAGAACTTCATCGAACTCAATGCCGAGCTGGCGGATGTCTGGCCGAACATCACCGAGAAGAAAGAGTCGCTGCCGGATGCCGAAGAGTGGGATGGCGTGAAAGGCAAGATCAAAGACCTCGAACGCTGATCTACCCTCGCTCGACTTAAAGGCCCCTTGCGGGCCTTTTTGCTTTTTGCAGATTTTACTTTTCTACAGGCGAAAAAAGGGGCGGTATGACCCGCCCACATTTTTTCCCTATTCCCTGTATTCCTTTTCATCTTCCTGATGAATCGCCTCCTGCGATGTCCGTTCCCCTCTTCCGTGAAGGGCGTGTCTGTCCGTCGACACAGTTGAGATATTAGAGAGTTTCCCGAGACGAGCAATTGGCCTCAGGCACGCGCCCGCGTTGTCATAAGCGCATAACATTTACATGAAACCCAATAAAAACAGACGGTTGCGTAATGGAAGCGAACGCAATCGCCTTCCACCGAAGTGTAAAAATAACGAACACTTACGGCACAGTAAGCAAAGGCTTACAGCGCGAGACTACAAATTCAGAAATTGCCAGCCGCTTGTCTGGTGGCTGCCGAAAGCCCGATTAGCCTTGCTCAAAAAACAAAAAGCCCCGGCTGATCAAATCAGCCGGGGCTTTTTGCGGGCGGTCAGGCAAGCGCTTATTGAAACAGCGACTCGCTCGACAGGCCATTTTTCTCAAGGATCTCGCGAAGGCGCTTGAGGCCCTCCACCTGGATCTGCCGTACCCGTTCGCGGGTCAGACCGATCTCCAGACCAACGTCCTCCAGCGTGCTGCTTTCGTGACCGCGCAGGCCGAAGCGGCGAATCACCACCTCGCGCTGCTTGTCGGTCAGTTCCGACAGCCATTGATCGATGCTTTGCGACAGGTCGTCATCCTGCAGCAGTTCGCACGGATCGGTTGGACGATCGTCAGTGAGGGTGTCCAGCAGGGTTTTATCCGAATCCGGACCCAGCGAGACGTCGACCGAAGAAACCCGTTCATTCAGGCCAAGCATGCGCTTGACCTCGCCCACCGGTTTTTCCAGCAGGTTGGCGATTTCTTCGGGTGAAGGTTCGTGATCGAGTTTTTGCGTCAGCTCCCGTGCAGCCCGCAGGTACACGTTGAGCTCCTTGACCACATGAATCGGCAACCGGATGGTCCGGGTCTGATTCATGATCGCGCGTTCGATGGTCTGACGGATCCACCACGTGGCGTAGGTCGAGAAGCGGAAGCCGCGCTCGGGATCGAATTTCTCAACCGCGCGGATCAATCCGAGGTTGCCCTCTTCGATCAGATCCAGCAGCGACAGCCCCCGATTGACGTAACGCCGGGCGATCTTGACGACCAGCCGCAGGTTACTTTCGATCATGCGCTTGCGTCCGGCCGGGTCTCCACTTTGCGACAAGCGCGCAAAATGAACTTCTTCTTCCGGGGAGAGCAGAGGGGAAAAGCCGATTTCGTTGAGATACAGCTGCGTGGCATCAAGTGCCCGAGTGTAGTCGATGTACTTGTGTTGTTTAAGTGAAGCGGAGTGTCTGGATTTGGAACGAACGGAAGGTGGAGCAGCCCCTTCATCATTCGACATCGAAGATTCCGAATCGATGCCGGTCTCCATAAGGAGAACCTCATCGTCGATGTCAAACTCCGGCACTTCTTTACTGAGAGCCATTGTTATAGTCCTTTGGTGAGTTCGACCCCAAGCTCAAGCGACGCCTTTATCCTTGGCAACGCTGGAGCCTGTCCCCTCTACGCGACGGAACAGGCTGGCCTTCAAATCAACGTCTTGGCAGGAACTGCAGCGGATCCACAGGTTTACCTTGGCGGCGAATCTCAAAATGCAGTTTCACCCGGTCTGTACCCGTTGACCCCATTTCGGCAATTGTCTGTCCGACCTTGACCTGCTGCCCCTCCCGAACCAACAGCCTGCGGTTGTGACCGTAGGCACTGACGTAGGTTTCGCTGTGTTTGATGATGACCAATTCGCCGTAGCCCCTTAAGCCACTCCCGGCGTATACGACAGTCCCATCAGACGCAGCTAAAACAGGCTGTCCCAAATCTCCGGCGATATCAATTCCTTTATTCAAACTACCGTTTGAAGAGAATTTTCCAATCAGAACGCCATTAGATGGCCATCCCCAGCCGGTCGGGGCCGGGCCTGCCGGAGGCAGTGGAGCCGGTGCAGGTTTGCTCGCGACGGACGGTACAACCCCTTTGGAACCGGTGGTTGTAGTGGTCGTGGTGCCATTCGCCTGGCGCCGGATTACCGTGGTTTTACTCGACGAGGAAGGCGAAGAACTGGAGTTGCTCACCACCGCCGTTGGTGTTGAACCGCTACGGCCGTCAAAGCGAATTGTCTGACCTGGATGGATCGTATACGGCGTAGGAATATTGTTCCGAGCGGCGAGAGCTTTGTAGTCCCAGCCGTAACGAAAGGCGATCGAAAACAACGTATCGCCGGGACGGACTACGTACTGTCCGGTGGTGACGGTAGGACGTTGCGCCACATTATTGTTGCGGTCAACAACCCGCACGTTGCTCGATTTGGTGCTGGAGCAACCGACCAGCAAGGTGCTCAAGACAAGGCCAGTCACCAGGCGCTGAAAGCTCGTGTTACCCATACGCTGCGCAATGACTGTGAGACTCACCCGCCGCTCCCTTTGTGGTGGCTGAAAATTCTGAATGCCGCACCGCGGCATGAGATGTCGCAAGTATAACGGGCCGAAACGGCTTTACCTTTAATGAAGCGAAATCACCGTGCGCACACGTTTGCCAGTGGCAAGTACGCTGCGTTTAAACTCTGGCTGCCGGTGTAAGACCGGCGCCGTTGAAAGGAATTCAGCGCCTGTTTGCAAATGCTCAGGCCAGTGGCCCGTTAAGCAAAGGCACGAAACGCACAGCGCCCAAAACGTGTCGGGAGAAGCCATGTTCCTCGCGTACGATCAGCATCAGTTGTTGCACTTCACCGGCGCCGACCGGAATCACCATGCGTCCGCCGGGTGCCAGTTGATCGAGCAAGGCCTGCGGGACATCGGTGGCCACGGCGGTGACGATGATGCCGTTGTACGGCGCCAGCGCCGGCCAACCCTCCCAGCCATCGCCCCAGCGAAACACCACGTTACGCAGGTTCAACTCGACCAGACGCTCCTTGGCGCGATCCTGCAGCACCTTGATGCGCTCGACCGAAAACACCCGTTCAACCAGTTGCGACAACACCGCCGTCTGGTAGCCGGAGCCGGTGCCGATCTCCAGCACTTTATCCAGCGGGCCGGCCTCCAGCAGCAGCTCGCTCATGCGCGCCACCATGTAAGGCTGGGAGATGGTCTGGTTGTTGCCGATCGGCAGCGCGGTATCTTCATAAGCGCGATGCGCCAGCGCTTCGTCGACAAACAGGTGACGCGGCGTGCGCCGGATCACTTCCAGCACCTTGGCGTTCGACACGCCTTCTTCGTATAGACGCTGGATCAGTCGCTCACGTGTGCGCTGGGAGGTCATGCCTATGCCGCTGCGCAGGCGGTCGTCATGTTCACGCATCAGCTCAGCCCTCCCAGCCAGCCATCGAGATTTCTGAACGCATCATTGAAGGTGCGATCGAGCTGCAACGGCGTGATGGACACATAGCCCTGCATCACGGCATGAAAATCGGTGCCCGGGCCGCCGTCTTCAGCGTCGCCAGCGGCGGCAATCCAGTAACCGGCCTTGCCCCGCGGATCGACCACTTTCATCGGCGCCGCCGCCCGGGCGCGGTGACCTAGCCGGGTCAACTGGATGCCACGGATATGATCGATGGGCAGGTTGGGAATGTTCACATTGAGTACTGTGCGCGGTGGCAGATCCAGCCCGGCATGGGCCTCGACCAGTTTGCGCGCGAAGTACGCCGCCGTCGGCAGGTTATCCACCTGACGCGAGACCAGTGAAAACGCAAAGGATGGACGCTCAAGGAAACGTCCTTCGAGCGCCGCTGCCACAGTTCCGGAATACAGCACGTCGTCACCGAGGTTGGCGCCCAGGTTGATACCGGAAACCACCATATCGGCCTCGCGTTCCAACAAGCCATTGAGCCCCAGGTGAATGCAATCGGTCGGTGTGCCGTTGAGGCTGATAAAGCCGTTGGCCAGGTATTGCGGGTGCAGCGGACGGTCGAGCGTCAGCGAACTGCTGGCGCCGCTTTTGTCCTGTTCCGGGGCGATAACCACGCATTCGGTGTAATCCGCCAGCGCAGCATAAAGCGCGGCGAGACCGGGCGCGGTTACCCCATCGTCGTTAGAAATCAGAATACGCATGGGCTGTCCGTCTGCCCCACCGGCACCAGATCAACGAGCTCGCGCACCAATACGGTGGCAAAGCATCCGGCCGGGAGGACGAATTCCAGTTGCAGAATGTCAGGTTGGGGATAATGCCACGTCAACCCGCCAATGGGCAGACGCAGGATGCGACGTTCATGGCTCATGCCGGCGTGAATCAACCAGTCGCGCAGATCCGCTTCACGGACGGCGATCCCCTGCTCCAGAGCATGGACAGCACCAGCGGCCGGCGAGTCACCTTCGCCCCACTGCGGACCGGTCGGGTGCAGGTCGAGAATCGCCAGACGCGGGTCGCTGCATTCGGCTTCACCGGCGGGGAAAAAACTGCGGCTGTCGGTGAATGCCAGCAGATCGCCGACCAATGCGGTGTTCCAGCTGCCATCGGCGACGCGCGCCGCCAGCACCTGATTGAAGAGATAACTGCGGGCCGTCGACAGCAAGCGCGAACGCACATTGCGCTGCTCCGGCAAAGCCTTGCGCGCCGCCCACGCCCGCGCATCGACAACGTTGCCGCCGTCATGGCCAAAGCGCTGGGCGCCGAAATAATTGGGGATGCCTTGTTTGGCGATCAGTTGCAGCCGCTGCTCAATGGCGTCTTTGTCGCCATTGAATTGAGTCAGGCGCAAGGTGAAGCCATTGGCCGAATGCGCACCGCGTTGCAGCTTGCGTTTATGGCGCGTGGTCCTGAGGATCTTCAGCGTGTCGTTTTCCGCTGCCGACAGATCCGGATCAGCCTTGCCCGGCAATTGCACGCTGAACCACTGTCGGGTCAGGGCCTGACGATCCTTGAGACCGGCATAGCTGACGGTGCGCAACGGCACGCCCGCGGCCTTGGCAATCCGCCGCGCCGCTTCTTCGGTATTCAAGCCGCGCTTTTCCACCCAGATCCACAGATGTTCGCCGTCACCGCTGAACGGGATATCCAGCACTTCATCGACCTGAAAATCTTCGGCGATGGCTTTCAGTACCGCTGTGCCGAGCGGTGCGCCATAGGCCCGCGGGCCGAGCAATTGCAGGTCATTCATGCGCGCAGCAACAAGGCAACGGAGTGCACGGCGATGCCTTCTTCGCGACCGACAAAGCCAAGCTTTTCGGTGGTGGTAGCTTTGACGTTCACTTGATCCAACTCAACTTGAAGATCCGCCGCGATCAGCGCGCGCATCGATTCTATATGCGGCGCCATTTTCGGCGCCTGGGCAACGATGGTGTTGTCGACGTTGCCGATTTTCCAGCCCTTGGCGTGGATCAGACTGACCACGTGACGCAACAGCACGCGGCTGTCGGCGCCCTTGAATTGCGGGTCGGTGTCCGGGAAGTGTTTGCCGATATCACCCAGCGCCGCCGCGCCGAGCAAGGCGTCGCTCAAGGCGTGCAGCAGGACGTCACCGTCGGAATGAGCGAGCAGCCCGAAGCCGTGTGCAATCTGCACGCCGCCCAGAGTAATGAAATCGCCTTCAGCGAAACGGTGCACATCGTAGCCGTGGCCAATACGCATAAAAAAACGCCCCGATTTTTGTCAGGGCGTGATTCTACCTGCTTTGTCAGACATTAGGCGCCTAGAGCGCGCGCGTGATGCTGCAAGTGGTCGTCAATGAAGCTTGAGATGAAGAAATAGCTGTGGTCGTAGCCCGGTTGCAGGCGCAACTCCAATGGATGCCCCGCTTGTTTTGCGGCGTGTTGCAGGGCTTCGGGTTTGAGCTGGGTGGCGAGGAAATCATCGCGATCGCCTTGGTCGACCAGCAATGGCAACTTCTCTGTAGCATCGGCGATCAGCACACAGGCGTCCCACTCCTTCCACTTCGAACGGTCTTCGCCCAAATAGTTGGAAAAGGCTTTCTGGCCCCACGGGCAATCGATCGGATGGGTGATCGGCGAAAAGGCCGACACCGATTTATAGCGCCCGGGGTTGCGCAGCGCGCAGACCAACGCGCCATGGCCGCCCATGGAGTGGCCGCTGATACTGCGTTTGTCGGAAGCAGGGAAATGCGCTTCAACCAATGCTGGCAATTCCTCCACGACGTAGTCATGCATCCGATAGTGCCGCGCCCACGGTTCTTGCGTGGCGTTCAGATAAAACCCCGCGCCGAGGCCAAAGTCCCAGGCCTTGTCGGCATCGTCCGGGACATCCGCGCCACGTGGGCTGGTGTCCGGGGCGACGATGATCAAACCGAGCTCCGCCGCCATACGCATCGCACCGGCCTTCTGCATGAAATTTTCATCGGTGCAGGTCAGGCCCGACAACCAGTACAACACCGGCAGCTTGCCGCCCTGCTCCGCCTGCGGTGGCAGGTACACGGCAAAGACCATGTCGCAATCAAGCACTTCGGAGCGATGGCGATAGCGCTTGTGCCAGCCACCGAAACTCTTCTGACAGGAAATATTTTCCAGATTCACGGGATTCTCCCTGGCTGTAAGCTGGAAGCCGCAAGCTTCAAGACAAAGCACGAACGCCTTTACTTGCAGCTTTAGACTTGCAGCTCGGAGCTGCTGTTAGAAATGTATGACGGTGCGGATGCTCTTGCCTTCATGCATCAGGTCGAATGCCTTGTTGATATCTTCCAGGCCCATGGTGTGGGTGATGAAGGTATCCAGCGGGATCTCGCCACTCTGGGCCATGTCGACGTAGCTTGGCAATTCGCTGCGGCCACGCACGCCGCCGAACGCCGAACCGCGCCAGACGCGGCCGGTGACCAGCTGGAACGGGCGGGTGGCGATTTCCTGGCCGGCACCGGCAACACCGATGATGACCGACTCGCCCCAGCCTTTGTGGCAGCACTCAAGCGCGGCGCGCATCAGTTGCACATTGCCGATGCACTCGAAGGAAAAGTCGACGCCGCCGTCGGTCATGTCGACGATCACTTCCTGGATCGGACGATCGTAGTCTTTCGGGTTCACGCAATCGGTGGCACCCAATTGCTTGGCGATTTCGAATTTGGCCGGATTGATATCGATGGCGATGATTCGCGCAGCCTTGGCTTTCACCGCGCCAATTACGGCCGACAAGCCGATGCCACCGAGACCGAAGATAGCCACGGTGTCACCCGGTTTGACCTTGGCGGTGTTGAGCACGGCGCCGATGCCGGTGGTGACGCCACAACCCAGCAGGCAGACCTTTTCCAGCGGCGCATCTTTGGAGATCTTGGCCACGGAGATTTCCGGAAGCACCGTGTACTCGGAGAAGGTCGAGGTGCCCATATAGTGGAAAATCGTTTCGCCCTTGTAGGAAAAACGCGAAGTGCCGTCGGGCATCAGGCCTTCGCCCTGAGTCGCACGAATCGCTTGGCAGAGGTTGGTCTTGCCCGATTTGCAGAATTTGCACTGGCCGCATTCCGGGGTGTACAGCGGGATGACGTGATCGCCGACGGCGACCGAGGTCACGCCCTCGCCAATCGCTTCAACAATAGCGCCGCCTTCGTGACCGAGGATCGACGGGAAGATGCCTTCCGGATCTGCGCCGGACAAAGTGTAGGCGTCCGTATGGCAGACGCCGGAAGCGACGACGCGCAGCAGCACTTCACCGGCCTTGGGCATGGCGACATCGACTTCTACGATTTCCAGCGGCTTCTTGGCCTCGAAGGCAACGGCGGCGCGCGACTTGATCATGCTGACTCTCCAGTAAATCCAGTAAATAAAAAAGCAGACAGACAGTGTAGTTCAGCGCGTCCTGAGGAATAATCCGGACGAAAGCAAAACATTATTGCCATGCAGGGATAATCGGAGTGTCGGAAAACCGCTGGGAAGGCATCGACGAGTTCGTCGCCGTCGCCGAATGCAACCAATTCACCGCCGCAGCCGAGCGTCTTGGAGTTTCTTCCTCACACATCAGTCGACAAATCGTCCGGCTCGAAGAGCGTTTGCAGACGCGTCTGCTCTACCGCAGTACCCGTCGGGTAACGCTGACCGAAGCCGGGCAGACTTTCCTGCAACATTGCCAGCGCCTGCAGGACGGCCGCGAGGAAGCCTTGCGCGCGGTGGGCGATCTGACCAGCGAACCGAAAGGCATGCTGCGCATGACTTGCGCGGTGGCCTATGGTGAACGCTTCATCGTGCCGCTGGTGACGCGCTTCATGGGGCTGTATCCGCAGCTGCGCATCGATATCGAATTGAGCAATCGGCAGCTGGATCTGGTGCACGAAGGGCTGGACCTGGCGATTCGTCTGGGTCGGCTACAGGATTCACGCTTGGTCGCGACACGTCTGGCGCCACGACGAATGTACCTGTGCGCGTCGCCGTCCTACCTTGAACGGTACGGGCGCCCACACAGTTTGTCGGAGTTGAGTCGGCACAATTGCCTGATTGGCAGTTCGGATATCTGGCAACTGGAACAGAACGGACGGGAATTTTCCCAGCGGGTGCAGGGCAACTGGCGCTGCAACAGTGGGCAGGCGGTGCTGGATGCGGCACTGCAGGGGGTCGGGTTGTGTCAGTTGCCGGATTATTACGTGCTCGAGCATTTGCACAGCGGCGCGCTGATTTCCTTGCTGGAGGCGCATCAGCCGCCGAATACCGCGGTGTGGGCGTTGTATCCACAGCAGCGGCATCTGTCGCCGAAGGTGCGCAAGTTGGTGGATTATTTGAAGGTGGGGCTGGCTGAAAGGCCGGAGTACAAGCTTTGAGTTATTGGTTGCCTGTGCCATTGCCTTCGCGAGCAGGCTCGCTCCCACAATTGACCGAGTTCGGCAGCTGAATGTATTCCCACTGTGGGAGCGAGCCTGCTCGCGAAGGCAATGGCACAGCGACCACAAACCTCAGCGGCGATTAGCCCAACGCTGGCGCAACCACTCCAGATCTTCCGGCCGGGTCACCTTGAGATTATCCGCCCGCCCTTCGACCAGACGCGGCGCCAGACCGGCCCACTCCATCGCCGAAGCCTCGTCGGTAATCACCGCATCAGCGACCAGACTGTCCGCCAATGCTCGATGCAACGCGCCGAGGCGAAACATCTGCGGCGTATACGCCTGCCAGATCACGCTGCGATCCACGGTTTCGACCACACGCCCGTTTTTATCAACGCGTTTGAGCGTGTCGCGAGCCGGCACCGCCAGCAAACCACCCACCGGGTCATCCGCCAGTTCAGCCAGCAACTTGTCGAGATCGTCGCGACTCAGATTCGGACGCGCAGCATCGTGCACCAACACCCAATCGTCATCGTCGGCACCTAGAGCATGCACATGCAGCAAAGCGTTGAGCACCGAAGCGGAACGCTCCGCCCCACCATCGACCCGCTGAATGCGCGGATCATTGACGCACGCCAGGTTCGGCCAGTAAGGATCATCGACAGCAAGACTGACCACCAGGCCTCTGAGGCTCGGGTGATCGAGGAAACAGCCGAGGCTGTGTTCGAGAATTGTGCGCCCGCCCAGTTGCAGATATTGCTTGGGACGGTCCGCGGCCATTCGGGCACCGACGCCCGCGGCAGGAATCACGGCCCAGAAGGCCGGCAGGGAATCGATCATTGGGCCAACTGGTAAAGGGTTTCGCCGTCCTTGACCATGCCCAGTTCGTGACGAGCCCGCTCTTCAACGGTCTCCATGCCTTTCTTCAACTCGCTGACTTCAGCGTCCATCACCCGGTTGCGCTCCAGCAGGCCTTCGTTCTCGGCATGTTGATCGGCGATCTGCTGTTTCAGCTCGGCGACCTGCGCCAGACTGCCATTGCCCACCCACAGGCGGTACTGCAGACCGGCCAGCAGCAAGAGCAAAACAAGAAACAACCAGTAAGGACTGCGCATCGAATATCAGGTATCCAGTGAAAAAAGACAGCCACGCATCATGTTGCTGCATCTGATAGCACGAAGCCTGGAAAGATCCAGGCTTGTGCTTGAGACATCAGATTAGTGGCAAATCCATCGCTGTCACGACTTTTCCGACACAATCCGGTGTCCTTTGATCAGGTTGCGCTTAACCGCGGAACTCGGCGCGGCCGTTGTACTTGGCCTTGCCGTTCAACTGCTCTTCGATACGCAGCAGTTGGTTGTACTTGGAAACGCGGTCGGAGCGGCACAGCGAACCGGTCTTGATCTGGCCAGCCGAGGTGCCCACGGCCAGGTCGGCAATGGTCGAATCTTCGGTTTCACCGGAGCGGTGCGAGATCACTGCGGTATAACCGGCAGCCTTGGCCATCTGGATGGCTTCCAGGGTTTCGGTCAGGGTGCCGATCTGGTTGAACTTGATCAGGATCGAGTTGGCGATCTTTTTATCGATGCCTTCTTTGAGGATCTTGGTGTTGGTCACGAACAGGTCGTCGCCCACCAGCTGGGTTTTCTCGCCGATCTTGTCGGTGAGGATTTTCCAGCCAGCCCAGTCGGACTCGTCCAGACCGTCTTCGATGGAGATGATCGGATAACGCTCGGTCAGGCCTTTGAGGTAGTCGGCGAAACCTTCAGCAGTGAACACCTGGCCTTCGCCGGACAGGTTGTACTTGCCGTCTTCGTAGAACTCGCTCGCGGCGCAGTCCAGCGCCAGGGTCACGTCGGTGCCCAGCTTGTAACCGGCGTTGGCCACGGCTTCGGAGATCACTTTCAAAGCGTCTTCGTTGGACGCCAGGTTCGGTGCGAAACCGCCTTCGTCGCCAACGGCAGTGCTCAGGCCACGGGCCTTCAGCACAGCTTTCAAGTGATGGAAAATCTCGGTCCCCATGCGCAGACCTTCCGAGAACGACTTGGCGCCTACTGGCTGCACCATGAATTCCTGGATGTCGACGTTGTTATCGGCGTGCTCGCCACCGTTGATGATGTTCATCATCGGGACCGGCATCGAGTACACACCCGGGGTGCCGTTGAGGTTGGCGATGTGCGCGTACAGCGGCAGGTCCTGGTCCTGCGCAGCCGCCTTGGCCGCAGCCAGGGACACGGCGAGGATGGCGTTGGCGCCCAGGGTCGCTTTGTTTTCGGTACCGTCGAGCTTGATCATCGCCTGGTCGAGGGCTTTCTGGTCGCTCGGGTCGGTGCCCAGCAGCAGATCGCGGATCGGACCGTTGATGTTGGCTACCGCCTTGAGCACGCCCTTGCCCAGGTAACGGCTCTTGTCGCCATCACGCAGCTCGAGTGCTTCACGCGAGCCAGTGGATGCACCGGACGGCGCGCAGGCGCTGCCGATGATGCCGTTGTCGAGAAGCACGTCCGCTTCCACGGTGGGATTGCCACGGGAGTCGAGAACTTCACGACCTTTGATGTCGACGATTTTTGCCATTGTTGTAAACACTCCAAAGTTGACGAAAACGACGCAGCTAGAGGAAATCTTGATCGTCGGCAAGCGAAGTACAGCGGGCAGACTTGCAGACGACAACGCTCACGCCCGAGGGCATGAGCGACAAATCGTGCGGTACTTTACCGGAGAATCGAGCGTTACGCGGTTTCTACCGTCGGAAAACTCTTCACCAGTTCGTCCAGAGCTTTGAGCTGGGCCAGGAAAGGCTCCAGTTTGTCCAGACGCAAGGCGCAAGGGCCGTCGCATTTGGCGTTGTCCGGATCCGGGTGCGCTTCAAGGAACAGACCCGCCAGCGACTGGCTCATGCCGGCCTTGGCCAGATCCAGAACCTGGGCACGACGACCACCGGCGGAGTCCGCACGACCACCAGGCATTTGCAGCGCGTGGGTCACGTCGAAGAACACCGGGTATTCGAACTGCTTCATGATGCCGAAGCCGAGCATGTCGACCACGAGGTTGTTGTAGCCGAAGCTCGAACCGCGCTCGCAGAGGATCAACTGATCGTTACCGGCTTCCACGCACTTGTTCAGGATGTGCTTCATTTCCTGAGGCGCGAGGAACTGGGCTTTCTTGATGTTGATCACAGCATTGGTTTTGGCCATCGCGACGACCAGATCGGTCTGGCGCGACAGGAAGGCCGGCAGCTGGATGATGTCGCAGACTTCAGCGACGACCGCGGCCTGATCCGGCTCGTGGACGTCGGTGATGATCGGCACGCCGAAGGCCTGTTTGATGTCCTGGAAGATGCGCATGCCCTCTTCCAGGCCAGGACCGCGATACGAGGTCACAGAAGACCGGTTGGCCTTGTCGAAGCTGGCCTTGAACACGTACGGGATGCCGAGTTTTTCGGTGACCTTTACGTACTCTTCACAGACCTGCATGGCCATGTCACGGCTTTCCAGCACGTTCATGCCACCGAACAGCACCATGGGTTTGTCGTTGGCAATCTCGATGTCGCCGACGCGGATGATCTTCTGTGCCATCGGGTTACGCCTTCTTCTGGTGTTGAGCCAACGCGGCTTTGACGAAACCGCTGAACAGCGGGTGGCCGTCGCGTGGGGTCGAGGTGAACTCAGGGTGGAACTGGCAGGCGACGAACCATGGATGATCCGGCGCTTCAACCACTTCGACCAGCGCAGCATCGGCGGAGCGACCGGAGATTTTCAGGCCGGCTTCGATGATCTGCGGCAGCAGGTTGTTGTTCACTTCGTAACGGTGACGGTGACGCTCAACGATCACGTCCTTGCCGTAGCAGTCGTGCACTTTGGAGCCCGGCTCGAGCAGGCAATCCTGTGCGCCGAGGCGCATGGTGCCGCCCAGATCGGACGCTTCGGTACGCACTTCGACAGCGCCGGTGGCGTCTTCCCACTCAGTGATCAGGCCGACAACCGGGTGGCCGCTGGCACGATCGAACTCAGTGGAGTTGGCATCTTTCCAGCCCAGCACGTTACGAGCGAATTCAATGACCGCCACTTGCATGCCGAGGCAGATACCCAGGTACGGAACCTTGTTTTCGCGAGCGTACTGAACGGCAGTGATCTTGCCTTCCACGCCACGCAGACCGAAGCCGCCCGGTACCAGAATCGCATCGACACCTTCGAGCAGCGCAGTGCCCTGGTTCTCGATGTCTTCGGAATCGATGTAGCGCAGGTTGACCTTGGTGCGGTTGCTGATACCGGCGTGACTCATCGCTTCGATCAGCGACTTGTAGGCATCGAGCAATTCCATGTACTTGCCGACCATGGCGATGGTCACTTCGTGTTCCGGGTTCAGCTTGGCGTCGACTACTGCGTCCCATTCGGACAGGTCAGCGCTGCCGCATTGCAGACCGAAACGCTCGACGACGAAATCGTCCAGACCCTGCGAGTGCAGGATGCCCGGGATCTTGTAGATGGTGTCGGCGTCTTCCAGGGCGATCACCGCACGTTCTTCAACGTTGGTGAACTGCGCGATCTTGCGACGCGAGGAGACGTCGATCGGGTGATCGGAACGGCATACCAGCACGTCTGGCTGCAGGCCGATCGAACGCAGTTCCTTGACGGAGTGCTGGGTCGGTTTGGTCTTGGTTTCGCCGGCGGTGGCAATGTACGGCACCAGCGTCAGGTGCATCAGCATCGCGCGCTTGGCGCCGACTTCGAAACGCAGCTGGCGGATGGCTTCGAGGAACGGTTGCGACTCGATGTCACCGACGGTGCCACCGATTTCGACCATCGCCACGTCAGCGTCACCGGCACCCTTGATGATGCGGCGCTTGATTTCGTCGGTGATGTGCGGGATCACCTGGATGGTTGCACCCAGGTAGTCGCCACGGCGCTCTTTGCGCAGCACGTGCTCGTAGACGCGGCCGGTGGTGAAGTTGTTGTTCTGGGTCATGGTTGTGCGGATGAACCGCTCGTAGTGCCCCAGATCCAGGTCGGTCTCGGCGCCGTCGTGGGTGACGAACACTTCACCGTGCTGGAACGGACTCATGGTGCCTGGATCGACGTTGATGTACGGATCCAGCTTCAGCATGGTGACCTTAAGCCCCCGCGCCTCCAGGATAGCCGCCAATGAAGCCGAGGCAATGCCTTTCCCCAATGAAGAAACAACACCGCCCGTGACGAATATGTAGCGCGTCATGAAAAACCCTAGAAGTCTGCGTTAAAGCGGAACGAGCCGCCGGGGAAAGCGAAGGAAGGCCGAAGCCCCCGATCACCTGCATTAATCACAGTGCACCTTTCGAAAAAACCGCCGCGTTGTGACAGACCGGCAGATGAAACACCGGTACGTTGCTCGCTACACATTTTTTGGAATCGCCCAGCAAAGACTGCTTGGTAATCGGCAACTCCTGCAATTCAGGCGAATCCACAGAAGTTGTATCAAGAAGGGAGCGTAGTCTACCGGAATGCTCCTTTCAGCTCAAACCTTGATCTTCGTCTCTTGGCTGCCAGTGCAATGTCCAGCCTTCGTGCACCTGACCATCAAGACCCGACAGGTTCGCCACCGCGAGCAATTCTTCACCGCGAAACAGCAGCGGCAATCTGCCACGTGCGAATGCGGGCACCGCCCGCTCGTTGAGCAGACGCTTGAGATCACGGTTGCCGCGCTCGGCCAGTTGCATGATTTCACCGCCATGCCGATAGGCAATGCGCAAAGGCCCGAATGGAGCGTGACCGTTGAACATGACGCGTCCGTTATCGGCCAAGCGTAGCGCTGACGTCGGGGTCTGCCAGTCGGCGCCGATCACCGGCGTCTGCAGCCACTTACCGCTGAGCCACCAGACGCGACCGGCGCTGCGATGTAGTTCGCCGTCGGCCAGGCGCCATTTCGGTGAGGCGTCGGCGATCGCATCGCGCAGGTCGATCCAACCCGACCAATGGTCAGTGTCTGGCAGCCCGGTCAACGGTCCCAGCCAGTGGCTGAGGGCATTACGCTGACGTGCTTCAGATAAAGCCGCCAAAGGCGCCAGCGCCAGCGAAGGCACGCCGAGCCAAGCGTATTCATGGGGCGTTTCGGCTTGTGCCAGATCGATCTGCGCCAGTTCATCGAGCAAGCCTTGCGCCTCACGCAGATGCGCAGCCGTGCGCGCCATGCTCGCCTGCGCTTGCGGCCAGCGCTCGGTCAGCACCGGCATGACTTGATGGCGCAGGTAGTTGCGCGAAAACTGCCGATCCTGGTTTGACGGATCTTCGATCCAGCGCAACTGATGTGCCTGTGCATAACTTTCCAGCTCAGCGCGGCTGACATCCAGCAACGGGCGAACCAGTGTGCCCTGCCCCACCGGGCGCTGCTGCGGCATTGCGCAAAGCCCACGCACTCCAGCTCCGCGCAACAGCCGAAACAGCAGCGTTTCCGCTTGGTCGTCTCGGTGCTGGCCGGTCAGCAGTACGTCATTGGGCTGTGTCAGCGAACTGAAAACGGCATAACGCGCATCCCGTGCCGCCCGCTCCAGGCTCGCCCCGGCCTTCACGTTTACCCGCTCCACTCGCAACGGCACGCCCAGCGCATCGCAAACGGCCTGGCAGTGTTGCGGCCACGCATCGGCCGCAGCCTGAAGGCCGTGGTGGATATGGACAGCGCTGAGCGCAGGGAGGGACTGGGTTTTCGCCAGAGTGGCGAGAAGGTGCAGGAGGACCGTGGAATCGAGGCCGCCGGAGAAGGCGATACGCCAGTGAGCGGCATTGCGCCAGGGCTCAAGGTTTAACAGAAGCCGCGACGGCAAATCAATCATGGACTGACTCATAGCTTTCTCTTTGCCCCAAACAAATGTGGGAGCGAGCCTGCTCGCGAAGACGGTTTAACATTCAACACATTCGTCGAGTGTTATACCGCTTTCGCGAGCAGGCTCGCTCCCACATGGGTATCGCGCTTCGCTTTAGAGACCGTAGCTCATCAGGCGATCGTAACGGCGCTTGAGCAGCGCTTCGTTATCGAACTGCTTGAGCATCGCCAGTTGCGAGCTCAGTTCGGCGCGGATCGAAGCGGCGGCAGCAGCCGGATCACGGTGCGCGCCGCCCAGTGGTTCGCTGATTACCTTGTCGACGATGCCCAGGCCTTTCAGACGCTCGGCAGTGATACCCATCGCTTCAGCGGCATCCGGTGCTTTCTCGGCGGTTTTCCACAGGATCGATGCGCAACCTTCCGGCGAGATCACCGCGTAGGTCGAATATTGCAGCATGTTCAGCTGATCGCAGACGCCGATGGCCAATGCGCCGCCGGAACCACCTTCACCGATTACAGTGGCGATGATCGGGGTCTTCAGGCGCGCCATCACGCGCAGGTTCCAGGCAATCGCTTCGCTCTGGTTGCGCTCTTCAGCGTCGATGCCAGGGTAAGCACCCGGGGTGTCGATGAAGGTCAGGATCGGCATCTTGAAGCGTTCGGCCATTTCCATCAGACGGCAGGCCTTGCGGTAGCCTTCCGGACGCGGCATGCCGAAGTTGCGGCGAACTTTCTCGCGCACTTCACGGCCCTTCTGGTGGCCGATGATCATCACCGGCTGGTCTTCCAGACGGGCGATACCGCCAACGATGGCAGCGTCGTCGGAGAAGTGACGGTCGCCGTGCAGTTCGTCGAACTCGGTGAAGATGTGCTCGATGTAGTCGAGGGTGTAAGGGCGTTTCGGGTGACGCGCCAAGCGTGCGATCTGCCAGCTGGTCAGCTTGCCGAAGATGTCTTCGGTCAGCGTCTTGCTCTTGTCCTGCAGGCGGGAGATCTCATCGCCGATATTCAGCGAATTGTCATTACCGACCAAGCGCAACTCTTCGATCTTGGCTTGCAGGTCGGCGATCGGCTGTTCGAAATCTAGAAAATTCGGGTTCATAGGCGTCCGTCTTGGGTCGTGTCCCAAGTGAGCTTGGGCCGGCCGGTTGTCTATTCGCGCCCTACCTTAAGGGAGAGGCGCGCTGAGGTCGAGATTAAAAATTCAGGTTGCGGGCAAGCGCAATGATGGCACCTGCCGGTCAACGGTATTGGAGGAAGACGTTGTCTCGCCCGAACTGGTCACGCAGGGCTTGAATCAAGGCATCCGCCGGGTCGATCCGCCAGCTCTCGCCGAACTGCAGCAAGGTCTTCGCATCCGGGCTGGTGTACTCCATGGTCACCGGGCACGCGCCGCGATGACGCTTGAGCAGTTCGCCCAACCAGCGTAGCTGATCGCCTTTGAGATCCTGGGTGTGCAGCTTCAGGCGCAGGCTTTCGGCCAGGTTGGTCCGCGCATCCTCCATGCTCATCACGCGCTTGACCCGCAGGCGCAGGCCGCCGGAGAAGTCGTCGTTGCTCACTTCGCCCTCGACGACCACCATCGCGTCGGTCTGCAGCAGCGACTGCGCGGAATGGAACGCATCGGCAAACAGCGACGCCTCGATCCGCCCGGAGCGGTCATCAAGGGTGATGAAGCCCATTTTGTCGCCCTTCTTGTTCTTCATCACCCGCAGGGCAATGATCATCCCCGCCACGGTCTGCGTGTCGCGCGCCGGTTTCAGGTCGATGATGCGCTGACGGGCAAAGCGGCGGATCTCGCCTTCGTATTCGTCGATCGGGTGACCGGTCAGGTACAGGCCCAAGGTGTCTTTTTCACCCTTGAGGCGTTCCTTGAGGGTCAGCTCCTTGGCCTTGCGATGGGATGCATACACGTCGGCATCCTCTTCGACGAACAAACCGCCAAACAGATCGGCGTGACCACTGTCGTGAGTACGCGCGGTCTGCTCGGCCGCCTTGATCGCCTCTTCCATCGCTGCCAGCAGCACGGCGCGGTTACGGTCGATGTTGGCTTGATAGGCTTTCTGCTCGTCGTGGAAATAAGGACCCAGGCGATCCAGCGCGCCGCTGCGGATCAGGCCGTCGAGGGTGCGCTTGTTGATGCGCTTGAGGTCGACCCGCGCGCAGAAATCGAACAGATCCTTGAACGGACCGGCCTGTCGCGCTTCGGTGATCGCTTCCACCGGGCCTTCACCGACGCCCTTGATCGCGCCGAGGCCATAGACGATGCGGCCGTCGTCGTTCACCGTGAACTTGAACTCCGAAGTGTTCACGTCCGGCGCGTCGAGGCGCAGCTTCATCGTCCGCACTTCCTCGATCAAGGTCACGACCTTGTCGGTGTTGTGCATATCCGCCGAGAGTACCGCGGCCATGAACGGCGCCGGGTAGTGGGCTTTCAGCCAGGCGGTCTGGTACGACACCAGTCCGTAAGCAGCGGAGTGGGATTTGTTGAAGCCGTAACCGGCGAATTTTTCCACCAGGTCGAAAATGTTACCGGCAAGGTCGGCGTCGATGCCGTTGGTCGCGCAACCTTCAATGAAACCGCCGCGCTGCTTGGCCATTTCCTCGGGCTTTTTCTTACCCATCGCCCGACGCAGCATGTCCGCACCACCGAGGGTGTAGCCGGCCATGACCTGGGCAATCTGCATCACCTGTTCCTGATACAGGATGATGCCGTAAGTCGGCGCCAGTACCGGCTTGAGGCCGTCGTACTGGTAGTCCGAATGCGGATAGGCCAGCTCGGCGCGCCCGTGCTTACGGTTGATGAAGTCGTCCACCATGCCCGATTGCAGCGGGCCCGGACGGAACAGTGCTACCAGTGCGATCAGGTCTTCCAGGCAGTCGGGCTTGAGCTTTTTGATCAGCTCTTTCATGCCGCGGGATTCAAGCTGGAACACCGCCGTGGTTTCGGCTTTTTGCAGCAACTGGTAGGTCGGTTTGTCGTCCAGCGGGATAAAGGCGATATCCAGCGGTGGCTCGTTGACCTTGGCGCGGTCGCGGTTGATGGTTTTCAGCGCCCAGTCGATGATCGTCAGCGTACGCAGGCCGAGGAAGTCGAACTTCACCAGACCGGCAGCCTCAACGTCGTCCTTGTCGAACTGGGTCACCAGACCATCGCCGGCCTCGTCGCAATAGATCGGCGAGAAGTCGGTCAGTTTGGTCGGCGCGATCACCACACCACCGGCGTGTTTGCCGACGTTACGCACCACGCCCTCGAGCTTGCGCGCCATCTCCCAGATTTCCGCGGCTTCTTCATCGACCTTGATGAAGTCACGCAGGATCTCTTCCTGCTCGTAGGCTTTTTCCAGAGTCATGCCGACTTCGAACGGAATCATCTTCGACAGACGATCCGCCAGGCCGTAGGACTTGCCCTGCACCCGCGCCACGTCACGCACCACAGCCTTGGCGGCCATGGAACCGAAGGTGATGATCTGGCTCACCGCGTTGCGACCGTATTTCTCGGCCACGTAATCGATCACGCGGTCGCGACCGTCCATGCAGAAGTCGACGTCGAAGTCGGGCATGGAAACCCGTTCCGGGTTGAGGAAACGTTCGAACAGCAGGTCATATTCCAGCGGGTCGAGGTCGGTGATCTTCTGTACGTAAGCCACCAGCGAACCGGCACCCGACCCACGGCCCGGACCAACCGGTACGCCGTTATTCTTGGCCCACTGGATAAAGTCCATCACGATCAGGAAGTAACCGGGGAAGCCCATCTGAATGATGATATCCAGCTCGAAATTCAAGCGGTCGACATAGACCTGGCGCTTGGCTTCGTAGTCTTCGGTGGTGTCCTTGGGCAGCAGCACCGCCAGGCGTTCTTCGAGACCTTCGAAGGAAACCTTGCGGAAATATTCGTCGATGGTCATGCCATCGGGGATCGGGAAGTTGGGCAGGAAGTGCGTGCCCAGCTTCACTTCGATGTTGCAGCGTTTGGCGATCTCGACGGTGTTTGCGATGGCGTCGGGAATATCGCTGAACAGCTCGAGCATTTCCTCGGCGCTTTTCAGGTATTGCTGATCGCTGTAATTCTTCGAACGGCGCGGGTCGTCGAGGGCGCGGCCTTCACCGATGCACACGCGGGTTTCGTGGGCGGCGAAGTCTTCCTGCTTGATAAAGCGCACATCGTTGGTCGCCACCAGCGGCGCGCCAAGTTTGTCGGCCAGTGCGACGGCACCATGCAGTTGTTCTTCGTCGTTGGGGCGATTGGTGCGCTGGATTTCCAGATAGAAGCGATCCGGGAACACTGCCATCCACTCGCGCGTCAGCGTTTCGGCTTCCGCCGGGTTGCCGCCGATCATGGCCATGCCGATCTCGCCTTCTTTGGCAGCGGACAGCATGATCAGGCCTTCGTTGGCCTCGGCCACCCATTCGCGCTCGACAATCACCATGCCGTTGCGCTGGCCTTCGATGAAGCCGCGGGAGATCAATTCGGTGAGATTGCGGTAACCCTGAGCGTTCATCACCAGCAGGCTGATGCGGCTCAGCGGTGCGTCCGGGTCCTTGTTGGCCAGCCACAGGTCGGCACCGCAGATCGGCTTGATGCCGGCGCCCATGGCGTTTTTATAGAACTTGACCAGAGAACACATGTTGTTCTGATCGGTGACCGCAACCGCCGGCATGTTCATGGCGGTCAGCGCTTTGACCAGCGGCTTGATCCGTACCAGCCCGTCGACCAGGGAGTATTCAGTGTGCAGGCGTAGATGAACGAATGAAGCCGGCATAGTGATCCTGTCCAGTTACATAGAGACAACGAGGCCCGGATTGTACCGGGCCTCGAATAAAACATCAGCCTTGCGCCTAAACCTGCGTCAGGCTTTCCCGCGCCTCGTAAGCCAGACGAACCGGGGCGAACGAGCGGCGGTGAATGGGCGTCGGGCCGAGCCGCGCCAGCGCTTCCAGATGAACGGGCGTCGGGTAGCCTTTGTGGCCGCCGATGCCGTAGCCCGGGTAGATCAATTCGAACGCCGCCATTTCGCGATCGCGGCTGACCTTGGCCAGAATCGACGCCGCGGCGATGGCCGGCACCTTGCCGTCGCCCTGAATCACCGCCTCGGCGCGCATCGGCAAATGCGGGCAGCGGTTGCCGTCGATCATCGCCAGTTTCGGCTGAATGTGCAGACCGGTGACCGCGCGCTGCATGGCCAGCATGGTTGCGTGGAGAATGTTCAGGTCATCGATTTCTTCGACTTCGGCGCGGGCGATGCACCAGCTCAGGGCTTTCTCGCAAATCTCGTCGTAGAGCTTTTCGCGCTTGGCTTCGGTGAGCTTTTTCGAATCGTCGAGGCCGAGAATCGGCCGGTTCGGATCGAGGATCACCGCCGCTGTCACCACCGCACCGCACAACGGGCCACGACCGACTTCATCGACACCGGCGACCAGTTCTTCCACTTCGGCGACCAGGGTGAAATCCAGGCCCATCTGCATGCTTGTCTTGCTCATTGTGGTTTGCCGATCAGGTTAAGGACGGCGTCCGCCGCCTGATTGGAAGCGTCGCGCCGCAGCGTGCGATGGATCTCGTCGAAACCGCGGGTCTGTTCTTCTCCGCCTTCGATCAATGGCGACAGAGTCTGCGCCAATGCCTCGACAGTCGCATCATCCTGCAACAACTCCGGCACCAGCAAGCGCTGGGCGAGCAAGTTGGGCAGCGACACGTACGGGCTCTTGACCATGCGCTTGAGAATCCAGAACGTCAGCGGCGCCAACCGATACGCCACCACCATCGGTCGCTTGTACAGCAGCGCTTCAAGGGTAGCAGTGCCAGAGGCGATCAACACCGCGTTGCACGCAGCGAGAGCCAGATGCGATTTACCATCGAGCAATGTCACCGGCAAATCCCGGCCCGCCAGCAGCGCTTCGAGTTGCACGCGGCGTTCCGGATTGGCACAGGGAATGACAAAACGCACGCCCGGACGCATGCCGCGCAGACGTTCGGCAGTGTCGAGAAACAGCGCGCCGAGGCGACTGACCTCACCGCCACGGCTGCCCGGCATCAGTGCCACCAGCGGGCCGTCGGGCAAACCCAACTCGGCACGTGCAGCGGCGCGGTCAGCCTCGAGCGGAATGGTATCGGCCAAGGTGTGGCCGACGAAACGCACCGGCACGCCCTTCTCTTCGTAGAACTTCGCTTCGAACGGCAACAGGGTCAGCATCAGATCGCAGCCTTCGCGGATCTTCAGTACCCGTTTCTGCCGCCATGCCCACACCGACGGGCTGACGTAATGCACGGTCTTGATCCCGGCCTGACGCAGCTTGAGTTCGATGTTGAGGTTGAAATCCGGCGCGTCGATGCCGATGAACACGTCCGGCCTGGCGGCGATCAGCGTGGCAATCAAGTCCTTGCGGCGCTTGAGCAACTCACTCAGACGACCGAGGACTTCGACCAGGCCCATGACCGACAGGCGCTCCATGGGGAAGTACGAGGTCAGGCCTTCGGCCTGCATCAGCGGCCCGCCGACACCGATAAACTCGATCGCCGGATGTTGTGCCTTGAGCGCACGCATGAGGCCGGCGCCGAGAATGTCACCGGAAGCCTCGCCCGCCACCAGCGCAATACGCAGACTGGCCATGATCAGCGGGTGATGCCGCGAGTCGATGCCTGGATCGAATCGCGGAACACAGCGACTTCAGGGAACTGCGCAGACGGCTCCGCCAGCTCGGCCAGCGCCTGCTCGACCGTCAGGCCCTGGCGGTAGACGGTCTTGTAGGCACGGCGCAAGGCGTGGATCGCATCTTCGCTGAAACCGCGCCGGCGCATGCCTTCGAAGTTCATGCTGCGCGCCTCGGCCGGGTTGCCGAATACAGTAACGAACGCCGGAACGTCCTTGCCGATCGCCGTACCCATGCCGGAAAAGCTGTGCGCGCCGATATGGCAGTACTGATGCACGAGAGTGAAACCGGAGAGGATCGCCCAGTCGTCAACGTGCACATGCCCCGCCAACGCGGTGTTGTTAACCAGAATGCAGTGGTTGCCGATGACGCTGTCGTGACCGATGTGGGCATAGGCCATAATCAGGTTGTGATCGCCCAGGGTGGTTTCCGAACGGTCTTGAACAGTGCCACGGTGAATGGTCACGCCTTCGCGGATGACGTTGTGGTCACCGATCACCAGGCGGGTTTCCTCGCCTTTGTATTTCAGATCCGGGGTGTCTTCACCTACCGAGGAAAACTGGTAGATGCGATTGTGTTTGCCAATGCGGGTCGGCCCCTTGAGGATCACATGCGGCCCGATCACGGTACCCTCGCCGATTTCCACACCTGCGCCGATGATCGACCACGGGCCGACCTCGACGCCGTCAGCCAGAACGGCGGACGGATCGATGATTGCGCGAGGGTCAATCAAACTCATACTTTCTGTTCCGCGCAGATGATTTCTGCCGAGCAGACCGGTTTGCCATCCACCGAAGCCTGGCATTCGAACTTCCAGATCTTGCGCTTGCAACTGATGAAGGTCGCTTCAAGAATCAACTGGTCGCCCGGCTTGACTGGCTGGCGGAAGCGCAGCTTGTCGGAGCCGACGAAGTAATACAGGGTGCCGTCGGCCGGTTTGACGTCGAGCATCTTGAAACCGAGGATCCCGGCAGCCTGAGCCATCGCTTCGATGATCAGCACGCCCGGCATGATCGGATGCGCTGGGAAGTGACCATTGAAGAACGGTTCATTGATGCTGACATTCTTGTAGGCGCGAATTCGCTTGCCTTCAGTGTCCAGTTCCACCACCCGGTCCACCAGCAGGAACGGGTAACGGTGAGGCAGGTATTCGCGAATCTCGTTGATGTCCATCATTTCAGGGGAAAGCCTATGTAAAGATTGGGAGCGCGACTGACGCGCACTCCTCTAGCAAATCAAGGAGGCAGTCTAGAGGCTGTGCACACTTGATATGGAAATGGTATCAGCCATCAGATGAAGCATTGCCGTCAGGGGTCACTTCCCCTGCACGCTTTTCCAGCTGTTTCAACCGTCGCGCGATGTCATCGAGCTGACGGATACGGGCCGCGCTTTTGCGCCATTCGGCCGCCGGTTGCATGGCTGTGCCGGAAGAATAGGCGCCCGGCTCGGTAATCGAGTGGGTCACCATGGTCATCCCGGTCAGGAAAACGTTGTCGCAAATATCAATGTGGCCGACCAGACCGACACCACCGGCGAGCATGCAGTGCTTGCCGATTTTGGTGCTGCCGGAGATGCCAACGCACGCGGCCATGGCGGTGTGATCACCGACCTGGACGTTGTGCGCGATCTGAATCTGGTTGTCGAGCTTCACGCCATTACCGATCACGGTATCGGCCAGAGCACCGCGGTCGATGGCGGTGTTCACGCCAATCTCGACATCGTCGCCGATGGTCACGCCACCAATCTGGGCGATCTTCTGCCAGACACCTTTTTCGTTGGCGAAGCCGAAGCCCTCACCGCCGATCACCGCGCCGGACTGAATCACCACACGTTTGCCGATGCGCACGTCGTGATACAGCGTCACGCGCGGAGCCAGCCAGCCGCCCTCACCGACTTCGCTGCGAGCGCCGATGACACAATGCGCGCCCAGCGTTACCTGTGCAGCGATTCGCGCTCCGGCTTCGATCACCACGAACGGGCCGATGCTGGCACTCGGGTCGACTACCGCGTCCGGCGCAATCACGGCTGTCGGGTGAACACCCGCAGCAGCTTTTGGCTTTGGATCGAACAGGTGCGAGATACGCGCGTAGGCCAGATAAGGATCCGGCACCACCAGGGCATTACCGGCAAAACCCTCAGCGTCTGCTTGCTTGAGCAGCAGTGCAGCGGCCTGCGAACCGGCCAGGTATTTGCGGTATTGGGGATTTGCCAGAAAGCTCAACTGAGCTGGGCCAGCCTCTTGCAAAGTGGCTAGCCCAGTAATTTGCGTCTCGGGGTCGCCACGCAGGGTGGCGCCGAGGTGCTCGGCCAACTGGCCGAGCCTGATAGTCACGGTCATGGGTTACTTCAGCTGATTCATGCGCTCGATAACCTGGCGCGTGATGTCGTACTGAGGTTTGACATCGATGACTGCGCCACGCTCGAACACCAGGTCAAAACCACCCTTCTTGATGACTTCTTCCACAGCGCTGTCCAGCTTCGGCTTCAGCTGCTTGAGCATTTCGCGGTCGGCAACGGCTTTGGCTTCGTTCAGCTCCTTGGACTGGAACTGGAAGTCGCGGGCCTTTTGCTTGAATTCCAGCTCCAGACGCTCACGCTCGCCCTGCTGCATTTTGTCGCCACCGGCCATCAGACGGTCCTGAATGCCTTTGGCGCTGCTTTCCAGGGTTTTCAGCTTGGTCAGTTGCGGGCCGAACTTCTTTTCGGCATCCACGGCGTACTTCTTCGCCGCGTCGGATTCCAGCAGTGCCATCTGATAGTTCAGCACGGCAATTTTCATGTCGGCGAACGCCGGGCCTGCCACCAGTACGGAGGCCAGGAGAACCAATTGAGTCAACTTACGCACGATGCACTCCTACAAAATCCATTGTCGTTATCTTGGGTCAGACGCTTAGAACGTCTGGCCGAGGGAGAATTGGAACACTTGAGTTTCAGCGTCATCCGGTTTCTTGACCGGCATCGCCAGCGCAAAGCTCAAAGGACCCAGCGCGGTGACCCAGGTCACACCCACACCCACGGAACTGGCCATGTTGCTCAGGCTGATGTCGTTGCACTTGGTGTTGGACGAGGAACCGTTAGCGTTCGTAGTGTCCTTGCACTGCGAGTCAAACACGTTACCGACATCCCAGAAGACCGAAGTACGCAGGGAACGCTGATCCTTGACGAATGGCAGCGGGAACAGAACTTCCACACCGCCCTGGATCAGGACGTTACCACCGAACGGCAGTGGATCCTGGTCCGGGTCCGCGATAGTGCCCGGGTTGGTACCACGACTCGGCGTACTGCGCGGGCCAAGGGTGCTGTCCTTGAAGCCACGTACCGAGTTGAAACCACCTGCATAGTAGTTTTCATAGAACGGCAAGCCGTCGGTCGAACCGTAACCGTCGCCATAACCGAGCTCGGTGTGCAGGCGCATGGTGTAGTTCTCAGTAATCGGCTGGAACAACTGACCACGGTAATCGAGTTTGAAGAACGACAGGTCGCTGCCTGGAATGGTGGTTTCCAGGGTCAGGCTCTGGGAACGACCACGGGTCGGCAATACGCCCTTGTTCAGAGTCGACTCGGACCAACCGGCCGAAGCCTTGAAGTTCAGGTAGTTATCGCCTTCCTTGTTAACGAAGTCGAAAATCTCGTCAACGGTATAGCGACCAGTGTTGATCTTGTCCTGCTGAACGGAAGCACCGAAGGTCAGACGCGAAGTCTCGCTGATCGGGTAACCGACGTTCACGCCGGCACCGAGACTGTCTACCGCATAGCTGGAAATATCGGCATCGAGTTCATCGTAGTCGGTGGTGCGATAGAACGCGTTGTAACCCAGGCTCACGCCATCGGCGGTCCAGTACGGGTCAACGTAGCCGAAGTTGTAGCGGCTCTGGTATTCGCTGCGGGTCAGACCGATGCTGACGCGGTTACCGGTACCGAGGAAGTTGTTCTGGGTGATCGAGCCACCAAGGATCAGACCGGCGCTCTGGGCGAAACCGACGCTGGCGGTGATCGAACCGGAAGCCTGTTCTTCAACGGCGTAGTTGACGTCAACCTGGTCGTCGACACCTGGCACTGCCGGGGTCTCAACGTTGACTTCCTTGAAGAAGCCCAGACGCTCCAGACGCGTCTTGGACTGGTCAATCAGGTAGGTCGAAGCCCAGCCCCCTTCCATCTGACGCATTTCACGACGCAGCACTTCGTCCTCGGACTTGGTGTTGCCACGGAAATTGATGCGGTTGACGTAGGCGCGCTTGCCCGGATCGACAGCGAACAGGACGTCCACAGTGTGGTCGTCATCGTGTGGCTGCGGCACGCCGTTGACGTTGGCGAAGGTGTAGCCCTCGTTACCGAGACGACGAGTGATCAGCTCGGAAGTGGTGGTCATCAGCTTGCGCGAGAACACCTGGCCCTTCTGCACCAGCAACAGCGACTTGATCTGGTCTTCAGGGACTTTCAGGTCACCGCTGAGCTTGACGTCACGAACGGTGTACTTCTCGCCTTCGGTAACGTTGACGGTGATGTAGACGTGCTTCTTGTCCGGGGTAATCGATACCTGGGTCGAAGCGATGTCCATGTTGATGTAGCCACGGTCCAGGTAGTAGGAACGCAGACGCTCCAGGTCACCGGAGAGTTTTTCGCGGGCATATTTGTCATCGTTCTTGAAGAACGACAGCCAGTTGGTGGTTTTCAGTTCGAACAGGTCGGTCAGGTCTTCTTCAGGGAAGACTGTGTTACCCACCACGTTGATGTGCTGAATGGCGGCAACGGTACCCTCGTTGATCTTCACCTTCAGACCCACGCGGTTACGCGGCTGCGAGACCACTTCGGTATCGACGGTGGCCGAGTAGCGACCCTGGGCGACGTACTGGCGTTGCAGTTCATTCCGCACACCCTCGAGGGTGGCGCGCTGGAAGATCTCGCCTTCGGCCAGACCGGATTGCTTGAGGCCTTTCATCAGGTCTTCAGTGGAAATCGCCTTGTTGCCTTCGATTTCGATACTGGCGACCGAAGGACGCTCGACCACGGTGATGACCAGAACGTTGCCTTCGCGGCCCAGCTGGATATCTTGAAAGAAACCGGTTTTGAACAACGCACGAGTGGATTCCACCAGGCGACGATCATCCGCCTGCTCGCCGACGTTCAACGGCAAGGCACCAAAGACGCTACCCGCGGAGACCCGCTGGAGGCCATTGACGCGAATATCAGAGATAGTGAAGGACTCGGCGTGAACTTCGGCGATCATCAATACGGTGAGAACCGCAGTTAGCAGCAGACGTTTCATGAAGTCCTTTCTTATTCCAACTGGCAATAAACAAACTGCCGCAAAATGCGGCAGATTCGCAATTCAGCGAAGCGTTACAGTCGACCCAGATCGTTGACCAGAGCAAGCAACATCACCCCGACCACCAAACTGATACCGATCTGTATCCCCCAACCTTGCACCCGATCCGACAAGGGGCGACCACGCACCCACTCGATCAGATAAAACAACAAATGCCCCCCATCCAGTACAGGAATGGGCAGCAAATTCAGAACGCCCAGGCTAATACTCAGATAAGCAAGGAAATTCAGGAAATCAGCGACGCCCGACTGGGCAGAAGCGCCCGCCACTTTAGCAATGGTTATCGGTCCACTCAAGTTTTTTACCGAGAGCTCGCCGAACAGCATTTTCTTCAGTGAATCCAGCGTCAGAATGCTCATGGTCCAAGTGCGACGGGCACCCTCACCAATCGCGGCCAGTGGACCATAACTGACCTCGCGGATCATTTCCGGCGGCCAGTCGATGGCTTTGACGCCAGCGCCCAGATAACCGCTTGGCGATTTGCTTTCACCGCGCGCCGCCAGCGTTACAGGGACGTCGATTTGAGCATTGTCGCGCTCGATGCGCAGCATGATTTTGGTATCAGGACGCGTGCGGACGGTATCGACCACCTGCTGCCAGTCATCGAGTGGCTTGCCATCAAGGGCCAGCAAGCGATCGCCGGTTTTCAGCCCGGCTGCCTGCGCCGGACCTTTCGGATCGAGTTCGGCAAGCACCGGCGGCAAGGCCGGACGCCATGGACGAATACCCAGCGAGCGAATCGGATCCGGCTCGTCGGCACCTTTGAGCCAGTTATCCAGAGCCAGCGTGCGCGGCGACTCAGCGGTCGAGCCCTGCTCGCGCACCAGCAATTGAATGGCGCCGCTCTCACCAAGACGACGAACCAGTTGCAGATTGACCGCTGCCCAACCCGACGTCGGCTCGCCATCGATCGAGACAATCTCCTGGCCGGCGCTCAGACCTGCCTTGGCGGCAATGCTGCCAGACTCGACCGCACCGATGACCGGACGCACCTGCTCGCTGCCGAGCATCGCCAAGACCCAGAAGAACACCAGTGCCAGGAGGAAGTTGGCAATCGGGCCGGCTGCGACAATGGCGATACGCTGACGCACCGATTTGCGATTGAATGACTGATCAAGCTGATCGACCGGCACTTCGCCTTCGCGCTCGTCGAGCATCTTGACGTAGCCGCCCAGCGGAATCGCGGCGACCACAAATTCGGTGCCTTGCTTGTCGTGCCAGCGCAGCAACGGCATGCCAAAGCCCACGGAAAAACGCAGAACCTTGACGCCACAGCGACGCGCGACCCAGAAGTGGCCGAATTCGTGGAAGGTGACCAGCACACCCAGGGCGATCAGGGTGCCGGCAATCATATAGAGCGCGCTCATCTACTTTCTCCGCAGTCCCGTTCAGTGTCGCGTGTCGCCATTGTGTTGCAAAAATTATCGGCCGTACCGACTCAACCATTGCTCGGCCAGCATTCGCGCTTTCGCGTCCGCCGTAAACACGGAGTCAAGGTCGTTCAGAGCCACCACCGGCTCCAGATTCATGACTTCCTCGATGATACTCGCGATTTCCAGGTAGCGAACCCGTCCGTCGAGAAACGCTGCCACGGCTACTTCGTTGGCCGCGTTGAGCATCGCCGGCGCGCTGTCGCCGGCTTCGGCCGCCTGCCGGGCCAGACGCAGGCAGGGGAAACGGCTTTCATCGGGTGCTTCGAAATCCAGTCGCGCAATGGCAAACAGATCCAGTGGTGGAACGCCGGAATCGATACGTTCCGGCCAGGCCAGGGCATTGGCGATCGGCGTGCGCATATCCGGGTTACCCAATTGCGCCAGCACCGAGCCATCGACGTAATCGACCAGGGAGTGGATCACGCTCTGCGGATGAATGACCACTTCAACCTGAGCCGGTTTGGCATCGAACAACCAGCAAGCTTCGATCAGCTCCAGGCCCTTGTTCATCATGCTCGCCGAATCCACGGAGATCTTGCGCCCCATGGACCAGTTCGGATGCGCGCAAGCCTGTTCAGGCGACACATGCGCCAGCTCGGCCATCGGCGTCTGCCGGAACGGGCCGCCAGAGGCCGTCAGCAAAATCCGCCGCACCCCCACCGAGCTCAAGCCGCGCGCGAAATCTGCGGGCATGCATTGAAAAATCGCGTTGTGTTCGCTATCGATCGGCAGCAGTACCGAGCCGCTTTTGCGCACGGCCTGCATGAACAGAGCGCCGGACATCACCAGCGCTTCCTTGTTGGCCAGCAAAATCTTCTTGCCCGCCTCGACCGCCGCCAGTGTCGGACGCAACCCGGCCGCACCGACAATGGCCGCCATTACCGCATCGACTTCAGGCGCCGAGGCAACCTGACTCAGGCCCTCCTCGCCGACCAGCACGCGAGTCGCCAAGCCCGCTGCACGCAAGTCATCCTGTAAACCGCGCGCCGCAGCACCTTCGGGCACCACAGCAAATTGCGGCACATGACGCACGCACAACGCGAGCAATTCGCTCAGACGCGAAAAGCCACTCAAGGCGAAAACCTGATAACGCTCAGGATGACGGGCAATCACATCCAGGGTGCTCAGACCGATCGAACCGGTCGCACCCAATACAGTAATCTGCTGCGGGCGACTCACGGTGCGGCCATCCAGAGCAATACGGCAAACACCGGAATGGCTGCGGTCAGACTGTCGATGCGATCCAGCACGCCACCATGGCCGGGCAGCAGATTACTGCTGTCCTTGATGCCGGACTGGCGCTTGAACATGCTCTCGGTGAGGTCACCGACCACGGAAATGAAGACGATCACCGCAGCGCCGATCAAGCCCTTGAGCAGCTCGGCCACGGTCCAGTCGCGCACCAGCCCGACAATCGCGGTAATCACCAGGCTCAGAGCCAGACCACCATAGACGCCTTCCCAGCTTTTGCCCGGGCTGACTTGGGGTGCGAGCTTGCGCTTGCCGAACTTGCGCCCGGAAAAGTAAGCGCCGATGTCCGCGCCCCAGACCAACACCATCACCGCCATGATCAACCAGTTACCCAACGGATACTGCTTGATCTGCACCAGGCCCTGCCATGCAGGCAGCAGGATCAGCAGGCCAATGACCAACTTGGTCGCCGCTGTGGACCAGCGTGCGCTGGAGCCCGGGTAAGTCAGCACCAGATAGGTGGCGATGGCCCACCAGATCACCGATGCACCGAGCACCCAGGGGGCAAGCCCGGGCAGCACATACATGACGAACAGCATCAAGGCGACAACGGCGGCAAAGCCGACGCGGAACGATTGTGCGGTGAAGCCGGCCAGACGCGCCCATTCCCAGGCACCGAGGCTGACTACCAGGCCAATGAACAGCGCGAAGCCGGCACCTTTGAGCAGGAAAAACCCGCACAAGGCAATCGGCAGCAGGATCAGTGCAGTGATGATTCGTTGTTTAAGCATTAAACCCGGGCTCCAGCTTCGACCTGTTCGCTCGTTTTACCGAAGCGACGCTGGCGCGAAGCGAAATCGGCCAGCGCGGTGCGCATGGCGTCGTGTTTGAAGTCCGGCCAGAACAGGTCGGAGAAGTACAGCTCGGCGTAGGCCAGCTGCCACAGCAGGAAATTACTGATGCGATGCTCGCCACCGGTGCGGATGCACAGGTCAGGCAACGGCAGATCGCCGGTGGCCAGACAGGTCTGCAGCAGATCCGGGGTGATGTCCTCCGGGCGCAAGTGCCCGGCCTGGACTTCACGCGCCAGACGTTGCGCAGCCTGGGCAATATCCCACTGACCACCATAGTTGGCGGCGATCTGCAGGACAAAGCGGTTGGCACCGACGGTCATGGCCTCGGCCTCGCGCATCGCCGCCTGAAGCTCAGGGTGGAAACGCGAGCGATCGCCTATGATGCGCAGGCTGATGTTGTTGTCGTTGAGGCGCTTGGCCTCACGACGCAGCGCCTTGAAAAACAGATCCATCAAGGCACTGACCTCATCGGCCGGGCGCTGCCAGTTTTCACTGGAGAAGGCGAACAGGGTCAGGACTTCGACCTTGGCCTCAGCGCACACCTCGATCACCGCCCGCACAGCATCCACGCCCGCTTTATGCCCGGCGACACCCGGCATGAAGCGTTTTTTCGCCCAGCGATTATTGCCATCCATGATGATCGCGACATGGCGCGGCACCGCGGACGGCGCAGTCTGCTTGGTCTTGTCCATTTAAAGCTCGACCCTTATACGGCCATCAGGTCTTTTTCTTTCTCGTCCGTGGCCTTGGTGATCTGGGCCTCGGATTCTTTGGTCAGCTTATCGATATCAGCGATGGCACGACGTTCTTCGTCTTCGCTGATTTCCTTGTCCTTGACCAGTTTTTTCAGCTCGCCCAATGCGTCACGACGAATGTTGCGCACGGCAACGCGTGCGTCTTCGGCGGCGCTACGGGCCTGTTTGGTGAAGCCTTTACGCGTTTCCTCGGTCAGGGCCGGCATCGGGATCAGCAGCAACTCACCCAGGTTGGTCGGGTTGAGGTTCAGACCGGCGCTCTGGATCGCCTTGTCGACGGCTGCGAGCATGTTGCGCTCGAACGCCACGACCTGCAGGGTACGCGAGTCCTTCACGGTGACGTTGGCAACGCCGCTCAGCGGGGTGTCAGTGCCGTAGTAAGGCACCATGACGCTGCCGAGGATGCTCGGGTGAGCCTTGCCGGTACGAATCTGGCCGAACGCGTGGTTCAGAGATTCCAGGGATTTCTGCATACGCGCTTGGGCGTCTTTCTTGATTTCGTTGATCATTGTTGGCCTTCCTCGATCAAAGTCCCTTCAGCGCCGCCGTGCACAATGTTCAGCAGGGCGCCGGGCTTGTTCATGTTGAATACGCGCAGCGGCATCTTGTGATCGCGGCACAGGCAGATAGCAGTCAGATCCATTACGCCCAGCTTGCGATCCAGTACTTCATCATAGGTCAGATGATCGAACTTCTCGGCATGCGGGTCTTTGAACGGGTCTGCGGTGTAGACGCCATCAACCTTGGTGGCCTTGAGCACAACGTCGGCGTCGATTTCGATTGCACGCAGGCAGGCTGCCGAATCCGTGGTGAAGAACGGATTGCCGGTACCGGCCGCGAAGATCACGACGTCCTTGGAGTTCAGGTGGCGCATGGCTTTGCGGCGATCGTAGTGATCGGTTACGCCAACCATGGAAATGGCCGACATGACGATGGCCGAGATATTGGCACGTTCCAGCGCATCGCGCATGGCCAGGGCGTTCATCACAGTGGCCAGCATGCCCATGTGGTCGCCCGTGACCCGATCCATACCGGCTTTGCTCAGGGCTTCGCCACGGAACAGGTTGCCACCGCCGATCACCAGACCGACCTGGACGCCGATGCCGACCAGTTGGCCGACTTCCAGCGCCATGCGATCCAGAACCTTGGGATCGATCCCGAACTCTTCCGAGCCCATCAGGGCCTCGCCGCTAAGCTTGAGTAGAATGCGTTTATAGCGAGCCTGATAACCACTGCCCTGCTGAGCCATTGCGAATCTCTCCTGCGGCGTATTTAAAATTCTTTGCGAGCTGTTTACAGCTGGCGTTCACTCTAGCTTGGCGCTGCTGCAGCGCCATCGGAACATGGCTTTGTAAGTCAGTTCCGGGTGGAAACCAAATAAAAATTGGTAACCCATCTGAAAAGAGGCTGCGCGCGTAAGCGGGCAGCCTCTCTCGGGCGACAGTTGAAAAACCGTCTTATTGCTTGGCGGCAGCCAGCTGGGCAGCAACTTCTTCAGCGAAGTTGTCGACCGGCTTCTCGATGCCTTCGCCTACTTTGAAGTAAGTGAAGGAAACGATTTCAGCACCGGCTTTCTTGGCCAGTTCGCCAACCTTGACTTCAGGGTTCTTGACGAACGCCTGCTCGACCAGGCTTGCTTCTGCCAGGAACTTGCTGATACGGCCCTTGACCATGTTCTCAACAATGTTTTCCGGCTTGCCTTTGATCTTTTCTTCGTTCAGCTGCAGGAACACAGCCTTCTCACGCTCGATCGCTTCGTCGGAGACTTGCGAAGGCAGCAGGAACTCAGGGTTGCTTGCAGCAACGTGCATTGCGATGTCCTTGGCCAGCTCGACGTCACCGCCTTTCAGGACAACAGCAACACCGATCTTGTTACCGTGCAGGTAAGTGCCGACAACGTCACCTTCTACGCGTACCAGACGACGGATGTTGACGTTCTCGCCGACTTTGGCAACCAGCGCTTCACGAGCCGCTTCCTGAGCGGCGATCAGCGGAGCTGCGTCGGTCAGTTTTTCGTCGAAGGCTTTTTCTACGCTGGCAGCAACGAAGTTCTTGAAGTCGTCTTGCAGGGCCAGGAAGTCGGTCTGCGAGTTGACTTCCAGCAGCACGGCTGCCTTGTCATTCGATTTGATGGCGATTGCGCCTTCAGCGGCAACGTTGCCGGCTTTTTTCGCAGCCTTGATGGCGCCCGAAGCACGCATGTCATCAATGGCTTTTTCGATGTCGCCGTCAGCCTTTTCCAGGGCCTTCTTGCAATCCATCATGCCTTCGCCGGTACGCTCGCGCAGTTCTTTGACCAACGCTGCAGTAATTGCTGCCATTTTCAAATTCCTCTTGGATAGGTTTTCAACCATTCCACCCGATCGAACGGGCGTTCAATTCTTCCCGAACCACCCATGTTGGCTGCCGCACATTACAAATACAGACGTGGGCGCCGACAAATGGTTTTCGAGGTGGCAAAAAGGGGGCCAAGCCCCCTTTTTGCTTACTGAGTCAACGCCAGGGGCGTCGATTACTCAGCTGCAGCCTGAGTTTCTTCAGCTGCGAATTCAACAGTACCGCCAGCAACATTGTTGCGACCACGGATCACTGCGTCAGCCATCGAACCCATGTACAGCTGGATAGCGCGGATGGCGTCATCGTTGCCTGGGATGATGTAGTCAACGCCTTCCGGGCTGCTGTTGGTATCGACAACGCCGATGACCGGGATGCCCAGCTTGTTGGCTTCGGTGATCGCGATGCGCTCGTGGTCAACGTCGATCACGAACAGCGCGTCTGGCAGACCGCCCATGTCCTTGATGCCGCCCAGCGAACGATCCAGCTTCTCAAGGTCACGGGAGCGCATCAGCGCTTCTTTCTTGGTCAGCTTGGCGAAAGTACCGTCTTCGGCTTGAACTTCAAGGTCACGCAGACGCTTGATGGAAGCACGAATGGTCTTGAAGTTGGTCAGCATGCCGCCCAACCAGCGGTGATCGACGTACGGCGAACCGCAACGTGCTGCTTCTTCAGCAACGATCTTGCCAGCGGAACGCTTGGTGCCGACGAACAGAATCTTGTTTTTGCCCTGGGCCAGACGCTCTACGAAAGTCAAAGCTTCGTTGAACATTGGCAGGGTTTTTTCAAGGTTGATGATGTGAATCTTGTTACGCGCGCCGAAAATGTACTTGCCCATTTTCGGATTCCAGTAACGGGTTTGGTGACCGAAGTGCACACCGGCCTTCAGCATATCGCGCATGTTGACTTGGGACATGATAGTTCCTTGATAAGTCGGGTTTGGCCTCCACGTATCCCAATGACCAACCAGAGGCATAAAGCCCAAGGCACCCAGGTCATCGTGTCGACACGTGTGTGGATTTAAGCTTTTCGGGGCATCCCCGGAAAGCGGCGCATTTTATACCACAGGGTGCGCAGAAACGGAACCCGGAATCTGTATTCGCACCCGCGACATGGGCGCGGCCCCCTTGGAATCGGCCTGACGGACTCCATTGTATAGAGAGAAGCCAGACATGCAGGCGCGGATTTGCGCCTGCCGTCTGTTAGAATCGCGTTTTTCAGGGTCGCAAATCCACACCTGCCACCCAATTCGTATCCGTAAGCGCCGCCGAGCGCAGAGAGAGCCTGTATGACCGTCAACCTCAAAACTCCCGAGGACATCGCTGGCATGCGTGTCGCCGGCAAACTGGCCGCCGATGTGCTGGAAATGATTGCCGAACATGTCAAACCGGGCGTGACCACCGATCAGCTCAACCAGATCTGCCACGACTACATCGTCAATGTGCAGGAAGCCATCCCTGCCCCGCTCAATTACAAGGGCTACCCGAAGTCGATCTGCACCTCGATCAACCATGTGGTCTGCCACGGCATCCCGAATGACAAGCCGCTGAAAAACGGCGATACCTTGAACATCGACGTTACCGTGATCAAGGATGGCTACCACGGCGACACCAGCCGCATGTTCCACGTCGGCGAAGTGCCGGTGTGGGCTGAGCGCCTGTCGCAAATCACTCAGGAATGCATGTACAAGGCAATCGAGATCGTCAAACCTGGCTGCCGCCTTGGCGACATTGGCGAAGTGATCCAGAAGCATGCGGAAAAGAACGGTTTCTCGGTGGTGCGCGAGTTCTGCGGCCACGGTATCGGCAAGGTTTTCCACGAAGAACCGCAGATCCTGCACTACGGTCGCGCCGGCACCGGCATGGAACTGAAGGCCGGCATGACCTTTACCATCGAGCCGATGATCAACCAGGGCAAGGCCGACACCAAGGTACTGGGCGACGGCTGGACTGCAATCACCAAGGACCGCAAGCTCTCGGCCCAGTGGGAACACACCCTGCTGGTCACCGACACCGGCTACGAGATCTTCACGTTGCGCAGCGATGACACCATCCCGCGCGTCTCGGCCTGATTCACAAAACGCTCCCAGCCTATAGAAGGAAAGCCAATCGATGCCGCAGGTGGATCCCGAACTCTTCGACCGCGGCCAGTTCCAGGCTGAACTGGCCCTCAAAGCGAGTCCCATCGCGGCGTTCAAGAAGGCGATCCGCCAGGCCCGCGAGGTCCTCGATACGCGTTTTCGCAATGGCCGCGACATCCGCCGCCTGATCGAAGACCGCGCCTGGTTTGTCGACAACATCCTGCAAAAGGCCTGGGAGCAGTTCAACTGGAGCGAAGACGCCGATATTGCTCTGGTGGCAGTAGGCGGCTACGGTCGCGGCGAACTGCACCCTTATTCCGACATTGATCTGCTGATCCTGCTGGACAGTGCCGATCACGAAGTTTTCCGCGATTCCATCGAGCGCTTTCTGACGCTGCTGTGGGACATCGGTCTGGAAGTAGGCCAGAGCGTGCGTTCGGTCGACGAATGCGCCGAAGAGGCCCGCGCCGATCTGACCGTGGTCACCAACCTGATGGAAAGTCGCACCATCTGTGGCCCCGAGCGTCTGCGCCAGCGCATGATCGAGGTGACCAGTACCGCGCACATGTGGCCGGCCAAGGAGTTCTTCCTGGCCAAACGTGCCGAGCAGAAAGCCCGTCACCACAAATACAACGACACCGAATACAACCTCGAACCGAACGTCAAAGGCTCGCCCGGCGGCCTGCGTGATATTCAGACGATCCTCTGGGTTGCCCGCCGCCAGTACGGCACCCTGAACCTGCGCGCCCTCGCTGGCGAAGGCTTTCTGGTCGAGAGCGAAAACGCCCTGCTCGCCTCCTCCCAGGAATTCCTCTGGAAGGTGCGTTATGCCTTGCACATGCTCGCCGGCCGCTCGGAAGACCGCTTGCTGTTCGATCATCAGCGCACCATTGCCGGCCTGCTCGGTTTCGAGGGTGACGACGCCAAGCAGGCGGTCGAAAACTTCATGCAGCAGTACTTCCGCACGGTGATGAGCATCGCCCAACTCAGCGACCTGATCATTCAGCATTTCGAGGAGGTCATCCTCGCCCCGGAAGACGAAGCGCCGCCGCAACCGATCAACGCACGCTTCCAGCTACATGACGGCTACATCGAAGCGCGCAACGACAATGTGTTCCGCCGCACGCCGTTCGCCATGCTGGAAATTTTCGTGCTGATGGCCCAGCAGCCGGAAATCAAAGGCGTGCGCGCCGACACCATTCGTCTGCTGCGCGAACATCGTCATCTGATCGACGACAACTTCCGCAACGACATTCGCAACACCAGCCTGTTCATCGAGCTGTTCAAGTGCAAGATCGGCATCCACCGAAATCTCCGGCGGATGAACCGTTACGGCATTCTCGGCCGTTATCTGCCGGAATTCGGCTTTATCGTCGGGCAGATGCAGCATGACCTGTTCCACATCTATACGGTCGATGCGCACACGCTGAATCTGATCAAGCACCTGCGCAAACTTCAGTACACCCAGGTCTCGGAGAAATTTCCGCTGGCCGCCAAACTCATGGCCAAGTTGCCCAAGCCCGAACTGATCTACATGGCCGGCCTGTACCACGACATCGGCAAGGGCCGGCATGGCGATCACTCGGAGATCGGCGCGGTCGATGCCGAAGCGTTCTGCCAGCGCCACCAGTTGCCGGTGTGGGACAGCCGCCTGATCGTCTGGCTGGTGCAAAACCACCTGGTGATGTCGACCACCGCGCAGCGCAAGGATCTGTCCGACCCGCAGGTGATCCACGATTTTGCCCAGGCGGTCGGCGACGAAACCCGCCTCGACTACCTCTATGTGCTGACCGTGGCCGACATCAACGCGACCAATCCGACGCTGTGGAATTCATGGCGCGCCAGCCTGTTGCGCCAGCTCTATACCGAGACCAAGCGCGCTCTGCGCCGCGGTCTGGAAAATCCGGTGGATCGCGAAGAGCAGATCCGTCAGACGCAAAGCGCCGCGCTGGACATTCTGGTGCGTGGCGGCACCGACCCGGACGATGTCGAGCAACTGTGGGCGCAACTGGGCGATGACTATTTCCTGCGCCACACTGCCGGCGACGTCGCCTGGCACAGCGATGCGATCCTGCAGCAACCGGTCGATGGCGGGCCGCTGGTGCTGATCAAGGAAACCACCCAGCGCGAGTTCGAGGGCGGCACGCAAATCTTCATTTATGCCCCGGACCAACATGACTTCTTCGCCGTGACCGTGGCGGCGATGGACCAGCTCAACCTGAACATTCACGACGCCCGGGTGATCACCTCGAGCAGCCAGTTCACCCTCGACACCTACATCGTGCTCGACAACGAAGGTGAATCGATCGGCGACAACCCGGCGCGGATCAAGCAGATCCGTGAAGGCCTGACCGAAGCCCTGCGCAACCCGGACGACTACCCGACGATCATCCAGCGCCGCGTACCGCGCCAGCTCAAGCATTTCGCATTTGCGCCGCAAGTGACGATTCACAACGACGCCCAGCGGCCGGTGACCGTGCTGGAACTGACCGCGCCCGACCGGCCAGGCCTGCTGGCGCGGGTCGGGGGGATTTTCCTCGAGTTCGACCTGTCGCTGCAGAACGCCAAGATTGCGACCCTGGGCGAGCGCGTGGAAGACGTGTTCTTCATCACCGACGCGCACAACCAGCCGCTGTCCGATCCGCTGCTGTGCAGCCGTTTGCAGGATGCGATCGTCGAACAGCTGAGCGTCAATCAGGAACCGGATATCAAACTTTCGCGGATCAGTATTTGAATCAATGAATTTTCCCTGTCGGACCGACCAGCGCCAATGACAGCCTGACAATGAAACCCTGTGGGAGCGAGCCTGCTCGCGAAGCGGTCATTCAGCATCAATGTTGGATGGGCCACCCTCTTCGCGAGCAGGCTCGCTCCCACAGGCCTCGTTCCAGCCTGATATTGCGCCTGGCCCTCCGACATCGACCGAGGCCTCCATGAACAACGCTCTGAACCAGCTCCAGCCGTACCCGTTCGAAAAGCTCCGCACCCTGCTCGGCAGCGTCACGCCGAACCCGGACAAGCGCCCGATCGCCCTGTCGATCGGCGAGCCGAAACACCGTTCGCCGAGCTTCGTCGCCGAAGCGCTGGCGAACAATCTGGATCAGATGGCGGTGTATCCGACCACCCTCGGCATCCCGGCCCTGCGCGAAGCCATCGCCGGCTGGTGCGAGCGACGTTTCGGCGTGCCGAGCGGCTGGATCGATCCTGCGCGCAATGTGCTGCCGGTCAACGGTACCCGCGAAGCGCTGTTCGCCTTCACCCAGACCGTGGTCAACCGTGGCGACGATGCACTGGTGGTGAGCCCCAACCCGTTCTATCAGATCTACGAAGGCGCGGCGTTTCTCGCCGGGGCCAAGCCGCATTACCTTCCATGCCTGGATGAAAACGGCTTCAACCCGGACTTCGATGCCGTTTCGCCAGACATCTGGCAGCGTTGCCAGATTCTGTTCCTGTGCTCGCCGGGCAACCCGACCGGCGCACTGATTCCGGTCGAGACCCTGAAGAAGCTGATCGCGCTGGCTGATCAATATGACTTCGTGATCGCCGCCGACGAGTGCTACAGCGAACTGTACTTCGACGAACAGACTCCGCCGCCGGGCCTGCTCAGCGCCTGCGTTGAACTGGGCCGCAAGGACTTCAAGCGCTGCGTGGTCTTCCACAGCCTGTCCAAGCGCTCCAACCTGCCGGGCCTGCGTTCAGGTTTCGTTGCCGGCGATGCCGACATTCTCAAAGGCTTCCTGCTCTATCGCACCTACCATGGTTGCGCGATGCCGGTACAAACCCAACTGGCCAGCGTCGCTGCGTGGAATGACGAAGTGCACGTGCGCGCCAACCGCGCGCTGTATCGCGAGAAATTTGACGCGGTGTTGAACATCCTCAGGCCGGTAATGGATGTGCAGCGTCCGGATGGCAGCTTCTATCTTTGGCCGAATGTACAGGGCGATGATGCGGCGTTCTGCCGTGATCTGTTCGAGCAGGAGCATGTGACCGTGGTGCCGGGCTCGTATCTGTCTCGCGATGTCGATGGCGTCAATCCGGGTGCAGGCCGCGTGCGCATGGCGTTGGTTGCGCCATTGGCGGAATGTGTCGAAGCGGCTGAACGCATTCGCGACTTCATCACTCGGCAACAATAAGTAATATCCGCCCGCGCCAGGCAATCTGGCGCGCGGCTTGATCACTGCGATACATATCAAAGCAATTAACGACTTCCACGCCGACTCTTCCAAAGATACTCTTCAGCGGCTCAATTACTGTAACTTTCCGTCGCTTCTTATCGATTCAGAAACAACTTGCTAACAGCACCATAACCAACCAATAAATCAATATGGACATTGATCATGCACACTTACCCCTTCGTCAAAATGCGCAGTCACAACTTCCGCCCAGGAGAACGCCAAAAGCGTTCCATTGCCTGTTCCAACCGGTTATGGGACAACGCCAGCGAGGTAACTTTTTCGTTCATGGAGAATTTACCCGATGAATCCGCCTACCGGATTGAACGGATAATTCGCCAATGGGAACCTTTTGTCAGCCTGACATTTGCACAGGTCGAAAAAGGCCAAGGGCAGATCCGTATCGCCCTGGACGGCGACGAGAACTGGTCAGCCATCGGCACCGAAGCATTGGAGTTCGATCGCGAAGAACCTACGCTGGTCATTCAGGCCGCCCTGCAAGACCCGTCGTTTGAAGCCACGCTGCTGCATGAGTTTGGACATGCACTGGGATTTCATCATGCCCATCTACATCCCGATGCCAATATTCCATGGAATATAGAAGCTGTGCACCTGCACTTCAAGGAAACTCAGGGCTGGAACGACGAGGAAATTGAACTGAATATATTCCGCCTCGATAGTTGCAACAATACTTTCGACGAGGAGTACGACAGCCTTTCCATCATGCATTATCCGGTACCAAATTTCATGACCCACGGCAACTTCGAGATTGCCTTCAACATGAAACTCAGTGAACGGGACAAACGCCTGGCCAGGCAAAGTTATCCCGCCATTGATTATCGGACTCAGATTATTTGACCTGGCCCAGGTTAGCCTCACTCAAATCCAGATCGGCCAGCACTTCTCTGAGCACATCATCACCAATCTGGTGCTGACGACTGAGGCTGTAGAGCTCCAGGCGTTGTGCGCGCAGCGCTTTCAAACGCAAACGCCGCTCGAGCAGATCCATCTGGAATGCCAGCGCCTGGGCTTCGGCGGAATCGTTGAAAACGTCGAGTTGATGGCGATATTCGGACATGATCCGCGCCTTGAGCTCCGCCGCCAGCGCCGCTTGAGCGGCATCCTGCGGTACGACTTCTTCGCCTTCCAAGGCGTGAATCGCCGCCTCGGCAGTCTTGCGCCAGGCATCACGGACTTCCTGACGACGCTTGTCGTCGGGACTTTTTTCAATGCCGCGCAGCAGTAATGGCAGGGCAATACAGGCCGAGACCAGCGACAGCAGAATCACTCCGGCGGCAATGAAAATCAGCAAATCACGCTCGGGAAACGCATCGGCGCCGATCAGCATCGGCACCGACATCACGCCCGCCAGCGTCACCGCCCCGCGTACGCCGCCCACCGTGAGCAACCAGCAAGAGCGCGCCGTCGGCACCTGCGTCAGCTCACCCTTGCCGCGTAACCGGCGTAGCAACATCGACAAACGCCAGATGCTTTGCACCCAGATGAACCGCAGCAGCACCAACGCGACGAAAATCGCCAGCACATCGAGACAGCGATAGAACAGCGTCGGCCACAGCGTCGGTTCGTGGTTGACCACGGCCTTGATGATGTCTGGCAATTGCAGGCCGAGCAGCAAGAAGATCAAGCCATTGAAAGCGAATTCGAGCAGTGACCAGACGCTGCGATTGAGCAATCGCGTGCTGGTCTGCCGTGGCAGCAGATCGAGCCAGCTCTGCATCATCCCCGCCGCCACCGCGGAAAGAATGCCCGATGCGCCCAAACGCTCGGCCAATACATAAGCGGCGAATGGCAGCAGCAACATGAACACCACGTGTGTGGCCGGATCATCCCAGCCACGGGCGATCATCCACGCCCGCAGGCGCCCGACCAGCCAGCTCAGCGCCACGCCGACTGCCAGGCCGCCCAGCGCCACCGCGACGAACGTCAGGCTGGCATTGGTCAACGAGAACACCCCCGTAACCGCTGCAGCGAGGGCGAACTTGAACGTCACCAGACCCGAAGCGTCGTTCATCAGCGCCTCGCCTTGCAGCATGTGCATCAGCGGCGTCGGCAAACGGTTCTGCGAAATCGCTGAAACGGCTACAGCGTCCGTCGGCGACAACACCGCCGCCAGAGCAAAGGCCACCGGCAACGGAATCGTCGGCAACAGCCAATGAATGAAATAGCCGGCCCCGACCACGGTGAACAGAACCAGGCCGACCGCCAGGGTCAGGATCGGTCCGCGCAACTGCCAGAGCGCGCGTTTGGGCATGCGCCAGCCATCGGAAAACAGCAGCGGCGGCAAGAACAGAAACAGGAACAGCTCGGGATCGAGGGCGACGTGCAGGCCCAGGTTCGGCCAGGCAAGCAAGGCACCGGCGGCGATTTGCACCAGCGGCAACGGCAGCGGGATGATCCGCCCCACCAGGCGCGAGACGCTGACCAGCATCAGCAGGATCAGGACGGTGTAAGCAGTTTGCATAAAACCAGAATCTCAGGCGATCGACAGCGTTGAACTGCCATATTAGCGCCTTAGGCTGTGGCTGACCGTTGCACCTATGTCGCAGCCTCTGTGCACGACCCTCCTGTAGGAGCTGCGGAACGCTGCGATCTTTTTATTCCTGTGGTCAAGATCAGAAGATCGCAGCCTCGTTTCACTCGTCAGCTCCTACCGGGTTTTGCGTTGGAAATCGACCGCGAGCGCCGCGAAACCGTCCGGTCATGGCATAATCCGTCACCATTTTTTTCCAGCACCTGTAAAGGGGGCGATTCCTTGGCCGTTTCAAGTAAAACGTTGCACCTTTTCGGCATCAAAGCCTGCGACACCATGAAAAAGGCGCGCACCTGGCTCGATGAACACGCTGTCAGCTATGACTTTCACGATTACAAGACTGCCGGCATTGACCGTGAGCACCTGACCCAATGGTGCGACGAGCACGGCTGGCAAACCGTGTTGAACCGCGCCGGCACGACCTTTCGCAAACTCGACGACGAACGCAAAGCCGATCTCGACCAGTCGAAAGCCATCGAACTGATGCTCGCGCAACCTTCGATGATCAAGCGCCCGGTGCTCGATCTCGGTGACCGAACCCTGATTGGCTTCAAGCCAGATATCTACGCGGCCGCTCTGAAGTAAGCAGCCGTCACTCTTTGTAGAGGTATTCACATGTCCAATTCCCTGTTCAGCATCGCCTTTGGTGTCGGCACCCAGAACCGTCAAGGCGCATGGCTGGAAGTGTTTTATGCGCAACCCCTGCTCAACCCTTCGGCCGAGCTGGTCGCCGCCGTCGCGCCGATCCTCGGTTACAGCCAAGGCAACCAGGCCATCACCTTCACCACCGCCCAGGCGGCGCAACTGGCTGAAGCGGTGAAAGGCATCGACGCCGTGCAAGGCAAGCTGCTGACCCGTCTGGCCGAAAGCCACAAGCCGCTGGTCGCCACGCTGCTGGCCGAAGACGCGCAACTGACCTCCACGCCTGAGGCCTACCTCAAGCTGCACCTGCTCTCGCACCGTCTGGTCAAGCCGCACGGCGTCTGCCTCGCCGGTATCTTCCCGCTGCTGCCGAACGTGGCATGGACCAGCCAGGGCGCGATCGACCTGAGCGAACTGGCGGAAATGCAACTCGAAGCGCGTCTGCGCGGCGAGCTGCTGGAAGTGTTCTCGGTGGACAAGTTCCCGAAAATGACCGACTACGTCGTACCGGCCGGCGTGCGTATCGCTGATGCCGCGCGTCTGCGTCTGGGCGCCTACGTCGGTGAAGGCACCACCGTCATGCACGAAGGTTTCATCAACTTCAACGCCGGCACCGAAGGCCCGGGCATGATCGAAGGCCGCGTTTCCGCTGGCGTCTTCGTCGGCAAGGGTTCGGACCTGGGCGGCGGTTGCTCGACCATGGGCACCCTGTCGGGTGGCGGCAACATCGTGATCAAGGTCGGCGAAGGCTGCCTGATCGGCGCCAACGCCGGTATCGGTATTCCGCTGGGCGACCGCAACACCGTCGAGTCCGGCCTGTACGTAACGGCCGGTACCAAGGTGGCGCTGCTCGACGAAAACAACAACCTGGTCAAGGTAGTGAAGGCGCGTGAGCTGGCCGGTCAGACTGACCTGTTGTTCCGTCGTAATTCGGAAACCGGTGCCGTGGAGTGCAAGACCCACAAATCGGCGATCGAACTGAACGAAGCGCTGCACGCTCACAACTAAGCGCTTTAGGCCTGTGGGAGCGAGCCTGCTCGCGAAGCTTCTGGCGTCCTCAAGGACGCTTTCGCGAGCAGGCTCGCTCCCACAAGGTTTGGCGTACACCCCGCCCAATTTCACAGGGCTGAACACATGATGATTCCCTCCCCCTGGCGCGCCGATTTCCCGGCCATCGCCGCGCTGCAACGGCAAGACCAGACCTATCTGGACAGCGCTGCCACCACGCAAAAGCCCCAGGCCCTGCTTGACGCACTGACGCATTACTACGCCAACGGCGCGGCCAATGTGCACCGTGCGCAACACCTGCCCGGCGCCCATGCCACGCAGGCATTCGAAGACAGTCGGCGCAAGGTTGGCCAATGGCTGGATGCCGGTGACAGCGGGCAGATCATCTTCACCCACGGCGCCACCAGTGCACTGAATCTCCTCGCCTATGGCCTGGAACATCTTTTCAATCCGGGCGATGAGATTGTCATCAGCGCCCTGGAGCATCACGCCAACCTGCTGCCGTGGCAGCAACTGGCGCAACGCCGTCAGCTGAAACTGGTGATCCTGCCGCTGGATGCCGACGGTCTGATTGACCTTGCCGCCGCCGTGCATCTGATCGGCCCGCGCACCCGTTTGTTGGCGGTCAGCCAGTTGTCCAACGTGCTCGGCGCCTGGCAGCCACTGACCGCTTTGCTCGCCATGGCCAAGGCGCAGAACGCGCTGACCGTGGTCGATGGCGCGCAAGGCGTGGTGCACGGCCGGCATGATGTGCAGGCGCTGGGTTGCGACTTCTATGTGTTTTCCAGCCACAAGCTCTACGGCCCCGACGGCCTCGGCGTGCTGTTCGGGCGCAACGCTGCGCTTGAGCAGTTGCGGCCATGGCAATTTGGCGGCGAGATGGTGCTGGACGCCAACTATCACGACTCGCGCTTTCGTCCGGCGCCGCTGGGTTTTGAGGCGGGCACACCGCCGATCGCCAGCGTCATCGGACTCGGCGCGACCCTGGATTATCTGGCCGGGCTGGATCAGCAAGCCGTGTCGGCCCACGAAGCGGCGCTGCACGACTATCTGCTGCGCGGCCTCGCCGCTCGTAATGGCATTCGTCTGCTGGGCAAGCCGCAACTGGCGCTGGCCAGTTTCGTCGTCGAAGGCGTGCACAACGCCGATCTCGCGCACTTGCTCACCGAACAGGGCATCGCCGTGCGCGCCGGGCATCACTGCGCCATGCCATTGATGAAAAGTTTCGAACTGGCCGGCGCGATTCGCGTGTCGCTGGCGCTGTACAACGATTCGGAAGATCTCGAGCGCTTTTTCGAGGCGCTGGATCAAGCGCTGGAGTTGTTGCGATGAGCTTGCCGGTTGAAGCAGCCGAAGCGCTGCAGACTTTCCGGAATGCGTCGGGCTGGGAACAGCGGGCGCGGTTGCTGATGCAGTTTGGTGATCGTCTGCCGGCGCTGGATGACGCGCAAAAGTGCGAGGCCAATCGGGTGCATGGCTGTGAGAGTCAGGTGTGGCTGGTCGGGGAGTTGCGCGACGGGTACTGGCAGTTCAGGGCGAGCAGCGATGCGCGGATGATTCGCGGATTAGTGGCCTTGCTGCTACTGCGGGTCAATGGCTTGTCGGCGGCGGAGTTGCAGCAGGTGGATCTGCCTGAGTGGTTCACTCAGCTGGGGCTGTCGCGCCAGTTGTCGCCTTCGCGCAGTAATGGTTTGAATGCCGTGCTCACGCGGATGAATGAGTTGGCGCGCTAATCGCATTCGCGAGCAGGCTCGCTCCCACAGGGGAATGCATTTCAATGTGGGAGCGAGCCTGCTCGCGAAGAGGCCATCAGCCTCACCGATCAAACCTCGGGTTTAATGCGATCCGCCGGGCGCCGCACACCCGCGACAATCTTGTCCACAGCCTTGGTCGCCGCGACCATGCCAAACGTCGCGGTGACCATCATCACCGCGCCAAACCCGCCGGCGCAGTCGAGCTTTACGCCGTCGCCGACAAAACTCTTCTGCAGACAAATGCTGCCGTCCGGTTTCGGGTAGCGCAGCTGTTCCGTGGAGAACACGCACGGCACGCTGTAATGGCGGGTCACGGTGCGGGAAAAACCGTAATCACGACGCAAGGTCGAGCGCACTTTCGAGGCCAGCGGATCATTGAAGGTGCGGTTGAGATCGCAGACCTGAATCAGCGTCGGGTCGATCTGCCCGCCCGCTCCGCCGGTGGTGATGATCTGGATCTTGCGGCGTTTGCACCAGGCGATCAGCGCCGCTTTGGCGTTGACCGCATCGATGCAGTCGATCACGCAGTCGATGTAGGGTGTGATGTATTCGGCCATGGTGTCGCGGGTGACGAAATCGGCCACGGCGTGCACCGTGCAATCAGGATTGATCCCGCGCAGGCGCTCGGCCATCACCTCGACCTTGGGTTTGCCGACAGTGCTGTCCAGCGCATGCAACTGGCGATTGGCGTTGCTGACGCAGACGTCGTCGAGGTCGAACAGCGAGATCTCTCCCACCCCGCAACGGGCCATGGCTTCCGCCGCCCAGGAACCGACGCCACCGACGCCGACGATCGCCACATGGGCGGCGCGCAAGCGTTCCAGGCCCTCGATGCCATACAAACGGGCGATGCCTGCAAACCGCGGATCTTCTGTACTCATGACCATTACCCCAAAAACCGGCGCGCATTATAGGGCTACGCAGCGACAAGTTTTAAGCGGCAAGCGACAAGTGTAAGAACTTAAGTCAAAGAGGCTTGCCCAATGTGAGCCATTTCCCTGTCTGATGTACGACCGGCGAACTGTCGGTGTAGGATGCGCGCCCCTTTGGCGTATAGCCTACCGATCCTTCGTTCCACAGCCTTTGGAACCCGAAACAGCTATGTCATCGCGTAAATTTGGACTCAACCTGGTGGTGGTGCTGGCCATCGCTGCCCTGTTCACCGGTTTCTGGGCGCTGGTCAATCGCCCGGTCACGGCGCCGAACTGGCCGCAGCAGATCTCCGGCTTCTCGTATTCGCCATTCCAGCAGGGGCAGTACCCCCAAAGGGATCAGTACCCGTCGGACGACGAGATGCGCCGTGACCTGGAAATCATGAGCAAGCTGACCGACAACATCCGTATCTATTCGGTCGACGGTTCGCTGGGTGACATCCCGAAACTGGCTGAGGAGTTCGGCCTGCGCGTGACCCTCGGTATCTGGATCAGTCCGGATCAGGAACGCAACGAACGGGAAATCGTTAAAGCCATCGAACTGGCCAACACCTCACGCAGCGTCGTGCGTGTAGTGGTCGGCAACGAGGCGCTGTTTCGCGAGGAAATCACCCCTGAGGCCTTGATCGTTCTGCTGGATCGGGTGCGCGCTGCCGTCAAGGTGCCGGTGACCACCTCCGAACAATGGCACATCTGGGAGAAATACCCGCAACTGGCCAAGCACGTTGATTTGATCGCCGCCCACGTCCTGCCCTATTGGGAATTCATTCCCGTCGACAAGGCTGGCCAGTTCGTCTTCGACCGCGCCCGCGATCTGAAAAAACTGTTCCCGAAAAAACCGCTGCTGCTGTCCGAAGTCGGCTGGCCGAGCAACGGGCGCATGCGCGGTGGTGCCGATGCATCGCCAGCCGATCAGGCGATTTATCTGCGCACACTGGTCAACAAGCTCAATCGCCAAGGCTTCAACTACTTCGTGATCGAAGCCTTCGACCAGCCGTGGAAGGCCAGCGACGAAGGTTCGGTCGGCGCCTACTGGGGTGTGTTCAACGCCGCGCGCCAGCAGAAATTCAATTTCGAAGGCCCGGTGGTGGCGATTCCGCAATGGCGCGTGCTGGCGATCGGCTCGGTGGTGCTGGCGCTGCTGTCGCTGACCCTGCTGATGATCGACGGCTCGGCCCTGCGCCAGCGCGGCCGGACGTTCCTGACGTTCATCGCGTTCCTCTGCGGTTCGGTGCTGGTGTACATCGGTTACGACTACAGCCAGCAATACAGCACGTGGTTCAGCCTCACCGTCGGATTCCTTTTGGCGCTCGGTGCGCTAGGAGTATTCATCGTCCTGCTCACCGAGGCCCATGAACTGGCCGAGGCGGTGTGGATTCACAAGCGCCGGCGCGAATTCCTGCCAGTGCTTGGCGATTCCGACTATCGGCCGAAAGTGTCGATCCATGTGCCCTGCTACAACGAGCCACCGGAGATGGTCAAACAGACCCTCGACGCCTTGGCCAACCTCGATTACCCGGACTTCGAAGTCCTGATCATCGACAACAACACCAAGGACCCGGCGGTGTGGGAACCGGTGCGCGATTACTGCGAAACACTGGGCCCGCGCTTCAAGTTCTTCCACGTATCGCCGCTGGCCGGTTTCAAGGGCGGCGCGCTGAATTACCTGATTCCGCATACCGCCAAGGATGCCGAAGTGATCGCGGTGATCGACTCCGATTACTGCGTGCACCCGAACTGGCTCAAGCACATGGTGCCGCACTTCGCCGATCCGAAAATCGCCGTGGTGCAGTCGCCGCAGGATTATCGCGATCAGAACGAAAGCACCTTCAAGAAGCTCTGCTACGCCGAATACAAAGGCTTCTTCCATATCGGCATGGTCACCCGCAACGACCGTGATGCGATCATTCAGCACGGCACCATGACCATGACCCGCCGCTCGGTACTGGAGGAATTGGGCTGGGCTGACTGGTGCATCTGTGAAGACGCTGAACTCGGCCTGCGCGTGTTCGAGAAAGGCCTGTCGGCGGCGTATTACCACGACAGCTACGGCAAGGGCCTGATGCCGGATACCTTCATCGACTTCAAGAAACAGCGTTTCCGCTGGGCCTATGGCGCGATCCAGATCATCAAGCGCCACACCCGCAGCCTGCTGCGCGGCAAGGACACCGAACTGACCCGTGGCCAGCGTTATCACTTCCTCGCCGGCTGGCTGCCGTGGGTCGCTGACGGCATGAACATCTTCTTCACCGTCGGCGCGCTGTTGTGGTCGGCGGCGATGATCATCGTCCCGCAACGGGTCGATCCGCCGTTGCTGATTTTCGCGATCCCGCCGCTGGCGCTGTTCGTGTTCAAGGTCGGCAAGATCATCTTCCTCTACCGCCGCGCGGTGGGGGTGAACCTGAAAGATGCGTTCTGCGCGGCGCTGGCCGGCCTGGCGTTGTCGCACACCATCGCCAAAGCGGTGCTGTACGGTTTCTTCACCAGCAGCATTCCGTTCTTCCGCACGCCGAAAAACGCCGATAACCACGGCTTCTGGGTGGCGATCAGCGAAGCGCGTGAAGAGCTGTTCATCATGCTGTTGCTGTGGGGCGCGGCGCTGGGGATCTTCCTGGTCAACGGCATGCCGAGCAATGACATGCGCTTCTGGGTGACCATGCTGCTGGTGCAGTCGCTGCCATATCTGGCAGCGCTGATCATGGCGTTCCTGTCGTCGTTGCCCAAACCTGTGGCCCAGGCTGAGCCTGCCGCCGCTTGATCGGTTACTGCTTAACGTCAAACGGCGGCCTTCGGGTCGCCGTTTTGCATTAGAATGGTCGCCTTTTTCAATGCCAACACATCCCGTAGGAGCTGACGAAGGCTGCGATCTTTTGATTTTGCTGTTGATTTCAAAAACAAGATCAAAAGATCGCAGCCTTCGGCAGCTCCTACAGGTTTACCGTGCGCACCCCGGAGTTATTACATGACGGCCCACGCCGACCTATCGCCGACCCTTCAACTGGCCATCGACCTGATCCGCCGTCCCTCCGTGACCCCGGTCGACGCCGACTGCCAGAAGCAGATGATGCTGCGCCTGGGCGACGCCGGTTTCACTCTTGAGCCGATGCGCATCGAAGATGTGGATAACTTCTGGGCCACTCACGGCAACAATGACGGTCCAGTGCTGTGCTTCGCCGGTCACACCGACGTGGTGCCGACCGGTCCGGTTACCGCATGGCAGATCGACCCGTTCAACGCCGTGATCGACGAACACGGCATGCTCTGTGGCCGTGGCGCGGCGGACATGAAAGGCAGCCTGGCGTCGATGACCGTCGCCGCCGAACGCTTCGTCACCGACTATCCGAACCATAAAGGCAAGGTCGCCTTCCTGATCACCAGCGACGAAGAAGGCCCGGCGCATCACGGCACCAAGGCTGTGGTCGAGCGTCTGGTCGCGCGCAACGAGCGTCTGGACTGGTGCATCGTTGGCGAGCCGTCGAGCACCACGCTGGTCGGCGATGTGGTGAAAAACGGCCGTCGTGGCTCCCTCGGCGCCAGGCTCACGGTCAAAGGCGTGCAGGGTCATGTGGCCTACCCGCATCTGGCGAAGAACCCGATCCACCTCGCCGCTCCGGCGCTGGCGGAACTGGCCGCCGAGCACTGGGACAATGGTAACGATTTCTTCCCGCCGACCAGTTTCCAGATTTCCAACCTCAATTCCGGCACCGGCGCGACCAATGTCATTCCGGGCGATCTGGTGGCGGTGTTCAACTTCCGTTTTTCCACCGAATCGACCGTCGAAGGCTTGCAGAAACGCGTTGCCGATATTCTCGACAAGCACGATCTGGACTGGCACATCGACTGGGCGCTGTCCGGCCTGCCGTTCCTCACCGAACCGGGCGCGCTGCTCGATGCGGTGTCGTCGAGCATCAAGGACATCACCGGTCGCGAGACCAAGGCGTCGACCAGCGGCGGGACTTCGGATGGTCGTTTCATCGCGACCATGGGCACGCAAGTGGTTGAACTGGGCCCGGTCAACGCGACCATCCACCAGGTCAACGAACGCGTGCTGGCGGCGGATCTGGATGTGCTGACCGAAATTTATTACCAGACCCTGATCAAGTTGCTCGCCTGATGCTCGCATGCCCGATCTGCAGTGAACCGCTCAACGCGGTCGACAACGGCGTGGTCTGCCCCGCCGGGCATCGATTCGACCGTGCGCGCCAGGGTTATCTGAACCTGCTGCCGGTGCAGCACAAGAACAGCCGTGACCCGGGCGACAATCAGGCGATGGTCGAAGCGCGGCGTGATTTCCTCAACGCAGGGCATTACGCGCCAGTGGCCAAACGTCTGGCTGAATTGGCAGCCAGTTTTGCCCCGGAGCGCTGGGTCGACATCGGTTGTGGCGAGGGTTACTACACCGCGCAAATCGCCGAGGCTTTGCCCAATGCAGATGGCTATGCACTGGACATTTCCCGCGAAGCCGTCAAACGCGCCTGCAAGCGCAACCCGGCGCTTACCTGGTTGATCGCCAGCATGGCGCGGGTGCCGTTGGCTTCGGGCAGCTGCCAGTTTCTCGCCAGCGTCTTCAGTCCGCTGGACTGGGAGGAAGCCAAGCGTCTGCTCAGCGTTGGCGGCGGCCTGATGAAAGTCGGCCCGACTCGCGGCCATCTGATGGAGTTGCGCGAGCGCCTGTACGACGAAGTGCGCGAGTACACCGACGACAAGCATCTGGCTCTGGTGCCGGCCGGCATGGCGCTGGCACATAGCGAAACGCTGGAATTCAAGCTCACCCTGGACAAGCCCGAGGATCGCGCCAACCTGCTGGCGATGACGCCCCACGGCTGGCGTGCCAGTGCCGAGCGTCGCGCGGCAGTGATCGAACAGGCCGAGCCGTTCGAGACCACCGTGTCGATGCGCTACGATTATTTTGTTCTTCAATAACTTTTGGTCTCGGGCACAGGCCCGTGGCCGGCTAAATCCGCGAATGGATTTTTCAGACCCGCAGTGAGGACATCCATGCGCCAACCGGACATCGAGATTTACCTGAAAGACGCCGACGTCGACCACAAGGCCATTTCCGCCTGGCTCGGCGCAGCGCTGGGCCCGTGCAGCGATTGGGTACAGAAAGGCCAGACATACAAGTGCAAGGCCGGCAACGTGCCGGTGACCTGGCTGCCGAAAGCCGTAGGCAAGTGGAACAGCCTGTACCTGGAAAGCGACCAGACGCCCTGGGATGACGACATCGCCTGCGCCCGCGCAGCCTTTGCCGCGCTGAACGTCGAAGTGCGTTGCGCACCGGGGACGTGGGTCGAAGAAGAAGGAGAAGAAACCGCCGATCGCTGGATTCGCATCAGCGCAGACGGAGAAGAAGAGATCACCTGGAAAACGGCTTAAAAGCAGCTGCAAGTTACGAGCTGCAAGCTGCAAGCCTCAAGCGGAACTGCTTATAGCTTGTGGCTTGCAGCTTGAAACTTGAAGCTGCTGTTACAGACCTACAACATCCTCAGCCTGCAAGCCCTTCTCGCCGGTAATCACCGCGTACTCGACCTGTTGACCTTCGGTCAGCGAGCGATGCCCTTCGCCGCGAATCGCGCGGTAGTGCACGAACACGTCCACCCCGTCTTCGCGCTGGATAAAGCCGTAGCCTTTGGCGTCGTTGAACCACTTCACGTTGCCGGTTTCGCGTGTTGCCATCTGTTCATACTCCTTTTTTATTATTGAACAGGCTTTTCGCAGGAAAGCCTTCGAGGAACGTCAGCCTGCGTCCGACGTCCATGACAGGGCACCGGCAACAGAGCGCCGAGTATATGACAGGCGCAGAAACTCTCAACAGGAGATTAGTTCGGCGCTTTTTTGCCGATTTTCGCCTAATACGGCAAACTGTCCGCCCCGAGCGCCTGCTCGGTTTTATTCACTCACGCAGAAGCCGTATGACCCGTTCCCCGTTCCGCCGTCTTGTGTTTGGCACCCTGCGCCGCCTGTTGTATCTCTGGGTTCGCTCCGAGACCATCAATCAGTCGTCGTTCACCCTCAACCTCGACCGCAGTCGTCCGGTGTTCTACGTCCTGCAAAACCCCTCGCTGACCGATCTGGCCGTGGTCGACACCGAGTGCACCAAGGCCGGCCTGCCGCGTCCGGTGCTGGCAGTGTCGGTCGGTACGCTGATCGAGCCGGCAGCTTTTTTCTACCTGACGCCGGACCCGGACTGGCTCGGTCGCCAGGACAAACGCGGTGCGCCGCCGACCCTGACCCGTCTGGTCAGCGCGCTTACGCAGAACGCGGCCGAGGACGCACAGATCATTCCGGTCAGCGTGTTCTGGGGTCAGTCGCCGGACAGCGAAAACAGCCCGTGGAAACTGTTGTTCGCCGACAGTTGGGCGGTCACCGGGCGCCTGCGCCGGCTGCTGAGCATCATCGTCCTCGGCCGCAAGACTCGCGTGCAATTTTCCGCGCCAATCCACCTGCGCGAACTGATCGATCACAACAAGGGCCACGAACGCACCGTGCGCATGGCCCAGCGAATCCTGCGCGTGCACTTCCGCAACCTGAAAGCGGCGGTGATCGGCCCGGATATTTCCCACCGACGCAATCTGGTCAAGGGCCTGCTTAACCAGCCGCTGGTCAAGCAAGCGATCCTCGACGAAGCCGAGCGGGAGAACATCTCCCCGGAAAAAGCCAAGGCCCAGGCGCTGCGTTACGGCAACGAGATTGCCTCCGACTACACTTACACTGCGATCCGTTTTCTCGAAGTGGTGCTGAGCTGGTTCTGGAACAAGATCTACGACGGCATCAAGGTCAACCACATCGAGGGCGTGCAGAACGTCGCGCAGGGTCACGAAGTGATCTACGTGCCGTGCCACCGCAGCCACATCGACTACCTGCTGCTTTCGTATCTGCTGTTCCGCAACGGTCTGACCCCGCCGCACATCGCCGCCGGCATCAACCTGAACATGCCGGTGATCGGCAGCCTGCTGCGTCGCGGCGGTGCGTTCTTCATGCGCCGCACATTCAAGGGCAATCCGCTGTACACCTCGGTGTTCAACGAGTACCTGCACACCCTGTTCACCAAAGGTTTCCCGGTCGAGTATTTCGTCGAGGGCGGGCGCTCGCGCACCGGGCGCATGCTGCAACCGAAAACCGGCATGCTCGCGATTACTCTGCGCAGTTTCCTGCGTTCGTCGCGGATGCCGATCGTGTTCGTGCCGGTGTACATCGGGTACGAGCGCGTGCTCGAAGGCCGCACCTACCTCGGCGAACTGCGCGGGGCGAGCAAGAAGAAAGAATCGATCTTCGACATCTTCAAAGTCATCGGCGCGCTGAAACAGCGCTTCGGCCAGGTCGCGGTGAACTTCGGTGAGCCGATCAAACTCGCAGAATTCCTCGACACCGAGCAACCGGACTGGCGCCAGCAGGAACTCGGCCCGCAGTTCAAACCGGCGTGGCTCAACGAAACCACCAACCGCCTCGGCGAGAAAGTCGCCCGGCATCTCAACGAAGCAGCGGCGATCAACCCGGTCAATCTGGTGGCGCTGGCCCTGCTGTCGACTACGCGTCTGGCCCTGGACGATCGGGCCATGGCACGGGTGCTGGATCTGTATCTGGCGCTGCTGCGTAAAATGCCGTATTCGCCGCACACGACCTTGCCGGAAGGCGATGGCCGGGCGCTGATCGAGCATGTGAAAGACATGGATCTGCTCGCCGAGCAGAACGATGCGTTGGGCAAGATTCTGTATCTGGACGAGCAGAACGCGGTCCTGATGACTTACTACCGCAACAACGTCCTGCACATTTTCGCCCTGCCATCGTTGCTGGCGAGTTTCTTCCAGAGCACCTCGCGCATGAGCCGCGAACAGATCCTGCGCTACACCCGTGCGCTGTATCCGTACCTGCAATCGGAGTTGTTCATCCGCTGGAGCCTGGACGAACTCGACGCGGTGATCGATCAGTGGCTGGAAGCGTTCGTCGAGCAGGGCCTGCTGCGTTTCGAGAAGGATCTATACCTGCGCCCGGCACCGAGTTCGCGGCATTTCGTGCTGCTGACGCTGCTGTCGAAGAGCATCGCGCAGACCTTGCAGCGTTTCTACATGACCGTATCGTTGCTGCTCAACAGCGGCCAGAACAGCATCAGCGCTGAAGAGCTGGAAGACCTGTGTACGGTCATGGCTCAGCGCCTGTCGATCCTCCACGGTCTGAACGCCCCAGAGTTTTTTGACAAGAGCCTGTTCCGCCATTTCATCCAGACCCTGCTCGACCTCGACGTCCTGCGCCGCGACGAAGCCGGCAAGCTCAGCTACCACGAACTGCTCGGCGAGCTGGCCGAAGGCGCGGCCAAGCGCGTGTTGCCGGCAGAAATTCGCCTGTCGATCCGCCAGGTCGCGCTGCACCGCAGTGAAGATGCGGCGGATCAGGTCACGCCACAGCCTGAGGCTTGATGCCTTACCCCTGTGGGAGCGAGCCTGCTCGCGAAGGCGGATTGTCAATCGACATTTACATTGACTGAACCAGCGCTTTCGCGAGCAGGCTCGCTCCCACATTGAAAGGAGATTCATCCATGAAAAAACTACTAACCCTCGCCGCCGCCACCCTGCTCAGCGCCTGCCAATCAACCACACCCGCCGACAAGGCCAGCCTCGACGGCGAAGTCTTCTACCTGCAACGCATCGCCCTGCCGCCGAGCGCGACCCTGAGCGTGAGCCTGCAAGATGTGTCGCTGGCCGATGCGCCGGCCGTGGTCCTCGCCCAACAAAAAGGCCCGGTCAAAGGCCAGGTGCCGCTGCCGTTTCATTTGAGCTACGATCCGGCGCAGGTCAAACCCGGCCACCGTTACTCGGTCAGCGCACGCATCGAGGTCAACGGCGAGCTGATGTTCATCACCACCGAAAACCACGCCGTGCAACTCGACGGCAACGACCCGCAACCGCTGAAAATCCGCCTCGACGCCGTTCGTTAATCCATTTTTCGCCACAAGGAAGCCGCCATGCGCCGCCCTACCCTTCGCTTCGCCGCCGTCTGTGCCGGCCTGCTGATCTCCGCCAACGCCTTGGCCCTGTCGCTCAACGACCTGTCGCAGCAAGACGCCACCGGCGGCCTCAAGGACGCCTTGACCCAAGGCGCGCAGATCGCTGTGAAACAACTCGGCACCCCGGGCGGCTTCAGCAACAACCCCGAAGTGAAAATCGAACTGCCGGGCAAACTCGGCAAAGCCGCGAGCAAAATGAAAGCCTTCGGCATGGGCGCCCAGGTCGAAGAACTGGAAACCGCCATGAACAAAGCCGCCGAATCCGCCGTAACCCAGGCCCAGCCGATCCTCGTCGACGCGGTGAAGAAAATGAGCGTGGCCGACGCCAAAGGCATCCTCAGCGGCGGCAACGATTCGGCGACCCAATACCTGAACAAATCCAGCCGCGAACAGATCCGCGCGAAATTCCTGCCCATCGTCAAGCAAGCCACCGACAAGGTCGGCGTCGCGCAGAAGTACAACTCGTTCGCCGGCCAGGCAGCGGCATTCGGCGTGGTCGATGCCAAGAGCGCCAATGTTGAAAGCTACGTCACCGAACAGGCGCTCAATGGTTTGTTCGAGATGATCGGCAAGCAGGAAGAGACGATACGTCAGAACCCGGCCGCTGCGGCGACGAGTCTGGCGAAGAAGGTGTTTGGTACGTTGTAATTTCCGAACCACAAAAAAGCCCGCTGACCTTCATCGGTTCAGCGGGCTTTTTTGCGCATCAGCTTTGTGGTTCGACCGGACCGAGGACACGATTCACCGACAGTTCAGCAAGGGAAATTCTCTGCCGCTGCCCAGTCAAAGCGGCAAGTCCAACCGATTACGAGAGCAACTTCGGCTTGGGATACCGAGTCAGGATTCGCACAAGAAACAGATCAAAAGCCCCTCACCCTAGCCCTCTCCCGGAGGGAGAGGGAACTGATCGCGTTGTTTGGGCGAGGCACGCCGACGTGTGATATCGCGCCGAACACAGATTTTGAAAAGCCCAAAAGTCGGCCCCCTCTTCCTCACTCCCGGAGGGAGACGGGACTGATCGCGTTGTTTGGGCGAGGCACGCCGACGTGTGATATCGCGTCGAACACAGATTTTGAAAAGCCCAAAAGTCGGCCCCCTCTCCCTCGGGAGAGGGCTGGGGTGAGGGGCAAATCCACCACAAAATCAAAGCCAACCGCACGCCCTTCACCACTCAAAACAATGAGCGCAAGCTCGAGTACCGCTTTTGATCTTGCCGTGCCGGCCCCATCGGCAGGCTGAGTGGAGGGATTGATCCGGGCGTGGGAGCGCAGCGACCGTTTGGCGCAGCCAAACACAGCGGGAGGAGGTGCAGCGAAGCAAACCGGAGACGCTGCGCCCGGATCGATCCCGGAGCGAAGGAACCCCGAGCCCCAGCGAGGGGCCGAACGCCGGGGCCCAGCGTTTTGGTTACTTTTGGGCGTCTGCAAAAGTGACCCGCTGTAAGAGCGGAACCGCCAGCCGCAACACCAAAAAAAACGGATATTCACCCAGAACACCCAAAGCATGGTCGGCCCGAAGGCCGCCAAGGATCAACCCTCCCGACGAACCCTGAACCAAGCCGCATACAACGCCGGCAAAAACAACAAAGTCAGCGCCGTCGCCACAATCAACCCACCCATGATCGCCACCGCCATAGGCCCGAAAAACACACTGCGCGACAACGGAATCATCGCCAGCACCGCCGCCAGCGCCGTCAACACGATCGGCCGAAAGCGTCGCACAGTCGCCTCGATAATCGCCTGCCAAGGCCTGAGCCCGGAGGCGATGTCCTGCTCGATCTGATCGACCAGAATCACCGAATTACGCATGATCATCCCGGACAACGCGATCGTCCCGAGCATAGCCACAAACCCGAACGGCTGCCGGAACACCATCAAAAACAGCGTCACCCCGATCAAGCCCAACGGCGCGGTGAGAAACACCATTGCCGTGCGCGAGAAACTACGCAGTTGCACCATCAACAAGGTCAGCACCACGACAATGAACATCGGCACCCCGGCATTCACCGACTTCTGCCCGCGCTCGGAATCCTCCACCGTGCCGCCGACATCCAGCAGATAACCATCAGGCAATTCGGCGCGAATCGGGTCAAGCGTCGGCATGATCTGCTTGACCAGCGTCGCCGGTTGCTCCTTGCCATAAATGTCCGCCCGTACGGTTACGTTCGGCAGGCGATTGCGGTGCCAGATGATGCCCTCCTCGAAGCCATATTCCAGCGTGGCAATCTGCGACAACGCCACACTGCGTCCGTTATCGGTCGGCACCGCGAGACTCGGTAACAACGACAACTCAGTGCGCTCATGCACGGTGCCGCGCAGCAGAATCTCGATCAATTCGTTGTCTTCGCGGTACTGGCTGACCGTCGAGCCGGTCAGCGAGCTCTGCAGGAATTTCGCCAGATTGGCGGTGCTCACACCCAACGCCCGAGCGCGATCCTGATCGATGTTCAGGTAGACGACTTTGCTCGGCTCTTCCCAGTCCAGATGCACATTGACCACATGCGGGTTCTCGCGAACCTTGGCCGCCACTTTGCGCGCCAGCGCTCGAACCTCTTCAATGTGTTCGCCAGTGACGCGGAACTGCACCGGATAGCCAACCGGCGGACCGTTTTCCAAACGAGTAACCCGCGAACGCAGGGCCGGGAATTGCTCGTTGAGGGTTTCGATCAACCAGCTGCGCAGCGCTTCACGCTCTTCGATGGTTTTCGCCAACACCACAAATTGGGCAAAACTCGCCGCCGGCAGTTGCTGATCCAGCGGCAAGTAGAAACGCGGCGAGCCGGTGCCGACGTAGGCGACGTAATTGTCGATGCCGGCGTGCTCCTTGAGCAGCGCCTCGAGACGTTTGACTTCGCTGGTGGTATTGGCCAGCGAAACGCCTTCGGCCAGTTTCAGATCAACCATCAACTCCAGCCGGTTCGAAGCCGGGAAGAACTGCTGCGGGACGAAACGGAACAGCATCACCGAAGCGATGAACAGGCCGACGGTCAGTACGATCACCGTCTTGCGATGCGCCACGCACCACTCCACCAGACGCCGCACGCGCTGATAAAACGGCGTGGCATAGGGGTCCGGCTGACCATCAGCAGAGCCATGTTTCGCCGCATGAATTTTCGCCAGATCCGGCAGGAGTTTTTCCCCCAGGTACGGCACGAACATCACCGCCGCCACCCATGAGGCGAGCAAGGCAATGGTCACCACCTGGAAAATCGAGCGGGTGTATTCGCCAGTGCCGGACTGCGCGGTGGCAATCGGCAGGAAACCGGCGGCGGTGATCAACGTGCCGGTGAGCATCGGGAATGCGGTGCTGGTCCAGGCATAACTCGCCGCGCGAATGCGGTCGAAGCCCTGCTCCATTTTGATCGCCATCATTTCCACGGCAATGATCGCGTCGTCCACCAACAAGCCCAGCGCCAGCACCAGCGCACCGAGGGAAATCTTGTGCAGGCCGATGCCGAGGTAATACATGCAGGCGAAGGTCATCGCCAGCACCAGCGGAATGGTCAGCGCGACGACCATGCCGGTGCGCACGCCGAGGGAGAAAAAGCTCACCAGCAAGACGATCGCCAGCGCCTCGACCAACACCTGAACGAACTCGCCGACCCCGGTTTTCACTGCGGCTGGCTGATCGGAGACCTTGCGCAACTGCATACCGGCCGGAAGGTTTTTCTGAATGCGCGAGAACTCGCCCTCCAGCGCCTTGCCCAGCACCAGAATGTCCCCGCCATCCTTCATCGCCACCGCCAGACCGATCGCATCGTCGCCCATGAAACGCATGCGCGGCGCCGGTGGGTCGCTGAAACCGCGACGCACATCGGCGATATCGGAGATGCGAAACGTACGATCGGCGACGCGGATCGGAAAGTTCTTTATCTCATCAACTGTCTGAAAATTTCCCGAGACGCGCAGCTGCAAGCGCTCGCTGCCGGTCTCGAAGAACCCCGCCGTGGACACAGCGTTCTGCTCCTCCAGCGCCTGCTGCACCGCCTCCAGCGGCAGGCCCAGCGTGGCGAGTTTGACGTTGGACAGCTCGACCCAGATCTTCTCGTCCTGCAACCCAAGCAGTTCGACCTTGCCGACATCCTTTACCCGTTGCAGCTGGATTTGGATGCGGTCGGCGTAATCCTTGAGCACGGCGTAGTCAAAACCGTCGCCGGTCAGCGCATAGATATTACCGAAGGTGGTGCCGAACTCGTCGTTGAAAAACGGCCCCTGGATTCCCGGCGGCAGGGTCTGGCGAATGTCGCCGACCTTTTTGCGCAACTGATACCAGAGATCGGGGATGTCCTTGGAGTGCATCGAATCGCGGGCAATGAAAGTGACTTGGGATTCACCGGGGCGAGAGAACGACATGATGCGTTCGTACTCGCCGGTTTCCATCAGCTTCTTTTCGATACGTTCGGTGACCTGGCGCGAGACTTCCTGCGCGGTCGCGCCGGGCCAGCGGGTCTGGATGACCATCGCCTTGAAAGTGAACGGCGGGTCCTCGCTCTGGCCCAGCTTGGTGTAGGACAACGCGCCGACAACGGCGAGCAAAAGCATCAGGAACAGTACGATCTGGCGATTACGCAACGCCCATTCGGAGAGGTTGAAGCGCATCGGGGCTTACTCCTTGTTCGCCAGATTGACCACACGATTGGAGCGATCCACCGGTCGCACCTGCTGACCGTCGAGCAGCACGTGCACGCCCGCAGCTACCACCCAGTCGCTAGCGTTCAGACCTTCGAGCACCGCTACATTTTTCTCGCCGAACGGGCCGACCCGCACCGGGGTTTTCTTCAACGTGTTGTTGCCATTGACCACCCAGACGTAGGTCGCGCCGTTCTCAGCGGTCAGCGCCGAAAGCGGAATGGACAGCGAGACACTGTCGGCCGATTGCACGAACACCCGGGCGCTCTGCCCGAGTTCAGCCGGGACTTTGCCGCTGGTAAACGAGATTCGAGCGGCGAAGGTCCGTGAGCGCGGGTCGGCGGCTGGCGACAACTCGCGGATCTGCCCGGCGAAGCGCTGATTCTGCTGCGCCCACAACTCCACGGAGACGGGCTGACCGACCTTGAAGCGGCCGAAGCTTTGCTCCGGCAGGCTGATCAACACTTCGCGCTCACCATCGGTGGCGAGAGTGAACACGGTTTGCCCGGCGGCGACCACCTGGCCGACTTCCACCGAACGCTTGGCCACCACGCCATCCTGTGGCGCACGCAGCACCGCGTAACTGGCCTGGTTGGTCGAAACGTTGAATTCAGCTTTGATTTGTTTAAGGCGGGCTTCGCCGGAGCGATATAGATTTTCCGCGTTGTCGTAGGCCGAGCGACTGACCATCTGCCGCTCCATCAGGGTTTTGTAGCGATCGCGCTCGGCGCGCACCAGGTTCAGATTGGCCTCGGCGGCGGCGACCTGCGCGCGGGTGGCCTCCAGTTGCAATCGTACGTCTTGCGGATCGAGTTCGGCCAAGGGCTGATCGGCCTTGACCCGCTGACCTTCGTCGACCAGTCGTCGGCTGACTTTGCCGCCGATGCGGAACGCCAGATCAGGCTCATAACGGGCGCGAACCTCGCCCGGATAACTTTCCATCGCCTGCGCCGAAGGCTCGGGCTGCACCACCATGGCCGGTCGCACGGTGACTTTCGTCACCTCTTCCTGACCGCACGCCGATAACAGGAACGCCAGACTGACTGGCACGGCAAAGGACAACGCATGGCGGAACATGGTGACGGACCTTTCGCGAATGAGGCTTGGAATATTTATACTGGCCGGTATGGTATTAATAGCAAACTCACCAGTCCAGTATTAAAAGCGAAGAATGTCGAACAATCTTTCAGCTCCAAACGGCCCGGGCCGCCCCAAGGATCTGGCCAAGCGCCAGGCGATCCTCGACGCGGCGAAAACCCTGTTTCTCTGTCATGGCTACGCCAACACCAGCATGGACGCGGTGGCCAGCGAGGCCGGCGTGTCCAAGCTGACGGTCTACAGCCATTTCAACGACAAGGAGACGCTGTTTTCCGCCGCCGTCGTCGCGAAATGCGAGGAGCAACTGCCGCCGCTGTTCTTCGAATTGCCGGAAAACATTCCGGTGGAAAATGTGTTGCTGAACATTGCCCGGGGCTTTCACCAACTGATCAACAGCGATGAATCAGTGAACCTACACCGGCTGATCATGGCGCTCGGCAGTCAGGATCCGAAGCTGTCGCTGATCTTCTTCGAGGCCGGCCCGGAGCGGGTGGTCAACGGCATGGAAGGTTTGCTGGCGAAGATTCATGCGTCCGGCGCGCTAAGCATCGACCAGCCACGCAATGCCGCCGAGCATTTCTTCTGCCTGATCAAGGGCGCGGGGAATTTTCGTTTGTTGTATGGCTGCGGCGAGCCGCTGACGGGTGAGGCAGCGGAACGGCATGTGCGCGAGGTGGTGGGGTTGTTTATGAGGGCCTATGGGAGAGAGGCAGCTGCGAGCTTCTAGCTGCAAGCTGCAAGAAAAAGCAAAAGCAAAAGCAAAAGCAAAAGCAGTGACTTGGCTCTGGCTTGTAGCTTGCAGCTTGCAGCTTGTAGCTTGTAGCTTGTAGCTTGCAGCTTGCAGCTTGCAGCTGCTTCTAGGGCTTCAGCGCTTTCTTTGGATAAATGTCATACCGGCTCGATTTGCCATCCAGCGCATGGCTCGGTTTCGGCCCTTCGATGCACGGTGCCTTGCGCGGGCGTTTGACGACGACCCGGTGCGTGGCCAGCGCCAGTGCCGCTTCAAGCAAGGCCGGTGCGTCCGGATCATCGCCGACCAGCGGGCGGAACAGGCGCATCTCTTTTTTCACCAGCGCGGTTTTCTCACGGTGCGGGAACATCGGATCGAGATAGATCACCTGCGGCGGCTCGCCTTGCCAATTTTGCATGACCTCAATGGAGTTGCCCTTGAGCAATTTCATCCGCGCCACGATCGGCGCTACGTCAAAATCCTCCGCCGCCCTCGCCAGACCATCCTCGAGCAATGCACCGATCAACGGCTGACGCTCGATCAGGCTCATTTCACAACCGAGACTGGCCAGCACGAACGCATCCTTGCCCAGCCCCGCCGTCGCGTCGAGCACGCGCGGGCGCACGCCTTGGGCGATGCCGACGGCCTTGGCGATCATCTGCCCGCTGCCGCCGCCATACAAACGCCGATGCGCCGCGCCGCCCTCGACAAAGTCGACCCGCACCGGTCCCGGCGCGTCCGGGCCGAGCTGCTGCAACTGCAAACCCTGCTCGCCGACCTGCAAGGCGAACTCGCCGTCGGCCTCGCCGAGTGGCAGACCGAGACGTTCGGCCCAGTGCTCGGCTTGCGCTTGAAACGCCGGGACCAAGGCCTGGACATGGATGCGGCAGGCCGCGGGTGACTCGATCATGAAAAAACGCTCAAAAAAGTTAAGGATCGACAAAAACCGCCGATAAACCATTCAACGCGCATTTTGCCAGAGCTGAGCGTCAACCGAAAAAAATGTCAGGCATTCTTCCCACATCGATTGGCTACGTTTCGCCCCATGGCGACTTCAGCCGTCATAACACTCAAGCACTGAGCGGCGTCAGTCACCTGTGGCAGGATTTCTTTGCCCAGGCCCTGGCCGAACAGACGAGTGAAGTGGTGCCTGCCTGTGGCACGTTTCCACCGGTTGACCTGAACAGCCCGGAAGAACCGACCGTTGGCAGCGAGTTGCACGCCCATATCGTCAGCCAGCGTGAGTGCGACGTGGTAGAAACCCAGGTTCGTCCACCAGAGCCACTGTTCCTGCCGATCGCCGAGTTTGAAATGGAGCTGCTGGACAAGCCGTTCCCACCGTTCCCGCCTGAAGAACTCAAGGCTCAGCAAGAGCAACAGGATTTCGACAGCAGCTGGGTACGTCCGATCGTGATCAACAATGGCCAGCCACTGCCGGAGCCAGGCCCGGCGCCGCAGAAACGTGCGCTGTACCTGCCGATCGCCGAGTTCGACCTGGACTTGCTGCAGAAGCCTTACCCGCCGTTCCCGCCGGAAGAGATCGTCGAGCAGCAGAAAGCCCTGGACTTCGATAACGGCTGGGCTCGGCCGATCGTTCTGCAGAACCTGCGTCTCGCCGCCTGACTCTCAGCGACACACGCTCCAGCGCCCGACATCGACATGAAAGTGATTGCGATGAGCGGCGTTGTAATCCGGACTCAACACCACACTGAATGACTTACAGGCGCCGTCACGCAGCTGACGCAGAAATTGTGCGTCCTGATTCTGTTTTGGCCAGTCCTTGAGTACGCTGATCGTGCGTCCGTCAGCGAGGCGGAAGCCGGCGATGTCCAGCGCGTCGGCACTGGCGTGTCGACTGAGCGCGCCGCTCTCACGGTTGTAGACATTGCGACAGGCAAAGCTGCCGAGATGGTCGACCCGCGTGATCTTCTGGCCGTAAACCGATTGCGCCGCCGGTTGCAGGGTGTGGTGTTCGAACATGGCGTACGAAACCGCGAGGGGGCAACTGGCGATGAAACTGCTGCTCAGCGCCACTTCACCGCCCTGCACACGCAGAGCGCCGATCAGCGGGCACTTGGCACCGGGGCTGTCGGCCTGGCGGCTGACGCGCAGATCCGAGCTGCCCAGCACCTGTGCGCACAACTCAGGATCGCTGCGCAGGCGCATGAGTTTGTAACCGGTCAGCCAATTGGGCGCGGCTTTTACGTCCAGCGGTGCCCACGGATTCCACTGCGGCGGCACGTCCAGCCAACCGCGCCAGACACTGACCGCCGCACCGCCGATCGCCAGCAACACCAACCAGAACAGCCAGCGCCCCATGCTCAGTCCTTGAAGAACTGATTGGCCTTGGCGTACGGCATCGACTGCGATGTGAAGCCAAAGGTGCCGGACTGCTGGATTTCTTCAGCAGCGCGGAAGAACTCGCCGAACGCCGCCAGTGCCAGTGCCGAGCCGGTACTGATGCGCCGTACGCCCATTTCCTCAAGCTGTTGCACGGTCAGTTTCAAACCGCCAGACATCAACACATTGACCGGTTTCGGCGCCACGGCCTGCACCACTGCGCGCACTTCTTCGGCGCTGCGCAAACCTGGCGCATAGAGCACGTCGGCACCCGCTTCGGCAAATGCCTGCAAGCGGCGAATGGTGTCATCGAGGTCTGGGTTACCGTGCAGATAGTTTTCCGCGCGAGCGGTGAGGACAAAGGGAAACGGCAGCGTGCGCACCGCCGCAACGGCGGCTTCAATGCGCGCCACGGCGTGTTCGAAGCAATAGATCGGCGCGCCCGGACGCCCCGTGGCATCTTCGATCGAACCGCCCACCGCGCCCGCCTCGGCTGCGCGTAAAAGACTCTGTGCGGATTCACCCGGGTCATCGGCAAAACCGTTTTCCAGATCCACCGCCACCGGCAGATCCGTCGCTGCGACAATCGCGCGGACGTTGGCCAGGGTCTCGTCGAGACTCAACGCGCCATCGGCCTTGCCCTGGGAAAACGCGTAACCGGCGCTGGTGGTGGCCAAGGCCTGATAACCCAGACTGACAAGCATCTTCGCCGAGCCGGCGTCCCACGGATTGGGTATCACAAAGATCCCCTGCTGATCATGCAGGGCCTTGAAGGCTTGGGCTTTACGCAGTTGCGCTGGACTGGCTTGGACGTTCATCGACGGGCTCCCGGGCAGAAAAAACCCGCCTCAGAGCAAGCCAAGCTGCTCGGCGGCGGGTTCTCTGTATAGCTCAGGCAGCGCGGGCAAGCCAGGCAAACGTTGCATCAGCTGAGCGTGAAAACGTTGCGCCAGTTTCGCTGCCAACAGGTTGTCGGCGGTGTGCAGGAAGATGTACGGCGTGCGGCCCTCTTCGATCCATTCAGCAATCTTCGCCACCCACGGCACGAGAAACGCATCGTTGGCCTCAAGCTCGGGATGGCCGATGAAGCGCACCTGTGGAACCTGCGTGAACGCTGCCGGGCGCGTCGGCACTCGCGGCTTCTTCGATTGCGCGTGGATCACAGAAGACTCGGTCGACAAGCAACTGAACAACGCACGCGGATCGAGGCAGATGCGCTCGACACCGCGATCCAGAAGCAGACGATTGAGCAGGCGTTCGCTCTCGCCTTTGGCGAAGAATTGTTCATTGCGAACTTCCACTGCGAGCGGGCAATCCAGCGCGTCGATAAATGCCACCAATTCCGGCAGACGCTGCGGCGTGAAGCTTTTCGACAGTTGCAGCCACAACGGCGAAACACGCTCACCGAGGGGTTTGAGTAGTTGCAGGAAGGTTTCGGCAGCGGTCAGTTGCTCGCGCAGATCGCCACTGTGGCTGATGTCGCCGGGAAATTTGGCGGTGAAGCGAAAGTGCGCTGGCATGATCTCGGCCCAGCGCTGCACCGTGGCTGGCGACGGGCTGGCGTAGAAGGTGGTGTTGCCTTCGACGGCGTTGAACACCTGGCAGTAAAGCGCGAGAAAATCGGAGCTCTTTGCGTCTACCGGATACAGATACTCGCGCCAGGCATTTTCGCTCCAGGACGGGCATCCGAGGTAGTAAGGCAGATCCATCAGATATACAGATCGAGGCCCAGCACGTCCGCGTCCCAATCGACAAAACCGGCAGTACTCAGGTAGCTGGCCAGAGCCATGGCTACGCTTTTCTTCATCGCGCGGTGGTAAATCATGTCTTGCTGACGGGCCGGCAGGTTGCTCAGGCGTTGCGCAGCGGCTTGCGCGGCACGAGCAGCGAGTTGCTCCTCGCTCGGAAATTCCAGCTCGCCGTCGATGATGTCGACGGACTCATCCAGCGCCGCATTGCCTTTGCGCGGCTTGCGCTTGATGGGGTAGGACTGAGTGGAAACGCCGTCTATACGCATAATGTCATGCTCGGTATCGATGATGGCAATTTAGCGGCACTTGACCGACTTAGCAAACTGCCGAGTGATAACTAGAACACAGAAAGCGCAAAAGGTTTTAAGCGAGGGGCAGAAACTGACGATTGGCGATATTTGTATGTGACCAGCGAACCTGTGGGAGCGAGCCTGCTCGCGAAGAGTCCGGCACATTCAGCACATGCATTGACTGACCAGAAGCCTTCGCGAGCAGGCTCGCTCCCACAGGAGAAAGTGTCGTGTCAGCGGGCTTTCGGGGTGGCGACTTTATCGCGCAGGTAGACGGGTTGTGCGTCGTCCGCCGGGATCGTTTCGCCACGTTCCCAGGCGAAACGCGCCAGGGTCAGCAGGTCTTCGGCGTGGGGCAGCATGCCAGCGTCGGAGCCGGTCAGATTGACCGCAATGCGCTCACCATAACCCCAACCGGTTCCGGCACCGAACCAGTCGCCGCTGGCATCGGCCGGCAACGCAGCCACTTCCGGCGGCAGCACCGCTTCGGCGCCAACCAGACGCATCTCCCCCGCCGTCTCGCGATAGCAGCCCCAATACACTTCATCCATCCGCGCATCGATGGCGGCCGCCACCTGGCTGACGCCCTGCTCACGCAAGGCACGCTGCGCCAGCACGGCAAGGTTGGACACCGGCAACACCGGACGATCCAGAGCAAAGGCCAAACCCTGCACTACGCCGATGGCAATGCGCACACCGGTAAACGCGCCCGGACCACGGCCGAAGGCGATGGCGTCGACCGCTTGCAGCGTGGTGCCCGCATCGGCGAGCAATTGCTGGATCATCGGCAGCAGCTTCTGCGCGTGCAAACGCGGGATCACCTCGTAATGGCTCGTGACCTTGCCGTCATGCAGCAAGGCAACGGAGCAAGCTTCAGTCGCGGTGTCCAGGGCCAGCAAGGTGCTCATCGATGTTTCCAAAACAGGGGTGGGAAAAAAGTGCGTCAGTATAAACAACTACGGCCCGCAAGCGGGCCGTGGATGATGCGCCGGTGCAGACTTTTCAGCTCAGCGCGGCCAGTACCTTGGCGGTGATCGCATCGACCGAACCCACGCCCGGAATGTGGCTGTACTTCGGCTTGCCACCATTAGCGGCAGACAGCTTCTGATAGAACTCCACCAGCGGCTTGGTCTGCGAATGGTAGACCGACAGGCGATGACGCACGGTTTCTTCGGTGTCGTCCTTGCGCTGTACCAGCTCTTCGCCGGTGATGTCGTCCTTGCCTGCCAGTTTCGGCGGGTTGTAGACGATGTGGTAAACGCGTCCGCTGGCTTCGTGAACACGGCGACCGGCGATGCGCTGGACGATTTCTTCGTCTTCAACAGCGATTTCCACCACGGCATCCAGCTCGACACCGGCAGTGACCAGTGCTTCAGCCTGCGGAATGGTGCGCGGGAAGCCGTCGAACAGGAAACCATTGGCGCAATCAGGTTGAGCGATGCGGTCCTTGACCAGCGCAATGATCAGGTCATCCGACACCAGGCCGCCGGCATCCATGATGCTCTTGGCTTGCACGCCCAGCGGAGTGCCAGCCTTGACCGCAGCACGCAGCATGTCGCCGGTGGAGATTTGCGGAATGCCGAATTTCTCGGTGATGAACTTTGCCTGAGTACCTTTACCGGCCCCGGGAGCTCCCAGCAGAATGACGCGCATCGATGTGCTCCTCAATTTTTTATATAAAAGCTTTACAAAACAAAGGATTCGCTCGTAACCGGCGGATCCTGAAAATACGGGTCGTGGCCGCACAAACGGCCAAAGGCTGATCAAGATACACAGCAGGCTGCGCCCACACAAGACGCCAAAAGTCGGAGAAACCGACGCCCGCCGTGACCTCGCGACGCGGTAACCCAAGTCGCAACCCCAACATTAACTGTCGCCTCGCGGCACTTTCCTACAGCACAAGTGGCGGCATCCGCCCCTCATCGCGGATGCCGCCTGACGTGCTCAGCAACCTTAGCCGGTATTGCGCAATCCGGCGGCAATCCCCGCCACAGACACCAGCAGCGCCTGTTCCACCGGGCTGCCCTGCTCGACATCCTGCTGCCGCGAACGCGCCAAGAGTTCGGCCTGCAATAGATGCAGCGGGTCGAGATAGGTATTGCGCAAGCGGATGAATTCGAGGGTGTCCGGGCTGTGCGCCAGCAGCTGCGACTGCCCGGTCAGACCGAGCACCACTGCGCACGCCTGCGACAATAGGTCGCGTAACTGCGCGCCCAACGGCAGCAGATCAGCCTCGACCAGACGCTCGTCGTAGGACTGCGCGATATCCGCGTCTGCCTTGGCCAGAACCATTTCGAGCATATCGATGCGGGTGCGGAAGAACGGCCACTGCTCGCGCATCTGCCCGAGCAACTCGCCTTCGCCGCGCTCCAGCGCCTTGCTCAGCGCTGTCTCCCAACCCAGCCACGCCGGCAGCATCAGCCGCGTCTGGGTCCAGCCGAAGATCCACGGGATCGCCCGCAGGCTTTCGATGCCGCCGGCACGGCGCTTGGCCGGACGACTGCCGAGCGGCAAACGTCCCAACTCTTGTTCCGGGGTCGACTGGCGGAAGTACTCAACGAATTGCGGATTTTCCCGCACCACCTGACGGTAAGCGCTGACGCCGTCCGCCGCCAATTCGTCCATCAGGTGCCGCCATTCAGGCGTCGGCGGCGGCGGTGGCAGCAAGGTTGCCTCAAGCACGGCGGCCAGATACAGATTGAGGTTTTGCTCGGCGATGTCCGGCAGGCCGAATTTGAAACGAATCATTTCGCCCTGCTCAGTAGTACGGAAACGCCCCGCCACCGAACCCGGCGGCTGCGACAGAATCGCCGCGTGCGCCGGACCGCCGCCACGGCCCACGGTGCCGCCGCGACCGTGGAACAGCAGCAGTTCGACTTGCTGCTCACGGCAGATTTCCACCAGCCGCTCCTGCGCGCGATATTGCGCCCACGCCGCAGCAGTGGTGCCCGCATCCTTGGCCGAGTCGGAATAGCCGATCATCACTTCCTGCGGGCCGTGCAGGCGCGCGCGGTAACCCGGCAGCAGCAACAGACGCTCCATCACCGGCCCGGCGTTGTCGAGGTCGGCGAGGGTTTCGAACAGCGGCACCACGCGCATCGGCCGCAGCACGCCGGATTCCTTGAGCAGCAGTTGCACGGCGAGCACGTCGGAAGCGGCGCCAGCCATGGAGATCACGTAGGAGCCCAGCGACGCAGCGGGGGCGGCGGCGATTTCCTTACAAGTGTTGAGCACTTCAGCGGTGTCCGCCGACGGTTTGAAATGCGCGGGCAGTAATGGGCGGCGATTGCTCAGTTCCTCGGTGAGGAAGTTGATGCGCTGTTCTTCGTCCCAATCCTCATAGCGGCCGAGGCCGAGGTAATCGGTGATTTCCGTCATCGCCGAACTGTGCCGCGTCGAATCCTGACGCACATCGAGGCGCACCAGGAACAGGCCGAACGTCACCGCCCGACGCAGGCAATCGAGCAACGGCCCGTCGGCGATAACGCCCATGCCGCATTCGTGCAGCGAGTTGAAACATAGCTGCAACGGTTCGAGCAGCTCGCGGTTGTCGTGCAGCACATCGGCGCTGGCCGGGGATGGTGCGGTCAATGCAGCGTGCGCCCAGTTGCGTGTGGCGCGCAGGCGTTCGCGCAATTGCTTGAGCACCGCGCGATAGGGTTCGGCGCTGTCGCCAGCCTTGGCCTTGAGCGCGTCGCTGGCCTGTTGCATCGACAGCTCGGCAGCAAGATGATCGACATCGCGCAGGTACAAATCAGCGGCCATCCAGCGCGCCAGGAGTAAAACTTCGCGGGTTACGGCAGCGGTGACATTGGGGTTGCCGTCACGGTCGCCACCCATCCACGAGGCGAAGCGGATCGGCGCGGCTTCCAACGGCAAGCGCAGGCCCGTCGCGGCGAACAGCGCCTGATCGGCCTTGCGCATGTGGTTGGGGATCGCCTGCCACAACGAGTGCTCGATCACCGCAAAGCCCCACTTGGCTTCATCGACCGGAGTCGGTCGGGTGCGGCGGATTTCTTCGGTGTGCCAGGCTTCGGCGATCAGCCGCTGCAGTTTGCTCTGGATCTGCTCGCGCTCGGCGCTGGTCAGGTCACGATGATCCTGTGCGGCCAGTTGCGCGGCGATCGCGTCGTACTTCTGGATCAGGGTGCGCCGTGCCACTTCGGTCGGGTGCGCGGTCAGCACCAATTCGATTTCCAGTCGCGCCAGTTGCCGGGCCAGGGATTCGGCGCTGTGACCTTCGCTGCGCAGGCGCGCGAGCAGCTCCGGCAATACCCGCGACTCGAACGGCGCCGGTTGCGACTCCTCGCGGCGATGGATCAACTGATATTGCTCGGCGATGTTGGCCAGATTGAGGAACTGGTTGAAGGCCCGGGCGACGGGGAGCAATTCGTCTTCGCTCAATTGATTGAGGCTGGCGCTCAGTTCGGCGTCCATCGAGCCGCGCCGGTCGGCCTTGGCGCCTTTGCGAATCTGCTCGATCTTGTCGAGGAACCCCTCGCCGTACTGGTCTCGAATGGTGTTGCCCAACAGCTCTCCGAGCAGGTGAACGTCTTCGCGCAAGCGTGCATCAATATCGGTCATCAGCAGTTCTCCAGCGGTAATCGGGGACAGCGCAGAAACGAATGCTTTGCCAGAGAGTGCCGCTCTGCGCCGCTTCTTACAAGCAGGTGACGAACTGACTTAAACCTTGCGCGTGAAAGCCAGTCTCAACAGTAAGCCGTACGACGGCTCGCCGCCGGCGCTGCCGGACACTCACCCAGGCCTGCCAGCGGCAGGCTGCGAAATGAGGTCATCATGAAAATTCGTGAACTCGCCCAGCATTGGGAAGAAAACGCCAAAGGTCGCCTGACCGACACCGGCTACACGATTCATCTGGACGTCGAAGCCGCCGCGCGCCTGGCGGCGATTGCCGAGATGTATCCCAAGCGTCATCCCGAAGAATTGCTCGGCGAACTGATCGGCGCCGCGCTTGAGGAGTTCGAGGCGAGCCTGCCGTATATAAAGGGTTCGACGGTGGTGGCGACGGATGAGGAAGGCGATCCGTTGTACGAAGATATCGGCCCGACGCCGCGTTTCCTGGCGTTGTCGCGGCGCCATTTGCATGATTTGTCCTCGGCTGAGAACAAGCAGAAGCACTGACCCGACACACATCACAAATGTGGGAGCGAGCCTGCTCGCGAATGCGGATTTTCATCCAACATTTGCGCTGACTGACACATCGCATTCGCGAGCAAGCTCGCTCCCACATGGGTCATATTCCAAATTGCAGATTGGTTTATCAGCGGACAAATTACACCCGCGCGTACCGCTCCGAACTGCCAAAGTTCCCGTCCCAGAGCCTTGTCCAAACGGTCAATTTAATTTTTGGCGATAGGCCATCTTTTCTGAACTTTTCAAAAATGCCGCCGGTCGGAACAGGTAACCACGCCTGGAACGAGCGTTTCAATTCGCGTCAACAAGCGATGCTTTCGGCTCCTCTGCCAGGATGGATTCAGTTGTATTTTCAGGAGATGCCTAATGGAGTTGAAGACCATGAAAACCCAAACCTCGTTTTCCCACATGCGCGGTCTGAAACTGGCCGCTCTGGCCATCGGCACCAGCTTCGTGCTGGCCGGTTGCGCGGGTAACCCACCGACCGAGCAGTACGCCGTGACCCAATCGGCCGTCAACAGCGCCGTCAGCGCTGGCGGTACCGAATTCGCCGCGGTGGAAATGAAGCAGGCTCAGGACAAACTCAAACAAGCTGAAATCGCCATGCACGACAAGAAGTATGACGAGGCCCGTCGCCTGTCCGAACAGGCTGAATGGGACGCTCGCGTCGCTGAACGCAAGGCTCAGGCCGCCAAGGCCGAACAGGCTGTGAAGGATTCCCAGAAAGGTGTTCAGGAACTGCGTCAGGAAAGCCAGCGCACTGTGCAGTAAGCGCGCATCCCGACCGCAAAGCTGAAACTCTTACCGATAGAAAGGACGACAAATTATGCGTAAGCAACTGATGATTCCCGCTCTTCTGGCCGCAAGCGTTGCCCTGGCTGCCTGCTCCACCCCGCCTAATCCTAACCTGGAACAGGCGCGCACCAACTACGCCGGCCTGCAGGCCAACCCACAGGCGAGCAAAGTCGCAGCACTGGAAACCAAAGACGCCAGCGATTACCTGGACAAGGCCGACAAGGCCTATCTGGACAAGGAAGACGCCGCCAAGGTTGACCAACTGGCTTACCTGACCAACCAGCGCGTGGAAGTGGCCAAGCAGACCATCGCTCTGCGCACCGCTGAAAACAACCTGAAAAACGCCGCTGCTCAACGCGCTCAGGCTCGTCTGGATGCCCGTGACCAGCAGATCAAACAGCTGCAGGACAGCCTTAATGCCAAGCAGACTGATCGCGGCACGCTGGTGACTTTCGGTGATGTGCTGTTCGCCACCAACAAGGCTGATCTGAAATCCAGCGGTCTGGTCAACATCAACAAACTGGCGCAATTCCTTCAGGAAAACCCGGATCGCAAAGTGATCGTCGAGGGTTACACCGACAGCACCGGCACCGCGAGCTACAACCAGTCGCTGTCCGAGCGCCGCGCGACTTCCGTGCAGATGGCCCTGATCAAGATGGGCGTCGACCCTTCGCGCATCGTCGCTCAGGGTTATGGCAAGGAATACCCGGTAGCGGATAACGGCAGCGTCTCGGGCCGTGCGATGAACCGTCGCGTGGAAGTGACCATTTCCAACGACAACCAGCCAGTAGCACCGCGTTCTTCGGTGAGCTCGAACTAAGCTTCAGCCGGTAACGCAAAAGCCCCGCCTGACTTGATCAGGCGGGGCTTTTTTGTGGGAGCAGACATCGTAGCCCCTCACCGCAGCCCTCTCCCGAGGGAGAGGGAGCCGATCGGGGGATGCAGTTGAGATGCGCCAGCGGGGAAGATTTGCTGTGAATCCATAATCGATCTGGTCTGTCAGGTCGACGAATAGCCCAAGACACCTCGGTCAGTCCCCTCTCCCTCTGGGAGAGGGTTAGGGTGAGGGCTTCTGCGGGGTTTCTTCGCCCATGCAGCGCACGGCTTTCTTCTGCGCATTGACCAGCACCCCGGTCAGGCCTTTCTGCTCGGTATCGAACAACACCAGCACGCCATCAATGCACTGCGCCACTTGCGGCGCCGGGGTCAGCGAGAGTTTGTAGTCCTCGCCCGGCACGGTCTTGAGCATGGTGAATTCGTTGAGCAGCAACGCATCCTCCGGCTTGGCAAAGTGCAGATAGCCGTAGTACCACAGCGCTCCGACGGTGCCGAGGATGCTGCAGATACCGGTGATGATCAACGGGATGGCGTTGCGTTCTTCAGTCATTGCGGGGTCTCATCTTCATTGTTCGGAGGCGGCGGATAGTTGGGGATTTCGCCGAGGCGGCGCAGGCCGTCGAAGTGTTGGGGATCGTCGAGATAGCGCAGCATGACCTGACGCCACACCGGGTCGCCGAAGGTTTGCACATGACCGCCACGGGTCAGCTGCAACACGCGCGGCGGCGGCGCGGCCTGATACAGGCGAATGCCGTTGGCCATCGGCACCAGCGGATCGTCGATGCTGTGGAAGATCAGCTTGGGCACGCCCGTCAGCTGCGCCATCGAATTGATTGCGCTGTCGCCGTCGGGTACCAGCCACGACAGCGGCACCTGCAACGGCCAAGTCAGCCATGAAGTGCTTAGGGCGAACTGGCCGACACTGCGATAACTGGCGGGCACGCCATCCAGCACCAGGGCCTTGAGTCGTTTCTGTCGCTCAGGATGCTGCGCCAGCCAATGAACCGACATCGCGCCACCGAGGCTCTGCCCGAGCAGCACCAGCGGTTTGCCTTTGACCTCGGGCGCGTTGTCGAGCCAGGCGAACGCCGCGTCGATATCCTGATAGATCGCCGGCAGGCTCGGCTTGCCCTCGGACAAACCGTAGCCGCGATAATCCACCAGCAGCACCTGATAGCCGTTCTTCGGCAACCACCAGCTCCCGCCCAAGTGCATCGGCAGATTGCCGCCGTTACCGTGCAGATGCAGGACCGTACCTTTGACCTCGACACCGGGTTTGGCCGGCAGCCACCAGGCGTTGAGTTTCAAGCCATCGGCGGTGGTCAGGGTGACGGTGCGGAATTCGAGTTTGGCTTTGTCCGGGGTGAAGATCTGGCCCGGTTCAGGGTAGAACAGCAGCGAACTGCAACCGCCGAGGGTCAAGAGCAGGCAAAGGATGCCGAGGATTCTCATCCGGTGAAACCTCGCAAAGAAGAGAGCTGAACACAAATCAAACCTGTGGGAGCGAGCCTGCTCGCGAAAGCGGTTTATCAGCCAACATCAATATTGAAGGTGAGATCGCATTCGCGAGCAGGCTCGCTCCCACAAGGGGTTCGGTGCTGGGTCTAGAGGATATTGGAGTAATCAGCTTCGATCCGGTCCAGACTCAAATGGTTGAGGAAGTTGGAGAAACACATCCACGCCGACAATGCATTCATATCCCGGAACTGATCCGGCAGATACTTCGGCGGCACCACCAGCCCTTCATCCACCAACTGGCGCAAAGTGCGCATATCTTCCAGCGTGGTCTTGCCACAGAACAACAGCGGAATCTGCTCGAGCTTGCCTTTGCGCACGGCCAACTGAATGTAGTTGTAAACCATGATGAAGCCCTTGAGGTAGGACAAGTCTTTGGTGAATGGCAGACCGGTCGGCGTCGAGCCGCGGAACACCCGGCTGGCATTGCCGTAGCTTTCGGCCATTTCGAAACCCTGATCGCGGAAGAATTCGTAGATCTGCAAGAAGTCCGCGCCCTCCTCGACCATATGGATCGCACGGGTGCGGTTGGTCAGTTTGCGCAGGCGACTCGGGTAGGAGGCAAAAGTGATGATTTCCATCAGGATCGCCAGGCCCTCCTGGGTCACCGTCGACGAGGGCGGGCCTTTCGACAGGAACGTACAGATCGGCTGGTTCAAACCATTAAGCGTGGTGCCGACATGCACCAGGCCTTCGTGGACTTCCAGGGCGCGCACGTCGCGGTCGTTGAACAGCGCGTCGGTGCGGATCTTGATGTAGTCGGCGCCCGCTGCGGCGTCGGCGACGATGCCGTCGGACTCGAACACGCGAATGGTTTCTTCGGCCTCGCCGAACACCTTGTTCAGGCGGGTTTGCAGCAGGTGTACCGCGTCTTTCGCGGTAAGGATTTTCGGCTCGTCCTTGAGGTCCCCGCGCCCGTCGATGTTGTTCAGGTAGTCGGACATCATCAGGCCAAGGTCGGCCAGGGTCGGGTCACCGGCATGGAAAGCATCGGACGCGGCGCCGTACAGCTCCTGCGAGATCAGGCCGAAGTCCTCGGTGCCGCGCGCTTCGAGCATGCGCACCACCATGCGATATTCCTTGCACATGCGCCGCATGATCTGCCCGACCGGGTTGAACTGGCCGAGCTGGCGGGTGATGTCGCGCTCGATGTTCTGGAACTCCAGTTTGACCTGGCTCGAATCGAACGACAGCGGGCGGTTGAGGTAGTAGTCGCGATCGACCGCCGGCATTTCCTTGCCCTTGGCCTTGAGGAAACCCTTGCGCACGTTGTCGTCCCACTTGACCGCATCGAGCACGCGGATCGGCGTCTGCGCCAGCACAATGCGATCGGACAACATGCGTATCGTCTGCTGGTAATCGTCCACCCGAAACTCCTGTAGAAAACGTGACGTGCTGAAACTCAGACTTTAAGCCTTTGTGGGAGCGAGCCTGCTCGCGAATGCACTGTGTCAGACAACGCAGATGTTGAATATCAGAGCGCTTTCGCGAGCAGGCTTGCTCCCACAGGGTGTAGCGTGAAACGCTAGACCGACGCCAGCACCAGGTGCATGTACCGCGTCAGGATCCCGAGCATGTCCTCTTCGGCCAGAGGCTCGGCGTCGTTGAGCAGGCCCTGATATTCCATCCGCCCGATAATCGCCGTCAACACCTTGGCATCCTGCTGCGGTTCGCGCGAGCCCAATACCTGGAACAACTGGCAAGTACCCTGCAGCAGAATCTGCTGATGCGAACGCACCAGAATCGCCAGACGCGGGTTGAGCAGCGCTTCCTGGCGAAACGCCTGTTCGGCCATCAGGTGCTCGCGACGGTTGATCAGTTGCCGGTGCACGTAATCGGCCATCAGCCGCGCGATGTCATCGGCCAATTGCGAGCGCGACTCGGGGCTGCCATCCGCGCTGACCACCATTTCGCGCAGCAGACCTTCGTTGTTGATCCACAACTTGGCCATGTACGCCGCGCTGCGCTCCACGTATTGAGCGAAGGTATCGGTGAGCAGGTCATCGATGTCCTTGAAGTAATACGTGGTCGCCGACAGCGGCACACCGGCCTCTGCCGCGACCGCACGATGGCGCACGGCACGCACGCCGTCGCGCACGACAATGCGCATCGCGGCGTCGAGAATGTCCTGGCGACGCTGCTCACTGCCCTGTCGGCTGGCCTTGCGGCCCTGGTACTGAACACTTTCAGCGACCGCAGTGGCGATACCCGCTGCACCTTCTTGAGCTATTGCACCCATCACGACAGCACTTCCTCTGCTATTTGCAAATTAACCAATTGATACATTTGTACCAGACAGGCAATAAAAAGCCGCCTGTTTTAGGCGGCTTTTCAACTGAAACGTTTACGCTTGCGGTCGCATGTGCGGGAACAGGATCACATCGCGGATCGACGGCGAGTTGGTCAGCAACATCACCAGACGATCGATGCCGATACCTTCACCGGCGGTTGGCGGCATGCCGTACTCCAGCGCACGGACGAAGTCGGCGTCGTAGTGCATGGCTTCGTCGTCGCCGGCGTCCTTGTCGGCCACCTGCGCCATGAAACGCTCGGCCTGGTCTTCGGCGTCGTTCAATTCGGAGTAGGCGTTGGCGATTTCACGGCCACCGATGAACAGCTCGAAGCGGTCGGTGACGTTCGGGTTGTCGTCATTGCGACGGGCCAGCGGCGACACTTCGAACGGGTACTGAGTGATGAAGTGCGGCTGCTCCAGCTTGTGCTCGACCAGCTCTTCGAAAATCATCACCTGCAGCTTGCCCAGACCTTCGAAGCCCAGCACCTTGGCGCCGGCCTTCTTGGCAATGGCACGAGCCTTGTCGATGTCGTTCAGATCATCGGCAGTCAGCTCAGGGTTGTACTTGAGGATCGAGTCGAACACCGACAGGCGCACGAACGGTTCGCCGAAGTGGAACACCTTGTCGCCGTACGGCACGTCGGTGCTGCCCAGAACCAGCTGCGCGAGTTCGCGGAACAGTTCTTCGGTGAGGTCCATGTTGTCTTCGTAATCGGCGTACGCCTGATAGAACTCCAACATGGTGAATTCCGGGTTGTGACGGGTCGAAACGCCTTCGTTACGGAAGTTGCGGTTGATCTCGAACACTTTCTCGAAACCGCCAACCACCAGACGCTTCAGATACAGCTCTGGGGCGATACGCAGGAACATTGGCAGGTCGAGCGCATTGTGATGGGTTTCGAACGGCTTGGCCGCAGCGCCGCCGGGAATGGTCTGCAGCATCGGCGTTTCGACTTCGAGGAAGTCGCGTTTCATCAGGAAGCTGCGGATGTGCGCGATCACTTGCGAACGCACGCGGAAGGTCTGGCGCACGTCTTCGTTGACGATCAGGTCGACGTAACGCTGACGGTAGCGCTGTTCGGTGTCGGTCAGGCCGTGGTGCTTGTCCGGCAGCGGGCGCAGCGACTTGGTCAGCAGGCGCACGCTGGTCATTTCAACGTACAGGTCCCCCTTGCCGGAACGCGCCAGGGTGCCTTCGGCAGCAATGATGTCGCCCATGTCCCAGGTTTTCACCGCGGCCAGGGTTTCTTCGGACAGGGTCTTGCGGTTGACGTAGACCTGAATGCGCCCGGTCATGTCCTGAATGACCATGAACGAGCCACGGTTGAGCATGATGCGACCGGCAACCTTGACCGGGATTGCAGCCTCTGCGAGCTCTTCCTTGGTCTTGTCCGCGTACTGTTTCTGCAAGGCATCGCAGTAGTTTTCGCGGCGGAAGTCATTCGGGAAGGCATTGCCCTTGGCGCGCTCGGCAGCAAGCTTTTCCTTGCGCAGGGCGATCAGGGAGTTTTCTTCCTGTTGCAGGGCTTGCGGGTCGAGTTGTAGGTCGCTCATGTCTTTAAGTATTCCATCAGGTTCGTTGCCCCCAGCCTTCGGCTGGGGATCGCGGGCGAGCCCGCTCCCACAGAGGGTGTTACAGGCCGGATTTCAGGCTGGCTTCCAGGTATTCGTCGATGTCGCCGTCGAGCACCTTGTCGCAATCGCTGCGTTCGATGTTGGTCCGCAGATCCTTGATCCGTGAGGCATCAAGCACGTAAGAGCGGATCTGATGACCCCAGCCGATGTCCGACTTGGTGTCTTCCAGCGCTTGCGAGGCGGCGTTGCGCTTCTGCATTTCCTGCTCGTACAACTTGGCCCGCAGCATTTTCATCGCGGTGTCCTTGTTGGCGTGCTGGGAACGTTCGTTCTGGCAGCTGACCACGGTGTTGGTCGGTACGTGGGTGATACGTACGGCCGAGTCGGTGGTGTTTACGTGCTGACCACCGGCACCGGAGGAACGATAGGTGTCGATCCGCAGGTCTGCCGGGTTGATTTCGATTTCCACCTTGTCATCGATCTCTGGCGAGACGAAAACCGCGGAGAACGAAGTGTGGCGACGGTTGCCGGAGTCGAACGGGCTCTTGCGCACCAGACGGTGCACGCCGATCTCGGTACGCAGCCAGCCAAAGGCGTATTCGCCCTTGATGTGCACGGTCGCGCCCTTGATCCCGGCGACTTCACCGGCGGACAGTTCCATGATGGTTGCATCGAAACCGCGTTTGTCGGCCCAGCGCAGATACATGCGCAGCAGGATGTTGGCCCAGTCCTGCGCTTCGGTACCACCGGAACCGGCCTGGATGTCCAGGTAGGCGTTGTTCGGGTCCATTTCATGGCTGAACATGCGGCGGAATTCCAGCTTGGCCAGATTTTCCTCGAGACGGGCCAGCTCGGCGACAACATCGCCCACTGCGCCTTCGTCGTTTTCTTCGACGGCCATCTCCAGCAGGTCGCGGCAATCGGCCAGACCGCCGTTCAGTTCGTCGAGGGTGTCGACGATCTGCGCCAGCGCGGCGCGCTCGCGGCCCAGCTCCTGGGCGTATTCAGGTTTGTTCCAGACACTCGGATCTTCAAGCTCGCGATTGACCTCGGTCAGACGCTCATGCTTTTGATCGTAGTCAAAGATACCCCCGAATAGTTTCGGAGCGCTCGGACAGGTCCTTGATGGTGTTCAGGATCGGGTTGATTTCCATGACGGGCAGCACTCGTTGGCGAACTTTTGAAAGCCGGCGAGTATAACGTAAACAGGCTGTCGCGGCAGCCCGTCTGGCGGGTGTGGGGGTGATTCACTTGCCACTGACCTGACGCGATCTGCTGTGGGAGCGAGCCTGCTCGCGAAGGCGACCTGCCAGCCGCGAGCAATATTGAATGCACGACCGCTTTCGCGAGCAGGCTCGCTCCCACAGGTGGACTGCATTGTCAGGGTAGTTACTCGATCCCGACCTGATTGCGGCCGTTGTTCTTCGCCAGATACAAGCCGCGATCCGCCGCCGAAATCAGCAACCGGCAATCACTGCCCGCCTGCGGCACCATGGTCGCCAGACCGATGCTGATGGTCAGACTGGAACCCTCGCTCGGGGTGTTATGCGGGATCTTCAGCGCCGCCACGGTCTGGCGCAGCTTCTCGGCCAACAGCCTCGCGCCGCCCGGCGAGGTGTTCGGCAGGACCAGCACGAATTCCTCGCCGCCATAACGCGCCGGCAGATCCGACGGTCGCGCGCTGGCCTCGCGGATCGCCGTGGCGACCTTGCGCAGCGCTTCGTCGCCTTCAACGTGGCCGAAGCTGTCGTTGTACGACTTGAAGTAATCGACGTCGATCATCAGCAATGACAGCTGCGTCTGATCGCGCAGCGAACGGCGCCACTCCAGTTCCAGGTATTCGTCGAAATGACGGCGGTTGGACAGCCCGGTCAGGCCGTCGGAGTTCATCAGCCGTTGCAGCACCAGATTGGTGTCGAGCAATTGCTGCTGGCTGACCCGCAACGCACGGTACGCGGCATCGCGTTGCAGCAATGTCATGTAGGAGCGCGAGTGGTAGCGAATGCGCGCGACCAGTTCGATGGTGTCGGGCAGCTTCACCAGATAATCGTTGGCACCGGCGGAAAACGCCGCGCTCTTGATCAGCGGGTCTTCCTTGGTCGAGAGGACGATGATCGGGATGTCCTTGGTCGCCGGATGATTGCGATATTCGCGCACCAGGCTCAGGCCATCGAGGCCGGGCATCACCAGATCCTGAAGGATTACCGTCGGTTTGATCCGCACTGCCTGGGCAATGGCCTGCTGCGGGTCGGAGCAGAAGTGGAAGTCGATGTTTTCCTGATCCGACAGCCCACGGCGCACCGCTTCGCCGATCATCGCCTGATCATCCACCAACAACACCATGGCGGCGTTCTCGTCGGTTTTAATGTCGTCGATCTGTAAATCATTCATGAGCGGTCACCTGAGTACTGCGGGGGCCTGGATTGCCGATCAACCTGTTCATTTGGGGAAAATCTCCAGCAATCGTGGCGCTATCTTTACCAGCGGGCGAATTTCCACCGCGGCATCGATCGCCGCGGCAGCCTTGGGCATGCCGTACACCGCACTGCTGTGCTGATCCTGAGCGATGGTCAAATAACCCTGCTGGCGCATGAGCTTAAGCCCTTGCGCACCATCGCGCCCCATCCCGGTCAATAAAACCCCGACCGCGTCACCGTTCCAGTAACTGGCCACGCTCTCGAAAAACACGTCGATCGAGGGACGATAGATCTCGTTGACCGGCTCGGCGGTGTAGGCCAGCGTGCCGTTTTTCAACAGGCGAATATGGTGATTGGTCCCGGCCAGCAACACCGCGCCACTTTGCGGCGGCTCGCCTTCACGGGCCAGACGCACATCAAGACCGCTGGCGCTGGCCAGCCATTCGGCCATGCCGGCGGCGAACACCTGATCGACATGCTGCACCAGCACGATCGCCGCAGAAAAATCCTTCGGCAGGCCTTTGAGCAACACTTCCAGCGCCGCCGGCCCGCCCGCAGACGAACCGATCGCCACCAGCCGCTGACGTGTCGGCGAACTGCGCGGCGAACTCGGCGCCGGGCGCGAACGTGGCGCCTTGTCGCCGATCAGCCAGCCGATGTTGAGGATCTTGCGCAGCAACGGGGCCGCCGCTTCCTGGGCATTGCCGGCGCCGATCGCCGGGGTGTCGACCACGTCCAGCGCGCCGTGGCCCATGGCCTCGAACACGCGGTGCACGTTCTGCTGGCGGTCGACAGTGACGATGACAATCGCGCACGGCGTCTCGGCCATGATCCGCCGCGTGGCTTCGACGCCGTCCATGATCGGCATGATCAGGTCCATCAGAATCAGGTCCGGGGTGTATTCGGCGCAGCGTTGCACCGCCTCGGCGCCGTTGCTGGCGACCCAGATCACCTGATGCGCCGGCTCGAAGGCCAGCGCACGGCGCAGGGCCTCCACTGCCAGGGGCATGTCGTTGACGATTGCGATCCTCATGTCCGCGCTCCTCCGATGAGCTCGACCACTGCATCGAGCAGGGCGTCGTCATGAAAACTGGCTTTGGCTAGATAATAGTCGGCGCCGGCGTCCAGTCCACGGCGACGGTCTTCTTCGCGATCCTTGTACGACACGACCATCACCGGCAGCGACTGCAGACGGTTGTCGCGGCGCAACAGGGTGACCAGCTCGATGCCGTCCATGCGCGGCATGTCGATGTCGGTGATCAGCAGGTCGAAGTTCTCCGAACGCAGCGCGTTCCAGCCGTCCATGCCGTCCACCGCCACCGCGACGTCGTAGCCGCGATTGAGCAGCAGTTTGCGTTGCAGCTCGCGCACGGTCAGCGAATCGTCGACCACCAGCACCCGCTTGCGCGCGGCTTCGGCAGCTTGATTGCCATGGCGGGCAATGCGTTCCAGGCGCCCGGTATTGAGCAGTTTGTCCACCGAACGCAGCATGTCTTCGACATCGACGATAAGCACCACCGAACCATCATCGAGCAAGGCCCCGGCGGAGATGTCCTGAACCTTGCCAAGGCGCTCGTCCAGCGGCAACACCACCAGCGTGCGCTCACCGACGAAACGCTCGACCGCCACGCCGTAGATTGCCTCGCGCTCACGGATCACCACGACTTTGAGGGTAGCGCCGGCGTTCTGGCTGGCCGGACGATTGAGCAACTGACTCGCCGCCACCAGGCCGACATGGCGGCCCTCGTGCCAGAAATGCTGGCGGCCTTCGACCTGCACGATGTCTTCGGGGGCCAGATCGCACATGCGTTCGATGTGCGCCAACGGGAACGCGTAAGCCTCTTCGCCGACTTCCACCACCAAGCTGCGCACCACCGACAAGGTCAGCGGCACCTCCAGGTGGAAACGACTGCCCTCGCCCGCCGTCTGTTCCAGTACCACGGCCCCGCGCAATTGGCGAACCATGTGCTGAACAGCGTCCAGACCGACGCCACGGCCGGACACCTCGGTGACCTTGTCGCGCAAGCTGAAACCGGGCAGAAACAGGAAGGTCAGCAGTTCCTCTTCGCTCAATTGCGCTGCAGTTTCGGCTGGGGATAACTGGCGCTCGATGATGCTGCGGCGGACTTTCTCCAGATCGACACCATTGCCGTCATCGCTCAATTCCAGCACCAGCAAACCGGCCTGATGCGATGCACGCAGGCGGATCAGACCTTCTTCGGGCTTGCCCTTGAGCAGACGTTGCTCCGGGGTTTCGATACCGTGATCGACGGCGTTGCGCAGCAGATGCGTGAGCGGCGCTTCGAGCTTTTCCAGAACATCGCGATCGACTTGGGTTTTCTCGCCTTCGATCTCCAGGCGCACTTGTTTGCCAAGGCTGCGACCGAGGTCGCGAACCATGCGCGCCTGGCCGCTCAGCACGTCGGCGAACGGGCGCATGCGGCAGGCCAGCGCGGTGTCGTAGAGCACTTGTGCGCGCTGGCTGGCTTGCCAGGCGAACTCGTCGAGTTCGGCGTTTTTCTCGCTGAGAAGTTGCTGCGACTCGGCGAGCAAGCGCCGCGCATCTTCCAGCGATTCGAGCGCTTCCAGGCTCAGCGCATGCTCCTTGAGGTGCACATTGAGATTTTCCAGAGCGCGCAGGCCATTGTTCTGCATGCGTTTGAGACGCTGCATGGTTGCCAGATGCGGTTTCAAACGCTGGGTTTCCACCAGCGATTTGCTCGACAGATCGAGCAGGCTGTTCAGGCGTTCGGCGGTGACGCGCAGGACGCGCTCGCCGCCCTCAGTAGTACGTTTGTTTTTGCGCAGTGTTGGCTCGGCGGGCTCGTCGACAATCGGCGCCGACACTATCGGCGCTGGTTCGATCTGCAACCCGGCCATTGGCGGCGTGGCAACCACCGCGGCTGGCGCCGACGGATCGAGCAAACGCCCCATCAGCGCCACGTAGGCTTCAATGTCCGCAGGTTGCGGCGCGTTGGCCGGCGTGGCGATGCGCATCAGCAGATCGGTGCCCTGCAACAACGCGTCGATGTGCTCGGGACGCAGCAGCAAACGCCCTTCCTGCGCGCTGACCAGGCAATCTTCCATGACGTGGGCGACGCTGACGCCGCTGTCGATACCCACAATCCGCGCCGCGCCCTTGAGCGAGTGCGCCGCGCGCATGCACGACTCCAGTTGATCGGCCTGGGTCGGATTGCGCTCCAGCGCCAGAAGCCCGGCGCTGAGCGCCTGGGTCTGGGCCTCGGCTTCGAGGCTGAACAGTTCGAGCAGTGAGGCGTCGCGCATTTGCTCGGGGGTCATGTCAGGCTCCGGGTCACGGCAGACAACAGCTGTTCTTCATCCAGCCAGCGCAGGCTGCGACCGCGATATTGCAGAACGCCACGGGTGTATTTGGCACTGGCCTGCGCACCGGACTGCGACGCGGCATCGAGGATGCGTTCGTCGATGGCATGAATGCCGTCGACCTCATCCACCGGCACCACCACTGGCCCGCCGTGTGCGGCGATGATCAGCATGCGCGGCATGACTCGCCCGCCGCTGGCCGGCGCAACGCTGCCGTCGAGGTCGAGCAATTCCACCAGCGACAGGCACGCGACCAGGGCGCCACGCACATTGGCCACGCCGAGCAAGGCGCGCGAGCGCTGGTGCGGCAGCGAATGAATCGCCTGCAGCGGCGCGACTTCAACGAGGCTGCGCGTCGCTAGTCCGAGCCATTCCTCGCCGAGGCGGAACATCAGCAAAGAGCGGGTCTTGACGTCGGTTTCGACTTTGCTGACGACCGCGTCGCGCTGGTCCTGCTGCAACGAATAGCGGTCGAGCAGGCGCGTGGCAGCGGCGGAATACACCGAACAGTTGCGGCAATGGATGTGCTCTTCCAGAAGCGGGCAGGACTTGTCGCCATGAATGCCGATGCGGTTCCAGCAATCGTCGATGGCGCGGGCGTCTTCGTGGGTAACGTTCAAGGTGTCGGACCCGTTCATCGTTTACGCTCACTGTCGGCGGCGCGCCCGCTGCGGGCGGCGCGCTCCTGCAATCGTCGGGCACCCACCGAGTCGCCCTGGGCCTGGAGCAACGCGGCCAGGTGCATCAGCGCTTCGGGGTGTTGCGGTTCGAGGTACAAGGCCTTGCGGTAATAACCCTGGGCTTCGAGGCTCAGCCCGGCGACATCGCTGAGCAGGCCGAGCCAGTAGAACACCTGCGCCACCGGTTCATGACTGCGCAGATAGTGTTCGCACGCGGCACGGGCCTCGGCGCTTTTGCCTTCGTTGGCCAGTGCGGCAATCTGCGCCAGCAACGTTGCGGCGTCCGGGTTGGCGGTTTTTTTCGTCACCGGCAAAGCCGTCACGGCAGCGAACGGCCGGTTGCGCACTGGCGCTGGCGGCGCGCTGCGCAGTGGTTGGCTGACCGGCACGGCGAGCGGTCTGGGCGTCGGCAGCGGTTCGGGGTGCGGCTCGCTGTGGCGGCTGAAGGCGAACGACTGCGGGATGCCGATCGAACGCATGCCCAAGCGCCCCAGCAGGCTGCCCTCCGCCGGGCCGATGAACAGCACGCCGTCGACATGAGTCAGGCGCTTGAGCACTTCGAATACCTGCTTCTGCGTCGGCTGGTCAAAGTAGATCAGCAAGTTGCGGCAGAACACGAAATCGAAGGCAGGCTCGGTCGCCAACAGCATCGGATCGAGGACATTGCCGACCTGCCAGCGCACTTGTTCGCGAACGTAGTCGTTGACCCGGTGGCCGTCCTGCTCAGGCATGAAATGCCGCTCGCGAAACTGCAGATCCTGCCCGCGAAAGGAGTTCTTGCCGTAGACAGCGCGGCGCGCCTTGTCCACCGACAGCGGGCTGATGTCCATGCCATCGACTTTGAACTGATGCGGTTTGAGCCCGGCATCGAGCAAGGCCATGGCGATCGAATAGGGTTCTTCGCCGGTCGAGCACGGCAGGCTGAGGATGCGCAATGCGCGCATGTTGTTCAGCTCGGCGAGGCGTTGACGGGCCAGTTTACCCAAAGTGGCGAAGGACTCCGGGTAACGGAAAAACCACGTCTCCGGGACGATCACCGCTTCGATCAACGCCTGCTGTTCATCCCGCGAGCCTTGCAACAATTGCCAGTATTCGTCGGCGTGGGCAGCCTGGGACAGCGTGGTGCGCTGGCGCACGGCACGCTCGATGATCGCCGTGCCCACCGAAGCGACATCGAGGCCGATGCGTTCCTTGAGGAAATCGAAAAAGCGCTGCTCACCGCTCATGGCTGCGCCTCAAGCTGCGCCGGATCCCGCGGCGGATCGGGAAACAGCAAATTGCGCACGGCGTCATCGAGCAAATCATTGACCCGCACCCATTGCAGTAAGCCCTGCGCATCTTCACGCACCGGGCCGAGGTACGGCGCCTCGCGGTTGTCGAGGCCGTAGGGCTGAAAATCTTGCGGATGACAGCGCAGCGTGTCGGTAGCCTGTTCGAGGACCAGTCCGAGCCACTGCGTGGGCTGCGAATCATCCGGCCGGTAATTGACCAGCACCAGCCGCGTGCTGGTGCGCGCCTCGGCGGGCTGGCCGAAAGTCAGCGCGCTGAGATCGATCACCGGCACCACCGCACCGCGATAGGCGAACACCCCGGCCACCCAATGCGGCGCGCGGGCGATCGGCTTCAACGGCAGGCGCGGCAGCACTTCGGCCACTTCGGTGGCACGCAGGGCGTAGCGTTCGCTGCCGATGCGAAACAGCAGAAACAGCGCCTGCTTCGCCACTGGCGCGCTGCCCCGTTTGGCGATGATTTCGCTCATCAGACTTTGAATCGCGAAACGCCGCTGCGCAGGCCGACGGCCACCTGGCTCAGTTCGTCGATGGCGAAACTGGCCTGACGCAGCGATTCGACGGTCTGGCTGCTGGCATCGCCCAACTGCACCAGCGCATGGTTGATCTGCTCGGCGCCGGTGGCCTGGGCCTGCATGCCCTCGTTGACCATCAGCACGCGCGGCGCCAGCGCTTGCACCTGATGGATGATCTGCGACAGCTGCTCGCCGACCTGCTGTACCTCCGACATGCCGCGGCGTACCTCCTCGGAAAACTTGTCCATGCCCATCACCCCGGCCGACACCGCCGACTGGATCTCGCGGACCATTTGCTCGATGTCATAAGTGGCCACGGCGGTCTGATCCGCCAGACGCCGGACTTCGGTAGCGACCACGGCGAAACCGCGACCGTACTCGCCAGCCTTCTCGGCTTCGATCGCTGCGTTGAGCGACAGCAGGTTGGTCTGGTCGGCAACCTTGACGATGGTCACCACCACCTGATTGATGTTGCCGGCCTTCTCGTTGAGGATCGCCAGTTTGGCGTTGACCAGATCGGCCGCGCCCATTACCGAGTGCATGGTGTCTTCCATGCGTGCCAGGCCTTGCTGACCAGAGCCGGCGAGCACCGAGGCCTGATCGGCAGCGGTGGACACTTCGGTCATGGTGCGCACCAGGTCACGCGAAGTGGCGGCGATCTCGCGGGAGGTCGCGCCGATTTCGGTGGTGGTCGCTGCGGTTTCGGTGGCGGTAGCTTGTTGCTGCTTGGAGGTGGCGGCGATCTCGGTTACCGAGGTGGTCACCTGCACCGAGGAACGCTGGGCCTGGGAGACCAGCGAGGTCAGCTCGGTCATCATGTCGTTGAAGCCGGTTTCGACCGCGCCGAACTCGTCCTTGCGATCGAGGTTCAGGCGCGAACTGAGGTCGCCGGTGCGCATGATGTCGAGGATGGTCACGATGCGGTTCATCGGCGCCATGATCGCGCGCATCAACAGCAGACCGCAGAGGCCGGCGGCCAGTACCGCGACCAGCAGGGAAATGACCATGCTGACTTTTGCCGTTGCGACTGCGTCGTCGATATTGGCCATGGCGGTATCAGCGACGACTTTGTTTTCGCCAATGATGTCGTTGAGTTTCATCCGTCCGGTGTACCACGCCGGGGTCAGTTTTTCGTTGAATAACTTGACCGCATCCGCCTCAAGATTGCGACTGCGCAGGTCCAGCACAGCGTTCTGAATCTCGATGTAGGTGTCGTGGTATTTCTCGAACAGGGCGAACTCGGAACGGTCTTCATCGGTAGCCATGGTTTTGCGATAGTTGGCCATCTGCTCCTGCAGACGCGCCTCGAACGCCTTGTAGTCCGCCGCATCTTCGCTGGAAATACTTTGGCCTTCCTTGAGGCCGAGCAGCTCCTGGGTCTGCAAATAACTGTCGACCCACGCGCCGCGAATCATCGAGCTGTAATAGACGCCGGGGATGGCATCGTCGCGCACGCTGCTTTCACTGGCCTCGATCTTCAGCAATCGTGAATAGGACAGCACCACCATCAACAGCATGATGGCGATAATCACCGCAAAGCTCGCCAAAATGCGTTGGCGCAACGTCCAGTTCTTCACAGTGAATCCTCGTGCCTGATCGAAATGCGGGGAGTATAGCCGAGGGCGGTGTTTCATTTATAAGACGCTTTCCAACTCGCGCCTCCGGCAGGTTTCGCGGACAAACTCGATTCGGGCATCGCACAAATCCCTTGTAGGAGTGAGCCTGCTCGCGATAGCGGTGTGTCAGGCGCTGATGTTTTGCCTGAACAGACGCCTTCGCGAGCAGGCTCGCTCCCACAGGTTCTGCGGTGAACCGGGGCTTTCGGGCAAACCATAAATCATGTGGGAGCGAGCCTGCTCGCGAAGACAACACCTCGCTCCCGGCAAATCCCCAACTGCGCAAGAAGTTGCGCAGTTGGTCGTAATATTTCAGCGGGTAAATCCTCTGCAGCCCCCGCGGTCAAAGGCCTGCAGCCAAGTGCGCAAGAAGTTGCGCAGTACTGCGCAACTTCTTGCGCACTTTCTCCCGACATTTCCGCTGAAATTCGCCCCGGATGATCACCGACCACCGCGGCGTCCCCGCCAGCCGGGCACTTCACAAAACCTGGCACGCTCCTTGATAACTCTCAGC
>NZ_JAADJI010000016.1:0-123959 GCF_036283065.1 Pseudomonas moraviensis subsp. stanleyae
TTGAGAAGGTTGTGGTTGAGGGCGGCATGGAGCTCACGGCCAAGGCTGGCGGGAGTTTTGTGAAGGTTGATGCCGGTGGTGTGACGATTAGTGGGGCTGAGGTGAAGGTGAATACCGGTGGTGCGCCTGGATCAGGTACAGGTATTCAGATACTTGCACCATTCATTCCGGGCCTCGCAGCCGTTGATAACGCCGGACGCCTGATGCAAACCCGCGCTAACCAGATGATGCAGGCGGAGTCCCTCGCCGTGACGCCGAAACTCAAAGCACCTACCGGCATCTGCGTTGAATGCCTGAAAAAAGCCATGCGCGAAAAGCTCGCCCTGCAATCGGGGGCCAATTGATGACAAAGAGTGACGCAGCGAAAGCCTGGAGCGAAGCGCAAAAGAACGCTCAGGCGATATTCGCGATCGTTGAAACCGGCCTGTTGCCGGAATCCGCTCGATTGCAGTTCATTAGAGCTGAGCCGTCGCGACGGCCGTTGATGGTGCAACCGGAATTCTCCGAACTGCGCAACTACGGTCCTTGGCTGGTCGACGTTAGCCACATGGAATTCGAGGCCTTTCTCGCTCACGAACACTTCACCGGCTGCACCGCGATGGCCAGTTGGATTCGTACCGACTGCCCAGCCGACAAGCTCGCTGCTCACCTGAGTGATGCGTTGCTGGCAAAAAATGAAGCTGGCGAAGTCCTGATGATTCGTAGCTACGCGCCAGAAGTGGTGCCGATGCTGCACGCACGCGATGATCTGTCTTGGCATGCGTGGCTGTTTGGCCCACTGAAGGAATGGTGGGTGCCAGCAGAGGAAGATCAATGGCAGTGTCTGAAGGGGCTCAACCTCGAAAAGCCCGGAAGATACGAGCCTATTTTCCTCGACGGAAAGCTGTGGACGGACATGGAGATCGATCCCCTACCCTACAGCCTCACCACTGAACTGGAAAAAGAAGCGCCTGAAGTGTTTGCCAGCACCTGTCACAGCGCCCGTTTGAAACAAGTGAAAGAAGCGCTGGACGCTGGCCGCAGTGAAGGTTTAACAGACGCGGAAGACGTCACTCTCTTTGCCAGCCTGCAATTGATGGACCGCGAATTTCCGGCGAACTGGCCGATGTGGGAAAAGGCGAAAGAACGGGCAATTGGAGAGAAGTTGCCGCTTGGCGTGGTGATGCGAGAGTTCTCGGAATGAGTGTCGTGATGAACATGTTGATCAGCGCTTTCTGTCTCATTTTTCTGGATATTCAAGATGCACTGCTGGATAAAGGATTTACGTAAATGACCGTGGCTATGAATACTAAGCGGCAAAAAATATGGCGTCGCCGCAACCTTTTCATTGGGGTATTCGTTTTACTGCTGCCTTTCATTGGATCGTATCTTTATAACCAGTTTCGTACGCCGGGTGCGATGTTGACATCTGCGAACTATATGGATCGGCCTATTCTAAGCTTTTGGATAAACGATTTCTGGGGCGGAAATCTCGCCGCAATGGGAGGCGGCGGCACTATGTGCTGCAAAAAAATTCAAGGGCCCACTGTAAAAGTAACTTGGATTCTTAGCCGAACTGGAGAGCAACTCCGTCAAGGGGTAAAAAAAGAAACTCATGAAAGAATTCTTCCCTTACCTGAACGTCAGAGGACAGATGAATTTCTTCACGTACGATTCCTTCCTGGAAATATCGTAGAACTGAAATGGAGTCCTGACCTCGTTAGCCCATTCGAAAAATTCCATAGATCTTCAACCAATCCGGAGCAAGGAAGCCTGAAATGAGCGGAAACTCTAATCTAGATCGTGCTCAGACGGTCAGTACAAAAGCTTGCGCAGTTACTGACGGGCAGAAAAAATCAGTTTTGCCCTGCGAGTCCACGCTACACATCTCATTTTTTTTTGATGGGTTCGGTCGAAATTCGGTCAACGATATTCAGGAAGGTAACCTAAGCAATGTGGCCCGCCTGTTTTTCGCACATCCGGATGACACTGGCCAAGACAAAATTCAAACAAATGTGGATCGCCGCAGATTCTACATATCCGGTCTAGGGTCTGACTTCGATGCGTCACTCGGCGGCGGCGCTGCTACCAGCGGGGCTGGCATTGATGGCGCGTTGAGCCGAGCCAAAGACAGCGCTTTGAAATCCCCCGAAGACACTTTCAGTAAGAGCCCACTTGATGCAGCAAAAGATATTCTCACGGGTAAAAAATGGTGGGAATCTTTGTTAAACAACCTGAAGGTTGGCAATGTCATCTCCGGAGCTATTAAAGCCGCAGCGCCGGCGGGGCTAGATCTTTTCGGAATAACTCGAGACAACGAGTATACCGCTACTTTTTTCAAAACAGGCGTTGATACGCGACTTGAGGCAGCATTTAAAGTCGTAGAAAAGACACTCGCTGATGCAAAAGAAAAAAGTGGCGCGCCTGTAAAGCGTATTTCCATCTCTGTCTTTGGATATGACTTCGGGGCGAGTCTTGCTCGAGCATTCACCCATAAACTGTTCGAAGAGTGTGATCCCGCAACAAATGTTTTTAAAGGCGCCCAACTCGAAGTGAATTTCGCCGGATTGTTTGACGCGGTGGATCGAAGCGGCGACAGCTCTATTTTACTGGAATATTTTATCCCGTTTGTGAACATTGTGGATGACGGCGAGTGCCTCGCTGGGCCCGTTAAATCTGCGCTTCATCTTGTTGCCGCCCATGAGTGCCAGGATTCTCGCCGCTCCAGGCTGATCGGCACTGGTCCGTCCACTCCTAAATGGGAGGAACGATTAGTACCAGGGACGAGCTACGACGTGGGAGGCGGTTTGAAAAAAACCGACGTCGCTCATAGCACTGAGCTTCAACTAGCAAGTTTGCATGAAATGTATCAAGCTGCCCGAAAGGCAGGAGTTCCCTTTCCTACACTTGACGAATTGCATGAGAGCCAGCCAGATATCGCCGAGTATTTCATACTGAACGATCATATCAACGGCGCAAGCGCGATCGGCGCGAGCAAAGATTACATGAGTAAAGCGGGTAATAAAAAAGTATCTGCTGAAAGCTTCCTAGCCCATCGTCGATTGTATATCCAACGTTTGCGTGGTTTATGGGAGTTGTATCGTGGGCAGCATCAAGCATATGACGACCAAGAAGAGCGCCTGCAACGTCCTATTTTTAGCAAACAAGGCTCAATCGCACGAGCGCTAGGGATGAGCAGCGAAAGCGCCGCTCAAGCAGCAAAACGCGATCAGGCTCTCAAGCAAACTCAGCAAGGCAAGGCTGCCCTCCGCGCCGAGCTAAGTTGGCTTGAGGACGTTGACCGCGAAGCCTGGAGGTTGAAAACCAGCTTCCCATCTGGCCCAGTAAAAGCACTGCTAGACGAGTGGTTCGCTGCTGTCCCCAAAGGCCTTAGTTTCGACGTTGAAGATCTACTCGAATTTTACGTAAACGATCAATACATGATCCAACAGATACCTCGGGGCACAGGTATTCCGATACCTAAATACTTTCGCGTTCGAGAGTTCGACATGCCGAGCCTGAATAAAACCAAAGGGATGGCCCCCGACTATCTGGAACAGATGATGCGGAAACCTTCAGCAGAGGTTCCCGGTGCATCAACCTAAACTCAGGAAGATTCATTTCAGTCTCAAAGACTCAATATTGCTTTTCTAGTTTGGATTTCATGCGCTTGATAGATATTGCTGCGGACGCACGTCGAAAACGAACATGGCGAAGAAGGCGAATAGCCGTTGCTTTACTAGCTCTGCTGATTAGCTACGCCACCCCAAAAATCATTCATCTATTTCGTACGCCCGGCGCCATGCTGACATCAGAAAATTACACAGATCGGCCAATATTCAGCTTTTGGATAAATGACTTTTGGGGCGGCAATGTGTTCGCAATGGGTGGCGGTGGAATAATGTGCTGCTCCAAATTTGAGGGAGACACAGCTAAAGTCACCTGGATAGTGGACATGACCCAACAGCAGCAAATACAGGGCGCGGTAGAAGAGCGCCATGAAATTCAGCTTTCGCTTCCACAGCGCGGCCCGCACGATCAGTACCTGCATGTGCGCTTTGATCCGGGTAATAAAGTACGGCTCGGATGGAGTCCTGACTTGTTTAGCCCATTTGAACCCCGACCAACCAAGACGGTGTCGGAAAGCAGTGAGGCGCAGTAAAAATATGCGATTCAGTCAAGCGCCCATATCCAGTCGCACGAAGATAGTGATCTGCGTGGCAGTGCTGCTGGCCGCTTTTGTGACTTCTCTAATTCTTGACGGTGTTCGTACGCCCGGTGCTGCCCTTACACCCCACAACTACACCGATCGTCCCATCGGTAGCTATTGGGTAAATGATCACTGGGGCGGTAACGGAGGCGTGACCTGCTGTTGGAGCATCGATGGCAACACCGCTAAAGTTGCGTGGATTCTGAGCATGTCTAAAGCTCAAGAGGACCAGGGGATGAAGATCGAAAGACACGAAGTGCAAGTGCACTTACCCTCACGCAACCGCGGCGATGACACGTTGCATGTCTATTTTCTTCCGAACAATCGTATCGAGTTGATGTGGGCATCGACGGTGCGGGATCCGCTTCGTCACGAAACGGAAACCTTGCCACGCTGAAACACGGGTCGTTTCTCACTCCTTCCCGTGGCCACGTCCTATCATTTTCTCATCAAACCGGCGCCTTCCAACTCAACATCTGCTGCTGCGCCACCTGCAGCAAATCATTGCCATCCTGCGTCAGCAGGTAAACCGCATGGGTGATGTGTGGAGTGTCCTGCACGTCGGCGTGCTTGAAGCATAGGCAATGCAAGGCTTCGAGCAGATCGGCAGAGGCGCGGATGCGTTGAACTGCAGCTTCGAGGATGTCTTTCGGGTTGGCTTGGGTGTCGATGAGCAGCGTCGGGGTTTCGGTGACGTTGCTGCTGGGGGGAGATAGCGGCTTTGTAGCGGCTTAACTATTGGCAATTTGATTACTCAACTGTATTAGAAAGTAACCGCCATAGCCGTGACCAAACGTTGGGAGGCGCCCGTGTACAGGCTACTCTACTGAACCGCACGCCCTCAGCCATTCTGGCTGGCGCCCAGTGCGGCAGGTTCGAGTGAATCACGCGGAATTCTAGAACCGCCACACGGGAGTCCTCTCATGAACATTCGCCCTTTATCGCTCAGCGCCGCCCTCGGCTGCATCGCATTTGCCGGGCTGGCCTAGGCCAATGACATCTCTGCCACATCCAAAGTGGTGTCGTTGACCGAGCCACCAACGCAATTGTGCAAAGTGGTTACGGCCGATATGAAGTACATCGACAAAGCCGGTAAGCCCGAGGAATCAGCTACTGGAAATTATCTGACGCGTGCAGTCAGCAGAACTGACAGACGATTCTGATTTTCCGCTTGGCCATAGGCGTGCGGTGGTTTCGGCGGGTATGCTCAAGGCCTTCCCTACTGCCGCAAGGACTGGCCATGCAGTTGTCGTTTCGCACGCTGTCGAGCTTCACTTCCATCCTGTGTTTTCTGCTGGCGCTGGTCTGGGGATTTTTTCCGGAGGTGTTGCTGGCGATCTGGAGTATTGGCTATTCGGAAGGCACCGGCGTAGTCGCTCGGCGCAGCGCGGTGCTGTTTGCGGCGTTGGGGGTGATGTTTTATTTGCTGCGTAATGCTCCGCCGTCAGCGACACGCAGTGCACTGAGCAATGGGTTTATCGTCGGCTGTTTCGGTTTGTCGGCGCTGGGTTTTGGCGAATGGCTCAACGGCCATGCCGGCCCCGGGATTTTGCTCGCGGTGCTGGTTGAGTTCGCGCTGGGCCTTGGTTTTGTGCAGGCCCGGCGCGTGACGGTCGAACTGGGTGAAACGGTGGGTTAAACGGCTCTAGAACGAGCGCTGGTTTGATGTGTCGTAGTTTGCAGCGCGAGATCGGAACGCAGTTCTGCGACCAGGTTGTTGATTTCACGGCAGCTGTTCAGGCGGCTTGCATCGATGCCGCTGACGTAGAGCTCGGCCTGATCGGTTCGATGATCGCCAAATACTTTGACGGACATCGACAAGTCTGGTGTCAGCGTGCACTGGCAGCGTTTCGGCAGGAAGCTGCTTTCAATGATATTGCGTAGTTCCAAGGCAGATAAAAACATGGCGAACCCTCTCCTTTCTGTGCGATTGCCAATCAAGTATTCACGCTGACCCTTTGCTGCGCCTTCACGGGTGTGCCCCCGCTGTTTCCCTGGTGCGGCAAGTGGTGGTACTGCGAAATGCCCATTGGAGTGTAGGCGCCCAAATCCGGTGCGCCGCACTTGAATAACGCATAAAACGTGCCTTTGGTCGGCTCGTTTCGCCTCTCGAAAAATCAATCACTTGGAAACGTCGCCAGCATTTTGCTATTTGCAAAATGCATGAGTCGACCACCCATCCCCTGCAATATGCAATCCCGGGTGGATTTGCTTTCGAAGACCATGGCGGCAAGAATGTCTACCATTCCAATTCGACCGCACGGAGGCTTCCATGTATTCCTTACGCATTTGCGCGATCACTGGCCTGTGTATCGCCAGCCTGTCCACCCTCGCCAACGCCGCCAAGCTCGAAGATGTCGCGCCGTATCCCAAAGCCGAAGCCGGATTCACCCGACAGGTCATTCATCTACCCAAACAAGAGCAGGAAGAGGATTTCCAGGTTGAAATTCTCGCTGGCAAAACTCTGGAAGTGGATTGCAACCGCCAGCGTCTTGGCGGTGTGCTCGATGAAAATAATCTGCAAGGCTGGGGCTATCCGTTCTATCGCCTGGAAAAGGTCATAGGCCCGATGAGCACGCTGATGGCCTGCCCGCCCGGCAGCCAGAAAAAGCGCGCCTTCGTGCCGGTCGTCGGTGACGGCTTCATGTTGCGCTACAACAGCAAGTTGCCAGTCGTGGTTTACGCGCCTTCGGATGTCGAAGTGCGCTATCGCATCTGGTCGGCGTCGGAAAAAATCGGCACCGCCCTGCAGGAATAACCGCAGCGATCATCACGACGGCACGCCGCAAGCAGCGGCGCGCTCGGCGACGTGGCGCAGGCTGTCGAAGTTGATGTTGGCCCCTGAATCGATGGCGACGAAGGTCTGGCCGCGAATCCCACTGCGCGCCACGTACTGCTTGATCCCCGCCACGGCCAGCGCACCTGAAGGTTCAGTAATCGAACGCGTATCGTCATAAATGTTCTTGATCGCCGCGCAGAGCTCGTCATTGCTGACCGTGATCACTTCATCTACGCAGAAGCGGCAAACCTCGAAGCCATACGCGCCGATCTGCGCAACCGCTACGCCATCGGCAAAGGTACCGACGCTTGGTAGAACCACCCGCTCGTCCGCGCGCAAAGCGGCTTGCAGACAGGCCGAATGTTCGGATTCGACGCCAATGATCCGCACTTCCGGGCGCAGGTATTTGACGTAGGCGGCGATACCGGCGATCAAACCTCCGCCGCCGACCGGGATGAAGATCGCGTCCAGCGCGCCTTGATGCTGGCGGAGGATTTCCATCGCCACGGTGCCTTGGCCGGCGATCACGTCAGGATCATCGAAGGGTGAAACGAACGTGCATCCGCTCTGCTCAGCCAAATGCAACGCGTGGGCCAGAGCAAACGGGAAACTCTCTCCATGCAGCAGGGCTTCGGCACCACGACTGCGCACGCCGAGGACTTTGAGCTCAGGGGTGGTAGACGGCATCACGATCGTTGCGCAGATGCCCAACTCCCGTGCCGCCAGCGCTACACCCTGCGCGTGATTACCCGCCGATGCCGTAATCACTCCCCGCGCTCTCTGCTCATCGCTCAACTGCACGAGTTTGTTGTAGGCACCACGGATCTTGAAAGAAAACGTCGGTTGCAGATCTTCGCGCTTGAGCAGGACCCGATTGCCCAACGTTTCCGACAACGCTGGCGCCGACTGCAACGGTGTGCGCACCGCAATGTCGTACACCGGCGCGGCCAGGATCTTTTTCACGTAGTGCTCAAGCAGGGCTTGCTGGTCGGGGCTGTGCGGCATGATCGTCTCCTGACATTTATCAGAACCCCGGAGACAGAAAGTAAAAACCCGCCTCTAGGGCGGGTTGGGTGCTGCAGTCGTGAGCTAACCCGCCAAATAAGGAATGGCGGTAATAATGCTTGGCTGGCAGCGCGATACGGTGAAAGTCATGGGCTGGAAATTAGCCTGCCGTCAGATGACAAGTCAATGGTCAATTGCGCGTCGCGCCGGTAGGCTGGCGATTCTGCTCATCACACCAAGGAAGGAAAGCATGATGTCCATCGCCCTGCCTCTCACCGCTTTGCTCGCGTTCAGCGGTTACACCATTTCGGTAATGCTCCAGGCTGAACAATCCCTGATCGACTTCGGCCTCAGCCTGATGTCACGACCGGACACTGCGCAAGTAGTCATCGATCTGTACCTGCTGGCGACACTGGCCGGGGTGTGGATGGTCAAGGACGCCCGGGCTCGCGGCCGCTCGGTGTTATCGGTAGTGCCTTATTTGCTGCTGACGGCAGTGTTCGTTTCAGTAGGGCCGTTGTTGTATCTGGTAGTTCGCGGGATTCAGGAGCGGCGCAATTCGGCCGCGGCGGCGTCGGTCCAGCCGCACAAATTTGAATCTTCCTGAGAACTGAACAGTCTCTGCAAAGGAGAACAACAACTTCCGCTCCGAGCCGATGAAAGTGGAGATCGACCATGAATATCCGCCAAGCACTATTTGCCGTCCCGCTGCTGGTCGCCGCCCTGTCCAGCCCTGCTGTTTTCGGCGTCGATGAAAGCGATGCGGTGAAAAAGCCCGAGTGCCCGAAAGGCCAGGTCTGGGACAGTAAAACCCAGCAATGTGTGCTGCAGACCAGCGGCGCGACGCAGCCCTGATATCCGTCATACGATTCAGGCCGTGGCCGGCAACCACAGCCTGAATCGCGCACCACCCAACGGCGAACCTTCAACCGTCAGCGTGCCGCCCTGCGCTTCCAGCGCGCGGCGGCTGATCGCCAGGCCCAGGCCGAACCCACCCGTCGCGCGATCACGGCTACGATCGAGCCGGTAGAACGGTTCGAAAATCCGTTCGCGCTCGTCGTCGGGAATGCCGATGCCATCATCGTCGACCCAGATCTCACACCCGCCGGCGTTGACCTGCACGCCGATCTGAATGCGTTTTTCGCAATAGCGCATGGCATTGCGCAACAGGTTCTGGATGGCTCGGGCGGTCAGGCGCGGGTCCAGCGCGAAGCGTTCCAGCTGACCGTGCAAGAGAACGTCAATCACAATTTCCGGCGACTCCAGCTCTTCGTCGACACTGCCGAGAATGCTGTCGATGAACTCGTCCAGCGACACCTCGATGCGCTCGGGCGATTGCGCCGGATTCTGCAAACGGCTGTAGGAAAGCAACTCCAGCACTAACTCATCCAGCTCACGAATATGCTCGACCAGGCTCTGCAAGCGCTCGCGACTGGCGGCTGGCAAGTCTTCGGACAGCGCCAGCGCCAGGCCGAAATCCAGACGCGTCAACGGCGTCCGCAGTTCATGGGAAACAGCGTTAAGCAGGTCGCGTTGCTGGTTGAGCAGGTTTTCGATATCGCCGGCCATAGTGTCGAACACGTTGGCGAGGCTGCCGATGTTCGAACTCGGGGCGATTCTGGTTCGCTCGCTCAAGTGACCTTTACCGAAGCGTTCGGCGGTGCCTTTCAGCCGTTCCAGATCGCGCCAGTGCGGGCGCAACCAGAGCAGCAGGCAGCCGAGCAACATGGCGCCGATAAGCACGTTGATGCTCCAGTACAACAGATCAACGTCGACCGGATCCGGCGGCACGACCATGCGCACGGCCATTTCGCCATTCAGTGGAGTGACCGCCAGCGTTCGCCAGCCCCAGTCGCCGATGCGCACAACGTTCTCCCCACGGTGCAGACGTTCCTGCTCGATGGGCGTGAACACCGGGTCGTCGATTGGCGTCAGAACGATGTGCAGCGGCTGGAATTCCTTGTCCATCACCGCCGCAATCGCCGGCCACTGCTCTTGCGGCGCAGCATGAAACTGCTTGGTGATCAGCGATTGCAGACCGCGAGAAAAGTCCAGATTGTAGGTGACGAAGCGATCGCGGAAAGCCATGACTACAAGGTCCGGCACCAGATAGATCGCCGCGCTATAGGAGACGATCGTCACCAGATACAGGCGAAACAGGATGCGAAACATCAGCTCAGCATTCCCATTCGGAGCGGCTGAACAGATAGCCCTTGCCCCACACGGTCTTGATCTTGCGCGCCTCGCCGGCGTGATCATCGAATTTGCGCCGCAGCTTGGAAATGGCCACGTCCACCGAGCGGTCGGTGCCGTTGAATTCGATGCCGCGCAGCCGCTGCAGAATCTGGTCACGACTCAGTACTTCGCCGGCGTGCCGGGCCAGCACCACCAGCAAATTGTATTCGCCGCTGGACAGCTCAACTGCCTGATCGCGCCAGGTCACGGTGCGTTCGGACAGATCGATGCACAGATTGCCCATGACGATGCGATCGTTGACCGCCAGCGGTTCGCCGAGGCTGCTGCGCCGTAACAACGTACGCACCCGCGCGAGCAGCACCCGTGGCTCGCAGGGTTTGGTCACGTAGTCGTCCGCACCCATTTCCAGGCCCAGCACCTGATCATGACTGTCATCTCGGGCCGTGAGCATGAGGATTGGCAGCGTCGCCGAATCGGCGCGCAGCAAGCGGCACACCTGCAAGCCGTCGAGGCCCGGCAGCATGAGGTCGAGGATCACCAGATCCGGCGGACTGATCCGCGCCCGCTCGCGCACGTGGTCGCCACGGCCGATGACGTTGACGGAATAACCGTTGCGCTCCAGGTAGCTGGAAATCAGTTCGGCGAGGGCGGTGTCGTCTTCGACCAGGAGGATGTTGGGCATGGGTGTTCCAGAAAATGCTGTGGCGACAGTTCGGGCCTCCTCGCGAGCAGGCTCACTCCTACAGTTGGAATGCGATCCTCTGTGGGAGCAAGCCTGCTCGCGAAAGCGACCGAACTGTCGCAATAAATTTCAAGGCCTGCAGGATATACGCCCTCACCCGCCACTGAGCAAAACCCTTACACAATTTCACACAGCAACTACAAAGCTTCACCGCTAACCTCCCCGTCTGGCCGTAGGATGCGGCCTTCAATATTGGGGGTTGTACATGTCTGGAAAACTGCTGGCCGGGCTCGGCCTGATCGCATTGGCGCTGACGCTGAGCGCTTGTGATTCGTCCTCGAACGCCGAAGAGCAAGCGCCACCGGCGACGGTGCGCATCGAGACCATCAAAGCCCAACCCCTGTCGATCAGCAGCGAACTGAGCGGCCGCATCGCCGCGCCACGGATTGCCGAAGTGCGTGCGCGAGTGGCGGGCGTGGTGTTGCAGCGCACCTATCGCGAAGGCAGCGATGTGAAAAAGGGTGATGTGCTGTTCCGCATTGACCCGGCGCCGTTCAAGGCGGATCTGGACAGTGCCGAAGCAGCGCTGCGCAAAGCTGAGGCCAACGCTTTTCAGGCGAAACTGCAAGAACAGCGCTATGCGCAGTTGATCGATGACAAGGCCATCAGCGGTCAAGACTACGACAACGCCCGCGCTGCCGCCCGGCAGACTGCTGCCGATGTCGCCGCCAGCAAGGCAGCGCTTGAACGGGCGAAACTGAACCTCGGTTATGCCACCGTCACCGCACCGATTTCCGGCCGTATCGGTCGCGCGCTGGTCACCGAGGGTGCGCTGGTCGGGCAGAACGAAACCACGCCACTGGCGCTGATTCAGCAACTCAACCCGATCCATGCCGACCTGACCCAGTCGACTCGCGAGCTCAATGAATTGCGTCGCGCATTTCGCTCCGGGCAGTTGCAGGAAGTCGGCCAGGATCAGGTCAAGGCCACGCTGATTCAGGATGACGGCAGCCTGTACCCGCTGCCGGGCAAGCTGCTGTTCAGCGATATCACCGTTGACCCGGGCACCGGTCAGATCATCCTGCGCAGCGAGTTTCCCAACCCGGATCTCGACCTGCTGCCGGGCAGTTTCATCCGCGTACGCCTTGAGCAGGCAACCATCCAGAACGGCATCACCGTGCCGCAACGCGCGGTGCAGCGTGACAGCGCGGGCATTGCCCAAGTGCTCACCGTCGACGAGCAGATGCGCGTGGCGCAGCAACCGGTGCAACTGGGTGCGGTGCAGAACAATCGCTGGATCGTCACCGGTGGTCTTAAGCCCGGCGACCGCATCGTCACCGAAGGCCTGCAACACGCCCGTCCCGGCGAAAAGGTGCAGATCGACGAAACCCCTCTTCCACTTGCCCAGACCTCTGGTCAGTAAGCAGGACGCTTTTCTATGCCGCAGTTCTTTATCGACCGCCCGGTATTCGCCTGGGTGGTCGCGTTGTTCATCCTGTTGGCCGGTGCGCTGGCCATCCCACAGTTGCCGGTGGCGCAATACCCCGACGTCGCGCCGCCGCAGATCGAAATCTACGCGGTGTACCCCGGTGCCTCAGCGCAGACCGTCGACGAAAGCGTGGTCAGCCTGATCGAGGAAGAGCTCAACGGCGCCGATCACCTGCTCTATTTCGAATCGCAGAGCAGCCTCGGCAGCGCGACGATCAAAGCCACGTTCCAACCGGGCACCAACCCGGAGCTGGCGCAGGTCGATGTGCAGAACCGCCTCAAGGTTGTCGAGTCGCGCTTGCCGCAAGCGGTCAATCAGCAGGGTTTGCAGGTGGAGAAGGTCTCTTCCGGCTTCCTTTTGCTGATCACTTTGACTTCCAGCGACGGCAAGCTCGATGACGTGGCGCTCAGCGATTATCTGGCGCGCAACGTGATGAACGAGATCAAGCGTCTGGACGGTGTCGGCAAGGCTCAGTTGTACGGCGCCGAACGAGCGATGCGCATCTGGATCGATCCGCAGAAACTCATCGCCTTCAACCTGACGCCGGCCGACGTCAACGAGGCCATCGTTGCGCAGAACGCCCAGGTTTCCGCCGGTAGCATCGGCGATCTGCCGTCGCCTTCGACGCAGGAAATCACTGCGACGATTCTGGTCAAGGGCCAGTTGTCGACGCCGCAGGAATTCGCCGACATCGTGCTCAAGGCCAATCGCGACGGCTCCACCGTGCGCATCGGTGATGTCGCGCGGGTGGAAATCGGCAGTCAGGAATATCAATTTGGCACGCGCCTGAACGGCAAACCGTCCACCGCCGTGGGCGTGCAGCTCTCTCCCGGCGCCAACGCGCTGAACACTGCGACCCTGGTGCGGGCGAAGATGGATGAGCTGGCTCGCTACTTCCCGGCAGGCGTGGAATACAAGATTCCGTACGACACTTCGCCATTCGTCAAAGTCTCCATCACCAAAGTGGTTTACACCTTGGGCGAAGCGATGTTGCTGGTGTTCGCGGTGATGTTTCTGTTCCTGCAGAACGTGCGCTACACGCTGATCCCGACGCTGGTGGTGCCGGTGGCGCTGATGGGCACGTTCGCGACCATGCTGGCGCTGGGCTTCTCGATCAACGTGCTGACCATGTTCGGCATGGTGCTGGCCATCGGCATTCTGGTGGATGACGCCATCGTCGTGGTGGAAAACGTCGAGCGGATCATGGCCACCGAGGGCTTGTCACCCAAGGAAGCCACGCGCAAGGCGATGACGCAGATTACCGGCGCGATTATTGGCATCACGCTGGTGCTGGTTGCCGTATTTATTCCGATGGCGTTCATGCAGGGTTCAGTTGGCGTGATCTATCAGCAGTTCTCGCTGTCGATGGCCACCTCGATTCTGTTCTCGGCGTTCCTCGCCCTGACGTTGACCCCGGCATTGTGCGCGACCTTGCTCAAGCCTGTTGCCAAGGGCGAACATCACGAGAAGTCTGGGTTCTTTGGCTGGTTCAATCGTCGTTTCGAGCAACTGACCGATCGCTATCAGGGTTGGGTCGGCTATGCGCTCAAGCGCACTGGTCGCTACCTGATGATCTACGTCGTCCTGCTGATTGGACTCGGGTTTTGTTTCGCGCGCCTGCCCTCCTCGTTTCTGCCGACCGAGGATCAGGGCTACACCATCACCGATATTCAACTGCCGCCCGGCGCGACCAAGAACCGCACGGTGCAAGTGGCCGAACAGCTCGAAGCGCACAATGCCGGTGAGCCGGGGATCAGTGACAGTGTGGTGATCCTGGGTTTCAGCTTCTCCGGTAGCGGCCAGAATGCGGCGCTGGCGTTTTCGACGCTGAAAGATTGGTCGGAACGTGGCAGCGACGATGCCGCCAGCTCGATCGCTGAGCGCGCCAACGCGGCGCTGAGCCAGATCAAGGACGCCATGGCCTTCTCGGTACTGCCGCCGCCGGTGGATGGCCTCGGCACGTCCAGTGGTTTCGAGTTCCGCTTGCAGGATCGCGGCGGGCTGGGCCATGCGACGTTGATGCAGGCGCGTACCGAGTTACTCGCCGCCGCAGAGAAAAGCCCGATATTGATGAACGTACGTGAAAGCGCGCTGGCCGAAGCGCCGCAAGTGCAATTGATCGTCGACCGCAAGCAGGCGAACGCCTTGGGCGTTTCGTTTGCCGACATCGGTAATGTGCTGTCCACTGCGGTGGGTTCCAGCTACATCAACGACTTCCCCAATCAGGGGCGCATGCAGCGCGTGGTCGTGCAAGCTGAAGGTGATCAGCGCAGTCAGGTGGACGACTTGCTGAAAATGCACGTGCGCAACAACGCCGGAAACATGGTGCCGCTGTCGGCATTTGTCCAGGCCAACTGGATTCAAGGGCCGGCGCAGTTGACCCGGTACAACGGCTATCCAGCGATTGCCATCTCTGGCGAACCGTCAGCGGGGCACAGCACCGGCGAAGCGATGGCGGAAATCGAACGACTAGTTGCGCAGGGGCCGAAAGGTCTGGGCCAGGAATGGACCGGTCTGTCGTTGCAGGAACGCCTGTCAGGCAATCAGGCGCCGATGTTGCTCGGCTTGTCGCTGCTGGTGGTGTTCCTGTGCCTGGCGGCGCTGTACGAGAGCTGGTCGATCCCGACTTCGGTGTTGCTGGTGGTACCGCTGGGTGTGCTCGGCGCGGTGCTGGCGGTGACGATGCGCGGGATGCCTAACGATGTGTTCTTCAAGGTTGGCCTGATTACGATCATTGGGCTGTCGGCGAAGAATGCGATTTTGATTATTGAATTTGCCAAGAGCCTGTATGACGAAGGTCATGACCTGATCGATGCGACGTTGCAGGCAGCGCGTTTGCGTCTGCGGCCGATTGTGATGACTTCGCTGGCATTCATCCTTGGCGTGGTGCCGCTCGCGATAGCCACAGGTGCCAGCTCGGCAAGTCAGCAGGCGATCGGCACTGGCGTGATCGGCGGGATGATCACCGCCACGCTGGCAGTCATCTTCGTCCCCGTGTTCTTCGTCGTCGTCATTAAGCTCGTACAACGATTCACCAAACAACACTGATCCAAATGTAGGAGCTGTCGAGTGCAACGAGGCTGCGATCTTTTGATCTTGAAAAGCCAAAATCAAAAGATCGTCCGATCGCGGCCCGAGCCTTCGGCAGCTCCTACAAAAGCCAGGTGGCGTACGCTATGGTGCAGAGACAATTCACCTACGTGAGTCCCCATGCGCTTCCTCGCCCGCACCCACCCTCGCCTGTCTGCCGCCGCCCTCCTCGGCCTCGCCACCGGTCTGTTGGCCCCCGCCGATTCCATTGTCAGCAAAATCCTCATCGGCTGGAACGCCGGTGTCTGGACTTACCTGATCCTGATGTTCTGGCTGACCGTGCGGGCCAAGGCTCCGGACGTCAAACGCATCGCTGAAGTCGAAGACGAAAATGCCGGGCTGGTGCTGTTCGTGGTGTGCATTGCCGCGCTGGCGAGTCTGGCCACCATCACCTACGAACTGGCCGGCAGCAAGGATCTGGATAGCACCCACAAACTGATGCATTACGCTTTCACAGCATTCACAGTAATTGGCTCATGGCTGCTGATCGGGGTGATTTTCTGCGTGCACTACGCAAGATTGTTTTACACCTGGAATGGCAAGGAGCCGGCGCTGCGTTTCGCCGAAGGACTGACCACCCCCAATTATTGGGACTTTCTGTACTTCTCGTTCACCGTCGGCGTCGCTGTGCAAACTTCGGATGTGGGCGTAGCGACTCGGGGAGTGCGCAAAATCGTTTTGGCGCAGTCGCTGATTGGTTTTGTGTTCAACACTGCGATTCTGGGTTTTTCGATCAATATTGCCGCCGGGTTGTTTGGATGAATGGCTAATACGCAAAGCTATCTTCGAAACACACATTGGACTGACAGGCGTTTTGATAAAGCTTCACACTAAACCTGGTTTGTAAACTGTCAGGTCTTACAGGTTACAAAATTGTTGACTTGGCATTAGATAAGCTGATCCCGCCAGTTTATTCCTGAAGGCGAGATATCACTTGTCATGACAGCGGAGACTGCATAATGAACGCACTTGCAAAAGTCGCATCATCTACACTGCAAGGAAAATGCCACGGTTTAGTAAACGGAATAGAACCCTTCGATGCTGGGTTGGTTGAGATGTTCGACGCCATCTATCCACCGCCGCACGGTGAAGCTCATGTCATGCTCGCAACGCAAAGGACGCCTGCACCTGATTACACGACCAAAGAACTGAAAATCTCATTTTCAAAAGGGAAGCCGGACGCTACATATGGTCTCTATCCGGATGCTTATACGGTGCGCGTGCTTTTTGTCGATAACAGCATTTCCGGGAAACCAGTCGTTTACTCGCAGTATCAGGGGCAGGCACGAGTGGCGTTCGACGCCCAGAGCCATATTTTCTCCGGACAGATCAGCGTAACTCTCGAAAACATGGATGAAGATACGCGCAGGACTATAGATGTAAAAGTTGATTTCGAAGCCTATCAACGCGTACCCGCCAAAAAAATCCATCGTCGCCCATCTGCCAAAGTTGTGGGTTGCTGATTTAGTTGCTCGCAGTCAATAAAAAAGGAAGCCAAGGCTTCCTTTTTTATTGACTACCAACCTTACGTTAGAACGAATAACGAAGCCCCAAGGTTAGCCCCGCCGGTTGGCGGAAATTTTTTCCATCACTGTATTCATAATCTGCATGCATTTGCAGCTTGTCTGTCATTGACACGGACATCCCTGCGCCGAGCAACGACCGTGCACCGGAAAGATCGTTCTTGAACACGTTATTGTTGACCTGGACTTCATTGTTTTTGGCGAATTCGTAAGCTCCCCCCACACGCAGGTAGGGCTGCACCCCAATATCGTTGCTCAATGAGTAGTTCCGACCTACTGTAATTCCTGCCTCACCCAGGAGCGAGCGCGCGCGATCACCTTCGGCATGCAAATCGTTATCAAGAGAAAAATCCTTGCCCTGAATAACCACGGCAGACCATTTTGTGAACGGTTCTATGAAATAACCGTCATCGAATTTGATATGCCGGCCGAACTCGATCGAACCACCTACTCCCGTATTGTCGTAGTCACCCTTGGCGCGCTGCCCGTCGCTTAGACCGACCTTCGCATCATTGCGAAAACGGTTCGCTTTGATAACACCGTCGAGATAGTAACCACTCGCGGCATCCAGCCAGGTGACATAGGTGCCGAGATAATAGCTGTCGACTTTACCTGAGGTGCCCGCATCGAGATTGAGATCGGATTTACTATGGCCACCCATGATTCCCAATAACCATTGTCCATCACCGATCGGCAACTGTGTGTCCGCTCCAAGCGTGAAACCGTATTGAGTCTGTTCGTAACCGACACCGGATCCATCGGCAATTTGATACTTGTTGCCATAGGTGCGTCCCCACGCGCCCGCCTTGCCACTGTTCAATCGCAACTCGCCCATTCGAGTACGCAAAGAGGTTAGCTCTCCGTACCAGGCTGGCAACGGCGTGTTGAACAATGCGAGCACCGAACGAGCTCCAGGGCTGATAACCCGTGTTTCCGGATCCAAAATCCAGTCATTACCACTTTTGGCCAAACCATAGGAATAAGCGCCCTGATCGACATTACGGGGAAGCGTAAAAACCGCATCGCCCCCAGCGGTTTTGACGACCGTAACCGGTTGACCTGCCGGCAGTTCGGTACCACTGCTTTCGATCAGCAACTGGTGGGAACCACTGGCGGTTCCAGTGACATTCAACAGGTCCGTACGCCCTGTCGCCAGATCAGTGGCCATGATGAACTTGCCACTCCCGGACAATTCGGCCACGTTCAGTTGGTAGAACGCATTGTTGTCACCAAACTTGATCGAGCCACCATCAAGCACTAGTTTTTCAACCTGACTATTGTCAACCAACACCCATTGGGACGTATCACTTATGGTCGCACTGCTGACATTCTCCAGACGCCCGGTGAGAATGGAGTTGCTCTGCAGGGTCAACTCGGAATGGCTTCCGTTTTCAACAATGATGTTGCCATTCAACGTGCTGGCGTTGACCGTCATCAATGCAGTCGCGCCGCCTTTGACCTCTAACAACGTGTTATTGCCGGCTAACAAACGGGAGTTATTCAGCGTCAAAGTGGCCGTCTCCACAGCCACATTGCCGAAATCGACGACAATCGCCGACCCGGTTACGCCTTGGACAGTGGTGTTATCAAGATTAAGCGTTGCCGGTGCAGTACCCGTGATATCCAGTTCGATCAATACGCCGTTCTGGTTGCCCGTGATCGTGCTGCTTCTGGCGATCGCATCGGCACTCTGCAACCACATGCCATAACTGGTAGAGCCCGTTCCAACCAACGTGGAATCCGCGATATTGATCAAGCTATGCGAAGTTGCGAGTGCTCCAGCGTCAACGCCAGTGATGGTGCTGTTACCCGTTATGTTCAGGATGGACCCGGCCTGTGTTGAAGAAAACCGCACGGCTGAGGCGCCAAACTCTTCACCACTGACGGTGCTGTTATTGACGTTACCCTGGCTTGAAATGAGGAGCAGACCTGATTGTCCGTTTGTTCCCGTGACTGTCGCACCATCAATGGAAAGAGTGGAATTATCACTGACACTGATTTCCCCGGTACTACTGCCCGCGTTTATGTTGACCCTCGAGCTATCCGCATTGATACCAAGAGTCTGTGCATCGTTGATATTCAGCGTTGCGTTCTGCGTCAGGAACCAGCTTTCAATGGCGTCGCCGTTGTTGACAGTGGCAGTTCCCCCAACCAACGAACCGGCGGAAACAAAGGAAGATGGCAACACAAGCGAGACACACAGCGCTGTCATCCTGGAAGGGGGGAAAATAAAGGACCTGAAAGGTATTTGCATACTGATAACCTGCCTCGAGAAAAAGATCGACTTCATTGACGAGATTTAAAAGAAATCTCGTGCATCTGAAAGGTTCACTAGGCTAAAGAGTAATTACGCGTTGTTATGTAGGACTTATCCCAAATATGTAAGGAAAATCGACAAACCTCCATCCTATTGGGGAAGGACTACGGCGGACACCAAGCGTTGCCCGGTGCCCACCGTTCACAGGTCAAGGAATCGGATTCGCTATCTCACAGTAATCGCCGTCGTTATCCAGCAAGAACACAAAATGGACAGCTGCTTCGGACTCTGGAACAACGCCGGAGATGGTATAGGTGAGCTTGCCGTAGCCATCGGAAACAGGTTTGAAATGGGTCATGTATGTACCGATATCCGTGTCAATACCTTCGGGAGGTACAGTTCCGCTAATAGGTATATCTTTAGTAACTAAAGTATCGCGAATAACTATTGTTGCACTTTCATCTTCATAGCCTTCCCACTTCAATGTCACTGTCCGCCCATCGACCAGCGAAGCGCTAAACGGAATATTTACCTTAAGATTGCGACGATTAGTGCCATCTCCCGGAAAGCTTGGGTCATCGGCAGGCAGAAAATTAAGCGTCGGGCATGAAATCTCATCAAAAATGAGACCTTGCACCAGTACTTTGGGCAGATCGATTTTTGTGATATTAACGACAACTGTTTCTTCGTCTGAGAATACCGGATTAGTCCCACCCACCGCCGACAACCGCCACTTGATCTTCACATCCGCGATCTGTTTCTTTTCGATAACGGGCCAGGGAACAGTAAATGGCCCGATTTCTGTACCCTCTTCACCCGGCTGCAATAACCAAGGTGGCGTCAACTCCTGATCGTCATAAAAGACCGTGACGCTCTGTGCTGATTCGGTAGGAGGCGCATCATAGAGTTGAATGAAAATCTTGGCGTCTTCGCCGTGGTCATTATCATCAAGCTTATTATCTACACCTTGCGAAGACACTAACCGAGGCAACTCAAGCGACGGATTTACTTCACTTGGTTCATCCGGATTCACAGGGCCGGGGTAAGAAATATCCACGCTGAAATCTACTTTCCCGGTGGCGATGGGAGCACCCGAGCCGCGGAACATTTCATAACTGCCGGTCGTAAGCACCTGCCCATCAGTTGAACCATAGGCGACCTTGATCACAGTGGTGTAGTCCACAGAGTAAATCAGTTTGGTATTGGTCCCTACTCTTTGCTCCCCCAGTTCGATATCGTTCCACTTGGCAATGATGGTGTCAGACGGCGAGTTTGGCAGTGGAACCGGTACTTCAATAGTTACACCCAGTTTGCAGTCAGCCACATCAATCAACGTATCCCCGTCAGTGCCATCTGCCAACGGTACGACAGGCGGCAACGCTACGGGTGGCGCCAAACGTCGAACATTGCGCTGATTGGGTTTGGATTGCCTGCTAATGTTGCCCGCAAGATCTCTGACAACAAAAGTCAGAGTATTCAAACCTTCTGTTGATTTCTGAAAAATTTCAACCGGGATCAGTATTTTGCCCGAGGCCGGCACTGTAATGTCTTTCAAGACGGGGGTCGCGTAAGCAGGGTCCGATGGCACCCCCCAGTAGATGTCGCAAACGTCTGTGGGATGGGCATTGGCCGCCAGCGTCAAGGTTACCTCAATACCCGTAGGATTCGCGCCCAGATAGTCATCATCGATATCCTTGGTCGGGGGCAAGTCGGCAGGAAATGAAATGGCTGGCGGGGAGAAATCAGTCGCCGGTGTTTTGGTTTGATAAGGTTTGGTTCTATCGATGTGGTACTCAGTAATAACCGGAGCGCCCGGGTTATTTCCGTTTGCAAATAATTGATAGATCAACTCCCACTCGGTGGGTGCTTCCGGCGTTGCAAGCTCCCTCAGGTCAGCGAGGGGAATAAATAATGGCAATGGCCATACACGGTCAGTGATTGGCCCCAAATCCAGTCTGGGAACGAGTGGAATCAGGGTTGCAGTGCCTTTTACCCGCAAATTGACGGTCAACCTGTCCCGGTCGTATTGATCTGGAGGTTGGGGGATCTGGTATTCCAACGGAGCCGTAAGCGATGCGATCGGGATGCGCAAATCACCGCCAGGCAAATTCTGAGCCGGAATCTTTGCCGGATCTACAAGAATATTACCAGCACTCGTTAGCGATACTTTCTGAGCTGATGTCGAACCTTCAACTTTCGCATTCATGTAATTGCTCCTTTTAAACATACGATTGCGCCACGCCAGGCTTTCAGCGTACATCGGCACTCATTTTCACAGCGCTATGTGCCACCCATTTCAAGGACCGCAGGGTAAATCTTCTCCTGAAACAACCCGATCTATCTTTACCAGCCCTTTTTTTGATGTACCAATCAACTTTAAACCACGGTAGATGGAGTAGGTCGCAATCGCCGATGCCTTATCGATCATGGGTTCAATATGCGGAACAAAGGGTTCAACGACGACAGAAAAACCTTTATCAATTTCTGTCTGAGTCAATGCACTCCTGGTGATTTTCTTATAGGTCCGGTCGATAGCCGCGCCACTGCCGTTTAGACTCAGATAACCAATCCACTCGACTTCAAATCTATCGCCACTTTGCACAAACGCGGGAAGAGGTGGTACTGCCATCTCTATACCTGTCCAGATCGGAGGCTGTGTTTTACAGTTAAGATATCCATGGAAATTCACCTTCGGATACGTTACAGCCGGCAAATCCCTCACGGCCGGCATGTGATCGATAGTGAGCTTGCGAGGTAGGGAATTTGACGGATTTTGAACGTAGTTACGGGTTTGATAGAAGACTTCAACTACACCATCCGTTGCTAAAAACTCAGGACCAATCGGAATCACAAACTCACGCTCGTTGATCGGCGTGGGGTAAGTTTTACTCCAATCAAATTCAATGACTGTTCCCCGTCTCATCCGCACAATAAGCGTGTCTTGTCTTCCAGCTGGTGATTGCACCGGCCAAATCGGAACAACCACTTCTATTCCTGTCACCAACAACTCCGGCGGGATATGCCCGTCGGGATCATCATCTGCAACTCCGACTACTTTTGGCGGGTTGTATACCAGGATTTCACTAGGCGGCATGACCATCTCCACGGGCGAACTTTCAAAGCGTTCCTGCAACAAATTAGGCGCTTGCTTTAACTTCTTGCCTACTGTCAGATCTGACAGGTAATTCGACCGTTCATCGGAATCCCCCCTTACGCGCGGAGGTTTACTACTTGACGGTTTCCGGCAAATACTGTTCTCTGAAACCGGTTTCAGCACCACCCAATAACAAAAAGGTCCGCAATGAACGACTTCTCCGCCGCCCAACGCAGCCGCGTGACCATGCTCGACGTTGCCGAACACGCTGGCGTGTCCAAGGCCAGCGTCTCGCGTTTCATCGGCGACGACCGCGCCCTGCTCTCCGATGCCATTGCCCGGCGCATCGAGCAGGCGATTGATGAACTCGGCTACCGCCCCAACCAAATGGCCCGCGGCCTGAAACGCGGGCGCACGCGCCTGATCGGCATGCTCGTCGCCGATATCCGCAACCCTTATTCAATTGCCGTGATGCACGGGGTGGAAACCGCCTGCCGTGCGCACGGCTACAGCCTGGTGGTGTGCAACACCGACCGCGATGACGAGCAGGAACGCCAGCATCTGGCGCTGTTGCGCTCGTACAACATCGAAGGGCTGATCGTGAACACGCTGGGTCATCATCGAGACGAGTTGCACGAGTTGCGCCGCGAGATGCCGCTGGTGCTGGTGGATCGCAAGGTCGAGGGCATCGACAGCGATATGGTCGGTTTGAACAACCCACAAGCAGTAGAGATGGCGCTCGCGCATCTCGAGCAACGCGGATATCGAGATCTTTTGCTGGTGACTGAACCGTATGACGGCACCAGCTCGCGGATCGAGCGGGTCAGCAGTTTTCAAGCGCAGATTGCTCAGCGCTCGACCCTGACTGGGGCGGTGCTGGAAACCGGTGATGATCTGAACGCGCAACTTCAAACCTTTTTAAACACACCCGGTAATGGCCCGAAAGCGCTGTTTTGCGCCAATGGTGTCGCGGCGCTCGCCGCGACGACTGCGTTGCGCCAGATTGGCTGCCGGTTGTTTGAGGATGTCGGGCTGATTGCCCTGGATGATCTGGATTGGTACCCGTTGGTGGGTAGCGGGATTACCGCGCTGGCTCAGCCGACGGCGGAGATTGGCGCGCGGGCATTTGATTGTCTGCTCAAGCGCTTGCGTGGGCATGACGAGGTGGCGCGGGTGATGGATTTTGCGCCGGTGCTGATTGAACGGGGTTCGACCCGAGGAATTGGTGCCTGAACTGACGTTTTCGCGAGCAGGCTCGCTCCCACAGGTGACCGTGTTGCAAATGTGGGAGCGAGCCTGCTCGCGAAGGCACCCGGAAGGACACCACAGAACCATCTGATATTTTTTTGAACAAAAATGAAACCGGTTTCAGAGGTCAATAACAATGAATAAACCAGCCGTTTCCATCAGTCTGTCCAGCTATGGTGCCGACCTTGTGCGCCAGCGTGGGCAGGATTCCTTTATTGAGATCCTCGCTGCCTCCGGCGCCAATCGCATCGAGTGGCGCGAAGAACTGCTTACCCGCGAAGACCCGGCGCAACTGGCTCAGGCTACTCAGGCGCAGGGCTTGCAAAGCATCTATTCCTCACCCACCGAACTATGGCTGGCCGGGCAAGCACAGCCGAATCCCGAATTGATTACCGCGCTGCAACAGGCCCAGGCGTTCGGTTCGAAATGGTTGAAGGTGTCGCTCGGTTATTTCACCGACAACTTTGATTTGCAGGCGCTGGCTGAGCGACTCAAGCAGAGCCCGGTGCAACTGCTGGTGGAGAATGACCAGACCTTGCATGGCGGACGTATCGAGCCGTTCCAGCGTTTCTTTACCGCCGTCGAGCAACACAACCTGCCGATCAAGATGACCTTCGACATTGGCAACTGGCACTGGCAGGACCAGTCCGCCGCCAGCGCCGCCCGCGCGCTCGGCCGTCACGTCGGTTATGTGCATTGCAAAGCCGTGGCCCGCCGCGCCGACGGCAAACTGGTCGCCGTACCACCCGCCATCAGCGACCTGCATCTGTGGGAACAACTGCTGCGGCACATGGACCAAGGCGTTATGCGCGCCGCCGAATACCCGCTGCAAAGCGATGACCTGGTGCAACTGACCCGTGAACACGTCGCCGCCCTCGCCCGCCTCGGTCAATCGCGCCTGGAGCCAGCTCATGTCTGAGATCGATATTCTTTCCTTCGGTGAAACCATGGCAATGCTCGTCGCCGAGCAGACCGGCGATCTGGCCAAGGTCGAGCAATTTCACAAACGGATTGCCGGGGCCGACAGCAATGTCGCGATCGGCTTGTCGCGCTTGGGTTTCAACGTCGCGTGGCTGAGCCGGGTCGGTAGCGATTCGCTCGGACGCTTTGTCGTCGAGACGCTGATCAAGGAAGGTCTGGATTGCAGCCACGTCGAAGTCGATAAAAACCAGCCAACGGGTTTCCAGTTCAAATCGCGCAACGACGATGGCAGCGACCCGCAGGTCGAATATTTCCGGCGCGGTTCGGCAGCCAGTCATTTGTCGCCGCACTCCATCAACGACAACCTGCTCAGCGCCCGCCATTTGCACGCCACCGGTATCCCACCGGCGCTGTCTGCCTCGGCACGGGAAATGTCCTTCGAACTGATGACCCGCATGCGCAACGCCGGGCGCAGCGTGTCGTTCGACCCGAATCTGCGCCCGAGCCTGTGGGCCAGTGAGGGCGAAATGATCCGCGAAATCAACCGCCTCGCCGCTCTCGCCCACTGGGTGCTGCCGGGATTGAGCGAAGGTCGCTTGCTTACAGGTTTCGACGACCCGGCGGACATTGCTGCGTTCTATCTGGGTCAAGGCGCGGAGGCCGTGGCGATCAAGCTCGGGCCTGAGGGCGCTTATTACCGCACGCAGTTGGATCAGGGTTTTGTGGCTGGCGTGCCAGTGAGCAACGTGGTCGATACCGTGGGCGCCGGCGATGGCTTTGCGGTGGGGATGATCAGTGCCCTGCTCGAGCAGCAGAGTTTTGCCGAGGCCCTGCAGCGGGCGAACTGGATTGGCAGTCGCGCGGTGCAGAGTCGTGGCGACATGGAGGGGTTGCCGACCCGCCAAGAGTTATCGGTTGAATTTGAATCCGCCTTCGCGAGCAGGCTCGCTCCCACATTTGGCATGCAATCGCCTGTGGGAGCGAGCCTGCTCGCGAAGAGGCCTGCCTAGGCAACGCAAACTTTTGAACCTGCTGCGACAAAAACAACAAGCTCAGGAGTCACACCGATGAAAACCGCTACCCTCGCCACCCGCCGCTGGTGGTACATCATGCCGATTGTGTTCATCACTTACAGCCTGGCCTATCTCGATCGCGCCAACTATGGCTTCGCTGCCGCATCGGGCATGGCCGAAGACCTGATGATCACACCGGGCCTGTCCTCGCTGCTCGGTGCGCTGTTCTTTCTCGGTTACTTTTTCTTCCAGGTACCGGGCGCGATCTACGCGCAAAAGCACAGTGTGAAGAAGCTGATTTTCGTCAGCCTGATCCTCTGGGGCGGTCTCGCCACGTTGACCGGTGTGGTCTCCAATGCCTATTGGCTGATCGTCATTCGCTTCATGCTCGGCGTGGTCGAAGCGGCGGTGATGCCGGCGATGCTGGTCTATCTCTGCCACTGGTTCACCCGTGCCGAACGCTCGCGGGCCAACACCTTTCTGATCCTCGGCAACCCGGTGACCATGCTCTGGATGTCGGTAGTGTCGGGTTACCTGGTGCAGCATTTCAGCTGGCGCTGGATGTTCATCATTGAAGGTCTGCCGGCGGTGTTGTGGGCCTTTATCTGGTGGCGTCTGGCCGATGATCGTCCAGCACAGGCCAAGTGGCTCAACGATCAGGAAAAGCACGATCTGGAAAGCGCCCTCGCTGCTGAGCAGGTCGGGATCAAGGCGGTGAAGAACTACGCCGAGGCGTTCCGTTCGCCGAAGGTAATCATCCTTGCGCTGCAGTTTTTCTGCTGGAGCATCGGCGTCTACGGTTTCGTTTTGTGGCTGCCATCGATCCTCAAGGCCGGCGCGCAGATGGACATGATCGAGGCTGGCTGGCTGTCGGCGCTGCCTTATCTGGCGGCGGTGATCGGCATGCTCGCGGTGTCGTGGGGTTCGGACAAATTGCAGAAGCGTAAGCGCTTCGTCTGGCCGCCGCTGCTGATCGCTTCGATCGCGTTTTATGGCTCGTATGCCTTGGGCGCCGAACACTTCTGGTGGTCGTACACGCTGCTGGTCATTGCCGGCGCCTGCATGTACGCGCCATACGGGCCGTTCTTCGCCATCGTTCCGGAAATCCTGCCGGCCAACGTTGCCGGTGGCGCCATGGCGCTGATCAACAGCATGGGCGCGCTCGGATCCTTCGGCGGCTCATATCTGGTCGGCTATCTGAACAGCTCCACCGGCTCGCCCGGCGCTTCCTATCTGTTGATGAGCGGCGCGCTGTTGCTGTCGGTGGTGCTGACGATTTTTCTCAAGCCCGGCGCCAGTGATCGCGTCGTTGCCAAAGCCGTCGCCACACCGCGCGTGCCGGCGCATTCCTGAAGGACTTTTGCCATGAAAAAACAGGTCGTGCTGTACAAGAAACTTTCGCCCGCGCTGATGGCGCGTCTGCAAGAGCAATTTGACGTGACGCTGATCGAAAGCCTCGACGCCGATGGCCTCATGCAGTTGCGCGACGCCCTGCCCCGCGCCCACGGTTTGCTCGGCGCAAGCCTGAAACTCGACGCGGCGTTGCTGGACCTGGCGCCGCAACTGGAGGCGATTGCCAGCGTCTCGGTGGGCGTCGACAACTACGACATCGACTACCTGAGCCGGCGCAAGATCCTGTTGACCAACACGCCGGATGTGCTCACCGAGACCACCGCCGACACCGGTTTCGCCCTGATCCTCGCCGCCGCCCGCCGTGTAGTCGAACTGGCGAACATGGTGCGTGGCGGGCAATGGAGTCGCAACATCGGCCCGGCGCATTTCGGCACCGACGTGCACGGCAAGACGCTGGGCATCATCGGTATGGGCCGCATCGGCGAGGCCTTGGCCCAGCGCGGGCATTTCGGTTTCGGCATGCCGGTGATCTATCACAGCCAGTCACGCAAGCCGGCGGTCGAGGAGCGTTTCGACGCGCAATATCGCAGCCTCGAAGAATTGTTGCAGCAGGCTGATTTCATTTGCCTGACCTTGCCGCTGACGGCGCAGACGGAACGTTTGATCGGCGCTGAACAGTTTGCGCTGATGCGCCCGGAGAGCATTTTCATCAATATCTCGCGGGGCAAGGTGGTCGATGAGACGGCAATGATCGAAGCGTTGCGCAACAAGCGCATTCGCGCGGCAGGGCTGGATGTGTTCGAGCGCGAGCCGTTGAATCATGACTCGCCGTTATTGCAGTTGAGCAATGTTGTGGCCACGCCGCATATAGGCTCGGCGACCCATGAAACCCGTGAGGCGATGGCGCGGTGTGCGGTGGAGAATCTGTTGGCGGCATTGCGTGGGCAGCGGCCGGCGAATCTAGTGAATGCCTCTACTTGGCAAAACTGAGATCTCTGGTGTCAGTAAAGCCGCCTTCGCGAGCAGGCTCGCTCCCACAGGGACTGCATTTCAAAATGGGAGCAAGCCTGCTTCCACAGCAGAATGCATTCCACTGTGGGAGCGAGCCTGCTCGCGAAGAGGCCTTTACAGACTATGCAAATCCATCAGGCACTCCGAGCCTGCAACAGCTGCACCGCACACAGCGCAATCCGCGCGCAGGCATCCGCCAGTTTCACCCGATCCACCACCAGCCCAATCCGAATATGCCCCGCCGCGCTCGGTCCGAACGCCTCGCCGGCCAGCACCGACACGCCATAACCTTCCAGCAAGCGCTCTGCAAACGCCTGAGCGCCGAGGCCGGTCTGGCGCACATCGACCATCACGAACATGCCGCCATCCGGGCAAATCGGCTGCAACCCGGGGCAGCCATGCAACCGCTCGCACACCAGATCCCGACGCAAGCGATATTCTTCGCGCATCTGCGTGACTTCCGGCAAATCGCTTTGCAGCGCCACTTGCGCGGCTTTCTGCACGAAATCCGGCAGACCGAACAGCATACTCAGTGACAGGTTCACCAGATGTTCAGCCAAGGGTTTCGGGCCGATCATCCAGCCGATACGCCAACCGGTCATCGCGTGGGATTTCGACAGGCTGTTGATTGTCGCGGTGCGCTCGGCCATGCCCGGCAGGCTCGCCGGGCTGATGTGCTCGCCTTCATATAAAAGCTCGCTGTACACCTCATCGCTGATCAGCCACAGGTCATGGCGAATGCACAGCGCCGCCAGTTCCTGCCAGATCAACAAAGACAAACTCGCGCCGCTGGGATTGTTCGGGCTGTTGAGCAGCATGGCGCGAGTTCGCGGGGTAATACGCGCGGCGACATCGGCCGGGTCGACACGAAAACCGTTTTCCGGGCGCACCGGCACTGCAATCACCTTGGCACCGCAGGCGCCAAACACACCTTCGTAGGTAACGTACATCGGCTCAGCGACGATCACCTCATCACCCGGATCGAGCAGACATTGCGCCACCGAATACACCGCGCATTGCGCGCCGGGCAGGACAATGACTTGGTCAGGATCAACCCGCTGACCGCTGCGCTGGTGATGACGCTCGGCAATCAGCCTGCGCAATTCGAACCGACCGCGCACGTCGGCATAATGAGTATCACCGGCCAGCAGGCTGTCGATCGCGCCATGGACGATCGGCAACGGCGTATCGAAATCCGGATCGCCGACACTCAACAACAAAACATCAACGCCCTCGGCGCGCAGTTCCAGCGCTCGGTCGTGAATCTGCCAGGCAGCGGCACCCTCCCCGGCGATTCGTTGGGTCAAGGCTGAATAGCGCATGTACGTCTCCTGTGAGCGCGGTTTCCAGCCTTCACCGTATCTCAAATCACGAAACGCGCCACCATGGCGTTCAAATCCACTGCCAGTCGCGACAGCTCGTGGGTCGCGGCGCTGGTCTGGTTGGCGCCGGCGGCCGATTGCGTGGCGAGGTCGCGAATATTGACCAGGTTGCGATCGACTTCGCGGGAGACTTGCGCCTGCTCTTCCGACGCGCTGGCGATGACCAGGTTGCGTTCGTTGATCTGGTGAATCGATTGAGTGATCTGCTCCAGTGCCACGCCAGCCGCGCGGGCCATTTCCAGAGTGGACTGGGTACGCTGGTTGCTTTGCTGCATCGAGGAGACCGCTTCACCCGTGCCGTTCTGGATGCCGGCAACCATTTTCTCGATTTCCTGGGTCGACTGCGCGGTGCGATGGGCCAAGGCGCGCACTTCATCAGCCACCACGGCAAAACCACGTCCGGCCTCGCCGGCACGCGCCGCTTCAATCGCTGCGTTGAGCGCGAGCAAGTTGGTCTGCTCGGCGATGGCGCGAATCACGTCCAGCACCTTGCCGATGTCGCGCCCTTGCGCGGCGAGGCCTTCGATCATCTGCGCGGTGTTCTGCACGTCGTGGGTCATGGTCTGGATCGCGTCGACGGTTTTCACCACTTGATCGCGACCTTCGCGGGCGGCGTGGGTCGACTGGTTGGAGGCTTCGGAAGTCGACACGGCGTTGCGCGCCACTTCTTCCACTGCTGCGGTCATTTCGTTGACGGCGGTGGCGGCTTGTTCGATTTCATTGTTCTGCTGTTGCAGGCCACGGGAGGCTTCTTCGGTGACGGCGCTGAGTTCCTCGGCAGCGGCGCCCAGTTGCGTGGCAGAGCCGGCGATCTGCTCGATGGTTTTACGCAAGTTGGTCTGCATCGCGGCCAAGGCTTCGAGCAAGCGCGCCGGTTCATCCTTGCCGTCGACTTCGATGGCTTTGCTCAGGTCACCGCCGGCAATGGTTTGCGCGGCGAGCACCGCGCGGTTGAGCGGCGTGACGATGCTGCGGGTCAGCAACCAGGCAAGCAGCACGGTGGCCAGCGCAGCGATCACGGCGACGATGATGATCCCGGTAATGGCGCTGTCATAGTTCTCACCGGCCTTGGTGGCTGCCGCTCTGGCCCCGGCGGTATTCATGCCGATCAATTTGCTGAGCTGCTCGCCCATTTGATCGGTGCCTTCCTTGATGCGCGAGTTGATCAACGCACGCATCGCTTCCAGATCGCCTTTGCGCGATAGCTCAATCATCTGATTCTGCGCTTGCAGATAGTTGTCGAGCGTCGTCGAAAAGGTCTGGAAAACAGCGTGCTCTTCAGGACCTGCCGGCAACGCAGCGTAGCTGGCCTGCGCTTTGCGCACCTTGTCGACCAGCACCGCGATGCGGGTTTCTGCCTCTTGCAGGCTGGCCGGTTCGCGATTGACCAGCACACGAAACGAGAGAATGCGCATGCGCAGGACGTTTTCCGTGACCACACTGAGGTGGGTCACGCTTGGCAACTGGTTGGTGTCCATATCGATCGACGCCTGACGAATGACCGTCATGCGGCTGACCGCGAACACGCCGAGGACAATCACCAGCAAGGCGATAAAGGCAAAACCGAGGAAAGCACGGGGCGCGATATTCAGATTACGCAGGGACATGGTCGGACTCTCGAAAGAAAGAAACTACGAGCATCCATGCCGTGAGCACTGGCCCATAGCGGGCGACAGTCCGGCGTCACTGAATTATGTTTTTGTGCGCGCCTGACCGTTGTATCGGCCAGGCTTGAGGAAGGTTTCGGGTTCGCCGCAAATATTTTTCCGGACGTTACAACAATCAAATACTGCTCCGCTGCCTTTGTAGGAGCTGTCGAGTGCAACGAGGCTGCGATCTTTTGACTTTTAAAAGCAGGATCAAAAGATCGCTGCCTTCGACAGCTCCTACAGAGGCAAGCCGATCAGCGTTTGGCGGCGAGTTGCCAGACCCGGGCAATATCGGTGGCACGTTCACGCAGCAGCCGTGGTGCTTCGGCGCAGGCTTGTTCGAGGGTCATTGGCCCGCTGGTCAGGGCGAACGCGGCATCGATGCCGTGTTGATAGAGTTCCTGATAGCCCTCGCCCAGAGTCCCGGCAATCACAATCACCGGCACGGCGTGCTGTTTGGCTATCCGCGCGACACCGAATGGCGTCTTGCCGCGCAAGGTCTGCGCGTCGAATCGTCCTTCCCCGGTGATCAGCAGATCAGCGCCTTTCACCGCCTCAGCCAGCCCGACCAGTTCCGCCACCACCTCGACGCCCGCCTGAAACTGCGCGCCGAGAAAAGCCTTGGCCGCAAATCCCAATCCGCCTGCGGCGCCGCTGCCGGGTTCATCGCGCACATCCTTGCCCAACGCCTGCGCGCAGAGTTCGGCAAAATGCCCCAAGGCCTGGTCGAGTTGCGCAACCTGCGCAGGCGACGCGCCCTTCTGCGGCCCGAAAATCGCCGAGGCGCCATGGGCGCCGCACAGCGGGTTGTTGACGTCAGCGGCGATGTCGAAACGCACATCGCCCAGACGTGGATCAAGTTCGTTCAGATCGAGCTGCGCCAGTTGCGCCAAAGCCAGCCCACCGGGCACCAACGGCTGATTCTGCGCATCCAGCAACTTCACGCCCAACGCCTGCATCGCCCCGGCACCGCCATCGTTGGTCGCGCTGCCGCCGATCGCCAGAATCACCCGTTGCGCGCCGGCATCCAGCGCTGCACGAATCAGTTCACCGGTGCCGAAGGTGCTGCTGATACAGGCGTCGCGCTGCCCCGGCGGCACCAGTTGCAGACCGCTGGCCTCGGCCATTTCGATGATCGCGGTGTGGTTGTGCGGCAACCAGCCCCACGCGGCTTCGACCGGTGCGCCCAACGGACCGCGCACACGGGTGCGGCGCAACTCGCCTTCGCACGCCGCGAGAATCGACTCGACCGTGCCTTCGCCGCCATCGGCCATCGGACATTTGACCAACGTCGCCTGCGGCCAGACCTCGGCCAATCCGCGGGCGATGGCTTCGGCAACGCCTTGGGCACTCAGGCTGTCCTTGAACGAGTCGGGGGCGATGACGATTTTCATGGGAATTCTCCGGTTGCAATGGCGTTCATGCTGCCAGTCGGCCCGCGCCTTGACGCCGGTCGGGTGCACAAGTGGCGTCGGCGTTTATTGTTCATTTCCACAAAAGGCTGGCGCTGGATGTTCCGGCCCTTTCGCGAGCAGGCTCGCTCCCACATTTTGAAATGCATTGCAAATGTGGGAGCGAGCCTGCTCCCGAAAAGGTCATGGGATACACCGATCAATTCGGATCAGTCTGCGGCAACAGCTGCACCCCCAGATACAACGCCAGCATCCCGTCCAGCTTCAATGGATCAACCCCGCTCAACTCGGCAATCCGCTCCATCCGATAGCGCAAGCTGTTGCGATGAATGCCCAACGCCTCGGCGCAGGCCTGACTCTGCCCGTCGTGCTCGCACCAACTGCGCAAGGTCGCCAGCAACTGGCCGTTGCCGTCCCTGGCAATGACCTTGCGCAGCGGCTTGAGCAGTTCGTCCAGCGCATCATCGTTGCGATGGCGCCACAACATGACCGGCAGACGATAGCGATTGAGCGTCAGTAGCCGCGAATTCGGCAGCACATCACGTCCGTAAGCAAGCAAATCACCGACCCGTCGATAACAACGACGCAACCCGGCCAGACCATCCGCCTGCCCGCCGACGGCGATGCGCAGAATTTTCCAGCCGAGACCATCGAGCTTTTCCAGCAGGCGATCGTGCTCGACGTTCTGGCTCGCCGGGCGACACCACAGCAGCGAAGACTTTGCCGAACTCACGCACCAACTGTCGGGATAGCGCGACGTCAGCCAGGCGCTCAATGCCTCGACCGTTTGCCCCGGGCCGTGCTCGAGGCCCAGTTCAAACAGATAGGGCACCCGCGTCAATTGCGGCTTCAGCCCGAGTTGCTGCGCCTCATCGACAAGACGTGGCGAATCCCCCGCCTCGCTCAACAGCAACGCCAGCAGATCATCGCAACGCTGGCGCCGCCATTGCTGCTCGGCCTGCTGATTGCGCTGGCCGACGAGCATTTCGGCGGTCATGCGCACCAGTTCGGCGTAGGTGCGCAACTGCTCTGGTTCGCCGGTAATGCCGAGCACGCCGATCAAGCGCTGATCGAGTAGCAGCGGCAAATTGATCCCCGGCTGCACACCTTTGAGATGCACCGCCGTCTGCGCATCGATTTCCACCACGCGCCCGTTGGCCAGCACCAGTTGCGCGCCTTCATGACGGGTGTTGATCCGCTCCGGTTCGCCGCTGCCGAGGATCAGGCCCTGACTGTCCATGACATTGACGTTGTACGGCAAAATGGCCATGGCCCGGTCGACGATATCCTGGGCGAGGTCGTGATCGAGTTCGAACATAGCGGCGGCAATCCTTCATTTCAGGCACAAGCGGTTGTTCAGCCGCACAGGGTCTGGCGGCAAACCCTGTGCTCAGGCACAAAGACAATCCGGCCAAAGGTGGCCGAGACTCTCAGGGCGATCAACGTTACCCTTTGCATCGCAAAAAATCATAATAAAGAGAGAGCCGCTATGTCGCAGAGCGCCGCAGCTACCCAGACCATCGACGACGGTAAAAACGCCGTCTACAAACGCATCACCCTGCGTTTGATTCCCTTCATTTTCATCTGCTACCTGTTCAACTACCTCGACCGGGTCAACGTCGGCTTCGCCAAGTTGCAGATGCTCGATGCACTGAAATTCAGCGAAACCGTATACGGCCTCGGCGCCGGGATTTTCTTCATCGGCTATGTGCTGTGCGGCGTGCCGAGCAACCTCGCACTGACCCGCTTCGGCCCACGGCGCTGGATTGCCTTGATGATGATCACCTGGGGCACGCTGTCGACCTGCCTGTTGTTCGTCACCACCCCGACCGAGTTCTACACTCTGCGCTTTTTCACCGGTGCGGCTGAGGCAGGTTTCTTCCCGGGCGTCGTGCTGTATCTCTCGCAGTGGTTCCCGACTTTCCGTCGCGGCCGGATCATGGCGCTGTTCATGTCGGCGATCCCGGTTTCCGGCTTGCTCGGCAGCCCGTTTTCCGGCTGGATTCTCAACCACTTCGCCGCTGGCCAGGGTGGCCTGGCCGGCTGGCAATGGATGTTTCTGCTGCAAGGCGTTCCGACCGTGATCCTCGGCGCGCTGGCGTATTTCCTCTTGAGCGACAGCTTCGCCAACGCCAAATGGCTGACCGCCCACGAGCGTTCGGTGCTCGAAGCCGACCACGCCGAAGACCTCGCCAACAAACCGAAAACCGCGACCGACTCGCTGCTCGCGGTGTTCAAGAACCCTGCTATCTGGGCCTTCGGCCTGATCTATTTCTGCATCCAGAGCGGCGTCTACGCGATCAACTTCTGGCTGCCGTCGATCATCAAGAACCTCGGCTTCAGCGATAACCTGGTGATCGGCTGGCTGAGTGCGATTCCGTATCTGCTCGCGGCGGTGTTCATGCTGGTGGTCGGCCGCTCGGCAGATTTGCGCAAGGAACGCCGCTGGCACTTGGTGGTGCCGATGCTGATGGGCGCTGTCGGTCTGGTGATTGCAGTGAATTTCGCGGCGAATCCGGCGATTGCGATCCTTGGTCTGACTATCGCGACGATGGGCGCTCTGACCGGTCTGCCAATGTTCTGGCCAGTGCCGACGGCGATGCTGAGCGCGGGCGCGGCGGCTGGCGGTCTGGCGTTGATCAACTCGATGGGGCAAATGGCCGGGTTCTTGAGCCCGTATCTGGTGGGTTGGGTCAAGGACAGCACCGGCTCGACGGATGCGGCACTGTATGTGCTGGCGGCGGTGATCGTAGGCGGAAGTTTGCTGGCGTTGCGGATGACGCGCACGTTGCGGGTTTAAAGCTGTTGCTGATGCTGAGATCGGCTTGGGCTTTGTGCTGTTCTGCAGATCGTTCCCCCTCACCCCAGCCCTCTCCCCCGAGGGGGCGAGGGGGAAAGGGAGCCGATTTGTGTATCGCTCAAATTCAGGTTCGGCGCGGCAAAGGGAGCTGATTTGTGGAGTTTTCAGATCTTGAGTTCGGCGGGATGTTTCAGGTCGGCAGTGTTTGGGCAAACACCTCGGTCAGTCCCCTCTCTCATCCGGGAGAGGGCTAGGGAGAGGGGCTCTTGACGTTAACAATTCACTTTGCCGCAGCAAACGCTTCTGGTATTTGATTAATCCCCCACCCACCGACAAAAGGATTTCGGCATGAGCTATCGCACACTGGGCCACTCGGGCTTGCAGGTCTCCACGCTCACCCTCGGCACGATGATGTTCGGCGAGCAGACCAGTACTGAAGATTCGCTGCGCATCATCGACAAGGCCTGGGATCAGGGGATCAATTTCATCGACACCGCCGACGTTTACACCAATGGCCGCTCCGAAGAGATCGTCGGGGAAGCGATCGCCCGTCATCGCCACGAGTGGGTGCTCGCTACAAAGGTCGGTTTCGGCCCGGTGGACGGTGTGCCTAACCGCAGTGGTTTAAGTCGCAAACACATTTTCAACGGACTCGAAGCCAGCCTCACCCGGCTCGGTACTGACTACGTCGACATCTATTACCTGCACCGCGAAGACCACAACACGCCGCTGGAAGTCAGTGTGTCGGCGATCGGTGATCTGATTCGCCAAGGCAAGATTCGCTATTGGGGCCTGTCGAATTATCGCGGCTGGCGGATCGCCGAAGTCATCCGTATCGCCGACAAACTGGGCGTTGATCGTCCGGTGATCAGCCAGCCGCTGTACAACATCGTCAACCGCCAGGCCGAGACCGAGCAGATCACCGCCGCGCAGACTTACGGCCTCGGTGTGGTGCCCTACAGCCCGCTGGCGCGTGGCGTGCTCAGCGGCAAGTACGCACCCGATGTGACGCCGGACGCCAACAGCCGCGCCGGGCGTCAGGACAAGCGCATTCTCGAAACCGAGTGGCGTGTGGAGTCGCTGCGCATTGCCCAGCAGATTCAGCAATACACCGAACAGCGGGGCGTTGGCATGGTCGAGTTCGCGATTGCCTGGGTATTGAACAACAGCGCGGTGACGTCAGCGATTGTCGGGCCGCGAACCGAGCAACAGTGGGACGCCTATACGCTGGCGCAGGCGGTGAAAATCACGGCCGAGGACGAGGCGTTTATCGATTCGCTGGTGACACCGGGGCATGCCTCGACACCGGGGTTCAACGATGTGAGCCATTTTGTGTCGGGGCGTAAACTGCGTTCGGCCTGAAACTGCACAAGCGGGGGAATGAGTGGCGTAAGCAAATTGCGGGTTCATACAAATCAACTGTGGGAGCGAGCCTGCTCGTGAAGCGGCAGCAGACGCAACATCTATACTGAATCTGCCGGCCTCTTCGCGAGCAGGCTCGCTCCCACAGGGTTTGTGCTTAGCTCCAGGATGTGGGAAATAATGAGCATCCGCTCAATATTCAGCACAAAAACCACGTATCCTGCGCGCCCGTTCAACCATCACGCCGCGAGGACAGTTTGTCTAAAGGTATCGCTTTATCGGTTTCAGCCTCAGTGCTGTTTGCCGTCATGTATTACTACACGTCGCTGCTGACGCCTCTGAGCGGCGTGGAAATTTTCGGCTGGCGCATGCTCCTCACCGTGCCGTGCATGACCCTGTTCATGCTGGCTTCGGGGGAATGGCGACGGGTGCTTGAGCTGTTCCGATTGATGGCGGCCAGACCGAAGCTGATCGCCGGGCTGCTGATTTCCTCCGCCCTGCTCGGCGTGCAGCTGTGGCTGTTCATGTGGGCACCGCTCAATGGCTACAGCCTGGATGTATCGCTGGGCTATTTCCTGTTGCCCCTGGCGATGGTGCTGACCGGGCGGATTGCCTATGGCGAGAGCCTGTCCTGGCTGCAAAAGATCGCGGTGTTTTTCGCCAGCCTCGGCGTGTTGAACGAGTTGTATCAGGTTGGCGGATTTTCCTGGGCGACGCTGGTGGTCGTGGTCGGCTATCCGCTGTATTTCGTGCTGCGCAAATACCTGAAAACCGACAACCTCGGCGGGCTGTGGGTCGACATGACCCTGATGCTGCCAGTCGCCTACTGGTTTGTGCAGGGCGGTGAACAGGGTCTGGCCGTGTTCGATCAATACCCGGCGTTGATGTGGTTGATTCCGCTGCTCGGCCTGATCAGCGCTTCCGCGCTGGTGGTGTACATCATTGCCAGCCGCTTGCTGCCGTTCAGTCTGTTCGGCTTGTTGAGTTATGTGGAACCGGTGTTGTTGCTTGCAGTGGCATTGTTGCTTGGGGAAAGCATCAAGTCGGGAGAATGGCTGACCTACATACCGATCTGGCTGGCGGTTGTGGTGCTGGTTTTCGAAGGCTTCAAGCATTTGACGCGCCAACGCCGCTCCTGAATGCAACACAAAACAAATGTGGGAGCGAGCCTGCTCGCGAAGTCGTCAGACCAGTCAACATGACTGTTGAACGAAAGTCCGCATTCGCGAGCAGGCTCGCTCCCACAGGTTTTGTATGAAGCAAAAAAATCCCGGCACTGCATTTGTGCAGGCCGGGATTTTTTTATTTCAGGTGCAAATTACTCGGTGGTCAGTACACCACGCCGCACCTGGTCACGCTCGATCGATTCGAACAGCGCCTTGAAGTTGCCCTCGCCGAAGCCATCGTCGCCCTTGCGCTGGATGAACTCGAAGAACACCGGCCCCATCAGGGTTTCCGAGAAGATTTGCAACAACAGGCGCTTGTCGCCCTGCTCCGACGCGCCATCAAGCAAGATGCCGCGCGATTGCAGCTGATCGACCGGCTCGCCGTGATTTGGCAGACGACCTTCGAGCATTTCGTAGTAGGTATCCGGCGGCGCGGTCATGAAGCGCATGCCGATTTTCTTCAACTGATCCCAGGTCTTGATCAGGTCGTCGGTGAGAAACGCAACGTGCTGGATGCCCTCGCCGTTGAACTGCATCAGGAACTCTTCGATCTGCCCGGCGCCCTTGGATGACTCTTCGTTGAGCGGGATGCGGATCATGCCATCCGGTGCGGTCATCGCTTTCGAGGTCAGGCCGGTGTATTCGCCCTTGATGTCGAAGTAACGGATCTCGCGGAAGTTGAACAGCTTCTCGTAGAAGTTCGCCCAGTAGGCCATGCGACCGCGATAAACGTTGTGAGTCAGGTGGTCGATGATCTTCAGGCCGGCACCAACCGGATTGCGATCAACGCCTTCGATGAACACGAAGTCGATGTCGTAGATCGAGCTGCCTTCGCCGAAACGGTCGATCAGGTACAGCGGCGCGCCGCCGATGCCTTTGATTGCCGGCAGATTGAGCTCCATTGGACCGGTTTCGATGTGGATCGGCTGAGCACCCAGTTCGAGTGCGCGGCTATAGGCTTTTTGCGAATCCTTGACGCGAAATGCCATGCCGCAAACGGACGGGCCGTGTTCAGCCGCGAAGTACGAGGCGACGCTGTTGGGTTCGTTGTTGAGGATCAGGTTGATCGCGCCCTGACGGTACAGGTGCACGTTCTTGGAGCGGTGGGTCGCGACTTTGGTGAAGCCCATGATCTCGAAGATCGGCTCCAGCGTGCCGGGAGTCGGCGCTGCGAACTCGATGAACTCAAAGCCCATCAGGCCCATTGGGTTTTCGTATAAATCTGCCATGGTGACGCCTCATCATTTCTTATCAATTAACCAGGGTTATTTGTCAGGAAAGTGATGCAGCGGGAGGCGCACAGGAGATGCCACGCACGCTGCGAGCGAGGAAGTCTCCGTAGATCAGTTGAAACCCGAATATCTTCATTGTCGACCCAAGGCTCTTGCGGGCGAGGCTTCTGCTGCCAGAAGACGATTATTATTGTATGCGTAACCCGATTCTACACAGCGTAACCATACCTGTCTGCCCTCTCCCTAAAATCTGTTCAGTTGCGCACGGCACAAAACCTGGCTGCCATCTATTCTCCCCACTGGCTCAATTGTTTACCGGGCCCGACTTCGAAGCCACAGGATGTGCTCATGCCGCTGACCCGCAGACCCCGCCGCAAACGCAGCACCCGCAACGTCGTAACTTTGCTCAGCGGCCTCCTGCCAATCGTGCTGGGCAGTGTGATTCTCTATATGCAGGCAGAACGCACGTTGCAGCAAAGCGCCAGGGAAACTGCCGAGCAAGCGTTGCGCCAGTTCGACCTGATGCTCGATAACACGGCGGAAGCCGCCCGGATTCTGTTGCCGCTTGCCGGGAAAAATTGCGAAGAGGTGAAACTCGCCCTGCGTGAACAGGTAACCCGCCGCCCCTTCGTGCGCTCGACCAATCTGGTCTGGGACAACAATCTCTACTGCAGTTCGCTGTTCGGCCAGTTCAACGAAGCCGTTGATGCCGGCAATTATCACGACGGCAAACTGTGGCTGATGAACGGCAATCCGGTAACGCCCAACACGGCATTGTTGATTTATCGCCTCAGCGACGGTCGTGGCGGCGCGCTGACCACGCTCGACGGTTATCACCTGAGTAACATTCTGCGCCTGATCGGTCGCCAGACATTACTGATGTTGCAAGTGGGCGATAACTGGCTGTCCGCCGACGGCAAAGTGCATCAGGGGCCCATGCCTGCCCTGCCGGTGGCGCATAGCATGCTGGATTCCGCGCGTTACGGTTTCAAAGTGTCGGCGGGGTTCCCTGAGGGCGAAATCTGGCGTTACATGGCGGCTGAGTATCCCCCGCTGTTCAGTCTGTTGATTTTCTTCGGTGCACTCTCCGCTGCCATTGGCCATTTCGTCCAGAAGCGGTCGACTTCGCCCAGCCACGAAATGCTGCGCGCGCTGGAAGCCGGGGAGTTCATTCCCTACTTCCAGCCCGTGGTTCATGGTGACAGCAAGCAATGGTCGGGTGCCGAAGTACTGATGCGCTGGAATCATCCGAAAGAGGGCCTGGTGCGGCCGGACCTGTTTATTCCGTTTGCCGAGCATTCGGGCTTGATCGTGCCGATGACCCGCGCCCTGATGCAACAGACTGCGGTCCTGCTGGGGCCGCACTGCGCAACCTTCGGCAAACCATTCCATATCGGCATCAATATCACCGCCAGCCACTGCCAGGATCTGGAGCTGGTCGAGGATTGTCGTGACCTCCTGGCGGCGTTTGCGCCTGGCAGCGTCGAACTGGTGCTGGAATTGACGGAGCGCCAGCTGGTCGAGCCGAATGACATCACCCTGCAGCTCTTCGAGCAGCTGCATGCACTGGGCGTAAAAATCGCAATCGACGACTTTGGTACCGGACATTCAAGCCTTGGTTATCTACGCACCTTCAATGTCGACTTTCTAAAGATCGATCAGAGCTTCGTGGCGATGATCGGCGTAGACGCGTTATCAAGGCATATTCTCGACACCATTATCGAGCTCTCGGCCAAACTGGAGTTGGGTATTGTTGCCGAAGGTGTCGAAACTCAGGCTCAGGCTGATTACCTGACCGAGCATAACGTTAGTTTTCTGCAGGGCTATTTGTACGGTAGACCAATGCCTGGCGCTGATTTCCTCGACGCATTAACTCATCATTAAGTCGCCGCCATGGTCCGCCGAACAGCCGCACCAAATTGATACAAAAAGTCATTGTTGTTACATGACGACAACATCAGGATTTACTCTTGTCGCATTAACTACTACAATTTTTTCAACCTGAGCCAGACTGGCAGGTGAGCCAATTATCATCGAGTCGCTTCAAGGCTCTTGGCTTATAGCTTTGTTTGCGGTTGGTATCAGCCAAACACACTATTGGAGTAAAGATATTGTCCAGACTCGCTGAATTTCGCGCAGCTGAAAAGGCCCTTCAGGAACAGCTCAAACAGCTGGAATCGCTGAAGAACGATGCCGGGCTCAAGAAAGAAATCGAATTCGAAGAAAAGCTCCAGGGACTGATGAAAACCTACGGCAAAGGCCTGAAAGACATCATCGCCATCCTCGATCCGAACCCGGCAAAATCGGGCCTGCAGCCTTCCACAGCGCCGAAGACCCGCCGCGCTCGAGTGGTCAAGGTTTACCAGAATCCGCACACTGGCGAGCTGATCGAAACCAAGGGCGGCAACCATCGCGGCCTCAAGGCCTGGAAAGAACAGTACGGTGCAGCCACTGTTGATTCCTGGTTGCGCGGTTGATCTGACGCCAACAAAAAGCCCTGCTCGAAGCAGGGCTTTTTTATTGACAATATCTAACAAATGAAATGATTTTCATCGAACAAGTTGGAAATTTGTGTAACGTTACTGAATCATCAGGCTAAACATTTTGCTGCGCAATGTTGCTACAAGAAGCCGGATCAAACTTTGTGCTTAATCCTTTTCGGCATTCAAAACACCGCTAGTTAGTACGTACGTTTATAATTTCAGGCTGTTGCGTGCCGCTTCTATGTCGTCTGCACTGGCCTTATAAACCTCGGCCTGACCGGCATATGAAAGTACATATGCCTTGTCTGTTTCCACGGCGGCTACCAACGTTTGTGATAATACGTGTCGGCCGTTTTCAGTCACCGTGCAGGTCGTTTCCAGGCCGCTCAACGAACCGAGTGCTGCTGGATGAATGCGGTTGCAGACGCTCTGATAGCCACTGCGGAAAAAATCCTTCTGAATGGATTTGCGCATCTCCAGCAGCACGCCTTGCAGATTGACCTGATGGCCCGCCTCCACTTGGGTCATGGTCAACTCCATCACCATCACCTGGTTACCGTCGGCATCGAGCTTCACCGCCCTTTGTCGCGAAACTGACGGCGTGCTGCCGGGCAATGCTTCAACCTCCCAGCCAGCCGGCCAGGTGATGCTCGGTTCGGCCATGGCAGGAAATACCATGCCCAACGACAAAGTCAAACAAACAAACGCGGATTTCAACAGTCGGATCATTACCGGACGCACTCGTAGATAGAAGGCAAAGTCTGAGCCCCGCCCTCGCGCAGGGCAAGCCCGCCTTGCATTTGGCGATGCCGGCCGGCATGCGTATCATTGCGCCCATTCACTTGCCCATTGTTATTGGAGGGCCCATGAGCCTCAACGAATTGAACACTTTTCCCGGCGTGACTGCCACGCCAGACAGCGCAACCCGCAACTTCGTGTTCAACCACACCATGCTGCGCGTCAAGGACATCACCAAGTCGCTGGACTTCTACACCCGCGTGCTGGGTTTTTCGCTGGTCGAGAAGCGTGATTTCCCCGAAGCCGAGTTCAGCCTGTACTTTCTCGCGCTGGTCGATAAAGCGCAGATCCCGGCCGACGCCGCCGCGCGCACCGAGTGGATGAAATCGATCCCGGGCATTCTCGAACTGACCCACAACCACGGCACCGAAAACGATGCCGACTTCGCCTATCACAACGGCAACACCGATCCGCGTGGTTTCGGCCACATCTGCATTTCGGTGCCGGATATCGTCGCGGCATGTGCACGTTTTGAAGAGCTGGGTTGCGATTTCCAGAAGCGCCTGACCGATGGCCGCATGAAGAGCCTGGCGTTCATCAAGGATCCGGATGGCTACTGGGTCGAAATCATTCAGCCTGCACCGCTGTAAAAGCTTAAAAGCCCCTCACCCTAGCCCTCTCCCAGAGGGAGAGGGGACTGATTGGGGAATGTTGGAGAATTACACCGACCTGAACGATTGGCGGTGAATCCATAATCGACTGGATCTGTCAGGTTGACAGAAAACGCCAGACCGCTCGGTCGGCTCCCTCTCCCTCGGGAGAGGGCTGGGGTGAGGGGCAGCTTTACGCGTGCATAAAAAAACCCATGATCGCTCATGGGTTTTTTTCGTTTTCGGCTTGGCAATTACGCCGGTGCCGAAGTCCGGATCAAGTGATCGAACGCACTCAGCGAAGCCTTGGCGCCCTCGCCTACTGCAATCACGATCTGCTTGTAAGGCACAGTCGTCACGTCGCCCGCTGCAAAGATCCCCGGGATCGAAGTCTCGCCACGATTATCGACAATGATCTCGCCACGCGGCGACAGCTCGATGGTGCCCTTCAGCCAATCGGTGTTGGGCAGCAGACCGATCTGCACGAAGATGCCTTCCAGCTCCACCGTGCGCAGTTCATCAGTGGTGCGGTCCTTGTAGCGCAGGCCGTTGACCTTCTCGCCGTTACCGGTGACTTCAGTGGTTTGCGCACTGGTGATCACGGTGACGTTCGGCAAGCTGTGCAGTTTGCGTTGCAGCACGGCGTCGGCACGCAGTTGCACGTCGAATTCCAGCAGGGTTACGTGCGAGACGATACCGGCCAGGTCAATGGCTGCTTCAACGCCGGAGTTACCGCCGCCGATCACTGCCACACGCTTGCCTTTGAACAATGGACCGTCACAGTGCGGGCAGTACGCCACGCCTTTGTTGCGGTATTCCTGCTCGCCCGGGACGTTCATTTCGCGCCAGCGTGCGCCGGTCGCAAGGATTACGCTCTTGGCCTTCAGGGTTGCGCCGCTGGCGAAGCGGACTTCGTGCAGCTCGCCGGGCTTGCCCGGGATGAGCTTGTCGGCACGTTGCAGGTTCATGATGTCGACGTCGTATTGCTTGACGTGTTCTTCCAGCGCCGTGGCCAGTTTCGGGCCTTCGGTTTCCTGTACGGAAATGAAGTTTTCGATGGCCATGGTGTCCAGCACCTGACCGCCGAAGCGCTCAGCGGCGACGCCGGTGCGGATGCCTTTGCGTGCGGCATAGATCGCGGCCGAAGCGCCGGCCGGGCCACCGCCGACGACCAGTACGTCGAAGGCTTCCTTGGCGCTGATCTTCTCGGCCTGACGCACGATGGCGCCGGTATCGAGTTTGGCGAGGATTTCTTCCAGGCCCATGCGGCCCTGGCCGAAGTTTTCACCGTTCAGGTAGATGCTCGGCACGGCCATGATCTTGCGATCGTTGACTTCGTCCTGGAACAGCGCGCCGTCGATGGCGACGTGGCGGATATTCGGGTTGAGCACGGCCATCAGGTTCAGCGCCTGGACGACGTCCGGGCAGTTCTGGCAGGACAGCGAGAAGTAAGTCTCGAAGCTGAACTCGCCTTTGAGCGAGCGAATCTGCTCGATCACTTCAACGCTAGCCTTCGATGGGTGGCCGCCGACTTGCAGCAGGGCCAGCACCAGGGAGGTGAATTCGTGGCCCATCGGGATGCCGGCAAAACGCAGGCTGATGTCGGCTCCGGGGCGGTTGATCGAGAACGATGGCTTGCGGGCATCGTCACCGCTGTCGATCAGGGTAATCTGGCTCGAAAGACTGGCAACGTCTTTCAGCAGGTCGAGCATTTCACGGGATTTCGCACCGTCGTCGAGGGATGCAACGATCTCGATCGGTTGGGTGACCCGTTCCAGGTACGATTTCAACTGGGCTTTAAGATTGGCGTCCAACATACGGGCGATTTCCTTTATTCGAGGCGAAAAAAAGCCCGAGCGAATCTCGCCCGGGCATTTTTATTGGGCGGTGCAGCTAACTTATGAAGGTGCGGCGTACCGCCCTGCGTTGCATGTCACAGACTCAGATCTTGCCGACCAGGTCCAGCGACGGAGCCAGAGTGGCCTCGCCTTCTTTCCACTTGGCCGGGCAAACTTCGCCTGGGTGTGCAGCGACGTACTGGGCAGCCTTGATCTTGCGCAGCAGCTCGGAAGCGTCACGGCCAACGCCGCCATCGTTCAGTTCAACGATTTTGATCTGGCCTTCAGGGTTGATCACGAAGGTGCCACGGTCAGCCAGACCGGCTTCTTCGATCAGCACGTCGAAGTTGCGGGAGATGACGTGGGTCGGGTCGCCGATCATGGTGTATTGGATTTTGCCGATGGCTGGCGAGGTGTTGTGCCAGGCAGCGTGAGCAAAGTGGGTGTCGGTCGAAACGCTGTAGATTTCCACGCCCAGCTTCTTGAATTCAGCGTAGTTGTCGGCCAGGTCTTCCAGTTCGGTTGGGCAGACGAAGGTGAAGTCGGCTGGGTAGAAGAACACTACGGACCACTTGCCTTTCAAGTCAGCATCCGAGACTTGAACGAAGTCGCCGTTTTTGAACGCGGTAGCTTTGAACGGTTTTACTTGGCTGTTGATGATAGGCATCGATGACTCTCCGTCAGGGGTTATGAAGTTGATGGGTGAATCCTACCCACTCACTCGACGGAAGGCTCATTGGCAAACCTGATACTGCTGATTTGTTTTCGCTATTAGCTGACTGTATTAATAGAAGAAAACGATCTCTACGGCTGATCCGGTTTATCCATAATCCGAGCCATTCCCTGGAATGGGCTGACCTCAACATAGCGCATGGCGGATTTCATGTCCTTCCAGCCAACGTAACTCATCAGCGATTTCAGATCCCAGCCGCTCTGATGCGCCCAGGTTGCAAAACCGCGTCGCAACGAGTGACTGGTATATCCGGCGGCGGCAATCCCGGCGCGCTGCAACGCTTGGCGTAACAGGGGAATGATGCTGTTGGCGTGCAGGCCCTCTTCACTCAAGTTGCCCCAGCGATCAATGCTGCGGAAAACCGCGCCGCGAACCAGCGCTGCTTCCGTGATCCAGTCGATATAGGCCTCGACCGGGCACAGCTTCGCCAGCGCCGGAGCCTGATAGGTCTGCCCGAGGTTTTCCCGGTCACCCTTGCTGCGCGGAAGATACAAGGTAATTCCCTTGCCAGCGCTCGCCTGCACATGTTCGATCTGCAAACGGCACAACTCATCGCTGCGAAAACCCCGCCAAAAGCCCAACAGAATCAACGCGCGATCACGATAAGCCTTGAGCAAAGTCGGGCGATCCTGTTCCTGCCTGGCCGTCTGCGCTTCCTGCTCCAGCCAATCGATCACTCGTTGCAGATCCTGCAGTTGCAACGGCTCAGCCTGTTTTTCCTGCGCCGGATGCAAGGCGCGAATCCCTTTGAACACCTTGCGCACCACTGGCGCCTTGGTCGGGTCGGCGAAACCCTGACTGTTGTGCCACTGCGCCAGCGCCGACAGACGCAATTTCAGCGTGTTGATCGACAGCACTCCGGCGTGCTCCACCAGATAGCGCGCAACGCTGTCGGCGGTGGCCGGGAGAAATCCGCCCCACGTTACCTCGAAATGCTCGATCGCCATGCGATAGCTGCGACGGGTGTTGTCGCGGGTGGCGGCTTGCAGATAGCGATCGATGTCACTCATGGGCAGTTTTCTCGCTGGCGTACTGGATCAGGCATGCAGAGGCGCATTTTGCCGCCTGACATTGGGTAATACCAGTATATCCCGCCTGTTTTATCTCAAATATTTACCTATGTTTCCAGCATGGTACACTGCGTACTTTAGTGGCATGTACCACAGTACGTAACCGTAGGAGTTCATATGGCCCGTGGCGGCATTACCAAAGCGCTGGTGCAAATCGCGCGCACTGCAATTCTGGCTCGCGGCGAACACCCGAGCATTGATGCAGTACGCATCGAAATGGGCAACACCGGCTCGAAAACCACGATCCATCGCTATCTGAAAGAACTGGATGACGGCGCGCAGCCAACCGAAGCGTCGGCGGAACCGATCGATGATGAGCTGACCGCCCTCGTCTCCCGCCTCGCCCAGCGCCTCAAAGAGCAGGCGCAAGAGCCCATCGAGCAGGCCCGCGAGCAGTTCGAAGAGCAACGCGAAGCACTGGAAACCGAGTTGAAACAGGTTCGCCAGGCGCTGGAGAAACTCGAACACGACCACGATATTCAGGGCGCCGCGCTGCAACGCGAATCCGAAGCGCTGACAAGCACCCGCTCGATGCTGCAAACCGAACAGACGCGCAACGCCGGTCTCAACCAGGCATTGGCCGATTTTGAATTGCGCTTGCAGGACAAGGACGAGCAGATCCGCTCGCTGGAAGAGAAGCACCTGCACGCCCGCGATGCGCTGGAGCACTACCGTAACGCCACCAAGGAACAGCGCGAGCAGGAGCAGGCCCGTCACGAAGGGCAGATCCAGCAGATCCAGGCCGAGCTACGTCAAGCCCAGCAGAGCGCACTGGTGCGCCAGGACGAAATCACTCAATTGCACCGTGACAACGAACGCCTGCTCACCGAGAACCGTGGCACCCAGCGCGAGCTGAACCTGGTGCAGGACCAGCTCAAGCAGAGCAATCAACGTCAGGACCAGTTGCTCGAACAGGCCACGCGAATGGACAGCGAACGCACCCTGCTCCAGGAACGCTTGCGCGTGGCGACGCTGGAAAGCCAGGCGCTCAAGCAGAGCGTCGACGAACAGACGCAGCTCAATCAGTCATTGGAAAAGGAGTTGCTCAAGGCTCAGGCGAGCCTGGAAGAGAGCCAGCGTCTGGCGGCTACCGTTGCGGCAGCGCCAGACTCAGCCAAAGCGAAGGACGCTTAAGCGCTGACCGGCGTGCGCATGGTCACAAACTCTTCGGCGGCCGTCGGGTGCACCCCGATGGTGTCGTCGAAGTCGCGCTTGGTCGCGCCGGCCTTCAAGGCGATCGCCAGACCTTGCACGATCTCGCCAGCGTCCGGGCCCACCATGTGACAGCCAAGCACCTTGTCAGTCCTGGCGTCGACCACCAGCTTCATCAGGGTTTTCTCCTGACAGTCAGTCAGGGTCAGCTTCATCGGCCGGAAGCGACTCTCGAAAATCACCACCTCATGGCCACATTCGCGCGCTTCTTCCTCGCTTAAACCAACCGTGCCGATATTCGGCAGACTGAACACGGCAGTCGGGATCATCTTGTAATCCACTGGACGATATTGCTCTGGCTTGAACAGGCGCCGCGCCACGGCCATGCCTTCGGCGAGCGCGACAGGGGTCAGTTGCACGCGACCGATGACGTCACCCAGCGCCAGAATCGACGGTTCGGTGGTTTGATACTCGCCGTCGACTTTGATGAAGCCCTTGTCGTCGAGCTGCACATCGATGTTTTCCAGGCCCAGATTGTCCAGCATCGGACGCCGGCCGGTGGCGTAGAACACGCAATCGGCTTCGAGTACGCGACCATCCTTGAGCGTCGCCTTCAAGCTGCCATCAGCTTGTTTGTCGATGCGTGCGATGTCGGCATTGAATTGCAGGTCGAGGCCGCGCTTGGTCAATTCTTCTTGCAGGTGCTTGCGCACAGACCCGTCGAAACCACGCAGGAACAGATCACCGCGATACAGCAGTGTAGTGTTGGCGCCGAGACCATGGAAAATTCCGGCGAACTCGACCGCGATATAACCGCCGCCGACCACCAGCACGCGCTTGGGCAATTCTTTGAGGAAGAACGCTTCGTTCGAACCGATAGCGTGTTCATGCCCCGGGATTCCAGGGATCTGCGGCCAGCCGCCGGTGGCGATCAGGATGTTTTTCGCGGTGAAGCGCTCGCCGTTGACCTCGACCTCGTGCGGCCCGACAATTTTCGCGTGCGCCTCGTGCAGGGTCACGCCACTGTTGACCAGAAGATTGCGGTAAATGCCGTTGAGGCGATTGATCTCGCGATCCTTGTTGGCGATCAGCGTGGCCCAATCGAAGTTGGCTTCGCCCAGGTTCCAGCCGAAACCGGACGCTTGCTCGAAGTCCTCGGCAAAGTGCGCACCGTAGACCAAAAGCTTTTTCGGCACGCAGCCGACGTTGACGCAGGTGCCGCCCAGATAACGGCTCTCGGCCACCGCCACTTTCGCCCCGAAGCCGGCAGCAAACCGCGCAGCCCGCACACCGCCGGAACCGGCACCAATCACATAAAGGTCAAAATCGTAGGCCATTTCTATCTCCTCGGCAGGCCATCAGCATACCCGCAGACATCCATTGGGCAAGCACTGCCATCCATATAAGGGCGGAAAATGAAAAAGCCACCCGGAGGTGGCCTTATCTTGCAGACAGGGCAAATGCTATTAGTAAGCCTTGCCGGTCTTGTAGAAGTTTTCGAAGCAGAAGTTGGTCGCGTCGATGTAGCCTTCAGCGCCACCGCAGTCGAAACGCTTGCCCTTGAACTTGTAGGCCATGACGCAACCGTTCTGGGCCTGCTTCATCAGGGCGTCGGTGATCTGGATTTCACCGCCCTTGCCTGGCTCGGTCTGTTCGATCAGGTCGAAGATGTCCGGGGTCAGGATGTAACGGCCGATGATCGCCAGGTTCGACGGCGCGTCTTCCGGCTTTGGCTTCTCGACCATGCTGTGCACGCGGTAGATGTCGTCACGGATCATTTCGCCGGCAATCACACCGTACTTGTTGGTTTCCTGCGGATCGACTTCCTGGATAGCGACGATCGAGCAGCGGAACTGCTTGTACAGCTTGACCATCTGGGTCAGTACGCCGTCGCCGTCGATGTTGACGCACAGGTCGTCCGCCAGAACCACGGCGAACGGCTCGTCACCGATCAGCGGGCGGCCAGTCAGGATCGCGTGGCCCAGACCTTTCATTTCGGTCTGACGGGTGTAGGAGAACGAGCACTCGTCCAACAGTTTGCGGATCCCGACCAGGTATTTTTCCTTGTCGGTGCCCTTGATCTGGTTTTCCAGCTCGTAGCTGATGTCGAAGTGGTCTTCCAGAGCACGCTTGCCGCGGCCGGTGACGATGGAGATCTCAGTCAGGCCAGCGTCCAGTGCTTCTTCAACGCCGTACTGGATCAGTGGCTTGTTTACCACCGGCAGCATTTCTTTAGGCATGGCTTTGGTCGCTGGGAGGAAGCGAGTGCCGTAACCGGCTGCTGGAAACAAGCATTTCTTGATCATATAAGTCCTTGAAAAGGCTGTGTGTACGAGTTTCGAGGCAGTCTAATCAGGCGGCGCGCGCCTTACAATGCCCCGCGCTGGCTAACCGATGCCAACATAGAGAAATAATCGCGCGGATAGTTCCATCCGGGTTTTCGGCAGCAAAGTCAGCGTAGCTCAAGATCCGTTGAAACTGGATCACCATACGCTTATCGGCCCCCAATGCGAGCATTTGCCGCTATCATGGCGCCTTTGAACCAGCGAACGAGAAAGACCAGATGGCTGCGGTAAAAATCATCAACGGGTATGTGATCGACAAGAAAGACGGCAAGTGGACGCTGACCACCACCAATGGCGAACATATCGCCGGGCCTTTCGACAGCGAGCAGATGGCGACGGATGTGGCCTCGGTATTCACCGATACGCCTGCATCGGCCAAACGTCGTGGCAAGGATCAGGACTGATCCTCTCTACACCAGCCCCAGGCCCTGCCAGCACGCAGGGCTTTTTTGTGCCTTGTTGGCAAACACGTGGCCAATCGCTATAACCTTTTCGTCGCCGCGCTGTCAGAGCATCCAGTCCCCCACCTGAAGACCACGCAACCATGAACCTGAACAAACTGCAGCCGCTCTTCGCGGTATTGGTACTGAGCGGCTGTGCCACCTCGCAGCCGACCTATCTGAACAATGGCGAACAGGGTCTGAGCATCGATTGCTCCGGCGAAGCCAATTCCTGGGCGATGTGCTACGAAAAGGCCGATGCCTCTTGCGCAGGCACCGGTTATCGCATTGTCGGCACTGACGGCACACCAGCCCCTGCGGAAGACGACAAAACCCTGGGCGTCGACGTTGGCAATTACAAAACCCGCAACGTCGTGGTTGTCTGCAAGTAAGCCTACATGTGGATTTCGGCGAACTTGATCCCGAGGCCACGGACGACCTCGATCAGATCGTCGAGCCGACTGAAGGACTCGACTTCGTCGTTATCGTCCACCAGGAAGTAGCTGCGCCCTGCACTCTTCTTGAAAAACACGATCCATTCACCAGGATTCGCAGGGTTCTGGATGACATGGGTGGCAGAGATAAGGCCCTCTGCGTGGCGCTCGCGCACGTGCTCTCGCTTCATCACAACTCCAAAAATGACAATGCCGTCACAGCAGGACTGTGACGGCATCGGGTGCTGATGTTCGGTAGTCTATCAGCCGGAAATACAGGCGTTCGCGGCTTTCTGCACATCATGCGGGCGAACCGGCACGTTGGACATGCGTTCATGCAGCTTGATGCTGCTGCCACCGGCGCGATCTTCGATATCAAAAACTGCTGCCGGGCCTGACGAAAGCTTGCCCGGAACGATGACTCGCACGCCATCCTTCTGCGGCTGGACCTGCAACGCGCCACGACTGTCAGCGAGCTTGTCGGTCAGGCACTGCGCATACTCCTGGGGCTTTTTGCCGGAGATCACGCTCATGGTTGGCAGCGTTTCATTGATTTCGGAAACATTTGCGCAACCGGCCATCGCCAGAATCAACGGCACACACACCACACCCCACTTCATATGAATCCTCCGTTAAAGACCGTCCGACAGCACAAATGCCGCTTTTCTCCGGGGCCTTGTGCATTTAACCCGCCTGCCATGGCGAAGTTCTGTTCAAAATTTGTCAAAGCAACGCCCGACGGCCAGATAATAACCCGTGCGGGCTGATAAACTGCGCCCATCGACAAGCTATCGTTTTGATTTAGTAGAAAAAGCCCTTCTGGAGGCGCCCATGAAATTCATTCACCAGCGCGAGCACCTCAACGAAGACGACATCGTCGTCATTCAATGCTCGCAGATGTGCAACATCCGTTTGATGAACGACGCCAACTTCCGCAGCTTCAAGAACGGCGGCCGTCATACCTATCACGGCGGCGCGTTCGACACCTTCCCGGCACGCATCACGGCGCCGAGTACCGGCTTCTGGAATATCACCATCGACACCGTCAACCGCCGCGCAATCAGCGTCACGCGCAAGCCGACCCTGACCCATTCGATCAAGATCATCCGTCGCTCCAGCACTAAACTGAGCTGATACGCGCAGCCTATTCTGAAAGGAAACCACTACCGTGGCGCAAAAAACCAAATACGTGATCAAGTACAAACTGGACGGCGAGCAGCGTTTCGAATTCGCCGAGCTGGAAAACGGCACTGACGAGGAAGCGAAAGCGGCGCTGAAGAAAATGCACGCTGACGAGGAGCTCAGTGACATCAAGGTCAGCAAAGCGCTGTAACCAACACCATGCAACCGACCACATTTGACCTGTTCGCCGACAACGAACCCGTACAGCAGCCCCGCGCCGAGCAGATCGGCGAACAATCGTGGGTGCTGCGCGGATTCGCCTTGCCACGGGTCGAGCAACTGCTGACCGAGCTCGAAGCCATTCTTGCCGCGGCCCCGCTGCGCCACATGGTCACGCCCGGAGGTTTCAGCATGTCGGTCGGCACCAGCAGTTGCGGGCAGTTGGGCTGGATCACTGATCGCAGCGGTTACCGCTATTCCAGCGTCGATCCACTCAGCGGCTTGCCGTGGCCGTCGATGCCGGCGGTGTTTGCCGATCTGGCGCACGAGGCGGCGGAACGCGCCGGCTTCGCGGGTTTTCAGGCCGACTCCTGCCTGATCAACCAATACGTCCCCGGCGCCAAGATGTCGCTGCATCAGGACAAGGACGAAAAGGGCTACGCTGCGCCCATCGTTTCGCTGTCGCTGGGCCTGCCGGCGATGTTTCTGTTCGGTGGCTTCGAACGCAGCGACAAGAGCCAACGCATCCCGCTGTTGCACGGCGACATGGTGGTCTGGGGCGGCGTGGATCGCCTGCGCTATCACGGCGTGCTGCCGATCAAACCCGGCCATCACCCACGCTTGGGCGAACGACGTATCAACATCACCTTCCGCGTCGCCGGGGATCAGTAAAAGTTTGACCGCAAGGCGCGGAGTGTTGCGAGCTACGATGCTGGTTAACCTGAGTCAAACAGGTCAACGGATTACTCGTCATGGAAACGCTTTCGAACACCATCAGCATTGAAGACGATCCACGCTGGGCCGCCGTGGTTGCCCGCGACCCGAGTGCGGACGGGCAATTTGTCTACGCGGTAAAGACCACCGGTGTCTATTGCCGTCCGAGCAGCCTTGCGCGCTTGCCCAAACCGCAGAACGTCGAGTTTTTCGATACTCCTGAACTGGCCGAAGCTGCCGGGTATCGACCAAGCAAACGCGCCAGCAAGGTCCAGAATGACGCGCAGCAAGCAGCGATCATTGCTGCGGCCTGTCGGCAGATCGAGGCGTCCGAGACGTTGCCGGCGCTCGACAGCCTCGCGGCCAGCGCCGGGCTCAGCCCTTTTCATTTCCATCGAGTATTCAAAGCTGCGACAGGCCTGACGCCCAAGGCTTACGCCACGGCGCAACGCTCGCGCAAGCTGCGTGCACGCCTGGCGGACGGCGGTTCGGTGACCGATGCGCTGTATAACGCGGGCTTCAATTCCAACAGTCGTTTCTACGCAGCAGCCGATCATTTGTTGGGAATGAAACCTACCGATTACCGCGCCGCCGGACAGAACAACGACATTCGCTTTGCCGTCGGCCAATGTTCGCTGGGGGCGATCCTGGTGGCGCAGAGTGAACGGGGGATTTGCGCGATTCTGCTGGGCGACGATCCACATCAGTTGGTCTGCGACCTGCAGGGTCAATTTCGCAACGCCAACCTGATCGGTGCCGACCGCGATTTCGAACAGTTGATCGCCAGCGTCGTCGGCTTTGTCGAAGCACCGGCGACGGGCCTGAACCTGCCGCTGGATATCCGTGGCACAGCGTTTCAGGAGCGCGTCTGGCAGGCGCTGCGCGAGATTCCCGCAGGCAGCACCGCCAGTTACGCCGAGATCGCGCAACGCATTGGCGCGCCGACTTCGATGCGCGCCGTGGCCCAGGCTTGCGGCGCCAACCGCCTGGCGGTGGCCATCCCCTGCCACCGCGTGGTGCGCAGCGACGGCAATCTTTCCGGCTACCGCTGGGGCGTCGAGCGCAAGCGTCAGTTGCTCGCGCGCGAACTCAACGATTGACGTCGACCACCACCCTGCCCCGCAGTTGCCCGGCAAGCAGTCTGGGCGCGGCCTCAAGCGCTTCGCTCAGACTGATTTCCTGACTGATCAGTTTTAGCAAGGAGAAATCCAGATCCCTGGCCAGTCGGTCCCAGGCCTCGATACGCCGCGCCTTGGGCTGGGTCACGCTGTTGATCCCGGCCAGCGTCACGCCGCGCAGAATGAACGGCGCGACCGAAGCCGGAAAGTCCATGCCTTGCGCCAACCCGCATGCCGCAACCACGCCTTCCGAGCGCGTGCTGGCGCAAGCGTTGGCCAACGTATGGCTGCCGACCGAATCGACCACCGCCGCCCAACGTTCCTTGGCCAATGGTTTGCCCGGCTCGGACAAGGTGGCGCGATCGATGATTTCTGCGGCGCCCAATTGCTGCAGGTATTCATGCTCGGATACCCGGCCCGTGGAGGCCACAACCCGGTATCCCAACTTGCTGAGCAAGGCGATGGCAAAGCTGCCGACTCCGCCATTGGCGCCAGTGACCAGCACTTCGCCTTGATCCGGTTTTAGCCCATGACGCTCCAGCGCCAGAATGCACAGCATCGCCGTGTAGCCTGCCGTGCCGATGGCCATGGCTTGCGCCGGGGTGAAGGCTTCGGGCAGCGGAATCAGCCAGTCACCGTCGAGCCGGGCTTTTTGCGCCAGGCCGCCCCAATGGCTTTCACCGACGCCCCAACCGTTGAGCAGCACTTGATCGCCCGCCTTGAAATCCGCATGCGAACTGGACTCGACCGTGCCCGCCAGATCGATCCCCGGCACCATGGGAAACTTGCGCACCACCGGACTGCTGCCGGTGATCGCCAGGCCATCCTTGAAATTCAGGGTGCTGTACGCAACGTTGACGCTGACGTTGCCTTCGGGCAGTTGCTGCTCATCGATTTGCCGCAGATTGGCGCGATAACCGCTGTCGTCCTTGTCGATCAGAATGGCGTTGAACATGACGGCCTCTCGTAGATGATTGGTAAAAAGCATGCCTTGAAATAGCACATCGCAACACATTGCCACACTCGACTTTGCGCTAACTGGTGGATCAACCGGGTAAATCCATGGCGGGCGGCTATGCTTTTTCGACGGTTGTGTTTTTCCGGTCTGGCCTTGCAGACCTGTCTGTCGATGGAGCTGACGATGCCTTGCCTGCGCGCTTTTTGCTTATTGCTGATGTTCTGTCTGCTGGCGTCTGGCAATGCCTGGGCAGCCACCGCTGGGGCAAAAACTGACGCGGCGCCAAGCGAGCCGACCTGGCCGCAGGTGATCAGCAGCGGCAAGAGCAAACTGACGGTGTATCAGCCGCAGCTCGACAGCTGGGACGGCTATACCCTCAATGCCCGGGCGGCGGTCGAAGCCACCGCCGCCGATGGCAAATCCACCTACGGCATCGTCCAGTTCAGTGCTCACACCCTTGTCGACAAGGCCACCCGCTGGGTTGCGCTCGATCAGTACCAGATCATCAAGGCCGACTTCCCCGCCGATGCGAAACAGGCCGACGCGTGGCTCGCCATCCTGAAAAAAGATGCCCAGAGCCGCAAGAAAACCATTTCACTGGATCAACTGGAAGCAGCGGTCGGCGTGCTCAACGCCGAACAGAAAGCCGACGGTGCACCTCTGGAGAACACGCCACCGACCATCATCAGCTCCGACAGCCCGGCAATCCTCGTGTACATCGACGGCGAGGCGGCTTATCGACCGGTAGAAGGCACTGACCTGCAACGGGTGATCAACACGCGCCCATTGCTGCTCAAGGACGCACAAGGCAAACACTACCTGCATGTATTCGACGGCTGGATGGTCGCGGATCAGTTGGACGGCGACTACGCCCGCCTCGCTGCGCCACCGGCCAATCTGGGAAAAGCCAAACAGGCCGCCATCAACAGTCGCCAGGTAGACCTGCTCACCGGGCAAAGCGATCCGAAGGACAAGATTCCCAGCCTGGCCAAGCCGCCGCAACCGAAAATCTTCATCGCCACCACGCCAACCGAACTGCTGGTTACCGACGGCGCCGCGCAATGGCAGCCGATTCAGGGCACCAGCCTGTTGTACGTGAGCAACACCACCGGACACATCTTCAAGGAAATCGGCGATCAGAACAGTTACGTGCTGATCTCCGGGCGCTGGTTTCGCGCCAGCGACATGAACGGGCCATGGACCTTCGTCCCGGCAGACAAACTGCCAGCCGACTTCGCCAACATTCCTGACGACAGCGCCAAAGAGAACGTCAAGGCTTCGGTCGCCGGTACACCACAGGCTCAGGAGGCCGCGATTGCCGCGACGATCCCGCAGACCTCGGCGATCAAGAAAAGCGCGGTGACGATGACAGCGCCGCAATTTGACGGCGAGCCGCAGCTCAAACCGATCGCCAATACGCCACTGCAATACGTGATCAACAGCGCCACACCGATCATTCGCGTCGACAACGACAGTTGGTGGGCCGTGGAGAACGGCATCTGGTTCAGCGCCACCGCGGTGAACGGCCCCTGGAGCGTGGCCACTTCGGTGCCAGCGGTGATTTATTCGATTCCGCCCAGCTCGCCGATGCACTACCTCACGTACGTCAAGGTTTACGAGTCCAGCGGCGATACCGTAGTCGTCGGCTACACGCCGGGCTATCAAGGCTCGAATATAGATCCGGCGAGCGGTGTCGTGGTGTACGGCACCGGTTATCCGTACACACCGTGGGTCGGCAGCGCCTGGTACGGGCCACCGGTGACTTATGGTTTCGGCGTCGCGATTCGCTACACACCCTGGACTGGCTGGACCTTCGGCTTCGGTTTCGGCTGGAGCTGGGGCGGCAGCACGATCGCCATGGGCTGGGGTTGGGGCGCGTATCCGTGGTGGGGCAATTACGGCTGGGGCTATGCGTGGGGTCCGCGTCTGTACCCGGCGCCCCTGGCCTGGGGCGGCGCGGCTTACGGTTATCGCGGCGGCGCCGTGGCGTGGGGCCCGGGTGGCTGGGCCGGAACCACCGGCAACATTTATCACCAGTGGGGTGATCGCGCGACCGTCAACCGTTACGGCGCCGGCTACAACGCCTGGACCGGCAATCGCTGGGCCGGCCAGGTCGGCGCCTCTTACAACTCGCGCACCGGCATTGCCGCCGCCGGGCAACGTGGCGCGGTGCACAACGCCTACACCGGCAACTACGCCGCCGGACGCAGTGGCGTAGCAGTCGGCCCGAACGGCAGCGCCATCGCCGGCGAACGGGTCACCGCTGGCAACGTCCGCAGCGGGACGCATGTCACCGCAAATCGCGGTACCGCTTACAACCCCAATACCGGAAACACCACGCAATACGGCGGCGTCCACGGACGCAATGGCGGCGCCGCGCGGGTCGGCGATAACGTTTATGCCGGGCGCGACGGCAACGTTTACAAGAAAACCGACAACGGCTGGCAGTCCGTGGCCGGCAGCGGTGTCAACCGAACCCGAGCCGCGAACAACAATGCCCAACTGCAGAATCTCAACCGCGAATCCGCCGCGCGCAATTTCGGCAACCAGCGCACGCACAACTTCAACCATTCTTCACAAATGATGAACCGCTCGTTTGGCGGGGGCGGCGGATTGCACCGACGCTGAAAAACTGCACATGATGTTCAGAATTTCAGACTGGCCCCGCATCCGGTTCTCCTGCTAAAACCGGGTGCCGTTCCTGCCCGTTTCATCGTTCGGAGAATTGCTATATGAGCCAATGGCCAGACACCCGCATCGTTGATCTTCTCGGTATCGAACTGCCGATCATCCAGGGCCCGATGGCCGGCGCAACCAATTCTTCGATGGTGATTGCCGTGTGCAATGCCGGTGGCCTCGGTTCAATGCCGGCAGCGATGCTCAGCATCGACCAACTGCGTGAAGAACTGAAAACAATTCGCCAGCACACTACCAAACCGTTCAACGTCAATTTCTTCTGCCATCAGCCACCAGCGCCTGATGAGCAGCGAGCCCGTGACTGGAAAAATCTGCTCGAACCTTACTACCGCGAACTGGGTGCAGATTTCGACGCGCCGACACCGGTTTCCAACCGAGCTCCATTCGACGAAGCCGCATGTGCAGTGCTCGAGGAATTCCGACCCGAGGTGGTGAGTTTTCATTTCGGGCTGCCGGAAAAAAACCTGCTCGATCGGGTCAAGGCCACCGGGGCGAAAATCCTTTCGTCTGCGACCACGGTCGAGGAAGCGATCTGGCTCGAGCAGCATGGCTGCGATGCGATCATCGCTATGGGCTATGAGGCGGGCGGCCATCGCGGGATGTTTCTCAGCGATGATCTGAGCACCCAGGTGGGCACTTTCGCGCTGGTGCCACAGGTGGTCGACGCGGTGAAAGTGCCGGTGATTGCGGCTGGCGCGATCAGCGATGCCCGGGGCGTTGCCGCAGCTTTCATGCTCGGCGCCTCGGCAGTGCAAGTCGGCACGGTGTATCTGTTCGCCGCGGAAGCGAAAGTCAGCGCCTCGCACCACAAGGCCTTGCGCAGCGCGAGGGAAAGCGAGACCGCCATCACCAACATTTTCACCGGGCGTCCAGCGCGGGGTATTGTCAATCGGGCGATGCGCGAACTCGGCCCGATGTCAGCGCAGGCGCCGGCCTTCCCGTTGGCCGGAGGTGCGCTGATGCCGCTGCGGGCCAAGGATGACGCCGACTTTGCCAATCTCTGGGCCGGTCAGGCGTTGACGCTGGGCAAGGATATCGGCAGCGCTGAGCTGACCCGGCAACTGGCCGAGGGAGCATTGGCAAAGCTCAACCGTCACTGAATTTATCCGGCGAGCGGATTTCTTCGCTCGCCACTGGGCGACGTCTCGCTATATATTTCCGTATACAGCGATTGCGCCCGCGTATCGGCGTTATCACCACCAGAGCACTAACCCGCCGATCACGGAGTTATTTACATGACCCAGGCTGCCACGCGCTTCGCTCCTGCCTGCCTCGCTTCATTTCTCGCTTTTTTCAGCATCGGCGCCGTGCAGGCTGACGAAGTACAGGTGGCGGTCGCTGCCAATTTCACCGCGCCGATCCAGGCTATCGCTGCAGAGTTCGAAAAAGACACCGGCCACAAACTGGTTGCTGCTTACGGCGCGACCGGCCAGTTCTACACCCAGATCAAGAACGGCGCGCCCTTCCAGGTGTTCCTCGCCGCCGACGATACGACTCCGGCAAAACTCGAGCAGGAAGGCGAAACCGTCAAAGGGTCGCGTTTCACCTACGCCATCGGCACGCTGGCGCTGTGGTCAGCCAAAGAAGACTACGTAGATGCGCAGGGCGAAGTGTTGAAAACCAACCGATACCGGCACCTCGCGATTGCTAATCCAAAAGCCGCGCCATACGGTCTCGCCGCCACCCAAGTGCTGGAAAAACTCAAACTGACCGACGCTACCGAAGCAAAAATCGTCGAAGGCCAGAACATCACTCAGGCCTACCAGTTCGTCTCTACCGGCAACGCCGAACTGGGCTTCGTCGCTCTGTCGCAAATCTACAAGGACGGCAAAGTCAGCAGCGGTTCGGCATGGATTGTCCCGGCCACCCTGCATGATCCGATCAGACAGGATGCAGTGATCTTGAACAAAGGCAAGGACAGCGCCGCCGCCAAGGCCCTGGTCGATTACCTCAAGGGCCCGAAAGCCGCTGCGGTGATCAAGTCCTACGGGTATCAACTGTAAATGTCGCTGACCAGTGCCGATTTCGCCGCGATCTGGCTGACCCTGAAACTGGCGTCGCTGACCACCGTGATCCTGCTGGTGATCGGCACACCAATCGCGTTATGGCTTTCGCGCACATCGTCATGGTTGCGCGGGCCGATCGGCGCTATCGTCGCCCTGCCGCTGGTGTTGCCGCCGACGGTGATTGGCTTTTATCTGTTGCTGGCGCTGGGGCCGCACGGTTTTCTCGGCCAGTTCACTCAATGGCTGGGGCTGGGCACGCTGACGTTCAGCTTCACCGGTCTGGTCATCGGCTCGGTGATCTACTCCCTGCCGTTCGTGGTGCAACCTCTGCAAAACGCTTTTTCAGCGATCGGCACGCGTCCGCTGGAAGTCGCCGCGACGTTGCGCGCCAATCCCTGGGATACGTTCTTCAGCGTGATCCTGCCACTGGCGCGCCCCGGTTTCATCACTGCAGCGATCCTCGGCTTCGCCCACACGGTCGGTGAATTCGGCGTGGTGCTGATGATCGGCGGCAACATTCCCGACAAGACCCGGGTGGTCTCGGTGCAGATCTACGACCACGTCGAAGCACTGGAATATGCCCAGGCGCACTGGCTGTCCGGGGCGATGCTGGTGTTCTCGTTTCTGGTGTTGCTGGCGCTGTATTCCAGCCGCAAGACCCGCGCAGGCTGGAGCTGATCGATGATTGATGTACGTCTGCAACGCACTTATCCGGGGTTCCAACTGGATATCGATCTGCAAGTGCCGGGCCGCGGCGTCACTGCGCTGTTTGGCGATTCCGGCTCCGGCAAAACCACCTGCCTGCGCTGCATCGCCGGGCTGGAGCGTGCGGAACAAGGTTTCGTACAGATCAATGACGAGGTCTGGCAGGACAGCGCCAAGGGCATTTTCGTACCCCCGCATAAACGTGCGCTCGGCTACGTGTTTCAGGAAGCCAGCCTGTTCCCGCATCTGTCGGTGCTGGCCAATCTGCAGTTTGGCCGCAATCGCATCGCCAGGTCGCAACGCCGGGTCGACATGAACCAGGCCACCGAACTACTCGGCATCGGCCATTTGCTCGAGCGTCATCCGGAGCATTTGTCCGGTGGCGAGCGGCAGCGCGTCGGCATCGCCCGCGCTCTGCTGACCAGCCCGAAACTGCTGCTGATGGACGAACCACTGGCGGCTCTCGACAGCCGGCGCAAAAGCGAAATCCTCCCGTACCTGCAACGCCTGCACGACGAACTGGATATTCCGCTGCTGTACGTCAGCCATGCGCAGGATGAAGTCGCACGACTGGCTGATCATCTGGTGTTGCTCAGCGATGGCAAAGCCCTCGCCAGCGGCCCGATCGGCGAGACCTTGGCGCGTCTGGACCTGCCCTTGGCCATGGGCGATGACGCAGGCGTGATCATCGAAGGCCAGGTCAGCGCCTACGACTCCACTTATCAATTGCTTAGCCTGCAACTCCCTGCTACTGAAATGAACATTCGCGTCACCCATGCGCCGATGGCCGTGGGCCAGGCCTTGCGCTGCAAGGTGCACGCGCGCGACATCAGTCTGGCGCTGCACAACGATGCCGCCAGCAGCATTCTCAATCGTCTGCCGGTTACGGTGTTCAGTGAACAGGCGGCTGACAATAGTGCCCATGTGCTGATCCGCCTGGACGCAGGAGGTACGCCGCTGCTGGCGCGGATCACCCGCTTTTCTCGTGATCAATTGGGCGTGCATCCGGGCCAGCGGCTGTGGGCGCAGATCAAGGCGGTGGCGGTGCTCGCGTAAATCATTCGGCACGACGGCCAGCGCCTGCGGTCAATCCAGTTACAGACTGCCGTATGACCGAAGGAAACCGCCATGCCCGATACCGTGCTGACAGATGCTCTGCCTGCCGATCTGCATTACGTCGATGACACTCAGCCTGGTATCACCCGGAAAAAACTGCGCGGCAAGTTCGTTTATTTCGAACCGTCGGGGCAGCGCATCACCGACCCGGACGAAATCAAACGCATCAATGCCCTCGCGGTGCCACCGGCCTACACCGATGTGTGGATCTGCGCCGACCCCTGCGGCCATTTGCAAGCCACCGGGCGCGATGCTCGCGGGCGCAAGCAGTACCGTTACCACGCACGCTGGCGAGAAGTGCGTGACGCCGACAAATATTCACGTCTGCGCGAGTTCGGCCTGGCCTTGCCAAAACTGCGGCGCAAGCTCGAGGCGCTGCTCGATGAGCCGGGTTTCAGCCGCGACAAGGTAATGGCCACGGTGATTACCTTGCTCGACGCCACGCTGATCCGCGTCGGCAATACCCAATATGCGCGGGACAACCGCTCCTATGGTTTAACTACGTTGCGCAGTCGGCATGTCGAGGTCAACGGCAGCGCGATCCTTTTCCAGTTCCGTGGCAAGAGCGGCATCGAGCACCAGATCACCGTCAAGGACCGTCGCCTGGCGCGAATCATCAAGCGCTGCCTGGAGATCCCCGGGCAGAACCTGTTTCAGTATCTCGATGAACACGGCGAGCGGCATACCGTTACCTCTTCCGACGTCAACGCCTATCTGCAAAAGCTCACCGGCGCGGCGTTCACCGCCAAGGATTACCGCACCTGGGCGGGCAGCGCCCTGGCCTTGTCGGTGCTGCGCGAGTTGCAGCATGAATCGGAAACCGAAGCCAAGCGCCATGTGGTCGAAGCCGTGAAGAATGTGGCCAAACAGTTGGGCAACACACCGGCAGTGTGCCGCAAGTGCTACATCCACCCCGCCGTGGTGGAACATTTCATGCTCGGCGCCCTCGCCGAACTGCCCCGCCCGCGGATACGCAAAGGCCTGCGCGCCGAGGAAGTGGCATTGGCGATGTTTCTCGAACGCATGTGCGAAGTGACCGAGGCGTCCTGATTCGCAGCAAAACGTAACCCCCTGTGGGAGTGAGCCTGCTCGCGATAGCGGTGTGTCAGTCGACATCTTCATAAACTGACAGTCCGCTATCGCGAGCAGGCTCACTCCTACAGGAGCTTCGCCGACGAGCTGAGTTGGGTATTTTTTGCACGATTGCTCAGGGCTTCTATAGTTGATCTGAAGGTTCGCGACACGCGGGCTTTTTGTTGCAACTCAGCCGTTTCATTGAACGGAGGTGTTCCATGTCAGAAAAAGAGTCCATCACCACCCTCCTCACCCTGCTCGACGCCCGCCAGGCGCGCCTCACAGCCGCCTGCAAAGAGATCGCCGACTGGGTCGATCATCAAGGCGGACACCCGACAGCACTGCGCATTCGCGATCGTCTGCATGACATCGAAAAAGATGCACCGCTGATCCGCGACACGCTGTCGACGCTCAAGCCGCTGGATCGGCCGCTGCCACGGTTCAGATAGAGTCAGCGTAGAAGTCCTCTCTGCATTGGCACAGAGAGGACGGCGATTGTTGGTTTCCAGCGCCTCAGTCACCCTTGCCCGTGCGCGCACCGCCATGACTGTGTTGCCCACCGACGCGCGCTTTCTCCGCCCGGTCGACTTTCACATTGACTGAAGTTCCGCCCTTCTTGCCGGCCTCCTTGATTTTTTGCGGATCCTCAGCGAATGGTTGCTCCTTGTGATGATTGGTCATGTTCATATCCTCGACATAGTTGTGACATACACTTCAGAGACTCTAGATCGAGCGAACCACGCTTCAACTTCCCGCCGACAAACGGTTGAGAAGCAAAGCGAAACGGTAACAAACCCTGACTTTCTCAATACTTTAAAAAGTTATACGAAGCGGCGAAAAATCAACAAACCGTATAAGTTTCATCACAAACTTACCGTTCATCGGGCTACGTAAAAATTTTCAAAACATTCTTCGCCGGCTCGTAATCGGAGTAGATGTCCGGTGCGACAACGGACATAACTAGCGAAACGTTAATTGATATCGGAGAGCTATCATGACCACAGGAAATAAAAATCCAGGTAACTTCGCAAACGATCGTGAAAAGGCATCTGAAGCCGGCAAGAAAGGCGGTCAGTCGTCCGGCGGCAACTTCGCCAATGATCGTGAAAAAGCATCCGAGGCTGGCCGCAAAGGCGGGCAGAACAGCCACGGTGGCGGTCGCAAATCCTGAGTAAGCGGTACAAGGGCAGCCTCGCTGCCCTTTGAAATCGGCTGATGGAGCGCAATCATGAGCATGGCAACAGATTTCGCACGAGGCGAAGTGCAACGAAACAAGGGAGCGGAAGTGTATCCCGAAGCAGCGCGCAGTTCGCACGTGACGAAGTCGGATATTCCACCGGTGTCACCTTGTGTTGAACGACAGCAAATAAGTCCGAGGCACAGGGAGCGCGTTCAGCAGGAATGTTATGAGCGCCGGGAATTGACAGTAAACTCTGAAAACTCCCGGACACCTGATGCAACGCCAACTTATGAGCGCTCTTCTTAGCACAAGGGTCAAACTTGTAGTTATAAGACAAGCCAGACCAACCAAAGCAAACGACATCAGTAAACTATATGAGTACTTTGCGGACAACGACGGCACGCAGTGTGTGCATCTTTGATTCGCAAGTGCCTGTACAGAGAAATGAGGAAGTTTGAAATGGCACAGGATAAACAACAAGGCAGCATGTCGGTTAATGAAGCAGGTAAAAAAGGTGGTGAAGCCACTTCGGCTTCGCACGACAAAGAGTTCTATCAGGAAATCGGCAGCAAAGGCGGCCAGAACAGCGGCGGCAACTTTGCGAACGATCGGGACAGAGCGTCCGAAGCCGGCAGCAAGGGCGGCCAGGGCAGTGGCGGCAATTTTGCCAATGATCGGGAAAAGGCTTCTGAAGCCGGACAGAAAGGTGGTCAAAACAGCCATGGTGGCGGGCGCAACAGTTGATGCGCCGGGTGCAGGGGAGCCTGGCTCCCCTGCACACTTTCATTCCAGCGAAATCACAGCTATTGCTTAGGAGTCCTGACCAGCCGAGGGAATCGCCATGCCTGTTCACGTCATCAACTTCACCGGCCCGATCAATGCCTCGACTTGCGGCCAACTGATCGATAAAGCCTCGCTCGCCGTAAAGGAAGATGCCCCCCGACTCATCGTCAACATCGCCACCATGGGCGGTGAGTGCAGTTACGGCTTCACCATGTACAACTTCCTGCTGGCCCTGCCCATTCCGGTGCATACGCACAATCTGGGAACGGTCGAATCAATGGGCAATATCGTCTTCCTCGCCGGCCAGCGCCGCACCGCCTGTACTCACAGCAAGTTTCTCTTTCACCCATTCCATTGGCACCTGCAAGGTTCAGTCGATCACTCGCGCATGTCGGAATACGCCATGAGCCTGGATTACGACTTGCACCTCTACGCGCAGATCGTCGCCGAACGTACGAGTCACGGGAAAAACGCGTTGGAGACAGAGAAATATCTGACCGCAGCTCCGCGCATCATCAATCCTGAAGAAGCCTTGCATTCGGGTTTGATCACGGCAGTAGAAGATACCGAGGTTCATGCGGACTTTGTCTGCTCGTGCATTTACTCCTGAAAGTCCCACTGAATAACGCGTCGTAGCGGGCGCGTTCCTGTCTGAATACCCCGCAAAACGATCGGAATGCCGGCCGAACTTGTACAGTCTCAGCGAGGCGTACAGTCTTCGAGACGCGTAATCAGCCGGTCATCACGCTCGCGTCAATTTCTCTGAATTATTCATTTCGCCAGATATCCCTCTTCTTAAGCAGCCGGAGGAAATGTATGAGCGGAGCGGATTTGTACGTGATCGATTACCTGCTTCACGGAAAGCCCAGGTCATTCGTCATTCGCACAAAAAACATGAACAATGCCGAAGCGTGGCAGTGGGCAAGTTGTGACGCGGGTATCGCGCCCATTCCCCGCCCCGGTCGGCCTCCGTTGAAACGTTTTTCCAAACCGATGGCGGAACGCTTTGGCGTGACCGAGGTGCAATGGCGAGAATCAGTGCCTCTGGTCTGGGAGGAGGATCACGTGAAATGACAGAGCACACATTGAAATTGGGTTTCGGCCGCTCCTGGGACGACGAGATGGCGGAAAACGTCGCGATGTTCCGCGAGGCCGATCTGCTGGAAGAAGCGGCTTACAGAATCATCGAGGACGACACGGACAATCCTGACGCCTGGGCCCGTTTCAGTGAAGCCAAGGCTCTGACCGACGCGAAACGAACGGCGGCCTATCAGGACTGGATGCGCATCAAGCGCGCGATGACCAAGCCGCGCTCGAAGTAGCGGAATTGCGCATCATGGCTTGAGGATCAGCAGGGGCTCGCCCTTGGGCACGATATAAGTCGCCAGTTCTACGCCCTTGTCGCTGCCAATGTTTTTCGCCACATGCGCCACGCCCGCCGGAATGAACAACGAATCGCCGGCCTTGAGAGTCACCGGCGCCTGCCCTTCAAGCTGATACTCGAACGTGCCGCTGATGACGTAGGCGACCTCGACGCCGGGGTGCGCATGCCGAGGCGCGCTGACGCCAGCGTCGAAATCGATACGCGCCTGAATCACCTCGCGATTGTCAGCGCCGAGATCCTGGCGAACCAGATCGGTGCGGCTCAGACCTTTCTGCCAGCTCTTCGCCGGCGCATCCGCTGCATGAGCGAAGCCGGTCAGGGAGGCGACGACAACGGCAGAAGCCAGAAACAGTGGACGGTACATGGTGGTGCCCTCTCAAACGTAGTGTTGGTGTGAGGGCTACTTTGGGCCCGGCATGTAAGGCGGATGTGTCTCGAAAGCCCGGTTTGGTGTTGTCGTGTGTATCCGCTGAGGGTTGATACACGCTTATACAAACGTGTCGCGGGCTACAGCCACAAGCCACTGTCTGAAAGCGCTGATCTTTGGCGAGTCAGCGGTTTCATGGGGCGTAACCAGATAGAAACCCAGATCATCCTGCAGGCGCAGGTCGAACGGTGCGACCAATCGTCCTGCACGCAGATCGTCGTTCACGTAAGTCGAACGCCCGATGCACCCGCCCTGCCCGTCAATTGCCGCCTGCACCGCCATCATCGCCAGATCGAAGGTCAGCTTCGCGCCATCGGCCAACTGCGCAGGCTGGCCTGCGGCGCTGAGCCAGGCCTGCCAGTCTTTAGCGGTGACACCACTGACTTGTACAAGGGTGTGACTGGCCAGATCTTGCGGTGTGTGCAATGTCGTCGCCACTGCTGGACTGCACACAGGAAACACCTTATCCGCCATGAGAAAGTCCGCGCGCAGACCTTTCCATTCGCCCCGCCCGTAGCGAATCGCCGCATCGATACCTCCTCGGCGGAAATCCACCAGGTCGGTTGTGGCGCTGATGCGCACATCGATGTCCGGAAACGCCTGCTGAAATGCCGGAAGTCGCGGCAATAGCCATTTCGACGCAACCGAGACCAGCGTGCTGACGGTCAACACACTGGACCCGCGCGACTCGAACAACTGTTGCGTCGAATGGCGCAACGCTTGAAAGGCCGAACGCACGCCCGGCAGGTAGGCGTAGCCTTCTTCGCTGAGCGCCAGGCCATCCTTGAGACGCAGGAACAATGCGACGCCCAACTCGGCTTCGAGGCGTCTGATCTGGTGACTGATTGCTGTCTGCGTGACATTCAACTCAGTGGCGGCCAAGGTAAAACTCATATGCCGCGCGGCCGCTTCGAATGCACGCAAACCATTGAGGGAAGGAAGTCTGGAAGTCATAAGATCAGAAAAGCGCATGAGAATTTGTCATACGCTAGCACTGCAAATGACCTTTGCGGAAGTTTCGCCCGCAGAGGATCGTGGCGCCTCAAACTTCCGGGGACGCGCCATGAAACTCTACTTTGCACCGATGACCTGTTCGCTTTCACCGCACATCGTTCTGCGCGAACTCGGCTTGCCGTTCGAGCTGATCCGCGTCAACAACCAGACCAAGCGCACGGCTGACGGCCGTGATTTGCGCGAGATCAATCCGAAAGGCTACGTGGCTGCGCTGCAACTGGATAACGGCGAAGTGCTCACTGAAGGTCCGGCGATCCTGCAGTTTCTCGCAGATCAAGTCCCCGAAAACGCCTTGGCTCCGGCCGCCGGTACGTGGGAGCGCACGCGACTGCAGGAGCATCTGAACTTCATCAGCTCGGAGATTCACGGCGCCAGCGCACCAATGTTCAGCGCGGAAATCCCGGAACCGGTCAAAGCAATTTTTCGACAGAAATTGTTCAAACGGCTTGATTACCTGAATCTTCATTTGGATTGTAAGGACTATCTGATGAGCAGCTTTGGCGTTGCCGACGCCTATCTGTTCACGGTGCTGACCTGGTTACCGACGTTTGATATCGACATCGCAGAGTGGCCAGCTCTGGCCACATATATGCAGCGCATTGGCGCGCGGCCCAGTGTGGTAGCGGCCATCGCGGCGGAAGAAGCGACTTTGCCAGTCTGAACACGCGCGGGCATGGCCGCAGGGAATCTGTAAACTGGCGCGATCTTCATTCACTCGAACAAGAGATGCCCATGGCCAATCAAGACATTACCTTCACGCCCGATCCGGACAGCGACTCGATTTCTTCCGACGTCGCCACGTTCGGCGGGATCATGGTCTCGACGCAGATCCCCACCCGCGCCGATGGCAGCCTGGAACTCGGCGGCATTACCGAGCAAAGCGAGTGCACGTTGCAAGCGCTGAAAGTCGCGCTGGAACGTGCGGGCAGTTCGATGGACCGGGTGCTGCATCTGACCATCTACCTCACCGACATGGCTGATCGCGCTGCATTCAATGAAGTGTACAAACGCTACTTCGCCAAGCCTTGGCCGGTACGGGCGGCGGTGGGCGTTGCGTCGCTGGCGGTTGAAGGGATGCGCGTGGAAGTGACGGCGATGGCGGCCAAGGGCTGATTGAAATTGCACAGCGTCATTTCCATTATTCTGGAATGACACAACCCCCTGTAGGAGTGAGCCTGCTCGCGATAGCAGTGTGTCAGGCAAAGATGCCTTGACTGACCGGGCGCAATCGCGAGCAGGCTCACTCCTACAATGGTTTGTGTGTAGCCGGGATTCCGAGTACACCGCGAAAAAACCCTGTGGGAGCGGGCTTGCCCGCGAAGGGGCCGGAACATTCAACACAACCGCCAACCGAACTGACCCGATCGCCAGCCACCATCGGGCAGCGCATACGTGCCCGCCGCGCGTTTCACGGGTAGAATGCGCCCCTTGCCCGTGACCGCCTGACTAAAAAAACTATGTCCTTGCCCAAGCATCACCTGGAATTGCTCAGCCCTGCCCGCGATGTCGCCATCGCCCGCGAGGCCATCCTGCATGGCGCCGACGCCGTGTACATCGGCGGCCCGAGCTTCGGTGCGCGCCACAATGCGTGCAACGAAGTCAGCGAAATCGCTGAGCTGGTCGAATTCGCCCGCCGTTACCACGCGCGCATCTTCACCACCATCAACACCATCCTGCACGACAACGAACTGGAGCCGGCGCGCAAGCTGATCCATCAGTTGTATGACGCCGGTGTCGATGCGCTGATCGTCCAGGACCTGGGCGTGATGGAGCTGGACATTCCGCCGATCGAGCTGCACGCCTCGACCCAGACCGACATCCGCACCCTCGAGCGAGCCAAATTCCTCGATCAGGCCGGTTTCTCGCAGCTGGTATTGGCCCGTGAACTGAACCTGAAAGAAATCCGCGCCATCGCCGATGAAACCGATGCTGCCATCGAGTTTTTCATCCACGGCGCGTTGTGCGTGGCCTTCTCCGGCCAGTGCAATATCTCCCACGCGCAAACCGGCCGCAGCGCCAACCGTGGCGACTGCTCCCAGGCCTGCCGCTTGCCGTACACCCTCAAAGATGAAAAGGGTGGCGTGATCGCTTACGAAAAACACTTGCTGTCGATGAAAGACAACAACCAGAGCGCCAACATCCGCGCGCTGGTCGAGGCCGGCGTGCGTTCGTTCAAGATCGAAGGTCGCTACAAGGACATGGGCTATGTGAAGAACATCACTGCCTATTACCGCCAGCGCCTCGACGACGTGCTCGAAGACCGCCCGGACCTGGCCCGCGCGTCCAGCGGCCGTACCGTGCATTTCTTCCTGCCCGATCCGGAAAAAACCTTCCACCGTGGCAGCACCGATTATTTCGTCACTGATCGCAAGATCGACATCGGCGCCTTCGATTCGCCGACCTTCACCGGCCTGCCGGTCGGTACCGTGGAAAAAGTCGGCAAGCGTGACATGCAGGTCGTCACCCACGAGCCGCTGTCCAATGGTGACGGCCTGAACGTGCTGGTCAAACGCGAAGTGGTCGGTTTCCGCGCCAATATCGCCGAGGCCAAAGGCGAGTTCGAAGAAGACGGCGAGAAGCGCTATCGCTACCGCGTCGAGCCCAACGAAATGCCCGAAGGCCTGTTCAAGCTGCGTCCAAGCCATCCGTTGAATCGCAACCTCGATCACAACTGGCAGCAGGCATTGCAGAAGACCTCTTCGGAACGTCGTGTGGCCCTGAGCTGGTTCGCCCGTCTGCGCGAAGAGCAGCTGGAAGTGACCGCGACCAGTGAGGAAGGCATCAGCGCCAGCGTCACGCTTAACGGTCCGTTCGGTGTGGCCAACAAGCCGGAACAGGCGCTGGAACAGTTGCGCGACCTGCTCGGTCAACTCGGCACCACCCAGTACCACGCCACCGACATCAAGCTGGATGCGCCGCGAGCGTTCTTCATTCCCAACTCGCAGCTCAAGTCCTTGCGCCGCGAAGTGATCGAAGCACTGACCGCCGACCGCGTCGCCGCGCATCCGCGTGGCGGCCGCAAAGCCGAAACCACGCCGCCGCCGGTCTACCCGGATTCGCACCTGACCTTCCTCGCCAACGTCTACAACCAGAAGGCGCGCGACTTCTACCATCGTCACGGCGTCAAGCTGATCGACGCTGCGTACGAAGCCCACGAAGAGCCGGGCGAAGTGCCGGTGATGATCACCAAGCACTGCCTGCGTTTCTCCTTCAACCTGTGCCCGAAACAGGCCAAAGGCGTGACCGGCGTGCGTACCAAGGTTGCGCCGATGCAATTGATTCACGGCGATGAAGTGCTGACGCTGAAGTTCGATTGCAAGCCGTGCGAGATGCACATCATCGGCAAGATGAAAGGCCACATTCTCAACCTGCCGCAACCGGGCAGCGTGGTCGGCCACATCAGCCCTGAAGACCTGATGAAAACCATCCCGCGCGCACCGCACTGAGTGATTGATGTGCGCGGTGCTTCGGCGCCGCGTACGTCGACTTCGCCAGGCCTGGCGAAATCGCAGGCATAAAAAAACGCCAACTTCTCGCGAAGTTGGCGTTTTTTTGTAGATGGCAGGGGCGGCTGGATTCGAACCAACGCATGGCAGGATCAAAACCTGCTGCCTTACCGCTTGGCGACGCCCCTTTAGCTCTGGTCAGCGGCTCCGTGAGGATCGCTGTGAGAACGGGGCGCAATTTATCAACATTCATTTCGTTTGGGAAGCCCGAGATGAAATATTTTTTGTTTTAAAACAGCCACTTATTATTTTCGCGCGAAAACGTTGGCTTTGGCCGCCGTGTATCACACTGTGTACGCGCCCCGCTGCTACACAACCCAATGCAAAAACGCCCTGTTGCGACACACAGCGGATACCTCGCCACGCTTCAATGCACCCAAGGTTTCAAGGGTTCATCCAGCCCCTTGGCCACAGGCTCGCAAAGGAGACGTCAGCATGAAACAGGCTCTGCACACCTCTAAAATCACCCACGCGCTCGGCTTGTCGGTCCTGGCGCTGTCACTGTTCGGCGCGGTCGGCAGCGCTCAGGCGCAAACCACAGAACCGGCCACCGCCAGCTATTCCGCGCCATCGCCTTTCGGTCCGCTGAAGTACGTCAAGGCTGGCGTACTCGATGTGGCCTACGCCGAAACCGGCCCCGCCGATGGCCCGGTGGTGATCCTGCTGCACGGCTGGCCCTACGACATTCACAGCTATGACGAGGTCGCGCCACTGCTGGCTGCCAAGGGCTACCGCGTGCTGATGCCCTATGCTCGCGGTTACGGCGACACGCAGTTCCTGTCCAAAGACACCCTGCGCAACGGCCAGCCGGCGGCGCTGGCCAGCGACGTGATCGACTTCATGGATGCGCTGCAAATCAAACAAGCGGTGCTGGGTGGTTATGACTGGGGCGCGCGCTCGGCGGACATCGTCGCGGCGCTGTGGCCAGAGCGCGTCAAGGCCCTGGTGGCGGTCAGCGGCTACCTGATCGGCAACCAGGCCGCCGGGCAGAACCCACTGCCGCCGAAAGCCGAATTGCAGTGGTGGTACCAGTTCTACTTCGCCACCGAGCGCGGCCGCGCGGGCTATGAAAAGAATACCCATGAGTTCGCCAAACTGATCTGGCAACTGGCTTCGCCGCAGTGGAAGTTCGATGACGCCACCTTCGACCGCAGCGCCAAGGCGTTGCAGAACCCCGATCACGTGGAAATCACAGTGTTCAACTACCGCTGGCGTCTGGGCCTGGTTCAGGGCGAGGCGAAATATGCCGCGCTGGAACAGAAGCTTGCGACTGCACCGTCGATCAGCGTGCCGACGATTACGTTGGAAGGCGATGCCAATGGAGCGCCGCATCCCAAGCCTGAGGACTATGCGAAGCGATTTACCGGGAAGTACCAGTTCAGGCTGATTGAGGGAGGTGTTGGGCATAATTTGCCGCAAGAGGATCCGACGGCGTTTGCGCAGGCTGTGATGGATGCGGATCGTCTCTGACAGACCCGCCCTCAAAAGCCCCTCACCCTAGCCCTCTCCCGGAGGGAGAGGGAACTGATTGGGGGATATTCCAGATTTACGCCGACTTGAACGATGTGCTTTGAATCCATATTCGACTCGGTCTTTCAGGTCGATGTAAAACATAAGACACCCCGGTCAGCTCCCGAGTGGGGGATGCTCAACAGTTACGCCGACCTGAAAGTGCTGTATTGAATCCATAATCGACCTCCATCTTTCAGGTCGATGTACAGCGCAAGACACCTCGGTCGGCTCCCTCTCCCTCTGGGAGAGGGCTGGGGTGAGGGCTTTCGAGGGTTACACCGGCCTGAAATCCGAAATGACCTCAGATTGATCAATGATCTATTTGACCAGCCGCTTCTCCTTCGAAGGCCGATAACCAAAGTACGAGCTATAACACTTGCTGAAATGGCTCGGTGAAACAAAACCACACGCCACCAGCACTTCCACCTGCGACAGTTCGGTGTGTTGCAGCAGGCGTCGCGCCTCGGTGATGCGCAGTTCCAGGTAATAGCGCTGCGGCGTGGTGCCCAGTTGTTCTTTGAACAAGCGCTCGAGCTGGCGCCGTGAGCGGCCGGCGTAGACCGCAAGTTGCTCCAGCTCCAGCGGTTCTTCGAGGTTGGCGTCCATCAGCTTGATCACTTCACGCAACGGCGCGCTGACGCAGATGTTTTCATCGGGTTTGATGCGCCGGTAGCGCGACTCTTCGAAAGCGAGGATGTCTTCGATGCCCTCGACCAGCGCCTTGCCGTGCAGGCTCTTGATCCAGTCCAACGCCATGTGAAACGCCCCGGACGGACTCGACGCGGTAAGCCGGTCGCGATCGATCACATAGGGTTCGCTGCTGACGTGGGTGCTCTTGGCGATTTCGGTCAGTGCCGGGCGATGTTCCGGGTGGATCGCGCAGCGATAACCATCGAGCAAACCGGCGCGGCCGAGAAACCACGAGCCATTCCACAACCCGGCCAGGCTCACGCCCCGCTCCGCCGCAGCCTTGAGCAAGCCGATGAATTCCTCGCTGGCGCGCAATTCGGTCCGGTAGCCACCGCATATCACCAGCAGATCCAGCTCGTTAAGCGCAGCAGAATCCAGACGCGCATCGGGGCGGATGACCAGGCCCAGATCGCTGATCACCTCGCCATCGCCGAGGCCGAAAGTGCGCGACGAAAAAAGCCCCGGGCGCAACAGGTTGGTGGTGACTACCGTGTCCAGCGCCTGGGTGAAGGCCGGTAACGAAAAATGTTCAAGCAAGAGGAAACCGGTGCGGGTCACGCCGGTGTTATCGGGGTTCTGTTCATTCAGATAGCGAAGGTTCTTGCCCTTCATGCCACCGCTGAATTGACGTCGTTCAATCAAGGTCGGGTCCATCGGTCGTTGTTATGCGAGCGATAGTTGGCCGGTTCTGCGCAAGAGTCAATCATGGCCGTGACTGGCGCGTCACGACTGGCGCCGGCGTAGCCATCAGCCCAACCACCCAATCAATAAAAACCCGCAACTTCAGGCTGACATGCCGATTCGGCGGATAGGCCAGATAAAGCGGCATCGGCTCAAGCTGCCAGCCTGCAAACAATTGCACCAACTCGCCCCGCGCCACATGCGCATCAGACATATACGTCGGCAGCCACAACACACCCATCCCGGCCAGTCCTGCCGCCAGATAGGCGTTGCCGTCGTCGACCGCGAGCACATGCCGGCCCTTGATCTGCAGGCGCTCGGCGCCATTGCGTAACGTGTACGGAAGAGGTTTACCAGTGCGAGCCCAAAGAAAGGCGACCACCCGATGATGGGAGTCTTCCAGTTCGCGCGGATGGTCGGGCGTACCTTCGCGATCCAGATAAGCCGGCGCGGCAAATACGCCCAATGGCAAATCGGCAAGCTTGCGCGCCATCAATGATTGGTCGAGCAATTCGCCGCCGCGCACCACGCAGTCGACGTTCTCATCGATGATGTCGACGATGCGGTCGCTGACGCCCATATCGATCTGGATGTCCGGGTAGCGCGCGTGAAAATCCGGCAAGGCCGGCACCAGGATCAGCCGTGCGAACGGGCTCGGCACGTCGATGCGCAAACGTCCGCGTGGCCGCGCGGCGGCGCCGGGGAGGCTGGTTTCGGCGTCGTCCATGTCAGCAAGCAACTTGACCACGCGCTCGTAATAGACCGCGCCATCAGCGGTGACGTTGACCTTGCGCGTGGTGCGGTTGAGCAGCTTGACCCGCAGCCGCGCCTCCAGTTGCTGCACCAGTTGCGTCACCGTGGTCTTGCTCATGTGCAAGGTTTCGGCAGCCTTGGTGAAACTGCCCGCCTCGACCACCCGGGCAAAGGCCTGCATCGCATCGAATCGGTCCATCCGCGCCCCTCGATTGTTTGGGATTTGCAAACAGTGAACGCCAAGCTTGCGCGTTTATCCGCGCACTGCAAATACCTAAAGTCGTTCTCATCAACCACTGATGGAGTCAGCACCATGTCCAAGCGCGACGTTGTTTTCCCGCCCGCCCGCCACGCTCTTTATGAGCGCCACCGCTATTCACCGGCGATTCGTTCCAATGGCTTTCTGTTTGTCTCCGGGCAAGTCGGCAGTCGCGAGGACGGTTCACCGGAGGCGGATCTGCGCGATCAGGTGCGCACGGCGTTCAACAACCTCAACGCGATCCTCGCTGCGGCTGGTTGCAGCTTCGATGATGCGGTGGATGTCACCGTGTTCATGGTCGACCCGCACTCGACGTTCGAAACGATCTGGAGCGTGGTGCCGGAGTTCTGGGGCGAAGCGCCGTTTCCGACGGTAACGGCGGTCGGCGTGACCTGGCTGGCGGGCTTTGATTTCGAGATCAAGGTGATTGCCAGACTGCCCGAAGCGGCTTGACCGGTACAGCACACAAACAGACACAACGCGCCGGCACGGAGGCTGGCCAATCTCCTCGCGAATGCGTATAACCTCGCCGTTTCGTCTACCCTGACGTGGCGCGCCGCTCTGCAGTGGCAGCCATTCGAATGTTGACGCTTACGAAACGGAGAATTCCATGCTCAAACGAACCCTGGCCCTCACCGCCGGCCTGGCCCTGTCCCTTTCTGCCCTGATGACGCAAGCCGCTGATGTTCTGCGCGTCAGCGCGATTCCCGACGAAGCCCCGACCGAGCTGCTGCGCAAGTTCGAACCGCTGGGCGCCTATCTTGAGCAGCAGTTGGGCATGAAGGTGCAGTTTGTCCCCGTCGCCGACTACCCGGCAGTGGTTGAAGCCCTGGCCACCGATCGCCTCGACATGGCCTGGCTGGGCGGTTTCACTTTCGTTCAGGCACGTTTGAAGACCGACGCCACTACGCCAGTGATCCCGCTGGTGCAGCGTGAACAGGATGCGCAGTTCACCAGCAAATTCATCACCGCCGACCCGAACGTGAAAAGCCTCGCCGACCTGAAGGGCAAGACCTTCGCCTTTGGTTCGGTGTCGTCCACTTCGGGCAGCCTGATGCCGCGGTACTTCATGCTGAAAAACGACGGCATCAAGCCAGAGGGTTTCTTCAGCCGCGTCGCCTACTCCGGCGCCCACGATGCCACCGTTGCCTGGGTGCAGGCCGGCAAGGTCGATGCCGGTGTGTTGAACGCCAGCGTCTGGCAGAAACTGGTCGACGCCGGCAAGGTCGACACCAGCAAAGTCAAAGTCTTCGCCACCACCCCGACCTACTTCGACTACAACTGGACCGTGCGCGGCACCCTTGATCCGAAGCTGGCCGCGAAGATCAAGAAAGCCTTCCTCGACCTCGACCCGGCCAATCCTGAGCAGAAGAAGATTCTTGATCTGCAGGCCGCCAGTCGTTTCATCGAGACCAAGCCCGAGAACTACAAGGGCATCGAGGAAGCCGCCCGCGCCGCCGAACTGCTGAAATGACCCTACGCCTCACCCAGGGCAGCCTGCGCCACGCCAATGGCGTCGATGCCCTTCGCAACATCGACGTGCAGATTGATGCCGGCGAACAGGTCGCGATCATCGGCCCGTCCGGCGCCGGCAAATCGAGCCTGCTCAATCTGCTGGCCACCGCGCTCAAGCCCAGCAGTGGCGACATCGAAGTGCTCGGCGAGCGCGCCTGGCACTTGTCGGCGCGCCAGCGTCAGCGCCTGCGTGCGCGCATCGGCCTGGTGCATCAGGCGCCGCCGATTCCGCCACGTCAGCGGGTGATCACGGCGGTGCTGGCCGGCAAACTTGGCCAGTGGAGTCTGGGCAAAAGTCTGTTGAATCTGCTGCATCCGCTGGATGTGGCAGGCGCCCGCGCGGCGTTGGCGCGGCTGGATCTGGGCGACAAACTGTTCGCCCATTGCCAGCAGTTGTCCGGCGGGCAGTTGCAGCGCGTCGGCATTGCGCGGGTGCTGTATCAGGCGCCGGAAATATTGCTCGCCGACGAGCCGGTGTCAGCGATGGACCCGGTGCTCGCCGACCATACGTTGTCGATCCTGTCGCGCCATGCCCGTGAGCACAACGTCACGTTGGTGGCGAGTCTGCACGCGGTGGATCTGGCGCTGGCGCACTTCCCACGGATCATCGGCTTGCGCGACGGACAGATTCTGTTCGATTGCCCCTCCGAGCAAGTCAGCCGGGACAAGCTCGATGCGCTGTACGCCAATGAACAACTGCAATCGCCAGCGCCGGCGGTCGCGCCTTTGATTGTGCAGATTCCGCGATGCTGAAAGCTGACTCACGGGACCCGGCGGCGTGGCCGCGATTGTTGCTGACGCTGCTGGCGCTGGCCCTGCTGTGGCCGGGCATTCAGCTCAGTGAGCTGGATCTGGGCGTGCTGTTTCAGGCCGATAGCCAGAACGAAATGGGCCGTTTCGTTTCGGCGTTCTGGCCACCGGCGCACGATCAAGCGTTCCTGCAATTACTTTTCAAAGCGACCCTGCAAACCCTGGCGATTGCCACGGCGGGCATGGCCCTGGCCCTGCTGCTGGCGGTGCCGGCGAGCCTGATCGCCAGCCGCGCGCTGTCACTCTCGGCGGCGTCACGCGGTGGCGTGCCGAGCCTGCCCGGGCGCTTGTTGCGCTGGCCGGTGCGCGGCTTGCTGATTTTTCTGCGCAGCGTGCCGGAAATCGTCTGGGCACTGTTGTTTGTCCGTGCCGTTGGCCTCGGCCCGGCGGCGGGGGTGCTGGCCATCGCCATCACCTACAGCGGCATGCTCGGCAAGGTCTACGCGGAGATTTTCGAATCCACCGACCAGCGCCCGGCGCACGCGTTGTTGCAGGCCGGCAGCGGTCGTTTGGCGGCGTTTGCTTACGGCACGCTGCCGAATGTCGCTGCCGAATTGCTCTCCTACACGGTCTATCGCTGGGAGTGCGCAATCCGTGCCTCGGTGGTGATGGGCTTTGTCGGCGCCGGTGGCCTGGGGCAACAGATCGACCTGTCGATCCGCATGTTCGCCGGCGGTGAAGTCGCCAGCATGTTGCTGACGTTCCTGCTGCTGGTGCTGTGCGCCGACCAACTCAGCCGCTTGCTGCGCTGGAGGCTGACATGAGGCGTCTGGTCAATCTGCTGCTGATCGTCGCCATCGCATTTGCGGTGTGCGCGTCCTTTGCCTATCTGGAGCTGGATCTTGCCGAACTGGGCAGCGCCAACAGCCTCAAGCAAATGGGCAGTTATGTGCAGCGTTTTCTCAGCCCTGACTTGAGCGCGGGCTACCTGAAAGCCATCGCCCACGGTTCGCTGGAAACCCTGGCCATGTCCGCGCTGGGCACCTTGCTTGCGGCATTGTTCGGCATCGTCCTGGCGCTGCCCGCCGCCGGGCGTTTCGGCTGGCCGCTGCAAAGTGCGGCGCGCCTGCTGCTCAATGGCTTGCGGGCGATTCCGGAGCTGGTCTGGGCGGCGCTGATGGTGCTTGCCGCCGGGCTCGGGCCGAACGCCGGCACCCTCGCCCTCGCCCTGCACACCACCGGCGTGCTCGGTCGGCTGTTCGCCGAAGCGCTGGAAAACACTCCGCCACAACCCGCCGAGGCGATTCGCTTACAGGGCGGCAATCCGATTCTGGCGTTCTGCTACGGCACCCTGCCCAACCTCGCTCCGCAACTGCTCGCCTACTGCCTGTATCGCTGGGAAAACAACATCCGCATGGCCAGCGTACTGGGTTTTGTCGGCGCCGGCGGCCTGGGCCAGATGCTCTATGTCAGCCTGAGCCTGTTCCAGGAAGCGCAGGCCAGCACAGTGATTCTGGCGATGCTGTTGCTGGTGTTTCTGGTCGACTGGCTGAGTGCCTGGAGCCGGCAGCGTTGGGTGAAAGCGTAGGCCGGCCCCTCAGTCAGTTCAGCGTCAGGTTGTGTTGTGTGACGGTGTCGACGTTGAAATGGCTTAATCGGCCCTGATCGTCGAACAGCACATGGTCGGCGCCAACGGCGCGCAGGCGAACGCCGTGGCGAGGCCAATGCAGTGTCACAATATGCCGCATGCTATTCGTGGCAACGAAGTGCCAGCGCATATCGTGATCGTTGACCGGATAACCGATGAACATCACATGTTCATGCCAGTGGGCATCCACCTGCTCATCCAGCGCCTTATTGATGTCCAGTTCCGGCAACGGATATTGATTGCACTCGTGTTGCCCCTCGATCACTAGTTCGGGAGCGCCGGCGTCGTTTTCAGGCAGAACCGTCATGACCTTGACCCGGCCATCGGCGTTGAGCAGATAGCGATCGGCAGAACCGATCGGTGAGACTTCGAGCCGCGTCATCAAGCGGCGCTCAGGCAATCGGTAATGCCATACCTGCGCGCCTTTCTCCGGTTCTGCCAGCCAAAGGGATTCGTTGTATACATCGTCTTTCAGAGCGAGGATCGGCGCAGGCAGGTCGCCCACGTGCCAAAGGGTTTCGAAGCCTCGATCGACATCCACCACCCGCACCTGTTTTCCGCGTCCGATCGTCCAGTTGGAACCGTTGAAGGTGCGACTGAACACGTCGAACATCTGTACCCCGAGATCGGTAGCCACGCATGTCGCCAGATCCAGTTTGCCGATGCGCCACACCTCGTCACGCCTCGCGAGCACCAGCGCCACCTGTCGCCCATGAGCCAGCACGATATGCTGGGCCGGCAACGCGAACTGGAAGAGTGTCCGTCCATGGGCATCAATTACCACCGCTCCGGCTTCGCCCAGCGCGAGCAGGTAGCGCTGATCTTCCAGCGGTACAGCGTCGAGGATCGCCCGACTGCCCCTTTGCGGCGCTTGCCACTGCAAGGGCAAGCCATCCTTGCTCCGTGCATGAGCTGCCGAGCGCGTCGGCAGTTGTTCTGGCAGATCAATCTGCAGAAGTCTGTCTTTGCTCATGCTGACCAGTGCCTGCAACTGCGTCTGCGACAGGCGCCCGTGCCCGTCCATCTGGTCGGCAACGACCGCGTGGACGGTAGCGCCCGCCAGCCAGGCCAGTGCGGCCGTATGCGCCTTATGTTGCAACAGACTTTCGGCCAATGTCGCACGTTCGCCGTGACGCGCAGGGTCGTCGCGCAATTGCTCGATGCGCTCAGCGTAAGCGATCAGGGTATCGGGCAGAAGGATCGCCCGTTTGACCAATGCCCCGACAGCAAGGCTGCCGCCAGCTGCCTCGGCATTCAACAACCATTGCGTCGCCCGCTGGCGCTCGGCCGTCAGCGGCCATAGCGCTTCGACAGCTTGCAACCAAAGCCCCTTGCGCGCCAACGACTCAGCCCATTCCAGGCGCAGGCGCTCAGCGAACAGAGGTGACTTGACCTGCAGCATGGCCACGGCATCTGCAAAAGCGTCATCACGGCGCGCAACCAACAAGGCGCGCTGCCAGTCGCCTGCCAAGCATAACAGCCGCACGATCGTCGCAGCGGGCATGTCCCAGGCCAGCGCAAGGTCGGCTGCTTGTTGTTCGCGACCGTGTTTTTCCAGATAGTCCAGTGCTTCGTCACGGACCTTGAGCAACTCGGCGAGCACAAACACCGCCTCTTCGATGCGCTGTTGCCGATCCAGCCGTTCGAAGCTCTGGCGGTAGATACGACGCAGATCGGTCTCGATGTCATGCTCGAAAACCATCGCCCTGGCCAGCGTGGGTTGCCTGCTGAGGGACAGATCCGCGCGGCGCTGCGGGGTACCGAACGATTGCTCTCCGCTGTGCTGCTCGGCGCCCAGGGGAATGGCGTGGCGCAGCGCTTCTGCAAGATCGCCGTCTTCGAACATTGCGAGCATGCGTTGGATATACGTCGCCTGACGTCTGCCGTAGAGCGCAGACAGCCGCGAATGTTGAGTCAGGCGCGTGACCCAGCGGCGCCAGAGCGCTGGTTTGTGTACGGCGGATTGTGCGCGAGCATGGATTGCGGGCCGCGATGGCGCCATTGAGGCAGATGGCGCCGTCGCTGCAGGCCGTCGCAACAAATACCGCAAACCCGCGAGAACCAGCGTCAACGTAATTGTTCCGATCAGCAATCCGACCACCACGGCGCCGATCTGTACCGACAGCGGCGTTACGCGATCCACCTCAATCGCGTGCACACCGCTGTGCTGGCTCTGATAGCCCATCCAGAACACCGCCAGCAACAACACCAGACTGACGACGAGTTTCATCCATGGCAGGGCAATTGGCTCAGGTGACGTCCAGCCAGTGCCCTCGGATTGTCGGGACTGGTGCGGCGCAGCCTTCGCCTTGTGCTGTCGTTCAAGCAGCGCCTGCATGACCTGTTGCTGTTGCGCACTGACCGGCTTCAACGCATCGCCGAGGATCTGGCGAACATCCGTATTGACTGGCAGTGGCTCGATCAGCGGTTCCGCCAGTGCCTGGCGACAATCGTAGGTATCGAGGAGCGTGACGCCTGTGATGTCCAGCCACTCACCGGGCGTCAACACCAGCGCATCGCGTAGATGCATGGCACTTACCTGACTGCCGCGCACCAGCCAGAGATCAGCCCGCGGCAAACATTGCGTTTCCTGCGGATCCAGCAGCGCCGAACACAGGGTATGGCCCACGTGAATCAGCGGCCAGCCGACTACCGCCTCGCACTGTACGGTCATCGTCTGCGCCAGGCAAAGCAGATCACCCTGCGCAAAACGATAGGCAGTGGCACCGGCTTGCCAGTTCTCCAGAAGCAGTTGTGCCCGCTCGTTGTGCGAGAAGCGCTCAGCGGAAAACCACAAACCTGCAATCCGTTGATGCCCGGTCAACAGCGGGCGGCGGATCAATCCTGCGTCCGTTTCATGCATGTTTGGCGTCCTTGTTTTCCGGTGCCTGATTACACAACACCCGCAGACGCATCAATCGTCGCGGCACCGAGTACACCAGCAATTCGCGGGCGTTGGTCAGTGCAGCGATCAGCCCGCTCAACGGACAGAAGCTGACTTTGGCAATGACGTCGCTGGTGGTGAACAGGGTCTCCCTATCGTCACCGTGGTGCAGGGCAATCGCCTGTTGACCGGGACTGAGCATCAGCAGCAGATAACGTTGGTTATCTTCGTGGAGCAGGCCAATGCCTTTCCAGCCGCGTGCCAGTTCCAGACGTACCGTCGCCATTGGCGACCCGGCGGCAGCAAACACAAGCCAGCTCTCGCATTCGTTATTCATCGAGCGCAAAGCGCAACCACCGAAACCGTTACGCCAACGGACGCTGCTCGCAAACAGGACCTGGCTGACGCCTTCGGCTTTTCCCAGCGCATGCGCGGAACCTCGTCCATCCGGATTGACCGAGTGCGCATGCAACCAATCGCCGTCACGGCGCACGTAGGCCAGGACATCACTGAATACCTGCGCCATCGACAGCACATTGTTCGCCAGACGATGGGTCTGCCCTGTTCCGGCAACGTCGCTGTTTTTCGGGTGCGTCACAATCCAGTAAGCCAGGTGCCCGTGGCTATCGAGCAGAAACAAGCGACTGGCGAGCCTGGCTTGCAAGCCCACGGCCGGAAGGAAATTTGCCGTGCCCGGCGGCATTTTCAGCTCTTCCAGGCCTGGCCTATCCACCGGCGGGCAACCTGGAATGCCCCAGAACGTGAGCTGCGCTTGATTGCTCAGGATGGCCCCGACAGCGCGACCGAAGAACAGCGCGCTCAGCGGCATGCGTTCCCTGCTCCACAGGATGCAGCGCACATCCAATGGCTTCTTTTGATGAAGCTCCGGCAGCCTGATCACCACCAGGCCCGGTGCATCGAGCATTTTCAGCGCGACACGGGTACCGGCACTGGATATTACCGGTTGCGACGTCAGCGCTACGCGCGGCGCGCTCCCCATGGCCGAAGGCGCAGCCGTGACGACCTCGCCCTCAAACTGGCCCTTGAGCAGTTGCAGGGCAAGGCGCTCGTCGGGCATCGGCAGCGACACGTGACGGCAATGCGCGGCTTGCACTTGCACCGATAGACTGCTGCCATCAAGGCTGCGAGACACTTGCACCGAATGGGAAGAGACGCGCCGCTCAGTCGCCGGCAGACGCTGCCCCACCCGCCAGCATTCGCCGATGGGCTGAGGCGCCCCCTGCAGCCAGCTACACCATGCCTGCCAGTGCGCATCGCTCACCGTGCTGAAAGTGCGGGCAGCGAGCAGTTGCTTGAGCCGGGTTGCGGAATCGAACGCGTGCAACTGCGGCTCATGCTGTAAAACGCCCCAGAGCAGTTGCGCGCCGGCCTCTTCGGCGCGGCGCGCCAACAGAATCAGCAAGACAATGTGTACCAGCCTGGCAGCGCCCAGTTGCAGCGGCCCGGCGTCGAACAGCACCACGATCAGCCGGCTGGCCTGGCGAGCGCGGCGTTGCGGTGCGAGAAACAGGTGTTCACCCACGGCCGCGCGGCGCAGAAACTCATCAGGCGCTTCATCAGCCAGCAGCCATTCACTACCAAGCAGCCGTTCGTACGGCCCGCGCCGCTGCAAATCGCCCAGACCATCCGGCTCAGGCACACCGCCCTGCTGCAAGCCCCGCAGCGGGCCAAGTGTCGGCGCCAGTCGTCCGAGCAGGTCGGCGAACAGTGGCAGTTGTTCCGGGGCGAACCATTGCAGCCACTCGCGCCAGGGGTGCAAGGATTCAGGTAATTGCATTCAGCGTCCTGCCCATAAATATTCGATGCGCTGTAAATGCGCTGCACTGACCGGCAGTTGTCGATCCAGAGGCACCACTGTCGGCGGATCCCGCCACAACAGCAGCGGCGTTCGCTGGAATTTTTCCGCCAGCGCGTGTGCCAGCAAATCTGTCGGCCTGTCCGGCTCCCAGCGGGTCGGCAACCACAGGTGCGGTGCATGAGCGTCCATTGCGGCGTAGGCGACGCCGTCGATCCAGGGCAGGTCCGCAGCGGCACCGGCCACCACCAGGACGTCGCGATTGGCCGTTGCTTGCAAACGTGAGGCCTGCTCCGTGGGCAGCAACAGCAACCGCGCATGCAGGCGCCGGGCAACGCCGCCCCACGCCACCGCGGCTTGAGGCGTGACCGGCACCTGCCGTGGGCGCCAGCCCCAGCTGAAAGAGCGGACAGTCATGCGGCAGTCGTCAGCAGACGCGCCACCTGACCGCGCAAATCCTGCAGCGACGCCGGGATCGTCAGGTCATCGAAGTTGGCATCGATCTCACGCAGCAGCCCTTCGAGCAGTGCGCTCGCCGGCGGCTCGGTACGGGCCAGATACTCTTCGGCAGTTTCCAGCAAGCGGCTGACCCGAGACATCGGTTGCAGTGTCGCTTCCTCGACCGCACTGAACAGATGGCGGTTACTGGACTGCGCCAACATCTCCCGCAGAATTTCGCGGCCGTGCTGCTGGGTTTCCCGGGTCGGCAACACGTACAGCAACGGCCACAGGTCGGCAGCGCTGGCGTGCAGGCGTCCGCTGAGCAACGTGGCGGCGGCGATCAGTCGTTGCGATTTGACGATACGTCGATCTGACAGCTCGATACCGGCTTCACGCAATTGGCGAATCGCTTGCGCCAGCGCCGGGCGAACGGTGCTCAGGTCAACGCTTTGCAACGCCTGTCCAAGGGTGTCCAGTTGAGTCAGACCGAGCAACTGTTGAACCGGCCGTTGTTCCGATTGCCAGCCGCCGGCGAGCATCGCCTCAAGCTGATTGTCCGGCACGGAATCGACAAACAGATGCAGCAGAAAACGGTCAGCAAACGCCGCCAGGGCTTCATCGTCCGGCAAACCATTGGAAGCGCCGACGCAGACACGCAACGGGCATTGAACGTGCGTATGACCACGCCGAAAGCGCCGTTCATTGAGCACGCCAAGCAGGGTGTTGAGGATGGCGGTGGACCCAAGGAAGACCTCATCGAGGAACACGATGTCAGCTTCGGGCAGCATGCCGCTGACGTCGGTTTCCACCGTGCCTTCGCGCAGCTTTTTCAGGTCCACCGCGCCGAACAGTTCAGAAGGTTCGGTGAAACGCCCCAGCAGGTATTCGAAATAGCGCCCGCCCATGGACTGCGCCACACGGCGTACCACGGCACTCTTGGCCGTACCGGGCGGGCCGATGACGAGGATATGTTCTTGCGCGACGGCGGCCAGAACAATCAATTCGGCCAACTGCTCACGCCCCACCAGTCCCTCGGTGGCGACCCGCACCGCCTGGCGAATTTGCGCCGCAGCGCTCTGCAATGAAGCATTCATGGGCATCGTCCCTGAAAAGTTAACTGTGAATAAGGCTGGTCGGCAGCTATCGGCCGCAAGCAACTTATCTTTAATCGACAACGCGAACAAATGGCCCAGTGGATATTCGCCAAAAGCTGATTATGCTTGAGGAAACCTTGCAGCCCTGCGAGGCGGTCAGACTGTGCAAGCTTCACGCTAGAGCAACGGCGGCAGATGCCAACGGGCCAGAGTGCGACAGGCAGTAACGGGGGACTCCGGCCTACAACAATAAGCACGACGGAGAACACCCATGGCCACAATCGACACAGCATCCACCGGCACACCGCCCCGCAGCGGCGGCATCACCAGGGAGGAGCGCAAGGTCATCTTCGCGTCCTCGCTGGGCACGGTTTTCGAGTGGTACGACTTTTACCTCTACGGCTCACTGGCGGCGATCATCGCCAAGCACTTCTTCGCTGGCGTCAACGAAACCACCGCATTCATCTTTGCCCTGCTGGCCTTCGCCGCCGGGTTTGCGGTGCGGCCGTTCGGCGCCATCGTCTTCGGGCGTCTGGGTGACATGATCGGGCGCAAGCACACGTTTCTGATCACCATAGTGATCATGGGCGTGTCGACGGCAATCGTCGGTCTGCTGCCCGGCTACGCGACCATCGGCGTCGCCGCACCGGTCATCCTCATCACCCTGCGTCTGCTGCAAGGTCTGGCGCTGGGCGGGGAATACGGCGGCGCGGCGACCTATGTGGCCGAACACGCGCCACGTAATCGGCGCGGCTTTTTCACCTCGTGGATTCAAACCACCGCCACCCTCGGTCTGTTCATGTCGCTGCTGGTGATTCTCGCCTGCCGCACGGCGCTGGGCACCGAAGCGTTCGAGGCGTGGGGCTGGCGGATTCCGTTTCTGCTGTCGATCATTCTGCTGGCCGTGTCGGTGTACATCCGCCTGCAACTGAGCGAGTCGCCGGTATTCCAGAAAATGAAGGACGAGGGCAAGGCCTCGAAAGCGCCGCTGACCGAATCCTTTGCGCGCTGGGACAACCTCAAAGTGGTGATCATGTCGCTGCTTGGCGGTACCGCCGGGCAAGCGGTGGTCTGGTACACCGGGCAGTTCTATGCGCTGTTTTTCCTTCTGCAAACCCTGAAGATCGACGCGCAGACCGCCAACCTGCTGATCGCCGGTTCGCTGCTGATCGGCACACCGTTCTTCGTGATCTTCGGCAGCCTGTCCGATCGCATCGGGCGCAAGCCGATCATCATGGCCGGATGCCTACTGGCGGCACTGACCTACTTTCCGATCTTTCATGCGCTGACTCAGTACGGCAACCCGGACGTGTTCGTCGCCCAGGAGAAAAATCCGGTCAAGGTGATCGCCAACCCGGATCAGTGCTCGTTCCAGTTCGATCCGGTGGGCAAGGCCAAATTCACCAGCTCCTGCGACCTGGCCAAGACACTGCTGGCGAAACGCGCGATCCCGTACGAGAACGTCGCCGCCGAACCGAACACGGTCGCGCAGGTGCGTATCGGTGATCGCGTGGTCGAGAGTTTCGAAGGCAGCGCCCTGCCCGCCGCCGACTTCAAGACCCGCAACGACGCCTTCACCGCCAACCTCGCCGCGGCGCTGAAAGACGCCGGTTACCCGGAAAAAGCCGACCCGGCGAAAATCAACTATCCGATGATGCTGCTTCTGCTGACCGTGCTGGTGATCTACGTGACCATGGTGTATGGCCCGATCGCCGCGTGGCTGGTCGAACTGTTCCCGACGCGCATCCGCTACACCTCGATGTCGCTGCCCTACCACATCGGCAACGGCTGGTTCGGCGGTTTCCTGCCGACCGTGGCCTTCGCGATGGTCGCGGCCACCGGCGATATCTACTACGGGCTGTGGTACCCGATCGTCATTGCAGTGGCGACGGCGATACTCGGCACGTTCTTCCTGCCGGAAACCAAGGACCGCGACATTCTCAAGGACTGAAAATCGCCGCGGTGCCCTCTCCTGCGGGAGAGGGCATGGCCCTGAAAAATTTCGAACGTCTGCCGCCGCGCTGTCTCCAATGTGTACACCAACAGGAGGCCCGCGCCATGAACCCCAACGACGACAAAACCCCCAACGCCCCGCCCACCGATGCCAGCGGCAAACCGGTGAACGTGGTCGAACGCGATCTGCAGGACCGCGATGGCAAGACCGAAGGCGTGGACAAGGTCATCACGCCCTCTTCCACTCGGGTCAAAGAGCAGGAAGCGGAAGAGCTGCAGCGCAAAGTCGATGAGATCGAGCGCAAGGTGGCGGACGGCAACTGAGTGCGGCGTGGCTTTGGCCGCCGCTTTGAGCGGCGGCTGTCAGCCCAATGACCAAAAGCAGATTTCCTACAGAATCGAACTACACCCCTGATCGGCTTCACGTGCATCACAAGCGAAGCGTCTGACAGATTTGCATCGTCTGTTTGGAGATGATGAGTCCCTCGTCCCGCCAGTGACGACAACGAGCCAACTCCCCCTTAGACTGCTTCACATTGATCATGGAGGTCATTATGAGCGCTGAACTTTCACTTATCGTTTCAGACTTCGAAACCGAAGAAGAGGCTGCGGATTACGACCTTTGGTTCCGTGCGCAGGTACAGGAAGCACTTGATGATCCGCATCCGGGCATTCCCCATGCGGAAGCCATGGTGATGCTCGACCAGATGATTGAAAAAAACCGCAGGAAGCGCCGCGCTGCAGGTTAAATGGAGCTACAAGGCTATTAGTCAACTGGCTGACATCTTTGAGTACATCGACCAATACAATTCCGGTGCATCGGTTTCATTGCGACGCAAAGCCGGAGCCGCAGCGCAAAAACTTTCTTCCATCCCCTACGGCTACCGATCCGGTCGGGTGCCTGGCACTCGCGAAATGGTGATCCATCCGAACTATCTTCTGGTTTATCGGGTGAACGGGGGTATCCAAATTCTGAGGGTACTTCACGCTCGACAAAAATATCCCCGGACCCATTCACTCTAAAAAAGGCGGCCATCCGGCCGCCCTCGGGGTACGAGCCGAGAATCGAGCCGCCGAAGACAACATGAGGACATGGGTTGGCGCCGAGCCATATTTTGGAAGCTGTCAGCCCAATCGCCAAAAGCTGATTTCCTACAGAATCGAACTACACCCCTGATCGACTTCACGTGCATCACAAGCGAAGCGTCTGACAGATTTGCATCGTTTGGTTGGAGATGATGAGTCCCTCGTCCCGCCAGTGACGACAACGAGCCCACATCCCCCTTAGACTGCTTCACATTGATCATGGAGGTCATTATGAGCGCTGAACTTTCACTTATCGTTTCAGACTTCGAAACCGAAGAAGAGGCTGCGGATTACGACCTTTGGTATCGCGCCAAGGTACAAGCCGCACTTGATGATCCACGCCCGCCTATCCCCCACGATGAGGCAATGGTGCTGCTAGGTCAGATGCTGGAAGAGAGACGCAAGAATCGACGCGCTGCCGGTTAGCTGGAGTAAACCGGCTCTTGGAGATCTGGCTGACATCATCGAATACGTTGAACAACGCAACACTGTCGCTTCAGTTGCACTGCACCAAAAGCTCAGCGCGGCAGCGCGAAGGCTTTCCTGGATACCGCATGGTTTCCGCTCCGGCCGAATACCGGGCACTCGCGAAATGGTCATCAACTCGAATTATTTACTGGTCTATCGGGTGACAGACCACATCAATATTCTGACCGTGTTGCACGCCCGTAAAAAATATCCATAACCACTCATAAAAAAAGGCGGCCAACCGGCCGCCCAAACGTACTACACGAGAGTCTTTTACAAAGACAGCTGCCCACGCTCCTCCTCGGTCAGCTGCTGTTTCGCCTGTTCATCCAGCGCCCCGGCGCCGAGTACCTGCACCGGGCTGTCCGGGTTGTAGCCCGTCGTCGGCGCTCGGCTGGCACCATCGCGCGTTGGTGCCAGTTGCTCGTTACCGAAGCTGAGTACCTGCACGGTGAACACCGAGGCCTGGTTCTGCCGCGCTGCTGCCTGTTGCTGACGGGCGACGTCTTCTGCCGCTTGGGTCGCCGAGGTAGCCGCCGAACTCGCCGAGGTGATTGCGCCGGTGTTGACCGCCGACACCACGGGCACGCCGGTCGCTTTGCCTTGCACGGAAATGTTCGCGGCGTTGACCACCGTCAGCGCGGCGATGTTGACGTTACCCGACACGCGGATCCCCGCCTCGCCGGCATCGATGGTGCCCAGTGGCGCGATCAGGTCGATGTTGCCCGGCGCCACTTCGGCGATCGGATTGAGTGTGGCGATACCGGCGCCGGTGCTCGGCACCGACGGCGACAGCGTGACGTTGCCCCAGGTGTCGTACACACGTTTCGGCGGTGTGTAGACCACGGTGGTTTTCGAACCGCGACCGGCGTTGATATCGCCCTCGGCGGACCAGCCGAGAATCGAGCCGCCGAAGGTGGTCATGATCCGGCTCTGGCCGAGCAGAATGCTGCCTTGCGAGTACAACTGAATGTCGCCCGAGCCCTGGGTGATGATCCCCGCTGTCGACGGTGGCGCCGCGCCTTCGATGCCGAACACCTGGCCACCGCCCGGCGTGAGCATCTGGATATCGCCGCCAAACAGCGTCTTGACCCCGGCGCCGCCGTACATCGTGATATCGCCGTCGTAGCGAATCGGATTGCCGGCCACATCAGTGGTCGGGAACAGCGCCGCAATGGCGTTGCGACCGCGCAAGTAACTGCCGGTGCGCGGGCCGTCGGCATCGGTATATTCCAGGCCACCGGCGCGCAATTCGGCGAAGTACACCTGGCGGGCGAAGATCGCCTGCTCGGTACTCGGCAGTGCGGCGAAGAAGGCTTGCGCCTGTTCGTCGCTACCCTTGAAGCCATAACCGAGGCTAAGCCAACTCTGCAGTTCTTCGACGTAGGTCTCGACCACTTTGCCCGGTTGCGCGCTGAGGGCCACAGCGGAGTCCGCGACGTTCTGCGAATTCAGGTATCGCGCGATGAAGCGCGAGTAATCCAGCCCTTGCGCACCAACACCCGCCTGCAACACCACGCTGGCGCCAGGGCGGCGATCGCCTGCCAACACCGGCCCGATGCTGGTGATGCTGGCCCGGTCCTCCATCAAAATGTTGCGTCCTGCGCTGACGTCAAGCACACCTGGGCCGCCGATATCAAAGCTGCTGTAAAGAATGTCGCGCCCCGCCGTAACCCGCGACACATCGTTTGGCCGGTTATGAATGAACAGGTTGCCGCTGGAAGCGATCTCTTCGTTGCTACGACCCATCCCGTCAGTCGGTACTTTGGTTGGCTGGCCCAGATAGGTGCCGGATGCGACGATGTCGCGGCCGGCGAGCATCCAGACCGGGCCGGCAGCTTCGTACCAGGTGCGCTGCGGTACGCCAAATTGGCTGAACGTCAGCGTTTCGCCGCTGCGCACCCCCACCAGGTCCCCGGTCAACGCATAGAACCGTGCCGGTCCCTGCACATCAGCAAGCCCCGAATAACTGTTGGCCCCGAACACAAACAACGGGTACAACGCGTTGGTTTTCGTCGCGACGCCGTCCGGGCTGTTATTGGTCATGATCGGCCGGCTCGCAAGGTTGTTGTCATAGCCGTTGAAGGATGGCGCAAACACTGTAGTGATTGCCGAAGGACTGGCGCCCGATTGATTGATCGCGTAACCACCGGCATAGATCGAGTCGCCTGCCAGCAGTTCCAGCTGACCCGCAGCCGACGGCGCCAGCAATAACGAGTAGCCCGACGCAGGCGGCGCATTGCCGGGGCTGTAGGTTGCCGAGGGACCGGCATAAATGGAGCCCTGGGCTGCCACCGCACGCAGGACCGACGGATAGACAAAGCGTCCGTCGGTCGGCGAGACGTTGTAGCTGGCATTGGTCAGCAGATCGCTTTCGGCCAATTGCGTGCTCGGCGTCAGGTTCCCCCCCGCCGAAAACAGATCGATCGCGGTGTGCTCGGTCCACAGCGAGAAGCCAGTCAAACCGCCGCCCGCATGGGCCACGCCACTGCCGTCGGTAAACGCCGTGGAGTTTTGCAGGCGCACACGCCCCGGATCCGCGGCGCCGCCCAGCACCAGATCGCCCCGCGTACTCAGGCGCATGCCCGAGTCACCGGGAATCAATACCAGACCGCCGGTGGCGCTGCTCAGGGTTGAGGTGAACGGGTCATAGGCGCGGACTTCGCGCGGATCCTGATCCTGCGCAAACGCGCCATATTGCAGATTGACGCCGCCCAACGCACTCGCGCTGACTTGCGCAGCACCGCGCAGGTTGATTACCGCACCTTGCAGATCGTGGCGCGGCGCTTGCGTTCCGTTTTCCCGCGCGCGGGCCAGTAGCGATGGGTTGAGCGAACCGCCCAGACGCATATCGATGTCGCCGCCACCGGTCAATTGCAGGCTGCCATCGCTCCGTACTCGTCCGGTGCTACCCACCGCAACGATCAGCCCCTGCCCCCGTGGATAAAAATTGGAGCGACCATCGCCGAGCGGATCAAGCATGCCGCCGTCGGCGCCCGCGCGCAGACTGATGTTGCCGCCGCCGAGGGTACCGAACCCGGTGAAACCGACAAGGTAAGGCGCCTTACCGGATTCGCCTGATAACGGCTGCGTTGCGTAGCTGCCGAAGTTGATCCACCAGGCTGTCGGTATCTCGCCATTGCCAGTGCCCTGGCGCCACAACCAATTGCCCACGGCCACGCTGGACACTTGCGGGCGGGTTTCGAGTTGTGGGTTCACAGCACGTTGCCCGATGACATCGCCCGACACCGACCCGCCGGCGCCGATCGTCAGATTGCCGCCCAGTTGCGGGTACCACGCTTGATAGAGGCTGTCACTGCCGCCATCGACCCATTTCTCGTTATCGCTGCCAGCGCTGCCAAGCACAGAACCGTCATCCGACAGACGCCCACGTGGCTGGTTGTAACGCGCCTCGACATCACTCGACTGCGTACCCGCCGTGTAAACACCGAAGGGTGATTCCATACTCAGGTTGCCAGCCGCCAGCACATCGAGGTCACCGGTGCCGGTGCGCAGCACGCTGAACATCTGCGTATGCGTCGACACCGTGGTGCCGCCGACATTGGGCAGGCACGAATTGGGATCGATATCGCACCAGAACAAATCACCCTCGGAAACCGGGGTACCGGTCGGCATGCCCAACATGTTGCCATCCGCCCAGAGGAACTTGGCGGGCGCGACACAGACACCAGGAATGTAATCGCACCAGAACATTTCATCTTCCTTGACCACCTCCCCGGCCGGGAACCCCAACGGGTTGTCCACCGCCCAGGTGGTGTCGAGAACTTTCGTGGTGACGAGCATGCCGTAATGCGTATCCGCCAGACGCAAATGACCTTCGCTGGTCAGCGGTTTGACGATACGAGTGTCGGCAGCGTCAAGGTCTGCCCCGGCAACCACGCGCATTGACCACGACGTGCTGCCCGACGGCAGCATGCTCGCCAGGGCCCAGTTGCGTCCTTGTTGCGTGCCGTTCAACGGACGCAAATCGATGTAGGCCGTGCCGTCAGCCAGCACTACGTTGGTCATCGACGGAATCAGCGAGCCGCGCAACAACGCCAATTCGCTGCTTAATTTCACCCCGACGATCTGGTTATCGGCAAACGTGCCCGGCAACGGCACGCCTTTGGGCCACAGCATCGCCTGCATGTCTGTGGCGGCGTTCAAGCGGGTTCCGGCCCCCAGGCGGCTGCCGGCTGGCAAGGTCACGTTGTCATTGAGCAAGGTACCGGCGGCGTACAGCAGATTGCCATCGGCATCATGCACCGCACCCGTCAACACCGTGCCGGCGGTCATTGTGTAAGGCCCGGCGAGGATGCCCTGGGTTGGCAACAGCGTGCCGCTGGCCAGCGTCGCGCCCTGTATCGGCAAGTCGTAATTGAGGGTCGTGCCGACCGGAAACAGCGTGCCTGGTGCCAGCGTTACCCCGGCGCCCGGAACGATCAGGTCACCACCGAAGGGCTGGATGCCCGGCACCAGTTTCCACCCGGCGTCGTCAACGGTTTCCGGCGGCGGCGCAAAGCCGTCGTTGATGCTGCCGTAGATATCGAGATTGCCACCCGCGCGGATCAGCAGGCTGCCGGATTCTCCCGAGCCATAAACGGCAGTTTTTTGCGTGTGTGGATTAAGGCTGGCATAGCGGTAACCGGACAAATCCAGATCGCCCTGCACCACCAGATCGCCATCGGCGGTGTTGCTGGCGATTTCTACGCCCGGGCGTAGATGGAACGCATCGCTATAAGCCGCGTTATTCAATCCGGCCAGTTTGCGTTGCAGCAAATCGCCGTTGCCCAGCGCCGCATCGATGAACGCAGTGCTGTCGGCATGGATACCGTCCAGATAAGCCTGATCGATCACCTGATATGGGCGTCCGCTGACTGCCACATCGGTGCCGTCGGCAGCATCGGTATAGCGCCGCGTGGCATTCAGGCCGATGGAGCGCGCGCCCTGAATATTCAGCACGCCACTGGCATCGATGGCAATGTCACCTGCGCCGATACGCGGTGCATTGAGCTCCAGCGTACCGCGCGACAAACCATCGTTCTGACCGGCCGCGCTGCCCATCGGAGCGTCGGTGCCATGGCGCAAATCGATCCGTGCGCCGGCGGCCAGCGTCAGCAGACCATCACCGGAATCGAGTTCGACCATGGCGCGGTTGGGGGCATCGATAATCTTGCCGTAGCTGTCGACCCGCAGCACACGACCATGGGCATCGAGCACGGCATTGCCGGTCAGGGTCAAACCGTTATTGGCGGAAAGACGAATGCTGCCGACCCGTTCGCCACTGGCGTCGATCAGGCCGTTCACGCGCAGACTGCCGTTGTCCACCGAGACGCTGACCTCGCCGGCCTTGAGGCCGTCGCCAATCAGCAGATCGCCCTGCTTGAGCTGGAAGCTGCGGCTGCCGAACACCTGCCCGCCATTCAGACGCTGGTTCAGCGCGGTAAACGCTTCGTTCAGATCGGCGCCCAAATGCTGCGCGCGGATGTCCACGCCGCCGGCCTTGTACGGCACGAGCGTGCCACCGGCATCGTAGTAACCACTGCTGGCGCCAAGGATCTCCCCCTGCAGATCGACCGTTCCCGCGTCCGCTGCCAGTGCGACGGCACTGAGATGACCAGCCTGATTGTTCTGCGCCGATAGGTCGATACGCGACCCGCTGGCCTGGCGGATATTGCCGCGATCGCTGTACAGCGCAACGTCGCCGCCCCAGCTGTACTTTGTGACGTCGTTGAACGGCAGCGCGCGTCCGGCCATGTCCAGTTGCGCAGCACCGGTCAGGTTCAGATCGTTCTCGGACCTGACCACCAGTTTGCCGCTGGCCAGCGCAATGCGACCGTCGAGCAGCACATTGCGCCCTTGCAGAGTCAACTCGGCTCCCAGAGCGTCAGCCACCGCCGCGTTGGCCACGCCACGCACGGTCAGATTGTCGCCGGCCTTGAGCAGGTTGACCGAGGCCGCCTCCCCCGTAAGCAACGGCGTGCGCAGATTGAGGTTGCCGCCGCTGTAGGCATAACCCGTCAGAGGATCGTAAGCGCCGTGCGCCTGGTACACCGAGAGGCTGCCCTTGTGGTTGGCGGTGATGCGCTCGCTGGCGGTGAGATTGACGGTGGCAAAGCCCAGCGCCAATCGGTTGTTCTGATCCAGGCCGTTGGGCTGCGGGTTCGGGCCATAACCGAACTCGATGCGTTGCGCCTGAATGTCCAGCGTACCGCTTCCCGTGCCCGCCCCGCCGCTGGCCACCGCACCCGGCGCCTGGGCCGCACCGCTCCAGATCAGGTTGGCGGTGCGAATGGTCGCCACGTCAGTGGCCTGGCCCATGCCATAGATGGCCGGCGTGGCGAGGGCCAGATTCTGCAAGCGACTGACGCCGGTCTGCGGATCGAGCGTATCGAGGCTGACGTTGCCGAAAAAGTTGAACGAATCGCGGGTGGTCAGGCTCAGGGTTTCCAGTGCTGGAGCACCGAACTGCGTGTCGCCGCGCAGCAGGCGATCGAGCACGTTCTGGTTCAGGTTCAGACCACTCGGAACCTGGCCCGCCGCCGCGATCGCTTCAGCACTACCGGCATTTATCGCACCGACTGCCAGAGCAAGGTGACGGGTACCAAAACGTACGGCCTCGTTGAGTTCGAACCGGTTATCGGTGGCGGCACTGATGCTGCCATTGGAATACAGCAGAGACGGCTGGGTGCACGGCTGTGCCGCGCAAGTGCCGATGCGGATACTGCCGGCCCCATCAAGACTGTTCCCGGCCGTCGGCGCGAGGACATTGGTCCAGCCGTTGGACACAACCAACAGGCTGGCGGCGCCCGGTTGATAAATGAAACCGTCGTTCGAGTCGTAAGGTGCTTTGCCCAGGCCGAGTGTGTTGATCCCCGCCCCCGCTTCGACGGTGATACCGCCGCTGGTGGTCGTCGTGCGTAGCAGCACCTCCGGCGCAGACAACACCGCGCCGTTACGCAAAGCAATGTCGGACGCATTACCGTCAAACCGTATGAAGTTACCCGCCGTGCCGTATTCGACGGTCGGCGTCGCGCCGAGGCTCAGGCGACCGGCACCGAGACGATTGAGGCTGTCGGCGTACACCGAAACGCCGCCAAAGCCTGGCGTGTGCGACTGTCCTTGCCCGAGCACTTCCAACTGCGTGGCCGACACGGTCGCGGTGCCGGCAACGCCGCCTGCACCGGGAGCGAACATGGCCTTGCCCTGGAAATTCATGCCGATGTCGTATTGATCGTCGGCAGTGAGTTTGAATATCAGCGACTTCGCATCCATCGGCGCCAAAGCCCGTGGCACACCCCGCCGGGCTGCATCGCTCTGGACAAACTGGGTGAAACTGGTTTCGTTGTACTGCGAATAGCGGCGTAGAACGTCGGCCGAGGTCAGGATCACCTGGCTCGGCAGGCTGTCGCGTAAAGCGCTGTTGGCGATCGACATCACACCGGCACCGGACCAGGAACCATTGCGCATTTTCAGCGCACCGGTGGTCATGCCCGGAGTTGCCTGGCCATTGACCTCGACCCGGAACGCGCCGGGCAGCAAGGCAAAGGTTGAAGGCAGCAAGGTGTAGGTTCCGGCGGCAAGGCCGGGTACACCGGCGCCGACGGTGATTTGCTGGCCAAGACGCGGATCGCTCGCACCCGCCTCGGCAAGCGCCGGCGCAAAAGCACTTTGGTTGCCCGGCACAATGGCGTACACCGGGTTACTGCCAAGCCCCGGCAAGCTGAACGTGCCATCGGCAGCGTTGCGCACCAGCGGATTGAAGCGGGCGTCGGTGGAACCGCCGCGCCCGGAAACGAAACCTGCGCCGCGCAGATCACCGCCGCCCGACAAGTCAATCAACGCATCGCTTTGTACATCGACGTACTGCCCGGTGAGGATCACGCCATCCAGGGCGCCGGCGATCCCGTGCAACGCCACGGATTTACCGTTGTAGCGATAGTCGATACCGTCGGTGGTGCCACCATAGGGCATGACCAGACCCGCGCCGCTGACCGAGGTGACACTGCCTGGCAACAGATGCAGCTCGCGGGTCTTGCCCAGCGCGCTCTCTCCCAACTGGATCAACCCCAACGGCGCGCGAATGACGCCGCCCTGCTCGATGGTTCCGGCCACCAGCAACAGGCTGCCAAACGCGGAATACGGCAAGGCCCGCGGCGCTTCGCCATGGCCGCTGATGCGCAATGTGCGGGCATCCTCGGCGATCGGGATCGGGCCCTGATAGCCGACACGGACATCGGCCGACACCCCGGTGGCGGGATAAATCTGCGCCGCGCGCAAGTTGAGGTCACCGGCTGTCCACAAGCGCGAGCTGCGTTCGTTGTCGTTCGGTGCGAGAAACCGCATGTCGCCACGACTGTCGAGAGTGACCTGATCGAAACCTCGACGGACGACGGCAAGGGCCGGCGCACCGAGCTGCGCAATCGTGCCTTCGGCGCCGAACGACAAGGTGTTGCTCAGATCGAGCAAATCAGCGGTGGCGGTGAATCGAGCGTTCGATACCTGTGTGGTAGGGGTGGCCAGCACCCGTGGACGCATGCTGATATCCGACGACAAGTATAAACCCAGCCCCGACAAGCGCATGTTCGGCGCGGCGAGATTGACCCGCGCCGTATCGCTGGCAGCCTGTGCCAGCGAGATCGAGCCGGTGTACAGATTCAAGCTTTGATTCATGCGCAGATCGACGTCGCCGGCGAAGGTAAGCAAGCCGTTACTCAACAGGCTCAGGTGATCGAAACCACCCGACATCAAACGCTCCGCGCTCAAGCGAGTCTGACCGTAACGCAACTGCGCCGCGCCTTCGCCGGCCTGCAGATTCGCCGGGAGCAGCGAGCCATCCGAGCCTTGGCTGATGATCATTTCACGCGGCGCACGCACTTCGTTGCTCGCCAGATTCATCTGGTAGAGCGGCGCGTCCTGGGCAATCTCCAGACGTCCACCCGACGCACCGACGCCACCCGCTGCTGCCTGCAACTGACCATCGAGGAACACGCCATTGTAAGAACTCAAGGCAATGCGCCCGCCATCGGTGGCGACGTCTGTCGATCCGACCCCGGCGACATCCAGAACTGCATGCGTGCCGGAGGCGTCCAGTCGCGCACCGTCGCGCACAATCACGTAGGCGTCGGCTGACGTCGCGGTGAGTTTCTTCGAATCGATCTCGCCACCGAGAATAATGCTGCCGCCCTTGCCGACCTGGCCGTACACCCGACCCAACGCATCCGAGGCGGTATAAGCGCGGCCGGCAACATCCAGCACCGCGTCTTCGCCGATCCAGATCGAACGGTTATGGGCTTGCGGGTCGGCGTTCTGCAGCCGGGTCGCCACGTCCAGCGAGCCAAACTGTTGCTGACGAATATCGAGGGTGCCGCCCCAAGCGTTCAATTGCCCGTTGACCGTAATCTGTCCGGCACCGCGCAGATTAATGCGCTGCCCTGGATCGACGCTGATACGTGCACCGTGGCCGATCGACAGCGGACTGTTCGCCGGGTCAATCAGCGCGAGATCACTGGAACCGGCCTGGAGCGTCAGACTGGCGCCGCCACGCTGGGTCAGAATGCCTTTGGCGGGGTTCTCCTGAAACAGTGTGGGGGTCCACAATTCGAGCGCTGTGCGCGGATCGACGCCGCTGGATTGGCGCGGCGCTGCATCGCCGAACCGATAAACCGGCATCACCACATCGACCTGAGCGCCTTCAGCGACTTCCAGACCGTTCAGGCCAGTGACGCTGAAACTGGCAAAACCTGTGCTGAACAGACTCGGGGCCAGATGCAGCGTGTTGTCGGCGAGTGCCCCGCCGGATCCACCGATCACAACCTTGCCGGACTGAATCGTCAGACTGCCGCCCCCGGCCACACCGTAGCCACGCACGTCGCCATCAAGGATCACCTGTGACGGCGTCGCGCCAGTCAGCGGCGTCGACTCCACGGTCACGTCGCCACCCTTGCCACCGCGCGTCTTGCCATTGGCCAACAGCGCCGCGCCGGACGATACGTCAAGCAGACTGCCGCTGCCCAGGCTGACCTTGCCGGTACTGCGCAACGACACCACACCGCCATTGAGGTAGGCCAGACTGTTGACGTCGTCCGGGTCGGTGCCCAGATTGCTCCACAGACCGCGCGCATCGAGTTGCACATCCTCGGCCACCGTGACCCCGACAGGCGTCCCGGCTGGCGTCGTCAATCCGGGGTTACCCGTCAAGACATCACCCAGATTAAGGCTGCCGCCGCGCGCCGTCAGGTTCGCATTGACCTGCACTTGCGGCCCGAACAAGGTGATGTCGCCACCTGAATCAACGGTGAGTGCCTGATCGATGACAATGGATTTCGCGGCGGCGACCTTCAACGCGCCGAGTTGAAAGCCGTTGAGCAGATCGCTGTCGAGAAACAGTTTACCGACCCGTTCCTGCGCCACGGCATCCGCCAGGCCGGGCGCTGTGAGCATTGCTGCGGGAGTTGCGCCGATCTGCACTTGATTCAATAGCGCATCGAGCTGGTATTGCAGGCCACCGGCAGTCGCCGACCAGGCCGGATCGTATTGCCCGACGATCAACTGGGCCCGGCGAGCACGTGCGGTCTGACTCTGCTCATAGCCATCAAGCACCGCGCGCGGGGCCTGGGTCTGGCGCTCGCCCTGGTACACGTCGCCAAGAATCTGCCCATCGACCAGCGCGTTGCGGGTGCCTATCACCAATTGGCCAGCGTCACGGCCGACGGTGTAGCCCGACTCCTGGCGCGACGTCGGTGCAATCAGCGGGTTATGGTAAAACCGGGTCTGGCCCCAACGCTCGCTGCTGTCTTCATAACCTTTATACAACCCGGTATAGAGCAGATCCCCCGGCGCCCGCGAGACTTCGTACAAACGTCCGTCAGCCCCTCGCAGCCAGCTCTGACGGATCTCGCCGCTCTGCACGTCAAGGGTGCCACCCGACAAGTTGATCAGCGAACCTTTCTCCGTGACCACGTCGTTGCCGGAAAAATTGACGCTGCCGCCCTGGGCCATCCATTCGCCGATAGTGTGCCCCTGAGTGCCCAGATAACCACCGACCTCGAGCAAACCGCCGGCGGTGTACCAACGGTCGGTGGCATAGCCGTTAGTGCCGGCCGGCACGTACACCAGTTCGCGGACATCAACCCAGATATCGTTACTGTTGAGTGCGCCGCCTTCGCGATTGACCGGTGCATCGCGTTGCTCGTTGCCCTGCACGTTGATCTTGATGTTGTTGGCTTCCATCGCCACTTTCACCCCGACAGCGCCGGCCACATCAATCAACGCGCCGTCGCGCACCAGGCTGCGGCGCCCCGCCGCTACCGCGACCTGGCCACCGGTGGCGAGGGTGATCGAACCGTTCTGAAATTCGACGCTGCCGCCACTGCCGATGTCGATGCGCGACTGATCACCACGGATGCGGTTGTTGGCACTGACGGCCTGTAGTGATGCGTCACGCTGACTGTCGAGCGCGGTGAGGTCGCTGCTGTCGAGCATGATCGCGGTAACGCTGCCTTGAGCCAGCGTGACGCTGCCGGCGCTGTCGCTCGCCGGGTTGAGCAAGTGCACAGTGCCGCGCGTGGCCACCGAGGTGCTTGCCAGCACCACACCGTTTTGCAGCACTTCATGGCCGGTCAGGGTGATGTCGCCAGTGGCGGCCTGGATCAGGCCATTGTTGCTGACCTTTCCGGCCACGGCGTCAGCCTTGAAGCCTGGTGTAACTTCGTTGCCGAAGGTCGTGGACGCGGCGTTGCCATCGGTACCTGAACCCTTGCGGATGTAAAAGCGGTCGCCTGCACCGAGTAGCGTCTGGCCTTTGGGGGTGCTGATGTTGCCATCGTTCTGCACCTCGTTGCCCAGCAGCAAGGCGTAGCCACCCGCGTCCGTCGACGCCTTGGGTGTATGGGTCTGGATACTCGCGCCACGTTCCACCAGCACCTTGCCGGCCGCGTCAGTGAAGGTCGGCTGGGTGGCGTTGCTGTCGAAGTACAGGCCCCGGTCGCGGAACTGGATATCGGTGATGTTGGCCGCGGCGGCCACCAGATTGCGCACGTTGACCTGGCTGCCGCCACTGAACACGATGCCGTTGCGGTTGATCAGCATCACCGTGCCGTCGCCCTTGATCTGGCCCTGGATCTGACTGGCGCGCGCGTTCGGATCATTGACCCGGTTGAGGACTGCCCAGTTGGACTGCTGAGCGAATTCGACCGTAGTGTTGCGGCCGACGTTGAAGGTTTCCCAATTGAGAATCGCCTTATCGGCGGTCTGCTCGATTTTCACGTTGGTCTTGCCATCGGCTTGCGTCTGCTGCGGCCCCTTGGCGTTCAGCCAACCCTGGGTGAGGCTGTTGTCGACCTTCAAGCCGCCCTCGCCCAATCCATCCGGCACGTTTTGCACACTGCCCAACGCCACCGCACGACCGGCGGCCTGAGCCGCCTGTTGCGCGGCAATCGCCGCCACGGTGTTGTTGAGCGTCTGCAATGAACGCTGCAATTGCTGATTGGCTTTTTGCTGCTGCGCCAGCGGCGGCGTCATGCCCGGCAGCCCTCCCATGCTCGGTCGAGCGGCCGTCGCTTGTTGCGCAGCGCCCTTGGCGGCAAACCAGCTGGAACTGAACGCCGTTTGCGCCTGCGCACTGCCCGCCACCAGACACAACGCCACCGCGTGCGCCAGTGGCTTGAGCAGCCACAGCGCCGGGTCGGCGACCTCACGCTTGAGCATCTGGACACGGGTACTGCGACGGGATGGGCGAGCGAGCATCACTACGAGATCCTTTTTTTATTGCCACATAAAGCTGCAGGCCAGCAAAAGCCCGCTGTTACGACATAGGCAGTTGGCGCGTGGCGCGACCGAACGGATGTCACACAAACTTCATGATTGAGGTGTAAATCGGCCAAAAAAAATGGCAGCAGCCCTAAGGCTGCTGCCATTTCATTGCGTGTGCAGCAGGACTTACAAAGGACGACCCACAGCGTTGCAGACGCTGGCGTTGTTGATGTCCAGGTTGTTGCCGGTGGAGTTGGTGACGAAGTTGGCGGTTACAGCGGTTTTCCAGTTGGTTGGAACCGGAATGAAACCGTGAGCTGCGGTTGCTACGGCGTTGCCCGGAGTGCTGTAGTGCTGGGTCAGGAACGCTTTGACATCAGCGGCCACGGCTGCGTCCTTGTAGCACTGGCCGAAGATGAAGTTGGTGTAAGCCGCCATCGCGTAACCGCTGGACGGGTTGGCAACCACAGGGGACCACTGCGCCGGGTTGGCCGCGTTGGTTGGCAGTGGAGCCGAAGCCAGCGCAGTGTTGACGTTGGCGCTGGTTGGCTGAACGCCGTTGATGCGGGCAACAACAGCGTTGCTCGCAGCGTTGACACCGTCCGGACCGACGTAACCGATCGAGCCGTCAACCGCGTTCACGGCCGGAGCAACATCAGCAGTGTTGGCCACACCTACCCAGTTCGACGGCAGCGCGGAACCGGCTGGCAGACGGGCGTTGGTGAAGGTGGTGTTGACCGCGAACTTGGTCGGGCAGATCGCGTTCAGGTGACGGCTGAGGATTTCGGTGGTGCCGCTCGAAGTCGAGCGGTAAACCACGCGGATGGCCGTGGTATCAGCAGTGCCCAACAGCGCGCCCCAGGTAGTCTTGGTGCCCGACAATGCATCGCACAACTGAGCGCTGGTGAGGTTAAGGGTGGTGTTGCCGGCTTTTTTGTACGGAATGGCAACCGAAGTGGCCACCGATGGCAGCTGGATCAGCGGGCCGTACGAAGCACCGAAGTTGGTGGTGTAGGTGCTGAGTTCCGCAGCGCTGAGGATCGAGTCGCTAGCGGCGAAGTGCACAGTGCCGGTGGTGCTGAACTGGGTAGCGTTGTTGGTCAGGAAAGCACTTTTGCCAATGCCGCTACCGGTCACGGCGTAGCTGAAGTTGGCAGGCAGGATGCTGTTGGCAGAACCTTTGTACAGCGCGGCAGGCAGCGAGGCGCCACCACCGGTTACGGCCATGGCTTGGGCGGAAGCCAGAGCGGCGACGGTCAGTGAGGCGGCGATCAGAGTGCGCTTGAACATGAAGAATCTCCTTTTCAACTTGGTTTGGAACACAGGTTTCGGAAGGCTTGCATGACACCGGGAGGTTCCACCGTGGTGGAGCCGCAGGGAGAAATTCGCAGTTTCCGGTGACAGATAAAGGAAAAAACCTCGGGAGCTGCGCGGGGATTTTTGTGCGGATTTCTCGGGTGTTTGCGGGGTATCGCAGGGCGTCTGGATCGCGGGTTTGGTTGAATCGGGCTGGAGCCGTTGGCGGGTGGTTGCAGATGACAGAATGGAGAACCCGAGGATGGTCGGATTGGCGCTCGGGTGGTGCTGAGGCTGGTGAAAAATATTTGAGTTTTGTGTTGTAGCGACTGGCGCTTTCGCGAGCAGGCTCGCTCCCACAGTTGAAATGCATTTCTCCTGTGGGAGCGAGCCTGCTCGCGAAGAGGCCGGCCCGGCCAACATCAAACCCGGCTACTGCACCAACTGATTGATCTCGATAATCGGCAACAACACCGCCATCACAATCACCAGCACCACCCCACCCATCACCACAATCATCAGCGGTTCGAGCAACGCGGTCATGCCCATCGCTCGTCGTTCAATGTCCCGGGAAAGCGTCTGCGCCGCGCGCTCGAGCATCGGCGGCAGCGAGCCGGTTTTCTCGCCGCTGGCGATCAGGTGAATCAGCACCGGCGGGAAGACATTCTCCACCCGCAGCGCCGCCGCGAGGTTGACGCCTTCGCGCACCTTGGCCGTGGCCTCGCTGACGCTCAGGCTCAAGCGGTCGTTGGACAGCGTCTGCCGTGCCGCTTCCAGTGCGCGCAACAGCGGAACCCCGGCGCCGCCGAGAATTGCCAGCGTGGACGCGAAGCGCGCGGTGTTCAGGCCGAGAATGAAACGTCCGAACAGCGGCAACTTCAACACCCGGTGATGCCAACTCAAACGCGCCGCCGGATTACGCAAATACAAACGCCAACTCCAGAACGCCCCGGCCATCAGCGCCGCACACAACCAACCCCAGGCGCGAATGAAATCACTGGCGGTGAGCATCGCCAGCGTCAGCCCCGGCAGATCCTGCCGCGCCTGAGAAAACGCGCTGACCACCTGCGGCACCACGTAACTGAGCAGGAAAATCACAATGCCGATCGACACCAGCCCGACCACACCCGGGTAGATGAACGCGGTGAGAATCTTGCCGCGCAGGTTGTTGCGTTCCTCGATGTAATCGGCCAGCCGCTCCATCACCTGGGCCAGATCGCCGGACTCTTCGCCAGCGGCAATCAGCGCCCGGTAAATCTCGGGAAAATCCCGTGGCCGCGACGCCAGCGATTCAGCCAGACGCATGCCGCTGCGCACATCGGCGCGCACGGCGCTGAGGGTCTGGGCGATGTGTTTTTTCTCGGCCTGCTCGACTGTGGCACTCAGCGCCGCTTCGAGTGGCAGGCTGGCGCCAAGCAGGCTCGCCAGTTGCCGCGTGGCCCACGCGAGGTCGTTGTCCGAGAGTTTGGCGCTGAACAATCCGCCGCCACCGTGTCGGGCAACGTTGCTTTCTTCATGCACCGTCAATGCCGTCAAACCCCGCCCACGCAAGGCACTGAACGCCGCGCTCTGGCTGTCCGCCTCAAGGTGCCCGGATTCGATTTTTCCCGTGGCGTCCGCCGCTTCAAAGCGATAGCGATTCATCAGGCGTCCCGTGTCACACGAAGGATTTCTTCCGGCGCGGTGGCACCGCTGCGAATCCAGCGTTCGCCGTCCTCACGCAGGCTGAACATCCCAGCTTTCGCTGCCGCCGCACGCAAGGCCTGCTCTCCTGCCCCTTGGTGAATCAGCGTGCGGATGTCGTCGTCGATGCAGAACAATTCGTGGATGCCGGTGCGACCGCTGTAACCGGTGTGGTTGCACGCCACGCATCCGACCGGGCGCCAGGTGCCGGGCGTGGCCGGGTCTTCCTGTTTGCACTGGTTGCACAGACGTCGGACCAAACGTTGCGCGAGGACGCCAAGCATTGATGACGCGAGGAGAAAAGGTTCAACGCCCATATCGATCAGGCGATTGACCGCCGACACCGCGTCGTTGGTGTGCAGCGTCGCCAGCACCAAGTGCCCGGTGAGCGAAGCCTGCACCGCGATTTGAGCGGTCTCGAGATCGCGGATCTCGCCGATCATGATGATGTCCGGGTCCTGGCGCAGAATCGCCCGCAGCGCGAGGGCAAAAGTCATGTCGATCTTGGCGTTGACCTGAATCTGGCTGATCCCCGGCAGGTCGTATTCGACCGGATCTTCCACGGTGAGGATGTTGCTGGTGCTCGCATCCAGCCGCGCCAGCGCCGCGTAGAGGCTGGTGGTCTTGCCGCTGCCGGTCGGCCCGGTGACCAGCACGATGCCGTGGGGCTGGCGGATCAGGTGGTCGAGTTTGGCCAGCACCTGCGCATCCATGCCCAAGGTTTCCAGCTGCAAGCGCCCGGCCTGTTTGTCGAGCAGGCGCATCACCACGCGTTCGCCATGGCCGGTCGGCACCGTCGACACCCGAATATCGATCGGCCGCCCCGCTACACGCAAGGCGATGCGCCCATCCTGCGGCAGGCGTTTTTCGGCGATATCGAGCTGGGCCATGATCTTGATCCGCGACACCAGCGCACCGTGCAAGGCCTTGCGCGGCGAGACCACGTCACGCAGGGTGCCGTCGACGCGGTAGCGCACCACTGAATGGGTTTCGAACGGTTCGATATGAATGTCGCTGGCCTCGTCGCGCGCGGCCTGGGTGAGCAAGGCGTTGATCATGCGGATCACCGGCGCGCCGTCCTGGGTGTCGAGCAGATCGGTGATTTCCGGCATGTCCTGCATCAGCCGATCGAGATCGACTTCGTTCTCCGCCGCGCCGACCACCGCCGCCGCACTGCCGGTGTCGGCGTAAGCGCTGGCGAGCAGACCGTCGAGCTCGTCATCGCGCACCCGCTCGACCTGCGTCGCACCGAACTGCCGGCGCACTTCACTGATCGACCAACCGGGCGTCGACGGGCACACCGTCAGCACATCGTCGCGCAGCAGAATCCGCTGCGCCTTGGCCCAGGCATACGGCAATTTACTCACGAGACACTTCTCCCAAGGACCCACGGCTGCACCTCATCCCTGTGGCGAGGGAGCGTGCTCCCGCTGGGCTGCGCAGCAGACCCAAACCCGGCAAACCGGTTTTTCCAGGTACACCGAGTGCAGCGGACTTGCGGCGGCTGCGCCCCCGAGCGGGAGCAAGCTCCCTCGCCACAGTCATCAGTCGGCTCAGAGGCATGGGCACCCTTGAACAGCGAAGCCCGAAGCAAAGACCACCCCTCCCAAAAGCGCACAGCCTCCCTGTGGCGAGGGAGCTTGCTCCCGCTGGGCTGCGCAGCAGACCCAAACCCGGCAAACCGGTTTTTCCAGGTACACCGGGTGCAGCGGACTTGCGGCGGCTGCGCCCCCGAGCGGGAGCAAGCTCCCTCGCCACAGTCATCAATCGGCTCAGAGGCATGGGTACCCTTGAACAGCGAAGCCCGAAGCAGAGACCACCCCTCCCAAAAGCGCACAGCCTCCCTGTGGCGAGGGAGGTTGCTCCCGCTGGGCTGCGCAGCAGACCCAAACCCGGCAAACCGGTTTTTCCAGGTACACCGAGTGCAGCGGACTTGCGGCGGCTGCGCCCCCGAGCGGGAGCAAGCTCCCTCGCCACAGTCATCAATCGGCTCAGAGGCATGGGCACCCTTGAACAGCGAAGCCCGAAACAGAGACCACCCCTCCCAAAAGCGCACAGCCTCCCTGTGGCGAGGGAGCTTGCTCCCGCTGGGCTGCGCAGCAGACCCAAACCCGGCAAACCGGTTTTTCCAGGTACATCGAGTGCAGCGGACTTGCGGCGGCTGCGCCCCCGAGCGGGAGCAAGCTCCCTCGCCACAGTCATCATCTGGCTCATAGTCGTGGGCCTGCTTCGATTGGCACCGCTTTGATCGTGGCGCGAGGACCTGAAGGTGGGACGCCCTCGGCCGCCGCTGGCAATTGCGGGGCCTGCATGTCCGGCATCGCCCAGCTGCGTTCCGGCTGCAAGCCGCCCTGGGCGCGGCGCATGAAGTCGTAGCGGTTGAGGGTGATGCTGCGCCCCGCTTCGCTGTCGCGAATGATGTACGGGCGCAGGAATACCATCAGGTTGGTCTTGGTGATCGCCCGGCGTTCGTTGCGAAACAGTGCGCCGATGCCCGGGATCGTCGACAGCCACGGCACCGCATCATTGCTCTGGCTGTAGCCGTCCTGGAGCAAACCACCGAGGACCATGATTTGCCCGTCATCAAGCAGGATGCTGGTGTCGATCGCACGTTTGTTGGTGACGATGCCGGCGGCGGTCACGCTGTTGGACGCGCGCTCATCGATGCTGCTGACTTCCTGATAGATATCCAGCTTGACCGTGCCGCCCTCGGAAATCTGCGGGCGCACATTGAGCTTGAGACCGACCTCTTCGCGAGTCACGGTCTGGAACGGGTTATTGCTGGTGCCCCCACCGCCGGTGACGTAGCTACCACTGACAAACGGGATGGTCTGGCCGACAAAAATGCTCGCCGCTTCGTTGTCCAGGGTCAGCAGGTTCGGCGTTGACAGCACGTTGGTGCCGCCCTTGCTCTTCAACGCCCGGGCCAGCACTTTCAGGTCGAGGATCTTGCCGATGCCGGGGATGTCGACGGTGCCGTTGACGTAGCCGAGGTTCAAACCCTGCGGCAGTACGTCGATGCTGTTCTTGGCACCCGTGTTGAGCCCCGCGCCACCGAGATTGGCGCCACCGATCACGCCTTTTCCGCCGAGATTGCCGGTCTGCCATTGCACACCGAATTCACTGGCATCGTCCTCGCCAACCTCAACGATCAGGCTCTCGATCACCACCTGTGCACGGCGCTGATCCAGCAAGTCGATGACCTCGCGCAAGTTGCGATACAGCGGCTCTGGCGCGGAAATCAGTAGCGTGTTGGTGGTGGCATCCGCCTGAATTGTCACGCCGCCAGCGCTGAAAGCCACGTTCTGCTCGCTGCTCTGCGTACCGCCATTGCTCGCCCCTCCGCCACTGCCCTGCGCATAGCTGCCGCCCGTTCCGCCGCTGCCAGTCGTCGTTGAAGTGCCCGTGCTCGGCGCATTGCTCTGGCCATTCTGCCCGGCATTGCCGCCGGTGCTGCTGCCCATGGCGCTGAGCACCGAACGCGCCGCATCACTGCTGCCGCTGTCGCTCTCGCCGGTGAGCAAACCGCGCAACGCCTGCGCCAGTTTCGCCGCTTGAGCGTTGCGCAGATAAACCACATGCAGATTGCTCGGATTGCTCTGGGCGTTGTCGAGTTTGTAGATCAGATTGCGCGCCAGCTCGGTGCGCTCTGGGCTGCCGGCGCGGATGATGATGGTGTTCGAGCGCGGGTCGCCAATCACCGCGATTTTCTGCGTCGGGTCGTTGCCCGGCGCATCAAGCAAGTCGGCCACCATCGGCGCGATGTCGGCGGCGATGCCGTTCTGGATCTGCACCACATCGGTGTCGATCGCGCTCGGCGTGTCGATGCTCTCGATCAGTTGCGCGACGCGGGTGAGGTTCTCGGCGTAGTCGGTGATCACCACGGTGTTGTTGCCCGGATAGGCATTGATCGGATTGTTCGGCGAAACGATCGGGCGCAGCACCGGGATCAGGTTCACCGCGTTTTCGTATTGCAGGCGAAACGTGCGCGTGAGCATGCCGTTGCCCGCTGGTTTGTCGGCGCTGTAGATCGGGCCGCCGAGCAGTTTCGCGTCGGCCTCGGGAACCACCTGCGCAACGCCGCCGACATCGACCACGCTGAAGCCTTGCATGCGCAACGCCGCGAGCAGCATGTCGTAGGCTTGGCGGGCCGGCACCTGACCTTCAGAGACCAAGGTCAGATTGCCCTTGACCCGTGGATCGACGAGAAACTGCTGCCCGGTGGCCCGCGACAGCGCACGCACAACCGCCTGAATATCGGCCTCGACGAAATTCAGCGTCACCGGTTGCTCGCCCAACGGATTACGCGCGACCGAGTTGCTCGGCGCGCCACCGCCACTGCGCCCACGCTGACTGATGTTGTGCAACTGCTTCGGCAGCGGTCGCGCCTGAGCCTGCGCCCGTTCGCGATCGGCCACCGCATCGCCGCTGCGCTGGGTATTGGCCAGCGGCCGCCCGAGCTCACTGTCGACCAACAGTGGCGGCTGATTCTGCGGGGCCGTGGTGCTGTTGCACGCGCTCAATGCCATCAGCAACAACGGCAACGCCAGACGTGCCGGTTTGCAGCGTGACTCCTTCATGAAGCTTCCTTAGCGCCCTGCGCCTGATCCATGCGAACGGTGCCTGACAATGTGCCGGCGGTGACTTCGGTCGAGGCCTCACTTGCGCGCTGCAACTGCGCCTCGACCACCTGCAGCGAAATTTGTGACGGCTGGCTGAGCAACCAGTCGAGCAGCACATCGGCGGGCGCGGCGTCGACATTCAACTGCCACGCGCCACCCTCCGCCGCTTGTAATTGGTAGTGCCCTGCGAGCCCAGCCGCTTGCAGACTTTGCTCCAGCGACTGGCCAACGCTTTGCCCCTGCGGACGCACATTGACGCTGCGCAACAGCACTTCCAGCGCTTCGGTCTGCGCGCGCAACTTGGGCGTTTCGCTCTGCCAAAAAGTGATCCTGGCCAGCGGCGGCTTGACCAGCGTCAGCCAGATCAGCAACCCGATCAGCACCACGGCCATGCCGGCGACCATGCGTTTTTCACGCAGCGCCAACGGCTGCCAACGCGCCTGCAACTGGCTGCTGAAGCGCTGCCAGCGCGCACGGTAAATCGCCAGCGTCGCCCTACTCATCGTCTGCTCCGCTGTCATCGTCTTCGTTGGTGTTGGCGCTGGATTCATCGGTCGGGCGCAAGGTCCAGCCTGCGTCATCGGCAGTGACGCTGATGCCGGCCTGGGCCAACGCGCTTTGCCAGTCCTTGTCGTTGCCGCCACGGTTTGCATCGCTGAGCAATGCCAGTTGCAAAGCACCGTCACGGTAAGTCAGGCGCTCGACACTGCCGGCCATGAACGGCATGCCCGTGCCGGCCTGCAACACCAGCCGATTGAAATTCTGAGCCGGGTCATCGACCGCGCCTTTTTGCCGCTGCTCCAGTTGCTGACGCGCCTGTTGCAGCGGGTTGAGAATTACCGGTAATTCGGGAAACGCCTGCTTCACCCGCTGACTCATCTGCGCCTTGAGCTGCTGGCCCTGCCGCGCTTCGCGAGCTGCGTACAGATTCAGGCCAATCACCCAGACTCCCACGGCCAACGCCACACAGCCGACAGCGCGACCCCACCCGCGCTGCTCGCCGCCGGTTTGCTGCAGGCCACCGTGCAAACCCCAACCCGGCAAGGGACCGATCCAGCGTTGTGCTGATCCGGCTTCGAACGATGCCTCGTCAACTCCGTCACCGAGCAACGGCTCAACCTGCGCATTATTCAAACTCTCGCGCCGGAGCAAATGACCGTCCGCCACACAAGCGACAACCCCCGGCAACACCGGCAGGCTATACGGCGCCGGATACAAACCGCGCAGACTCAACCCCGCCTGCTTGAGCACCGCCACCAGACGCTGCAAATGCTGCCGCGAAACCCAGGCAATCTGCACCTCCCCGCTCGCATCGCGAGGGCTGTGACCGATATGCATCTGGCTACAGTCGCCGAGCATCAACGCCTGCGCCGCGCACTGCACTGCTGCCGCCGTTTTGCTCGCGGGCAGCGGCGGCAGATCGATGCTGGCGAGCAAGCTGTCAGCCGGGTGCAGAAAGCACAGCAGCGGCGGTTGTTTTGGCCGTTGCCCCAACTCCCTAAGACTCAGCCGTTCTTCATGAATGAGCTGCCCCTGACGATCCAGCCAGGCGCAGCTCACTTCGCTGTGCAATTCCAGCTCCGCCAGCGGCGGCAGCGCAACGCGCAACTGGCTCATGCGCCCACCCGCGACCAGATCACCTGCGGCAGCCGATCCTCGCTGCGGTGCAGCAAAGCGTCGAGGCTGACCCGGCGCTGATCGCGCCGCGCCTCACCGCGCAAACGAAACCAGTCACTGGTGATGCCGACCTTGACGCTGCTCACTTCCAACTGCGGCATGCGCAAGCGGTTCACGAAATCGCCGCGATTGATAAACCAGCGCCCCGCGTCACGCTCGGCAATCAACGCCGTCGCCCGCTCCAGCGAAAGCCCCGGCACATAGGCCGCCAGCACCTGCGCCGTGGCGGTATTGCCGTTGATCCATGTCGTCGCCGGAATCACCGTCACGTACGGTGCCAGTTGGCCGATCAGCGCATCGGTCACGCCTTCGACGCTGCGCAAGTCATCGAGTGTGCGCAGCATCGGCACCTTCGGCAGTTGCGGTTTGTGATCAGCATCCGGCGAAGTCGCGCGGCCACTGTCGAAACCTGCTTTGCCAGTCGCGCCAATCTGCGCATTGAGCAGATGCGGATAACCAGCAATCACCCGCTCGCGGATGCGCTGGCTGACAACGGCGCTCACGCCGATCAGCTCACACAAGCGCTCGAACACCTGCACCTGCGCCGCATCGATCCGCTCGTTGGCAACCAGATTGCGCAAGTTGAACTTGCCCTGCTCGTCCTCCAGCCGCCCGGCAAAACCCGCCGCCAACAACGGCTGCGCCCAAGGCTGATCGCGCCGGGTCAACGGATCACGCAGCCGCGCATCCCACAGCAACTGCCGGCTGATCTCCAGACCACCCTGCGCGACCCAACGCCCGTGCACCCGCTGCTGATCGGCCTCCAGCGCACGGGTCGCCACGCTCTGACGCGTCAGCATCCCCGCCGCAATCACCGCCACCACGGCGGCAATCAACAACGCGCTGATAATCGCCATGCCCCGTTGCTTCGCCCCTTTGAGCGAACCTGTGTTCACGGCCGGCCTTACAACTGCCAGGAACCAATATCGGCATTCACGCCATCGCCGTCAGGCTGGCCATCGGCGCCGAGGGAAAAGATATCGACCTCACCATTCGCGCCCGGGTTGAGGTACTGATAAGGCCGGCCCCACGGGTCGTTCGGCAAACGCTCCAGATACGAACGCCAGTTGCTGTTCTTCGCATCCGCCGGCCGCTCGACCAACACCTTCAGCCCCTGATTCATGCTCGGATACGTACCGTGATCGAGGCGATACAACTTCAACGCCTGCATCAGCCCACCAATATCCTGCTTCGCCGCCGTCGCCCGCGCCTGATCCGGCCGATCAAGCACCTTGGGCACCACCATCGCCGCCAGAATCCCCAGAATCACCACCACCACCATGATCTCGATCAAGGTAAAACCCTGTTGACTACGCGGCATGCGCGGCGACTGACTGAGCGTGTTCAAAGGTGCGATATCCATCTCGACATTCCCTGGCTTGACCTGATTTCGACGCGCAGTGTTGCAAGAAGATATGTCAGGGATGTTGAAAATCCTCGGGTGTTTCCGTCGTCAAGCCGTCAAGGACGGGGGTTAGCGTCGAGGGCTGGGTTTTGGTTTTGGGCCATGTATGCGCGCGCGAACGCGAGAGGAAGGATTCACCCTGATTGAAGTGCTGGTGGCACTGGCAATCATCGCCGTCGCCATGTCAGCCGCCGTGCGTGTCGCGGGGTTGATGACGCAGAGTAATGGGCTGTTGCGGGATAGATCGATTGCGCTGATTGCGGCGCAGAGCCGGATGGCTGAGCTGCGCCTGGAGGGGCGATTGCCGAATGGGGTGAAGGCTGTTGAATGTGATCAAGGAAGATTGTTGTTGCGCTGCGAACAGGTAATCGCCAGCGCAGAAAATGGACGGCTGCTCAAGATTGGCATTCAGGTATTCGACCGCAACCAAGACGCCCCGCCATTGGCCAGACTGGAGACCTTGTTGTCACGGCCGGGAAGCCCCTCACCCTAGCCCTCTCCCGAGGGAGAGGGAACCGATACGGGGATGTTCGAGAGATACGCCGACCTGAACGCATCGCTCTGAATCCAGCATTGCTGAAGCCCAGCAAAGCCATAATCGCTAAGGTCTTCCAGGTCGATGTATAACGCAAAACACTTCGGTCGGCTCCCTCTCCCTCCGGGAGAGGGCTGGGGTGAGGGGCTTTTCTGCCGCGGTGCATAAACATCACAAATCCACAATCAACGCGGTCGTCCAAGTCGATGTAAACCGCAAGACACCTCGGTCGGCTCCCTCTCCCTCCGGGAGAGGGCTGGGGTGAGGGGCTCTTCTGCCGCACCTAAAATCCCAAGGCCCAGCGCCGGAACAAGGCCAACGACATCACCCCGCCACCTCCAAATTATCCATCACCCGATTCACCGCCAGCTCCCCCAGCATGATCAGTTGAGCAACCCCCAACAACGCCCGACGCTGCGGCGCTGGCAGCAAACTGGAAATGTCCTGAGCAATCGTCTTCGCCGAAGCAAGCGTTTCACTCGCATCGGCCAGCAATTCTTCATTCTTGGTATCCGCCGTCACCGCATACATCCCACGCGCCTTACGTGGCGGCGGCAGGAGATTGTTTGGCGACAGGTAATGATCGAGCGCGCGGTCAGCGGCTTCGTGGAGTTTGTTGGAGTCGAGGGATTCGTAGGGAGACGTGGGATCGGTTTCGGGTGGGCTGGGTGTTGGTTTGATCATGGTGAAGCTCCTTGATGACTGGAGCCGCCACCGTTCGCGGTCAAACAAACAGGGTGGCAGCTGTACGCGGGTTGACCGACCGGACATCAAGGAATCCGGCACACCCGAAGGTGTCCCACGCACAGCCACCGCAACAGAAATTCAGACAATGTCTGAATACGTGCAGAACGCTGGCGCGCCTTGATATTGAGCGGACGGTCAAATCCGATCGCTGATTCGTCAGCGACCGCACCACAATAGAACTCGCCCCCAAGGCGCACAAGCCGGCGGATTCTGGCGTAGCTGTAGGCAAAGGCGCAAGGATATGTAGCCTAGGAGCGTGACAGGGCATGTCTTTTTAAACACTAGCGTTTAGCGCGACCTCATTTTGTCACGTCTTCACTGATAGATCTGGTCCATCCGTGACCGCTTGAACGGCCACTCAAGCCTGATAAACAAAGGGCGCTCCCAACCAAAAGCGGACGTTATGATATTTGTGTAGTATCTGCCGCTTGCCCACCTGAACGAGGTGCCTGATGTCTGGCCGCTACTCGAAATCCTCTGCAAGAGCTGCCCTAGATCTGCAAAACGCACGTGTACTTTTGGGAAAGCGGCTGGGCGCGCTGCTGCACGACCAATACTATTTCAACGGCGAAAAAGATCTCGGAGACATAGGCGCTCTAGATTGGCATTTTGGCGACGGGGAAATTCTGTCCATGTATCTTTTGAATGATGGCCAGAGTGTAGGCGCGGACTCGGTGCCATCTGACACGCCAGCTCCCTTCGAAATAGAACCGAACGTGACCTATTCATGGAAGAGAGAAAACCTGCTCGCAGGCTCGTCAGCATCCCATCTCGAAAATAAGAGAATTTGCTCAGTGGAGGGAATTCTTGACTCATCGACAGAGCACGATCCATGGCTCGCTGGATTCAGAGTCAAGTTCGAGACCGGTGATTACTTGATTTACCTTAACCGAGGCGACAATGCCGTCGTCTTGATTAATACGCTACCGCCGACTAGCTCGGGCCTCGAAACTTGCTTCCTGACCTCCCTGTAACAGAGAGCTGGAAAGGAAGCGGTCGTTTACGAAAAAAAGGGACGGATTTATTCTAAAAAAATTGATCCGTCCCATTTGTTCTCAAAACCGTGTGAGAGCGAGCGTGCTCGCGAAAGCCCCAACGCTAACGCCAAATCAACCCGCCGGCGGCCTAGCACATCACATCACCCCGCCACCTCCAAATTATCCATCACCCGATTCACCGCCAGCTCCCCCAGCATGATCAGTTGAGCAACCCCCAACAACGCCCGCCGCTGCGGCGCTGGCAGCAAACTGGAAATGTCCTGAGCAATCGTCTTCGCCGAAGCCAGCGTTTCACTCGCATCAGCCAGCAGTTCTTCATTCTTGGTATCCGCCGTCACCGCATACATCCCACGCGCCTTACGTGGCGGAGGCAGGAGATTGTTTGGCGACAGGTAATGATCAAGCGCGCGGTCGGCGGCTTCGTGGAGTTTGTTGGAATCGAGGGATTCGTAGGGAGACGTGGGATCGGTTTCGGGCGGGTTGGGTGTTGGTTTGATCATGGTGAAGCTCCTTGATTATCGGAGCCGCCACGTTTCGCTGCGAAACGAAGAGAGGTGGCAGCTGTACGCAGGTTCGCAGACCGGGAATCAAGGAACCCGGCATACCCGAAGGTATCCCGCGCACAGCCGCCATAAAGCATCACTGCCAAAAATGACAACGAACTGGAGCGCTGTGCGCCTTGATTGATCCGGGCTGCGAAACCCGATCGCCGATTCGTCAGCGACCGCACCACAATAGAACCCGCCCCCTAGGCGCACAAGCCGGCGGATTCTGGCGTAGCTGTAGGCAAAGGCGCAAGGATATGTAGCCTAGTAGCGTGACTGGAGATGTCTTTTTAAACGCTGGTGTTTATCAAGGGCAACCATGCCAGCGTTGGGGACTGCAAATTACAACAGGGCTAAACAAAACCTGACTTCACAGCTATACCAAAGCAGATCATGACCAATAACAGACCAATCACGCTCCATTGCAGCACGGCGAGCTTTCGTTTCAGTGGAGCTGGAAAACGGGCTAAATCTTCAGAACTCAGCTCGCCTCTTTTCAAATAAAATCTTGGAAAAGTAACAATCCCTGAAATGCCCCCGACGAGCAGAAGCTTACCCCAAGGCCCACCATGCCTAAGGGGAGCGCGAGACATAATGGCTGAGCAATTTTTCAGATGCTCCAACATCAAATCCACCTTTGTATAAGCCAAGTGCAAACAAACGCCTATCCAAAGAATAAGCCCTGCTATATCAGCGACAGCAATGGCCAGAAGCACCTTATCAACCAACGTCATACTCACTTCACTGCCTCATAGATCTTCTCACCAGCCCATTCGCTGGTAGCGCCTCCGAGGGCGCCACCAGCATATGAGCCCGCTGCGACAACAATAACGCCGCAGGCCAAAGTTGCCATGCCGCCTGTAGGTACACCCAAGCCGACACAGATAATTCCAGCCGTGGAGCCGGTCAAAAACGCACCGGCAGCAGCTCCGCCGGCTACTCCCCCGATGAAACTACCGCCTTCGGTATATTTGATCTTCTCGCAGGCATCTGCATCGCCTGCCGCACAGACTTCCTGAACCTTCATATAAGACGCGCCACCGCCTACGGCTGTGCCGATCCAACCGCCGTACTTTACGACCTTGGCTGCTCTGGCAACACCTTCCGCGTGCGTGGCATAACCCGGAATCTGTCCCGGCGCGCCAGCCAAACTCCAATGATGAACCAGGCTTTTGCTGGATATTCCGAGGGCTGACTTCAGGCTTGGATGATCAGGGAAGCCGATGCCCTTTCGGGTCAACCCGTTGAGCTGTCTATCGAGCTTGGCAAACAGTCGAGCGCGCTCAGCGAAGAACTCTGAGCTGCGCAAGTGACCGTCACGCTGAAAACTTTTCTGATGCAGCGTTTCGATTTCCGTCAGCGACGTTTTCACGTCTTCCAGGTTCTTGGCAAAGATCGATTCACCAACGCCGATTGAGGTTGAGCCTTGCGAAAGGGCGGATTCTATCTGGCTCCGATACTGAACCATGAAGCTGGCTTCTTCGTCGCTCATGGGGTTGAGTGCCGCATCCACTTTCTGTGCGGCTTCCATGAGCAATGCTTCTTCACGAGTGCACTGAGGATTGTTCGGATCGCTCAGCACAATGAGCTGACCGGGCTTGGCATAGCCAGTGACGTGAGGGTTGAGGCGCGTGAATTTCTCAAGCGTTGCACCATCCGGCTTGTCGAACAACGCCGCCTCCAACGCAGAGCGCGGCATGACTTGTTGAACGATGTAGAACCCTGGTTCCGCCGGCGCCTTTGCAGCAGCCGGTTTTTCCGCTGGAGCCTCAGGATATTCCGCCCAGTACTTCGCGTGCAGATCGACCGGTTCTACGCCACGGTAAATCTTTTTTCTTGGTGGGTTAGGCAGTGCGGGCCTGGGCACGTTTCCATATTCACTCATGACTCATCCTTGTCCATTTCGGGAATCTCGACTTGAGAGTTCAACAGCCTGACGCTATCGAAACGGCCAAGTGCTGGCTGTAGGACAAAGCCTAAAACGCTGTGCCCAAACAGCTGATTCCTTTTATTCGCTGGGTGCGCAGGATAGCTGGTGAGTGCACATGGTTGTATGGCAGCGAATGGCCATCGGCGGCGTTACTTTCTGGCTTGGCTGCGTTGATTGCACCTCACAGCCAGTAACGGCGGGCGCTCTCGGCCAAATGGGTAAGGGCTGAGTCAGGCATTCAAAACGGACTGTTTCATTCAAAAGCAACACAGTAACTGTGGGCGAGCCTGCTCGCGAAAGCGCCAGCACTAACGCCAAATCAACCCGCTGGCGCCCGCGCACATCACATCACCCCGCCACCTCCAAATTATCCATCACCCGATTCACCGCCAGCTCCCCCAACATGATCAGTTGAGCAACCCCCAACAACGCCCGCCGCTGCGGCGCCGGCAACAAACTGGAAATGTCCTGAGCAATCGTCTTCGCCGAAGCAAGCGTTTCACTCGCATCAGCCAGCAGTTCTTCATTCTTGGTATCCGCCGTCACCGCATACATCCCACGCGCCTTGCGCGGCGGAGGTAGGAGATTGGGTGTCGAGAGGTAATGATCTAGCGCGCGGTCGGCGGCTTCGTGGAGCTTGTTGGAAGCGAGGGATTCGTAGGGAGACGTGGGATCGGTTCCGGGCGGGTTGGGTGTTGGTTTGATCATGAGTGAATCTCCAAATCATAGAAAAGGAGCCATCATTTTTTCGCTACCAAACGAAGGGGGTGGTGGCCATACGAAGGTTGGTAGACCGGTGACTTGGAAAACCGGCGCGCCCGAAGACGCCCTGCGCATGGCCACCATAAAGACACAGCCCCAAAAAGGACTGAATCGGGTGACGCTATGCGCCAAGTCTAAGCCGGGCTACCAAACCCGATCGCTGATTCGTCAGCGACCCGACCACAATAGAACCCGCCCCCAAGGCGCACAAGCCGGCGGATTCTGGCGTAGCTGTAGGCAAAGGCGCAAGGATATGTAGCCTGGGAGCGTGACCGGAGATGTCTTGTTAAACACTTGTGTTTATCAAGTGCTCGTTGCCTCATTTCACCTTGAATAGGTCCGGTTCCTTGAGGTAACAGCCATGCTAAATATCCTCACCTTCACCCAGCTACTAATCGTATTAACAGTACTTGTGGAGCGTCGACGCGTATCAGCGATGACAATGTTGTCGACGCTGACGTAAAGGATGGGCAGAGCCGCTGCTGGCCGTTAATGATTCCTCATCATCCATCGGGCTACCACTCAAGTGAGCTCTAGCAGTGTGCATGGCGCATTCGTACCACAGCGAATAATTTTTCCGATTTTCGGTAGAAATACTCCTCACGGGTGCATCTCATCACTGGCGGAACACTCCCCGCGCGGCAGGCAATATTATCGTGCCACTATTCGGATTTTCGCTACAATGTGGGCGTAAAAGAAATTTCTGAAGGATTAGAAAAATGGGATTTACCCCAGTCATTCACCAGATCTGCGGCAAGCTAGATCGGAGTTCTCCGATACCCATCTTGTTTGCCCGGCTGCAGCAGCCAAACCATAACCACATTGGCAAAGCTTCGTTGGAGCGACTCAATCGAATGCTCTGCTGGCGGGTCAATAAAAACCCGCACCGTTTTATTTTAAATTCTGTTGCTAACTCACTACTGACCTGCGAATTATTCGGGGCGAGGCTGTGGCAGTTTGCCCTAAATTACATAGCAACCAAACCCGGGTTATAAACATGATTCCTGCTTTGATAAAAGCGATATCTCCAACGCACGAACTACACGTTATCGATATAGAGTCGCTAACCATCCAGACAAGGAAGTACCTTGATGACTTCCTCGTTTCAATATGCGAGGGAAGCTCTGACAGCGAATTGGAACTCGTAAAATTAAGGCTGAGCAATTTTCTCGCAGACAAAGACGAAAGAACACGAATGGGAGCAACAGCTGAACTATTTGCCCATTTATATCTGCGAGCCACAGGCTATAAGCAGGAATTTCTTTTTTTCAATCTCGAAGAAGGCTCAATAAAAAAAGGATTTGATGGTTTTTTCTCTAAAAACTCGCAAACCTTTTTACTCGAAAGTAAATCTGGGTCTATCACAACAAAAAAAATAAGCCATAAAGACAAGCTAAAAAATGCTTATTCTGATTTGGAGAAATACGTTGCAGGCAAAAGCGAAAAGGGTAAAAACAACCCATGGAAAAACGCTTACAACCATGCATCGCACATTGATGTAGGGACAGAAACCTCAATACGAAAAAAAATAAAAGCGCTTCAAGATATGTTTGACAGAGGAACTTTTAGCAAGATAAATGAATTTAATATAATCACGTGCTCCACAATATTCTTGAGTGGAACATGGGACGCAACAGCAAGCTCTGACATATCGAGCGACAACAACTTCGTACTCGAATTCGAAGGGAAAACAACGAAAGCCATGTGCCTGACTAAAACCAGCTTAAATAGTTTTATCGCATACCTGGAGGAATAGAATGACTATTAGCCTGACTTGGCTTAAAGATAATGAGCTCTTTTCGCGAATCATGAGAAAAACCACTCTCAACATAAAACTCGACGAAAAAGAACTTGAATTCATTCTGAGTTGCGCAATCATTTTCTTCAATGAATATATTACTGACAAAAGAAAGTCTACGTACTTTGAAATTGCGTATTACATCACTCTAAAGTGCGCCATTAACAACAACTACTATCAACCATTACTAGATGCTAGCTCTAACTTTGGATTCTATCCAGTAGCACGTTACATATCGAAAAACAAGCTAACTGATAAGCTTACCAGCAACAATTTCGCTCTAGACTATCAACTGGACAGATTTACTAAGAACAACATAACCGAAACGTATGAGCAGAAAAAATACCGCGAACAGATAATCCAAAGCGAAAGCAAAGAGAATTGTTATATTGCCCCGACTTCTTTTGGGAAAAGCACGCTCATTATCGACATCATAAAATCGATCAATCCGAAGACCACCGCAATCATAGTACCTACAAAATCGCTACTAATCCAAACTTACAAGCTAATTAAAGCTCACTTCCCTTCCCGTCACATTATATTCCACGACGAGATGTACGACGGCAACAGCAACTTCATCTCTATATTCACACAAGAGCGCGCACTCAGACTTCTGAAGAACAGAGATATCTCTTTTGAATTATTAATAATAGATGAAGCTCATAATCTGTTTGAAATGGACGGACGTAGCATTTTACTTACACGATTGATTCGTAGAAATAGGCTAAGAAATCCGGAATCGAAAAATTATTATTTATCACCTTTAATATCCAACTCAGAAAATCTTAAAACGCATGAGAATCAGGAAATATTCGAGCGTCGTATCGCAAGCAATATCAAAGAGCCCGAAATCTACGAACTGAGGGCCGACGGCGAGCAGTATGCATACAATAGATTCTTGAACGAGTTCTATCCGTCTGGGCAGGAGTCAAGCCTAATTAGCTACATAACAAAAAACAAAAAAGAGAAAAATTTTCTCTATCTGAGAGCCCCCAAAAAGGTTGAGGAGCTTTCCATGCTACTCAATCGAGAGCTAGCTTATATAAGCTCAGATCTTCTGAACGAACTATCTGAGACCATATCTAACAACGTCCATAATGATTTTTACTGTGTTGAACACATTAAGAAAGGACTCATTTATCTGCACGGAAAGCTTCCAGACCTGATAAAAGAATATTTAGAACATAAATTTTCACATACTAACGAGCTAACATATCTCATTGCAAACTCTGTGATTCTTGAGGGCGTTAACTTACCCATTGACAATCTTTATATTCTGAACACATACGACCTAAATGGGAAATCACTAACCAACCTAATTGGTAGAGTGAATAGACTCAATGAAGTTTTCGATGACCGCTATAAATCGCTTACCAAACTTCTCCCACCTATACATTTTGTCAATTCCGACGAATTCAATCGAAAAGGTGGAAAAATGGAAAACAAAATCAGACTTTTAAGAAATGGAGTATTTAAGGACGATATTGAAAACCCGCTACTTCTTAGTTTTGACATTGATCGCGTCATTAGTGATCTAGATGCAGCACGAGAAAATCTTACACCTGAAGAATTTGACAAGATAGATACTCTTGAACGTCAAATTAATCAGCTGAAGCACTTGAAAAGCAAAGAGGACTTTTTGATATATGGTGAAGGAGTCGAGTCTAGCAAGGTAAAACACACGCTTATGGAGTCAGGAATTTCATCGGGGTATACCCATCCTGAGTCAATATTTAGCTTACTTGAACAACGCATCCAGACCATTCAAGCCACTGAGGAATGGGTGGCTGCCGAAGTTATCGACAAGGTGTACCTGTATTTCATTAAAGGTCTCGAAGATCAGATTTCAGATTTTTCCTTCCTCCGTCTGCAGCGTTCCAAAGCAAGAGACTTCTATAAATCATTTACTAGAAATTTGCACCGACTGAATCTTAAAGACCACTTATCAGACACGGTGGCATACTTCCACAGCATTAAAGCAAATGATAGCGGAAAGCAATTTTTCATAGGGACTTCGTACGGGGAGTTTGCTAAAAATAGTGCCGATGGAATATACGGAAGCAGCGTATATATAGACTTGTCAACGAAGACGGACAAAGAACTCGTAAACTTAGCCTTGGTAAAAATTAAAATAGAAAGCGACTTCGTTTCTTACAAACTAAATGAGTTCGTGAAAGCTTTATATGACTTGAAACTCCTTACCGAGAACGAATATAACCTCCACATATACGGAACCACCAAAAAATCAAACACTGAGTTTGTGAAACTTGGAATTAGCGGCTCATTGATAAACAAACTGGAACGAGACAAGCAGACCGATAACATCTCCGTAAGTGAGCTGGGCGAGGTGAAATACAACCAAAATTTTTCAGACTACGTCAGATTACAGGACGATCTCGTTCAATTTGAAATCCGAAAATATATAGACATTAGTTAGTCGTTATTTATTATTATCCAGCTGCTGATGTCGTCTCTACTTAGGGGCGACTACAAACTCTGAGATTATCACCTCCTTTTAAACCCACTCGACAGCCAACACGCAGCATGTGGAGAAACTTACTTTAGGGCATGGACGATTCGTTAACTACTTTTTCGAAAAATCATCGGCTTAGCAATCTCTGCAAAACCACCCCCTCCCCCAACCTCTCCACCCCCAATCTCACCCTCTCCCCCCCTCGCTCAATCACCACCCCATTCCCCTCAACCCCCACCAACTTCACCCCAACTCCAACCTTCTCCCCCACCAAAAAACTCCTCGGTGCGCCATCGTTCAAACTCAATATCGCCACCGTCCCACTCCCGCCCGCGATCACCCCGCTCACTTTGATATCCACCGGCGCAGTCTCATTGGAAAACCACTGCAACGCCGGGCTATCACTCCTCGCCGCCAGCACTTGCGGTGTCGCCGCTGGGGTGTGGGATTCCGCCGTGGTCAGCAGCAGCGACGACCATGTCGCGACGCCAACCAGGGCGGCGAGCAGTGCCAGGGCCTGGACGGTTTGCGCTGGGGTAATCCGTGCGGTGAATTTCATGGGTTGTCGCTCCTTGTTGTCCCTGTTGCCAGCCTACGCGGCAATTCTCTCCGTTTTATTTCACATGCCTTACATGTTCGCCGGGCACGATGGGGTGGGACGCCAAGGAGCGCGCGGGTGATGAGCAGGCAGCAGGGCTTTACGTTGATCGAGTTGATGGTGGTGCTGGTGATCATCGGGATTGCCAGTGCGGCGATCAGTTTGAGTATCAGGCCCGATCCGTTGCAGTTGTTGCGCAAGGATGCCGAGCGGGTTGCGCAGTTGCTGCAGGTGGCGCAGGCCGAGGCTCGTGCGGATGGGCGGCCGATTGTGTGGGTGACGGATGCCAAGGGGTTTCGCTTTGGGCGGCGTGGGGATGATGGCGTGGGGTTTGAGTCGTTCAAGGAGGATGCGCAGTTGCGCCCGCGTGCGTGGCAGAGCCCGAAGGTGGAGGTGCGGGTGGAGCCGCGGCAGACCGTGGTGCTGAATGCCGAGTGGATCAATCCGCCGTTGCGGCTGATTTTGTCGGATGGGGCCAATCGGCTGAGTGTGCTCCGCGATGGCAGTGGGCGGATCAGTATTCAATGAAGACTCAGCAAGGGTTCACTCTGATTGAGGTGATGGTCGCGATTCTGCTGATGGCGGTGGTGAGTCTGATTGCCTGGCGCGGGCTGGACAGTGTGACGCGGGCCGACAGTCATTTGCAGGCCAGCAGTGAGCAGAGCGATGGGTTGTTGCGGGTGTTGAATCAGTTGCAGCGGGATGTGGACATGCGTGCGGGGGTGGAGTTGAGTGAGCCGCGCAAGGTCGGGGCTGAGGATGAGGCGCCGACCGCGCCGCCGGCGGTGACGGTGCGCAGTAGTGACAGCAAGGGGTTTCGGCTGGACATTATTCGTAGCGCGGCGGATCAGCCGGGGGCTTTGCAACGGGTTCGGTGGTGGGTCAAGGGGGATACGTTGTATCGGGCGGTGGCTGAGGCGCGCAGTCGCTATCCGTTGCCTGCGCCTGGGAATGGGGTGGCGGTGTTGAGTGAGGTGAGTGATGTGCAGGTGCGGGTTTGGGAGGTGGATAAGGGATGGCGGCAGTTGAGTGGCAATCGGTGGGAGGATCCGTTGGGGTTGGAGATTCGCTTGAGTCGGCAGACGGCGCAGGGGGTTGAGCGGTATCGGCAGGTGATTGAGTTGTTGCAGTAGCCGAGATAACCGCAGCTTTTTGTAGGAGTGAGCCTGCTCGCGATTGCGGTGGGTCAGTCGATGAAGATGTTGGATGGCCTGGCGCTTTCGCGAGCAGGCTCGCTCCCACAGAAAGCAAGAGCAAGATCAAAGATCGCAGCCTTCGGCGGCTCCTACATTGGGATTGGGTGTAGACAGTTGTGAGATTGGTCGGCTGTTAGGCCGTCATCGCTGGCAAGCCAGCTCCCACAGGGATCGAATGCGACCGGAAGATATTGGTCAGTTGGGAAACCGCTTTCGCGAGCAGGCTCGCTCCCACAGAAAGCAAGAGCAAGATCAAAAGATCGCAGCCTTCGGCGGCTCCTACATTTGGATTGGGTGTAGGCAGTTGAGGATTGGGTGGCTGTTAGGCCGTCATCGCTGGCAAGCCAGCTCCCACAGGGATCGAATGCGACCGGAAGATATTGGTCAGCTGGGAAACCGCTTTCGCGAGCAGGCTCGCTCCCACAGAAAGCAAGATCAAGATCAAAAGATCGCAGCCTTCGGCGGCTCCTACATTGGGATTGGGTGTAGGCAGTAGTGAGATTGGTCGGCTGTTAGGCCGTCATCGCTGGCAAGCCAGCTCCCACAGGGATCGAATGCGACCGGAAGATATTGGTCAGTTGGGCAACCGCTTTCGCGAGCAGGCTCGCTCCCACAGAAGGCAAGAGCAAGAT
>NZ_JAADJI010000017.1:0-100938 GCF_036283065.1 Pseudomonas moraviensis subsp. stanleyae
CCCTCTCCCAATGGGAGAGGGCTGGGGTGAGGGGCTTCTGGCTCAACGAAAAAGGCGACCTCTGCGGGTCGCCTTCTTGTTTTTCGGATCAGGCCTTACTGCCCGCTATAAATCTGATCAAACACCCCACCATCATTGAAGTGAGTCTTTTGCACGGTGCGCCAGTCACCAAACGTCTTCTCCACCGAAAGGAAATCGACTTTCGGGAAACGGTCGGTGTACTTCGCCAGCACCGCCGGGTCACGCGGGCGCAGGTAGTTGGCCGCCGCAATTTCCTGGCCTTCAGGCGACCACAGGTACTTCAGATACTCATCCGCCGCAGCGCGCGAGCCTTTCTTGTCAACCACTTTGTCGACCACGGAAACCGGTGGCTCGGCTTCGGCGGAGACGCTTGGGTAGATCACTTCGAACTGTTCGCGACCGAACTCGCGAGCGATCATTTCCGCTTCGTTTTCGAAGGTCACCAGCACGTCGCCGATCTGGTTGGTCATGAACGTGGTGGTAGCGGCGCGGCCACCGGTATCCAGCACTGGCGCCTGCTTGAACAGTTTGCCGACGAAGTCCTTGGCCTTGTTCTCGTCGCCGCCGTTTTTCAGCACATAGCCCCAGGCCGAGAGGTAGGTGTAGCGGCCATTACCCGAGGTTTTCGGATTGGGCACGATCACTTGCACGCCATCCTTGAGCAGGTCCGGCCAGTCTTTCAACGCTTTCGGGTTGCCCTTGCGAACGATGAACACCGTGGCCGAGGTGAACGGCGCGCTGTTGTTCGGCAGGCGCGTGACCCAGTTGTCCGGGACCAGTTTGCCGTTGTCGGCGAGGGCGTTGATGTCGGTGGCCATGTTCATGGTGATGACGTCCGCCGGCAGGCCATCGATCACCGAGCGCGCCTGCTTGCTCGAGCCGCCGAAGGACATCTGAACGGTGATGTTTTCCTTGTGCTCGGCTTGCCAGTGTTTCTGGAACGCAGTGTTGTAGTCCTTGTAGAAATCCCGCATCACGTCGTAGGAAACGTTAAGCAGCGTCGGGGCTGCCTGGGCGATGTTGGCCAAGGCCAGGCCAGCGGCGAGAATTGAGGCGCCAAAGAGTCTTTTCACTGCGCATTCCTTGTTGGTTATCGTCGCAGGAGCTGCCGAAGGCTGCGATCTTTTGATCTTGATTGTATTGAAACAAAGTCAAAAGATCGCAGCCTTCGGCAGCTCCTACAGGGGTGATGTTTAATTGCCAGCGACTATAACGGCCCGCGCATAGTCGCTTAAAGATTAAAAAGCTCTGTGCTTATTCCACTTTCTTGAACAGCTGACTGCCGCAGCGCGAACAGAACGCCGCGCTCTGCTCGTGGGTCTTTTTCTGACACCCCGGGCAGTCATGTTGCAGCTGCTCGCCGCGCATGGCATTGGCCAGCTCAGCGGTGAAAATCCCCGTGGGCACAGCGATGATCGAGTAACCGGTGATCATCACCAGCGACGAAATCACCTGGCCCAGCGGCGTCTTCGGCACGATGTCGCCGAAACCTACGGTGGTCAGGGTGACGATCGCCCAATAGATGCCTTTCGGAATACTGGTAAAGCCATGTTCCGGGCCTTCGATCACGTACATCAGCGTGCCGAACACTGTCACCAGCGTGCACACGCTGACCAAAAACACGACGATTTTCTGCTTGCTGCCGCGCAGCGCCGACATCAGATAGTTGGCTTGCTTGAGGTACGGGCTGAGTTTGAGCACGCGGAAAATCCGCAGCATCCTGATTATCCGGATGATCAGCAGGTACTGCGCATCGCTGTAATACAGCGCGAGGATGCCCGGGACGATCGCCAGCAGATCCACCAGGCCATAAAAGCTGAAGGCATAGCGCAGCGGCTTGGGCGAGCAGTACAGCCGCAGGATGTACTCGCCGAGGAAGATCGCCGTGAAGCCCCACTCGATGTAAGCCAGTACGTCGGCGTAATTGCGGTGAATGCTATCGATACTGTCGAGCATCACGATCACCAGGCTGGCGAGGATGATCAACAGCAGGATGCCGTCGAAGCGACGCCCGGCCGGGGTGTCGCTCTGGAAAATCATGACGTAGAGCCGTTCGCGCCAATTGTTGCTGCTGTCCATGGATAACGCCTGAATCGAAGATCAGCGCAGCCTAGGGTGATTGTCCTCGTGAGCGCAAGACTCATGCGCAAGCGACGCTTTGCCCAGCATCTGGATGCCGGCGCGAATCAGCCAGCAGGCGAGGATGAACGGCGCGGTCAGCGTCGCCAGTCCGATGGCAGCAAACAGCGGCGTTACCAACAGCGCCAGGACAATCCCGAGCAGCGGCAGCCACGGATGTTGCCGTTGCCCGCTGAAGGCGAGGGCGGCAAGCACGGCGTTGTAGCCACCGAGGCCGAGCAGTGCGGCGGACGTTTCGTGGTGCAGAAGACTGGAGCCGAGGCCGATCGCCGACGCCAGCAGCGCCCAACAGAACGCGCGGCGATCGGCAATCAGCAGACCGCTGGCGATCAACGCCCCGGCCAAAGGATGATCGAGGAGCATCACCTGGCCAAATCCGCGCAGTTCAGCGGTCAGCACATTCACCGTGTTCAGGTCGATCGACGCCGCCGGCGCGGACGGTTCGGCGAATATCAGCAGCACCCAACTGATCGCTACGAACGGCGACGTGTAGGCGGGTATGGAACGGCTGCGATAGACATGCTTGAGCCATTGCTGAGTGAGCATCGCGCTCAAACCGCCAGCCGCGAGAATCAGCGGCGGCAGCAGCGGTGACCAAGGGAAATACAGGCTCAGCAGCAAGCCGAGCAGCACGCCGTTGTAGCTGAACAGCCCGGCCTGGCGATCGGCCTTGGCGTAGTTGCGCCGTTGCGCGGTAAGCAGACCGGCAACGCCACCGAGCAACGCCCCGGCGAACAGCACCGGTGCGGTCAGCAGAATCGCCAACAGACACAGCAGGCCGCACAGCGGATGACGCTGGAAGAAAATCTGACTGAAACCGTTGAGCAAAGCCTCGGCCCAGTCGGGGCAGTGGGTGTTGAAATGATTGGCAGACATGGCAGTTCTGAAAGTCAGGGAAAACCGAGGCGCCTGCTTCGCGAGCAGGCTCGCTCCCACATGGATCTGCGTCCAGTCATTGAGTTTGTGGTGCACACAAATCAACTGTGGGAGCGAGCCTGCTCGCGAAGAGGCCAGTACAAGCGCTAAATCAACGTCTCGATGCGCAGCGAATTGGTCGACCCCGGCTGTCCAAACGGCACGCCGGCGGTGATCAGCAGCGTGTCGCCACGCTCGGCCATGCCTTGCGCCTGAGCGATTTCCAGCGCAGTCGAGCAGACTTCGTCGACCTGCCGCAGGCGATCGTTGACCACCGAATGAATGCCCCACGCCACGCTCAAGCGCCGTGCGGTTTGCAGGTTCGGCGTCAGATTGAGGATCGGCGCTTTCGGCCGCTCCCGCGATGCACGCAGCGTCGAGGCGCCCGACTCGCTGTAATTGACCAGCACCGCCACCGGCAGCACGTTGCTGATCCGGCGGATCGCGCAACTGATCGCATCGGAAACGGTCGCTTCAGCCTTCGGTCGGCTGACGTCGAGCTGGGTCTGATAATCCGGGCCGTTCTCAACCTGACGGATGATCTTGCTCATCATCTGCACGGCTTCCAGCGGGTATTCGCCGGACGCAGTTTCTGCCGACAACATCACCGCATCGGCGCCTTCGGCCACGGCGTTCGCAACATCAGTGACTTCGGCGCGGGTCGGCGTCGGGGAGAAGCGCATCGACTCAAGCATCTGCGTTGCCACCACCACCGGTTTGCCCAGCGCGCGGCAGGTAGTGATGATGTTTTTCTGAATCTGCGGCACGCTTTCCGCCGGCACTTCCACGCCAAGATCCCCGCGCGCGACCATGATCGCGTCGCTCAGCTCAGCGATTTCACGCAATTGCTCGACCGCCGAAGGCTTCTCGATTTTTGCCATCAGGAACGCCTTGTCGCCGATCAATGCGCGAGCCTCGACGATGTCTTGTGGACGCTGGACGAACGACAGCGCGACCCAATCCACACCCAATTCCAGGCCGAAGCTCAGATCGCGGCGATCCTTGGCGGTCAGCGGGCTCAGGTCCAGCACCGCTTGCGGCACATTCACACCTTTGCGATCAGACAGTTCGCCGCCGTTGAGCACGGTGGTGTCGATCGCATCGGCGTACTTGCTGACCACGCGCAGGCGCAGTTTGCCGTCATCGAGCAGCAGGTCCATGCCCGCTTCCAGCGCAGCGATGATCTCCGGATGCGGCAGGTTGACCCGGCGTTCATCGCCCGGTGTCGCATCGAGATCGAGCCGGAACGCTTGACCGCGATGCAGCTGCACCTTGCCTTCAGCGAACTTGCCGACGCGCAGTTTCGGCCCCTGCAGATCCATCAGAATGCCCAGCGGATAATTGAGCTGGCGCTCGACTTCGCGGATCCACTGATAGCGCTTGGCGTGGTCGGCGTGATCGCCGTGGCTGAAGTTCAGGCGGAAGATGTTGACCCCGGCCTCGACCAGCTCGCGGATGTCGTCGATGCCATCGACGGCAGGGCCGAGGGTGGCGAGGATTTTGACCTTTTTATCAGGCGTCATGATTTGCAGTTCTCAAGGATCAGAATGGCGCGGAAGTCGTTGACATTGGTGCGGGTCGGCTCGGTAACGATCAGTGCATCGAGCGCCTGGAAGTAGCCGTAGCCGTTGTTGTTATCCAGTTCGTCGCTGGCGCTCAGACCGAGGGCGGCGGCGCGGGCGTAGCTGTCCGGGGTCATGATCGCGCCGGCGTTGTCTTCCGAACCGTCGATGCCATCGGTGTCGCCGGCCAACGCATAGACGCCGGGCTGGCCCTTGAGGCTGTCGGTCAGGCTGAGGAGGAATTCGGCGTTGCGGCCGCCACGGCCATTGCCGCGCACGGTTACCGTGGTCTCACCGCCGGAGAGGATCACGCACGGCGCCGCCAATGGCTGGCCGTGGTGGATGATCTGTCGGGCGATGCCGGCGTGGACTTTCGCCACTTCGCGGGATTCGCCTTCGAGGTCGCCGAGGATCAGCGTGCTGAAACCGGCCTGACGGCATTTCACCGCCGCCGCATCCAATGATTGCTGCGGGCGGGCGATCAACTGGAAGTGGCTGCGCGCCAGACTCGGGTCGCCGGGTTTGACCGTTTCCGATTCCGGGCTCTGCAGCCATGTGCGCACGGAGGCGGGAATGTCGATGCCGTAGCGCTTGATGATCGCCAGCGCTTCGGCGGAAGTGCTCGGGTCGGCCACGGTCGGGCCAGAAGCGATAACGGTGGCGAGGTCGCCCGGTACGTCGGAGATCGCATAGGTGTAAACCGTTGCCGGCCAGCAGGCCTTGCCGAGGCGTCCGCCCTTGATCGCCGAGAGGTGCTTGCGCACGCAGTTCATCTCGCCGATGGTCGCTCCGGATTTCAGCAGAGCCTTGTTGATCGACTGCTTGTCAGCGAGGGTGATGCCTTCGGCCGGCAAGGCGAGCAGGGCAGAGCCGCCGCCGGAGAGCAGGAAGATCACGCGGTCGTCTTCGCTGAGGTTGCTGACCAGTTCGAGTACGCGTTTGGCCACCGCCAGACCGGCGGCGTCCGGCACCGGATGCGCGGCTTCGACCACTTCGATTTTTTCGCACGGGGCGCCGTGACCGTAGCGGGTCACCACCAGGCCGGTGACTTCACCCTCCCAGCAACGCTCGACCACTTGCGCCATGGCGGCAGCGGCTTTGCCGGCGCCGATGACGATCACCCGACCGCTGCGATCGGCAGGCAAATGGGCTTCGAGGACTTGGTTCGGATGGGCCGCGTCGATGGCTGTGGCAAACAGCTCGCGCAGCAGTTGTTGCGGATCGACCGACATGGCGGGCTCCCGGAATTCTTGTTATTCGAAAGGGCGACTCAGATCCCTTGTGGGAGCGAGCCTGCTCGCGAACGCGGTTTGTCAGCCAACATGGATGTTGAATGTGAAGCCGCTTTCGCGAGCAGGCTCGCTCCCACAGGGTTTTGTGCAGGCTTTATTTTTTGTCGCGAATCGAGAAATTGGCCATGTGCTCAAGGCCCTTGATCAGCGCCGAGTGGTCCCAATTGCTGCCACCGATGGCCGCGCAGGTGCTGAACACTTGCTGGGCGTTGGCGGTGTTCGGCAGGTTGATGTTCAGCTCCCTGGCGCCTTGCAGGGCCAGGTTCAGGTCCTTCTGGTGCAGACTGATGCGGAAGCCCGGGTCGAAGGTGCCTTTGATCATGCGCTCGCCGTGCACTTCGAGGATCTTCGAAGAAGCGAAGCCGCCCATCAACGCTTCACGTACCTTGGCCGGATCAGCACCGTTTTTCGAAGCGAACAGCAGAGCTTCAGCGACGGCCTGAATGTTCAGGGCGACGATGATCTGGTTGGCGACTTTGGCGGTCTGACCGTCGCCATTGCCACCGACCAGGGTGATGTTCTTGCCCATGGCCTGGAACAGCGGCAGGGCGCGTTCGAAGGCATCCGCGTCACCACCGACCATGATGCTCAGGGTCGCGGCTTTGGCGCCGACTTCGCCGCCGGACACCGGGGCGTCGAGGTACTGCGCGCCTTTCTCGTTGATCTTCGCCGCGAAGGCTTTGGTGGCAGTTGGCGAGATCGAGCTCATGTCGATGACCACTTTGCCCTTGCCGATACCGGCCGCGACGCCGTCGGCGCGGAACAGCACGTCATCGACCTGTGGGGTATCCGGAACCATGACGATGATGAATTCGGCTTCCTGCGCCACTTCGCGCGGGTTGGCCAGAGCGACGGCGCCAGCGGCGATCAGATCGGCCGGGGCAGCATCGTGGTGTTGCGACAGGAACAGGCTGTGACCGGCTTTCTGCAGGTTCGCCGCCATTGGGTGGCCCATGATGCCGGTGCCGATGAATCCGATTTTAGCCATGAGAAAATCCTCTTGTTTTTGTCGTGCGCAAGCAAATAGGGGAGCTGCTTTTCATGTGGGAGCGAGCCTGCTCGCGAATGCGGTGGAACATTCAATATCCGCGTTGACTGAACCACCGCATTCGCGAGCAGGCTCGCTCCCACAGGGGATTTGCTGTGTTCTTAGATTGCGTTGTGGGTTTTCAGCCAGCTCAGGCCAGCCTCGGTGGTGGTCAACGGCTTGTATTCACAGCCGACCCAACCCTGATAACCGATGCGGTCAAGGTGTTCGAACAGGAAGCGGTAGTTGATCTCACCGGTGCCCGGTTCGTTGCGGCCCGGGTTGTCCGCGAGCTGCACATGGTTGATCTCGCCCAGGTGCGATTGCAGGGTGCGGGCCAGATCGCCTTCCATGATCTGCATGTGATAGATGTCGTATTGCAGGAACAGATTGGCGCTGCCGACCTGCTCGCGAATCGACAGGGCTTGCGCCGTGTTGTTCAGGTAGAAACCGGGGATGTCGCGGGTGTTGATCGCTTCCATCACCAGTTTGATGCCTGCCGCTTGCAGCTTGTCAGCGGCGTATTTGAGGTTGGCAACAAAGGTCTTTTCCACCGTGGCATCGTCAATGCCCTGCGGGCGGATACCGGCGAGGCAGTTGACCTGGGTGTTGCCCAGCACTTGCGCGTAGGCAATCGCCAGATCGACCCCGGCACGGAACTCTTCGACCCGGTCCGGCAGGCAGGCGATACCGCGCTCGCCCTTGGCCCAGTCACCGGCCGGCAGGTTGAACAGCACCTGGGTCAGACCGTTGGCCTCGAGTTTTGCCTTGATTTCAGCCGAGCTGAAGTCGTACGGGAACAGGTATTCCACGCCACTGAAACCGGCCTTGGCGGCGGCGTCGAAACGGGCAAGGAAATCCTGTTCGGTGAACAGCATGGACAGGTTGGCTGCGAAACGCGGCATGGTGGTCTCCCGTAAATCTTGTGAGGACCCTGTGGGAGCAAGCTTGTGTGGCGAGGGAGCTTGCTCCCGCTGGGCTGCGTAGCAGACCCAGGATTTTCAGGACCGCTTCGCGCCCCAGCGGGAGCAAGCTCCCTCGCCACATAGCTCGCTCCCACAGGGAGAGCAGTCAGCAGTTAATCCAACATCGAAATCGCCGTCGGCGCGTCATTGCCGACCAGTGCCAGGTCTTCGAACTCGTTGACCGCGTTGATCTCGGTACCCATGGAGATGTTGGTCACACGCTCCAGAATGATCTCGACGATCACCGGCACCTTGAACTCTTCGATCATCTGTTCGGCCTTGCGCAGGGCAGGGGCGATTTCCGACGGTTCGAACACACGCAGCGCCTTGCAGCCGAGGCCTTCGGCGACCGCGATGTGGTCAACCCCGTAACCGTTGAGTTCCGGCGCATTGAGGTTATCGAAGGACAGCTGTACGCAGTAGTCCATTTCGAACCCGCGCTGCGCCTGACGGATCAGGCCCAGGTACGAGTTGTTCACCACGACGTGGATGTACGGCAGTTTGAACTGAGCGCCGACCGCCAGTTCTTCGATCATGAACTGGAAATCATAGTCCCCCGACAGGGCCACGACTTTGCGGTTCGGATTGGCCTTGACCACGCCCAGCGCTGCCGGAATGGTCCAGCCCAACGGGCCGGCCTGGCCACAGTTGATCCAGTGACGCGGCTTGTACACGTGCAGGAACTGCGCGCCGGCAATCTGCGACAGACCAATGGTGCTGACGTAGCAGGTGTCCTTGCCGAACACCTGGTTCATTTCCTCGTAAACGCGCTGCGGCTTGACCGGCACGTTATCGAAGTGAGTCTTGCGATGCAGGCTGGCCTTGCGCTGCTGGCAATCCTGCAGCCAGGCGCTGCGGTTCTTCAGCTTGCCGGCGGCTTGCCATTCACGTGCTACTTCGATGAATACGGTCAGTGCGGCAGCAGCATCGGAAACGATGCCCAGATCCGGCGTGAACACACGGCCGATCTGCGTGCCTTCGATGTCGACGTGAATGAACTTGCGACCTTCGGTGTACACGTCAACCGAACCGGTGTGACGGTTGGCCCAACGGTTACCGATGCCCAGCACCACGTCGGATTTCAACATCGTCGCGTTGCCGTAGCGGTGCGAAGTCTGCAGACCGACCATGCCGACCATCAGCGGGTGATCGTCAGGAATGGTGCCCCAGCCCATCAAGGTCGGGATGACCGGAATACCAGTCAGCTCGGCGAACTCGACCAGCAGGTCGCTGGCGTCGGCATTGATGATGCCGCCACCGGCGACCAGCAACGGACGCTCGGCCTGATCCAGCAGCGCCAACGCTTTCTCGACCTGCACGCGGGTTGCGGTCGGTTTGGCCAGTGGCAGCGGTTGGTAGGCGTCGATGTCGAATTCGATCTCGGCCATCTGCACGTCGAATGGCAGGTCTATCAGCACTGGGCCCGGACGGCCGGAGCGCATTTCATAAAAGGCTTTCTGGAACGCGTAAGGCACCTGGCCCGGTTCGAGCACCGTGGTCGCCCACTTGGTGACTGGCTTGACGATGCTGGTGATGTCGACAGCCTGGAAGTCTTCCTTGTGCATCCGGGCGCGGGGTGCTTGCCCGGTGATGCAGAGGATTGGAATCGAGTCGGCCGAGGCGCTGTAGAGCCCGGTGACCATGTCGGTGCCGGCCGGGCCGGACGTGCCGATGCACACGCCGATGTTGCCGGCCTTGGTGCGGGTGTAGCCCTCGGCCATGTGCGAGGCGCCTTCAACGTGGCGAGCAAGGACGTGATCGATGCCACCAACCTTCTGCAGGGCGGAGTACAGCGGGTTGATCGCTGCGCCCGGGATGCCAAAAGCGGTATCAACCCCTTCGCGGCGCATCACCAGAACGGCGGCTTCGATTGCTCTCATTTTGCTCATGGTTTTGTGCCTCTTTACGTTTTGTAATTGTATACAAGTGGCTTTGCGCAGAGTGTATTCACGGCGGACGGCGCAGGTCAATCCATTTTCTCAAGCGCCTGTTTCATTCGTCGGAAGCCCGATGTGCTGTGGCTTTTCGTCGCATGTGGCGCTTTTCGAGAATTATTGTATACAAAAAAATAGTTCATTGTGTTCTATTTGTGTCATCGGAATGCGGCACAAACGCGCAGTCCCACGACTTTCCCTATAACAAAATGAGGACGGCACCATGAGCGCTTTAACCTTGAAAGTCGCAGTCAACCTGGTCAGCGAAGCCATCAACGCAGGACGCGAGATCAACGCCGCGCCGCTGACCATCGCAATACTCGACACCGGCGGCCACCTGATCGCCCTGCAGCGCGAGGACGGCGCCAGCCTGTTGCGCCCGAACATCGCCATCGGCAAAGCCTGGGGCGCCATCGCCCTGGGCAAAGGCTCACGCCTGCTCGCCCAGGACGCGCAACAACGCCCGGCTTTCTTTTCTTCTCTGAACAGCATGGGGCAGGGCAGCGTAGTGCCGGCACCGGGTGGGGTGTTGATTCGCGATCAGGCGGGCGTTGTGTTGGGGGCTATCGGGATTAGCGGGGACTTGTCGGATGTGGATGAGCAGGTGGCGATCAGAGCGGTAGAGGCGCTGGATTTGAGGGCGGATGGCGGGGTGGTTGTTTGAATGTCAGTGTTTGAATAAGCGCCATCGCGAGCAGGCTCGCTCCTACACTGGATCTGTGTTCAGACACAAAATGTTTGAACGCCGCAAATCCCCTGTAGGAGTGAGCCTGCTCGCGATAGCTATCTTCCGGACACATCCTGCCAACAGTCTGCCCACTCCATTTGCATCCCCGGTACTAGCCTCTTATGACTTGGTCACAGGAGGCAAAGGAATGCCAGATCTACCTGCTGCACATAAATTGCGAGTCGGGCGCTATGCCGAAGTCAGCCGAATCTATCTGTTAACCAGCAACACCCATGAACGAAGGCCGGTTTTCAAGGATTTTGCCTTGGGCCAACTGGTCGCTGATCAACTGCGAAATGCACAGGACTCGGGATTGGTGCATTCACTGGCCTGGGTCGTCATGCCTGATCATTTTCATTGGCTGATTGAATTACGGCGGGGCTCATTGAGTGAGTTGATGCAGAAAACCAAGTCGATGAGTACCCGATCCGTCAGACAGGCTACCGGAGATAGCAGTGTTATCTGGCAAAGAGGTTTCCATGACAGGGCGCTGCGGCGAGAGGAGGATCTGGTGAAAGTGGCGCGGTATGTGGTAGCTAACCCGTTGCGTGCGGGGCTGGTGGTGAAACTTGGCGACTATCCACTATGGGGTGCGATTTGGGTTTGAGTTGAAACCGAGTCGCCTGGATCGCGAGCAGGCTCACTCCTACAAGGGAACGCATTCCAAATGTAGGAGTGAGCCGGCTCGCGATTGCGTCGCTGCGGTGTATCAGTCCGGCTCACACCCCTTCAACACCAACCGGATAATCGTCTGCGCTGCCGCTTCATAATCGGCTTCGTCGAGCTTGTCCTTCCCGGTCACCGCCGAGATCTGCCAGTCGAAATCGGCGTAGGTCTGGGTCGCGGCCCAGATGCTGAACATCAGGTGGTTGGGGTCGATCGGGGCGATCTGGCCGCGGTCGATCCAGCTCTGGATGCAGGCGATGTTGTGTTTGGCCTGGGCGTTGAGCTGGTCGACAAGATCCGCGCTCAGGTGCGGGGCGCCGTGCATGATTTCGCTGGCGAACACCTTTGAGGCATAGGGCAGGTCGCGGGAGATGCGGATCTTCGAGCGAATGTAGCCGCTCAGCACTTCGCTCGGCACACCGTCCGGGTTGAACGGGGTCGAGGCCTGCAGGATCGGCTCGATGATGCTTTCCAGCACCTCGCGGTAGAGGTTTTCCTTGGATTTGAAGTAGTAGTAGACGTTGGGTTTGGGCAATCCCGCCTTGGCGGCGATGTCGCTGGTTTTGGTCGCCGCGAAGCCCTTGTCGGCAAACTCTTCGCTGGCGGCGCGCAGGATCAGTTCTTTGTTACGCTCGCGGATTGTGCTCATAAACCCGGTGGTTCCTTGCCTGTTCTGGCGGTGGCGCATGGTAGCACCGGCCTTGAGCGGCGCTCAACAATGCAGCCTGTGGCCGGCGGTCGCGTTATGCTTGGCAACATTCATACACAGAAGGAAACAGGATTCATGGCAGGAAGCAGTTTGCTGGTGCTGATCGATGACATCGCCACCGTTCTGGATGACGTTGCATTGATGACGAAAATGGCCGCCAAGAAGACTGCCGGCGTGCTCGGTGACGACCTGGCGCTCAACGCCCAGCAGGTCTCGGGCGTGCGCGCCGAGCGGGAAATTCCCGTGGTCTGGGCGGTGGCCAAGGGTTCGTTCGTCAACAAACTGATCCTCGTGCCGTCGGCACTGGCGATCAGTGCTTTCGTACCGTGGCTGGTGACGCCGCTGTTGATGGTCGGTGGTGCCTATCTGTGCTTCGAGGGTTTCGAGAAACTTGCGCACAAGTTCCTGCACAGCAAAGAGGAAGACGAGGCCGGTCATGCGCAGCTGACCGAGGCTGTGGCTGACCCCGCCACCGATCTGGTGGCATACGAGAAGGACAAGATCAAAGGCGCAATCCGCACTGACTTCATTCTTTCGGCAGAAATCATCGCCATTACCCTCGGCACCGTGGCGGATGCCTCGCTGACTCAGCAAGTGGTCGTCATGTCCGGCATTGCCATCGTCATGACCGTCGGCGTTTACGGTTTGGTGGCGGGCATCGTCAAGCTCGACGATCTGGGTCTGTGGCTGACGCAGAAGCCCGGGCAGATAGCGAAAAAAATCGGTGGCGGTATTCTCAGCGCCGCGCCGTACATGATGAAAACCCTGTCGGTGATCGGTACGGCGGCGATGTTCCTGGTTGGCGGCGGCATCCTGACTCATGGCGTGCCGGTAGTGCATCACTGGATCGAAAGCGTCAGCGCGGCGGCGGGCGGTGCCGGATTTATCGTGCCGTTGTTGCTCAATGCCGTGGCCGGGATTGTTGCCGGTGGCGTGGTGTTACTCGGTGTGAGCCTGATTGGCAAACTGTGGAAGGCTGCGCGGGCATAAGGCGCCCGCGCGTGATCAGGCCCGGACGCTGGCGCTCTGCAGCATGTGATTCCACAGGTAGTGCGCGACGGCTTCATCGGTGTGCTGGCCAATGACCTCGGCCTCGGGAAGTGCCTGGATCAACCCGGCATGCGCGTTGCCCATGAGCACCCCTTTGCCCACGCCGGACAACATGTCGGCGTCGTTCAAGCCGTCGCCAAACGCAATGCACGCCTGGATGGGCACGTTGAGGAAGTCGGCAAGCTGTCTCAAGGCCTTGCCCTTGGAGACGTCTCGGGTCATGACCTCCAGACACCATGCAAAGGTAAAAACGGTGCTGATCTGATCGCCCAGCAAGTCATTCAGCCGTGTCTGCAGCCTGAGCAGGGCGTCGTGATCCTTGTTCCGCTGAAAGAAAAACACCTTCTGTACGGTGCTCAGCGGCAGGCTTCCGGGCGCGCAGATGACCGGCCGAAAGGCTGGATTCTGGCTGAAGTCCTTGAGGTTTTCGTCTTCACGGCTCATCAACCAGCCGGACTGGCAGTAAAAGTTGATGGTCAGGTCCGCGTCTCCTCGCGTCTCCTCCAGCAACATCTGGACGACGCTCGGCGGTAACTCTTCGCTCAGTGCCAGCCCGCCGCAGGCGCTGGAGATGCGCGCACCATTGGAGGTGATCAAATGAACCGGCAGCGACTGGCGGTCCAGCAACGACTCGACGTCGGTCTGATGCCGACCGGTAGCCAGCACAATGTGATGGCCGGCGTGATTCAGGCTGTGAATCACGCTTTTGGTAAACGTACCGAACGTATCGCCTGGCAGCAGCAGCGTGCCGTCCAGGTCAGAGGCAACAAGCAAGTACATGGTGGCTCCTCGGAAGGGGTCGCCCGCCGACCCGACTGCCGCCCGCGCAGGCAATCGAGCAGCGCCGCAAAGGCTACTGGCGTTCGAGCAGTTTCAGTGATTGTGCTTTGGTAAACGTCATCCGCTCTTCCAGGCGCAGATTGTCCTTTTCGTAGTAGATGCTCATGTCGGCATGCTTCTGCGGGACCGGAACGATGCGCTCGATCAGTGGCAAAGTATCCACCAGCAACTGCCGGGCGTAGCCCATCGCGCGGGTATAGGTGTCGATCACTTCTTCGAACTCGGGGTAGATGTTGAAGGCTACCTGATTGAGGATCGGTCCTTCGTCGATGCCCTCGCTGATCTCGTGCAACGTGGCGCCATGCACCCGCTCGCCATTCTTCAGTGCCCAGTTGACCGGGCGTACGCCGCGATATTTGGGCAGGTAGGAAAGGTGCAGGTTGATGATTTTCGCGCAGCAATCGATATAGCGCTTGGGCAAGATTCTCTTGTGGAAAATCACCAGGCAGATATCACAAGCGAACCTGCCGTCGGCATAACCGGGCAAGTCTTCGATCAAGCCGCTTTCGACCACTTCGATCCCGTGCTGCCGGCAATACTGAATCAATGTGCGCTCTGTGCTGACCGGCTCGAATGGATCGGCCACCACGTACGCCACCTTATGGTCGGGGGAGGCGGTGAAATACTCACAGGCGAAAATGGCCAGTTCGCCCTTGCCGCAAATCACTACCGTCTTGGTCTCAGGCGAGTTCAACGGCGCTCTCCTTGGCTTGGTTGCTGGTGTTTTGCTTTGATGCCAGATCCTGCATCACGCACGTCAGGGCGTGGATCAATCTGGCGTTTTCGTCAGGCGTTCGGCAGGAGATCCGGAAATATTTATCGGAGTCGTCATTGCGCTTGCCCGAGCACTCTTTGATGTAGATGTGGTGCTTGTCCAGCAGCAATCGGGAAATGGTCTGGGCGTCCCCGTGATGGGTCTTGCAGTAAATGAAGTTTGCTTCGGTCTCGAAGCTACTGATGCCGTCGATCGCATTCAGCGCCTGTTGAAATGCGCGAGTGTCGCTGATTACTTGTTGGCAGCTGGCCAGGTATTGCTGTTGATACTGGGGCAGATGCAGCAGGAATTCTTCGGCAAAACCATTGATGTTCCAGATCGGCAGCAGCGAGTTGATCAGTGCCATCAAGGTCCGGTTGGCGCTGGCCAAGTATCCAATGCGAATCCCGCCGATTCCGAACGTTTTGCTCATGCTGCGGATCACCACAAGGTTGGGATGTTCGTCGAGCACGTTGAGCAGGGTGCTGCTGGCGTGACTGGAGAAATCGAGGAACGACTCATCGACGATCAGCGAGATGTCCAGTTCCAGCAAGTCAGCGGCCAGCGAAGCCAGGGCCGACGCGGGCGTCAGGGCGCCGGTCGGGTTGTTGGGCGACTCGATGATCACCACGTCAGGGCGCTGCTGCCGGCAGGTGGCAAGTAACGCGTCGATGTCGATAGCGAAGTCATCCTGCTCTCGCGTGTAGTGGCATAGCGTGCGCTGCTCACCGAACACGTTCGCGTATTCGTTGAAGGACGGCACGGTCACCAGCGCGCTGCCGGAATAAACGGCCGGCAGCAATTTGATGATTTCCGCCGCGCCATTGGCGATGCACAGGTGCCTTGCGGAGACGCCCAGGAACTCGCTGAGCGACTCTTCCATCAGCTTTCTGCCGCCAGGGTAGTTCAGGAGGATGTGATCGAAGTTTTCCTTGATCTTGTCTTTCATCTGCTGTGGCGGGAAGTGGAAGTTGTAGATCAGGGCGAAGTCGAGCATCGGGTAGCGCCAGTAACCGCCATGGCGGTTTTGCACGAAGTCCAGTCGATCGCTACTGGAAATGTAGTTGCAGACCGTCAGGTCGTAATGATTGTCGACTTCATACCATTCGGTGGTCGGCACGATGACCGTCTGGATATCCCACTTGCCTTCCAGCGAGGCTTTTTTGAAGACGTCCTCGTAATAAGCGTTGAGGTTGTCATTGCGCACGTTATTGGCAAGTTGAGTTTTGATGTGCTCGGCGAAAGTGGCTGTTCCGACCTGGTACAGGTTGACGGTTTTGAATTGTCCGTCCTGTGCCTGATGGCCGACGTCCTTGGTTGAGCCGAAACCTTGCAAGTGTTCGCCATCGAGCACGGCGTAGGTGCCCTCCATGTTCTTGTCGAGTGGGGACACCAGGGCGATCAGATCCCCGGATTTTTGCAGGAGCTGTTGCAGGCTGGAGGCTGAGAAATAAATGTCGCCCTCGATGATCAGCGTATTCGGCGCAATGTGCTCGCGGGCCAGATACAGCGAGTAGATGTTGTTGGTCGTGGCCCAGTCCGGGTTGCTGACAAATTCGAAGGTGAGGGTGGTGTCCATCGCCCGAAGATGAGCAGTAATGGTCTCGGACTGATAGCCCACCACCACGACCACGTTGGTGATGCCCAGCGTTTCGAGGTTGTTCAGGGCATTGTCGATGAACGCGATATTGTTGGTTTTTACCAGCGGCTTGGGCGTGTGACGCGTGCGTTTGCCCAGGCGACTGCCACGCCCGGCGCAAAGAATGATGGCTGTCTGATTGGTCATTGTAATGTCCTTATTTAATGAAAGATGAGCCCGGGCACCACGTGCTGGTAGACCCATACGCCGTCGATCCTGCCGCGAAAGCTTTCCTCGCCACCGCTGTCGCCACCGGTCTTGATTCCGGCGCCGAGGCCGAAGGTATGGAAGTTTTCCAGCACCCGACCCTCGCATGTGACCGGATTGAGTTGCGCGTTGGTGAGCAGCCCGAAGTCGTCCTGTTGCAGTTCCAGCACCGTGCCATCAACGTCCAGCAAGGGCACCAGCCCGGCCTTGTATCCGGTGCTGTGAATCAGCAGGTCGGATTGCGCGATCTGGCTCAGCACCTGATCGGCAGAGGCATGCGCGATGTCCACGATGTTCAGGTTGCGGATCAATCCTTGTTTGATCTTGCGAGCGAATTCGAACGAGTCGTAGCGCAGGCCTGAATAGCGGTTGACCCTTTGGCTTGCCTGGCAAATGTCGGCATCGACAAAGGGATAGTCTTGCTCGCGGGCGGAGGCAGGGGAGTCGAAGAACAGTTTGAAATCGCGCTTGGTCAGCAGCGTGATGGTGCCCGGGTATTGCAGTTGCTCCACCAGCCGGATGACGCATGAAATTGCGCTGTGCGAAGAGCCAACGATGGCCACGGTGTTGTACTCGCCGCTTTGCAATGCCTGGTCATGGATGCCCTTGATCAGCGCGTCCGAATTGATGTTGTGATGGGGGTGCTGCAAGGTGGCTCGATTGAGCCGGCCGCCGATGTTGAAAATGATCTTCTTGCCCAGCGCCTCTACCCGCCGGCCATCGACCAGGTAACTGACGCGGTAGTGCCCTTGCGAGGTCAGGCGAATTTCGCAGACCGTCGACTCTGTGGAAAATTCGAAGCGTTTGTAGAGCGACTGGTGTTGAGCAACGAAAGTGCCGATGTGTTCGAGGAAGCGCCCGACGTGGCGCAGTTCTACCGCTTCAGAGCGCCGCTCGGCGAAATACGTCCACTCGGGTGTGCTCTGCAGGAAGCGGCTGAGGTCGTCCGTGCGGTCCTGGAATTTTTCCAGAAACACCACACCCAGCGAGTTGGCGGTAATTCGGTATTGACCGATTTCGCCGCTGCCCAATGTTTTGGATTTCTCGAGTATCAGGCAGCGCTGAATTTGTTCGTTGTGAATAAGATCAGGCAACAACGAGATATTGGCGGGTCCGGCACCACATAGGATGAGGTCATAAATCGGCGTATTCATGGTGTTTGCCTGATAGGTGTGAAGTTCGGGGAATTACTTTTTCGAGGCGAAGAAGTTTCCGGCTACCGTGTTTGGTGCGCAGGGGTGGAGTATTGGAAACTTCGCGTCGATTAATCAGTCATGCGCGAGCAGCCGTTTCGATATTTATCACTGAAGCGCCTGTTTCATGCGTAGTCTTTTTATGTCGGAAGATGCCGATGAATATGGCCGTCATCAGCGTGCTGGCAAGCGTCAGGAATATATAAAGTGCTGGACCGCTGAGTCTTTGTATGAAAATCCCGCCAACTATGGGGGCCAAAGAAAAGCCGATGCCATATAGGGAGGCCGCTCCAAAGTAAGCGCCACGCAAGTTGGGTGGGGCCAGGCTGTCGACAAACATATTGATACATGGAAACAGCAAAGTCTGACTGATGCTCATGATCAGTACTGCGCTGTACCACAGCGGTTTGACGTCATGAAAATGTGCGGCCAAGGCAAATCCGGCCTCACTGATGATCAGCAATGCCGAGCCCAGATAAATCTTGGCATTCAGCGATACCGACGACAGGGCACTGGCAAGCGGCAATTGCAGTATGACGATCGTCGAGGCGTGCAAGACGATCAGTGAAGCAAGAAAAGGCAGATAGCCTTCGAAAGCCAGAGAAGCCATCAGTTGCGGCAAGCTGGAGTCAAAACTGCCGAAGATAAACATCATGATGATGTTGTTGATCACCAGCGCAAGGAACAAACGGTCTTTCGCGAGTACGCCCATTGTGCTTTTGAAGCTTGTGGTGTTGACCGCTTTGAGGCTCACGCCTTTGCCGAATACCAACACGCTGACCAACAGCAGGACGTAGGAAAGCGTTACCAGTACGAATGACCAGGAGTCTGCGGAGATGCCCAGTTTCAGACCAAAATAAGGCCCGGTCGCCGCTCCGGCATTCAGGAAAAAGTAGCGAAGGTGCATGGCGCGCTCGACCAGAGGCCGCGACTCGATGATATCGCCAATGACGGTTTTGATCGGATTGTTGACCAGCGCCCACGACAGGTTGGCCAGCAATGTCCCTGCAATGTAGCCATAAGCGTTGCTACTGACGCCCAGCAGCAGATACGACATTGCCGCGACAACACAGCCCAGCACAATTATTTTCAGGCGGCCGATTTTGTCCGACAGATAGCCGCTGTAAAAACTCACGATCGACGACAGGGCAATGGACAGTGTGAGGATCAGACCGATAAATGTCGCACTGAAACCAAATCGGGTGTACAGCACGATCGAGATAAACGGCCAGACCATCATCGATGTAGCGCGAGTGACAAAGGTGCCGATAAATAATATCCAGATGAATAATGGCATCTCGGAAAAATAGCGACTGACAGTATTTTTTATTGAAGTAGACATATTGGAAGCGGCCGCTGTTCAACCCCTGATTTGATGCAGGTTGAAGAAGTTTGATCGATGGACTGCGAATGTCACTCGTGTGGTATTTGATCCGCAGCTATTTAAAGTTGCATGAAGCGCCATGCCATTCGAGGACATATTTGGGCGTTTCCATGGATGTTTACCGATAGGCGAGCGACCCGCTATACGCAAGTTTCGCTGAAAGCTGAACAATAACGTTCGCGACTACCAACAGCCTGCAAGTGGCGAGTAGGAAAGCTTTGAGAGAGGGGATAGGGCATGGCCGATTTCATTCCTTGAGTATCGTTGAACACGTTATTGCTTCCTTGGCAGTGTTGAGCCGAGTCTACATAAGTTGTCACAAAATGTTAATAAAAAATTCACATTTGAATTTTATTGTCCGATTTCGAGTGCGTTTCTGAGGGTGACTCACGAGTTCGTTAAACGGACGGCCTCCCGTTTGATAAACGAAGTCGCCAAGACAGTCTTTACCCGGCGGGCGCCGAGGTGCTGGGAGGAAGGAAGAAAGGGGCGGAAACGCTGGCAAGCCTGGAGGATCGATGCTTGCCAGCGATTTTCAGCGGTTACTCGGCGATTTGCAGCTTACGTGCCTCGGTGTACACGTAACGCACTTTCTCGTACTCGAACGGCGAGTTCATCTGACCGTAGCGGAAGCTGGTCTGGTAGCGCTTATCGATTGCACGCAAGGCCCAGACTTCCGGGTGGTTGGAGCTGACTTCCGCAACGTTGAGGAAGTTGATCGCGGTGTCGGCGGTGTAATCCACGGCCAGACCTGCGGTGTCGCGGATGTTCGACGGGCCGAAGATCGGCAGTACGAAGTACGCGCCGCCCGGTACGCCGTAGAAGCCCAGGGTCTGCCCGAAGTCTTCGTTCTGCCGTGGCAGGCCCATGGCGGTGGCCGGGTCCCACAGCCCGGCGATGCCGATCGTGGTGTTGAGCAACAGGCGCGCAGTGGTTTCCATCGAGCGCTGGCCCTTGAACTGCAACAGGCTGTTGACCAGATTCGGCACGTCGCCAATGTTGTTGAAGAAGTTGCTCACCCCGGTACGCACAAAGCTTGGCGTGATGTAGCGATAGCCATCGACCACCGGCAGGAACACCCACTGGTCGAAGCGATAGTTGAAGTGGTAGACCCGGCGGTTCCACGATTCCAGCGGGTCATAGACGTTCAGCGCATTGAGCGTCGAGCGCTCGAACTCGCGCTGGTCCAGGCCCGGGTTGAACTTGAGTTTGGTCAGCGGCTCCTTGAAGCCGTCGCTGTCGACCACCACCGGTGCGTCGGCTTTACTGTTGTCGGCCTGGGCCACGCCTGCACAGAGGAGCGCTGCAATCAGCAGGAGATATTTAGCCACGGAAGAACTCCAGCATGGCGTCGCTGTTGACGCGGTAGTTAAGGTTGCCGCAGTGGCCGCCCAGTGGATAAACGGTCAGGCGATCACCGAAGGTCTTGCGCAGAAAGCCTAGGTCGCCAGGGCCGAGGATGACGTCATCGGCGTTGTGCATCACGGCGATTTTCGGGCTGTCGTGCAGGTAATCCTTGAGGGCGTACAGGCTGACCTGATCGATCAGTTGCAGCAGGCTGCCGCCATCGGTGCGCGCACGCCACATCGGGATGACCTGTTCGGTGATGTAGCAGTCGAAGTCGCATTGCAGCGCACGCTTGAGGAACGGCGTGAGGCTGGTGCCTTCGGTGATCGGGAATTTCGGCGGGGTGATCAGGCCGCGACGGTTGACCAGGTCCGAGGTGTAGGCAATGTCGGCCGCCGAGAAGCGGAACGAAGTGCCGATGAGCATGGCCATCTGTTCGTTGGTCAGGTGTTGCTTGGATTGCTGGAAGTCGTACAACAGAGCATCGTTGAGGTCGATGTAGCCTTTCTGCTGGAAGTAGCGGGTCAGCTTGGTCAGCACCAGTTCATAGAACGTGGTGCTGCTGTTGATGCCCTTGACCTCGGTCTGCACCAGTTTGTCGAGGTTGGTCACCGAGGTATAGAGGTTGACCGGCGGGTTGAGCAGCAGGACTTTCTTGAAGTTGAAGCTGCGGCGCGTCTCGTCCAGATGGGCGACGAACGCGGCATCGAGGGCGCCGAGGCTGTAACCGGTCAGGTAGTACTCGGTCACCGGCAGTTTCGGGTTCTGCGCCCGCACCGCCTGCATCACACGGTACATGTCCTCGGCGTCTTCCTTGGTCACGCCCGGGGTGGCGAAACGCGAAGCGGCGCTGATGAAGTCGAAGCTGGTCGGCGACGACAACTGCACGACATGGTAGCCGGCCTTGTAATAAAGCTTTTTCAGGTATTCGTTGAGCGTGCTGTCAAAGCGCGCGCCGGTGCCGGCGATCAGGAAGATCAGCGGCGCCGGTTTGTCCTGCGTGGCGATGCGGTAAGTGAGCTTCTTTACCGCCCAGAAATTATCCGGTAGTTCGAACTCACGCTCCGGGCGCAGGGTGAGGCTGCGGTCCGTCTGATTGATGTCGTCGTCCAGCGGCAACTCCGGACGCAGGTCCGGTGGTGTCGTGGCGATTGTCGCCTCGAACGGGTTGGTCAGCGGGTAGCCATAGCTGGCGGCGTCGATATCCACCGCCAGTGCGGACGCACTCAAGATAAGGCCGCTGAACAGCGCGGCGAAGCGCAAGGAACGGAGCATGACTAGATCCCTTAGAGGAAGGTGTCGATTGAAGTTCGCAGGCTATGACCACCGGCCGTGCGCCAAAGTGCCATGCTGCGGCACCAAACAGGCGGAATTCGGGGTAATAGTAGCTGGACGATACACGTTGCGAGGGCTCGCTGAACAGTTAACAGTTGTTAGTGCTTGCGAATGCCGGTCGGCAGATTAAGCTGGCCGCCGATTTCCGCAGATTGGAGTGCTCCATGTCCCGCCGCTTGCCCGTGATTGTGCTGCTCGTTTTGTTGCCGCTGTGGCTGGCCGCCAGTTATACCGCGCGTTACGGCTTCATGGAGGACGGACAGTGGGTGGGCATCTGCGTCGACGAGGCCAGTCGCTGGGAATGCGCGGTGCGCTCGAACCTCGGGCTGATGATTCATTTCAAGGTGCTGGGCTGGGCGGCGCTGGGCGTTGCGCTGTTGGCTTTCGTGGTGCCCGGACGGGCAGGGTGGTGGCTGGCGGTGCTGGCGCTGGTGGTCGGGCTGCCGGCGCTGGCGTTGTACAACACGACCTTGGCGGTGTTTGCCGTGGTGATTGCCGGGTTGCGCCTGGTCAGATCTTCACGCAGCGCGTGACGGAACAGATCGCAGCCTTCGGCAGCTCCAGTGGCATGCCGTACACCTGTAGGAGCTGCCGAAGGCTGCGATCTTTTGATCTTGATCTTGCTCAGCCTTTGCGCACCCGCAGGCAGCGCCACAACGCCAGCACCATCAAGCCACTCACCAGCGCCCACCCCCACGCCTGCTGATTCAGCAACCCTTCCTGATACAACTGCGGCGCAATTCCCGCACCGACGATAAAGGTCAGCAACGCAACCTCCCGACGCGGCACGCTCACCGGGCGGCACAGGTACACCAGCGCCGGCAGCACGAACGCCATGCTGGCAAAACTGCGATAACGCGGATCGAAGACCATCTCCAGCATCATCACCGCGGCGGCAAAACCGGCGGCTGCGACCAGCCACCCGGCGCGACGCTCAAGGAAATCGAACGCGCGAGAACGCCAACCGCTGCGTGCACTCAACGTCAGCGCGGCATGCGCGAGCACCAGCAGATTCAACCCGGTCAGCAAACCGACCCACAGCCATTCACCGGCGAAGCGCGTGGTCAGCCGCGCGAGATCGCCCCAGGCGCCAATCGAGCAAGCAGCGACGGCGCCGAGCAGCGGTAGCAGCAGCGCCGAGCGTGTGCTGCGAACGGCGCTACCAAGGATCAGCGTGCCGAAGAAGATCAAAGCACCGACCGCCAGCCATTCTTTCCAGTACGGCACATTGCTCACCGGCCCGGCGAGCACGCCCTTGTCCTGGCGATCGGCATCGAACAGTCCCCAATAGCCGCCGACCGCGCCTTCGCTGCCACGTTTCCATGGCTGATCGAAGGCTTCGATCAGGTTGTAGCGCCAGCCTTCCTGCTCGGCCATCGCCACAAATCCACGAATGAATTTCGCCTCGTTGACCCGGCTCGGCACGGCGGTTTCGCGCTGACGGCCTTCGCTCGGCCAGCCGGTTTCGCCAATCATCACGTCTTTGGGCGCGAATTTGTTGCCGAACACCTGACGCACATCCGCGACATGCCGCAGCGCCACGTCGATGTTCGACGGATCGTCTTCCCAGTACGGCAGCAAGTGGATGGTCAGGAAATCCACGGCCGGGGCGATTTCCGGGTGCTTGAGCCAGAACTCCCAGACATCGGCGTAAGTCACCGGTTGCTTGACCTGGCTTTTGACCTTGTTGATCAGCCGCGCCAGTTGCGCGCCGGTGACCTCTTTGCGCAGCAGCGCTTCGTTGCCGACGATGACCGCTGTAACCACGTCGGAATTGGCATTGGCCGATTTGATCAACAGGTCGATTTCCTGCTCGCTATCGACAGGGTTGCTGTTGACCCAGGCGCCGATCATCAACTTCAGACCGTGTTTGCGCGCAAGATCGGGCAGGGCTTCGAGGCCGGTCATCGAATAGGTGCGAATACATTCGAAGCGTGTCGCCAGCAGTGCAAGGTCGGCGTCCATGCGCTCCGGGCGCAATTTGAACGGCACGTCGAACGGCGACTGGTCCTTGTCGAACGGTGTGTAGGAGGCGCATTGCAGCTTGTGCGTCGGCGTCGCAGCATCGGGCAGGATCACCGGTTGGCCGAGGCCATACCAGAAACCGCCAAGGGCCAGCAGCCCGAGCAGGCAGGCGAACAGATAGGGCAGAAAAGGAAATCGGAACGTCGCGGACATGGTCAGGCCGAGTGGCAGCAAAGCGACGCATGTTACCTGCATTTATAGAAGGGCAGGTGGCTTGCAGGCGTTGTCCATGCAAAGTTCGGGCGGATTGTCTGGCGTCAATTAATCTTGGTTGATTAATGGCTTTCTGATGTCGTTTCTCGTTGCCTTGAGGTCGCTGACAGAGCAGGTCGACTACCGCGTGAGGTTGATGATCAAACCATCAGTACCCTTTTTGAAAAATCGGCTGATGTTCGGTGTGTGAGGTCCGGCGTGATGGGGGCGCTGTGCACCATAACAATACGTTGACGATGCCCGGCATCCGTCGGGCGCAGCATTTCGGGGAAGTAAACGATGAAGATGCGACGACTTTTAGGCGCAGGTGCCGCTCTGGCGCTTGCGATGAGTTCCACTTTCGCCAACGCTGAAAAACAGACCCTGAACATCGGTTACGTTGACGGCTGGTCCGACAGCGTCGCGACCACCCACGTGGCGGCCGAAGTGATCAAACAGAAACTCGGCTACGACGTGAAGCTGCAAGCGGTTGCCACCGGGATCATGTGGCAGGGCGTGGCCACCGGCAAGCTCGACGCCATGCTCTCGGCCTGGTTGCCAGTGACCCACGGTGACTACTGGACGAAAAACAAGGATCAGGTCGTCGATTATGGCCCGAACTTCAAGGACGCGAAAATCGGCCTGATCGTGCCTGAGTATGTCAAAGCCAAATCGATCGAAGACCTGAAAACCGACGACACCTTCAAAAACCGCATTGTCGGCATCGACGCCGGTTCAGGCGTGATGCTCAAGACCGATCAGGCGATCAAGGACTACGGGCTGGACAAGTACAACCTCAAGGCCAGTTCCGGCGCCGGCATGATTGCCGAGCTGACCCGCGCGGAGAAGAAAAACGAATCCATCGCTGTCACCGGTTGGGTGCCGCACTGGATGTTCGCCAAGTGGAAATTGCGCTTCCTCGACGACCCGAAAGGCGTGTACGGCCAGGCTGAAACGGTCAACAGCATCGGCAGCAAAGGCCTGGAAGCCAAGGCGCCGGAAGTGGCCAAGTTCCTGAAAAACTTCCAGTGGGCCTCGAAAGACGAAATCGGCGAGGTCATGCTGGCGATTCAGGATGGTGCCAAGCCTGACGCAGCGGCCAAGGACTGGGTCGCGAAACATCCGGATCGCGTAGCTGACTGGACCAAATAACAGCTTCACCACCGAACCTGTGGGAGCGAGCCTGCTCGCGAATGCAATCTGCCAGTTGATGCAATATTGACTGTTACGACGCCTTCGCGAGCAGGCTCGCTCCCACAGTTGTTTTTGTGTGTGCTTGAAAATGGCCAGAACATCATGGCCATCTACTACTAAGGTCGTCTGGAACCTCTCTCGCAGCCGCATACATTAGCTACGTTCCAACAATAATCTGTGCTGCGAGGATAAAAACAATGAACGACAGCATTTACCTCTCGATTCAAAACAGTCCCCGATTCAAGGAGCTGGTTCAGAAAAGGGAACGATTCGCCTGGATTCTCTCGGCAATCATGCTTGGGCTGTACTCCGCATTCATCCTGCTGATCGCCTACGGGCCGCACGTGCTCGGGGCGAAACTCAGTCCTGAATCCTCAATTACTTGGGGCATCCCGATCGGTGTCGGCCTGATCATTTCGGCCTTCGTCCTGACCGGCATCTACGTGCGCCGCGCCAATGGCGAGTTCGACGACCTGAACAATGCGATTCTCAAGGAGGCTCAGCAATGATCCGGCGTCTACTGGCTCTTCTGAGCATTGCCGCGTTCGCACCCGGCGCCTGGGCGGCTGACGCCCTGACCGGTGCGGTGGCCAAGCAACCGCTGAATATCCCGGCGATCCTGATGTTCGTGGCCTTCGTCGGCGCGACGTTGTACATCACCTACTGGGCTTCGAAGAAAAACAACTCGGCTGCCGACTACTATGCGGCAGGTGGCAAGATCACCGGTTTCCAGAACGGCCTGGCAATTGCCGGCGACTACATGTCGGCAGCGTCCTTCCTGGGCATTTCCGCGCTGGTGTTCACCTCCGGCTACGACGGCCTGATCTACTCGATCGGCTTCCTGGTGGGCTGGCCGATCATTCTGTTCCTGATCGCCGAGCGCCTGCGCAACCTGGGTAAATACACCTTTGCCGACGTGGCGTCCTACCGCCTCGGGCAAACCCAGATCCGCACCCTGTCCGCCTGCGGTTCGCTGGTGGTGGTGGCGTTCTACCTGATCGCGCAAATGGTCGGTGCCGGCAAGCTGATACAGTTGCTGTTCGGACTCGATTACCACGTTGCGGTGATTCTGGTCGGCGTGCTGATGTGCATGTACGTGCTGTTCGGCGGCATGCTCGCGACCACTTGGGTGCAGATCATCAAGGCAGTGCTGCTGCTGTCCGGTGCCTCGTTCATGGCGCTGATGGTGATGAAGCACGTCGGCTTCGACTTCAACACGCTGTTCTCCGAGGCGATCAAGGTGCACGCCAAGGGTGAAGCGATCATGAGCCCGGGCGGTCTGGTCAAGGATCCGATCTCGGCGTTCTCCTTGGGTCTGGCGCTGATGTTCGGTACCGCTGGCCTGCCGCACATTCTGATGCGCTTCTTCACCGTGAGTGACGCAAAAGAAGCGCGCAAGAGCGTGCTGTACGCTACCGGCTTCATTGGCTACTTCTACATCCTGACCTTCATCATCGGCTTCGGCGCGATCCTGCTGGTCAGCACCAACCCGGCCTTCAAGGATGCAGCTGGCGCCTTGCTCGGCGGCAACAACATGGCGGCGGTGCACCTGGCCAACGCGGTGGGCGGCAGTATCTTCCTGGGCTTCATTTCGGCGGTGGCGTTCGCGACCATTCTCGCGGTGGTAGCCGGTCTGACGCTGGCCGGTGCTTCGGCGGTCTCCCACGACCTGTACGCCAGTGTGATCAAGAAGGGCAAGGCCAACGAGAAGGATGAGATTCGCGTTTCGAAGATCACCACCATCGCCCTGGCAGTGCTGGCGATTGGTCTGGGTATTCTGTTTGAAAGCCAGAACATCGCGTTCATGGTTGGTCTGGCGTTCTCGATCGCGGCGAGCTGCAACTTCCCTGTGCTGCTGCTTTCGATGTACTGGAAGAAGCTGACGACTCGCGGGGCGATGATTGGCGGCTGGCTGGGTCTGGTCAGTGCTGTTGGCCTGATGATTCTCGGCCCGACCATCTGGGTGCAGATTCTGCATCACGAGAAGGCGATCTTCCCTTACGAGTATCCGGCGCTGTTTTCGATGATCATCGCGTTCGTGGGGATCTGGTTCTTCTCGATCACTGACAAGTCGGCGGCTGCGGATAACGAGCGGGCGCTGTTCTTCCCGCAGTTTGTGCGTTCGCAGACCGGGTTGGGGGCGAGTGGGGCGGTTTCGCACTAGCGGATCAGCTGCAAGCTACAAGCTGCAAGCTGCAAGCTGCAAGCTTCAAGAAAACGCCCTGGTTGAGAGATTGGGGCGTTTTTTGTGGGCGGTTATCGGTTGGTTTGGTGTGTATATCCGTTGCTGCGGTAACGGCGGCTTGGGGTTTCGCCCTTACGGCGAGTCACCTTTTCCAAACGCCGAAAAGGTAACCGAAAAGGCTTGCTCCTGCGTTCGGCCCTCGCAGGCTCGGGTTCCTTCGCTCCGGGACTGATCCGGGCGCAGCGCCTCCGGTTTGCTTCGCTGCACCTCCTCTCGCTGTGTTTGGCTACGCCAAACGGTCGCTGCGCTCCCACGCCCGGATCAATCCCTCCACTCAGCCTTCCGAAGTCGCCCGGGGATCAAGATCAAGAGCGGTACTCGAGCTTGCGCTCATTGTTTTGAGTGGTGAAAAGCGTCGCATGGCTTGAGATTTTCGGTGGATTCGCCCCTCACCCCAGCCCTCTCCCGAGGGAGAGGGGGCCGACTTGCGGGCTTTCAGAGTTTGCATTCGACTGGTTATTTCGAGTCGCCGTACCTCGTCCAAACACCTCGGTCAGTCCCCTCTCCCTCCGGGAGAGGGTTAGGGTGAGGGGCTCTTGATCCGGCTTCGGCTTTTGATCTTCCGCCCCTTCGGCAGGCTTCGTTACGGGATCGATCCGGGCGTGGGAGCGCAGCGACCGTTTGGCGAAGCCAAACACAGCGGGAGGAGGTGCAGCGCAGCCAACCGGAGACGCTGCGCCCGGATCGGTCCCGTAACGAAGGTACCCCGAGCCCCAGCGAGCGGGCCGTACGCCAGGGCAAAGCCTTTTGCTTACTTTTTGGCGTTTGAAAAAGTGAGTCGCTGTAAGAGCGAAACCATAAGAAGCCGTTACCGCAGCAACGGATATGCCCCCAATCCAATGAACACCAACAGAAACAAAAACGGCCTCTATATAAGAGGCCGTTCCTGACACACCACTAACCCATCACAAAAAGAAAAAACCTATTTGCGATCTTCCAGCGAAGTAATGTCACGCGACTCGTAACCCGTGTACAGCTGGCGCGGACGGCCAATCTTGTACGGGCTAGACAGCATTTCCTTCCAGTGCGAAATCCAGCCCACAGTACGTGCCAGAGCGAAAATCACAGTGAACATGCTGGTCGGAATGCCGATCGCCTTGAGGATGATCCCCGAGTAGAAATCGACGTTCGGGTACAGCGAGCGCTCGATGAAGTACGGGTCGGTCAGGGCGATCTCTTCCAGGCGCATGGCCAGTTCAAGTTGCGGATCGTTGTTGATGCCCAGTTCCTTCAGCACTTCGTCGCAGGTCTGCTTCATGACAGTCGCGCGCGGGTCGCGGTTCTTGTAGACGCGGTGACCGAAGCCCATCAGCTTGAACGGATCGTTCTTGTCCTTGGCCTTGGCGATGAACTTGTCGATGTTCGACACATCGCCAATCTCGTCAAGCATGGTCAATACGGCTTCGTTCGCACCGCCGTGGGCAGGGCCCCACAGTGCGGCGATACCGGCGGCGATACAGGCGAACGGGTTGGCACCCGACGAGCCGGCCAGACGTACGGTGGAGGTCGACGCGTTCTGCTCGTGGTCGGCATGGAGGATGAAGATCCGGTCCATGGCCTTGGCGAGTACCGGGCTGATCGGTTTGATCTCGCACGGGGTGTTGAACATCATGTGCAGGAAGTTTTCCGCGTACGTCAGGTCGTTGCGCGGGTACATCATGGGTTGGCCCATGGAGTACTTGTATACCATCGCTGCCAGGGTCGGCATCTTCGCAACCAGACGGATCGCGGAGATTTCGCGATGCTGCGGGTTATTGATGTCCAGGGAGTCGTGGTAGAAGGCCGAGAGGGCGCCGACTACACCGCACATGACGGCCATCGGGTGGGCGTCGCGACGGAAACCGTTGAAGAAGGTTTTCAGCTGCTCGTGAACCATGGTGTGGTTTTTCACGGTGCTGACGAACTGGGCCTTCTGTTCTGCGGTCGGCAATTCGCCGTTGAGCAGCAGGTAGCAGGTTTCCAGGTAGTCCGACTTTTCAGCCAGCTGTTCGATCGGATAGCCGCGGTGCAACAAAATGCCGTTGTCGCCGTCGATATAGGTGATTTTCGATTCGCACGAGGCGGTCGACATGAAACCTGGGTCGAAAGTGAAGCGGCCCGTGGCCGTCAGGCCCCGAACATCGATTACATCGGGACCAACGGTGCCGGTTAAAATGGGCAGCTCGACGGGGGCTGCGCCCTCGATGATCAACTGCGCTTTTTTGTCAGCCATGTGGCCTCCTATTTATGCTTGAACCATCAGACAGACCCCCCACGCAGGGCCCGCACCACTATAGTGAGATAAATTCGAATGTCAATTTGCCTAAAGTCTTGCTCCAGAAGGCTTTAAGCCGACTTTTTCCTCGAAATTGCCTGCCATTTACGCCTTTTATGCAACTTGTGCAATCCGCTATTGGGGGTAGGTGAACGCGTTGTCATTAGTAGCCTAACTGTCTATACTCGGCCACCGACCGCCAAGGGCTTTTGGGCTTGCTTTCATTGGGGGTCGCATCCCTGGGTGGTGGTTACCTGACCAGTGCACTCCCCAACAACTTTGCCCTGATTGTTAGGGGCTCTTCAGTGTGAAAAAAAAGCCGTGAAAAGCCAACGACCTGTAAACCTAGACCTAAGGACCATCAAACTCCCAGTCACTGCTTACACGTCCATTCTTCACCGTATCTCCGGTGTCATCCTCTTCGTGTGCCTTGCCGTCATGCTTTATGCATTGGACAAGTCGCTGAGCTCCGAGGAAGGCTTCGGTCAGGTGAAAGCGTGTCTGACCAGTCCGCTAGCCAAGCTAGTGATTTGGGGCATCCTGTCCGCTCTGCTGTATCACCTGGTAGCCGGTGTGCGCCACTTGATCATGGACATGGGCATCGGTGAGACGCTGGAAGGCGGCAAGCTGGGCTCGAAAATCGTTATCGCCGTTTCCGTGGTGGTAATCGTTCTGGCAGGAGTCTGGATATGGTAACTAACGTCACTAACCTGTCGCGTTCGGGCCTCTATGACTGGATGGCACAGCGTGTGTCTGCGGTCGTTCTCGCGGCTTACTTCATCTTTCTGATCGGATACATCGTCGCCAACCCTGGCCTCGAGTATGCCCAGTGGCATGAACTGTTCGCTCACAACGGAATGCGTATTTTCAGCCTGCTGGCCCTTGTTGCTCTCGGCGCTCACGCCTGGGTCGGCATGTGGACCATCGCGACCGACTACCTGACGCCAATGGCGTTCGGCAAGTCCGCAACGGCGATACGTTTCCTTTTCCAGGCAGTATGCGGCGTTGCGATGTTCGCTTACTTCGTCTGGGGTGTGCAGATTCTCTGGGGTATCTGATTCATGGCTAACATTCCAACGATTTCTTTCGACGCCATCATTATTGGTGGTGGCGGTGCCGGCATGCGCGCTGCGCTGCAACTGGCACAGGGCGGCCACAAGACTGCGGTGATCACCAAGGTTTTCCCGACCCGTTCGCACACTGTATCCGCCCAGGGCGGCATCACTTGCGCCATCGCTTCCGCCGACCCGAACGATGACTGGCGCTGGCACATGTACGATACCGTCAAGGGTTCCGACTACATCGGTGACCAGGACGCTATCGAATACATGTGTCAGGAAGGCCCGGCCGCTGTTTTCGAGCTGGACCACATGGGTCTGCCGTTCTCGCGTACCGAGCAAGGCCGCATCTATCAGCGTCCGTTCGGTGGCCAGTCCAAGGACTACGGCAAGGGCGGTCAGGCTGCACGTACCTGCGCCGCGTCCGACCGTACCGGTCACGCGCTGCTGCACACGCTTTATCAGGGCAACCTGAAAGCCGGTACCACGTTCCTCAACGAGTACTACGCTGTCGATCTGGTGAAAAACCAGGAAGGCGAATTCGTTGGCGTGATCGCGATCTGCATCGAAACCGGCGAAACCTCCTACATCCGTGCCAAGGCCACCGTACTGGCGACTGGCGGTGCAGGCCGTATCTACGCGTCCACCACCAACGCCCTGATCAACACCGGTGACGGCGTCGGCATGGCTCTGCGTGCTGGCGTACCGGTACAAGACATTGAAATGTGGCAGTTCCACCCGACCGGCATCGCCGGCGCCGGTGTACTGGTTACAGAAGGTTGCCGTGGTGAAGGTGGTTACCTGATCAACAAGCACGGCGAGCGTTTCATGGAGCGTTATGCTCCGAACGCGAAAGACCTGGCTGGTCGTGACGTGGTTGCGCGTTCGATGGTCAAGGAAATCATCGCCGGCAACGGTTGCGGTCCGAATGGCGACCACGTAATGCTCAAACTCGACCACCTGGGCGAGGAAGTGTTGCACAGCCGTCTGCCAGGCATCTGCGAACTGTCGAAGACTTTCGCCCACGTTGACCCGGTCGTTGCTCCGGTTCCGGTTGTTCCGACCTGCCACTACATGATGGGCGGCGTTGCCACCAACATTCATGGCCAGGCGATCACCCAGAACGCCGAAGGTCAGGACCAGATCATTCCTGGTCTGTTCGCGGTAGGTGAAGTGGCTTGCGTATCGGTACACGGTGCCAACCGTCTGGGCGGCAACTCGCTGCTCGACCTGGTGGTATTCGGTCGCGCTGCCGGCCTGCACCTGGAAAAGGCGTTGACCGATGGCATCGAATACGACGACGCTACCGAGTCCGACATCGAAGCTGCACTGTCGCGTCTGAACGCGCTGAACAACCGTACCGACGGTGAAGACGTTGCCACTCTGCGTCGCGAGCTGCAAAGCTGCATGCAGAACTACTTCGGTGTATTCCGTACCGGCGAATACATGCAGAAGGGCATCGCTCAGCTCGCTGACCTGCGTGCTCGCATCGCCAACGTGAAGATCAACGACAAGTCGCAGGCGTTCAACACTGCACGTATCGAAGCGCTGGAACTGCAAAACCTGCTGGAAGTGGCTGAAGCTACCGCCATCGCGGCCGAAGTACGTAAAGAGTCCCGCGGCGCTCACGCCCGTGAAGACTTCGAAGACCGTGATGACGAAAACTGGCTGTGCCACACCCTGTACTTCCCGGGTGACAAGCGCGTCACCAAGCGTGCCGTGAACTTCTCGCCGAAGACTGTTCCGACTTTCGAACCTAAAGTCCGGACTTATTAAGGGTGACCGCCATGTTGCAAGTCAGTGTTTATCGCTACAACCCTGATCAGGACGCTGCGCCGTTCATGCAGGATTTCCAGGTCGATACCGGTGGTAAGGACCTGATGGTGCTGGACGTGCTGGCCCTGATCAAAGAGCAGGACGAAGGTTTCTCCTATCGTCGCTCCTGCCGTGAAGGCGTCTGCGGCTCCGACGGCATGAACATCAACGGCAAGAACGGCCTGGCGTGCATCACGCCGCTGTCCGCTGTTGTAAAAGGTAACAAGCTGATCGTTCGTCCGCTGCCAGGTTTGCCGGTTATCCGTGACCTGGTCGTCGATATGAGCATCTTCTACAAGCAATACGAGAAGGTGAAGCCTTACCTGCAGAACGACACGCCGGCTCCGGCCATCGAGCGTCTGCAGTCGCCAGAAGAGCGCGAAAAGCTCGACGGTCTGTACGAGTGCATCCTGTGCGCCTGCTGCTCGACCTCTTGCCCGTCCTTCTGGTGGAACCCGGACAAGTTCCTCGGTCCAGCTGCGCTGCTGCAAGCCTACCGCTTCCTGGCAGACAGCCGTGACACCAAGACCAGCGAACGTCTGGCTTCACTTGACGACCCGTTCAGCGTTTTCCGCTGCCGGGGCATCATGAACTGCGTCAACGTATGTCCGAAAGGCCTGAACCCGACTAAGGCCATCGGTCACATCCGTAACATGCTGCTTTCGAGCGGCGTGTGATTCAGCTGCTGTAACCGTTGCACCGTAGAGGCTGTGGCGCGGGCTTCAACCCGCGTCATGGCTATAACCAGAGCCGTAGCCATAAGCTGCAGCTCTTCTTTTGAAGAAATGAGACAAGCAGGGGCATCCGGGCTGGTACCCGGACTATCAGTGTGATCCTAGGTGGCTTGTTTTAGTCGCTGCATTCGGACTTCTGCAAGTTTGCTCGGTGTCGACACCGATGGTGTTCCCCTAACCGAGGGTGACCAAGCATGCAAGAAAGCGTGATGCAGCGCATGTGGAACAGCGCCTACCTTTCAGGTGGAAACGCTGCCTATGTGGAAGAGCTTTATGAGCTCTACCTGCACGACCCTAACGCTGTGCCAGAAGAGTGGCGCACCTACTTTCAGAAGTTGCCCGCCGACGGCAACTCTGCCACTGATGTTTCGCACTCGACGATTCGCGATCATTTCGTGCTGCTGGCAAAGAACCAGCGCCGCGCCCAACCGGTTTCCGCCGGCAGCGTGAGCAGTGAGCACGAGAAGAAGCAAGTTGAAGTGCTGCGATTGATCCAGGCCTACCGTATGCGTGGCCACCAGGCAGCCCAGCTTGACCCGCTGGGACTGTGGCAGCGTCCTGCACCTGCAGACCTGTCGATCAATCATTACGGCTTGACCAATGCCGATCTTGATACGACCTTCCGTGCCGGCGACCTGTTCATCGGCAAAGAGGAAGCGAGCCTACGCGAAATTCACGAAGCGTTGCAGCAGACATATTGCCGCACCATCGGCGCTGAATTCACGCACATCACCGATTCCGAGCAGCGCCAGTGGTTCCAGCAGCGTCTGGAAAGCGTGCGTGGCCGTCCGACGTACTCCGCCGACATCAAGAGCCACCTGCTTGAGCGCGTGACTGCCGGTGAAGGCCTGGAAAAATACCTTGGTACCAAATACCCAGGCACCAAGCGTTTCGGTCTGGAAGGCGGCGAAAGCCTGATTCCGATGCTCGACGAACTGATCCAGCGTTCCGGCTCGTACGGCACCAAGGAAGTCGTCATCGGCATGGCCCACCGTGGCCGTCTGAACGTGCTGGTCAACACCTTCGGCAAGAACCCGCGCGAGCTGTTCGACGAGTTCGAAGGCAAGAAGAAGGTCGAGCTCGGTTCCGGTGACGTGAAATACCACCAGGGCTTCTCGTCCAACGTGATGACCACCGGCGGTGAAGTTCACCTGGCCATGGCGTTCAACCCGTCCCACCTGGAAATCGTTTCCCCGGTGGTCGAAGGTTCGGTACGCGCCCGTCAGGACCGTCGCAACGATCTGACCGGTGAGAAAGTTCTGCCGATCTCCATCCACGGTGACGCGGCGTTCGCCGGTCAGGGCGTGGTCATGGAAACCTTCCAGATGTCGCAGACCCGCGGTTTCAAGACCGGCGGTACCGTGCACATCGTGATCAACAACCAGGTCGGTTTCACCATCAGCAACCCGCTGGACTCGCGTTCCACCGAGTACGCCACCGACGTTGCCAAGATGATCCAGGCGCCGATCCTCCATGTGAATGGTGATGATCCGGAAGCCGTGCTGTTCGTGACCCAGTTGGCCATCGACTACCGCATGCAGTTCAAGCGTGACGTGGTGATCGATCTGGTCTGCTACCGTCGTCGCGGCCACAACGAGGCCGACGAGCCGAGCGGCACCCAGCCACTGATGTATCAGCAGATCACCAAGCAGCGCACCACCCGTGAGCTGTACGCTGAACGCCTGACCCAGGCCGGTGTGCTCGATGCTGAACGTGTTCAGGCCAAGGTCGACGAATACCGCAACGCGCTGGACAACGGTCTGCACGTAGTGAAATCGCTGGTCAAAGAGCCGAACAAAGAGCTGTTCGTCGACTGGCGTCCGTACCTGGGCCACGCCTGGACTGCGCGTCACGACACGCGTTTCGATCTGAAGACCCTGCAAGAGCTGTCCGCCAAGCTGCTGGAAATTCCGGAAGGCTTCGTGGTTCAGCGTCAGGTCGCGAAGATCTATGAAGACCGTCAGAAGATGCAAGCCGGCGGCCTGCCGATCAACTGGGGTTACGCTGAAACCATGGCGTACGCGACCTTGGCGTTCGAAGGTCACCCGATTCGCATGACCGGTCAGGACATCGGCCGCGGTACGTTCTCGCACCGTCACGCTGTGCTGCACAACCAGAAAGACGCGGGCACCTACATTCCGCTGCAGAACCTGTACGACGGTCAGCCACGCTTCGACCTGTACGACTCGTTCCTTTCGGAAGAAGCGGTACTGGCATTCGAATACGGTTACTCGACCACCACGCCAAACGCGCTGGTGATCTGGGAAGCCCAGTTCGGCGACTTCGCCAACGGTGCACAGGTCGTGATCGACCAGTTCATCACCAGCGGCGAGCACAAGTGGGGCCGTCTCTGCGGTCTGACCATGTTGCTGCCACACGGCTACGAAGGCCAGGGCCCTGAGCACAGCTCGGCACGTCTTGAGCGTTACCTGCAGCTGTGCGCCGAGCACAACATTCAGGTGTGCATGCCGACCACGCCAGCGCAGATCTACCACTTGCTGCGTCGTCAGGTGATTCGTCCGCTGCGCAAGCCGCTGGTCGTGCTGACGCCGAAGTCGCTGCTGCGCCACAAGCTGGCCATCTCGACGCTGGAAGATCTGGCCGAAGGTTCGTTCCAGACCGTGATCCCGGAAATCGACGCACTGGACCCGAAAAAGGTCGAGCGTGTGGTTCTGTGCAGCGGCAAGGTCTACTACGACCTGCTGGAAAAACGCCGTGCCGAAGGCCGCGAAGATATTGCCATCGTGCGTATCGAGCAGCTGTATCCGTTCCCTGAGGACGACTTGAAAGAAGTCCTGGCTCCGTACACCAACGTCAAACACGCCGTTTGGTGTCAGGAAGAGCCGATGAACCAGGGTGCCTGGTACTGCAGCCAGCATCACTTGCGTCGCAGCATCGCCAACCTCGACAAGACTCTCGTACTCGAGTACGCGGGCCGTGAGGCTTCGGCTGCGCCAGCTTGTGGTTATGCATCGATGCACGCCGAGCAGCAGGAAAAACTGCTGCAAGATGCTTTCACTGTTTAACGCCTTCGCGCTGACTGAAACCGAATTTTAAGGACCCACAGATAATGGCTATCGAAATCAAAGCCCCGTCATTCCCGGAATCGGTTGCCGATGGCACCGTTGCCACCTGGCACAAGAAACCAGGTGAGGCCGTCAAGCGTGACGACCTGATCGTCGACATCGAAACCGACAAGGTCGTTCTCGAAGTGTTGGCTGAAGCGGACGGCGTGCTGGGCGCAATCGTTGCCGAAGAGGGCGCTACCGTTCTGTCGAACCAGGTCCTGGGCTCGATCGAAGAGGGCGGCGCTGCTGCCGCTGCTCCAGCCGCCGCTGCTGCTCCGGCTGCTACTGCCGCTGCCGCACCGGCTGCTGCCGATGGCGAAGATGACCCGATCGCAGCACCGGCTGCGCGCAAGCTGGCTGAAGAAAACGGCATCAACATCGCTTCCGTTGCCGGTACCGGCAAGGGTGGTCGGGTGACCAAGGAAGACGTGGTTGCCGCTGTTGCTGCGAAGAAAGCCGCGCCGGCTGCCGCGCCTGCCAAGGCTGCTGCTCCTTCGGCTGCTGCGCCTGTGTTCGCTGCCGGCGACCGCATCGAGAAGCGCGTACCGATGACCCGCGTACGTGCCACCGTGGCCAAACGTCTGGTTGAAGCACAGTCGAACATGGCGATGCTGACCACCTTCAACGAAGTCGACATGACCGAAGTCATGGCCCTGCGTTCGAAGTACAAGGACCTGTTCGAGAAGTCGCACAACGGCGTACGCCTGGGCTTCATGTCGTTCTTCGTGAAAGCGGCCACCGAAGCGCTGAAGCGCTTCCCGGCTGTCAACGCGTCGATCGACGGCGGCGACATCGTTTACCACGGCTATGCGGACATCGGCGTTGCCGTTTCCAGCGACCGTGGCCTGGTGGTACCGGTTCTGCGTAACGCCGAGCTGATGAGCCTGGCTGAAATCGAAGGCGGCATCGCGACCTTCGGCAAGAAAGCCCGTGACGGCAAACTGTCGATGGACGAAATGACCGGTGGTACCTTCACCATCACCAACGGTGGTACCTTCGGTTCGATGATGTCGACGCCGATCGTCAACCCGCCGCAGGCAGCGATTCTGGGCATGCACAACATCATCCAGCGTCCAATGGCCATCAACGGTCAGGTCGTGATCCGTCCGATGATGTACCTGGCACTGTCCTACGATCACCGTCTGATCGATGGCAAAGAAGCTGTGACCTTCCTGGTGACCATCAAGAACCTGCTGGAAGATCCGGCTCGTCTGTTGCTGGATATCTAAAAAGCAGCTGCAAGCTTTCAGCTACAAGCCTCAAGCTCAAGGCGAGCGGGTGGGCTTGCAGCTTGAAGCTTGCGGCTTGTAGCTTTATTGCTAAAGAGGATTTTTTGAATGTCGCAGAAATTTGACGTAGTAGTGATCGGTGCCGGCCCTGGTGGCTACGTAGCCGCCATCAAGGCTGCTCAGTTGGGCCTGACCACTGCCTGCATCGAGAAGTACACCGACGCAGAGGGCAAGCAAGCCCTGGGCGGTACCTGCCTGAACGTGGGTTGCATTCCTTCCAAGGCGCTGCTCGACAGCTCGTGGAAATACAAGGAAGCCAAAGAGAGCTTCAACGTTCACGGTATCTCGACCGGCGAAGTCAAAATGGACGTCGCTGCGATGGTTGGTCGCAAGGCTGGCATCGTCAAGAACCTGACCGGCGGCGTTGCCACCCTGTTCAAGGCCAACGGCGTTACTTCGATCCAGGGCCACGGCAAGCTGCTGGCTGGCAAGAAAGTCGAAGTCACCAAGCCGGACGGCTCGGTTGAAGTCATCGAAGCGGAAAACGTCATCCTCGCGCCAGGTTCGCGTCCGATCGACATTCCACCGGCTCCGGTTGACCAGAAAGTCATCGTCGATTCGACGGGCGCTCTGGAATTCCAGTCCGTTCCGAAACGTCTGGGCGTGATCGGCGCTGGCGTGATCGGTCTGGAACTGGGTTCGGTATGGTCACGTCTGGGCTCCGAAGTGGTTGTTCTGGAAGCGCTGGACACTTTCCTGATGGCAGCGGACACCGCTGTTTCCAAGGAAGCGCTGAAAACCCTGACCAAACAGGGCCTGGACATCAAGCTGGGCGCTCGTGTTACCGGTTCGAAAGTCAACGGTGAAGAAGTTGTCGTCAACTACACCGATGCCAACGGCGAACAGACCATCACTTTCGACAAGCTGATCGTTGCCGTTGGTCGCCGTCCGGTGACCACTGATCTGCTGTCTGCCGACTGCGGCGTGGAAATCGACGAGCGCGGTTTCATCGCGGTCGATGACCACTGCGTCACCGCCGTACCGGGCGTCTTCGCCATTGGCGACGTGGTTCGCGGCATGATGCTGGCCCACAAGGCTTCGGAAGAAGGCATCATGGTTGTCGAGCGCATCAAGGGCCACAAGGCTCAGATGAACTATGACTTGATCCCTTCGGTTATTTATACTCACCCGGAAATCGCGTGGGTTGGCAAAACCGAGCAGGCGCTGAAGGCCGAAGGCGTTGAAGTCAACGTCGGCACCTTCCCGTTCGCCGCTTCCGGCCGTGCCATGGCTGCCAACGATACCGGTGGTTTCGTCAAGGTCATCGCCGATGCCAAGACCGACCGTGTATTGGGCGTTCACGTGATTGGCCCGAGCGCTGCAGAACTGGTTCAGCAGGGCGCGATCGGTATGGAGTTCGGCACCAGCGCTGAAGACCTGGGCATGATGGTTTTCTCCCATCCGACCCTGTCCGAAGCCTTGCACGAAGCTGCTCTGGCAGTGAATGGCGGCGCCATCCACATTGCCAACCGCAAGAAGCGTTAAGACACACAATAAGAAACCACGGCGGTAGCGGCCCGTCGTGAGCCTTGCGAGCAAGACTCACCGCGGAATGTCCGCCGGACGCAGTCTTGCGTAGCCCAGCTACGCAAGCAGCAGTCACAGGTGGCGCGGCACTCAAACGAGCGCAGCGCCGAATGCGCAGTACCTAACGAAGACGGTAAAAAGCATGAATCTTCACGAGTATCAGGGTAAGCAGCTGTTCGCTGAATACGGCCTGCCAGTTTCCACTGGTTACGCAGTAGACACCCCGGAAGCAGCAGCAGAAGCTTGCGACAAGATCGGCGGCAACGAGTGGGTCGTCAAAGCCCAGGTTCACGCCGGTGGTCGCGGTAAAGCGGGCGGCGTAAAGCTGGTTCGCAGCAAAGAAGACGCCAAGGCCTTCGCACAGCAGTGGCTGGGCAAGCGTCTGGTGACTTACCAGACTGACGCCAATGGCCAGCCAGTCACCAAGATCCTGGTTGAATCGTGCACTGATATCGCTAAAGAGCTGTACCTGGGCGCTGTCGTTGACCGTTCGAGCCGTCGCATCGTGTTCATGGCTTCCACCGAAGGTGGCGTGGACATCGAGAAAATCGCTCACGACACGCCAGAAAAAATTCTCAAGGCCACTATCGATCCACTGGTTGGCGCTCAGCCATCCCAGGGTCGCGAGCTGGCATTCCAGCTGGGTCTGGAAGGCAAGCAGGTCACTCAGTTCGCCAAGATCTTCGTAGGTCTGGCCAAACTGTTCAAAGACCACGATCTGGCTCTGCTGGAAGTGAACCCGCTGGTGATCAAGGCTGACGGCGATCTGCACTGCCTCGACGCCAAGATCAACATCGACGCCAACGCCATGTACCGTCAGCCCAAGCTGAAGGCTTTCCACGATCCGTCGCAGGACGATCCGCGCGAAGCGCACGCTGCCAAGTTCGAACTGAACTACGTAGCCCTGGAAGGCAACATCGGCTGCATGGTCAACGGTGCCGGTCTGGCCATGGGTACCATGGACATCGTCAACCTGCATGGCGGCAAGCCAGCCAACTTCCTCGACGTAGGTGGTGGCGCAACCAAGGAACGCGTTACTGAAGCGTTCAAGATCATCCTGTCCGACCAGAACGTCGCGGCAGTACTGGTCAACATCTTCGGCGGCATCGTTCGCTGCGACATGATTGCCGAAGGCATCATCGGCGCTGTGAAAGAAGTCGGCGTGAAAATCCCGGTTGTTGTTCGCCTTGAAGGCAACAACGCTGAGCTGGGCGCTAAAGTACTGGCAGAAAGCGGTTTGAACATCATCGCTGCTACCAGCCTGACCGACGCTGCTCAACAAGTTGTCAAAGCTGCGGAGGGCAAATAATGAGCGTCCTGATCAATAAAGACACCAAAGTTATCTGCCAGGGTATTACCGGTTCGCAAGGTAGTTTCCACACCCAGCAAGCCATCGAATACGGCACCAAGATGGTTGGTGGCGTTACTCCAGGCAAGGGCGGCACCGAGCACCTGGGTCTGCCAGTGTTCAACACCGTCAAAGACGCAGTAGCTGCCACTGGCGCTACCGCTTCCGTGATCTACGTTCCGGCTCCTTTCTGCAAGGATTCGATCCTGGAAGCGGCATTCGGCGGCATCAAGCTGATCGTCTGCATCACCGAAGGCATTCCTACCCTGGACATGCTGGACGCCAAAGTTAAGTGCGACGAACTGGGCGTAGTCCTGATCGGCCCTAACTGCCCAGGCGTGATCACCCCAGGCGAATGCAAGATCGGCATCATGCCAGGTCACATTCACTTGCCAGGCAAGGTCGGTATCGTTTCGCGTTCCGGCACCCTGACCTACGAAGCTGTGAAGCAGACTACTGACGCCGGTTTCGGTCAGTCGACTTGCGTTGGCATCGGTGGTGACCCGATCCCGGGTTCGAACTTCATCGACATCCTGAAGCTGTTCCAGGAAGACCCGAAGACCGAAGCGATCGTGATGATCGGCGAGATCGGCGGTTCGGCTGAAGAAGAAGCGGCTGCCTACATCAAGGCCAATGTGACCAAGCCGGTTGTTTCCTACATCGCTGGTGTGACTGCTCCTCCGGGCAAGCGCATGGGCCATGCTGGCGCAATCATCTCTGGCGGCAAAGGCACTGCAGACGAGAAATTCGCTGCACTGCAAGACGCAGGCGTGAAAACCGTGCGTTCGCTGGCGGACATCGGCAAGGCCCTGGCCGAGCTGACTGGCTGGGAAGTGAAGAAGTAAGCTTCGGCTGACTTTTTAGCTCCAGCAACAAAGGCCACCTTCGGGTGGCCTTTGTCGTTTCAGAGCAGCGGCAAGCTTCAAGCGGCTAGCTGCAAGATAGAAGCTTGCAGCTTGAAACTTGTAGCTTGCAGCTGCTTTTCTTATGTAAACGCGACACTGAAACGTCGCGTATCGGATAGTTCGCCCTCTAACAGTGCGTTTGTCAGCCGAATTCGTTAGGCTGACAGCCATTTTTGCGTCCGCCGCCCACAAGGCAGCCACGCGCTTTAAGGGTCAGTCCCATACGGATCGACAGCATTTCCCTAATCCAACAGGGCAATCCCCCTCTAAATTCCGATTTCAGTAGTGTGGTATTACCTTAATGAAAGTTTTGAAAGGTCAGGACATCCTGGCACTTGGTTTTATGACGTTTGCCCTGTTTGTCGGGGCCGGTAACATCATTTTCCCGCCGATCGTCGGCTTGCAGGCCGGACCTCACGTCTGGATGGCTGCGCTGGGCTTTCTGATCACCGCCGTTGGTTTGCCGGTGGTCACCGTGGTGGCGCTGGCCAAGGTTGGCGGCGCGATGGATGCGTTGAGCAGTCCGATCGGCAAGATCGCCGGCGGTATCCTCGCGGCGGCATGCTATCTGGCCGTTGGGCCGCTGTTCGCCACTCCGCGTACCGCGACCGTATCCTTCGAGGTGGGTCTGGCGCCATTGACCGGCGAGAGCCCGCTGGCGCTGTTCCTCTACAGCTCGGTGTACTTCCTGCTGGTGTTCTTCATTTCGCTCTACCCTGGGCGTTTGCTGGATACCGTTGGCCGCTTCCTCGCGCCGCTGAAAATCATTGCGCTGGCAGTGCTGGGTATTGCCGCATTCGCCTTGCCGGCGGGTGACATCGGTCACGGCACGCCGGAATACGTGGCGGCGCCGTTCTCTCAGGGCTTCATCAATGGTTACCTGACCATGGATACCCTCGGCGCGCTGGTGTTTGGCATCGTTATCGTCAACGCGATCCGCTCCCGTGGCGTCGAGTCTCCGGCGCTGATAACCCGTTACGCGATCATCGCCGGGCTGATTGCCGGTGTCGGTCTGGCACTGGTCTACGTCAGCCTGTTCCGCCTCGGTTCCGGCAGCCATGAGGTCGCGGTCGGCGCCACCAACGGCGCGGCGGTGTTGCATGCCTACGTGCAGCACACCTTCGGTTCGCTGGGCAGTGGTTTCCTTGCGGTACTGATCTCGCTGGCGTGTCTGGTCACGGCGGTCGGCCTGACCTGCGCCTGCGCTGAGTACTTCAGCCGTGTGCTGCCACTGTCCTACAAGACTCTGGTGATTATCCTCGCGGCGTTCTCGCTGCTGGTCTCCAACCTCGGTCTGACCAAGCTCATTGCGTTCTCGATTCCGGTGCTCACTGCGATCTACCCGCCGTGCATCGTTCTGGTCGCACTGAGCTTCTGCAAGGATTTCTGGCATGAGCACGGGCGCATTCTTGGCCCGGTGATGCTGGTCTCGTTCCTGTTCGGCACCATCGACGCGTTGAAAGGCGCTGGTCTGGCCGACTGGATGCCGACTCAGCTTACCCATCTGCCGTTGAGCGAGCAGGGGCTGGCGTGGCTGGTGCCGTGCGTGATGACCCTGGTGGTCGCCGTGGTGTGCGATCGCTTGCTGGGCAAGCGCAGCGAAGTCACTGCCTGACGTGATATGACCCGCCACAAGTGGGTCGAGCACGGTTAAACAGAAATGCCCCGTATCAATCGATACGGGGCATTTTTTATGCGTGTGAGGCAGTGTCTTTTTTGCTGAGCTAACGTCGAAGGGTTGCCGAAATCGTTATGTGGGAGCGAGCCTGCTCGCGAATGCGTTGTGTCAGCCGCCATCAGTGTTCGGTGGAACGCCGCTTTCGCGAGCAGGCTCGCTCCCACAGGTCATTCATACCGTGATCACATTTCACAAGGAATTGCATGTCGTTCATCCAAGCCAATCTGATCCACCTGCTCGCCGCTGTCTGGTTTGTCATCTGCTGGGGCGGTTACACCCGTTATGCCACCTGGAAGGCTCGCGATACGGCGTGTCTGGCCAGTGTGTTGCACCTGTACCGCGAAGACTGGATGCGCCGCATGCTGCTGCGTGACAACCGCATCGCCGACGCCAGCGTGATCGGCAACCTTGAGCGCAACGCCTCGTTCTTCGCCTCCAGCACGTTGATCATCCTCGCCGGTATTCTCACCGTACTCGGTGCGTCGGAAAGGGCGGTGTCGTTGTTGGCGGATATTCCGATGGTGCAGCAGGCGTCGCAGGGCATGTCGGAGATCAAGTTGCTCTGTCTGGCGCTGGTGTTCGTCTATGCGTTCTTCACGTTCAGCTGGTGCATGCGGCAGTACAACTTCGCGGCGATTCTGGTCGGTTCGGCACCGATGATCGGTGAGCGTCAGGTCACCGAGCAGGAGCGCAAGGCGTTCGCAGCGCGGGCAGCGCGGGTGATTTCGATGGCGGCCAACCAATTCAACTTCGGCCTGCGTTCTTATTACTTCGGCATGAGCATGCTGGCCTGGTTCGTCAGCCCGTGGCTGTTCATGATCATGAGCGCGGGAGTCGTGGTGGTTTTGTATCGCCGCGAGTTTCATTCCGACGTTCTCGATGTCATGGTCTATACCCCTACAGAGGCGCCCGTCCCTGAGGCGAACAAAGAGGCTGTTTGATGAGTATTCCGTTCTGGTGTGTGTTTATCAGTGCTTTATTGATCTACGTGGCGCGCATGCCGGTGGCCAAGGCCATGAAAGAGCAGGGCGGGTATGACAATCACCAGCCTCGCCAGCAGCAGGCACAGTTGACCGGCTTCGGTGCGAGGGCGCTGGCGGCCCATCAGAACAGTATCGAAGCCTTTATCCTGTTCGCCGTCGGTGTGCTGATGGCCCACACCACGCAAACCGCAGGCTGGCTGATCGATGCGCTGGCGATCATCTTCGTGATCTCGCGGATCTTCTATTTGTGGTTCTACCTGGGCGATTTGCCGAAGTTACGCAGCCTGATTTGGCTAGTTGGCTTCGTCTGTTCGTTGTTGCTGATGATTAGTCCGACTTTTAGAACCGTGTTGCTCTAAACCGGTAAATCCCAGGCAAAAGAAAACCCGCACTTGGCGGGTTTTCTTTCACACCAGAAAGCTTATTGCTTTTTGGCGGCTTCTTCTTGAGCAGCGGCGTTCGATTCAGCCTGAGCTTTGGCAGCTTCGGCGTTTTCTTTTGCTGCGTCGTTCACTTTATCCTGAGCTTTGTTCATGTCTTGCTGAGCTTGCTCAGCATGTTGGTTGGCATCTTGAGCTTTGTCCTCGGATTTTTTATCGCAGGCAGCGAGACCGAGGGAAGCGGTCAACATCAAGGCAATAGCTAAAGTCTTACGCATGGGGTGTATCTCCTTATGGAAAATAACTACTGGCCTTAAGAACTCGCCGCTACGCGTTAAGTTCCTCATTTGTTTCAGATATATAAGTTTGTTTTATCACGGAACTTTTGCCGCTTTTCTCACTACTGGCACAAGGCCCAAACGCGAGTAATTATCACATGGCCGAAAACCCCGTTTTTGAGCGCGCGACGCGCTTTTTATCGGCATTGCGCCACTGTCAGGTCTTGGGTCTGCAGGTACACAGTGCCTCCAGCGAAGGCCTGACAGTGATCCTGCCCTATAGCGAAAAAATCGTTGGTAATCCCGCAACCGGAGTCATCCATGGCGGCGCCATCACGTCGTTGATGGACACCGCCTGCGGTATGTCGACCTTGTGCGTACTGCCGGAGTTCGAAGTCTGTCCGACCCTTGATCTGCGCATCGACTACATGCACGCCGCCGAGCCGCACAAAGCCGTGTATGGCTTTGCCCAGTGCTACCGCGTCACCACCGACGTGATCTTTGCCCGTGGTTTCGCTTACCAGGACGATCCCGAGCAACCGATTGCCCACGTCGTCGGGACATTCATGCGCATGGGCACTGGCCTGAAAGGCAGCAAAGGTTTCGCAGGCGCGATCAAGGGAGCCGGAAAATGAGCAATGACCTCAGGGAGCAGCTGCAACAGGCCCACGCTCAGGGCGATTACGCGCCACTTCTGGCATTGATCCCTTATGCCGGGCTGATCGGTATCGAATGTTCGCGCGTTGGCGATGAGCTCTTGTTCAAGCTGCCGGCGAACAAGGACAACATTGGTAACCCTTTATTGCCGGCGATCCACGGCGGCGTGATTGCCGGCTTCATGGAGCTGGCCGCAGCCCTGCATTTGCTGATTTTCACCGGCACGCCGGGTGTGCCGAAGATCATCGATTTTTCCCTCGATTACCTGCGCGCCGGGCAGTTTCGCGACACTTGGGCCAGGTGTCAGGTCTGCCGTCAGGGGCGTCGCGTGGCTAATGTCGCAGTCACTGCCTGGCAGAGTACCGAGGCCGAACCGATCGCCACCGCCCGCGCGCACTTCAAAATCGATGAGCCCTTGAAATCCTGAACAGCGCCCCCAACTCAGATGACAACCCGCCGCAGACCATTCGGGTCGCGGCCAATGCCATCTGATTGGAGTTTGATGACCATGAGTGTGGAAACTCAAAAGGAAACCCTGGGCTTCCAGACCGAGGTAAAGCAGCTGCTGCACCTCATGATCCATTCGCTGTATTCGAATAAGGAAATTTTCCTTCGCGAATTGATCTCGAACGCCTCTGACGCCGTCGACAAGCTGCGCTTCGAAGCCCTGGCCAAGCCTGAGTTGCTCGAAGGTGGCGCTGAGCTGAAAATCCGTGTGAGCTTCGACAAGGACGCCAAGACCGTCACCCTCGAAGACAACGGTATCGGCATGAACCGTGACGATGTGATCACCCACCTGGGGACCATCGCCAAATCCGGCACCGCCGATTTCATGAAAAACCTGTCCGGCGATCAGAAGAAAGATTCGCACCTGATCGGCCAGTTCGGTGTCGGCTTCTACTCGGCCTTCATCGTTGCTGACAAGGTTGATGTCTACAGCCGTCGCGCCGGCACCGATGCCAGCGAAGGCGTGCACTGGTCGTCGAAAGGCGAGGGCGAGTTCGAAGTCGCCAACATCGACAAGCCAGAGCGCGGCACCCGCATCGTCCTGCATCTCAAATCCGGTGAAGACGAATTCGCTGATGGCTGGCGTCTGCGCAACATCATCAAGAAGTATTCCGACCACATCGCTTTGCCGATCGAACTGCCGAAGGAAGTCACTCCGGCCGAAGGCGAAGAGGCTCCGGCCGTTGAATGGGAAACCGTCAACCGCGCCAGCGCCCTGTGGACCCGTCCGCGCACTGAGGTGAAGGACGAGGAATACCAGGAGTTCTACAAACACATCGCTCACGACTTCGAGAATCCGCTGTCGTGGAGCCACAACAAGGTCGAAGGCAAGCTCGAGTACAGCTCGCTGCTATACGTGCCGGCCCGCGCGCCGTTCGACCTGTACCAGCGTGAAGCGCCGAAGGGCCTGAAGCTGTACGTGCAGCGCGTGTTTGTAATGGATCAGGCCGAGTCGTTCCTGCCGCTGTACCTGCGCTTCATCAAAGGTGTGGTCGATTCCAACGACCTGTCGCTGAACGTGTCGCGTGAGATCCTGCAGAAAGACCCGATCATCGATTCGATGAAAACCGCGCTGACCAAGCGTGTGCTCGACATGCTGGAAAAACTGGCGAAGAACGAGCCGGAGCAATACAAGGGCTTCTGGAAAAACTTCGGTCAGGTCATGAAAGAAGGCCCGGCGGAAGACTTCGCGAACAAAGAGAAAATTGCCGGTCTGCTGCGTTTCGCATCGACCCAGGGCGATGATGGTGAGCAGGTTGTCGGTCTGGCTGACTACCTGGCCCGCGCCAAGGAAGGTCAGGACAAGATCTACTACCTCACCGGCGAAACCTACGCGCAGGTCAAGAACAGTCCGCACCTGGAAGTCTTCCGCAAGAAAGGCATCGAAGTGCTGCTGCTGACCGACCGCATCGACGAGTGGCTGATGAGCTACCTCAGCGAGTTCGACGGCAAGACCTTTGTCGACGTGGCACGTGGTGACCTTGATCTGGGCAACCTGGACTCGGAAGAGGACAAGAAAGCTGCGGAAGAAGTCGCCAAGTCCAAGGAAGGTCTGGTCGAGCGTCTGAAAACCGCACTGGGCGATTCCGTGGCCGAGGTGCGTGTATCCCATCGTCTGACCGATTCGCCAGCCATTCTGGCCATCGGCGAACAGGACCTGGGCCTGCAAATGCGCCAGATCCTCGAAGCCAGCGGGCAGAAAGTCCCGGATTCGAAGCCGATCTTCGAATTCAACCCAAGCCACCCGCTGATCGAGAAACTCGATGGCGAGCAGAGCGAAGAGCGTTTTGGCGATCTGTCGCACATCCTCTTCGATCAGGCTGCCCTGGCCGCGGGCGACAGCTTGAAGGATCCGGCCGCTTACGTGCGCCGTCTGAACAAGCTGCTGGTTGAACTGTCGGTTTGATCACGTTGTAGGAAAAACCCGCTTCGGCGGGTTTTTTCGTTCTGGTGTCTACACAATCAGGAGTCAGAAATGAGCCAAGTCACTGTACGTTCCGTGGTCTATCAGATTGACGGCCAAGCCTATGAAGGTCGCCTGGCGTTCGACGCCGAGCACAAGGCCGCGCGCCCGGGTTTGCTGATGGCGCCGAACTGGATGGGCGTCAGCGCCGGTGCCGAAGACATCGCCAAAGCGGTGGCGGCCAAGGGTTATGTTGTATTGATCGCGGATGTCTACGGCCAGACCGTGCGTCCGCAGAACGCTGATCAGGCGCTGGCAGCGATGATGCCGCTCAAGGACGACCGCGCGCTGCTGCGCAAGCGTCTGCAAGTGGCCTTCGAGCAATTGCAAAGCCAGGGCGAAGCGGCGGTCGATACCTCGAAACTGGCGGTGTTCGGTTTCTGCTTCGGTGGTTGCTGTGCGCTGGACCTGGCCCGCACCGGCGCGCCGGTAAAAGCGGCGGTGTCGTTCCACGGCACGCTGGATTCGCCGAATCCGGCGGATGCACAGAACATCAAGGGCTCGGTGCTGGTGCTGCATGGCGCGTCCGATCCGTTGGTGCCGAAGGAGCAACTGCCAGCGTTCGAAGATGAAATGAACGCGGCTAAGGTCGACTGGCAACTTCTCAGCTATGGCGGTGCGGTGCACTCGTTCACCGATCCGCACGCCAATGTCCCGGGCAAAATGATGTACGACGAAAAGACCGCCAAGCGCGCGTTCAAGTCGATGCATGATTTGCTGGATGAGGTGTTCAACGGCTAAAAGCGAAAAGCCCCTCACCCTAGCCCTCCCCCGGAGGGAGAGGGGACTGATTGGGGGATGCTCGGGAGTGACGTCGACCTGAACGTGAATAGGCGAATCCATAAACGCCGATACTTTTCAGGTCGATGTATAACGCAAGACACCTCGGTCGGCTCCCTCTCCCTCTGGGAGAGGGCTGGGGTGAGGGTAAGCGGCCTAGCGCGGTAGTTCGATTCGCTCGACTTCCCCCGGCACCGTCGGCCAGTCCCCGGCCGCCCACTTGCGCCGCGCTTCATCAATCGCCGCTGGATCGCTGGCGACGAAATTCCAGTTGATCCGCCTCGGCCCGTCCAGCGGCGCGCCGCCGAACACCACCGCGTGCACATCGCTTTCAGCAAACAGACTCATTTCTTCGCCAACCGGCAACACCACCAGCGCATGCGGCTCAACCGCCTCGCCATTCAACTGCGCATCGCCGCTCAATACATACACCGCGCGTTCTTCATGCTCGCTGGGAATCAGCAGGGTGGTCGCTGTCTGCATCTTCACTTCGGCATACAGCGTAGGAGAAAGCACCGGCACCGGCGATTTTAGGCAAAAGCCTGACCCGGCAATCATGCGAATCTGCACACCGAGGTTATCGCTTAGCGGCAACGTCGCTGCCGGGTGATGACTGTAATGCCCCAGGCCCTGTTCGTGCTCCTTGGGCGAGGCCAGCCAGACTTGCAAGCCGTGCAGTGTGAAGGTCTCGGCGAGCAGCGGCGCAGGTGTACGCTCGACGTGGGCGATGGCGCTGCCAGCGGTCATCCAGCTGACGTCGCCGGCACCGACCACCTGATCGGAGCCCAGACTGTCCTTGTGCTGCAGTTGCCCTTCAAACAAATAGGTGAGGGTCGACAGACCGATGTGCGGATGCTGTCGGATGTCCATCCCTTTGCCCGTCGGATAAATCGTCTCGAGCATGTGGTCGAAAAACACGAAAGGTCCGACGTTGCGGCATTTGGCTGACGGCAGCGGGCGCAGGATCGGCTGGCCTTCGACGTCTTCGGCGCGCGGGCGGATGATCAGGAGTGGCGTGTCCATGGTGCATTCCAGGCTGAGCGGGTGATGCCAGAAGCATAACCCGCCGCTGGCATCGGGAGGATTATTGGCTGTCGAAGCCTTGAGGCGCGTGGGTTTCGATGCTGACTTCGCTGGTGGTCATCAGCTTGTGAATCGGGCAACGATCGGCGACACGCAGCAGTTCCTCGCGCTGGGCGTCGGTCAATACGCCTTTGAGCGTCAGGGTGACATGCAGGGCGTATTTGCCTTTCTGCTCTTCACTGTTGTCGCGCTTGACTTCGACACCCACGCCGGTCAGCGGGATGTCTTTTTTCTTCGCGTACATCTTCAGGGTCAGCGCTTTGCAGGCGCCGAGGGCGGCGTCGAAATAGTCGTGCGGCTCTGGCGCGGTGCCCTCACCACCGGCGGTTTTCGGTACATCGGCAAACAATTCGTGGTCGTCGATCTGGACGGTATGACGAAAACCTTCGGCAGAGACGGTATTGACGGTGACAGTCATGGAAACCTCACAGGCGGCAGGAAAAATCGTTCGATCAAAACAGACCTTGCAGTTATAGAGCATTCCCGGCAGTTGGCGTTCCGCTTTTCCGCAGGGATGAACCCTTGTCGTTCGGGCGCGGTCTAGGCTATGCCCATCTGCCGGAGATTACTTGTGTCCTTGTCTCGTCTGAGTCTTGCCTGCCTGCTGCTGTTCGCTGGCAGCGCCGGCGCCCGCGAATACACCTACAGCGATGCGCACCTGCATTACGTGGATTTTTTCCAGGAAAGCGCCGGCATGCAGAAATTGCTTACGGCCATGAAGGAAAACTCCATCGAGCACGTGATGATTTCCGGCATTCCCGTGGCGAAGAAATGGCATGAAGACGAACCCAAGCGGCCGCGTTACTACGCCGGTGATGATGCCGATGCCTATTGGTACAGCGCCACTGACGTGATCATCGCCGACGCGGTGCAGAAACTCGCGCCGGAGCAGCGCCAGTACTTTCATCCGTTCCTGTCCGGCTTCAATCCCAACGACAAGAACTCTGCCGCGCACATCCAGCGCATGCTCGACCTGTATCCGGGGTTGTGGCAGGGCATTGGCGAGGTGTTCACCCGGCACGATGATCTGACCGCGCTGACCTCCGGCGACACGCCCCGGGCCAACAACGAGGCAATGACCAGGATCTATCACCTCGCCGCTGAAAACGATCTGCCGGTAATGCTGCATTCCAACATCACCTCCAAGCGTGAGAAAAATCCGCTGTACCTGAAGGAAGTCGAAGAGCCGCTGCGCAATCATCCGCACACACGCTTCATCTGGGCCCATGCCGGCACTAGCGCGGAAATTCATCGGCATCAAAAGCAATTGCCGTTTCTGTTGCCAACCCTGACGCGCATGCTGGAGGCCTATCCGAATCTGTTCATCGACCTGTCGTGGAGCATGCTCACGCCGTACCTGCTGGACGAGCAGGGCAAGCCGCGTGCGGAATGGCTGGCGCTGGTGGAGAAATATCCCGAACGCTTCATGCTTGGCTCTGACGTTGTAGGAAGGTTCAACAAGCTCGGCCAGGAGATGCACAGCTACAAGCCATTTCTCGATGCCTTGCCGGAAGCGGTCGCGCGCAAAGTAGCGCGGGATAACTTCCTGGCGATATTGCCGCGCGGCACAGGCAAAACCGCGGATCAGCGCTGAAACGTCAAATCTTGGGTTCGAACCAGCCGCTCGTCTGCCTGGCGCCTATTCGTCTTACGCATTTTCAGGGCAATGCCGATACCTTCTAAAGCAACCCGCTGCAGGTGATGCAGCGCTTTTTGGAAGGAGCCAGAGTCATGAATATCCGCAGTCTCAATATTGCCCCGCGCGCCGGTATCGGTTTCGGCCTGCTGGCCTTGATGGTGTTTGCCCTTGGCGCGTTCGCCTTGCTGCAAATGTCGAACATGCGTGCGCAGTCCGATGAAGTCGACAACAACTGGCTGCCAAGCGTGATGGCCGTCGGTGAAATGAGTCAGGACATGCTGCGACTGCGCGCGTTGACCATGCGCCTGCTGCTCAACCGTGACCCCAAGGCCCTGGAACAGAACGTCGCCAAGCTCAACGAACTGCGCAGTGGCTTGAGCGAAGCGCAGCAACGCTATGACGTGTTGATCGCTTTGCCTGAAGAGCGCGCGCTGTTCGAGCGCTTCAAGGTTGCCGAGCACAAATACTTGGAACTGCAGGCGCAAGTCCTGCAGCTGTCAGCGCAGAATCGGGTGGCAGACGCTTCGGCGATTCTCAATGATCAGATGAGCCCATTGGCAGACGAGATCGCCGCCACCCTGCGTCAGCTGGTCGAGTTGAATAAACACAATGCCAACCTGGCCACCGAGGCTGCACGGTTGGTATTCAGCCAGTCGCGGCTGTGGGTCGGGGTGATGATCGCCATGGCTGCGCTGATCACCATCGGCCTGGCATTGCTGCTGACACGCAGCATCGTCGTGCCATTGTCGCAATCGCTCAGCGTGGCTGAAGTGGTGGCTGGCGGGGATTTGACCGGTGACATTCACATCGCTGGCAAAGATGAGCCGGCGCGCCTGCTGCAAGCGCTGAAAAGCATGCAGCACAATCTGCGTGACACGATTCGGCGGATCTCCGAGTCGTCCACGCAGTTGGCCTCGGCGGCGGAAGAGTTGAGCAGTGTCACCGAAGACGCCACTCGCGGCCTGCACCAGCAGAGCCAGGAAATCGAACAGGCCGCGACCGCGGTCAATCAGATGACAGCGGCGGTGGAAGAGGTGGCGAACAACGCTGTCGCCACGTCCGAAGCGTCCCGCGAGTCCGACCGCATTGCCCGGCAAGGGCGCGAGCAGGTGCAGCAGACGGTGACGTCGATCGAGTTTCTCGCCGGCGACGTCACCAATAATGCGGCGCAAGTTGAGGCGCTGGCGCAAAAGGTTCATGGCATCAGCAAGGTGCTGGACGTGATTCGGTCGATCGCCGAACAGACCAATCTGCTCGCGCTCAACGCCGCCATCGAAGCGGCACGCGCCGGCGATGCCGGGCGTGGTTTTGCGGTGGTTGCCGATGAAGTGCGCGCCTTGGCTCATCGCACCCAGCAGTCGACCCAGGAAATCGAGCAAATGATCGGCGGGATTCAGCAGGGCACCGATTCGGCGGTCAGCTCGATGCAGCAAAGCAACGCCCGGGCGCGCTCGACCCTGGAGTTGGCCAAGGGCGCAGGTTCGGCTCTGGAGGAAATCGCCTCGGCGTTTACCTTGATCAACGAGCGCAATCTGGTCATCGCCAGTGCCTCGGAAGAGCAGGCCGCAGTGGCGCGCGAGGTGGATCGCAATCTGATGAACATTCGTGACCTGGCGATGCAGACCTCGGCGGGGGCCAATCAGACCAGTGCGGCGAGTCAGGAGTTGTCGAAGTTGGCGGTGGATCTTAACGGGATGGTGGCGCGGTTTTCGGTCTGACCGAGCAATCGACTGCAATTAAAACCTGTGGGAGCGAGCCTGCTCGCGAAAGCGCAGTGTCAGCCACTGGAAAGGTTGGCTAAGCAGGCGCCTTCGCGAGCAGGCTCGCTCCCACAGGGTTTGGTGTATTTGCGAAATTTGCGGACATAAAAAGCCCCGCATTCGCGGGGCTCTTTGTTGTTGCGGTCGATCAGCTGCCTTTGACAGTCTTGCCGTTGACCGTACCGTCCTGGAGCATGATGTTGTACTCCTTGCCGTCAGTCTCGACCTGTTGCAAGCGCACCAGCAGGTAATCCCAGTCCTTGGCGAACCACAGCACGGTGATGCGTTTGCTTTGTGTCGGGTCGCGCACGCGTTCGACCTTGATCGCGTCGATCTGGCCGGCCTTGGTGTCGACCTTCTCCGAGCCCAACACGCGGAAGTCGTAGGTATCGACTTCGCCATCATCGACGACCTGATAGCTCATGCTCTTCTTGCCGGCGGCGACGTCATGTTGCAGCGCCAGTTGATAGGTCGACTTGTCGACCATGCCGCGATTCAGCGGGATCTTCACTGCGTCGCCACGGTCAGTGCCGGTGACCAGTTTGTTGGCCCAGTCGAAGTCCAGATCAGCCTTTTTCGCTTTGCCCAGACCACCGCGTTCGAAGTGGTAGGACTGCGGCAGGAGGGTGTCCTTGTCCAGCTTCAGCGTGCTTTCTTCGGTCAGGCTGGCGATCATCATCGACGCCTTGAAGCTGAGTTTCCAGACACCGTTGGCTTCCTTGGTCAGGCTGCGTTCGGCGGTGCCGCTCATGGGCAGCTGCTTCCAGTCGGCGGTGTAGCTGGCGGAGAACGGTTGAAGGTCCGCTGCCTGCGCGAAGGGCAGGGCGAGCAGAGCGCAAGCGAAGAGCAGGGCGCGACGCATAATATCTCCTAGTTTCGAATCAAGTGGCCGCTGGCGGCGAGTAGCTGACCGTCGAGTAAAGCACCCTGGTCACCGAGTGTCAGCCTGCCTTCGGCAAACCAGCGTACCGCCATCGGATAGATCAGGTGTTCCTGAACGTGGACTCGTTGCGCCAGACTCTGCGGCGTGTCGTGCAACTCTACCGGTAATACTGCTTGTACGACCAGTGGTCCGCCATCGAGTTCCTCGGTGACGAAGTGCACGGAGCAGCCATGTTCCGTGTCGCCGGCCTCCAGCGCCCGCTGATGAGTGTGTAACCCTTTGTATTTGGGCAGCAGCGACGGGTGGATGTTGAGCAGGCGACCCTGGTAGTGGCGCACGAAGTCAGCGCTGAGAATGCGCATGAAGCCGGCCAGCACCACGAGTTCGGGATTGAATTGGTCAATGAGTTCGATCAGCGCGGCGTCGAAGGCCTCGCGGCCCTCGAATGCCTTGTGATCCAGCGAGCGGGTGGCGATACCCGCGTCGCGGGCGCGTTGCAGGCCGTAGGCGTCGGCGCGGTTGGAAATCACCGCAGCGATGCGGGCCGGGCTGTCGCCGGTCCGCGTGCTGTCGATCAGAGCCTGCAAGTTACTGCCGGTGCCGGACAACAGCACCACGACATCACAGGGCTTTGGCATCAGTGAGCCTTGAGGTTCTTCAGCTCGACCTGCGCAGCGCCTTCGGCGGCCACGGCGATCTGGCCGATGACCCAAGGCTGCTCGCCAGCGTCACGCAGGGTGTTCAGGGCAACTTCGACGTGCTCCTGAGCCACGCAGATGACCATGCCGACGCCGCAGTTCAATACGCGGTGCATCTCGGTTTCGTCAACGTTGCCTTTCTCTTGCAGCCAGTCGAACACGGCCGGGCGAGTCCAGCTGGCCACGTCAACCACGGCCTGAGCGCCTTTTGGCAGTACGCGCGGGATGTTGTCGAGCAGGCCGCCACCGGTGATGTGGGCCATGGCCTTGACCGCGCCGGTGTCCTTGATCAGCTTGAGCAATGGCTTGACGTAGATGCGGGTCGGGGCCATCAGCAGGTCGGTCAGCGGTTTGCCGTCGAGCTGGGTGTTTTCGATGTCGGCACCGGACACTTCGATGATCTTGCGGATCAGCGAGTAGCCGTTGGAGTGCGGGCCGGACGATGGCAGGGCGATCAGCGCGTCACCGGTGGCGACTTTCGAGCCGTCGATGATTTCCGACTTTTCCACGACGCCGACGCAGAAGCCGGCCAGATCGTAGTCTTCGCCTTCGTACATGCCTGGCATTTCAGCGGTTTCGCCGCCGACCAGCGAGCAACCCGACAGTTCGCAGCCAGCGCCGATGCCGGTGACAACCTGGGCAGCGGTGTCGACGTTCAGTTTGCCGGTGGCGTAGTAGTCAAGGAAGAACAGCGGCTCGGCGCCGCACACCACCAGATCGTTAACGCACATGGCGACCAGGTCGATGCCGATGCTGTCGTGCTTGTTCAGGTTCAGCGCCAGACGCAGCTTGGTGCCGACGCCATCGGTGCCGGAGACCAGCACTGGTTGCTTGTAGCCGGCCGGGATTTCGCAGAGGGCGCCGAAACCGCCCAGGCCGCCCATGACTTCCGGGCGCGCAGTGCGCTTGGCGACGCTCTTGATGCGTTCGACCAATGCTTCACCGGCGTCGATGTCTACACCGGCGTCCTTGTAGCTCAGGGAGGGTTGCTTGCTCATGATCCAGGCCTTTAGGGGAGGGGATTCAGGGGGTAACGACCGAGTTCAGCGGGAACATCGAACTCGATGGGCGATCGCCTCACGCGAGTTTCGAGGGGCCCGGCTGTTGCCGGTCTGCGAAGGCGCGCGATTTTATCAGGCTTGAAGGGCAGCGGCCATCCTCGCACCGACGGGCAGGGCCATATCGGCGGAAATTTTTTGCAATCGCTGCGTATGACTGCCTGTATAAGGTGTGGCGATTAACCGTCTATCGTTAGGACTGTGCAAAAACTTACCGCCACCGTGTGAATGTTTTGCGAAATGTGGGGGTCACAGCCTTGCTCAAACGGTTCACGCGGCGTGTTCCAGCCGCTCCTGTCGACGGGAATTTTCCATGCGTTTTTGTAAATTATTGTTAGTAGGCTGCCTGACACTGGTCAGCCTGGCGAGCCATGCCGAAAACCTCAAAGGCCTGTATCAGGTGCGTCAGCCGGTCAGCGGCCAGGCGGCGGAAGAGCGTGATCGTGCTACGCAGGCGGCGCTCGACACTTTGGTGCTGCGCCTGACCGGCGACCCGAAAGCCGCGCAGAACCCGGGGCTGGCGCCGATTCGCAAGGATCCGCAGCAGATCATCAGCCAGTTCGGTTTCGACGCCGGGCCACCGGAAGTACTGAAAGTCGATTTCGATCCGGCCACCACCGAGCAGGCCTTGCGCCGGGCCGGGTTGCCGGTGTGGGGCGCCAGTCGGCCGTCGATCCTCGGCTGGTGGCTGAACGATTCAACCGAAGGTGCGAGTTTGGTCGGTGATGGTCAGGCCGCAGCCTCAACATTGCGCACGGCCGCGCAACATCGCGGTCTGCCGCTGCGTTTGCCGCTGGCCGATCTCAGCGAGCAACTGGTGGCCACCGCGCCGGCGCTGGAAAGCGCTGACCCCGCGCCCCTGCGCAGTGCTTCGGAACGCTACAACGCTGACGCCTTGCTGGCGGTGCACGCCCGCGAAGAAAGCGGGCAGTGGCAGGCGAAATGGCGCTTGTGGCTCGGTGATCAGAAAGAGGCTGGCAGCGTGCAGGGCGCCGATCAGGCTGCGGTTGCCGATGCGGTGATGCTGGCAGTGGCCGAGCGCCTCGCACCGCGATTTGTCGCCAGGCCCGGCGCATCGGGTCAGCAGACCCTGGAAGTGCAGGGCATGAATCTTGAGCATTACGCGGCGCTGCTGCGGTTACTCGAACCGTTTGGCGTGCGTCTGCAAAGCGTGCAGGGCGATCGCATCGTCTATCGGGTCAATGGCAGCGCTGACCAGTTGCGCGCGCAATTGTCGCTGGCAAAGTTGCAGGAGCTGCCCGCTGAAGCGCCGGCCCCGGCGGCGCCTGCCCAGCCAGCAGTCGAGGGTGCGCCTGCGGTTGCAGCGCCAGCACCGGCAGTTGCGGCACCGTCGTTGCGGTTTCGCTGGTAAGTCTTTCCTTATATAGAAGCATCAGGAGTGGTAAATGGCCGATACGCGGCGTTGGTTCTGGCTCGGTGGGGTAGTCCTGCTTTGCGCGTTTATATGGTTGCTGCACCCGATCCTCACGCCGTTTCTGGTCGCGTTGTTGCTGGCATATCTGTTCGATCCGCTGGTGGATCGTCTGGAACGCCTCGGTTTGTCGCGAACCTGGGGCGTGATATCCGTGTTTGCCTTGTTCACCCTGATCGTCACCGCGTTGATGCTGGTGCTGGTACCGATGCTCGCCAAGCAGTTGCTGCGTTTGTACGAACTGGCGCCGCAGATGCTCGACTGGTTGCAGCACACTGCTGTGCCGTGGGCGCAAGCGAAATTGGGTTTGTCGGACGGTTTCTGGAAATTCGACAAGGTCAAAGCCGCGATCAGTGAGCACATGGGCCAGACCACCGACATCGTCGGCGTGGTGCTGAGTCAGGCTACCGCCTCGAGCCTGGCGCTGATCGGCTGGCTGGCGAATCTGGTGCTGATCCCGGTGGTGAGCTTCTATCTGTTGCGCGACTGGGATGTGATGATGGCCAAGATCCGCAGCCTGTTGCCGCGTGATCGCGAAGAGCGCGTGGTTGCGCTGGCGGGTGAGTGCCATGAAGTGCTCGGCGCGTTCGTTCGCGGGCAGTTGCTGGTGATGGTTGCGTTGGGCGTGATTTACGCCGCCGGCCTGATGATCGTCGGCCTCGAGCTAGGGCTGTTGATCGGCCTGATTGCCGGGCTCGCGGCGATCGTGCCGTACATGGGCTTCGTCATCGGCATCGGTGCGGCGTTGATCGCCGGGTTGTTCCAGTTCGGTGGCGATCTGTACCCGATGGTCGGAATTGTCGCGGTGTTCATGGTTGGTCAGGCTCTGGAAGGCATGGTGCTGACGCCGCTGCTGGTCGGGGACCGAATCGGCCTGCACCCGGTGGCGGTGATTTTCGCGATTCTCGCCGGTGGCGAATTGTTCGGTTTTACCGGCGTGCTGCTGGCGTTGCCGGTGGCGGCGGTGATCATGGTGCTGGTACGGCATGTCCATGATCTTTACAAGGATTCCGAGATCTACAGCGGCGTCGACGAACCTGAGCTGTAGTGTCGCGAGCGGCCCGGCGCTTGGCCGGGCTGGCTCGTGTGTACGGGCGAGGGCGCCAGAGAAACTGTCACAAAAGCAGTGCGTCAACGCAAACCTTTGATTTTGCTTGGAGTCTGTCGCATTGTGCGCTCAGCCTCACGGGTATAAACTTCGCCAACTTTACACAGAGGCCACTAACGGTTCCTTTGAGAACTGTTCAGTCAGCATGAAACCGATTCAGCTGCCCCTAGGTGTGCGTCTGCGTGACGACGCCACCTTCATCAACTACTACCCAGGCGCCAATGCCGCTGCACTCGGCTATGTCGAGCGTCTCTGCGAAGCCGACGCCGGGTGGACGGAGAGCCTGATCTACCTGTGGGGCAAGCACGGCGTCGGGCGCACACATCTGTTGCAGGCCGCGTGCCTGCGCTTCGAGCAGATGGGCGAACCGGCAGTGTATCTGCCGCTGGCCGAGTTGATGGACCGCGGCGTGGAAATCCTCGACAACCTTGAGCAGTACGAACTCGTTTGCCTGGATGACTTGCAGGTAATCGCCGGCAAGGCAGACTGGGAAGAGGCGATGTTTCATCTGTTCAATCGTCTGCGGGACAGCGGCCGGCGCCTGCTGATCGCCGCGTCCACTTCGCCGCGCGAATTGCCGGTGAAACTGGCCGACCTGAAATCCCGGCTGACCCTGGCGCTGATCTTCCAGATGCGCCCACTTTCCGATGAAGACAAATTGCGTGCGCTTCAATTGCGCGCCTCGCGTCGTGGTCTGCACCTGACCGATGAGGTCGGGCACTTCATTCTCACTCGCGGCACGCGCAGCATGAGCGCGCTGTTCGACCTGCTCGAGCAGCTCGATCAGGCTTCCTTGCAGGCGCAACGCAAGCTGACCATTCCCTTCCTCAAGGAAACCCTGGGCTGGTGATAGTGGGCTTTTGCCAGCTTTCAGGCGCCAGAAAACCCTGTTCCAAGGGCGCTTCACCGGCCAGGCGGGTTAAGCGCTTAGATGTAAACGCGAAACCGGGAAGTCACATAAAGTTCGATTGAATTTGCAAATGAGGACGATAGGGGGCATAGTCTCGGCTTCTTTACAACTACCAGCCACGGTCGTGCCCATGCTAAAGCGCTTCGCACCCCTCGTGCCTCTCGCACTCGTTACCCTGTTATTCGGTTGTGCTGCTCATTCTCCGGTTCAAGAGCCGCCGCAACAGGTCAAGAATTCTGCTACTGCCCAGTCCTCCGTTATTTACCAGGAAGAGCTGGACACCGAAAAAGAACTCAACCAGTTCAACGGCAGCAAGCCTTATCAGCTGCCTGTGCTGGCTGACAGCATCCTCGAACGCGGCATGTCCCTGATCGGTACCCGTTACCGGTTCGGCGGTACCTCTGAAGCCGGCTTCGATTGCAGCGGTTTCATTGGTTACCTGTTCCGCGAAGAGGCCGGCATGAACCTGCCTCGCTCTACTCGCGAAATGATCAACGTTGACGCGCCGCTGGTGTCGCGCAGCAACCTTGAGCCGGGCGATCTGCTGTTCTTCGCCACCAACGGTCGTCGCGGTCGTGTCAGTCACGCCGGGATCTACCTGGGCGACAACCAGTTCATCCACTCCAGCAGTCGTCGCAGCGGCGGTGTTCGCATCGACAGCCTGGGTGACAGCTACTGGAGCAAGACCTTCATCGAAGCCAAGCGTGCACTCGCCATGGCGCCGACCGTGGTCACCGCGCGCAAGTAACCCCGATGTCGCTGCGTTCGCGGCGACAAAAACGGCACGGCGACGGAGTAGACGTAAACTTTACAAGGTGAAGTTAAAGTCTTACTTGAAGTTTGCCGCGTAGCCGCTAGAATCCTGAATCTATATTGATGGCAAACCGCCTGCGTGATGACGCAGGCGGTTTTGTTTCTGTCCATTCGGCAGAGAAAGCCGCAGCCAGATCAGGATGTTCTGCTTATGACGATGTCGGCCCGCCTCACCTTGATCCTTTGCGCCGCGCTGCTCAGCGCCTGCGCCAGCCGCCCACCGCCGCCAGCCCCCGTGGTTCGCGCGCCGATCGTGTTCGGTCCTTCCCAGGCTTTTTCTCCCGTTGCTGAAGACGTGCTGTTCCGTGCCCTCGGCCTGGTCGGTACGCCGTATCGCTGGGGTGGCAATACGCCGGATTCCGGTTTCGATTGCAGTGGCCTGATCGGATTTGTCTACCGCGACGCGGCAGGTATTTCGCTGCCACGCTCAACCCGCGAAATGATCGGCATGCAGGCGCCGAATGTCGGCAAGGAAGGCTTGCAGACCGGCGACCTGATCTTCTTCGCCACCAATGGCGGCTCGCAGGTCAGTCATGCGGGAATTTACGTAGGTGAGGGGCGCTTCGTGCATGCACCGGCCACGGGCGGCACGGTCAAGCTCGACAGCCTGTCGAAGGCCTATTGGCAGAAAGCCTATCTGAGCGCCAAGCGGGTGTTGCAGCCGGGGCAGTTGGCGCATAACCCCTAGCTCGCACACATAACGAACTGTGGGAGCGAGCCTGCTCGCGAAAGCGGTGTATCAGCCAATTCAATGGAGGCTGACACTAAGCATTCGCGAGCAGGCTCGCTCCCACATTTTTGCGTTGCGCTCAGCTTATTTACTGGCCGAAACGCGCCACACCTTGTTCCCCACATCATCCGCCACCAGCAAACCACCCTGCTGATCGATCACAACGCCCACCGGGCGGCCCAGCGCGTTCTCGTCCTTGTCGAGGAAACCAGTCAGCACATCCACCGGTTGACCGGTCGGTTTGCCGCCAGCGAATGGCACGAAAATCACTTTGTAACCACTGTGCGGTTTGCGGTTCCACGAGCCGTGCTGGCCGATGAACGCGCCTTCCTTGAATTGCCCCGCCAAGCGGTTGCCCTCGGCGAAGGTCAGGCCCAGCGAAGCCGTATGCGGGCCGACGGCGTAATCCGGAGCGATGGCCTTGGCCACCAGCTCAGGATTCTGCGGTTTGACTCGCTCATCAACGTGTTGCCCGTAATAGCTGAACGGCCAGCCGTAGAAACCGCCGTCCTTGACCGAGGTGATGTAGTCCGGGACCAGATCGCTGCCGATTTCGTCACGCTCGTTGACCGCCGTCCACAGCGCGCCGCTGGTGGGCTCCCAGGCGAGGCCGTTGGGGTTGCGGATGCCCGAAGCGAAGATTCGATGATTGCCGGTTGCACGATCAACTTCCCAGATCGCCGCGCGGCCTTCTTCCTGATCCAGACCGTTTTCGCCGACGTTACTGTTCGAGCCGACAGTGACGTAGAGCTTGCTGCCGTCCTTGCTGGCGATAACGTTTTTCGTCCAGTGATGATTGAGCGTGCCACCCGGCAGGTCGACGACCTTGATCGGTTGGGTCTTGATCTCGGTGGCGCCGGGCTCGTAGTTGAAGCGCAGCAGGCGATCGGTGTCGGCGACATACAAATCGTTGCCCACCAGCGTCATGCCAAATGGCGAGTTGAGGTTCTGCAGGAACACCGTGCGGGTTTCCGCGACGCCATCGTGGTCAGCATCACGCAGCAGGGTGATGCGGTTCGGGCTTGGCACGCCAGCGCCGGCCTTGCCCATGACCTTTTTCATCACCCAGCCGCGAATGCCTTTGCTGTCATCGGGCTTGGGCGGGGCGTTGGTTTCCGCCACCAGTACATCACCGTTGGGCAGCACATACAGCCAGCGCGGGTGATCGAGGCCTTCGGCAAACGCCGCGACCTGAGTGCCGGCCACTGCCGTCGGTTTCGCACCCTGCGGCCAGCCCACCGCGGGGGCAATGTTCACCGTCGGGATCAGCGTCTTGTTCGGTTCGGGCAGTTTCGGTGACGGGCCAGTGCCGTCGGAGACTTGCAGGCTGGAGGTTTCACCGCAGGCGGCGAGCCCGCCAGCGACAGCGACGATAAGAGCGAGTTGGGCCTTGCGCATTGCTGATCTTCCCTATGAATGCATTCCTAAACATAGAGGAGAGCGCAGGCCCGATGGTTCAACCGCTCAGCCGCGGGCCTCCTTGAACAGCACGGCGATGCCCGGATGATAGTTGCCCGCCTCGCTGCGTAATTTGCGATAGGCATAGGGAAAATACCAGGCCACCGCGCAGGTGTGTTCCTTTTGCAGGTCATCGACCATGTCCTGCAATTCTTCGGGACTGGCGCTGTGCTGGGCTTTTTGCGGAGCAACGAACAGGCAGCCGAGCTTGAGATCGCTGGCGTAGCTGATGCGCCTGGCGTCAACAGTGATGTCGAGCAGGGCCTGGGTCAGGTTGAGGTTGTTGACCCGTGGCCAGCGTTGCGTGGCCTGGATGAATGCGCGGTCGTCGCTGCCGGCGATCAGCAGATCGGCGCGGGCATTGCGCTCGCCTTCTTCGTTCTGTTTGCGCGTAGTCGTGTCGTTGAGTGTCACAAGTTCGGCCGTCCACGCCGCTGCCGAGAGCAGGCCGAGGTTGGCTTTTTCGTCGTGCCAGTACGGCGTGTCATTGTCCCCGCGCACGCTGTTGTAGCGATCAATACAGTCAAACCAGCGTTCCAGCACCGGGCGCAGAAATTCCAGGCGCGGGTTGCTGATGATCATGCCTTGCATCGTCGTCATCCTTATTGTTGTAGTGGGCTTTTCGGGTAAAATCATGGCTCTTTGATATCACTTGTCACAGTCTGGCACAAGATTGCCGCTGCACAATTGATCAGCGGCAGTTATTCGCGCGCAAAGCTCCTCTTCAATTGACGCTCCACCCCCAACCCTCTAACCTTCGCCGCTTGTTTCAGGTGCTCTGTGACATGCGTCGACAGAGTGAAACAGGGAAGCCGGTGAGGGTGGACTTCATGCGAAGCCACGACGATCCCGGCGCTGCCCCCGCAACGGTAAATGAGTGAAAACTGCGCCATGTGCCACTGCCTCGAAAGAAGCGGGAAGGCGCGCAGTCCGGCGAAACGCCGCTCATGAGCCCGGAGACCGGCCTGATCCATCTCAGCGGCATCACGGTGGGCGATGCCAGGCTTTTTGCCGTCTATTCTTGTGCCTGCCCGCCGTTACCCAGCCTCAACGGAGAGCTCCCCCATGACTGATTCCCCCGAGCGCGACGAACGCCATCTGGCGCGCATGCAGCGCAAGAAAGCCGTGATCGACGAACGCATCGCCAACTCGCCCGACGAGTGCGGCCTGGTGCTGGTGCTGACCGGCAATGGCAAAGGCAAGAGCAGCTCGGCGTTCGGCATGCTCGCCCGTGCCATGGGCCACGGCATGCAGTGTGGCGTGGTGCAGTTCATCAAGGGCCGCAACAGCACTGGCGAAGAATTGTTTTTCCGCCGCTTCCCCGAGCAGGTGCGTTTCCACGTCATGGGCGAGGGCTTCACTTGGGAAACCCAGGACCGTCAGCGCGACATCGCCGCTGCGACCGCCGCCTGGGAAGTATCCCGCGAACTGCTGCGCGACCCGGCGATTGGGCTGGTGGTGCTCGATGAGTTGAACATCGCCCTCAAGCACGGCTACCTCGATCTCGATCAGGTGCTCAGCGATTTGCAGGCGCGCCCGCCGATGCAGCATGTGATCGTCACTGGTCGCGGCGCCAAGCCGGAAATGATCGAAATGGGCGACACGGTCACCGAAATGGGCATGCTCAAGCACGCCTTCCAGGCCGGGATCAAAGCGCAGAAAGGCGTCGAACTTTGAAGCAACCACGCCACTGCCCGGCGGTGCTCATCGCCGCGCCGGCCTCCGGTCAGGGCAAGACCACCGTTACTGCGGCGCTCGCCCGTTTGCATCGCAATCAGGGGCGCAAGGTCCGCGTGTTCAAATGCGGTCCGGACTTTCTCGACCCGATGATTCTCGAGCGCGCCAGCGGTGCGCCGGTCTATCAATTGGACATGTGGATGGTCGGCGAGCAGGAAAGTCGCCGGCTGTTGTGGGAAGCAGCTGCCGAGGCCGATCTGATTCTGATCGAAGGCGTGATGGGCCTGTTCGACGGCACGCCATCCAGCGCTGACCTGGCGCGCCACTTCGGTGTGCCGGTGCTCGGCGTGATCGACGGCACCGCCATGGCGCAGACCTTTGGCGCCTTGGCGCTGGGCCTGGCGAAGTATCAGCCGGACTTGCCATTCGCTGGCGTGCTGGCCAACCGCGTCGGCACCTTGCGCCACGCACAATTGCTCGAAGGCAGCCTCACCGAAGGTTTGCGCTGGTACGGCGCGCTGTCCCGCGAGACCGGCATCGAATTGCCGAGCCGCCACCTCGGTCTGGTCCAGGCCAGCGAATTGTATGATCTGGACCTGCGCCTCGACGCGGCCGCCGATGCGCTGGCCAGCAGTTGCGAAGTCGCGCTGCCGCCAGCCGTAGAATTCGCCGCGCCTGACATCATCGAAGCCGAGCCTCTATTAAAAGGTGTGCGCATCGCCGTTGCCCGCGATGAAGCGTTCGCCTTCACCTATGGCGCCAGCCTCGATCTGCTGCGGGCGATGGGCGCCGAGCTGCAGTTCTTCTCGCCGATCCGCGACACGCAATTGCCCGAGGCGGACAGCCTGTATCTGCCGGGCGGTTATCCGGAGTTGCATCACGTCGCGCTGGCGCAAAATTCCTCGATGCTTGCAGCGATCCGTGCGCACCATGCGGCGGGCAAGCCGTTGCTCGCTGAATGTGGCGGGATGCTTTATCTGCTTGATTCGCTGACTGATGTCGAAGGCACTCGCGCGGAATTGGTCGGGTTGCTCAAGGGCGATGCGGTGATGCAGAAGCGTCTCGCGGCGTTGGCGTTGCAAGCGGTCGAGCTACCGGAAGGTTCTTTGCGTGGGCACACGTATCATCATTCGCTGACCACAACCGAGCTGACGCCGATTGCCCGGGGCTTGAGCCCTAATGGCGGGCGTGGCGCCGAGGCGGTTTACCGGGAAGGGCGGATGACGGCTTCTTATGTGCACTTTTATTTTCCGTCGAATCCGACTGCGATGGCCGCATTGTTTGCGCCAGATCGTGAGGTCGCCTTCGCGAGCAGGCTCGCTCCCACATTGAATGGTGAGCTTCCTGAAGAAATGAGATCCCCTGTGGGAGCGAGCCTGCTCGCGAAAGGGCCATGACCGACAACACATTCTCCGAAGCCGAACGCGCAGCGGTTTACAAGGCCATCGCCGAGCGCCGCGACATGCGCCACTTCACTGGCGGCAGCGTCGAGCCGCAGCTGCTGCGACGTTTATTGGAAGCCGCCCATCAAGCGCCAAGTGTCGGCCTGATGCAGCCCTGGCGCTTCATCCGCATCAGCGATCGCGTTTTGCGCGGGCAGATCCGCGATCTTGTCGAAGAAGAACGCATCCGCACCGCCGAAGCCCTCGGCGAGCGCAGCGATGAGTTCATGCAGCTCAAGGTCGAAGGCATCAACGACTGCGCCGAAGTGCTGGTCGCGGCGCTGATGGACGATCGCGAAAAACACATCTTCGGTCGGCGCACGTTGCCGGAAATGGACATGGCCTCGTTGTCCTGCGCGATCCAGAATCTGTGGCTGGCGTCCCGTGCCGAAGGCCTGGGCATGGGCTGGGTCTCGCTGTTCGAGCCGCAGGCCCTGGCGGATTTGCTCAAGTTGCCGGCCGGTGCCAAGCCGCTGGCGGTGTTGTGTCTGGGGCCGGTCAAGGAATTCTATCCAGCGCCGATGCTGGTGCTCGAAGGCTGGGCGCAAGCGCGGCCGCTGACCGAGTTGCTGTATGAAAATTATTGGGGAGTGAGTCAATGAGTGTGGCGTTGCTGAGTGTCGCTGCGGTGGCGCTGGATGCGCTGCTCGGTGAACCGAAACGCTGGCATCCGCTGGTGGCGTTCGGCAATTTTGCCGGGCGCATCGAGCAACGCTTCAACGCCGGCGGTCGTGGCTGGCGCAGCCATGGTGTGACCGCTTGGGTGCTCGCGGTGCTGCCGCTGACCTTGCTCGCCACGGCATTTTCCTGGGCGCCCTACGTAGGCTGGATCGTCGAGATTCTCGCGTTGTATTGCGCCCTCGGCATGCGCAGCCTCGGCGAGCATGTCGCGCCGGTCGCGGCGGCGTTGCGCGCCGATGACCTGGACGAGGCGCGCAAGCGCGTCGGCTATCTGGTCAGCCGCCAGACCGATGAGCTCGACAGCACTGCCGTAGCCCGTGCGGCCACTGAGTCAGTGCTGGAAAACGGCAGCGATGCGGTGTTCGCTGCGCTGTTCTGGTTTGTCGTCGCCGGTGCCCCGGGCGTGGTCCTCTATCGCTTGAGCAATACGCTGGATGCGATGTGGGGTTATCGCAACGAACGCTTCGAACGTTTCGGCTGGGCAGCGGCGAAAATCGACGACGTGTTGAACTACATTCCTGCGCGTCTGGTGGCATTGACCTACGCGCTGCTCGGCAAAACCCGGCTCGCGCTGAAGTGTTGGCGCACCCAGGCGGCCCAGTGGGACAGCCCCAACGCCGGCCCGGTGATGGCGGCCGGTGCCGGTGCGCTGGGCGTCGAGTTGGGTGGGCCGGCGATCTATCACGGCGAACTGCATGAGCGCCCGCAACTGGGCGAGGGCGCGCCGGCCGATGCCGATTCCATCGACCGTGGCTGGCAATTGGTCCAGCGCGGCGTATGGTTGTGGCTGCTGATGCTTTGCCTGGGGGCGGAATTTTATGCTTGAGCACGGTGGCCGGCTGCGCAAGGCTGCACTCGATTACGGGATTGCCGAGGCTGACTGGCTCGACCTGTCCAGCGGCCTCGCGCCGTGGCCGTTCCCGATTCCGGAAATTCCGCTGCGCGCCTGGGCACGCCTGCCGGAAACCGATGACGGTCTGGAACAGGCGGCCTGCGATTATTACGGCGCCGCGCAGGTGCTGCCGGTGGCCGGTTCGCAAATGGCCATCCAGTTGTTGCCGCGTTTGCGCCGGGCCGGCAAGGTCGGTGTGTTGTCGCCGTGCTATGCCGAGCATGCCGAAGCCTGGCGGCGCAGCGGTTACATCGTCCGTGAAGTGCTCGAGCAGGAAGTCGAATTCTTTCTCGACAGTCTCGATGTGCTGGTGGTGGTCAATCCGAACAATCCGACCGGCCTGAGCCTGACCCCGGTGCGCCTGCTCGACTGGCATGCGCGGCTGGCGCAACGCGGCGGCTGGCTGGTGGTCGACGAAGCGTTTATGGACAACACCCCGCAACTGAGCCTGGCGCCGTATGCGCATCAGGTCGGGCTGGTGGTGTTGCGTTCGTTCGGCAAGTTTTTCGGCCTGGCCGGGGTGCGCCTCGGCTTTGTGCTGGCCGAGCGCAAGTTGCTCAAACTGCTCGCCGAACAGGTCGGGCCGTGGGCCGTGAGCGGGCCGACTCGAGTGCTCGGTACGGCGTGCCTGCAAGACAGCGAGGGCCATACCCGTCAACGGATTCGCAGCGACGAAGCGAGCGAGCGCCTGGCGGCCATGCTGACCCGTTGCGGTTTTGCACCGCAGGGTGGCTGCGCGCTATTCCAGTGGCTGATCACCGACCACGCCGAAGCGCTGCACGAATTCCTCGCCCGGCGCGGCATTCTCCTGCGCCTGTTCAGCCACAACAGCAGTGTGCGTTTCGGCCTGCCAGCGGATGCCGCGCAAGAGCTGCGTCTCGAACAGGCTTTGCAAGCTTTCGCCAAGGACCACCCATGACCACTCTGATGGTGCAAGGCACCACGTCCGATGCTGGCAAAAGCACCTTGGTGACGGCGTTGTGCCGCTGGGCCACCCGCCAGGGCATTGCGGTGGTGCCGTTCAAGCCGCAGAACATGGCGCTCAACAGCGCAGTCACCGCTGACGGCGGCGAAATCGGCCGTGCCCAAGCGGTGCAGGCGCAAGCGGCCTTTCTCGAACCGCACACCGATATGAACCCGGTGCTGCTCAAGCCCAACAGCGACACCGGCGCACAGGTGATCATTCATGGCCGCGCGGTGACGACGATGAACGCCGTTGCCTATCACGATTACAAAGCCATCGCGATGCAAGCGGTGCTCGCTTCCCACGCGCGGCTCTGCGCAACGTATCCGCTGGTGATGGTCGAAGGCGCCGGTTCCCCAGCGGAGATCAATCTGCGCGCCGGCGACATTGCCAACATGGGCTTTGCCGAGGCAGTGGATTGCCCGGTTTTACTGATCGCCGACATCAATCGCGGCGGCGTATTTGCGCATTTGGTCGGCACGCTGGAATTGCTTTCGCCGAGCGAACAGGCGCGGGTCAAAGGCTTCATCATCAACCGCTTTCGCGGCGACATCGCCTTGCTGCAACCGGGCCTCGACTGGCTCGAACAGCGCACCGGCAAACCGGTGGTCGGCGTGTTGCCCTACGTCATGGACCTGCACCTTGAGGCCGAGGACGGCATCGACCAACGCCAAACCGACAAGGCCGAGCAGGTGTTGAAAGTGGTGGTGCCGGTGCTGCCGCGCATCAGCAATCACACCGACTTCGACCCGCTGCGTCTGCACCCGCAGGTCGATCTGCAATTCGTCGGCCCGGGACAGGCGATTCCCGCCGCCGACCTGATCATCCTGCCGGGCTCGAAAAGCGTGCGCAGTGATCTGGTTTATCTGCGCGCCAACGGTTGGGACACGGCGATCAATCGGCATCTGCGCTACGGCGGCAAGGTGCTGGGGATTTGCGGCGGTCTGCAGATGCTCGGTGAACAGGTGCACGACCCGCTCGGGCTGGAAGGCGTTGCCGGCTCCAGCGCCGGTCTGGGTCTGCTGGCGTTCGAAACCCAGCTCGAAGCCGAGAAGCAACTGCGCAACGTGCGCGGGCGGCTGGCGCTGGAAAACGCCGACGTCAGCGGTTATGAAATCCATGCTGGCGTGACTACCGGGCCGGCGCTGGAAAACCCGGCGGTGCATCTGGACGACGGCCGTTGCGATGGTGCGCAAAGTGCCGATGGTCAAGTGTTCGGCACCTATCTGCATGGCTTGTTCGAACCGCCTGAGGCGAGTGCGGCGTTGCTGCGCTGGGCCGGCTTGAGTGACGTGCAAGAAGTCGATTACCACGGCTTGCGCGAACGCGATATCGAGCGGTTGGCGGATCTGGTGGAAAAGCATCTGGATACCGGGCTGTTGCGTCAGCTCTGTGGGATTTGAGTTGTCTGGACTGGCCTCTTCGCGAGCAGGCTCGCTCCCACACGGAGACGCGATCAACGGTGGTAGCGAGCCTGCTCGCGAAGGGGCCGGTTGTCTCACCACACATTTTTGGATGAACCCATGCTCCAACTGATCCTCGGCGGCGCCCGTTCCGGCAAGAGTCGTCTGGCAGAGAAACTCGCCAGCGACAGCCATCTCGCCGTGACCTACATTGCCACCAGCCAGCCGCTCGACGGCGAAATGAACCAACGCGTCGCCCATCACCGCGCGCGTCGTCCGGCCGAATGGGCGTTGATCGAAGAACCGCTGGAACTGGCCCGCGTGCTGCGCGAATCCGCCGACGCCGAGCGCTGCCTGCTGGTTGATTGCCTGACCCTGTGGCTGACCAATCTGCTGATGCTCGACGACGCCGAACGTCTCGCCGCCGAGCGTGAAGCGCTGCTTGACTGCCTGGCCGTGCTGCCGGGTGAAATCATTTTTGTCAGCAACGAGACCGGAATGGGTGTCGTGCCGCTGGGCGAATTGACTCGCCGCTACGTCGATGAAGCCGGTTGGCTGCATCAAGCTCTGGCCGAGCGTTGTCAGCGAGTGGTGCTGACTGTTGCCGGCCTGCCCCTGACTTTGAAAGGACCTGCCTTATGAGCCCGACCTGGTGGCTGAACCCGTGCCAAGCCGTGAATGCCGACATCGTTGCGCAAGCGACCGAGCGCCAGCAGCAATTGACCAAACCGGCCGGTTCGCTCGGGCGTCTTGAATCGGTGGCCGTGAGACTGGCCGGTCTGCAAGGGCAGCTAAAACCAACGCTCGATCAAATCTGGATCGCGATTTTCGCTGGCGATCATGGTGTGGTGGCGGAGGGTGTTTCGGCTTATCCGCAGGAAGTCACCGGGCAGATGCTGCTCAATTTCGTCAGCGGTGGCGCGGCGATCAGCGTGCTGGCGCGTCAGCTCGGCGCGCAACTGGAAGTGATCGATCTGGGCACAGTGAATCCGACGCTGAATCTGCCCGGCGTGCGCCATATGAACATTGGCCCGGGCACGGCGAATTTCGTGGCGGGCGCAGCGATGACTCAGGCTCAGGGCGAACTGGCCTTGCAGGCGGGTCGCGACAGCGTGTTGCGCGCGAAAGCCGCCGGGGCGCGGTTGTTCATCGGTGGCGAGATGGGCATCGGCAACACCACGGCGGCGAGTGCGCTGGCCTGCGCCTTGCTCGACTGCCCGGTGGCGCACCTGACCGGTCCCGGCACCGGACTGAATGCCGCTGGCGTCAGCCACAAGGCGCAAGTTATCGAGCGCGCGCTGGCGCTGCATGCCGCGCAGCGCGGCGATGCCTTGCAGACGCTGTTCAATCTCGGCGGCTTCGAGATTGCCGCGTTGGTCGGCGCCTATCTGGCCTGCGCGCAGGAAGGCATCGCGGTGCTGGTCGACGGTTTTATCTGCACGGTCGCGGCGCTGGTCGCGGTGCGCTTGAATCCGGCGTGTCGCGAGTGGCTGTTGTTCGGCCATCGCGGCGCCGAGCCGGGCCATCGCCATGTCCTGGAAACCCTGAGCGCCGAGCCATTGCTGGAACTCGGCCTGCGCCTGGGCGAGGGCAGCGGCGCGGCGTTGGCGGTGCCATTGTTGCGCCTGGCCTGTGACCTGCACGGGCAAATGGCGACGTTCGCCGAAGCGGCCGTGGCGGATCGCCCGGCATGAGCCTGCGCCTGGACCTGCTGCGCCACGGCGAGACGGAACTGGGTGGTGGCTTGCGCGGCAGCCTCGACGACGCACTGACCGAAAACGGCTGGGTGCAGATGCGTGCGGCGGTGGTCGAAGGCGGGCCTTGGGATCGCATTGTCAGCTCGCCATTGCAGCGCTGCGCGCGGTTTGCTGCTGAACTCGGCGAGCAATTGAACCTGTCCGTACATCTGGACAAGGACCTGCAGGAACTGCATTTCGGCGCGTGGGAAGGGCAGAGCGCCGCGGCGTTGATGGAAACGGATGCCGAAGCGTTGGGGCTGTTCTGGGCCGATCCCTATGGCTTCACGCCGCCGCACGGTGAGCCGGTCAGCGCGTTTTCTGCGCGGGTGCTGGCGGCGGTCGGACGGTTACAGGCGGCTTACGCCGGTGAACGGATTCTGCTGGTCAGCCACGGCGGCGTGATGCGGTTGTTGCTCGCGCAGGCTCGAGGTCTGCCGCGCGAACAGTTGCTCAATGTCGAAGTCGGCCACGGCGCGCTGTTTGCGCTGACGGTCGAGGCTGATGGCGCGCTCAAGGAAGGTCACTGACATGTTGCCGCTGTGGATCGCCTTGCAGTTTCTCAGCAGCCTGCCGATTCGTCTGCCAGGCATGCCCGAGCCGCAACAGCTCGGTCGTTCGTTGCTGTTCTATCCGCTGGTGGGATTGTTGTTCGGGCTGATCCTGTGGGCGTTGAATCTGCTTTTCGCCGGCGCGCCGCTGGTGTTGCATGCGGCGCTGGTGCTCAGCGTGTGGGTATTGCTCAGCGGCGCGCTGCATCTCGATGGCCTGGCCGACAGCGCCGATGCCTGGCTCGGCGGTTTCGGCGATCGCGAGCGTACGCTTACGATCATGAAAGATCCACGCAGCGGTCCGATTGCGGTGGTCACGCTGGTGTTGGTGTTGTTGCTCAAATTTGCCGCGCTGCTGGCGCTTATCGAGCAGGGACATGCCCTGGCGCTGATCATCGTGCCGGTGCTCGGGCGGGCGGCGCTGCTGGGATTGTTTCTGACCACGCCGTATGTGCGTAAGGGTGGATTGGGCCAGGCACTGGCCGATCATCTGCCAAGTAAGGCGGGGTGGTGGGTGCTGGGGCTGAGTGCGCTGGGCGGCGTGTTTATCGCGGGTATCGGCGCGGTGCTGATTTCGCTGGTCGGGTTTGTCTGGCTGCGGCGGCTGATGATGCGGCGGTTGGGTGGGACTACCGGGGACACGGCGGGGGCGATGCTGGAATTGCTGGAGATGGCGCTGTTGGTGGGGCTGGTTCTGGTCTGAAGGATTAGCGATGGCCTGACCGGCCCTATCGCTGGCAAGCCAGCTCCCACAGGGGTCTGTGGCCGTACGGGAAATTTGCAACATTCCCAATACCTGTGGGAGCTGGCTTGCCAGCGATGGCGGCCTCACCGGCAACAATGATGTCCGGAATAAATTAATCTGTAACTTGATTTAACACATTAGCGGGTATATACACGCATCATGCTTCCTTCTCAGTGTTTGTGCACCAACCTGCGTCGCGCCGCGCGTGGCGTCAGCAGGCATTACGACGGCGCTCTCGATGGCTTCGGGATCAACGTTGCCCAGTATTCTCTGCTGTGCAATCTGCAGCGGCTGGAGCAACCGAGCATTTCCGAACTGGCCGAGGCCATGGGCCTGGATCGCAGCACTCTCGGGCGCAATCTACGTGTGCTGGAGGGCGAACGTCTGGTGACGCTGGCCGAAGGCGAAGACATGCGCAACCGCATCGTGCGCCTCACCGAAACCGGTGTGCAGCGCTTGGCGGCGGCATTGCCAGCGTGGGAGGCGGCGCAACAGCGGCTGATCGACCGCATCGGTGCCGAGAAGCGCGAAATCTTGCTCAAACTGCTCGACGAACTGGCCTGACGCCGGGTTTTTCGCGCTCAAGCGGGTATATACCCGCGACTGGAGAATAACAATGACATCGATGTGGCGGACGTGCGGTTGGGTGTTGCTGGGGAGTGCGCTGATCCTGGCGTTGTCATTGGGCGTTCGTCACGGGTTTGGCCTGTTCCTGTCGCCGATGAGCGCGCAGTTTGGCTGGGGGCGCGAGGTATTTGCTTTCGCCATCGCCCTGCAAAACCTGATCTGGGGCCTGGCGCAACCGTTCACTGGTGCGCTGGCCGACCGCTTCGGCGCGGCGAAAGTGGTGCTGGTCGGCGGCGTTCTGTACGCGTTGGGGCTGGTGTTTATGGGCTTGGCTGATTCGCCTCTGAGCCTGTCGCTGAGCGCTGGTCTGTTGATCGGTATCGGTTTGTCCGGCACCTCGTTCTCGGTGATCCTCGGCGTGGTCGGTCGCGCCGTGCCGGCCGACAAACGCAGCATGGGCATGGGCATTGCCAGCGCTGCCGGTTCGTTCGGGCAGTTCGCCATGTTGCCGGGCACCCTCGGGTTGATCGGCTGGCTTGGCTGGTCGGCTGCATTGCTGGTGCTGGGCCTGTTGGTGGCGATGATCGTGCCGCTGGTGAGCATGCTCAAGGACAAACCGCTACCGGTACTCGGCCACGAGCAATCCCTTGGCGAAGCACTTCGCGAGGCCTGCTCGCATTCCGGGTTCTGGCTGCTGGCCTTCGGCTTTTTCGTCTGCGGTTTCCAGGTGGTGTTCATTGGCGTGCACCTGCCGGCGTATCTGGTCGATCAGCATCTGCCGGCGACAGTCGGCACTACGGTGCTGGCATTGATCGGGCTGTTCAACATTTTCGGCACTTACACCGCTGGCTGGCTTGGTGGACGCATGTCCAAACCGCGACTGCTGACGGCGTTGTATCTGCTGCGCGCGGTGGTGATCGTGCTGTTCCTGTGGTTGCCGGTGACGACCACGTCGGCGTACCTGTTCGGCATGGCCATGGGCTTCCTGTGGCTGTCGACGGTGCCCTTGACCAACGGTACGGTGGCGACCTTGTTCGGCGTGCGCAATTTGTCCATGCTCGGTGGCATCGTCTTTCTGTTCCATCAGCTCGGCTCGTTTCTTGGCGGCTGGCTGGGCGGGGTGGTGTATGACCGTACCGGGAGTTATGACTTGATCTGGCAAGTGGCAGTTCTCTTGAGCCTGCTGGCGGCGGCGTTGAACTGGCCGGTGCGCGAGCGTCCAGTCGCGCGCCTGCAAGCCGCGGCGAGCGCAGCATGAGCCGGATCTGCACGCGATTGGCCATTGTCGCACTGGCTGCGGCGCTGCTGGCGCTGGTGTGGTGGGGCTGGCAGCGCGGCGGTCTGGCGCTGATGCAATTGGGCATGAGCATTTGCTAGATGGCAGCGTGGCGAGTAACGTCGAAACCTGATGACTGCCCAAGGAAGTTCGACATGTTGATGCGCTGGTGTGCTGTTCCCGCGTTGCTGATGACGTTGACTGGCCTGGCCCAGGCCACTGAATGTCCTGAGCTGCTGCAAGGCTCGCTGCCCAAGCTGCGCGCCAATGAATCCATCGATCTGTGCAAGCAGTACGCCGACAAGCCGCTGGTGGTGGTCAATACCGCCAGCTTCTGCGGTTTCGCCCCGCAGTTCGAAGGACTTGAAGCGTTGAACAAACGCTACAAGGCGCAAGGGCTGGAAATGCTCGGCGTGCCGTCAAATGACTTCAAGCAAGAGTCCAAGGACAGCGCGGAAACCGCCAAGGTCTGCTATGCCAACTATGGTGTGACGTTCAACATGACCGAACCGCAGAAGGTTCGTGGTGATGACGCCACGCATCTGTTCCAGGTGCTGGCGGCGCAGAGCAATGCGCCGAAGTGGAATTTCTACAAGTATGTGGTGGACCGGCAGGGCAAGGTCGTGGCGAGTTTTTCCAGTTTGACCAAACCGGATGATCCGGAGTTTATTGCGGCGATCGAAAAGGCAATTGCCTCGAAACCGCTAAAGCCCTGAAGCCTTGTGATGGCCCTGTAGGAGCTGACGAGTGCAACGAGGCTGCGATCTTTTGATCCTGGGATTTCAAGATGAAAAGATCGCAGCCTCGTTGCACTCGTCAGCTCCTACCGGTTTGTTCGATGTCCAGACATGAAAAAGCCCCGCCTCTGCAAAGAGAGCGGGGCTTTTTCGTGGGCGAGGATTGCGCCTCGCCAAGGTGCATCAGAAGCGGTAAGTCGCGCCGACACCGAAGCCGTTTGCCGAGTTTTCATACTTGGCATCGTAGGTCTGGCCACGAGCATTTTCGTTGCGGATCTTGACCGACTCTTCTTTCAGGTACGAGTACGCCACGTCGATGGTCAGGTCGTCGGTCGGGCTCCAGCCGGCACCGATGCTGAAGATGGTGCGGTCGCCAGTCGGGATGCGTGGCGAGCGGTCTTCGTTGTTAGTCGGCGACTGGTCGAAGGTCAGACCGGTACGCAGCACCCATTCCTTGTTCAACTGGTACGAGGTACCCACGGCGTAGGCCCAGGAGTCATGCCAGTTCTGGTCTTCGTTGATCGAACCGAACTGACCGGCCAGCAGAGGCTGCACGCCGGAGTTCTTCACGGTGATCTTGTCCAGCTGGCTCCAGCGGGTCCAGGTGGTACCGGCGTAGACGTTCCAGCGATCGTTGATCGCCTGGGTGACCGACAGGTCCACGGATTCCGGCGTGGTGATCTTCAGCGAAGCGTCGTACTTCTGATTCGCGCCCACGCCCACGAGCGCCAGTGCGCCGTAGTTGACCTTGGTGTTGCCTTCGAGTTTGTAATCGACCTTGGAGTGATAGGTCAGGCCCAGGCGGGTGGTGTCGGTGGCCTGGACCAGCAAGCCGACGTTGTAGCCCAGCGCGGTGTCGTCACCCTTGATCTTGACCTTGCCGTCCGGCAGCGCCTGGGTGATGGACAGATTGGATTCCAGCGAGCCGTCGATGCGGTTGATGGTCGGGCCGAAACCGATCGATACCTTGTCATTGAAGGCGTAGCTGACGGTTGGCTGGAAGGTGATGACTTGCACTTCGGACTTGCTGCCGAAGTAACGGCCGGCGAAGCCGTTTTCATAATCCGTGATCAGACCGAACGGCACATACACACCGAGACCGAACGCCCAGTGGTCATCGATCGGTTTTACATAGAAGCCCATAGGAACAGCGGTGAAGGGCACCATGTCGCCTTTGTTGCTACCGCCGTTAGGGCTGGAGCTGGCGTTGCTGATATCGGTGTGTGCATCGACAACGGCGACGCCGCCGGTGACTTGCTCGCGCTTGATGCGCGCCATGCCGGCCGGGTTGCCATAGACAGTGCTTGCGTCGTCGGCAGAAGAAGATCGCCCGGCAAAACCAGTCCCCATGCCACTGATGCTTTGTTCGTTGAGGGCAAAACCTGCCGCGAAGATCTGCGTGGAGGCAAGGGTAACGGCGAGGCTAAGGGTGGTTTTGAGCATGACTTTTTTCATTATTAGAACTCCTGGTGATCACCGGGGCGAAAATTACCAACATTTTCGTCCCAGCGCTATAGCCCGTATGCCTTGAGTTAGAGCGGTTTTGTAGGACAATCCGACCAGAATGGCGGCCTGATGCGAGAACTTGTGAAACCGCACGGTCAGCAAGCGACCTGATTCAGCGGTGAAACACAGGTTTGCCAGGCATACGTGAAGTCGCGCAAACGGCCTTGCGGTTGAAAGGTCTGCCGCCAGATGCGCGCCATGCCGAGCAGGTCGGTCGGAGCGGGGAGGGTGGGGTTCTGTTCTTCCACCAGCAGCCAGGCGATGGCAGTGGCGTAACGCAGGTTGACGGTCAGTTCCAGGTGCGGGCCACTGAGGAACGCATGCTGGCTGGCGAGGCCGCGCACCAGGCTGGCGCGCTCCGGATCCAGCGCCAGATAATCATCCCACAGCGCCTGATGCCGATGTTCGGCGATCCGGTAGAGGCCGTGGCCACGGCGGTCATGCAGAGCAGACCCGAGGGCGGACTGGCTGGCGGCGATACCCAGAAGCAGGGATTCGGCAGTTGCGCAGTGGCGTCCCAGATAGATCAATGTGGGGCGGATCACATAGCGGCACAGTTCGCTGGCAGCGATACCCATAACACCCTCGTTTCTTGTTGTTGAGGGCGAGTCCTGAAGGGGCTTTGGCAGCAGTGGATCGAATCAGGCTCGCCGCAAGCGGGTCAAACCGCTTGAGTTGAAGTGTAGTGTCATATTCAGCGTGTAAAGGCCTGTTTTTAAAATATTTCCGCTATCGCATCCCGAGCGTTAGATCGGAACATGCTTAGCAGCGCAGCGCTAACAGTGAAATATCAGGCAATAAAAAGCCCCGCTTTTCAGCAGGGCTTTGCTTTTGCAGCCTGGTCGGCTTTCAGGCAACCAGTGCCTGACGGGTACGCTCGATCACGGCCTGCAGCGGTTCTGCGCTGGAGTATTGATCGGGGTACAAACGCTCGCTGTGACGAGCGATGCCGTGTTCATTGACCACGGTGAAGCTGAAGCAGCCTTTGCGAGCGGCCATGATCAGGCAGTTCATTGGAGCAAAAGCGTTGGTTAGGGTGCGAATGGCATCCTGAGTCTGGATTTGAGTAGACATAGTTATTAGGTGTTCCTACAAATGACACGGATAAGAACCGTGCAACGTTAAAACGTTCCAGTAACGTTGATCACCATTGATCGAACGAAGAACCCGACTGGAACAAAGCAGCCAGTTTGAAGCGCTGATAAATGAGCGCGCTTGGGCTGGCAGGTAGGTACTTAGGAGGACAGGCATCACAGCGAGGGCAAAGGTTCTGGGCCCGGGGTGAAGATCCTGATCAATTTGCAGGTTGGTTCGGTCAGAGTAAGTGTTCTTCGCAACGCCCTTTGCTTTCATTCAAAGGCAGCGTCGTCGCAAGATTTACCTGGAAACCATCGAGGGGTCGGTCCCGCTTTTTTCGGATATTTCTTCCTGTTGGAAGGTTGACCGTGGGAGATGTTCGACCGGAATTGACTTTCAGCTTGGTACTAACGCCGCGGATAGTAACGGATCCATCGAGACGAAGCAAACCCCGCAATGAAAAAAAGCCTGAAGGGACGTGGCTGCAGGTGACCATCCGTCGGAGCGCGGGCTTTCTCGCAAAGACGCTTGGCCTCTTCCGCTGCATAAAACGACCCGAAAAAGCGCACGCATATAACCGTCTCACAGGTACTTGTGCACATTAGTTGCGCAGAGCGTAACGCAACTGTCACATCGATCCTGACTCCAGTCGCTGCCTGTATCAAAAGTTTAAGTCAATGAAAAATATCGCCTTTTTTTGTTGGTGAAAAAATCGTCAGTTTGACTGCGAGCCCCATTCCATAAGGCTTTGCGAGGATCGGAGAGCGGTTGTCCACTGACTTATCCACAGCTTCTGTGGATTGTCCCTAGCGCTTGCTCTAGGACGGGCGTGCCGGGTTTTTTTCGACTTTACCTGTAAGAAAAAGAGAGTAAAGTGGCGCGCCTTCCGATCTGTCCCGCAGTGCTTTATGAAGTTTCGCTCAGTATCAGACTCTGTTACCCCAAACCCGACTCCTGTTACTCCGCCCAAGCGCTTCTCCGTCCGCGTGGCTGAATGGTTGCTCGATGCCCCGCGCCTGAGCGACAGCCCCAGCGCCAAGCACCTTGCCGGGCGCCTGCTCAAGCAACCGGCCCGGGAGGGCGTGGTCGCCGCACAGAGTCGTCTCGGCCAATTGATTTGCCGGGAGTGCGGCAATGCCCGTGACCGGCGTATCGGTCAGGAGCTGTTGCGTCAGGCCGCCCGCGCCGGTGACCGACGCGCGCAGCAGGAACTCGGTCTGATCGAAGACTGAGCTGTCCAAGCCCTGACACCTTGGTTAACCTTCAGGCTTTATTCGATTGGCAGGAGTCGCTATGGCTATGGACTTGACCAGCTTATTGCTCGGTCTTGCAGCAGCAGGGGTGCCGCTGCTGGCGCTGGCCTGGCAACTGCAACGCCGGGCCAGCAGCGCCCAGGCCGATCAGGCCTTGCTCGAGGAGCGCCTGGCCATGGCGCAAATGGCTCAGGACGGCCTCACCGCGCAACTTGAAGCCAGCCGTGATGAGATCGCCGATCTCGGTCAGGCCAACGCCGCCAAGCAGGCAGACCTCGCTGCCCTGCGCCGCGAAGTCGAGTTGTTGCAGATCGAGCGCGACGACGCTCGCGATGCCTCCCACGCCTGGAATCTCGAACGCGCCAACAAGGACGCCGAGTTGCGCCGTCTCGACGCCCAGGCTGCCTCGTTGAGCGCCGAGTTGCGCGAGCAACAGGAAAGCCATCAACAACGCCTCGACGACCTGCAAGGCTCGCGGGATGAATTGCGTGCGCAATTCGCCGAGCTGGCGGGCAAGATCTTCGATGAGCGGGAGCAGCGTTTCGCGGAAACCAGCCAGCAACGCCTCGGCCAGTTGCTCGACCCGTTGAAAGAGCGCATCCAGTCCTTCGAAAAACGCGTGGAGGAGAGCTATCAGGCCGAAGCCCGCGAGCGTTTCTCGCTGGCCAAGGAACTCGAGCGTTTACAGGCGTTGAATCTGCGGCTGAGCGACGAAGCGACCAACCTGACCCGCGCGCTCAAGGGCCAGAAAACCCAAGGTAACTGGGGCGAGCTGATTCTCGAGCGCGTTCTCGAGCACGCAGGTCTGGAAAAGGGTCGCGAGTACCAGACCCAAGTCAATCTCAAAGGCCCGGACGGTGAGCGCTTCCAGCCCGATGTGATCATTTATCTGCCCGGCGACAAGCAGGTGGTGGTCGACTCAAAAGTCAGCCTCACGGCCTATCAACAATATGTTGCGGCTGATGACGACACCCTCGGTCAGATCGCGATCAAGCAGCACGTATTGTCGTTGCGCAATCATGTCAAAGGCTTGGCCGGCAAGGATTACAAACGCCTGGAAGGCTTGCACAGTCTTGATTTCGTTTTGTTGTTCGTGCCGATCGAGGCGGCGTTTTCTGCTGCGTTGCAGGCTGAGCCGTCGCTGTTCCAGGAAGCCTTTGACCGCAACATCGTGATCGTCAGCCCGACCACACTGTTGGCCACATTGCGAGTGATCGACAGTCTGTGGAAGCAGGAACGGCAGAGTCAGAACGCCCGGGAGATCGCCGAGCGCGCGGGTTGGCTGTACGACAAGTTCGTGTTGTTTATTCAGGATCTGGACGAAGTGGGCAATCGTTTGCAGCAATTGGACAAGGCTTACAGTTCGGCGCGTAACAAGCTGACAGAAGGGCGCGGCAATCTGGTCAGCCGCAGTGAGCAATTGAAGTTGCTCGGTGCGCGGGCGAGCAAGAGTTTGCCGGCGGATTTGCTCGAGCGGGCGATGACTGATGCGGATGGGTTGGTTGAGTTGCCTGAATAAGAGGTCGTTTTTTTGGGGTGATTTGGGGGCATATCCGGTGCTGCGGTGAGGGCGGCTGGCGGTTTCGCCCTTACGGCGACTTACTTTTTTACAAGCGCCTAAAAAAGTAAGCAAAAAACGCTTGCTCCTGCGTTCGGCCCTCGCAGGCTCGGGTTCCTTCGCTCCGGGACTGATCCGGGCGCAGCGGCTCCGGTTTGCTTCGCTGCACCTCCTTCCGCTGTGTCTGGCTGCGCCAGACGGTCGCTGCGCTCCCACGCCCGGATCAATCCCTCCGCTCAGCCTTCCGACGTCGCCCGTGGATCAAGATCAAGATCAACAGCACTCGAGCTAACGCTCATTGTTGAGTGGTGCGGCTTCGCCGCGGGCAGCTGCGCTGCTTTGCTTTTCTGCGGAAGCGAGCCTGCTCGCGAAGGCGACCTGAAGGTCAACCCATTTCCATCGAATTCACGCAATCCACCTGTAGGAGCTTCCGAAGGCTGCGATCTTTTGATCTTGCTTTTCTGCGGAAGCGAGCCTGCTCGCGATGGCGACCTGAAGGTCAACCCATTTCCATCGAATTCACGCAATCCACCTGTAGGAGCTGCCGAAGGCTGCGATCTTTTGATTCTGCTTTTCTGTGGGAGCGAGCCTGCTCGCGAAGGCGTCTGCAAGGTCACCTTCTACAGCGGCAAATACCGACTCAACAGGGCCCGCAACGCCGCTGGCTTCACCGGTTTGGCCAAGTAATCCAGCCCTGCCGCGTGCACTTGGGCCACGGTCTCCGGGCGTCCATCCGCACTGATCACCACGCCGGGCACTGGCTCGCCCAGACGCGTACGCAACCACGCCATCAGCTCCGTGCCGGTGTCGCCATGATCGAGGTGATAGTCGACCAGGGCGAGTTGCGGCCGTACGCCCTCATTCAATATCGCGGCGCATTCGTCGCGATTGCGTGCCGTCCACACCTGGCAGCCCCAGCGGCTGAGCAGGCTGTTCATGCCAATCAAAATGCTGTCTTCGTTATCGATGCACAGCACCTGCGCGCCGCTAAGCAATTTACCGTTCAGTTCCACGGCTGCGTTCGCGGGAGGCGTTTGTGTGCGCGCCAGCGGCACCGTCACGCTGAACACGCTGCCGCGCCCCGGCCAGGAGCGAACGCGCAAGGTATGCCCGAGCACACGGCACAAGCCGTCGGCGATCGCCAGGCCGAGGCCCAGGCCTTTTTCGGCACGGGTCTGGTGGCTGTCGAGGCGTTTGAATTCTTCGAAGATTACTTGCTGCTTGTCTTCCGGAATGCCCGGGCCGCGATCCCAGACTTCCAGGCATAACTCACCACCGCGCCGACGCACGCCAAGCAGCACCGGGCCCTTGGCGTAGCGGAACGCGTTGGTGAGGAAGTTCTGCAAAATCCGCCGCAGCAGTTTGATGTCACTGTCGATGCGCAATTGGCTACCACGCACGCGGAACATCAGTTTTTGCTCTTGGGCCAGCGCTTTGAACTCGGCACCGAGGGTGTCGAACAGTTCGTTGACGGCAAAGGCCTTGCGCTCCGGGTTGATCTTGCCGTTTTCCAGGCGCGAGATATCCAGCAGATCGCTGATCAGGTCTTCCGCCGAACGCAGCGAGCTGTCGAGGTGTTGCACCAGTTGCTGCGCCTCCGGGCTCAAGCCTTCGTTCTGGTGGGAGAGGGCGGCTGAGAACAGCCGTGCGGCGTTCAGCGGCTGCATCAAGTCGTGGCTGACGGCAGCGAGGAAGCGTGTTTTCGATTGGTTGGCCGCCTCGGCATTGCCCTTGGCTTCGGTGAGCGCGACGTTGAGTTGCGACAGTTCCTGAGTGCGCTCGCTGACCCGTTGCTCCAGCCCTTCGTTGGCCTCGGTCAGCGCCTGTTCGGCTTCGCGGAACGCGGTAATGTCAGTGAAACTCATGACGAAACCGCCGCCAGGCATCGGGTTGCCGATCAGCTCGATCACTCGACCATTGGGGAACAGCCGCTCGGAGGTATGCGCGCGGCCCTGACGCATCCAGTGCAAGCGGCGCGCAACGTGCACTTCGGCCTCGCCGGGACCGCACAGACCGCGTTCGGCGTTGTAGCGAATGATGTCGGCAATCGGCCGGCCGACGCTGATCAGGCCGTCGGGGTAGTTGAACAGCTCCAGATAACGCCGGTTCCACGCCACCAGTTTCAGCGACTGGTCGACCACGCTGATGCCTTGGGTGATGTTTTCGATCGCACCTTGCAACAGCGCTCGGTTGAATTGCAGCACTTCCGAGGCTTCGTCAGCGATTCGGACTACGTCCTCCAGCTGCATTTCCCGACCTTCGATGGCGGCTTTTACTACGGCGCGCGTCGAAGATGCGCCAAGGACACCGGCGAGCAAGCGTTCGGTGTGGGCAATCCATTCGCTGTCGGCGTTCTGGTTGGGGTTAAAGCCTTTGCCCTGGCGGTAGGCGAAACGAATGAAGCTCTGCCGCGCACGTTCTTCGCCGACGAAACGTGCCGCCAGTTGCAGCAGATCATCGATCTGCACCGCCAGCATCGAGCGACCATTAGGCCGTGCGCTGATTTCCTGACCGATGAAACGCCCGGCCTGCCAGTGTTCCGAAACCCGCGTGCGCGACAGCACCGAGACCCAGGCGAACAGGGTGAAATTCCCGGCCAGCGACAGCACCACGCCTTGGGTCAACGGCGTGATCGGCAGGTTCAGCGGATTGCTGTGCAGCCACGCCAATCCCGGAAAACTCGCCAGCGACCAGCCGAGGCTGTGCGCGGCAATCGGCAACACCAGCGTGTAAAACCAAAGGAAAGTGCCAGTAGCGAGGCCGGCGAACACGCCACGGCGGTTGGCTTGTTTCCAGTACAGCGCGCCGAGCATCGCCGGCGCCAGTTGCGTCACGGCGGCGAAGGCGATCTGGCCGATGGTTGCCAGGCTCGCGGTCGAGCCGAGCAAGCGATAACTGACGTAGGCCAGCAGCAGAATCACCACGATGCTCACGCGGCGCACCGAAAGCATCCACTGGCGGAACACTTCGAACGGGCGCTCGGCGTTGTTGCGGCGCAGCAGCCACGGCAACAGCATGTCGTTGGAGACCATGGTCGACAGCGCGACGCTGGCGACAATCACCATGCCAGTCGCTGCCGATGCACCGCCGATAAACGCCAGCATCGCCAGCGCCGGATGGGCCTGAGCCAGCGGCAGGCTGATCACGAACGAGTCGGGCAGCACATGGCTGGGCAGCATCATCTGACCGGCGAGGGCGATCGGGACTACAAACAGTGCGGCCAAAGCCAGATAGGCGGGGAACACCCATTTCGCCAGACGCAGATCCTGCGGGTCGATGTTCTCCACCACGGTGACGTGAAATTGCCGCGGCAGGCAAATGATCGCCATCATCGCGACGCCGGTCTGTACCACCATCGACGGCCAGTTGATGGTTTCCTTCCAATAGGCTTCAAGGCGCGGGGCGAGCATCGCCTGATTGAACAGGTCGTCGAAACCGTCATACAGGCCGTATGTGACGAAGGCGCCGACGGCGAGAAAGGCGAACAGCTTGACCAGCGATTCGAAGGCAATCGCCAGCACCATGCCACGGTGGTGTTCGGTGGCGTCGAGGTTGCGCGTGCCGAAAACGATGGTGAACAACGCCAGCACCAGCGACACGATCAGCGCCGTGTCCTGAGCGCGGGTGCCCATGGCATCGGCGCCGGCGCCGATCAGCAGGTTGACGCCGAGGACGATGCCTTTGAGCTGCAGGGCGATATAGGGCAAGACGCCGACCAGGCAGATCAGCGCTACGACCACCGCCAGCGATTGCGATTTGCCGTAGCGCGCGGCGATGAAGTCGGCGATGGAGGTGATGTTCTCCTGTTTGCTGATCATCACCATTTTCTGCAGGACCCACGGCGCGCCCACCAGCAAGAGGATCGGCCCGAGATAGATCGGCAGGAATGACCACAGTTGTTCCGCCGCCTGGCCGACCGCGCCGAAGAAGGTCCAGCTGGTGCAGTAGACCGCCAGCGACAGGCTGTACACCCAGGCGCGCACCCGCGGCGGCAACGGCGTGCTGCGACGGTCGCCGTAAAAGGCAATGGCGAACATGATGGCCATGTAGGCCAGGGCAACGACGGCGATCAGCCCGGTGGACAACGGCATGCAGCACTCCCGACAAAAGACTCCCCGGCACTCCTGCCTGGGCGGACAGTCTCGCATGCGCGCGGCGGTTAGTCAGTGTCGACCAAGGTCGTGGCGTGGCGGGGTGTCGCAGGCGGGGTATCGGGTGGTTTTTGTGGTGACCGGGCGGGCCTCTTCGCGAGCAGGCTCGCTCCCACGGTTGGAATGCATTTCCTTGTGAGAGCGAGCCTGCTCGCGAAGGCGTCAGTCCTGCCGCAATGCAATATCGATCAGGCGATGCAACTCATCAACCTCCAGCGCCGCCGCCGAAAACAAAATGCGGAACACCACCGGCGCCACCACCACATTGATGAGACGATCCACGCTCGGCGCCTTTTCATCGGGATAACGATCAACAATCGTCTGCAACTGCGCAGCAATGATCGCCACGCAATAGCCCGGCGTCGCGCTCGCCTGCACGTCGCGCATCATGTTGCGCCCGACCTCCGAACTCATCTCGTCGAGATACTGCTCGGCCCACGCACGGATATCGCCGCGCAGGCTGCCGGTGTCCGCCGGTTCGCTATCCGGGCGCATGCGGGCGAGGGCGACGTCAGCCAGCAACGCCGCCAGATCACCCCAGCGGCGATAGATCGTCGACGGCGTAACGCCCGCGCGAGCGGCAATTTGCGGGACGGTCACGGTGGAACGTTCCTGCTCTTGCAGCAGCGCATTGACCGCCGAATGAATCGACTCTTGCACCCGGGCGCTGCGACCACCTGGGCGTAAACCTTCTTTAATAGCCATGCGGCAGACCTTAACACAAAGAATTTGCTTTAAGCGTGAGGCGGTAGCACACTGCGTAAAAGCAAAAAGTTAGCTTTTGCGGAGTGTGCCGATGACCAGCCCCTTGAATGACCTCGCTTCTCACCGTTCCAGCCTGTGGTTTCTGGCGATCACCTTACTCAGTTTTCTCGCCGCTTCCACCGCGCCGACGCCGTTGTATCACTTGTATCAGGATCAGTTGCACTTCTCGGCGGCGATGCTGACGCTGATCTTCGCCGTTTACGCCTTGAGTCTGCTGGCGGCGTTGCTGACGGTCGGTTCGCTTTCCGACCATCTCGGACGCAAACCGGTGATCTTCACCGCCGTGGCGCTCAATGCGCTGGCCATGCTGCTGTTCATTTATGCCGACAGCGTCGCATGGTTGCTTGGCGCGCGGGTGTTGCAAGGGTTCGCCACCGGCATGGCCACTGCCGTCTTGAGCGCAACACTGCTCGACACCGATCGCCAGCAAGGGCCGCTGATCAACAGTGTCGCGCCGTTACTCGGGATGGCCTTGGGCGGTTTGGGCTGTGGCTTGCTGGCAGAATTCGCACCGGCGCCGTTGCAGCTGACTTACTGGTTGCTGTTGGCGCTGTTTGTGTTGCAGGGCGTGTATGTCTGGCGCCTGCCGGAAAGTGTCTCGCGGCAAGGCGGGGCGTGGGCGTCGTTGCGGCCTACCTTGCACGTGCCGGCGCAAGCGCGTTCAACGTTGTGGCGAGTGCTGCCGCTGAACACCGCAACTTGGGCGCTGGGAGGTTTTTATGCCTCGCTGGCACCGTCACTGGTGCGCACGGCCACCGGCTCGACCTCCAATCTCATCGGCGGCGCGACGGTCGCGGCGCTCACCGTAACCGGCGCGTTGATGATTTTCACGATGCGCAATCGTCCGGCCGCTCAGGCGCTGCGGCTGGGCGCGAGTCTGCTGCCGGTCGGGCTGCTGCTGATTCTGCTCGGCGTGCATGGCGCCAGTCTGTCGCTGTTTTTCTTCGGCACACTGGTCGCCGGTTGCGGCTTCGGTTCGGGATTCCTCGGTGCGGTGCGCAGTCTGGTGCCGCTGGCCTTGCCCCACGAGCGAGCCGGGTTGATGTCGGCGTATTACGTGCTCAGTTATCTGGCGTTCTGTCTGCCGGCGCTGCTGGCCGGGCATCTGGCTCGCCGTTTCGGGCTACTGGCGACCACTGATGGCTACGGCGTTGTGTTGATCGTGCTGGCCGTGGCTGCGCTGCTGCTCAGTCTGCGGCCCCAGGCGGGTAAAACTTGCAGTGCTCCTTGAGCGCCGCGGTTTCGGTTAGCCTTGGCGAACTTCTCTCACGGATCGACTCATGAAGATTATCCGCAGTAAATCGTTTACCGCCGAACGCGCCTGGGGTGCGCTGGACATCGCCAATATGAACGGCATCACCACGCGCCTGCACTGGACCGATCAGCCGTATAAATGGCACGTCAACGACGGAGAAGAGGTGTTCGTGGTGCTCGATGGCCGGGTGCAGATGCACTATCGCGAAGGCGGCGAAGAGCGGCAGGTTGTGTTGGACACAGGCGATATTTTCTATGCCTCGGTCGGCACCGAGCACGTCGCCCATCCGCAAGGCGAGGCGCGGATTCTGGTAATCGAATCGGAGGGTAGCGTTTAGCTGATTATCTGGAAAACAGATAACAGTTAGAGATATTACCCGTTATATCGATATTCGATTCGGATCTACCATGGTCTCAACCTCACCTGAGGACAGGAGATCATGATGATTTGCCCCAACAGTGTCACCCCCGGTTTCAAGCCTTTCAGCCAGCTTCAGCATCCGCGCGAAGTGATCCGTCAATTCACACCGAACTGGTTCGCCGCGACCATGGGTACCGGTGTGCTGGCATTGGCGCTGGCGCAATTGCCGCTGGGGATTTCCGGTTTGCGCGCCGTGGCCGAAGCGCTGTGGCTGTTCAACATTGTGTTGTTCACGTTGTTTACCGCGGCCTACGCCGCGCGCTGGATTTTGTTCTTCGACGAGGCGCGGCGGATTTTCGGCCATTCCACTGTTTCGATGTTCTTCGGCACTATCCCCATGGGCCTGGCGACGATCATCAACGGTTTTCTGTTGTTCGGCCTGCCGCGTTGGGGCGACGGAGTAATCCAACTGGTTGAAGTGTTGTGGTGGATTGACGTGGCGATGTCGCTGGCCTGTGGCGTGCTGATTCCATACATGATGTTTACCCGTCAGGAGCACAGCATCGATCAGATGACCGCGGTCTGGTTGCTGCCGGTAGTGGCGGCGGAGGTGGCAGCGGCCAGCGGCGGCTTGCTCGCCCCGCATTTGACCGATGCCCATGCGCAACTCATCGTATTGACCACCAGCTATGTGCTCTGGGCTTTCTCCCTGCCGGTGGCATTCAGCATTCTGACCATCCTGCTATTGCGCATGGCCTTGCACAAATTGCCCCACGAAAACATGGCTGCGTCGAGCTGGCTGGCGCTGGGTCCGATCGGCACCGGTGCGCTGGGCATGTTGTTGCTGGGCGGTGAGGCGCCAGCGATTTTTGCCGCGAATGGTCTGCCCGGTGTCGGCGAAATCGCCTCGGGGCTGGGCCTGGTGGCGGGGATTACGCTGTGGGGTTTTGGTCTTTGGTGGATGCTGATGGCGCTGCTGATCACCGTGCGTTATCTGCGTGACGGCATTCCGTTCAACCTCGGCTGGTGGGGCTTCACCTTTCCGTTGGGTGTGTATTCGCTGGCGACGCTGAAGCTGGCGAGCATTCTCGACCTGACGTTTTTCACTGTGTTCGGCAGCGTGCTGGTGATTCTGTTGGCGGCAATGTGGCTGATCGTAGGTAAACGCACCGTGCAGGGCGCGTGGCGTGGCGAACTGTTTGTCTCGCCGTGTATCGCAGGTTTGAAGAAATAAACTGAAAAGTTTAGGTAAGGTGTGGCCTGGATCGCGGTGCGGGATTCCAATAACAAGCACCCCAGGCCTCTCTACCTAACATCAGGAAACACGGAAGATGAGTCACCCCTCACAGTTCAACCTGTTGCGCACCCGGCGCTTTTTGCCCTTCTTTATTACCCAGTCGCTCGGCGCGTTCAACGACAACGTGTTCAAGCAGTCGTTGATCCTCGCCATTCTGTATCGGCTGACCATCGAGGGTGACCGCTCGATCTGGGTCAATCTCTGCGCGCTGCTGTTTATCCTGCCGTTTTTCCTGTTCTCGGCGCTGGCCGGGCAATTCGGGGAAAAATTTGCCAAGGACGCGCTGATCCGTCTGATAAAACTCGCGGAAATCGCCATCATGGCCGTGGGATCGATCGGCTTTCTCTTCGATCATCTGTCACTGATGCTGGTCGCGCTGTTCGCCATGGGCACGCATTCGGCGTTGTTCGGCCCGGTGAAGTATTCGATCCTGCCGCAGGCTTTGCGCGATGACGAATTGGTCGGCGGCAACGGTCTGGTGGAAATGGGCACGTTTCTGGCGATTCTCGCCGGGACCATCGGCGCGGGCATCATGATGTCGTCCGAGCACTACGCGCCGGTGGTCTCCGCCGCCATCGTCGGCATTGCCGTGCTGGGTTATCTGGCCAGTCGCAGCATTCCGCGTGCGGCAGCATCGTCGCCGGAAATGCGCCTGAACTGGAATATCTTCAGCCAATCGTGGGCGACGCTGAAACTCGGCCTGGGCCAGACGCCAGCGGTGTCACGCTCGATTGTCGGCAACTCGTGGTTCTGGTTCGTCGGGGCGATCTACCTGACGCAGATCCCGGCCTACGCCAAGGAATGGATGCACGGCGACGAAACCGTGGTCACGCTGATTCTGACGGTGTTCTCGGTGGGCATCGCGCTGGGTTCGATGCTTTGCGAAAAGCTCTCCGGGCGCAAAGTCGAGATCGGCCTGGTGCCGTTTGGCTCGTTTGGCCTGACCGTGTTCGGCCTGTTGCTGTGGTGGCATTCCGGGGGAATCCCGGACAGCGTCACCGGCCATAGCTGGATTGCCGTGCTGGGCTTCGTTCACACCTGGGCGGTGTTGATCGATATTCTTGGTCTGGGCATTTTCGGCGGCTTCTATATCGTGCCGTTGTACGCGCTGATCCAGTCGCGCACGGCTGAAAACGAACGGGCGCGGGTGATTGCCGCCAACAACATACTCAACGCGCTGTTTATGGTGGTGTCGGCGATTGTTTCGATCGTCTTGTTGAGTATTGCCAAGCTGTCGATCCCGCAACTGTTCCTGGTGGTGTCGCTGCTGAACATCGGCGTCAACGCCTACATCTTCAAGATCGTTCCGGAATTCAGCATGCGCTTCATGATCTGGCTGCTCAGCCATTCCATGTACCGCGTCGAACACCGCAACCTTGAAGCGATCCCGGACGAGGGCGCGGCGCTGCTGGTGTGCAATCACGTGTCATTCGTTGACGCCTTGCTGATCGGTGGCGCAGTGCGTAGGCCGATTCGCTTTGTCATGTACTACAAGATCTACAATCTGCCGGTGCTGAATTTTATCTTCCGCACGGCGGGCGCAATTCCTATCGCCGGACGCCAGGAAGACATCCAGATCTACGAAAAAGCCTTCACCCGCATTGCCCAGTATCTGAAGGACGGCGAATTGGTTTGCATTTTCCCGGAAGGAAAATTGACCGCCGATGGCGAGATCAACGAGTTTCGCGGCGGCGTGACGCGGATTCTCGAAGAGACCCCGGTACCGGTGATTCCGCTGGCGCTGCAAGGATTGTGGGGGAGTTTCTTCAGTCGCGATCCGCACAAGGGCTTGTTCCGTCGTTTGTGGTCGCGGGTGACGCTGGTGGCGGGGCCGGCGATTACCGAAGGGACGGAACCGGCGAAGTTGCAGGGGTTGGTGGGGGAGTTGCGCGGGGCTCTTAGATAGTCGGTGTATCAAAGGGCCTCTTCGCGAGCAGGCTCGCTCCCACAAGTGACCGTGTTCCAATGACGGAACGCGGTTGAATGTGGGAGCGAGCCTGCTCGCGAAGACGGTAGTGGCTTAAGCGCTCACTTTAAGGCCTATCAAACCCGTGACGATCAACGCCACACTGGCCAGCCTGATCAGCGCCATCGATTCACCGAACAGAATGATCCCGGCGATCACCGTGCCCACGGCACCTACACCAGTCCAGATCGCATAAGCCGTCCCCAGCGGCAATTCCTTCATCGCCAGGCCCAATAGACCCAGACTGATAGCCATCGCGGCAACGGTCAGGGCGGTGGGGAGTGGGCGGGTGAAGCCATCGGTGTATTTCAGGCCGACGGCCCAGCCGACTTCGAACAGGCCGGCGCAAAACAGAATGATCCAGGACATGCAGGACCTCCATCGATTGACGGGGTCGTCCCCAGATTAATGACTCGATCGAGCCGCAGGGTCGTCCCCGCGTTGCGCAATAGTGACGAGCATTAACCCGAGGATCAAGTTTTCAGGTCAGTCGGCGGCCCGTTGCGCAAGATTGTCGCGGTCTTCCTTTTCACTCATGCGCCGGAAGTACGTCGACAGCAGCGCACCGGAAATATTGTGCCAGACGCTGAACAACGCGCTCGGCACTGCCGCCAGCGGCGAGAAATGCGCACTCGCCAACGCAGCGCCCAATCCCGAATTCTGCATGCCGACTTCCAGTGCCAGCGACTTGCGCTGAGCCAGAGGCAAACCGAACAGGCGCCCGGTGAAGTAGCCGAGCAGATAGCCGAAGCTGTTGTGCAGCATTACCACTGCCATGATCAGCAGACCGGACTCGGCGATTTTCGCCTGGCTCGCCGCCACGACGGCGGTGACGATAATCACGATACTGACCACCGACACCAGCGGCAACACATCCACCGCATGCCGCACTTTGTCACCGAGCAGACGCTGCGCGACCACGCCGAGGACGATCGGCAGCAATACCACTTGCAGGATCGACCAGAACAGCTCCATGAACGAAACCGGCAACCAGGCTGAGGCCAGCAGCCAGATCAGCGCCGGGGTCAGCAACGGGGCGAGCAGGGTGGTGACTGCTGCAATCGCCACGGAAAGCGCCAGATCGCCGCGCGCCAGCCAGGTCATCACGTTCGACGAGGTGCCGCTCGGGCAACAGCCGACCAGAATCACGCCGACGGCGATTTCCGGCGGCAGGTGAAACACTTGGCAGAGCAACCACGCCACACCGGGCATGATCACGAAATGCGCAACCACGCCCAGCGCCACCCGCCATGGATGGCGAGCGACGGCGGCGAAGTCGTCGAGTTTGAGGGTCAGGCCCATGCCGAACATCACCAGGCCCAGCAGCGGCACGATCGCGCTTTTCAGGCCGATGAACCACGCCGGTTGCAGGAACGCGATGACCGCGAATATCAGAACCCAGTAAGCGAAGGTATTGCCGACAAAGCGGCTGAGTGCGGCCAGTGCGCGCATGGCTTGATCCTTATTTTTGGTTACACCACATAACATTGTGGGAGCGAGCCTGCTCGCGAAAGCGGTGAGCCAGACACATTAATGTTGCTGGCACACCGCATTCGCGAGCAGGCTCGCTCCCACAGGTTAAATACTCATCAGAGTCAGATCCCCTGCGGCATCTCTTCCCCACCCAACGCTTCAACCAGCGCCGGCAGGAAGTCGCCGAAGGTCAGCATCATCAAGGTGAAGCTGGCATCCAGTTGGCCCAGGGCTTCGTCACCACCGTCCTGTTCCGCTTGATCCTGCAGCAGATCCTCGAACTTCAGGCGCTTGACGGTCATCTTGTCGTCGAGCATGAACGACAGTTTGTCCTGCCAGGCCAGTGACAGCTGAGTCACGACCTTGCCGGTGCTCAGGTGCAACTGGATTTCCTCGCTGGTCAGGTCCTGACGCTTGCAACGGACGATGCCGCCGTCTTCGTGGGTGTCGCGCAGTTCGCACTCATCCAGCACATAGAAATCGTCGGCGGCTTTCTGCGTGGTGACCCAATCGGTCATCACCGCTGTTGGCGCCATTTTCACGGTCAACGGACGGACAGGCAGGGTGCCGATCACTTCGCGCAGGGTCGACAGCAGGTCTTCGGCACGCTTCGGGCTGGCCGAGTTGACCAGGATCAGGCCCTGTTTCGGCGCGATCGCGGCAAAGGTCGACGAACGACGAATGAAGGCGCGCGGCAGGAATGCCTGGATGATTTCATCCTTGATCTGATCGCGTTCCTTCTTGTAGACCTTGCGCATCTGCTCGGCTTCGATCTCTTCGACCTTTTCCTTGACCGCGTCACGCACGACGCTGCCCGGCAGAATGCGTTCTTCTTTACGAGCGGCGACCAGCAGGAAATCCCCGCTGACGTGCACCAGCGGCGCATCTTCGCCCTTGCCGAACGGTGCAACGAAACCGTAAGTGGTCAGCTCCTGGCTTGCACACGGCCGCGCCAGTTTGGTCGCCAGTGCAGTCTCCAGCGCCTCGGCATCGACAGGCAGGTCTTGGGTCAGGCGATAGATCAGCAGGTTCTTGAACCACATGGGGTGAGTCACTCCTTTATACAAAGGGGGGCATTATTGTCTTCGCCGGGGCATAGGCCAACCCTTCTCTAAGCCTTTGGAAGGCCTCGGAAAATTATTTAAAAAAGTGCTTGCCAGAGGTTGGGGTGCTCCGTAGAATGCGCGCCACACCGAAGCGAAGGGTGATTAGCTCAGCTGGGAGAGCGTCTGCCTTACAAGCAGAATGTCGGCGGTTCGATCCCGTCATCACCCACCATTCGTTTCAAGTGTTTAGCGCAGCGGTAGTTCAGTCGGTTAGAATACCGGCCTGTCACGCCGGGGGTCGCGGGTTCGAGTCCCGTCCGCTGCGCCATATTCGGTAACCTGGAACACTGAACGCCAGGTCACCACGGAAAAACCCGCTGAGGCGGGTTTTTTTCTGTCTCAAGGTTGTACCCGCGGGATGTATCGTTTCACCGGTTTTCAGATTTTTTTGAAAAATATTCAATTAAATCAACACTTTACGAAAACTTGTGGCATAATGCGCCCCGTAACGAAGCGAAGGGTGATTAGCTCAGCTGGGAGAGCGTCTGCCTTACAAGCAGAATGTCGGCGGTTCGATCCCGTCATCACCCACCATTCGTTTCCAGCGTTTCGCGCAGCGGTAGTTCAGTCGGTTAGAATACCGGCCTGTCACGCCGGGGGTCGCGGGTTCGAGTCCCGTCCGCTGCGCCATATTCGGTATCTGGAACTGAAGCCAGATACCACGGAAAGCCCGCCTTGTGCGGGCTTTTTGCTGTCTGCGATTTTGTAGGAGCTGACGAGTGCAACGAGGCTGCGATCTTTTGACTTTTTTAAACAAGATCAAAAGATCGCAGCCTCGTTGCACTCGACAGCTCCTACATGGGATGTGCTGAGGCATTCTGGCTGTGCCGGTAGTCGCTCACCGCCTCATAGACCGCCCTGCGCAAGCGATTGATCCCGCCAATCGGCCGATGCGCCTCGATGCCGAACCACGGATTGAACGACAGGTTGTCGCATTGCAGACTCAGCGCCGGCGTATCGAAGTCCTGCGCCGGCACAGTGATCCGCGCCACGGTTTCAAACGGCGCATCCTGCTCGTCCCATTCAATACTGGTGTCTTCGATCGGCATGTACCTGTTGGCGTCCTGGCGCTGGATCTGCAGGACGAAACACGCCGGCACCCGGTCCGTCGACAATTGCTGGTTCAGTGCGCTGCGCAGAAAATTCGGCAGGTCGTGATTCTGTTTGGGCAGGGTATACGCCGGGCAACGGTCGGGATCCGGCACGACGCGGAATTTGGCATTGGCCTCACCGAATTTGTAGGGCGATACCGAAAAGTACGTGCTCTCGGTCGGGCTGTCCGGCGGCGGTGACAGGGTGGCCAGTGCGATAAACAGATGGCGCACCTGCCAGGTACGCGGATCCCATGTCGGAAAAAACGCCATGACCTTCTTGCCGTCAGCCTGCGCCGCCACATTCTGACGGTACTCGGCGACATCGCTGACAAAGAAGTTCGGGTGGCTGAACATCACAAAATCCTGTTCACGCCGGTCACCGCTAGCGCTTAGCAGTTGCTTGCCCGGCACGTCGAGAAGCTTGATCGCCATTCCTCGCGCATCGCGAATGCTGTCGAATTGCGGATAGGCATTGCCGTTGGACAAGCGGATCAACGCCTGCCAGGTCTTGCCCGGATCGCTGAACACACCTTGCCGCAGCGATTGCTCCAGTTGCGTTAACACCTGTACTTGCGCCTTCACGCAGCCATGCGCCTTGGCGTGCGCATCACGCAGATAGCGCGTGCTTTCGCGGTGTTGGTCGACGATGCGCACTGCGGTTTGAATGATGTCCTGCGTCATTGCCGCTTCCCCCGCTGGAATCTGCTCCTGCGCGGATACCGGCCCACGATGCTGCCAGGCGAACCACGCGGTGGCGATGGCCCAGCCGAGGAGGGCGATGCCCAGCACGATCAGCAACGACTTGCCGAGCAAGCGCCCCAGCCATAGCCAGAAACGCGCCAATGGCGGCAGTTCCCTTTTGAATGTCGGCATGATCATGGCAACTGCGCCTCCAGTGGTCCGCCCAATACTTTCAGGTATTCGAGCAGCGCCCAGCGCTCCTCGGGTTGCAGGAGGCGGCCGATCACCCCGTTGCCGCGAGCGCCGGCGCGGAATTCGTGGCCGCTGTTGTGGTTGCCACTGATGCGCGTGTCGAACAGGAAACCGTTGGTGAAAGGCTCGGTGCGGTAGCCGAGATGGCGCGGATCGTATTCGACTGTGCCTTTATAGAAGGTGGTTGCGCGCTCATCCTGCGGTGACAGCAACTGATAGATGCTAGGCACCGAACCGTTGTGCAGAAATGGCGCAGTCGCCCACACGCCGGCCAGCGGTCGAGCCTTGTAAGCGACTTTTTCGCGCACGCCGATCGGCAGGCCGAAACCGTCCATACGCGGTTTTTCTTCCGGGGTGATCTGCGCTTCGCGATAGGCGCGGTTTTCCACGAACGCGGTGACGTAAGCCAGGCCCTTGGCCACCGATAGTTGGCTCGGATCGAGCGACTCTTTGGGTTCGGGGTGCAGTTTGACGTCCATCTTTTCCAGTTCTTTGACATCCCATTGCAGTGCGCTCAGGTCGAAGCGGTGGCTGGCAATGTTGTTCGCGGCGTTCGGATCCGTGCCGATGACATTCACCGGAATCATGTGCAAATGCTGCACCCAGCGTTCGCCTTCCCGGGACTGGCGCGGGACATGGCAGCCGGCGCAGTTTTCGCTGAACAGCGCGCGGCCCTTGGCGGCCAACGGCTTGTCGACCGCACCGAACAGATCTTCCGGCCAGGTTGGCGGCTTCAGCTGTTGCAAAGTTTCTTCGATGGCGTGCAGATCGCGCACGCGTACGCTGGAGGGGTAGCGCTCAGCGCCTTGCAGCGGTTGGCTGTTGGCATCGAAGAAATTCAGCGTGGCACCGACGCCGAGCGCTTCGCCGATATTGCGTGCCATCGGCTGCTGCGCCGAGCCATTCCACTGCACCCAATCAAACGTCCACATGTCCCACAGTTGCGGGTAATCCACCGGCGCATCGGCCACGCGGTAGTTGGCAGGAGAAATCGCATCGCCAAACGTCGCGTTGGCAATCCGGCCGAACGCGTCGGTGCGGCCCGGGCCCTCCTCGGTGGGGTAGAAGCCGCGATGGGTGTCGTTCCAGGCCACTTTGAGGAAAGTATTCAGCGAGGTTTTGAAGTCTTCGCGCAATTGCCCGTGGCGCGCTGCGTACTCGTCGCCGAGCACTTTGCGGGCGAAGCGTTCGAATTTCCACGGGTTGTAGTAGGTCGAGGCCAGACTTGCGACCAAGGCCTGTCCGAAACTGCCGCCGCGCAATGTAGGAACGCTGGAAGGCAACACATGTTGCGCGGTACCGCCATCGATGCGCACGGCCTGACCTTTGAAGCGCAATTCGCCGGTGTGGCAAGCGGCGCAGGTGATGTCCAGAAAGTGTTCGGAGGCGTTGCCGGGATTCTGGTGTCGGGCGAAACCGACGGGCAAATTGCCCGGATTGTTCAAGGTGGCTTTTTGCTGCGGGTCGACCAGAAAACCGAAACGGGCGAGGTATTCGGGGGAGGCGAAGCGCTGTTCGGAAAAAGGCAATTCCAGTGCCTGGAACCACTCGTAACGCAAGCCTTACTTGCGTACCTTGCGGTGTGAAGTAGTAAGTCTGCCGTTGTTCTTCGCTCCACTGGTCCAGGTAACGTACCTGTTGCGGCGGGGTGTAGAAGGGCAATTTCGGATTGGCGACGTAATAAACAATCACTGCAACGGCGATTACCGCCAGCAAGGTCACCAGACTGAGAACGCGGAATAAGAGGCGCAAGTTAAACATCCTTGTCGAATTGTTGCGCTGTTATGCCTGAGCTGCGACTGCTGGGCAAGTGGCCATTACGTCAGAGGCTGCGGCAAGCGCCGACGAGGCTTGTCATCCGTGGATGACAGAAGCTTCATCCAGCCATCGGCCAAATGCGTTTTAATCCCTGAACTTATCAGAAGATTCCTGCTCTCATGCCGGTAGCCATTGGTCGTGGCGGCCTGATAAGCTCGCGGCTTTACTCGATTGCCCATTCGGCGCATGAACAAGGAAATAGCATGAAACAGCATCGGTTGGCGGCGGCGGTAGCCCTGGTTAGCCTGGTACTTGCGGGTTGTGACTCGCAGACCAGCGTAGAGCTGAAAACCCCGGCGCAAAAAGCTTCCTACGGCATCGGCCTGAACATGGGCAAAAGCCTTGCCCAGGAAGGCATGGATGATCTGGACTCCAAAGCGGTAGCCCAGGGCATCGAAGATGCCGTTGGCAAGAAAGAACAGAAGCTGAAAGACGAAGAACTGGTCGAAGCCTTCGCCGCGCTGCAAAAGCGTGCTGAAGAGCGTATGGCCAAGATGAGCGAAGAGTCGGCAGCCGCCGGCAAGAAATTCCTCGAGGAAAACGGCAAGAAAGCTGGTGTAACCACCACCGCTTCCGGCCTGCAGTACGAAGTAGTGAAGAAAGCCGATGGCCCACAGCCAAAGCCGACCGACGTCGTCACTGTTCACTACACCGGCAAGCTGACCAACGGCACCGTCTTCGACAGCTCCGTCGAGCGCGGCAGCCCGATCGATCTGCCAGTCAGTGGCGTGATCCCGGGTTGGGTTGAAGGTCTGCAACTGATGCACGTTGGCGAGAAGTACAAACTGTACATCCCTAGCGATCTGGCTTACGGCGCTCAGTCGCCTAGCCCGGCAATCCCGGCCAACTCGGTTCTGGTCTTCGACCTGGAACTGCTGGCCATCAAGGATTTAGCCAAAGAAGACGCCGCTGCCAAGTAACACGCAACGGCTCGAAAACAACGCCTCGCTTATGCGGGGCGTTGTTGCATCTGCGGGTTGGGAAAGGTAAACAGAGCGAACTGACGCCGAACAACACAGTCATAGCTTTGAGGCTGCCCGCGCTAGCCGCCCTGAGCCGCCAAGTCAATGAAATATTGGGCTTTTTTATGTGAGTAAAAAACGCCCGATCTGAGCGCAGCCCTTATGAAACGGGGCTCTCAGCGCTGAAATGCAGCTCTGTTCACAAGGTTATCCACAATTTGTGTGGATAACATTTCAACGGGAAGAATAGATGAAAGCTCCGTGGAATTTCGCTCGATTCCTGCCCTTGGCCGGACGCCTGCTCGCCCGTGGACGCCTGCCGACCCTGTTGTTTGCCGTGGCCAGCAAAGGCGCCGCGCAGGGCAATCGTCTGGGCAAGCTCAAGGATGATCTGCGCTTGCTGCAGTCGCTGTGCCTGGCCTACTGGAGGGGTGAATACCGTGCGATCAGCGCCAAGTCGCTGATCTCGGTGGTGGCGGGCCTGATGTATTTTCTCAGTCCGGTCGATGCCATCCCGGATTTCATTCCGATGTTCGGCATGCTCGATGACATTGCCGTTCTCGCCTGGCTGATGAAAACACTCGATGACGAACTCAACGCCTTCCGCTTGTGGCGCAAGCGCCAGCAACCGGAAAAACTCGCGGTAGTTGAACGGCTGCCGGATACCCCTGAACAATTGCAGTTGCAAGGTCCGAAAAAGCCCTGACTGACAAAGACTGCCTGTAGATAGATGCCCCCCGCGACCTTGGCCGCTGTTAGGATTACACTTCTAGGGAAAAGTGCCGACTCGCTAAGTGTTGTTGTCCTACGGGGTAGTCATGGATATTCAGATAATTGCACGCGATGGCGAACCCGAATACGCGGTTCTGCCGTGGGCTCAATATCAGGCTTTACTGAAAGCAGCAGGGATCAACGCAACACCGGCGCAGCAGCCCGCAGTGCCGCTCGCCGCCTCGCCGGAGCCGATTCTTCCGAGTCTGGATCAATTACGCAGTTTGCGCGAAGGGAAGGGCATCGCCATCGAGGCGCTGGCCCGCACGGTAGGCATCAGCCCGTCTTATCTGGCCATGATCGAAAGTGGTGAGCGTCAGCCCGACGCCGCGATTCGCCGCAGCCTGGCCTGGGAACTGACGGTGCCAGGTTGGAGGGATGAATCGTGAGCGTACGCATCAGCCGTCAACATTGGGACGGATTGCTGGGGGAACTGGATCAGGCGCGCCGTCAGCGTCATCTTTTGACATATCGAGCCTTGCTTGAGCGTTTGCAATTGCCGACCCCGGCGATGCAAACCCTCACGGCTGCGCTAGAACATCTGGCCGCACTGGACGCCAAAGCCGAACAGCCGTTGCGCAGTTCGCTGGTCATCAGTCAGGGTGCGAGTCGTTTGCCGCGTACCGGTTTTTTTGAATGTGTCGAGCGTCTGGGGCGTTTTTCCGGGCCGTCGGACGGCGTCGCGGCGGCCTCCTGGCATGCATCGGAAGTGGTGCGCGTTTTCGAGTACGAGTACCCGGAATCGGCGGAGGCCTGAGTGTTTCTGCGCCTCAAGGCGCGGGCCGGATATTGGCTGGCGCGCAGGCTGTTTCATTGGTCGTGGTTCGTTCGTCAGCCGCGTGGCTGGCGCTGGCTTGAAGGCCAGCTTGCGCGCATGGCCAACCTCGGCGATGTCGGCGCGCAAAGCTTTTACGGGCACATTCTGACCTTTCGTGGCGTGGGTCTGGGCGCACGTGAAGAAGGCGTGCGTTTACTGCGTCTGGCAGCATTGGCCGGCGACGCTAAAGCGGCCTATCAAGTCGGCGTCATCAGTCTTGCCGGTACGCCGAGCAAAGCCCCCGATCCCGCGGAAGCCGCCCGTTGGTGGAGCATGGCCGCCAAGGCCGGGCATCCGTTGGCCGAAGTGAAGCTGCAACAGCTGAAGGCCGGTGATTCAACGCTGTAATTCCAGGTATGTCTTTGAAGTAAACGCGGCGTGAGGTTTTCCTCACGCCGCGTTTTGCGTTTTTGCTCGCGCGTTTTTCGCTGGATGCTTGATTGCAGATTAGTCCTACATCCTTTGCCTACTCGCCTGACTTCTTTCCTCTCTGATCCCCCGCACAGTTCCCGCGACTAATTTCTTGCGCGAGGGACCGCTCATGCTCCAGCCCGTTTTTCAGCTCACCTTGTCTGCCTGCGTGTGTTGATGGAAGCCATCGCTCGCATCGAGCAGGAACTCGACAGCTTTCCGCAAACGCTCAGTCTCTACCGCAAACAGCTCGATCACTGGCTCAGTCGCAGGGCGGACCAGATCAGCGAGGCAGCAGATCTGCCGTCGCTGGTGGGCATGGAGCGGATCATTCGCTTCGGTGATCGCAGCGCGGCAGTGAGCAGCAGCGACGACGAATTTTCCTCCAGCGTCGTCCAGTGCCGGCAGGGCGGGCTGATGCAGATCGAGAGCAAGTTCGAATCGGTCTACGACATCCCGCTGGGCAACATCACCGTCGATGTGGTTGGCGTGGAAAGCGGCGAGACCACCCCGATCACCCTTGATCAGCAGGGCAAGGGTGAGTTCAGAGGCGACGAGGGCAAGTTCTACCGCGTGCATGTACACGGTGCTGTCACCTCCGATCAGGTAGCCGAGCTGTTCGAATCCTATGACGGTTTGACCGGCGAACTGGACGGCTGGCTGCGTAGCGAGTGGCAGGGTTTCAAGCCGCAATGGTCACAGTCGGTGGCCACAGCGGCCAGTAACGGCATGCTCGCCGGCAGTTGGGCGGCCATCGAAGGGGTGTGGGACAGCCTCGGTCTGCTCTCGGAAATTCTCCAGGATCCCAACAAGTTTGCCGAGCGTCTGGGCAGCGGCGCGGCTGAGCTGATCGAGCTGGCGCAGACCGCGCCCGATCTCATGGAAAAGCTGCAACTGCTGGTCAGTGATGAGGCAGCGATGTGCTTGCTGCTACGGTCGGCGAGCCTGTGGCTGGATATGCTGCCGCCCAGCGAGGTCGCCGGCAAATCCGCTGAAGTGGCGTCGATGATGATCGTGCAACTGATCATCGATGTGTTGATCAGCGTGGTGCTGACCTTTGTCGGAGCAGGGGCGGGAATCGCCTATCTGACGCTGCGTCTGGCCGACCGTGCAGCCCAGTTGTTCAGCGTAGCCAAGCGCCTGGTCAAGGCGCTGTTTGGCATCGTCAGCACGTTTATCGAATACGTCGATCGCTACAAAGCCGTTGCCGCACGCGGTATCGCAGCCGGGGTGAAGAAAGGCCGGATGCAATTGCGCTGGGATGCCAAGCGCAACGCCATGTTAAAGAAAGACGAACATCACGACGACGTCCCCGACCAAGCGAAAAACCCCAACGGCGATGCTGCCGACTGCGTGCCCAACACCTGCAAAAACGGCTGCCCGGTGTCGATGGTCACCGGCGAAGAACTGCTGACCCTGACCGATGCGGTGCTCGACGGCGTGCTGCCCTTCGAGTTCACCCGCTTGTATCGCAGCAGTGCCGTCGAGATCGACATCGGTCTCGGATTCGGCTGGAGCCATACGCTCGCGCATCGT
>NZ_JAADJI010000018.1:0-94951 GCF_036283065.1 Pseudomonas moraviensis subsp. stanleyae
GCCGGACCCGGTGAAGCTCGCGGGTGGGTTGAATCAGTACCAGTACGTGCCGAATCCGACGGGGTGGGTGGATCCGTTGGGGTTGAGTTGCATTTGTCCACCGTCAGCGCCGCGACGTCCGATGCGATACGAGGCTGGTCGCGTGGTCGTCGAAGAGGGAGCGCCCCCGCTGCCAAAGATGACGGCGCAGGAGCGACGGGCGAGGATTGATGAAGTGGCTGAGGAGAATGCAAAGCGGCGTGTGAGTGAGTATGAAGAACTTTATGACATGCACACTGTGAAAAAACATAGTTCGGAAATTTCTGGCCCGGCTCTCAAGCAGCGAGCGATAAATGGCGCGGATCCTCATACTGGCGAGGTTCCTAAAAATGCTAAAGGTAATCCCAGCTCTCAGTTTCATAGTTGGCGTATGCATCTGGGAGCCTTGAATAAAGCGATGACGAAGGATGAAAACGGATTGATTAAGCATACAGGGATGGATCAAAAGAAAAATCCTATAGTTCGATTGGAGCTGCTTGGAGCTGGGCGCGGCTATAGGCCTAATAAAAAAGATGCACAAAATCCTCGGCTGAATGAGGATATGAATTGGTTTGAGGTTAAGTTTGACAAAGACAATACACAGAAGCCTTTTACGGGCTTCCCAGCGGAGGGCAAATGATGCTTAAAGACCCATTTTTAAATGAGCCTTTTGAACCTGATTTGATGTGGTTCGTTGGTGTATTTGATGTTTATGATAGAGAAGAATCCAAGGGTGTAGAGCTTGAAATATATGATCCGAATGATCGAGCTGATAGAAGCGTGCTAATAGAGAAATATTGCTTAAACCAGCCCTATCTCTCCTTTAGGCATAAACTGGTTCTCATTGAAAATCTGGAAGCAGTGCTTAAGGATTCAAGCTTTGATTTTCAAGCTATATTCGAAATTGATGAATGCGAGACAAACAGTTGGCCGCGTGAGGAATGGTACTCATTAGAAAGCCCCCGTTGCTTTTTTCAAGATGTCTATCGACTAGCGAAGGAAATTTGGAAAGAGGATCTATTCATGGCAACTAATGAGGATAGGTCAACTTGGTAAACTAAAAGCCAAGTTGACGTTGGTCCATAAGGTATGATGGAAGCAGCCCGGCAGCGGCGAAACTATCAATCACATGCACACTAAACCCCACAACATCCTTCGCATGATGCTTAGCCTGCGAAGCCATCTCCGCTAGCTGGCTGGCATCAAGCGCTGCGCAAGCCTCAGGGCGCAGATGCACCACCCCAATCGATAACGACAACAACGCAAACTCCTGCCGCACGCCCTGTCGGTTCGGCGCTGTAAAACAGCCGGCCTCCAGATGCTCGGGGCGGTAGAAGCGGCGGCATTGGCTCTGGAAGTCGTCGAGCAGTTGGTTGAGGCGTTTGCGCCAGTCTTCGGGGCCGAGGACGAGGAGGAAGTCGTCGCCGCCGATGTGGCCGACGAAGTCGCGGGTGGGGTCGACGCGTTCGTTGAGGCATTGCGCAAGGCAGAGCAGGACTTCGTCGCCGCGGCCGTAGCCGTAGATGTCGTTGAAGGGTTTGAAGCTGTCGATGTCGACGTAGCAGATGATCGATTCGCGGGCCTGCTGCAGCAAGCGAGTGAGGCATTGCTGGATCGGTACGTTGCCCGGTAACAAGGTGAGCGGATTAGCGTAGCGCGCCTGTTGAATCTTCAGTTCGGTGATCAGTTTCAGCACGTCGATGACCCGGCCGAGGCCGAGGTAGCCGCCGTTGAGGGTGATGATGAAGTCTTCTTCGATGCGCTGGCGGGCGCGGCTGGTGATCAGGCGGCTGACTTGCTGCAGCGACTGGCTCATTTCCACCGCTAGGAAATCATCGTTCATCAGGCGGCTGATCGGTTTGCGCGCGAACAGATCGGTGGCAAACGGTTTGAGCAGCGCGTCCGACAGCGAGTGGCGATGGACGATGCCGCAGGGTTGGCCTTGTTCGTCGAGCACGGCGAGGGAGTTGAGGTTGGCCTGCCGGCGGAAGGCTTCGAGCACCGAGGCGGTGGGCGTATCGCGCTGCACGGCGGGCTGGTCGTTGAGCAGGGCGCTGAGGTCACTGCCTTCGTCGTTCAGCGCGACGGCGCTGCTGTCGTGTTTGGGCATCATGGCGCGAGCATCGCGCGATGGATGTTCCTGAGGGCGGCCGAGCAGGTAACCCTGCACCAGATCGACGCCCATTTCAGTCAGCACCGCGAGTTCTTCCGGTAACTCGATACCCTCGGCAATGACCAGTGCGCGCGACGCCTTGGCGATTTGCAGAATCGACCCGACAAACTCTCTTTTCAGCGCATCCTGATGAATGCCATCGATGAAGTGCCGGTCGATCTTTACGTAATCCGGACGCAATTCCGACCACAGGCGCAGGCTCGAATACCCGGCACCGAGATCGTCCAGCGCAATGGAAAAACCCATCGCCCGATAGTGATGCAGGGCGGTTTGCAGCAACTGGAAATCATCGATTGGCGTCTGCTCGGTGAGCTCGATCACCACTTGGCTCGGCGCAATACCCAGGTCCTGCAGCAGTTGCAACGTGCGTCCCGGTTGATGCGCGGCTTCGAGCAAGGATTCCGGCGATACGTTGAGGAACAGCTTGCCCGGCAGTTGCTGCTCATTGAAGCGGCGGCAGGCGCTTTGCCGGCAGGCGATTTCCAGTTCGCTCAAGCGTCCGGCCTGACGTGCAACCGCGAACAGGGCAATCGGCGAGTGCAGAGGACTGTTGGAAGGACCACGGGTAAGGGCTTCGTAACCGAGAATGCGGCGTTCGGAGAGGCAGATGATCGGCTGGAACAGGCTGTGTAAACCGCTTTGAGTCAGGATCGAGCTCAAGGCGCTCAGCTGTTCGGTCGTGGTCATGGCAGTCTCTGGCGATAAATAAAGGACCGGGAGCGTTTGCTCCCGGTCCTTTATTGCACGACAGAATGATGACTGTTTGATGACGATCCGCGGATCGTCAGCACTAAATTGCCATCACTTACTTCTTGGCCACCTGATTGCTCAGCTTCAAGTAATCCAGCAGTACGCGCCCGGTTTCGCTCAAGTAGGCATCGTCTTCCGGTTTGACCTTGTCCGGCTCGGCAGCGGCCAGTGCGTCTTCGTCTTCTTTCTTCAGCTCTTTGAGCGGCTCTTCGCCTTTAGCCTTGCGACGGATGTTTTCCATCGCCAGCTGCTTGGCGTCGATGTCGGCGTGTTGGGCACGACGATCGGCTTCGTTGAGGCTGACAGTTTTTTCTTCCATCAGCTTCTGCGCCAGGGCCAGCTTGTCGCGAATGAACACAAACTCGGCATCCTTGTTGGTGCGCGCGTCATGCTCGGACTTGAGCTGGGCGAGGAACGGCTTGAACGGATCGGCCGCCGGCTTGATTGCCGCGCGGATGGTGTCCCACGGCATGGCTTCCGGCAGAGCGCTCTCGCCGATTTCCTTGGTGTCGATCAGCGACGGATAGTCGATGTCCGGCAGTACGCCCTGATGCTGGGTGCTCTGCCCGGAGACGCGGTAGAACTTGGCCAGGGTCAATTTCAGTTCGCCATGGTTCAGCGGCTGAATGGTCTGCACGGTGCCTTTGCCGAAGGTCTGGCCACCGATGATCAATGCACGGTGATAGTCCTGCATGGCGCCGGCAAAGATCTCCGAAGCCGAGGCGGACAGGCGGTTGACCAGCAGCGCCATCGGGCCTTTGTAGAACGCGCCCGGGTTTTCGTCTTCAAGCACGTCGACGCGGCCATCGGCGTTACGCACGAGTACGGTCGGGCCTTTATCGATGAACAGACTGGTCAGCTCAGTGGCTTCCTGCAGGGAACCGCCGCCGTTGTTGCGCAGATCGATGACCACACCGTCGACTTTGTCTTTCTGCAACTCGGTGAGCAGCTTCTTGACGTCGCGAGTGGTGCTCTTGTAATCCGGGTCACCGGCACGGAAGGCCTTGAAGTCGAGGTAGAAGGCCGGGATTTCGATCACGCCAAGTTTGTAATCCTTGCCGTCCTGTTTCAGGCTGAGGATCGACTTTTTCACGGCCTGGTCTTCGAGCTTCACCGCTTCACGGGTGATCGGTACGATCTTGGTGGTCTGGTCGTTCGGCGCATTGCTCGCCGGGATCACTTCCAGACGCACCACGGTGCCTTTCGGACCGCGAATCAGTTTGACCACTTCGTCCAGGCGCCAGCCGACCACGTCGACCATTTCCTTGTTGCCCTGGGCAACGCCGATGATCTTGTCGGCCGGAGCGACCTGCTTGGTCTTGTCCGCCGGGCCTGCGGGCACCAGACGCACGACCTTGACTTGATCGTTGTCGCTCTGCAACACGGCGCCGATGCCCTCGAGGGACAGGCTCATGTTGATGTCGAAGTTTTCCGCGTTATCCGGCGACAGATAATTGGTGTGCGGGTCGTAGGACATGGCGAAGGTGTTGATGTACGCCTGGAAGATGTCCTCGGCACGGGTCTGGTCCAGACGCGCCAACTGATTCTTGTAGCGCTTGGTCAGGGTTTCCTGAATCTGCTTCGGCTCTTTGCCGGCGATCTTCTGGCGCAGCACTTCGTCCTTGACGCGTTTGCGCCACAGGTCATCGAGTTCTGCGGTGGACTTGAGCCAAGGCGCGTCCTTGCGATCAATCAGCAAGGTCTCCCTGGTATTGAAGTCCATTTTGTCGACGCCTTTGTTCAGCTCGGCAAGGGCGAAGTCCAGACGCGCCTTGACGCGGTCCAGATAGCGCTTGTAGATGGTGAACCCGGCGTTGAGGTCGCCGCTCTTGAGGAAGTCGTCGAACTGGGTTTTCCACTTGTCGAATTCGGCGATGTCGCTGGCCATGAAATAGCTACGGGACGGGTCGAGCAGCTTGATGTAGCTGTCGTAGATGATCACCGAGCGCGCATCATCGAGCGGCGGCTTGCTGTAGTGGTGACGCTTGAGCAACTCGACGACGTTCAGGCTGGCGATGACTTCATCGCGATCAGGCTGCAACTTGTCCCAGCTGTTGGCTGCGAATGTGGTGCCCGACACCGGCAACAGACCGATACCGATGAAAAGAGCGAGGGCGGTGCTGGGGAGCAGATGCTTCATGCTGATTCGACGCGGGGACAATTGATAACGCATATTAGGCCGTCTTTGAAGTCGCCGGTTCTTTGAGAGCCGGTCGCATAATGCAAAAAGCCCGGCGCTACAGCTTCGGGCTCAGTCCAGACTCACTATGGAGGCAGTGTGAAGGCATTGCAAGGCGTTGAAGGTCAAGTGGCATGGGTTGAAGAGCCGCGGCTTACGTGCGATGTAGGACAAGTCCGCATTCGTGTGGCGGCAGCCGGCCTCAATCGCGCCGATTTATTACAGAAGGCAGGGCTTTATCCGCCGCCTCCCGGTGCCAGCCAAGTGCTCGGTCTTGAGTGCTCCGGGGTGATCAGCGAGGTCGGTGCGGGTTCGTCCTGGCAGGTCGGCGATCGGGTTTGCGCCTTGCTGGCCGGGGGCGGCATGGCCGAAGAGGTGGTCGTCGACGGACGGCACGTGCTGCCGGTGCCCGAAGGCGTTTCGCTGATCGAGGCAGCGGCGTTGCCCGAGGTCTACGCCACCGTCTGGCTGAATGTGTTTCAACTGGCAGCGTTGAAACCCGGTGAGAAAATTCTCCTGCACGCCGGCGCAAGTGGAATCGGTTCAGCCGCCATTCAGCTGTGCAAAGCCTTCGGTAACCCGTGCTGGGTCAGCGTCGGTTCCGCCGAGCGCCTGGCTTACTGCGAAGCGCTGGGTGCGCAGGGCGGCGTGGTGCGCACCGATGATATCGAAAGCCTGCGCGACTTCGGCCCGTTCGATGTGATTCTCGACCCGGTTGGCGGCGATTATTCGGCACTGAACCTCAAAATGATGGCGCTGGACGGGCGCTGGGTGCTGATCGGCTTGATGGGTGGACGGGAGGCGAAACTGGATCTGGCCCAGGTGCTGGGCAAGCGTGTGCAATTGCTGGGTTCGACGTTGCGCAGCCGTGATGATCAGTTCAAGGCGGATCTGCTGAGTGATCTGGGCCAGCACGTGTGGCCGCTGTTTGCCGAGGGGCGCTTGCGTGCGCAATTGGCCAAAGCGTATGCGGTGAAGGATGCCGAAGCGGCGTTTGCCGAACTGGCGAGCAATACGGTGGCGGGCAAGTTGGTGTTGGTGATTGACGACAGTCTCACCTGACATCACCAAGCCTTGTGGCGAGGGAGCTTGCTCCCGCTGGGTCGCGAAGCGGCCCCAATCATTCAATGCGCTGGATCAGTTCATACCGGTTGCATCGATTTGCGACTGCTGCGCAGCCGAGCGGGAGCAAGCTCCCTCGCCACAGGTAGCGTCCACACTGGATCTTCGGTTATTTCCAGTGATGGATCGGCCAGCCGGCCTTTTCTGCGTGCTCGAGTAGCACCGGATCCGGGTTGACCACATGTGGGAAATCCACCTTCAGCAGCAGCGGCAGATCATTGCGCGAATCGGAATAGAAACTCGCGCCTTCGAGGTTTTCTTCTTCGGCGTCCAGCCATTCCAGCAAGCGGGTGATCTTGCCTTCGCGGTAAGTCAGGGTGCCGACGGTGTTGCCGCTGTACACGCCATGGGTGACTTCCAGTTCGATGGCTAATATCTCGTCGATACCCAGGCGATCGGCAATCGGCCGCACCAGATGCGTGCCCGATGCCGAGATCACCAGAATCCGGTCGCCTGCCTTGCGGTGGGCGGCGATGGTTTTGGTCGCGTCGCTGAAGATGATCGGTTCGATAAAGTCTTCAACCCATGGCCCGACCAAGTGCTCGACTTCTTCCGGCGTACGCCCGATCAGCGGTTCGAGGCTGAAGTCCATGTACTCTTCCATTCGCAACTTGCCATGGCTGTACGCGTCCATCAGCTCATTGTTGCGGCGCATGAACGACTCGCGATCGACCCAGCCGAGGCGCCCCATCTGCTCGCTCCAGAGGGTGGCGCAGTCGCCGTGGATCAACGTGTCGTCCAGATCAAAAATTGCCAGGGCCATTGGGTTCTCTCCGAGAACAGCTGCAAGCTACAAGCCTCGAGCTGCAAGAATTAAAATCAGGTGGACCGCAGTCTACAGCTTGAAGCTTGCAGCTCGAAGCTCGCAGCTGCTTTTAAGCTACTTCGCACAGGGCGCCCGGATCGATGGAAAGTGCCAGGCGCTGTCCGTCGGGATGCAGATCGGCGGCCGACCGGTTGAGCACATCGACCACCAGTTCCACGCCACGCGCTTCGACGCGATAGCGAATGACGTTGCCGAGCAGGCTGTGGCTGCGGATCTGCGCATCGAGTTCGCCATTGAGGCTCAATTCGATAGCCTCCGGGCGGATGGCGATGCGGTGGTTGATCGGTCGTTGCAACAGCTTCGAGGCGGCATCGGCGTCGAGCAGGTTGTAGTTGCCGATGAAGCCGGCGGCGAATACATCGACCGGCGCGGTGTAGAGGGTTTCGGCGTCGCCGCTCTGGACGATCTTGCCCTGATTCATCAGGAATATCCGGTCCGACATGGTCAGCGCTTCTTCCTGATCATGGGTGACGAAGATCGTGGTCAGGCCGAGTTCACGCTGAATCTGGCGGATCTGCTCGCGCAAATGTTTACGAATCCGTGCATCGAGGGCCGACAGCGGCTCATCCAGCAGCAACAAGCGTGGACGGGTCACCAGCGAGCGGGCGAGGGCGACTCGTTGGCATTGGCCACCTGAAAGCTGATGCGGATAGCGGCTGGCGAAGTCGTGCAGTTCAACCAGTTTCAAAACTTCAGCGACGCGCTGGTGGCTGTCATCGGCGTTGACCTTTTGCATGCGCAGGCCGAAGGCGACGTTCTGTTCGACGGTCATGTTGGGGAACAATGCATAGCTCTGAAAGACCATGCCGATCCCGCGTTTCTGCGGACTCAACGGCACGATATCGACACCGTCGAGGAGGATCTGGCCGCCATCCACCGGGGTCAGCCCGGCGATACAACGCAACAACGTGGATTTACCGCACCCGGACGGGCCGAGCAGAGTGACGAACTCGCCCTTGTTGATCTCGCAATCGATGTCGCTGAACACCGTGGTGCCGGCATAACTTTTCTGCAGGTGTTGGACGCTGACGTAGCTCATTCGCTTTTGTCCTTGTTCAAGATGTTGGCGATCCAGGTCAGGACCAGCACGAAGAAGAAATACGAGATGACCAGTGCACTGGTGAAGTGGCCGCTGCTGTTGCGCATGTTGTTCAGATAAACCTGCAGGGTTTCATAGCGCGTGCCGACGAGGATGTTGGCGAATACGAACTCACCGAAGAGGAACGAGAACGACAGCAGCAGCGCCACCATCAGACCCTTGCGCAGGTTCGGCAGCACCACCAGGAACGCCGCTTGAAAAGTGCTGGCGCCGAGCAGTTGCGCAGCATCCATCAGGTCGCGCAGGTTGATCGCTTGCAGGTTGTTGGTGATCGCCCGGTACATGAAGGGCAGCGCCACGGTGAAGTAGCAGCCGATCAGAATCCACGGCGTACCGACCATCGCCATCGGTCCGGAACCGTAGAGCTGCAACAGCCCCACCGAGGACACTACCGGCGGCACCGCGAAGGGCAGCAGGATGAGGATGTTCATCAGCGCATCGAGCTTGGGAAAGTAGTAATGCACGACGAACAGCAGCGGCAGGATCAGCACCACCGAGAGCACCAGCGCGCCGACACAGACGATCAGCGACTGACCGAATGCGTGGAGAAAGCGCGGATCGCTCCACAACTGGATGTACCACTTGAAGGTGAAGCCACTCGGCAGAATCGTCGCCGACCAGCTGCTGGCGATCGAATAGACCAGCGTGCCCACCAGCGGCAACAGCAGGATGGCGAACAGCAGATAGACCACGACACGGTGGTAGAGGCCGGCCGGGCCGGATTCAGCGCGAGACATGGTAGCTCCTCTTCAGCAGCAGTTGATGCACGACGGTGACGATGGTCATCAGCGCTACGAGCACCACAGCCAGGGCGCTAGCCAGGTTCGGGTCGAGGGAGATGTCGCCGGAGACCATCGCCGCAATACGAATCGGCAAGACGTTGAAGTTGCCGGTAGTCAACGCATAAACCGTGGCGTAGGCGCCGAGGGCGTTGGCCAGCAGAATCACGAAAGTGCCGAGCAACGCCGGGGTCAGCACCGGCAGGCCGATGTGCCGCCAGAACTGCCAGCCGTTGGCGCCGAGCAGCGCCGCGGACTCGCGCCAGTCTTCACGCAGAGCATCGAAGGCCGGGTAGAGCAGCAGCACGCCGAGGGGAATCTGGAAGTAGGTGTAGAGGATGATCAGGCCGGTTTTTGAATACAGGTTGAAGTCCTGAATGATCCCCGACTGCTTGAGCATGATGGTGATGCTGCCGTTGAAACCGAGCAGGATGATGAAGGCGAACGCCAGCGGCACGCCGGCGAAATTGCTGGTCATGTTGGCGAAGGCATTCACGAAGTTGCGTAGCTTCGAGTCAACCCGACGCAGCGAATAAGCGCCAAGCACGGCGATGATGATGCCGAATACGCTCGACCAGAAACTGATCTCGAGGCTGTACTGGATCGCCTGGCGATAGAACTTCGATCCGAAGATCTTGCTGAAGTTGGCCAGGCCCCAGCCGGACTCTTCCGATTGCAGGCTGTTGATCATCACCCAGACCAGCGGGGCGATTTCGAAAACGATAAAGAACAGCGCGAAGGGCACCAGACACAGCGCCGCGAGCCATTTGCCGCGAGTCGTGGAGTTCACTTGAGCAGCTCCCGGGACACAGGTTTGTCGTGGGGCACGCCGAGCAGCTCGCAGACCGTGCCGCAGAGCTCGGTCTGCTTCGGTGTGGCGTCAGGGTTGAGGCTGAACGCATCGCCGAGGACGAACAGCGGCACCTGACGTTCTTCCGCCAGCAGGCCGTTGTGCGAGCGATCGTTGTTCATGCCGTGGTCGGCGGTCACCAAGACCTGATAACCAGCGTCGAGCCAGCTCTGCAGATAGTCGGCAAGGATGACGTCAGCCGAGCGCGCGCTGTTGCGGTATTGCGAGCTGTCGAGGCCGTGCCTGTGGCCGGCATCGTCGATGTTCATCGGGTGGATCAGGAGAAAATCCGGCGCGTGACGCAGGCGCAGGCTCTCGGCGTCGGCGAACAGGTGCGAATCCGGATAATGATCGTTCCAGTAGAAATGCCCGTGCTGGATCGGCAACGTCGGATCGTCGGTGTGGCGGTCGCGCGCAGCCACGAACGGTGAGCGGTTGTACAGCTCGCTGACCCAGTGATAGGCCGCGGCGGCGGTTTTCAGCCCGGCATCGCGGGCGTAGTGATAAATGCTGCGCTGGTTGGACAGGCGCGAGACATTGTTGTGGACGATGCCGCTGTCGATCGGCGGCACACCGGTGAGAATGCATTCGTAAAGCGGTCGGGACAGGGCCGGCAATTCGCACTCCAGCTGATAGAGCGCCGCGCGTCCTGCGCCAACATAAGCCTGCAGATGCCCCATGGCGTGATACGCAACCTCGTAGTTGAGGCCGTCGAGCACGACAAGGATGACGTTGTGCTTCATAGGGGCAAGAACTCCGAAAACAGATCTGGAATCAACCTGTGTAGGAGCTGCCGCAGGCTGCGATCTTTTGATGTTGCTTTTAAAGGGCAAGATCAAAAGATCGCAGCCTCCGGCAGCTCCTACAGATGAAGGATTACTTCATCTCTACAATGACTTCCTCGTTCCACTGCTGCGGCAGGGCTTTGGAGGTCTTTTCCCACGCGTCGGCATCCTTGACCGGCGTGACCTTCTTGTACTGCTCGTTCGGCAGCAGTTTGGCCTTCACGTCTTCCGGCAGTTGCAGGTGTTCGGCGCGGATCGGCCGGGCATTGCCGCGGGCGAGGTTGGTCTGGCCTGCGTCGCTGAAGATGTATTCGCGGGTCAGCTTGGCGGCGTTGGGGTTTTTCGCGTACTTGTTGATGATCGTGGTGTAGCCGGAAATCACCGAACCGTCGGACGGAATCAGCACTACGTAGTCATCCGGATTGGCCATCTTGGCTTTGTAGCTGAGGCCGTTGAAATCCCAGACCACGCCGACTTCGATCTCGCCTTTTTCCATGGTGGCAATGGTTGGGTTGGCCATCGACAGGCGACCCTGTTTGGCGAGGTCGGCGAACAGCAGCAAGGCAGGCTTGATGTTTTTCTCGTCGCCGCCGTTCGCCAAAGCCGCAGCGAGGACGCCGTTGGCAGCCTGGGCGGCGGTGCTTACGTCGCCGATAGAGACCTTGTATTTGCCGGTCTTCAGGTCCGCCCATTTGGTCGGCACGTCGGAGCCGTTGAGCAGCTTTTTGTTGACGATAAAGGCGATGGTGCCGGTGTAGGCCAGTGCCCAGTTGCCGTCCTTGTCCTTGGCCCAGTCCGGGATCTGCTCCCAGGTGCTTGGCTTGTACGGTTGCACGACGCCTTGCTTGACCGCGATCGGGCCGAAGGCGGCACCGACGTCGCCGATGTCGGCGGTGGCGTTGTCTTTTTCAGCGGCGAACTTGGCGATTTCCTGGGCCGAGCTCATGTCGGTGTCGATGTGCTTCAAACCGTAATTCGCAGCCAGGTCATCCCAGGTGCCTTTCCAGTTGGCCCAGTTGTCGGGCATGCCGACGCTGTTGATGGCGCCTTCCGCTTTCGCAGCGGCTTCGAGGGTTTTCAGATCGGTGTCGGCCGCCATGGCGGCGCTGCACATTGCAATGGTCGAGCCTAACAGTGTTGCCAGGAAAAGCTGTTTCATTCCGAAGCTCCTTGGTCGTGTTCAACGCTGCGATTGCGGTTGTGTTGGTCTAGGTCAGCAATACCTGAGCCAATTTAGGCGGGCTGGATGACACTTTGATGTCGACGGCCTTGTGGCAGGTCTGTCGGCTGCTGGGAATCGGCAGTTGCCAAACAAGCGTAGACCATGGCGCAGTGCCGAAAGACAAAGGACTTGGCCGATGTATTGCAAGTCGTGAAAGCGACCGTTCGGTAGTTTTGTCATCTGTCGGTCATCTGCACTGCCTAGGCTTGCAACATGCGAAAGCGCTCTGATCAGCGTTCATTTTTGCCCCGAAACAGTGCTGGTCTAGTCCAGATAGGTAACGTTGATGCGCGATGAGGCAACGAAAGCGGTGACAGCGATTGGCCAGGTGCTGCAGGAGCAGATCGATCATGGTTTGCTCGCGGCCGGGAGCAAATTGCCGGCCGAGCGCAAGCTCAGCGAGTTGTTCGGGACTACGCGAATCACTGTGCGTGAGGCGTTGTTGCAGCTGGAGGCGCAGGGGCAGATTTATCGCGAGGAGCGGCGCGGCTGGTTCGTCTCGCCGCCGCGTCTGGCGTACAACCTGATGCAGCGCAGTCACTTTCACGCGATGGTCAGTGCGCAGGGGCGCGAGCCTTCGACCGAGGTGATTTCGGCGCGTTTGCAGCCGGCTTCGGCGGCGGTGTGTGCGTGGTTGCAGTTGCCGGCCTTGTCGAGCGTGATTCAGATTTGCCGCTCGCGGCGCATTGATGGGCGTCTGGTGTTGTATGTGGAGCACTATTTGAATCCGCAGTTTTTTCCGGGGATTCTTGAGTTTGATTTGAATCAGTCGATCACCGAGCTATATGCGCGGCATTACGATTTGCACTATGGGCGGGTGCGCTTCGAGATTGTGCCTACATCTTTATCTGTCGATGCGGCGGCGGCTTTGCGGGTGTCGGTGGGGAGTCCGGGGTTGCGCATTGCGCGGGTCAATTATGATCAGCATGGAAGGTTGATTGATTGTGATCTGGAGTTTTGGCGGCATGATGCGATTCACGTTGGGGTTGATGTGGTTTGACCTTTTTTGACCTTTTTTGACCTTGGCGGCCTCTGGGCCGACCAGGTTTTGGGGTTTTTGGGTGAATATCCGTTGCTGCGGGTGTTGCTTCTGGCGGTTCCGCCCTTACGGCGGGTCACTTTGGCAAACGCCCCAAAGTAACCAAAGGTCTGTGCCCTGACGTTCGGCCCGCTCGCTGGGGCTCGGGGTTCCTTCGCTGCGGGATCGATCCTGGCGCAGCGGCTCCGGTTTGCTTCGCTGCACCTCCTTCCGCTGTGTCTGGCTGCGCCAGACGGTCGCTGCGCTCCCACGCCCGGATCAATCCCTCCGCTCAGCCTGCCGACGGGCTCCAGGATCAAAGGCGGAACTCGAGCTTGCGCTCATCGTGTGTGTAGGCGCTGCCGAAGGCTCGGGGCGCGATCGGGCGATCTTTTGCTTTCCATTTTGCTGTTCTGTGGAGCGAGCTTGCTCGCGAAGGCGGCCTGGCAGCCGGCCTCTTCTTGAGGATGAACTCGGTCCAATTGTAGGAGCGAGCCTGCTCGCGATGGCGCCTGTCAGCCGACCAGTCTCTGTCGGTCGGATGTACTCAATCCCTGTGGGAGCGAGCCTGCTCGCGAAGGCGCCCCCCACAGTCACCCCTGTCTACTTGGCCACCGCTGCATTCTCATACAGATAATCCGTGGCCAACGAAGCCAATGTCCTGACCCCAACCACCAGCGCCGACTCATCGACAAAGAACCCCGGATTATGATTCGGCGCGGCTTTGCTCATGTCCTGATCCCGGGGCGTCACTCCGAGGAACACGAACAACCCTGGCGCCTCTTTGGCAAAGAACGAGAAGTCCTCCGCACCGCCCACCAATGGTCCCTGTACGACATCATCCTTAGCCGCCCACTTCAGGGTCGGCAGCATCTTTTCCGTCAGTGCCGGGTTGTTGATCGTCGGGTCGTATTTTTCGATGATGGTGACGTCGGCTTTCGCGCCGCCGCTTTCGGCGATTTTCTCGATGGTCTGGCGTACGTCGCTGTGCAGCTTCTGGCGGATGCCGTAGTCGTAGGAGCGGATCGTGCCGGTCATGTCGAGTGATTCGGGGATGATGTTGTAGCGGGTGCCGCCGTTGATGGTGCCGATGCTGACTACCGACGGGTAAGAGGAAATGTCGGTGCGGCGGCTGACCACGGTTTGCAGGCCGACGATGGTTTGCGCGCCGACGGTGATCGGGTCGATGCCGTCCCAGGGGCGGCCGGCGTGGGTTTGTTTGCCGTGGATCTTGATGCGCAGGTCGTCGGAGCTGGCCAGGGTCGGGCCGGGGCGGTAGGCGATCTGGCCGGCGGGGACGCCTGCCCAGACGTGCAGGCCGAATACCGCGTCGGGTTTCGGCGATTTCATCACGCCTTCTTCGACCATCATCTTCGCGCCCCAGGTGTTTTTGCCGTCGGGAATGAAATCGCTCGGGCCTTCTTCGGCGGGCTGGAAGTAGAACACCACGGTGCCGGGCAGGCTGTCGCGCATGCCCGTCAGAATTTTCGCTGCGCTGAGCAGGATCGCGGTGTGGGCGTCGTGGCCGCAGGCGTGCATGACGTCGACTTCCTTGTCGAGATAACTGCCTTTGGCTTTCGAGGCGAACGGCAAGTCGGCGACCTCCTTGACCGGCAGCGCGTCCATGTCGGCGCGCAGCGCCACGGTCGGGCCGGGCAGGGCGCCCTTCAGGATGGCAACCACACCGGTGCGGGCGACGCCGGTTTTCACTTCCAGGCCCATGGCTTGCAGTTGTTTGGCGACCAGCTCAGCGGTGCGTTTTTCGGTGTTGCCGAGTTCTGGATGGGCGTGGAGGTCGCGGCGGGTTTCCAGCAGTTGCGGTTCGAGCTTTTGCGCCTGCTCTGCGATCTGTGCGCGGGCGCTGTCCATCGTCGCGGCGCCGGCGTGGCTGGTAACCAACGTGAGCAAAACAGTCTGGGCGATGCGCGTCAGGTGCATGGGATTCTCCTTGATTATTGTTGTCGGGCCTCCTTGCCTGTGACAAAGGCTCTGCGCACAAGTGCGATCGAGCAGCGAAAGCGCTATGCGGTTTGACAGATTTAAGTCTGAGGAGAAAGTTATCAGGGAAAACTCCTACCGCCTTATCAGTTCCGTCCGGCGTGACAGATAAAACGCGGGCGATAACTATGTACCGCACTGCACAACATTTATTTCCATAAATTTCTCCAGGTACCGGTCACGTTATTGGCTGTTTGAGGGTGACCGGTCTGCGCGACAAAACTATTGTCCATGGAGGATTTTAAATGCAGCGTAATGGAATAACGCTTCCACCGATTGTTGTTCGTCCGGATAAGCAAGATGAATATCTACATTATTTAGGTGCAGGAGACGGCTCGGGACCAAACATCAACCTTGCGCCTTTGGGCGAGATCCTCGATATGGAAAGTGTCTATAAAGATACTTCCACAAATATTGCGCAGGTTATTGAAACTGAACTGGCAGAAATACGGGCAGCAGGCGATCAAAGTGTATTGCCTCCTTTGGATACGCTGGCGCGGGAGATGCGATTCAGGGAGTCGCTGACGACCCGAAAATTCAATGCGTTTTTCGTGGCGAGAGACGTTGCCATTCAACGTTTCAGTCATGCACAAATTGAGACTTTTTTTAACGGAGGCCGGTTACCACAAGTAAATCGGCGAGGCGGCAGTGTCAGCGTTCGGCAGGCATATAGCGCCTTGTTCAATGCCAAATTGCTGGTCGAAGGTATCAACTTGTTGAACAGCCAGGCGGCCACGGTCAAGGGCATGATTGCTGTGGTGCAAGCGCAGGAAGCCGAGCGGATTGCTCAAGAGCAGGCGCGGTTGGCGGCGGAACACGCCCGGCAGGTTGCACAGGAACAGGCCCGAGTTGCTCAAGAGCAGGCGCGACGGCTGGCGGAAGAACTGGCGCGGCAGGCCGCCGCCAATGAACTCAGGCGGCTTGAAGAAGAACAGGCACGCTTGGCGGCTGAAGCACTGGAGCGCAAGCGTGCCGAGGAACAGGCGGCGCTTGAGGCTGAAGCCCAAGCACGCAGGTTGGCTGAGGAAAAGCGCCGACAACAACCCCCCGGTGGGCACAGTAGCGCATTGCGCTTTCAGGGCAATATCAGCCACGCCCAACTGGTATTTGCGACCTCCGGTGGGGCGGTTGCGATTGCCGACAGCCTGATGGCGGGTCTTGCCGCTTCGATTCGCTCGGCGGTTGCCGGTTTGTCGGGGCTGGCTGCTGGCACAGCGTCCGGACTGATGGTGGGGGTGAGTGCGTTCGTCTACTCGCCGGTGTTGGGCAATGGTGAGCTGCCTGAACGCTTTCTGCTCAGCCTTCCCTTGGCAGATTTGCTGCCCGGTCCGTTGCCTGATCTGAACACGCTGGCGAACGAAAGGGCACGACTGAATCTGCCGGTGCGTTTGAGCGCCCGGCCACTGACGGGATCACTCGCCGAACTGCTTGTCGTTCCGGTAGCGGGGACAAAACTGCCTTCCGGCGTTCGCGTGATCGCAGCTGGCTACAACGCTGGGGATAACACTTACAGCGCGACGCTCACCGACGTCCCGCCGACAACCGCGATCTGGACGCCATCGGTAACGCCGGCAGACAGTTCAACGCTGTTCCCCATCGAAAATCCGGCTCCGCCTCGATACATCGGCGGCAATCTGGTGCCGATCGAAGGGCGGATCGACGCTTATCCGGGTCGGGGCAACATTCGTTTCGACGACTTCATTCTGGTCTTCCCCCCGGAAGTGGGTCTGCCCCCGCAGTACGTCATGTTCCGGGATCCACGCAATGATCCAGGGGTGGTCAGTGGTTATGGAGCGCCGGTTGCGGGTGGATGGCTAGGGGCGGCTTCGCAGGGCGATGGAGCGCCAATCCCATCGCAAATTGCTGATCAGTTAAGAGGGCGTCAGTTCAACAGTTTCAGAGCATTCAGAGAAACGTTCTGGAAAGCTGTTTTCAATGACGAAAAGTTGGCCGACTTGTTTAATGCGACAAGTTTGAACGAAATGAAAAAGGGCAAAGCACCGATAGTTAGGGTGAGCGATTCAGCAGGAGCAAGAGTGAAATACGAACTGCATCATAAGGTCGGCTTGGCAGAGGGAGGGGATTTATATAATGCTGACAACATAAATATCGTTACCCCGAAGGCGCATGTTGAAATTCATAAAGGGCTTTGATATGAGATCGATACAGGATATGCGAGAAGAAGATTTTCTTGAGTTTGTCAGGAAAATATATGATTCCGGGTTTACCACAGAGAAGCAGCAAATTGCTGCGATTCTTGAGTTCTCCCGGCTAGTTGAACATCCTTCTGGTTATGATTTGATTTACTACCCAGAGGAAGGTAAGGATGGGCCTGAAAATGTTGTCTTGGAGGTAAAAAACTGGCGCTCCGCTAACGGTAAGCCCGGTTTCAAAGACAATTGAAAAATAAGCCCTCTATTGGTTTTATCTTCCAATAGGGGGCCATCTCTCTTCAGCTTTGCTTTTTGATTTCCACTCCAGGCGTAATCACCTGCACACTCATCCGCGGTGTCGCCAGATCGAGTCCCGCCTCATCCAGTTGCCTTTTCAGCGACAAGTTGAACGCCCGGGAAACTTCCCACTGTTTGATCGGCGCAGTCTTGAAGCGTGCGCGGAGGATCGCGCTGCCGGATTCAAAACTCTCGACACCCTGAATTTCCAGGGGCGACCAGATGTTGCGACGTTGCAGCGGATCGCTGCGCATTTTCTGGCCGACGTCGCGCATCAGTTTGATCGCGTCGTCGATTTCCATGTTGTACGGCACGGCAACGCGGAAGATCGCGTAGCCGAATTCCCGCGAGTAGTTCTTGATGCTTTTGATTTCGCTGAACGGGATGGTGTGGACGATACCGTCGATGTCGCGCAGGCGGACGGTGCGGATGGTCAGCCCTTCTACAGTGCCGAGGTGGCCGCCGACGTCGACATAGTCGTCGATGGCCAGCGAGTCTTCGATGATGATGAACAGGCCGGTGATCAAATCTGCGACCAGTGACTGCGCGCCGAAACCGATCGCCAGACCGATCACACCGGCACCGGCCAGCAGCGGCGTGACGTTCATGCCCATGTTCGCCAACGCGACGATCAGCGCGATGATGAAGATCGCCACGAACAGTACGTTGCGGATCAGCGGCATCATCGTCTGCGCCCGTGCGTTGGCCAGGCCTTTGCGCGAGCGTGTGAGGGCGTGGTGCACGGCGGTGTCGGCGAGGATCCAGATCAGCCAGGAGAAAATCAGCGTGCCGATCAGGCTGAACAGTCTGACGCTGATGTCATGTCCATCACCTTCGGCGAACGCGATCAGCGAATGGCCCCAGACACGCAGGCCCAATTCGATGAAGATCATCCACACCAGCAAATGCGCGAGGGTATAGAAGAAGTTCTTCAGGCGCTCCGAGTACAGCGCATGGCGTTTCGGCCCGCGTTGCGGCTTCAGCGAATGACGACGCACGAGGCCGTTGATGACCATGCACAACACCAGCAGAACCGTGCAGATCAGCGACTGCCGCAGCGCGGTGCTGGTGTCGCCGGCGGAGACGAACGTGGCGAACAGCGAGATGCCGACCAGCACCAGCGCCGGCACGTACCAGAAGGTGCCGAGGATCTCGATGGTGTCGCTGAGGGCGCGGCGGGTCAGGCGCCGCGACAGTGGTTGGTTGCGGATCAGGTGGGCGATCGGCCGGCGGAATCGCAGAATGAACAGGCCGGTCGACAGTGCCGCGAGCACATTGGCGGTGGTCGCTGCAGTGTGCGCCAGATGCACGCCGAGGCTCTCGACCAGACGTGGATCGCTCAGCGCTTCACCGAACGCGGCAAAGCTGCCGATCAGCCACAGTGGTCGGAACGCCTGATGACGCAGGATGTACAGCGCGCGATGGCGGTGCGGGCCGTCGAGCAGAGAGAAGGCAATCACGCAGATCGCCGAAAAGCAGGTGCCCACCACCAAGGCATACGCCAGCACCATTGCCAGGCTTTTGCCCAGCGATGACGGCAGCACGTAGCTCATGTAGACCGTCATCACCAACGCGATCAGCCACGGCCCGAGCTTGCGCAGGGCGAAGCGCAGCATGTCGAGGGCCTTGGGGTGCTGCGGCAGTTCTTCGGTGAGGCCGAAACGCATGCGCACGCGGTGGCCAAGCCAGATCAGCGCAGCGGCAAGCAGGCTCCAGACCATCAGGATCACGGCGAAGCCGAAAATGATTGGTAGCCATTCATTGGCCGGCAGCAGCTTGCTGGTCAGTTCATCCTTGGCCAGGTCGAATTCGTTGGACCAGCGGGTGAGCGGGCTGTCGGCGCCGGAGAACTGTTTTTCGAAGTTGGCGAGGGTGCCACCGATCAGGCCGAGCACACCTTGCTCCGGAGTGGTCTGGGCTTGTTTGGTGGCGTCGCGCAGCTTCTTCAGATCGCTGAGCAACTGCGCGCGTTGCTTGTCGTTTTCCAGTGACTTGATCACTTCGTCCAGCGACTGGCCGAGGGGTTCCTGGGCCTCAGGCTGCGGCTTGGAAGTGTTGAGCATACCGGGCAGACCGACCGCTTGCGCAGGCGCCAGCGGCAGCAGCGTCATGATCAAGACAAGCAACAGACCGGGCAAAGCAAAAAGACGAGCAAACACCAGAAGACAACCTCGGGATTGGCAGATGCGCTGGAGTGTACGAGGCCCTCTGGCGCAATGCGAGCCGGGCGGAGTCATTCGTTCAGTTTGGCGAGGATCTTGTAGACCACGGTGGCGAGGATCATCAGCATGCCGACCCACATGGCAAACACACCGGCGTTCTTGTCACGGAAGTTGAAGCCGATGGCGAGCAGGATCATCCCGCTGAGGATGGGAATGAGCATGGCGTGGAAGGAGGACATCGAGATCATGGAGACTGCCTTGTCTGTAGAGGATTCTTGCAGTCTAGGCGGGTTTTCGAGGCAGGGTGTGATGTGGCTCAGGAATGCATCAGGCCAGATAAAATTCTGCTGTCTGCACAGGCGCTTTCGCGAGCAGGCTCGCTCCCACAGTCTGGAATGCGGTTCAACTGTGGGAGCGAGCCTGCTCGCGAAGCTTTTCAGTCTTTACGGCAATTCACGACTGGCATAAAACGCGCTGAGCACTTTGACCAGATGCGCCAGGTCATGGCTGCCGCACAGCTCGCGGATCGAGTGCATGGCAAAGGTCGGCAGGCCGATATCGACGGTGCGCACGCCCAGATGGCTGGCGGTGATCGGGCCGATCGTCGAGCCGCAGCCCATGTCGCTGCGCACCACGAAGCTTTGCACCGGGACTTCTTCGGCCATGCACAGATGGCGGAAGAAACCGGCGGTTTCGCTGTTGGTGGCGTAGCGCTGGTTGCTGTTAACCTTGATCACCGGGCCGGCGTTGAGTTTCGGGCCGTGGTTGGCGTCGTGTTTTTCCGCGTAGTTGGGATGCACGCCGTGGGCGTTGTCGGCCGACACCAGCAGGGATTTCTGGATGGTGCGGACGAACTCGTCACCTTCCGGCAGCAGGCGGCGCAGGGTCTGTTCAAGCATCGGGCCGTCGGCACCGCACGCCGAGCACGAGCCGACTTCTTCGTGGTCATTACAGACCAGCACACAGGTTTCGTCGGTCTCGGCGGTGAGCAAGGCTTGCAGGCCGGCGTAGCAGGACAGCAGATTGTCCAGACGCGCACCGGCAATGAAGTCACCGTTCAGACCGATCACCGCAGCGCTTTGCGTGTCGTAGAAACTCAGCTCGTAATCGAGCACCACGTCGGCATTCAAGCCGTGTTCGCGGGCCAGTTGATCGGTGAGCACGGCGCGAAAATCGACGCGCTCGTCACCGGCGAACTGGGCGAGGATCGGCGGCAGTTCGGTCTGCGCGTTGATCGCCCAGCCCTGGTTGGCTTCGCGGTTGAGGTGAATGGCGAGGTTGGGAATGATCGCGATCGGCGCCTTGAAGTCGATCAGCTGGCTCTCGACCTTGCCGTCACGGCGGAAGGTCACGCGGCCGGCCAGCGACAGATCGCGGTCGAACCACGGCGCCAGCAGCGCGCCGCCGTAGACTTCGACGCCCAGTTGCCAGAAGCCCTGACGCTGCAGTTCCGGCTGCGGCTTGACCCGCAGGCACGGGCTGTCGGTGTGGGCGCCAACCAGACGGATACCGTCGTACAGCGGCGAGTTGCGACCCATCTTGATCGCGACGATCGAGGAGTCGTTACGGGTGACGTAATAACGGCCGTTGGCCTCGGTGGACCATGGCTCGCGCTCGTCGAGGCGCACATAACCGGCGGCCTCCAGACGCTGAACAAGACTGGCGGTGGCGTGGAACGGGGTAGGGGAGGCCTTGAGAAAGTCGATCAGGCCCTGGTTCAACTCTGCGCGCATAAGAAACTCCAGACAGCAATGGGCGCGAGTTTAACGTATTGGCCGGGGAATTGAATCTGCACCGGGTTCCCTGTGGGAGCGAGCCTGCTCGCGAAAGCGATTGATCAGTCAACATCAATGTTGAATGTAATACCGCTTTCGCGAGCAGGCTCGCTCCCACAGGGGGTCGGAGGTGCTTGTCAGAACGGTGCCGGGCACTCGAAGCGCAGGCGTTCGCCACTTTGCGGATGAGTGAAGCTGAGCATGCTCGCGTGCAGGCACAGCCGCGGCCAGGCCGCCAGCGCCTGCTCATGGGCGTAGAGGCCATCACCGAGCAGCGGATGTCCGATCGACAGCATGTGCACGCGCAGCTGATGCGAACGTCCGGTGATCGGTGTCAGCTCGACGCGACACCAGTCGCCGCAACGTTCCAGCACCTTCCAGAACGTCAGCGCATGCTTGCCGAATTCATGATCGACCACATGCCGTGGCTTGGTCGGCGGGTCGTAGCGCAACGGCAGGTCGATGCTGCCGCTGTCGAGTTCCGGCTGACCCCAGGCCAGAGCGGTGTAGGCCTTTTCGGTTTCGCGGTCGTGAAACTGCCGCGACAGCTCGCGATGGGTGTCGGCATCACGGGCCAGCAGAATGATTCCCGAGGTTTCCCAATCGAGGCGATGAACGATGCGCGCTTCCGGGTAGCCGTTTTCCTGCAGGCGGGTAATCAGGCAGTCCTTGTTGTCGTCGGCGCGGCCGGGCACCGAGAGCAGCAGGGTCGGTTTGTCGACCACCAGAACGGCGGCGTCCTCATGGATGATGCGGATGTTGGACAGCGGCATTAAAACAGCCTCGTAACAAATGCCAACGGCGGTTCAGGGCCATTCCCGCATGGGGATGGCCCTGAACCGCCGTCGTACCTGCCGGATCGACTCAGCGATCAGGCAGGGTGATGTTGAGTTCCAGAATCGAGCAACTGCCCTGGCTTTCCAGTGCAACATGTACGTCGTCGTTGCCGATGTTGACGTACTTGCGGATCACGTCGACCAGTTCCTTCTGCAAGGCTGGCAGGTAATCCGGCGTGCTGCGCTGGCCGCGCTCATGCGCCACGATGATCTGTAGACGCTCTTTCGCTACCGAGGCGGTACTTGGCTTTTTGTTGGCACGAAAGAAGTCAAAAAGGTTCATTACCTACCTCCAAACAGGCGCTCGAAGAATCCCTTCTTCTCGACATCGAGGAAACGGTGGGCTTTTTCTTTGCCCAGCAGGCGGTCGACGGTATCGCTGTAAGCCTGACCGGCATCGCTCTGGTCGTCGAGAATCACCGGCACGCCCTGGTTGGAAGCCTTGAGCACCGCCTGGGATTCCGGGATGACGCCGAGCAGGGTAACCGAGAGGATTTCCTTGACGTCTTCAACGCCAAGCATCTCGCCCTTTTCCACACGCTCCGGATGGTAGCGGGTGATCAGCAGGTGTTCCTTGATCGGGTCTTCGCCACGTTCGGCGCGGCGCGATTTGCTCGCCAGCAGGCCGAGCATGCGGTCCGAGTCACGTACCGAGGAGACTTCCGGGTTGGTCACGACGATCGCTTCATCGGCGAAGTACATGGCCAGGTGCGCACCTTTCTCGATGCCCGCCGGGGAGTCGCAGACGACGAACTCGAATTGTTCCTTGAGCTCCATCAGGACTTTTTCCACGCCTTCGACGGTCAGCGCGTCTTTGTCGCGGGTCTGGCTGGCAGCCAGCACGTAGAGGTTTTCCAGGCGCTTGTCTTTGATCAGTGCCTGTTGCAGGTTGGCTTCGCCGTTGACCACGTTGACGAAGTCATACACCACGCGGCGCTCGCAACCCATGATCAGGTCGAGGTTACGCAAGCCCACGTCGAAGTCGACGATTACTGTTTTGTGGCCGCGCAGAGCGAGACCGGTACCGATAGCGGCGCTGGTGGTGGTCTTACCCACACCACCCTTGCCGGATGTAACCACGAGAATCTTGGCCAAGGTGTTTCACCCCTAAGGAAGAAGGACTGTTCAGCCCCTGAAAAACATCTCTTGAAAACTACTGCAGTCGGACAGCCTTGGCTGGAATTTGGCTTTGGGCCTTTTTCCTACTTCGTTTGAGCCGTTTTCGCTACGTTTTAGAGATGCTTGGAAAATGCGGCAGTATCCGTTAAAGCCGAATGATGTTCAACACGTCGCCCGACAGGCTGACCTGGACGCCCGAGCCCCACATCGGATCGCGACGCAGATCCTCGGAGACCTTGTAATGACCGGCGATGGAGATCAGTTCAGCGCTCAATTGCTGACAGAAAATCCGTGCCTTGGTATCACCTTTGACGCCGGCCAGGGCCCGGCCACGCATCGGGCCGTATACATGGATGTTGCCATCGGCAAGAAGTTCCGCCCCCGGACTGACCGAGGACACCACCACCAGATCGCCACCCTGGGCATAAATCTGCTGGCCACCACGTACTGGCGTGGTGATCACGCGGGTCGGTTTGACGGTCGGCTCAGGCGGTTTTTCCGGCTTCTTTTTGACCTCGACTTCCGGCGTCTCCAATGGGCGCTCGCGGGCCCCGGAGGGTGGCAGCACGGGAATGTCGATGGCGATGGCGGCGGCGATGTCTTCGATGCGGCTGGCACGAATGGCCAACGTACGCAGGCCGTGCTGACGGCAAACGCGCATCAGCCCCGGCAGGTCAACCGCGCCCTGGTTCGGCGGCAGTTTGTCCAGCGCCAGAACCAGCGGTGCATTGCTGAAGAAATTCGGCGCCTGGGCGACTTTGGCGGCCAATTGCCGATCGAGGCTTTCGAGGTCGTTACGGGCCAGTTCCAGCACAGTGATGGCCAGCATGCTGCCCTTGAGCTGGAATACGGGATCTTGGTCTAACGGGTCGGTTTGGCTCATGTCGGCATACAACGGCTTGTCACTAAAAGTGCCGAGACTTATAACGAGAACGCCCGCGAGCCGCAAGCCGGGTCGAACGATGTAGAATGCGCGGCCACTGTATTTACGGAAGCTTTAATGGATCGCCCGCGTTTTCGAAAAGCATATCTTGCTCCGCGCTTCTGGCCGCTCTGGTGCGGCCTGGGGCTTTTGTGGCTGATCGTGCAGTTGCCGTATCCGGCGCTGCTGACCATCGGTCGAGTTTTGGGTGCGGTGATGTATCGCGTCGCCAGCGACCGGCGGACCATCGCCCGGCGCAATCTGCAATTGTGCTTCCCGGAGAAATCCGCCGCCGAGCGCAAACGCCTGCTCAAGGAGAACTTCGCCTCCACCGGCATCGCCTTCTTCGAAATGGCGATGAGCTGGTGGTGGTCGCGGGAGCGACTGGCGAAACTGGCGCATGTCGAAGGCCTTGAACATCTGCAGAAGGCCCATCGCGAAGGCAAAGGTGTGATCCTCATGGCCGCGCATTTCACCACGCTGGAAATCGGCGCGGCGTTGCTCGGCCAGCAGCACACCATCGATGGCATGTACCGCGAGCACAAAAATCCGTTGTTCGACTTCGTTCAGCGCCGTGGCCGCGAGCGGCACAATCTCGATTCGCTGGCCGTGGAGCGCGATGACGTGCGCGGCATGCTCAAACTGCTGCGCTCGGGCCGGGCGATCTGGTACGCACCGGATCAGGACTATGGCGCCAAGCAGAGCATCTTCGTGCCGCTGTTCGGTATTCAGGCAGCCACCGTCACCGCGACGACCAAGTTTGCTCGCCTGGGCAAGGCGCTGGTGGTGCCGTTCACTCAGGAACGTCTGGCCGACGGCAGCGGTTATCGCCTGGTGATCCATCCGCCGCTGGAAGATTTTCCCGGCGAAAGCGAAGAGGCCGATTGCATCCGCATCAATCAGTGGGTCGAGAGCGCGTTGCGTGCCTGCCCCGAGCAATACCTGTGGGCGCATCGGCGTTTCAAGAGTCGCCCACCGGGCGAGCCGAAGCTTTATCCCAAGCGCCGTTGATTCACCCGTCCTGACAAGCACCCTGGAGTGTTGCGATGAGTCCTGCTGAACCGGTCACAGGTTTGATTCTTTCCGGCGGCGGGGCCCGGGCGGCTTATCAGGTCGGGGTGTTGGCGGCGATTGCCGAACTGCTTCCGGAGGGCGCGGACAATCCGTTTCCAGTGATCGTCGGCACCTCGGCCGGGGCGATCAATGCCGTCAGTCTGGCCAGTGGCGCCACGGACTTTCGTGCTGCCATCGAACGCCTGACCCAGTTCTGGCAAGGCTTTCGCAGCCACCGCGTGTTGCGCAGCGACTGGCCCGGGGTCATCCATCAGGCCAGTCGTTTCGTCAGCCACAGCCTGCTCGGTCTCGGTCGGCAGATGCCGGTGGCGCTTCTCAACAGTTCGCCGCTGCGCGAACTGCTTGAGGAAAAACTGCACTTGCCCGGCATCGCCGAATCCATCGCCCGCAAGCAATTGCATGCGGTGGCGGTGACCGCGTTCGGCTACGAGTCGGGGCAAGCGGTGACGTTCTATCAGGGCGGCGGCACCATTGACGCCTGGCTGCGGCATCGACGCATCGGCGTACCGACGCAGCTTTCGGTCGATCACCTGTTGGCCAGTTCAGCAATTCCACTGTTGTTCGCGCCAGTGAAAATCGCTGAGGAATATTTCGGTGACGGCGCGGTGCGTCAGTCGGCGCCGATCAGCCCGGCGCTGCATCTGGGCGCCAGTCGCGTGCTGGTGGTGGGCGTCAGCGGCAACCCGCGCGGCGTCGATCCGCAGCAGCCGCAGGAGCGCGCCTACAGCGGCCAGCAACCGACGCTGGCGCAGATCGGCGGGCACATGCTCAACAGCACGTTCATTGACAGTCTGGAGAGCGACATCGAGTTGCTGCAACGGCTCAACCAGTTCAGCCATTTGCTCCCGGACGGTACGCCGACCCGCGCGCTGGGTGTGGCGCCGGTGGAGGTGCTGGTGATTGCGCCGAGTCAGCCGATCGATGAAATCGCAGCACGCCATCGCCAGGAATTGCCGGCGGCGTTGCGCCTGTTTTTGCGTGGCCCGGGTGCGACGAAGACGAGCGGGGCGGGGGTGCTCAGTTATCTGCTGTTCGAGGCGGGGTATTGCAGCGAGTTGATCGAATTGGGACGGCGGGATGCGCTGGCCAAGCGCGAGGAGCTGTGCCGGTTTTTGCGGATATCCGAAGCCGTAGCTCCCGCCTGAAATCCGCGCTGAGGCCTTCGCGAGCAGGCTCGCTCCCACATTGGAACTCGGTCGAATGTGGGAGCGAGCCTGCTCGCGAAGCTTTTATGATCAGAAGTGGAACTTGACCAGGAAGCTCGTGGTGCTCTGATCGGTCTTGAAGTACTGGCTGTCCTTGATCCCGTACTTGTCCGACCAGTAGTCGTACTCCACACCGACATACAACTGCTTCTCGCCGAAATTCAGCGCCTTGCCCAAGTCGTATTTGACCTGCGGGTTGAAGTGCAGGTTGGCGTGGTAGTCACCCTTGGAGTTGGAGTCGTTGTCGACCACCCAGTCCATGAAGCCGTCGATGAGGATGTTCGATTTGCCTACCGGGAGGGTGTAGGACCACACCGGAGTGATCTGCCAGACGTTGTCACCGGCGCGCGCGCCTTCGGTGTGGCGCTGGTAGAAGTTCAGCTGGAAGTAGTCGAAGCCGGGGATGGCGAGATCGAAGCCCGGACCGATCAGGTAGGACTCGGTGTCGTCTTCGCCAAATTCGTAAGTCATCGCCAGCAGTACATCCTTGACCGGACCGAATTCGAATTTCTGGTCAAAAATCTTGTTGAACGACAAGCGCGGGCTCAATTCGCCATAGTGGGTGTTCTTGCCGGCGAAATCATCTTCCTTGCCGTTGTAGAAGATCTTGTCGATGAAGAAGAAGTTGTCCCCATACTTCCAGCCATCGGCGTGCTCGAAGGTCACGGTCTGCTGAATGCGCGGGTTGACCTGGAAGTCCTTGCCATAGAGGTAGGTCAGGCTGTTGTCCTGCCACTGCAGCAGGCCTTCGGCCATGGCCTGGCCGCCGGCGAACATCGATCCGGCCAACATCAGGCTGGTGCACATGCGTTTCATTCGGTTGCTCCCAAAGTAGGTGTTGCACATTATTTTTTTAAGATCGGCGCTCTGATGTGGCGCCTTTTTTCGTACCGCAAATTTCATCCGATCGGTCAGCTTTGAATGCTGATAGCAAAAGCTGCGCCAAGGCTTTCGAAAAACCAAAAGACGCCCGTTCGGCTGCTGAAAAACAGTCGACGAGCGTGTTTTCGGGATGCCTCAGGACTGACCGCGGCCGGGATAAGTTGGCTTTTCGGTCAGAAATTGAATCCGGGCTTTTTTTTAGAGCGAATTCGGAAGGCGGCGGAGAATACTGACTCCTCGGCCGGCGCTCAAGTGCCCCGCAACAGAGCACCGACGACAGGCATGGCGCACGGTTGCGGGCCATCTCAGAAGTGCACCTTCAGCAGCAGGCTGGCAGTGTTCTGATTGGTATCGAACGAGTGGCTGCTCTCGATGCCGTATTTGTTCTTCCAGTAGCTGTACTCGGTGCCGACGTATACCTGTTTCTGGCCCCAACCCATGGCTTTGCCGAGGTCGTATTTGATCTGCGGATTGATGTGCAGGTTGGCGTGGTAGGTGCCGCGTGAGTTTTCGTCGTTGTCGACGACCCAGTCGAGGTAGCCGTCGATGAGCACATCGGAATTGCCCAGCGGGAAGCTCCAGGACCACGCGGGGGTAATCTGCCAGACGCCATCGCCGGGGCGCGGGCCTTCGGTCTGGCGACGGAAAATGTTCAGGGTGACGTAGTTGAAGCCGGGTACTTTCAGGTCGAAGCCGGGGCCGATCAGGTAGGCCTCGCTTTCACCTTCGCCGTACTCGTAGGTCATCGCCAGCAGTACGTCCTTGATCGGGCCGAACTCGAGCTTGCGGTCGAGGATCTTGCCGAAGGACAGGCGCGGCGTGAATTCGCCGTAGAAGGTGTGCGGGCCTTTGTTCGGGTCGTCCTTGCCGTTGTAGAAAATCTTGTCGACGAACAGAAAGTTGTCGCCGTACTTCCATTTGTCGGCGTGCTCAAAGGTCACCGTCTGCTGATACGACGGGTTGATTGCGAAGTTCTTGCCGTACAGGTAGCTGAGGCTGTTGGTCTGCCACAGCAGCAGATCGCCGGCCATGGCCTGACTCGCGGCCAGCAGGCCGCCACTCAACAGAACGTTGCTTTGCGTGCGGATCATCTGTTGCTCCCTCTTGTTTTTATTGTTTGAGGCACAAGCAGTTGCGTAGTCCCTGTGGGAGCGAGCCTGCTCGCGAAGCGGTTGTGTCAGTCGCCATCAATGTTGAATGACACAACGCTTTCGCGAGCAGGCTCGCTCCCACGGGTGGGGTGGTGGTTTCAATCAATGAGCATGGCAATCGTTGATCGCCGCACGCTCCTTGCCGCCGAGGATGTTGAACAGCAGGTTCAGCGTCAGCGCGCTGAGGGTGGCCATGGCGATGCCGCTGTGGGTGATCGGGCTCATCCACAGCGGCAGGTGAGCGAAGAATTCCGGACGCACCACCGGGATCAGGCCCATGCCGATGCTCACCGCGACCAGCAACTGATTGCGCCGGTCACCGATGTCGGCCTCTTGCAGGATCTTGATGCCAGTGGCAGCGACCATGCCGAACATTGCGATCGCCGCGCCGCCGAGCACCGCCGGTGGAATCGATGCCACCAGAAACGCCGCTTTCGGCAGCAGGCTCAAGACGATCAGCAGGCCGCCGGCGACGATGGTCACCGAACGGCAGCGCACGCCGGTCATCTGCACCAGGCCGATGTTCTGCGCGAACGAGGAGTGGGTGAAAGTGTTGAAGAATCCGGCGAAGAACGACGCACCGGCATCGCACAACAAGCCGCGACGGAGCATGCGCGGGCAGACTTCCTGACCGGTGATCTTGCCCAGCGCGAGGAACATCCCGGTGGACTCGACGAAGATGATCACCACCACCAGACACATTGACAGAATCGGTGCCAGCTCGAACTTGGGCATGCCGAAATGCAGCGGAGTGACGAACTGAATCCACGGCGCACTGGCCATGCCGCTGAGGTCGACCATGCCGATCACGCCGCAGAGTACATAGCCCAGGCACATGCCGATCAGCACGGAGATGTTGACCCAGAAACCGCGCATGAAACGATGAACCAACAGGATGGTGGCCAGCACCAGCGCGGCGATGGCCAGATAGATCGGCGAACCGAATTGCGCGGCGTCGACCCCGCCACCGGCCCAGTTCACGGCCACGGGGAACAGCGATAGACCGATCGAGGTGATGACCGTGCCGGTCACCAGCGGCGGGAAGAAACGCACCACCCTGGACATGAACGGCGCGATCAGCATGCCGAAGAAACCGGCAGCGATCGTTGCACCGAAGATCCCTTGCAGACCGATGCCGGGCATGCCGGCCATGGCGACCATGCTGCCAACGGCGGCGAAACTGGCGCCCATCATCACCGGCATGCGAATGCCCATCGGGCCGATGCCCAGCGACTGCACGATGGTGGCAATGCCGGCGACCAGCAGGTCGGCGTTGATCAGGAAGGCGATTTCTTCACGACTCAGGCCAGCGGCCTGTCCGATGATCAGCGGCACCGCGATGGCACCGCCGTACATCAGCAGAACATGTTGCAGACCGACCAGGATCAGTTGCAAAAGGGGCAAACGCTGAATGGCGGGTGCGTCGGGGATGCGCGCTTTGGACAGCTCGGACATGCAACACCTCGGATCTTTTTATTCTTGTGATTAACAGCTGCCGGGTTGCTTGCAGCTGTTTCTTTGCATCAGGTAAACCGCGTTGCGGCGATTCGCGAGCAGGCTCGCTCCCACAGGAAATGCGCGATCTCTGTAGGAGCGAGCCTGCTCGCGAAGCTTTTGCGGCTTAGTTGGTCTGCGCTCCCTGGGCAATCCAGGCACCGATCAGGTCACGTTCCTGCTGGGTCATCTGGGTGATGTTGCCCAGTGGCATGATCTGCGTGGTGATGGCTTGCGCCTGAATGCGCGCGGCGTTCTGGCGGATCTGCTCGGGGGTGTCGAGTATCACTCCCGCTGGCGCCGCGCTGAACAACGGGCTGGTCGGCTTCGACGAATGACAAACAGTGCAACGCTCTTGAATCACGTTGTGCACTTTGTCGAAACCGGGTCCGGCATTCGAGGCTTGCGCTGGCGCTGTTGCAGGGGCGGCGGGTGCCGCAGGTGCCGCCGCTTCAGCCGGTTTCGCGCCACCACCCAGTGCCGTTTCCGGCAGCGGTTGGTACTCGATTTTCGCCGGGGCTTTGGCCACTTCAGGGGCGCTCGACATCGGCGATGGGCCGGTGACGTAGGCCAGACTGATCATGCCTACCGCTGCCACCGGCAGGGTCCAGGCAAACTTGTGGCTGTCGTGACGGGTGTTGAAGTAGTGACGCACCAACACCGCCAACACCGCGATCCCGGCCAGGATCAACCAGTTGTACTGGCTGCCGTAAGTGCTCGGGAAGTGGTTGCTGATCATGATGAACAGCACCGGCAGGGTGAAGTAGTTGTTGTGACGCGAACGCAGCAGACCCTTGGCCGGCAGGGCCGGATCCGGCGTACGGTTCTCGGCGATCGCCGCAACCAGTGCCCGTTGCGCCGGCATGATGATGCGGAACACGTTGCCGACCATGATGGTGCCGATGATCGCGCCGACGTGCAGGTAAGCACCGCGACCGCTGAACACCTTGCTGAAGCCATAGGCAGCGGCAATGATCAGGACGAACAGGATGAAGCCGAGCAGGGCGGGTTTCTTGCCCAGAGCCGAATCGCAGAGGAAGTCGTAGACGAACCAGCCGACGATCAGCGAGCCGATACCGATGGCCACGCCTTCAGGACCGCTGAGGCCGCTGCCGGGTGCCACGAGGTAGAGCACGGGATTGGAGTAGAACACGACGCAGAGCAGCGCGATCCCCGACATCCAGGTGAAGTAGGCTTCCCACTTGAACCAGTGCAGGTTGTCCGGCATGGACGGTGGGGCCAGTTTGTATTTTTCCAGGTGGTAGATGCCGCCGCCGTGGATCGCCCACAGATCACCGGCCAGACCGGTTTTCGGGTTGACGCGGTTGAGGTTGTTCTCCAGCCAGACGAAGTAGAACGACGCGCCGATCCAGGCCACGCCAGTAATCATGTGAACCCAGCGCACGCTCAGGTTCAGCCATTCCAACAGATGTGCTTCCACAGTCTTTACCTCTCGCCTGTCACTCTTGTTGTCGAGTGATCAGACCTTCTCTTATTGGTGGGGGGCGAGGATCAGACGCTCATCCTCTTTGAAAAAATGCTCATCGCAGTTATTGCCTGTGCCACTGCGATCAACCACCAGGAAGTCATCCCGCTTTTCGATCGTCAGCACCGGGTGGTGCCAGACGCCGCGATGGTAATTGATGCCCTGCCTGCCGTTGGTGACGAAGGCGCGGACCAAGCCTGATACAGGTGCATCGCCAACTGGCGCGACCACGATCAGAAAGGGGTTGCCGAGCAGCGGAATGAAAGCCTGGCTGCCCAGCGGATGGCGTTCCAGCATGCAAACGGTCAGGGGCATGTCCTGCGCATCGGCGCGGAAAATGCTGATGATTGCGTTGTCCTCAGGCGTCGCGGTTTCGACCGTCGCCAGTTTGTGGAAGCGCATGGTCGAACCGTTGTTGATCATGAAGTGATCGCTGCCGTCGGTTTCGATCACGTCACCGAAAGGGGCGAAGGCTTCTTTGGTCAGCGGTTCAATCGTCAGTGTGCGCATGCTGTTCTTCTTGTCCGAATTCTGTTTTGTTGGTTCTGACGCTTTCGCGAGCAGGCTCGCTCCCACCTTTGGAATGCTATCCCCTGTGGGAGCGAGCCTGCTCGCGAATGGGTTCAACCTTATTTAGCGACCTTGCCGAGAACACGCAGGCGACTCACACCGCCATCCGGGAACACGTTCAGGCGGATGTGGGTGATCGGGCCCAGCGCTTTGATCTGCTCGACGAAGGTGTGCTCGGCGTGCATTTCCAGCTTCTGGCTTGGCAGCAGTTCACGCCAGAACAGCGACTGGGTTTCGATCTGGCTGTCGGTGCCGCCCTTGACGAACGCGCCCTGGATCGAGCAGGTGTCCGGGTAGTTGCCTTTGAAGTGCAGGGTGTCGACGACGATCTTCTCGATCTCGCCCGGATGACCCAGCGCGACGATTACCCAGTCATTGCCCGGCGTGCGACGTCGCGCGGTTTCCCAGCCGTCGCCCATGTTGATGCCACGGCCCGGGTTGAGGATGTTGCTCATGCGGCCGAAGTGTTCGTCGGAGCAGGCGAGGGCGCGGCCACCGTTGAGGGCTGCGGCCAGGTCGACCTGCTCGTTGTCGCCAACAGCGGACCAGTCGCGGAACGGAATGCCGTACACACGCAGACGTGCGACGCCGCCGTCCGGGTAGATGTTGAAGCGCAGGTGGCTGAACGCTTTGTCGTTGCTGATTTCGTGGTAGTGGTGGCTGTTGCCTTGCAGCTCGACGGCCGACAGCACTTCGGTCCACTGGGTGTTTTCATCCGGCTCGCCCGAGGCCAGGAAGCACGCTTCCAGCGAGGCCGACGGCGGGTAGTTGCCGGTGAAGAATGAAGTATCGATGTCCACGCCTTTGATCGAGCCCGGTACGCCCAGACGGATCACCGCGCTGTCGAAACCTTCGAAGCGCTTGCGGCGCGACTCCCAGCCGTCCATCCACTTGCCGTTGTCATCGAACACGCCCTCCTTCCATACGGCCGGGGTCGGCTGAAACAGACGATTGGCGTCTGCGAACCAGTCATCGGTGACCGAAATGATCCTGGTGCCCAGACGGGCGTCGGCCAGGTTGACGTATTTTTCGAAAGGTACGGCGTAAGCTTTCATTCTTCTTGTCTGCCTTTGAATAAGTGGCTGGGGATGCTTGCAGGGCCCTGGGAAACACAAGCGTTCTAGAGGTTTCTCGGGCCAGGCTTGCTAAAGGGTCAGTAAACGGAACAGGGCAATCTTGTTGATCTCCGCCAGCGCGCATTTGAATTCGGCTTCCACCGAATTGTTGATGCGCGTTTCGAACGCCGCGAGGATCTGATGCCGGTTGCTGCCTTTTACCGCCATGATGAAGGGAAACTTGAACTTGGCCTTGTAGGCGTCGTTCAGCTCGGTGAAGCGCTGGAACTCTTCGGCCGTGCATTGGTGAATCCCCGCGCCCGACTGTTCTTCAGTACTGGCCGCGGTAAGCTGGCCCTGGACGGCGGCTTTGCCGGCCAGGTCCGGGTGAGCGTTGATCAGGGCCAACTGGCTGGCATGATCGGCGCTCAACAGGATATCGCTCATGCGCTGGTGCAGGGTTTCGATCTCGTCGATCGAAGCGTCCGCACCGATGTCGTAGGCCTTCTCGGCCACCCATGGCGAGTGTTCGTAGATGTCGGCGAAAGCTTTGACGAAAGCGTCGCGGCTCAGGGTCGACGGTTGCAGGGTTTGAAAGCGGCTCATTTTGCAGTCCCTTGGTACGGATGGGTTTGCTGCCAGTGGCGCGCGATGTCGACGCGACGGCTGAACCACACCTGTTCATGACTTTTGGCGTATTCGATAAAGCGCTTGAGCGAAGCAAGGCGACCGGGGCGGCCGATCAGCCGGCAATGCAGACCGATCGAGAGCATTTTCGGCGCCTCGGCACCTTCGGCATAAAGCACGTCGAAGGCGTCTTTGAGGTATTCGAAGAAATCGTCACCCTTGTTGAAACCCTGCACCTGGGTGAAGCGCATGTCGTTGGTGTCGAGGGTGTACGGGATCACCAGATGCGGCTTGCCAGTCGGGTTGTTCGGTTCCCAGTAGGGCAGGTCGTCGTCGTAGGTGTCGCAGTCGTAGAGAAAACCGCCTTCTTCCATCACCAGGCGACGGGTGTTCGGCCCGGTGCGGCCGGTGTACCAGCCCAGCGGACGTTCACCGGTCAGTTCGGTGAGGATGCGGATCGCCTCGAGCATGTGCTCGCGTTCCTGCGCTTCGTCCATGTACTGGTAGTCGATCCAGCGGTAGCCGTGGCTGCAGATCTCGTGGCCGGCCTCGACCATCGCCCGGATCACGTCCGGGTGACGCTGGGCGGCCATGGCCACGGCGAAGATGGTCAGCGGAATGTCGAATTCCTTGAACAGTTTCAGAATCCGCCAGACGCCGGCACGGCTGCCATACTCGTAAAGCGATTCCATGCTCATGTTGCGCGCGCCTTGCAGCGGCTGGGCGGCGACCATTTCGGAGAGGAAGGCTTCGGATTCCTTGTCGCCGTGCAGAATGTTGCGCTCGCCTCCTTCTTCGTAATTCAGTACGAAGGACAGGGCGATCCGGGCATTACCCGGCCAGTGTGGGTGAGGAGGGTTACTGCCGTAACCGATCAGGTCGCGTGGGTAGTCAGCGCTCACTGCAGTCTTCCTTCTTGTACGTTGACAGATTGGTGTGGCGGCCTGGCAGGCTGGCGTCACAGCGATGGGCTGATTGTATACAACTTTATTTACATTTTGTAAGCCTGATTTTTCTCATTTTTCACCGGCCGTCATCTTTTGGTGCTAACGGTTCCAGCCTGCAAGAAACCTGCCTGACCAGTCAGCTAATGAATAGAAGGTTCAATGATGAGGGGCTCTGCTTGTGGATTGGCGAGAAATGCCCGGATGGCGGGGGTGAAGCGAAAAATGTCGTTTTTATTGTGTACAATTTTTTTCAAAAGTGTCTTAATCGGTCGCTCGCCGCAGCGTTTCGTGCTCCGAATCGGTGCGGTCTCCTTTCAACTGACTTCGGGAGGCGCGAAGTCTGACTGCTTGTTGCGGCCAGGCGCGCAGAATCAATGGGACGTTTGACAACACACGTTTTGGACGCTGCACACGGTTGCCCGGGCAGCTCGATCAAGGTCGAGCTGTACCGCGTCGAGGGTTCGCAACTGGAACTGGTCGCCAGTGCGCTCACCAACAGCGATGGCCGGGTCGATGCGCCGCTGCTGCAAGGCGACGACTACCGCAGCGGCGTTTATCAGGTTCAGTTCCATGCCGGCGATTACTACCGCGCCCGTGGAGTGCAACTGCCCGAGCCGGCATTTCTCGACGTGGTGGTGCTGCGTTTCGGCATCAGCGCCGAGCAGGAGCATTACCACGTGCCCCTGCTGATTTCGCCTTACAGCTACTCCACCTATCGGGGCAGCTGACCCCCAAGCAGCTGCCCCCACCGGGAAGCGACTGCGCATATAGCTTCTTTGGTCTTTCGCCCGCTCACACTGCGGGCTTTTTTTATGCTGGTTTTGCGGTCTGTCTGCCAACGCAGCGAGGGCGGATGTCAACGTTCGCGGATAATGAATACCGAATCTGGCGTCGACGCGGCTTTCAATACGCCTCCGATCAGCCATACCACCTTGTTCTGCGCCGCTGCATCGGTCAGCGCCGTAAAGGCTTGCTGACCGACTCTGGCGGGCAGGCTCGGTTCCGTCAGTTCGTTGCCCGGAACGTAAGTCAGGCCGGCTTGACTGATTGCTCCCAGCTTCAAAAAGAAGATTTGATCGTGACCGCCTCGTTTGAATACCAGCGTCGGCATTCGGTGTTCATAAGTCAGGGGAAACAGCTCGTAACCACAGCCAACCAGCAACGCACCGAGTAATCGCCGCAGATTGAGATCTGAAGGATAGGTCTTGTAATGATTCCAGGCGGAGGAGAAATGCTGCGGATCGAAGGTCAGGCGTTGTAATTCGCTATCGGTCTGGGAGGGCATCGGAATCAGTCGTTTGCCTCCCAGGTCTATGTCTGGCGCCACAGCCAGCATATTCAGCGGGTCGGCAAAATCAGGGGCTGTGGAAAACGGCAGTTGTTTCCATTGATGCAAAACGGCCTGAACGTTGACCAGACCGGTGCCGGTAATCGTCGGGGAATGATCGGCGAGTTCGAACAGCCTGCGGGCAACGGCCCTCGCCGTTGCGGCAGAAAAATCCGGGAAAGCGCGAGTGACGGACGTGGAAATCGGCTCTTCGAAAAAGCGTTTGCCCGGATGGACTTCGCCCGGATCACTGCCGATTCGAAACGTCGCAACCGGCTGTTGCTCGGGAGTGTTTATCAGCATGTTCTCGAAAGCGTCGAAACCGCTCGGGAAAAACTCGGGATGACATACGAAATACACTTTCGGTGCCGGATTCGAGCCAACAGGCACAATTGGATAATGCAGCCAGCCGAGCTGTACCGATTCGGTGTGCGCAGGTTTGTTCAGGTGCCCCCAGGAGAGCCAGAAATACGGTGTCTGGTCGTTGCCAGAGGGCGGCTTGGCGGTCGACGCGGTCAGCGTCTCTCCGGCCTCGGCAAGTCGGGGGCGCTTGCTCGGGCCAGGTGTCTGGCCGGTCTGTTCGCCCGCCTGGCTGGTCCCGGCCTGCGTTTCGGATGGCTTCGCCCCGGGCGGTTTTTGTCGCCAGAAAACAGTACCGGGGATTTGCTCGAAGAAAACGTCGGGTGCATTGCTCGTCGAGGCAAACGCTTGTTGATATTCGCCATCCTGGTTTTTTCGCACCATGACCGTGCCGTCTACCGTGGTTACGAAGGTCTGCCTGAGTCTGTTGTAACGCAGGCCCTCCGTCGCCAGTTCAGGCTTGGTCAACGTGATGGCGTCGGCCGGCGAGATGTATGAGGGCAAGCCTGGAGGGTCGGATGCTGGCCGGTTGGAGGGCCGCGCGGGCCGCTGGATCTGCCAGATCGCCTGACCCTCGCTTCGGGTCAGGGGCAGGCCGGGCACACCTGGCGCGAAGGTCAGAGGCACGTGATAGTTGCCTTGCACATCCTGCTCGACGACAAAGCGGCCCTCATCTGCGATTTGAGCGTAGGTTCGCTGATCCGGTCCAGTAAACAAGCCATCGTTCTGCGCCACAGGTACCAGTTCGTGAAAACGCTCCTGAGGCCAGGCGATTGCGTTACGAGTGGCGCTGAAGTTATCTGCTGCATCTGGCAACGCATGGACAGTGACTGTGGATACCGCACTGGCTGCGGCCGATGTGCTTGCCGCTTGGCTGACCGTCGATGAATCGATGCCCAGGAGCAGGGCGTCAGGCATGTCCAGACCCGCACGGATGACGAGAGGCGGTGATCCGGAATGTGCAGCATCGGGCGTATCGGGCGTTTTGATTGCAGGAATTTTTTTCGGTGATTTGGCCATGGGGAATCCTCGGGAAAACAGCGCGCAGCCGCGTGCAGTGCCGCGTTGCAGCAACGCTCGTAAAAATGGGGTTATTGTCGATTGACCGGCGAATTACGCGGGAGGCACGTTCATCAGAGAAACGGGGCCAAAAATGTTGGTCTGGTGGTTGCAACGATTCACCACTCTCAACGCGGACTTTTCGATGCGGGATTTATCGGCACGCAATACCCAGCCATAGGCGGCAAAGTTGTAGCCCACGCGCGCGGTTTCGTCGTTGATGCAGACTGCGTTCCAGACCTTTACTTCGTCGTTGGCCATTGCAGCAAGAGCCTGCGGGAGCGCTTTGGCAGCATCTGGCTCTTCAAAAAAACGTGCGTCGAGCCCATCCAGATAAACGCGATCAAAGACCAGGTCGACCGTGTGTACAACTCCGCATGTAGTAATCACGCGGATTTGATCTATCAGATCCTCGCTTCCATACGCCGGCAGATAAAAGGTGGTAGTGCCGACGGAGAGCCGGTTGTCTTGCAGTTTTATTTCGACCTCACCAAGCTGCGTGGCATCGAGTTCCCAAGTGGATGAATACGGCAGCCGCACTTGCGCATCGGCAAGTGCGCCAGGGGTCGCGAGTTTGATTGTCATGTCGGGGAGTACATGAATGAGGTAGCTCGAGCCTTGTCCTTCGTAGCTGTCCATGGTGGTTTGCACGGCCAGTCGGGCGGGCGTTGCGCAAATCCTCTTGCTGCCCATCGGGTAACCTGCTTTCTCAGGCAGGGCATAAATGTAGCGTCGCGAACGAACCTTGAGTGGCACGTTCATAGGAGTTACCCAATCCCTCGATACGGTGAAATCGGTAAAGGCAGGGGCGATGTCGGTTTCCGCTGCAAGCCCAGCATTTGCAACCACGCCGTCCTTGTAAATCAACACATAACGGCTGAATGGTCGAACGGCCATTGTGCGCAGGATCTTGGTGATATTGTCGTTATCGTCTTCGCTACGGGCAGCGGCGTAATAATTCAGCTTGATGCTCTTTTCGCCAAAGTGATAGACGAGATGGCAACCGACTGTCAGTCGATACGACTTGGGTTTGTCCGAGAAAAAATGCGCCTCGGCTTTTGTCAGCTCATCACTGTTGAAATCCAGATATATCCGGGTAATCACTTCCGGCCGGTAAACTGCGTAAAAAGTGGTGGCCTGGCCGGTTCTCGGGATGTAATAGCTCGCCTCCTTCTGGTGCCGGATCCAGCATTCCGGCGCATAAATGATGATTGGGGTTACCGGCTGACCGCGTTTGACGAAGATTTCGGATAGAGCTGGGGGCGGGCCATTCGCGATTGTGTCTGGCAGGTCAAGTCTGAACTGGAAGTCATCACTGGTTATGAAAACCAGATTTTTGTTGCTGAGCTTTCTCGTGCGCTCGTCTTCTTTGTAGACGTCATGAATGGTCAGCAGATTTTTGGGCACGTCATGAAATTCGAAGCCTGAGCGAATGACCAGGTCATTGCCCTCAATCTCCCATGATTCAATTAAATCCTTTCGCCAATTCATGATGATGTAACTCGTCTGTTCACCATCATCGGCAATCGAAAAGCGACCAGCTACATGCGCAATGTAATATTGATCCGTACCGGCGCCGCCCGACGCTTTCGCCTTTTCGTGGGAAAGGAATATCTGGTCGTCTCCGGCGCCAGCTTCAATGGTGTCGCTGCCGCGGGATTTGATGATGTTGTTTTGCGCGTTCCCCGTTACTACGCTCGCTGCGCGATGAACTGTTTCAATATTTTCAATACTGTCCAGCAAACTGTGCAGGACGGATATCCTGTTATTTTCGCCATCGACATCGGTAGTGATGATCTGCAATGTTCCAGCCAGCAAATCTATATCGTAGCCAGTTCTGTTCGTATTGTGAGCGGAGTAATTACCGCCAAGTACCAGCGTGTCATTTCCTGCACCGCCGCTGAGCGTCGAGTAATCTGCGAAATGGCTGTCTTTTTCGAGGAAGGTCGCTGCATTCTCAAACAGGAACTGATCATTTCCTTCCCCGCCCGACAGTTGTTTCTTTCCTGATTTGTAATAGAAGCTGTTGGGTTTTTTTTCTACCCCTTTTATCGAATCGTTACCCTCGCTGATAAACCAGAGAATGTTTTTACCCTCTGCGGCGACCCCCAACTCCGCGCCCGGTGTATCTTTTGTAACCCCTGCCCGTGCATCAATGATGTCGTCGGTGCCTACCACTTCCGGAACATTGACCGATTCCCACGCGTCCTGTTTGGTCCACCAGTTGCGCTTCCAGACCCGGGCTGGTTTCAGGCGTACGTCAAACTTGCCATTGACGATGGCTTCGGTGCTGTCCTTCAGCGAACCGTCGAGCAGTTTTCTCGCGGTCTTTTTTAGCTGCAAGGAGTGCTGCAGCAGCGTCTTTGCTTTGATGTAGCGGTTTTGAACGCTTTGATCAACGTCCATCATGCAGAACGAAAACCATCCGCTACGCCACCGTTCATCGACGGTCAATTCGATGTAATCATCTATATCGTCAACGATACGAACCGCACCGTAGACCTGTGAGCCAATGGCGAGAATTGCGCCGGCTGCAAGTCCGACAGGGCCCGCAAAGGAGAACCCGGCCATCGCGGCAGTGCCGAGGATGACAGTCATGGCTGCACTGGTAATGCTCAGGCCGGCGCTGACGTAATGATCCATAGCCTCTTTGCCGGTGGCATTCTCAGCGGCATTCATGGACCTGACGGCGGTGTAGATGTCGAAGGGGAGCGTCAGCACGCCGCCCACCAGGCCTCCTGACCGACCCAGTCTCAGTGCAAAGCGGGTTCTGGCGAAATCCCGGTAGGCATTCTGCCCGGCGGTGAGCATCTGCGTGGCAATTTTGCTGACCGTGACATCGGCCGCGATGGACGCCAGCTCCGATGCAATGCCTGCGCTGTTTATCGCTATTTCAGCAGTGTTATCGGCTTTGATCGCATCGACTACGCCGCGAATCCCCATGAAGATACCGAAACCCTGGATGCCCAGGCTGGAGCCCAGCGTCGCGTAGCTTTTGGTCAATGCCGCCCAGCGGGGATGATGTCTGGGTACATGCACATGTTGCAGATCGAGCGCTTGGGCGGCACTGAAAAGTTTTACAAGTTTGTCGCGATAATTGCCGGATGCCTTTTCATTGACATTATTCTCTCTCAAGAGCTGAGGGGCGGTGAGCGGGCGTTGACTGGCCATTTCAAACAGGAGCGTGGGTAACAAGTAGCTATCGCTGCCCGTTGAGGTTTTCAGATAATGTTCAACTTTATTGGCGTCGAATTGCAGGCCGTTGATAAAAGAGAGTTTGGGTTGGCGAAAGAAGCTGTTCTTGCCGTTCAACGGCTGACCGTCAATGGTAGCGCCTAATCCGTCGAGCGCTGTACGAGTGATGGAAATATCGCCAATTTCCAAAGGGCCGAATACATCGTCCGCCATTTGCAACTGACTCGACTTATCATTAGTTCGGCCCTGATCGATGGTTGAGGGCTTGTATTCATTGGATTCGTAGTGCAAATCCATGACTACGACCGTATCGGAAACAGGTTGCGCGTCCGCATGTATTGCAGGGTCGGTTTGTGCTGTTGCTTCGCGTATCAGTGTGGCCATTAGAACTTCCTTGTTCCGGCAATTGTTTTGTTGTCAAGGCCCCGGATATTACGTCGGCCTTTCGAGAACTGTATATCGGTGGGTTGTTGCTATCTATTGCATATCAAGAATCGGATGTTGCTTGCTCTTGATTGATCCAGAACAACATTATCCTGCCCGAGATCCATTCCGGCAGGATATTCAATAACGGCGCTATTCAGTGGCTGCCCAGCAACGACGCAGCGCCGGCCCCGCCAAACAATCCGGCACTGATCCGGTTGAACCAGCTCTGGCCTTTGCCGCTGCGCAGATAACGTGCGGCACCGTGTGCTCCCAGGCCGTAGGCCAGTTTGCAGCACAGATCGAGCACTACCCAGGTCGCAATCATGATCAGCAGTTGCGGCAGGAAAGGTTGGTCTGCGCTGAGGAACTGCGGCAGAAACGCGGCGAAGAAGAGGATGTCTTTTGGATTGCTCGCGCCAAGCACAAAAGCGCGCCCGAATAGCGTGCGAAAGCGTGGCACCGGTGCGGCTTGGGGCACCTCGGCTGCCACTGAAGGCTGACGCGATTGCTGCCAGCTCTGCCACGCGAGGTAGAACAGGTACAGCGCGCCGACGATTTTCAATGCGCTGAATAACTGCTCCGAGGCCAGCAACAAAGCGCCAAGTCCCAATGCCGAAGCGCTGAGCAGGCAGATCGAAGCAATCACGCCGCCCAGAAACGCGGGATACGATCGGCGCAAACCGTAATTGAGACTGTTGCTGATCATCAGCAACGACAGCGGCCCCGGGATCAGGATCACCACCAGTGCAGCACCACTGAACAGCAGCCAGGTTTCCAGACTCATCGTTTTGCTCCTTTGTTGTTATCGAGATGTACAAAAGCCCCACCGGTGAGGGTGAGGCTGGTTTGAAGCCTTGACCGCGCAGCGCTTACAGGAAGATGAACTTGGCGATGAAGATCGCGCAGAGCACCCACAGGCTGACGGAAATTTCCTTGTACTTGCCAGTGCCGGCCTTCAGCGCCACATAAGTGATGAAGCCCAGCGCGATGCCGTCGGCGACCGAAAAAGTCAGCGGCATCATGATCGCCGTGACGATCGCCGGAATCGCGTCGGTCGCTTCGTCCCATTCGATGTGGGCCATGCCGCCCATCATCAGCATCGCCACGTAGATCAAGGCACCCGCGGTGGCGTAAGCGGGAATCATGCCAGCCAGCGGGGCGAAAAACATTGCCGCTATAAATAACACACCCACAGTGACGGCGGTAAGACCAGTCCGACCTCCAGCGGCCACGCCAGCGGCACTTTCCACATAGCTGGTTACTGGCGGCACGCCAACCACGGCGCCGAATACGCTGGATGCGCTGTCGGCCTTCATCGCCCGCGAAAGGTTCTCGATGCGACCGTCAGGCGCGACGAGGTTGGCGCGCTGGGCCACGCCCATCAGCGTGCCGGCGGTGTCGAACATGTGCACGAAGAGGAAGGCGAGCACCACGCTGATCATGCTGACGTTGAACACGCCGGCGACGTTCATTGCCATCCAGGTCGGCGCCAGGCTCGGCGGCGCGGACATGATGCCCTCGTAATGCACCAGGTCCAGGCCCCAGCCGGCGAGGGTGACAGTGATGATGCTGATCAGGATCGCACCGAACACGCGGTGGTAACTGAGGATCGCGATCATCAGAAAGCAGATCGCCGCAAGCAGCGGGCCGGGTTCGCGCAGGGAACCGAGTTTGATCAGCGTCGCCGGGCTGTCGACAACGATCCCGGCAGTCTTCAGCCCGATCAGGCCGAGGAACAGGCCGACACCGGCGCCCATCGCAAAACGCAGGCTGACCGGAATGCTGTTGAGCAGCCACTCGCGAATCCGCGAAAAGGTCAGGAACATGAACAGCACACCCGAGACAAACACCGCACCGAGCGCGGTTTCCCAGTTGTAGCCCATGGTGCCGACCACGGTGTAGGTGAAGAACGCGTTGAGGCCCATGCCCGGTGCCAGGCCGACCGGCCAGTTGGCATAAAGGCCCATCAACAGGCAGCCCAATGCCGCGGCGATACAGGTGGCGACAAAGGCCGCACCGTGATCGATGCCGGCATCGGCCATGATGTTCGGGTTGACGAAGATGATGTAAGCCATGGTGATGAAGGTTGTCAGACCGGCGATCAGCTCGGTCTTCACCGTGGTGCCATGCAAGCTGAGTTTGAACAGACGCTCCAGCAGGCCATTGCGTAATGGCGGCGTGAGCTCAAGCGGCGGTGCTTCGGATTTGCGGCTTTCCACAGCGAGTACTCCTCAAGAGTTTTATTGTTATTTCCAGGGCCGGACCCATGAGGGGTGGCAGCGGCCCTTTGAGGCATACGCGAATTTGTTGACCATGCGGTCAGGAACTCGCACGCAGTGGATTATGCTTTTGTGTACAAATAAAGCAAATATTGTTTTTTGTTTTGTCGACGATTTTTTTGTTGATAGGGATATATGGCGATCAAGCCATTCGCGAGCAGGCTCGCTCCCACCTTTGTAATGCGTTCCCATGTGGGAGCGAGCCTGCTCGCGAAAGCGCCCGTTGAGTTACTCAAGAGTTGCCAGACTGCCACCCAACGCCAGATTCACCGCCAGCCAGCCATTCACCGCCGCTTCGCCAGCCTCGGCAAACACTCGCTCGAGCAATTTCACCTGCTCGCGGCGCAACGCTTGCTCGAACTTCGCACCTTCCGCCGTCAACTCGAGCAGGCGTTTACGCTTGTCCGTCTGCGAAGCGACGCTGTCGACCAGATGCATCTCCTGCAACTGGCGCAGCGGCATGTTCAGTGCCTGTTTGCTCACGCCGAGCAGGGCCAGCAGTTCCTTCACGCTGAGGTTCGGATAGCGCGCGATGAAAAACACGATGCGCTGATGCACCCGCGAGAGTCCGCGGCGCTCGAGCATTTCATCAGCCTTGGCAGTGAACGCCTGATAGCCGAAGAAGAACGCTTCCATGGCCTGCTGCTGACTGCTGGGGTTTTTAAGGTCAAGCATATTGACGTACTCGCTCAAGCTGTCGTAGTTTCAGTCAACCAGTTTGACTCATTTTTCGCCTCCCTCGCTACGGTGACCTCCATGGCTTTTTCCGAACGTGTCTCGCGCCTGAAAAGTTCTTTGATCCGAGAAATCCTCGCCGCGGCTCAGCGTCCAGAGGTGATGTCATTCGCCGGCGGTTTGCCTGCTGAAGCGATGCTGCCGAAAGTGGAATGGGCGGATATGCCGTTATCGCTCGGCCAGTACGGTATGAGCGAAGGCGAGCCGGCATTGCGCGAGGCGCTGGCGGCGGAGGCGAGGGCGCTGGGCCTTGAATGCCAGGCGAGTCAGGTGCTGGTGGTCAGTGGCTCCCAGCAAACCCTTGATCTGGCAGCCAAGCTGTACATCGACAAAGGCACAGAAATCCTGTTGGAGGCGCCGACCTATCTGGCGGCGTTGCAGATCTTCCAGCTGTTCGGCGCCGATTGCCTGACCGTACTGCAGGAAGCCGATGGCCCCAATCTGGCGCAACTGCGCAGTCGTCTGGAACAGCACCGCCCGGCGTTTATCTACCTGATCCCGACGTTCCAGAATCCTTCCGCCGTGCGCTATAGCGAGGCCAAGCGCGTTGCGGTCGCCGCATTGCTCGATGAATTCGCCGTCACCCTGATCGAAGACGAGCCGTATCGCGAGCTGACTTTCGATGGCGGCAGTGCCAAGCCGATTGCCGCGCGCCTGAAAAAAGCCAGCTGGATCTATACCGGCACTGTATCGAAAACCTTGCTGCCGGGTCTGCGGGTCGGTTATCTGATTGCCAGTGCGGATCTGTTTCCGCACCTGCTCAAGCTCAAGCAATCGGCGGATCTGCACACCAACCGCATCGGTCAATGGCAGGCGCTGCAATGGATCGGCTCGGAAAAGTATCAGCAGCATTTAAGCGAATTGCGTGATTTCTATCGGCAGCGGCGCGACGCATTTCAGTTGGCGCTGGAAAGACATTTTGCCGATCTGGCTGAGTGGAACATGCCCGAGGGCGGGCTGTTTTTCTGGCTGACGTTGAAGCAACCGCTGGATACGCGGACTTTGCTCAATGAGGCGTTGGCCAATGATGTGGCGTTCATGCCCGGTGAGCCGTTCTTTCCCGAGCCGGACGAGCATCATGGGCATTTGCGCTTGAATTTCAGCCACATCGATCCGGCGCGGCTGGATGAAGGGTTGAAGCGATTGGCGGCGGTGGTGCGGCGGGCGCAGATGGAGAGGGCGGCGTGAATATAAATAAAACGGCTCAAGGACCGGTTTTTTGTCTGAGATTTGCTGTGTCTGGAAGGGCCTCTTCGCGAGCAGGCTCGCTCCCACAGTGGAAATGTATTCCAAAGGGTGGGAGCGAGCCTGCTCGCGAAGGCGTCAGTCAAATTCCGATATGAATGTCAGACTGCAGCAAACCGCTTGTCCAGATAATCAACGATCACCTTGGATTCATACATCCAGGTGGTCTGCCCATTCTCTTCGATACGCAGGCAAGGCACCTTGATCCGGCCGCCCTGTTCCAGCAGGGTCTGGCGATCGTGCTCGTTGTTCTTCGCGTCTTTCAGCGCCACCGGCACGTTCAAGCGATGCAGGGCGCGGCGGGTTTTCACGCAGAACGGGCAGGCGTGGAATTGATAAAGTGTCAGATCTTTCGCGGCCGCGTCGACTTGCGCCTGAGCAGCGGCGGGGCGTTTTTTCTTGCCCGGGCGGGTGATGAAATCGATGAAGATAACCAGTTGGCCGAGGCCGACACGAAGCGCTTTGACGAACACGTTGAAAGCCTCATGGTACGAATGAAGAAAGGCGCGCAGCTTACCCGATTTTTCACGGGCGAAAAAAAACCGGCGATCAACGCCGGCTCTTTTCTGTTGCGAATTACTTGATGAGGCTGAGGAATTCGCTACGGGTTGCTGCGTTTTCGCGGAATTCACCCAGCATCACCGAGGTGATCATCGACGAATTCTGCTTTTCGACGCCGCGCATCATCATGCACATGTGCTTGGCTTCGATCACTACAGCGACGCCCAGCGCGCCGGTGACTTGCATCACCGCATCGGCGATCTGGCGGCTGAGGTTTTCCTGAATCTGCAGGCGACGGGCGTACATATCGACGATCCGCGCCACTTTCGACAGGCCCAGCACCTTGCCGCTCGGAATATAGGCGACATGCGCCTTGCCGATGAACGGCAGCAGGTGATGTTCGCACAACGAATACAGCTCGATGTCCTTGACCAGCACCATTTCGCTGTTGTCGGAGCTGAACAGGGCACCGTTGGTGACCTCTTCGAGCGTCTGTGCATAACCGCGGCAGAGGTACTGCATGGCTTTGGCGGCACGCTTTGGCGTGTCGAGCAGGCCCTCGCGGGACACGTCCTCGCCCAATTGGCCGAGAATCGCGGTGTAATTCTGTTCCAGTGTCACAGGGGCTGATTCCATAAGGGTTTCAGAGGGGTACTGTTTCTGCCTGTACCAATTTTGTACCAATCAAGCTGTTTTCAAGCTTCCCGAGCTCACCCCAGTCGGTGCTGGAGTTTATCCATCGGGCGTATGTCGATAGCAACATCTGAACGCTATGACCGAGCTGAGTGGCAATAAACGCAGGGTTCATACCCGCCATGAGGCACATGGTAGCTTATGTGTGTCGGCAGTTGTATTGCCGACGGGCGCGAATCTCCAATTCGGTCAGTGCCGCCTGGAAGTGTTTGTCGGTGACGCTGGACTGCTGAATGAACTTGAAGTTCTTCGTGGGTGGGAACATATAGGGCGACTTCGGCTGCTTCCTACGGCTCTGTTTCGCACGTTGTTCGGCAATTTGCTCGGCGAACTCAATGGCGTGCATGGCCCGGCTATTGAGCATCACTTGCCGTTCATTGCGGGTTTTGGTGCGCTCCTCAATCTTATAGTCCGCGACGATCCGACACACGGTGGCTAAGCGTTTCTGCTTGTCTACCTCGTCCCACCGGAGGGCCGCTATCTCGCTAGGGCGCATGCCGGCATAGAAGGCGAACTCGAAGTAAGCCGCATAGATCCGCATCGAATGGGTCAGCGTCTTATAGAGGTGTTCGATGATGGCGTTGGCTTCCGCCACCGTGAAGGGGTCGATGGGCTTTTTCGCTTTCACGGGAAGCTCAATGGACTCGACCGGGTTGCGATTGATCAGCCTATCTTTAACTGCGGTGCTGAACACTGGAGTCAGCCGCTGGATTGCCGAGCGCTTAACGCCCGGCGATTTCCATTCAGTGCTGGCTACGATTTTGCGCAGCAGCACCGAGGTGATGCCGTCGACGGCTAGCAGGGCTAGGTGAGTCATCCAATATAGACTCAGGGACGCTTGATAGTTCTTGCGGGTGCCCGCTACCACCTCCCTACTGTTTAACCACTCCTGGGCATACTCCCCGAATCGGGGAGTTGCCGAGTAGGTGGCATAAGTGGAGTTGGGAAACAGCTCGGCATAGCGTTGATCGTCGAGGACGCCATGCCTGATCAGGCTGGTTACGTTAGCGCGTAGATCGGATGCCGCTTTAATGCCTTTCGGTGTCTGGGGATAGGAGAGGGTTTCGCAACGGCGTTGCCCGTTCCAGGTGAAGCGAATCCTGACGGACTGGCCGACAAATTCAACTCCGGTGGGCAATCCCATTGGCTTTCGAGCCAAGCCTCATATTTCCTGATGCTGTAATAGATGCGGTTGTCGATGGTGTTTCAGACGCCTTTAGGGATGATCCCTCTGGCGCGCTTGCCCTGCAGTGCTCGGCGGGTCGTACCGACCAACTCGGCCATTTTGTCCTCAGGAACCTTGTCCACTTGATACAGTTGTGGTGGCGACTCCGTGGCGGTGTCGAAGTGCGTATACCCCAAGGCAGGCTGCGCGGGCGCGCGGTGCTGAGCTATCAGCGTGGCTTCAGGTGCTGCTGCCCGGCGCAGCCTTTCGTGGGGTATAAGTGCCTCGGCAGTGGCTTGGGAAGAAGCAGTAATGCCTGCTGCTGCGCAGCAGAGGCTGTTGTTCACAGGCGCGTCGACCCAACTGGCGCTGCGGAGCAAAGCGGACTGGGTTTGGGTGCTGTTCTGTTCCTGCTTCATGCCGCTTTCCTCCGATGTTCGATAGCGAGTTGGTCCATCAGGCGCTGGTGGTATGCGAGCTGGGCTTCGGTGGGTGACCATGGCCGGATGCGTTCGGGCGCGGGTTCGATACCGACAAGGAAATCCCATGGGTCCGGATCGGGCGGTATCAGGTCGCGCCGTTCGGTGGTCAAGGCGATCAGGTCGGCTTGGTGCACGCTTGCGGGGAGGTCGATCTCCAAGCCAAACCGCTCGCAAAAACGGCCCCATATGACGTCCTCGAAGCCACGGTAATAAGGCATCCACTCCTTGAGTGGACGGGTCATGTCGCCCAGGTACGCCTCGGTGGCATCGTGGAGGAGGGCGGCGAGCTTGTGCTCGGCGGGCACCAGATCTGCAACCAAGCAACTGTGCTGGGCCGGGCTGTAAAATTCGCGGGTGTGGCCGTTGAAGCGGCACAGGTGAGCCAATGAGTGAGCGATGTCCCGCGGATTGATCATGTCGACGTCCGGCTCGAACAGGTCGAAGCGTTTGCCTGTATGCGTGAGGATCCAGTTCATGCTGCCTCCTTGACTAGGTCGGAGAGCAGTACGGCGTTCTGGGTGTCCTTGTGTAGCTTGCGCAGGGCGTCGTAGCCGATCAGCAGCGACAGTTGACCAAAACGGCGGTTGAGGCGCTCGACCGGGTATTCCGACCGGGGTTCAAGTACAGCAAGGCTGAGGTGCTGTTGATTAATCTCTGTCAACAGGGGGAGTACACCGACGACCTGTTTGCCGCCTCTCAACCTGCCGACGCCAATAAGCTAATGGGAGTACTGGATCAGATCAACGGGCGATGGGGCAGGGGGACACTCCGATCAGCCAGCGTGCCCGTCACCCCAGCTGGGGAATGCGTAGGTGGATGATGAGCCGAAGCTACACGACGAAGCTGGAGCAGCTATGGACTGTGCTTGCAAAGTAGTCGGACCTCTCGGCCAGAGGAAAACACGGATCTCCAGCCTTCGTAGCTTCGGTTACAGCTATCCAGATTTTGGCATGGCCACAAATTTTCTTTGATGCAGAGGCGTTTCGCCAATAAAGTATCAGGCGCACCACTGTCATGTAGAGATGAACGCCTCTTTCCTTTCGTTCTGAAGCTAGGTCAGAAGACGAATTGGGGGGTTAATATTGTAGGGTCCATCTGTCCAGCGCTAGGACGTTGTCAATTGGCTTGAAAAGGAAAAGGAAAAACATATGGCTGAAAAAACTATTTTGTATGAGGTTGTTTTGCGAAATGGGCATGGAGAATACAGCGAGCTACACGTAGGCCCGACAAAGGATCGCATCCGAAAAGCTATTGAAAACAAGGATGTTAAGGTCGAGAGTATCAAGTCTTTGGGACAAAAAAAGGTCGATGTCGAGCCGGGAGAAATTGACGATGTAGACTTTTCGGTAAGAGTGAATGAAGAAGAGGTAGTCAAATTTAACAGTACATGCTTGGGATATAATTTTTTGAATTTTAAGTTTAAGCCTCAGGTCGAAGAACTTAAGAGTGAAATTAATAAAAAATATGAAGAGTAGGGCGTATAAAAGTTTTGTAGATCTTGCCTCAATGTTTTGAGGCAGGTTTATAATAGTTCGTGTGAATAAAGCAAATAGAAAGGTTGGATGGTTTTGGCTGTGAGTCAAAAGTTTTTGTAGGTTTTGCATGTGGTTAGCTTTGGTCCGTTAGGATCTAAAATTAACATCGTTATTTTATTCCTTTATCATCATAATTTCTTGTGCTTAAAGTTTTCTAGTTGGGTAGTGAGTAGTTATCCATGCTTCCAACTGAAATTATCCCTTGCAATATCTTTGTTTACTGCCGGCCTAACGTTGCGCGCATTGATCGCAGCTCCTGCGGCGATCGCCTGGGCGCTCCGAAAATTGGCCCATACGGTCAGAGGATTCGTGTAACGACCAGCTTCACACCAAAGTCCTCAGCGTTCATCATCCGTCACTGAGTCCTCTCTGATGCCCAACGTGTCGAGATCGCTTAGGAAGTCTTACGCTATAGCTAATGTCCGGCTGTAGGTGCTACTGACCACCGCCGATACCGCTGCTATAGCAGCGCGAACCATATCTGGGAAATGCTGGATTCGGTGGGAATTCATTTTTATGCATGGATAACCTAACGTCTCGGATGGCTTTTTGCTATAAGAGGAGACAGGATCTGTAGGGCTAGGGCTGATCGTCTGGATGGGGCGAGTGACGAGCGATGGCGATGATTCCGGCGTTCGGCGCCAATCTACCGCAGCTTTGATATGGGGCGCATGTGCTACCGTTTAGCCTGATTTACCTAGCGACAGATGCTATAGGTTACCGAAAAGGACAAAGTAAATGCAGGTTAAAACAACTGGCGCCCTAGTAAAGACGGAATTTAAAGAGTTTACGGTTGATGCAGCATTGTTGCGGGAATTAGGGGAGCGCTTGGTTGGTAAGCCCCACGTAGCTTTGGCTGAGCTTGTAAAAAATAGTTACGATGCAGATGCGACAACAGTATCTATAAGTTTTGATGACGAAAGTATTACCGTCACCGATAATGGCGACGGGATGTCGCGAGACGAATATGTCAATTATTGGTTGCGAGTCGGAACTACGCATAAGCAAGATAAAATGGAAACGGCTCGGAATCGCACGGTAACAGGTTCGAAAGGTATCGGTCGTTTAGCTGTACAGTTTTTAGGTGATGGGCTAGAGCTCACTTCGAAGAAAAATGGCTCTTCAACATTTCGTGCTGATGTAGATTGGGATAGCGCTAGGAGCTCAGGTGATTTAATTAAGGCAGGGGCAAATATTAGCCCGGCAAAAGATACTACGTTTGGCGCCGGTTACTCACATGGCACCTCGGTAAAAATTACAGGATTGAAGCAGGAGTGGGATGCGCCGAAGCTTAAAGAACTGGCGCGGGAGTTATGGTTCTTAAAGCCCCCAGATACATTGATTGATGATCTTGGTGAGGAGGATAAGTTCGATATTACAATCGAAGGTCTGCCTGATGAGGCTGTTGAAGCATTCTCTGATCAGATGGGGAAGGCACTCGATAATTGGATCGCCACAATACACGGTTCGCTAAGGAATGGTCGATCTGGGGGGGTTAATAAGGTTCGAGTAGAATTTAGGGATGGTGATAAGTATAAAGTTGAGCATGGACAATCTACAGGGCTTTTAGATAAAGTATCATTTAAAATCTACGTATTTAAACTTTCAGGGAAACAAGCTGGCGGAGTCGGGGTCCATGAAGCCCGCGAATATTTTCGTAGGTTTGGCGGTATTCATATTTACGATAATGGATTTAGGTTGCCTTTTTATGGAGGTGATGAACAAGATTGGCTACAACTGGAAATCGCACATTCGCATCGACTTAACAGGTCATCGCTATTGCCAGCAGAGCTTCAAGTTCAGAGTGGATTGAATGATCTACCGACCAACAGTCGAATTTTCGGTATTGCCAGCATTTCAACGTCTCACGAAAGGCGGACGGCTTCTAAGCGAAGTGTCGACTCAGGGAACTACTTAAATGTTCAGGTCACGCGAGATCGCTTGATTGATAATGACGCGTTTGCGGAGCTTCAGAATTGTGTTAGGTGGGCTATTGATTATTATGCGATGCGTTCTTACGAGCGCAGACAGCGAACAATTGCCGCCGAAAAATTAGATATTCCGAAGACGGATGAAAAAATCTCGGAAATAAGAGAGCAGATTTTTCAGCTTTCAATGCGTGTTCCAGACACATTAAGAAAAGAAGTAATATCAGTTTCCGATAGATTTGAAGAACTGGAGAGTTTGGAGCGGCAGCGTCAAGACGGTATAAATGCGGAAAGAATTCTGCTTGCGACTCTCGCAACTACAGGTATGGCTGCAATTGCGATGGAGCACGAGTCTGGGAAAGAAATTTCGGCTCTTAATGAAATTAGGCGTGATTTAGCTAGTCGTAGCGGTAACGTTCGAGACGAAAAACTGATATCGGCAATTGATGCTTGGGCCGTACGGTCTGCGAAGGTACGTAAACTATTCTCGCCACTTATGAACGAATATGATCGCGAAAAGCGGAATAAGTATAAGGTGAAAAAGGTACTAGAAAGAATTGTTACGAATTCCGAAGCGCTTCTCCGAAACATAAATGTAGATTGTTCCGATGTAGACGCCGGGCTCATGTTTCCTGAAGCCTCGTTAGCAGCGTGGAACGCAGTTTTCCAGAATGTATTCATAAACTCCATAAATGCAATGATAGATTCGCCAGAGAAGACCATTCGTTGTGTTTCGCAAGTAGATGGCAGATCCAGGATGCTTTATGTTCTAGATACGGGTATCGGCGTTAGGTTGGAGGATAGCGAAGATCTGTTTAAACCTTTCGTTCGTCGGTTGGAAATACCTGAAGAAAGAAAAGCTCTTGGGCTCGGAGGAATGGGTATCGGTTTGACGATAGTTAAGATGGTGTCAGACTCACTAGGTTGCGATATCGGGTTTGTTAAACCTTTTAAAGGTTACAGTACAGCATTTAAGATTGAATGGGAGTTGCAGCAAGAATGAAAATACTGATATTGGATGATGAAACAGATAGAGCGGAGTCGTGGAAGAAAAAAATTGAAGGGTATGGGGATTTTGATGTAATCGTTCCGGGAACCGGAGAGGTTTCTAGCATAATTGCTGATCTTCACACCAAACGCCTAGAGTCCAGAAAAGAACATTTTAATCCCTCAGAAGCTCTAAGTGGTTATGATTTAGTCATGGTGGATTATGATCTTTTAGGATTAGAGACTGTAGCTGGAGGGTCCGCTTGGTCTACTGGGGCTGAGGTGGCATATGCCGGCAGGCTAATGTGCGACGTTGGACCGATTGTAGTAGTAAATCAATTCGGCACTAACTCATTCGATTTGACCATGTCACGTACATCCTCTTCTTACGCTGATCTTGATGTGGGCAGTGAACAAGTAGCAGAACCCTCTCTCTGGTCAGTAAGCGAATTTTCAGGGTTTCGTCCATGGCATTGGCCTAACCTAATCTCCGAGAAGAATAGATTTACACAGATGCATGAGTTTGTTCTGAATAATCTAAACACACCAATTACGCAAGCTCTAGGATTTGAGGTGATTAATGTTGAATCGCCGCGTTTCATAGGGCATGAAATTCTGGGATATTTAGGTATAGAGAGTGCCGAGGTAGTGACATTTCGTCAGTTGTTGACTGAACGACGCGATATAAGGGTTTTTAACGTACTAGAGAAAGATCTCCCTTTGTTAAAAAATATGGATGATCGCTCGCTTTCTCGGGTCTGTGCTGTCGTAGTGTCGCATTGGTTAGAAAAAATAGTAATGCCTAACCAAGAGGTCGTTGCTGATTTACCTCATCTTGCTCCGCAGTTACCATGGGTGCTGGCGGACTATTCGGACGAGGAAAGTTGGAGCAAGTTGTGCTTTCTAACTGAAAATGTATTTATACCAGAATCTCTAGCAGAGTATCAATTTCAACCTTCTTTTATGTTTAGTCGGCCAGTATTTTGGGCGGAGGAAGCAAAGGCTGGGTTGGAAGGGCAGGGGGAATTTGATATTCATAAATTGCCAAGTCTAAAATTTTGTGAAGACGTTTCTTCTTTTAAACAGACTGCCGAGGCGAAAAGCTTCCCAAGTGATTTGCTCTCTTTTGATAAGGAGCGATGGGTACATGGCGATCTAAGATGTGGGAATACGTCAGTGAATTATGAGCCGCAATCTTACTTGTTAATGTGATTTGTTTCGGGGCTTATATGGACAGAACCCAGGCTTCAGCGTTGGCTAAATTTTTGGTCGACTTACATAATGATAATTATGGAAAGATATCCACGCAGCCCACATTGCATAAATATAGTGCGTTGAAAGCAGGGGAGGCACGAAAGAATCAGGCGCCGATCTACTATTCTGATTCGCCGAAGAGTAAATTAGAATTTGGATTAGCCGCTTTCTTTATGAATCCTAGCGCACAGTCACCATACGTTATTGTAGATGTGGATCGACGAAATGAATGGATTAAGTTGTTGCGCTTTATAACAACGGATCATGGCGATATTAATGCGGAGGCTGTTTGTTTGAGCGGGGAGGATGTTTTTCATCTGCGAGGGTTCGGATACAGGTTTGAACATCCGGAAAGATTTGCTGATAATAAACATGGTTTTTTTCACGTGCAGCCGATAGCTATTACAGAAACTGCTGTGGAGCTTCCTGTTCGGCCTAATTGGCTGCCAGTGACTTTTCCAACGTTTTATATGTTTGCTAGTTGTGCCTACGAATTAATACTGTATGCGATACACTCCTTGTCGGGATGGGAGCCGTTAAGTAGATATCGCAACAAGCATGTTGATAAGAATCCGGTATTGTCTATGTTGGTTCGTGTGGGAAGCCCTGCAAGTACACCATATCCGGGTTTGTCTTAAAATTGTGCAGTGCCCAGATTAGCTCTGGGCAGTTCAATGTGTCGGTTGTTTGAAGCGTTACGTAATCGACGTAATAGTGGCTGCTGAACTTTTTTGTGCCTCGTACGATGCAACATGATTCACTAGGCTCTCTCCGATTACCTCCCCTAGACGTACCGGAACTGCATTTCCGATCATCCGGCCTACTGCTTTGAAGGTGATCTTATCGGGAGGCATAAAAACATATTCTAGAGGGAAAGATTGAAGGACTGCTGCTTCACGTAGCGAAATAGCACGTGCTTGATCTGGGTGTCCAAAGCGACCGTTGCCAAAGCCATAGCATAATGTGGTCATTGTAGGGCTAGGTTGATCTGCGCGCATTCGTCCGTAGACGCTTGGATATGTTTTACCGCTCGGTTTTTTATGGCACTCCGCAATTAAGTGCATGGGCCAATCATTCCAGGTTCCGCCCTGGCGTGAATGTATAATTCGCTGCATGTTCAGAGGAGTCAGGGTAGCAGCGCGGTGCAATGGATCATGAGGATCGCATTCTCCAGCAGCAAGGCGAGGTAAATTGCCAATTGCCTCTTGAACGGTAAGCGGGTTTTTCGCATGAGTTGGGGCTATTAAATTAATTTCTCCCAGTTTGGATGCTAGTAATACGTGCCGTCGCCGCTGCTGCGGTAAACCATAGTCAACACAAGCTACACGATCCGCCCACACAGAATATCCCTGCTCAATCAGGCCTTTCACGAAGTCATGATACACCTCGTGCTTGGTTACATCAGGAACGTTTTCCATTGTAACCAAGTGAGGTTGAGTCTCTTCAATCAGGCGTCGGAAAGCGTACAACAGCGGCCATTTGCGGTCGTTGCGAGTATCTTTGCCTTGGTTATAGCTAGAAAATGGTTGGCAGGGTGCGCAGCCTGCCAATAATCTATATCTGCCTGGGCGATACCACGCTAGGAGCTCTTCAGCAGTGACTTCCTCTACGTTCTTAGCAACAAAGGAAGCACCATTATTTTCGCGATAGGCATATTCGCATTGCTGCTCAATATCGTAACCGGCTTTAACTGAAATCCCGGTGTGCCGCAAGCCTGCGGTTAGTCCGCCGGCACCACAGAACAGGTCAACTGCGTCAATCATAGGAAGGGGTCTCATAGTCGAGGCGCATTTTAGCCGTTCGTGAATGCAAGTCTAGAATTCATTTACCTTGCTGGGCTTACTGGCTAGGGGAAAACGCCTCGAAAGATATGCCCTACGAGCGATGAGCTCGGCAGCGGCTGTTATGGCAAAGTGATTTTTTGCCCTCCGATACTGGCGAAGGCTGAGATCAGAGCGAGGAGGTTTCGTCCCCGGAATAAGCCTCATGGCGCCTATGTATACAGCTCCAGGCGTGAGACCTTGTACCAATTTCCGTACCAATGAGTGCGTTTGAGCAAGAAAAGTCAGGTGGCAGGAGGTACGAGGCTCCCGATTTCATTGCCCTTGGACACCTGGCAGAACCCACCCTACATCGCGGTGTAATTCTGTTCCAGGGACATGAAACTACCTGTGGGGATTTTTCGCAAAGGGCAAGGGTACGGTGGCGGACACAACCCTGCAAGTTCGGTGTGACGGCTTTATTCGTCGCGACCTTCCATCATCGTCCGTTTCAGCATCACATAAACCGCGCCGGCGCCGCCGTGGCGGGCCTGGCAGGAGCAGAAGCCGAGCACTTGCGCGTGCTGGCGCAGCCAGGTGTTGACGTGGCTTTTGATCATCGGCCGCTTGCCATCCAGGCGCACAGCCTTGCCGTGGGTCACGCGCACGCAGCGGATTTCGAATCTGGTCGCTTCGGCGAGAAAGGCCCAGAGTGTTTCGCGGGCCTTTTCCACGCTCATGCCGTGCAGGTCTAGGCTGCCTTCGAACGGGATCTGCCCGACCTTGAGCTTGCGCATCTGGCTTTCCTGCACGCCATCGCGGGACCACATCAGCTCGTCTTCCGGGCCGACGTCGATCACGAACTGGTCGGACAGGCCGTCAATGATGGTGGTGTCGCTGCGCACGGTGGCGGACTGACGCAGCTTGGCGATCTGCGCGCGGTCGGCCTTGGGTTTGCCGGTATCGGCGCGGTCGTGCTTGATAGGCTTGACGCCCTGGATGGCACTTTTGAACAGAGAAAAATCGTCGTCTTGCATGTCAGCCTCCGCGAGGGGCGGCCAGTTTACCCAAGTCGACAGAAAACGGCCCGGCAAAAAGCCAGGCCGTCGGTCAGTCGTGTTTTTTCATCAGATGCGGGGACATGTTCAGTTCCCGCGATTGCCGTGCGCGACGGCGGCAGCGGCGCCACAGGGCAACGCCGAAGTACAGGAACAGCAAACCGACGGCGAGCATGATTGCCGAGCCCAGCGGCGATGCATTCAAGTCACCCAGCGCTGGCGGGCGGCCGAGCAGGCTGGCTGCGCCGGCCATCGCCAGCAGCACGCCGAACGTCGCCAGAATCGCCGAGATCGCCGCGCCAAATCGAAAACGCCAGTTGCTTTGGCCTTTGGGCCGCAAACGGCGTGCGTCAAATCCATCGGATAACTTCATTCCGACCTTCCTCAATGGTATCGGCCCTTCGACCGGGAGTTGACCGGGTTGTTCCTGAGGCTATGGCATTTGCGGCAAATCAGCGGATATAGCGGATGAGCGGCGCCAATGCACCGCTCGCAAGGGCAGGATCAGATCAGGTCCTGAGTCTTGGCCAGCGTGGCGAAGTTGTCGGCCATGATCGCCATTTCCGCTTCCTGTACGCGCTCGGCGCTGAGCACGCCGCCCTTGAATGGCAGATCGCGGGTCGCGCAGGCGTCTTCGACCAGGGTGCAGCGGAAACCGAGGTTCTTCGCCGCGCGCACCGTGGTGCTGACGCTGGAGTGACTCATGAAACCGCAGACGATCAGGTCCAGCGAGCCGAGGTTCTGCAGGCGCTCGAGCAATTCGGTGCCATGGAACGCGCTCGGCAGCAGTTTGCCGATAATGGTTTCATCGCCTTGCGGTTCCAGGCCGGGGATGAATTCGCCCCGTTCGCCCTGCGGGTCGAACAGGCCACCAACGGTGCCGAGATGACGCACGTGCACGATCGGCCGACCGGCGGCACGGGCTGCGGCAACCACTTGTTTGATGTTCGCGACGGCCGCGTCCATGCCGCTCAGGGCCAGCGGGCCACTGAGGTATTCCTTCTGGGCATCGATGATGACCACGGTGGCATGGCTCAGTGTGGCCGCTGCGTAACCGCGGCCGCTGAGTTGAAACATCGTTTTTGGAACGGACATTCTGGGGCTCCTCGGGGTGGGGCTTTTGCGACATTGTCCTCTGGCTGAGCGCTTCTGTGAATCGCTACCATCGTAGGCGCCGTCGTTCTTGGCCTGCAGCCTTGTCAAGTTACACGTTCCGTTCAATGCCTGATGCAAAAAAAAGAAATCTCCTACCGTTGCCGCGCGGTTTTTCCTGCGTCGTCGTCGCGCGTTTTGGCTGCTAGAATCGCCAGTCGTTTTTTCTGGAGTTCTACGCCGTGATCACTTCCCGACTTCGTACCCTGCGCGACCACATCCGTTGGGCCGTCAGCCGCTTCCATGGGGAGGATCTGTTTTTCGGCCATGGCACCGACAACGCCTGGGACGAGGCGCGCCAGTTGGTGCTGGGCGCTTTGCACCTGCCGTGGGAAATCGCCGACAGCTATCTCGATTGCGCGCTGGAGGATGACGAACTGGTCAATCTGCAACGGCTGCTCAAGCGTCGTATCGAAGAGCGCATTCCCACCGCTTATCTGCTCGGCGAGGCGTGGTTCTGCGGCATGTCGTTCATCGTCGATCAGCGCGTGCTGATCCCGCGTTCGCCGATCGGTGAGCTGATCGAAAACCGCTTTGCGCCGTGGATCGGCAACGAACCGGCGCGGATTCTCGACCTGTGCACCGGCTCCGGCTGCATCGGCATCGCCTGTGCTTACGAGTTTCAGAATGCCGAAGTGGTGCTAGCGGATCTGTCATTCGAAGCGCTGGAAGTGGCCAATCAGAACATCGAGCGCCATGGCGTCGATGAGCGCGTCTACACGGTGCAGGGCGATGGCTTCGAGGGCTTGCCGGGGCAGCGTTTCGATCTGATCGTGTCGAACCCGCCCTACGTCGACGCGGAAGATTTCGCCGACATGCCGGACGAATATCAGCACGAGCCGGAACTCGGCCTGGCCTGCGGCGATGATGGTCTGAATCTGGTCCGGCGCATGCTCGCCGAAGCGGCGGATCACCTGACCGAGAAGGGTTTGCTGATTGTCGAGGTGGGCAACAGCCAGGTGCATGTCGAAGCGTTGTACCCGGAAGTCGATTTCGCCTGGCTGGAGTTCCAGCGCGGCGGGCATGGCGTGTTCATGCTGACAGCGGAGCAGTGCCGCGCGCATCAGGCACTTTTCGCATCTCGCGTCTGACCGGTTAAAAGCTTCGCGAGCAGGCTCGCTCCCACATTGGAATGCATTCCCCTGTGGGAGCAAGCCTGCTCGCGAATGGCCGCGACGCGGTCTCAAGCCATCAACGGTGCGTAGCAATCCAGATCAGCAACCCGGCCTGAAACACCGCAAACGCCACCAGACACGTAATGGTGAAACGCAGCCCGGCGTCTTCACGCTTGAACTTGCTGACTTTCTCTTCCTGCTTTTTCAGCTTCACTTCCTGCTCAGCCAGATTCTGCTCGGCCTGCTGCAGCATTTGCGCGGCTTCAAGAATCTCGACGATCTGCAGTTTCTCGCTGTTCCAGTCACCCAGCAGGTCACCGACCTGCACAGCCTTGATGCTGCCTTTCAAATGCTGGGCATCGGCGTAAGCCACATCGAAGCCGTGTACGCGCAGGAAATGGTCGCGACGCAAGCGCGTGTCTTCGTTGAGCGCGTCCTTGTTGTTCAGGTCCATGCCGTCGACGGTGTAGCCGGGCCAGCGCTTTTTCGCCCAGTTGATGCCTTGCGCGGCCATGAAACGGCCGATGCCGCGGTTCAGCGGTTCGATCTGCAAGCCGCTGTCGGGACCGAAGCTCACCCGTTTGGTGGCGTGGTCGACCCACACATCAAGATGATTCTGCTCTTTGCGCACGCGCTGGTTTGTCAGCTTGATCGCCATGCGCATCAGGCTGCGCTCTTTGCTGTTGCGCTCGGCGTAACCGAATTCGACAAAGCGCAACGGCCGGCCACCGGTATTGCGATCGGTCTGCAGCGGCGCGAGGCGGAGCATCTTGTGGTGCTCGGCCTGCACGTCCGCCCACGGCAGCTCGACCGCTGGCGGAGCGTCTTTTTCGGCGGTAGTGTCGGGTGAAGTCTGGGTGTCAGTCATAACGGCGAGATCCTGTCCAAGCCCTGCTTGCCGCCAGACGTTGCGCTGGCGACAAAGGCTTATCGGCCGTTTTCTGTGAGGCTGGAGGGTAAAACGCAGTTAACTTGCACGAATTCCGTCAATAAATTCAATGACGGCGGCGCCCAGTTCGGCGGCCAGTGGCAGATTCGGGTCCTTGTAGGAAGCCAATTGCCGCTTCATGTCGTTATGGACGATGCGCAACACATGGTTCATGCCCTCGATCACGGTCAATTGCGCGTCAGGTTTTGCTGCCTTGAGCAGCTTCGCGTCCTCGGTGCCAACCTGAATGTCGTTGCTGCCCTGGACGATCAACGCTGGCATTTTCAGTTGGGCAAAGGCTTGCGCCGGATCCTGGCGGAACAGCGAAATCAGGTACGGCTGCACGCTCGGGCGGAAGATCACCTGCAACGGTTGCGGCACATTGTCATCGGGGCTTCCGGCTTTGAGGCTGTCGAGCAGTTCGTTGCTGCGCAGCATCAAAGGCGGCGGCAGGCTGCGGGCCAATTGCTCGCGGATCACCTGATCGACCGGCCGCGCGCTGCCGGACAGCGAGATCACCGCCGCCGCGTCCAGCTTCGGCGCGGCGAGGCTGGCAATCAGCGCGCCTTCGCTGTGGCCGAGCAGAATCAGTTTGCCGAAGCGCGGATCAGCTTTGAGCTTCTGCCCCCACGCCACCGCGTCCGCGGCATAGCCTTCAACTGACAGATCACGTTCGTCGGGAGCAGCCGCCAGGCTCGCCGCAACACCGCGCTTGTCGTAGCGCACGCTGGCGATGTTGTGTTTGGCCAGCACCCAGGCCAGACGCTTGAGGCTGTCATTGCGTCCGCCGTCGGGGTTGTTTCCGTCGCGATCTGTAGGACCCGAGCCAGAAATGATCAGAACAATCGGCACCGGGCTGTCGGACTTGGGCAGCAACAGCGAACCGAAAAGTTCGCCGTTGCCAGTGTCCAGAGTGACCGGGCGTTGTAGGACTGTCGCTTGGGCAAAGCCGGTAAAGAGGGTAAGACTCAAGATCAGAACTCGCAGCATCATCACGCCATCATTGGTCAAGGTGCCGGTTGGACTCGCCGGCACCACTAAGGTTCGAGGATGAACTACTCGGTTAGCCTGCGTATACTGGCGCGCATCAAGAATTCGGGTTTGATTTCACGGAGCGTCCTGCATGTCCGGCAATACCTACGGCAAGTTGTTCACTGTCACCACCGCTGGCGAAAGCCATGGTCCGGCGTTGGTCGCCATTGTCGACGGCTGCCCGCCGGGCCTGGAGATTTCCCTGGAAGATCTGCAGCGCGACCTCGATCGCCGCAAGCCGGGCACCAGCCGCCACACCACCCAGCGTCAGGAAGCCGATGAAGTCGAAATCCTCTCCGGCGTGTTCGAGGGCCGCACCACTGGTTGCGCGATCGGCCTGCTGATCCGCAACACTGACCAGAAGTCCAAGGACTACTCGGCAATCAAGGATCTGTTCCGCCCGGCCCACGCCGACTACACCTACCACCACAAATACGGCGAGCGTGATTATCGCGGCGGCGGCCGCAGTTCGGCGCGGGAGACCGCGATGCGCGTGGCGGCCGGGGCGATCGCCAAGAAGTATCTGGCCAGTCAGGGCATCGTCATTCGCGGTTACATGAGCCAGCTCGGTCCGATCGAGATTCCGTTCAAGACCTGGGATTCGGTAGAGGAAAACGCCTTCTTCAGTCCCGATCCGGACAAGGTCCCGGAGCTGGAAGGCTATATGGACCAGTTGCGCCGCGATCAGGACTCGGTCGGGGCGAAGATCACCGTGGTCGCCGAAGGGGTGATGCCGGGTCTTGGCGAGCCAATTTTTGATCGCCTCGACGCCGAACTGGCCCACGCGCTGATGAGCATCAACGCAGTCAAAGGTGTCGAGATCGGCGCCGGTTTTGCCTGTGTCGCCCAGCGTGGCACCGAGCACCGCGATGAACTGACGCCGCAAGGTTTCCTCAGCAACAACGCTGGCGGCATCCTCGGCGGTATCTCGTCCGGTCAGCCGATCGTTGCGCATCTGGCGTTGAAACCGACCTCGAGCATCACCACGCCGGGGCGTTCGATCGACGTGAGCGGCAACCCGGTCGACGTGATCACCAAGGGGCGTCACGACCCGTGCGTCGGCATCCGTGCCACGCCGATCGCCGAAGCGATGATGGCCATCGTGCTGATGGATCATCTGCTGCGCCACCGTGGGCAGAACGCCGATGTGCGCGTGAGCACGCCGGTGCTGGGCCAGCTCTGATGGCTGCGCTCAAAGCCGTCGCGGCATAACCGGCGTGGCGGCGCTCCCTTACTGGCGGCTGTCCAGTTTCTATCTGTTCTATTTCGCCTTGCTCGGTTCGACAGCGCCGTTCCTCGCGCTGTACTTCGATCACCTCGGCTTCAGCGCCGCACGCATCGGCGAGCTGGTGGCGATTCCGATGCTGATGCGCTGCGTGGCGCCGAACATCTGGGGCTGGCTCGGCGATTACACCGGCAGACGCCTGGCCATCGTGCGCTTTGGCGCGGTCTGTACGTTGCTGACCTTTTCGCTGATCTTCGTCAGCCAGACCTATGCCTGGCTGGCGATGGTCATGGCCCTGCATGCGTTTTTCTGGCACGCGGTGCTGCCGCAGTTCGAAGTCATCACTCTCGCGCACCTGCAAGGGCAAACGTCGCGCTACAGCCAGATTCGCCTGTGGGGCTCGATCGGTTTCATCATCACCGTGGTGGTCTTGGGGCGGTTGTTCGAATGGCTGAGCCTGGACATCTACCCGGCGGCGCTGGTACTGATCATGGCCGGCATCGTCCTCAGCAGTCTGTGGGTGCCGAATGCGCAGCCGGCGCAAGGCAATCGGCCGACGGGCGAGGGCTTTCTCAAGCAACTGCGCCATCCCGGCGTGCTGGCATTTTATGCTTGTGTGGCGCTGATGCAGGTCAGCCACGGACCGTATTACACCTTTCTGACTTTGCACCTCGAGCGCCTCGGTTACAGCCGTGGCGTCATCGGCATGCTTTGGGCTGTCGGTGTGGTGGCGGAAGTACTGATGTTCATGGCCATGAGTCGCATTCTGGCGCGGTTTTCCCTGCGTCGGGTGCTGCTGGCGAGTTTCCTCCTGGCGGCGTTGCGCTGGCTGCTGCTCGGTTCGTTTGCTGAATTTCTCTGGGTGCTGTTGTTCGCCCAAGTGCTGCACGCAGCGACGTTCGGCAGCTTTCATGCGGCTGCCATCGCTTTCGTGCAACGTAGTTTCGGCGCCCGCCAGCAAGGTCAGGGCCAGGCGTTGTATGCGGCACTGGCCGGCACCGGCGGGGCGCTCGGCGCGCTGTATTCCGGTTACAGCTGGAATGCGCTCGGCCCAGCATTGACCTTTAGTATTGCCAGTCTCGCAGCGCTTGCCGCTGCCGTTATCATTGCCACACGTATGCAAGAGGACAGGCCATGAGCCTTAGCCGTGAACAGCTCGCCCAACAAATCGTCGACGCCGGGCGTTTTCTATATGGACGGGGCTGGTCGCCAGCCACCAGCAGCAACTATTCGACACGCCTGTCGCCAAGCGAAGCGTTGCTGACGGTGTCGGGCAAGCACAAGGGCCAGCTGGGTGTGGATGACGTGCTCGCCACCGATCTGTCCGGCAATAGCCTGGAGCCGGGCAAGAAACCCTCCGCCGAAACGTTGTTGCATACCCAGCTCTACAGCTGGCGCGCGGAGATCGGTGCGGTGCTGCACACCCATTCGGTGAACGCCACGGTGCTGTCGCGCCTGACGCCGGAAGACTTCATCGAGTTTGAAGACTACGAACTGCAAAAAGCTTTCAGCGGCATCTCGACTCACGAATCGCGGGTGCGCGTGCCGATTTTCGACAACGATCAGGACATTGCGCGCCTCGCCGCCAGGGTGCAGCCTTGGCTCGACGCCCATCCCGACTGCGTCGGTTATCTGATTCGCGGCCATGGCCTGTACACCTGGGGCGCGCAGATGAGCGACGCGCTGCGGCAGATCGAGGCCTTTGAATTCCTGTTTGAATGCGAGTTGAAAACCCGCAGCGTCATGAACCGCCAAGGCTGAGTTCACCAGAAACAGCCCGTTTGCCTGATGACATGCTGCGCCCGACCGGTCTTGAAGAGCCGGACGGCGCCGCCGCTACCGAGAAATTGCCCATGAGCAGCCTGTCCGTTTATCACGTTTCCAGCCCTGAGATTCCCAACAAGGTGCTGACCCATTTCGAAGATATCGCTTCGACGCTCGCCGAGCAGGGCGTGCGGTTCGACCGCTGGCAAGCCGCCGCGAAGATCCAGCCCGGCGCCAGTCAGGAAGAAGTCATCAGCGCTTATAAAGAGCAGATCGACAAACTGATGACCGAGCGCGGTTACATCACCGTTGATGTGATCAGTCTTAACAGTGATCACCCGCAAAAAGCCGAACTGCGCGCCAAGTTCCTCGAAGAACACCGCCATGGCGAAGACGAAGTGCGATTTTTCGTTGCCGGTCGTGGCTTGTTTACCCTGCACATCGACAATTACGTCTATGCCGTGCTCTGCGAGAAGAACGACCTGATCTCGGTTCCGGCCGGTACCAGGCACTGGTTCGACATGGGTGAGCATCCACATTTCGTGGCGATCCGTCTGTTCAACAACCCGGAAGGCTGGGTTGCCAATTTCACCGGCGAAGACATCGCTGGTCGCTTCCCGCGTCTGGAGGACTGAAACCGTGTCGATCAAAGCTATCCTCACCGACATCGAAGGCACCACCAGCGCGGTGAGTTTCGTCTTCGATGTGCTGTTTCCGTACGCCGCCAGACACTTGCCGGATTTCGTGCGCCAGAACGCGTCCCGCACTGACGTCGCCGGACAGCTCGACGTCGTGCGCCGCGACAGCAACGAGCCGCAGGCCGATGTTGAACGGGTTGTTGAAATCCTCTTGAGCTGGATCGCCGAAGACCGCAAGGCCACGCCGCTCAAGGCATTGCAAGGCATGGTCTGGGAGCAGGGTTATCAGGCCGGGCAGTTGAAAGGCCACGTTTATCCGGATGCGGTTGAAGCGCTGCAACGCTGGCATGCCGCCGGTTATCAACTGTTTGTGTACTCCTCCGGATCGATCCAGGCGCAGAAACTGATTTTCGGCTGCTCGGAGGCAGGGGATCTGACGCCGCTGTTCAGCGGCTATTTCGACACCACGTCGGGGCCCAAGCGGGAGGCGCAGTCCTATCGCAATATTCAGCAGGCGGTAGGTGTAGAGGCAGATGAAATCCTGTTTCTGTCGGACATCGTCGAAGAGCTCGACGCTGCGCAGGCAGCCGGTCTGAAAACCTGCGGGCTGGCGCGTGAAGGCGGGGAGTTGGCTGGGCATGTAACGGTCGACAGCTTTACCGGAATCGAACCGGAAGCCTTCTGACCATTGCACAAGTCCCTGTAGAAGCTGTCGAGTGAAACGAGGCTGCGATCTTTCGATTTAGGCATGAAATCAAGATCCAAAGATCGCAGCGTGCCGCAGCTCCTACAAAGATCATGCGCACATAAAAACAGGCCGTGAAGCGCATGCTCCACGGCCTGTTTTATTTAAAGCAAATTACAGCGAGTGATACGTCGGCAGGGCAAAGCGCTGCTGGCTCTGCAGCATTGCAATTTGCGGCAACTCGCTGGCCTGTTCGGCCAGGTCACGGCGGATCGCGCTGATCGCCCACGACAGTTGGTCACCGGCATGCAGCTGCTGATACGAGAGGGCGCGTTTGAAGACTTTGCCGTCGCTGCTACGCAAAGTGAGCAGGATGCCACCGTCAGGACGTGGGGCAGTGCTGACTTCGTAGTTGGAGAACAGCGATGTAAATTTTTCTTGAATCAGGCTCATGTCATCAGCTCCGTATGTACTTGAATGGCAAGCATGCGGAGGTAGTTGCAGCGTTTGTGCCAGTATTGATTAGAATAAAAAACCTTATAAATCAATCGGTTGCAATCGTTGCATTTTGCAGGCGTCGTGCAATCTGCATGAATGGCCATCGTGCATCCTGCATTTTGCGTGATTTTTCCTGGCACAACGGAACCAAACGTCCGTACCAGAATCCACGCTTTCCCATCCAGCGCGACGGGATACAAATCATTGCAAAAACCGCGTGTACAGCCTCGCGAGCGCTGACGTACTTTCCCTCTCGACCTTCGATAAAACGCGTCGGTCGCAGCCATTACCCGATAACAAGAACAGCGATCTGCACGTCAAGGTCGAACGGGGAGCTTTCATGCGTCACGCACCAAGCGACACGATTACCTGGGGCATGATGCTCCGCAAACTGCCGATGATTGCCAAAGCCATCCCACGGGTGGTCAAAGGCATGAAGGTCGCCAACGTCACGGATCCGACCCAAACGTGTGGCCTGGGCTGGACCTTCGAGCAGGCGGCGCTGCGCAATCCAGACGGCGTGGCGTTGATGCAGGATGACGTTGCGCTGACCTACACGCAGGTCAACCAGTGGGCCAATCGCATCGCGCATTATCTGAGCGAGCAGGGCATCGGCAAAGGCGATGTGGTCGCGGTGTTCATCGAGAACCGTGCGGAATTGCTGGTGACCATTCTCGCGTTGGCCAAGCTCGGTGCGGTCAGTGCGCTGCTCAATACCTCGCTGATGCGCGACACGCTTGTCCACAGCATCAACCTGGTCGCGCCGGTGGCTATCGTGGTCGGCGCAGAGTTGATTGCGACCTATGCCGGCGTGCGTGATGAAGTCTCCATAGCTGCACCACGTACATGGTTTGTCGCCGATCAAGACACGTACAGCCATCCGGGCATCGCGCCCGAGGGTTACGTCAATCTGATCAGCGCCAGTGCCGACGCCAGCAGCGACAACCCGCCAAGCAGCGCGCAGATTTTCTTCGACGATCCATGTTTCTACATCTACACCTCTGGCACCACCGGCCTGCCCAAGGCCGGGGTATTCAAGCACGGGCGCTGGATGCGCAGTTCGGCAAGCTTCGGCATGATCGCCCTCGATATGGGCCCGGATGACGTCGTCTACTGCACCTTGCCGCTGTATCACGCCACCGGCCTGTGCGTGTGCTGGGGCTCGGCGATCAACGGCGCTTCGGGTTTTGCCATCCGGCGCAAATTCAGCGCCAGTCAGTTCTGGAATGATGTGCGCCGCTATCGCGCGACCACTATCGGCTATGTCGGCGAGTTGTGCCGCTATCTGGTCGAGCAACCTGCCAGCGCCGATGACAGCCGCCATGACGTACGCAAGATGATCGGCAATGGCTTGCGCCCCGGCGCGTGGGGCGAGTTCAAGACGCGTTTCGCCGTCGAACACATCTGTGAGCTGTACGCCGCGAGCGACGGCAATATCGGTTTCAGCAATATCCTCAATTTCGACAACACCGTCGGTTTTTCGCTGATGGCCTGGGAACTGGTTGCCTACGATCACGACAGTGGCGAGCCGTTGCGCGGCGAGGATGGTTTCATGCGCAAGGTCGGCAAAGGCGAGCAGGGCCTGCTGCTGGCACGGATCGACGACAAGGCACCGCTGGACGGTTACACCGATCCGCAGAAAACCGACCGCGTTGTCGTGCACGATGTGTTCAACAAGGGTGATCGCTTTTTCAACACTGGCGACCTGCTGCGCAACATCGGATTCGGCCACGCGCAGTTCGTCGATCGCCTCGGCGATACCTATCGCTGGAAGGGTGAAAACGTGTCGACCACCGAAGTCGAGAACCTGTTGCTGCAGCATCCGTTGATTTCTGAAGCGGTGGCGTACGGCGTGGAAATCCCCAACACCAATGGACGCGCGGGGATGGCCGCAATCACCCCCGCCGAATCCCTGGCCACGCTGGATTTCGCCGAACTGCTGAGTTTCGCCCGACAACGCATGCCGGCCTATGCCGTGCCGTTGTTCCTGCGGGTGAAAGTGAAAATGGAGACCACCGGGACCTTCAAATACCAGAAGACTCGCCTGAAGAAAGAGGGCTTCGATCCCGGCCTCACCGGCGATGATCCTATCTTCGCCTGGCTCCCCGGCAGCGAAACTTACGTGCATGTCAGTGAGGAAATCCTTGCTGAAATTCAACAAGGCAAACATCGATATTGAGCATGGCTATCGGGACACTCGGAAAAAACCGAGTGACAGCCACCGTCGCGCTCGGGAAACTGTCGGCTTTCCGATAGACCGAAAATGGAGTGCCACATGTCTGACCAAAGCCGCCAGATGACCCCTGATGAAGCTGCCGAATTCACCGAGCAGGTTTTCAACAAGGCGCGCGACGGTGATGCCGAGATGCTCGATCGCCTGGTCACCGCCGGGCTGCCGGTGAACCTGAAAAACAGCAAGGGCGACACGTTGTTGATGCTCGCCAGCTACTACGGCCATGTTGATGCAGTGAAGGTCCTGCTTAAACACAAGGCCGATCCGGAAATGCGCAATGGCAACGGCCAGAGCCCGATTGCCGGTGCTGCGTTCAAAGGCGATCTGGCGGTGGTCAAAGCGCTGGTGGAGGCGGGTGCCGAAATCGAAGGTTCTTCATTCGACGGCCGCACGGCGTTGATGATGGCGGCGATGTTCAACCGCGTTGAAATCGTCGATTACCTGATCGGCAAAGGTGCAGATCCGAAGGCCAAGGACGCCAATGGCGTCACCGCGCTGGACGCGGCCCGGACCATGGGCGCAGTCGATACCACCGCGCAGCTGGAAAAGTTGCTCGCTTGAAGGCAGATGTGGTCCCTGTGGCGAGGGAGCTTGCTCCCGCTCCAGTGCGCAGCGCTGGCAAAAATGGCGGCCTTCGGATTTTTGAGGTCCGCTACGCAGCCCAGCGGGAGCAAGCTCCCTCGCCACGGATGTCGGGTGTGCTGAATAATGCGTTATCCTTCGCGCCCTGAAAATCTACCTTCGCCACAGGATCCGCCCTCATGAAAGCCGCACTCGTCGAACTCATCAGCAAAATCAGCTCCGGCTGCATGGGCGAGGACGAGATCCTGAAAGTCGCCGACGAAGCCGCGCAGGCCTATGCCGACCCCGGTGCTTTTCTGGCAGCCAATCCGGATATCAACTACGACGACACCTTCCCGATTCCGCTGGGTGAGTGGGTGGTGGTCGGCAGCCTGCCGGAAACCGTGCTGTTCCAGGCCGACACCTACGTCGACCTTTTCGCGCAAATCGTCGCTTCGTTCGGAGCGGGTGTGGATTTCAACCTCAAGCCCAAGCAACTGGCCAAGACCGAAGCACTGACCGCACTCAACCGCATCCAGGTGCAGATGAGCAGCCTGAACAAGGAAAACGGCGGGTACACGCTGATGAATTTCAGCCAGTTGCTCGACGACGAACTGCAAATGGTCCTGGTCTACGGCAACGACGTGCCCCGCGTGCTCGAGTTGTGCGCCGAGGTCGGCATCGCCGCTGCGCCGGCACTGGAAGCCTTGAAGGTCGCCGTTCACGTCTGAACGCAATAAAAGGGAACCCTGCGCGCGACCGTCTATCCTAAAAGTGCATGCCACTATTCTGGAGCGACACTATGGGTTCCACGTTCAACGGTCTGATTGGCCTGATCATCCTTGCCCTCGACATCTGGGCCATCATCAACGTGCTGAAAAGCGGCGCCTCCACCGGGATGAAAATCGTCTGGGTGTTGCTGATCATCCTCCTGCCAGTGCTGGGCCTGATCATCTGGGCGATTGCCGGGCCACGGGGCAACGTCCGGATCTGAGCAGATTTTCGATCACACTGTCATCCCTGTGGGAGCGAGCCTGCTCGCGAAGACGTTGTGTCAGTCGCCATCACCGGCAACTGATGCTCCGCTTTCGCGAGCAGGCTCGCTCCCACAGTGGTTTGCGCTGGTAAAAAACAAGCTGAGGTTCGACCTGTCATCTTCGGCAACGTAGAATGCGCGCCTTTCCCGGGCAATCGTCCCCACGATGGCGCCCGCGCATTTATCGGAGCACTTGACCATGACCGTCACCAAGACCAGCGAGTACCTGGAAACCCTCTACGAAGGCTACGGCCAGCGTTTTCGCATGGAAAAACTGCTGCACGAAGTGCGCACCGAACACCAGCATCTGGTGATCTTCCAGAACCCGCGCATGGGCCGCGTCATGGCGCTGGATGGCGTGATCCAGACCACCGAAGCCGACGAGTTCATCTACCACGAGATGCTCACCCACGTGCCGATCCTCGCCCACGGCACTGCCAAGCGCGTGCTGATCATTGGCGGCGGTGACGGCGGTATGCTGCGCGAAGTGACCAAGCACGCCGGCGTCGAGCACATCACCATGGTCGAAATCGACGGCACCGTGGTCGACATGTGCAAGGAGTTCCTGCCGAACCATTCCGCCGGTGCCTACGACGACCCGCGCCTGAACCTGGTGATCGATGACGGCATGCGTTTCGTCGCCACCACCACTGAAAAATTTGACGTGATCATCTCCGACTCCACCGACCCGATCGGCCCGGGCGAAGTGCTGTTCTCGGAGAACTTCTACCAGGCGTGCCACCGTTGCCTGAACGAAGGCGGCATCCTCGTCACGCAGAATGGCACGCCGTTCATGCAGATCGACGAAGTCAAAACCACCGCTGGCCGCCTGCGCAGCCTGTTCCCGGACTGGCATTTCTACCAGGCCGCCGTGCCGACTTACATCGGCGGCTCGATGACCTTCGCCTGGGGCTCGACCAACCCGGCCTACCGCAAGCTCAGCCGAGAAACCCTGCAACAGCGCTTCATCGGCAGCGGCATCGTTACCCGCTACTACAACCCGGAAATCCACATCGGCGCGTTCGCTCTGCCGCAATACGTGCTGCAAGCGGTCAACAAGCCAAGCAACGACTGATACTTCCCCGCAAAAAACCTCCCTGTGGGAGCGAGCCTGCTCGCGGAAGCGCAGTGTCAGCCAACTCAATGTCGACTGGCACGCCGCCTTCGCGAGCAGGCTCGCTCCCACAACGCTCATCGGTTTTTCCTGACCACATGCTGTAATCCTTTTGAACCAACTCTCGCGGAAAAAAGTCGAGATAGAGGTAAGCCCATCTACGGGTTGATCGAGGAGGCACTGATGCAAAAGTGGAAAGTCACTTTCGTGGATGATCATGGTGAAATCGTTGATGAGATCTTCGAACGTGAGGAATGCCCGTCCGATGATGAAGCCGCACGGCTGATCAAGGAGCGGCTTCTTCCGGTCGCCGCCCAGCTGGATCTCAATGATCTGGAAGGGCGCACCGCCGATGCCGGGGTGAAAAACCTCAAGACCCAGAACGGCATCGAAATCCGCAGCATCACACCTGTCTGAACACATCCTGTCATCTCGTAAACCAGGCCTTGGCAGCGGCGCTCTCTTGGGGCTACTCTGCAAGCGAGATCAGCGAATGGATCGCTAAGGTCTGGTCTTGTCAGCTACATGCTTGTTTCCCGCGCGCAACCACGTTGCCGTAGTACTTAGGCCAAAGGCCCGGGGCGGGAATACGGAAAGTCTATCCATCAATCGAGGGGGACGATTCATGAGCACAGCCTATCAAGAAGACATCAGCAGCAACGTTCTGCGCCGCATGAAAGAAGGCGGTTTCGATTTTTCCCGGTTCCATCCCATCGAGTTCTACGCGATTTTCCCGGACGAGGAGCGGGCGCGCAGGGCAGCAGGCAAATTTCGCGGTGAGTCCATCAATGCCCAGGTCAGTGCGCGCGATGACGGCGCCTGGTCGCTGGAATTGAGCAAAGTGATGTACGCAACCTATGACGACATTGGCGATTTCGAGCAGGGCTTCTCTGCCGTGGTCGAGCCGCTGGGCGGCATTATCGAGGGTTGGGGCGTGAAGCAGGAGGTGCGCAATCGTTACCGCCTGAATTGATATTGCGCATTGTTTGGCGGGCAACGGCTGACCTTCGGGTCGGCCGTTGTTGTTTTCGGTATCTGCAAATCGCTGTGGCAAAACCCTGAAACAAGAATCCCGGGCAAAAAAAAAGCCACCGGAGAGGGTGGCTAAAAGGGAAGACAGGTATGCAGTGAAGTCTTGGCGGGACGGGGCCGCCAAGGCTGTCCGGATCAATTGAGCTGGCGACTTCGCGGCGTCGTGCCGCTGAAGTTTTGCAGCGAATGCGCGGATTATCCGCAGTCGCTGCCGGGCAGTGAAATCAACTCTGACTATGCTGGTGATAGGCGATGCAGTGCGTCGCAATGAAGCGGGGGCAATCGGGCCGGGGCATTTGCCGCACAGGAATGGTGCGCTGCCGCTGGCGTGGATCTACAACCGATTGAATTCAAAGCGTTTATGCCGATGGCACGGGCCTTGCGAAGGCCTGTATGTCCGGAGTGACAAGGAGTACGGCATGATCCGCACCTTTTTTGACGAGATGTACGACGGCGGCGGTCTGGTTCGCCCGCATTACCGGGAATTTGCCCGTTGGCTGGCCGAGACGCCTGACGAGTTGCTTGCGCAGCGCCGACGCGAGGCCGATCTGCTGTTCCACCGTGCCGGCATCACCTTCACGCTCTATGGCGACGAACAGGGCACCGAGCGCCTGATTCCGTTCGATACGATTCCGCGCAGCATTCCTGCCAGTGAGTGGCGGATCGTCGAGCGCGGCTGTATCCAGCGGGTCAAGGCGTTGAACATGTTTCTCGCCGACCTCTACCATGAGCAGCGCATCATCAAGGCCGGGATCATTCCCGCCGAACAGGTGCTGGCCAACGAGCAATACCAGTTGGCGATGCAGGGCCTGGACCTGCACCGCGACATCTACTCGCACATCTCCGGCGTCGATCTGGTGCGCGATGGCGATGGCACTTATTACGTCCTCGAAGACAACCTGCGCACACCCAGCGGCGTCAGCTACATGCTCGAGGACCGCAAGATGATGATGCGCCTGTTCCCCGAGCTGTTCGCCGCTCAGCGCATCGCGCCGATTGATCACTATCCCAATCTGTTGCTCGACACCCTGAAAAGCTCCAGCCCGATCGACAATCCCAGCGTCGTGGTGCTGACGCCGGGGCGCTTCAACAGTGCATTCTTCGAGCATGCATTTCTGGCGCGGGAAATGGGCGTGGAACTGGTCGAAGGCGCGGATCTGTTCGTGCGTGACGACAAGGTGTTCATGCGCACCACCGACGGTCCGAAAGCGGTCGACGTGATCTATCGCCGCCTCGACGACGCATTCCTCGATCCGCTGGCGTTCAACCCGGATTCGATGCTCGGTGTGCCGGGGCTGCTGTCGTCCTATCGCTCCGGCAATGTGGTGCTGGCCAATGCCATCGGCACCGGAGTTGCGGACGATAAATCGGTGTACCCGTTTGTCACCGACATGATCCGTTTCTACCTCGACGAAGAGCCGATTCTGAAAAACGTGCCGACCTGGCAATGCCGCAACCCGTCCGAGCTGTCCCATGTACTGGCCAATCTTCCGGATCTGGTGGTCAAGGAAACCCAAGGCTCCGGCGGATACGGGATGCTGGTCGGGCCGGCCGCGACGACGGCGGAAATCGATGCCTTTCGCGAGCGCATCAAAGCCAAGCCCCATGCCTACATCGCGCAACCGACGCTATCGCTGTCGACCTGTCCGACCTTTGTCGAAAACGGCATCGCGCCGCGCCATATCGACTTGCGTCCGTTCGTGCTGTCCGGCCGTGAGACCCGGGTCGTGCCCGGTGGTTTGACCCGTGTCGCGTTGCGTGAAGGCTCCCTGGTGGTGAATTCCTCCCAGGGCGGCGGCACCAAGGATACCTGGGTAGTCGAGGATTGAAGGAAGCTTGCCATGTTAAGTAGAACTGCCTCGGATCTGTACTGGATGTCGCGTTACCTGGAGCGTGCGGAAAACCTCGCACGCATGCTCGACATCAGTTATTCGCTGTCGCTGATGCCGCAGGACGGGCGCGGCGATGGTCTGCACGAACTCGCCATGCCGTTGCTGATCACCGGCACCCTCGACGATTACCTTGAACGCCACGGCGAACTGCACGCCGAACGCCTGCTGCATTTCTTCGCGCTGGACGCGGCCAACCCGGCGAGCATCTACAGCTGCCTCGGCGCTGCGCGGGCCAGTGCCCACGCAGTGCGCGGGCGCATCACCGCCGACATGTGGGAAAACATCAACGCAACCTGGCTGGAAATCCGCGGCATCGCTGAACAGGGCCTGAGCCGCTACGGCATGAGCCGTTTCTGCGAATGGATCAAGGAGCGTTCGCACCTGTTCCGTGGTGCGTCCTACGGCACGATCATGCGCAACGACGCGTTTCGCTTCATTCGTCTGGGCACGTTCATCGAGCGCGCGGACAACACGCTGCGCCTGCTTGACGCCCGTTACGAAATGGCCGGCGATCAGGCCGAGGCGGTAAGCGATGGCACGGCGCACGCCTATTACCAGTGGAGTGCGCTGCTGCGGGCGTTGTCGTCGTTCGAGGCCTACACCGAAATCTACCGCGATGCGCCCGGCGCCCGGCACGTCGCCGAATTGCTTTTGTTGCGCGCCGATGTACCCCGTTCGCTGCGCGCCTGTACCGAAGAGATCGACCAGATTCTCGCGCAGCTGCCCGGCGCCAATGGTCGTCCGGCACAACGCCTGGCGGCGGAAATGGACGCGCGCCTGCGCTACACCGGCATCAACGAAATCCTCGAAGAAGGCCTGCACGCCTGGCTGACCGAATTCATCCCGCTGGTGCGCCAGTTGGGCAACGCCATTCACAGTTCCTATCTGGAGGCCGCATGAGACTTTCCATAAGCCACGAGACCACCTATCACTACGAAGATCAGGTGCGCGCGAGCATCCAGTACCTGCGCCTGACGCCTCACGACAGCGAGCGTCAGCACGTGCTCAGTTGGCAGCTGGATTTACCGCGCCCGGTGCGTGCGCAACTCGATCCGTTCGGCAACATCCTGCATGTATTGACCATGGACGAGCCCCACGAAGCGATCATCATTGGTGCCCGTGGCCAGGTCGATATCGATGAATTGCGCGAGGCCGAACATGAAAGCCAGTCAGCGCTGCCGTTCCTGCGCTTCACCCGCCTGACCGAAGCCGACGAAGCCTTGCGCGAGTTTGCCGAGAAGAACTGCAAGCAACGGCGTGACCGCACTGCGCTGATCGACCTGATGCACGGTCTGAATCAGCACATGACCTACACGCCGGGCTCGACCGAAGTCGACACCAGCGCCGCCGAGGCTTTCGCCGGTCGTGCCGGGGTCTGTCAGGATCATGCTCATGCATTTCTCGCCTGCGCGCGCAGCCTTGGCGTGCCGTCGCGTTATGTTTCCGGTTATCTGTACAGCGAGGATTGCGAACATCTGGCCAGCCATGCCTGGGCGGAAGCGTGGCTGGATGACGCGTGGTACAGCTTCGACGTGACCAATCAACTGGCGCGCCCGGAGCGCCACCTGAAGCTGGCGGTGGGTCTGGATTATCTCGATGCCTGCCCGGTACGCGGCATGCGCCGGGGCGGCGGCTGCGAGCAGATGCATGCGAAAGTGTTCGTCTCGCCGACGCCGGTGATCTCCGTGCAGCAGCAATAGCTCGACGTACGTAACATCCCGGTGGGAGCGAGCCTGCTCGCGAAAGCGGTACATCAGCCAGCCAATTAGCGTCTGACACGCCGCCTTCGCGAGCAGGCTCGCTCCCACAAGGGAGACTGCATCAAGGTTTAACTTTGCGTCCGGCCATGTGCTTGAGATACCCCACCAGCATTTCCAGATCCCCGTCCGGCAACACCTGCGCCGAAAACCCCGGCATCTTCGCCTGCGGCCACTGGCGCAAACTCTGCGGATCGCGGATGTAGCGCTTCAGGAAGTCCGCACCAAAATACTCGGTCGGGCTGAACGGTATATTCAGATCCGGCCCGAACTGCGCATCCCCGGCACCATTCAACCGGTGACAGGCCAGGCAGTTTTTTTGAAACAAGGCAAAACCCTTGTTCACCGGGTCATCAATCTTCAAGGCGGGATCGGGCAGCAGGGCAGGGAAGCGTTGCGCCACCGGGGCTATCAACTTGATGCTGGCGACTTCGAACGGCCACTGCTCGGGGCTGATATTGCCAGCCTGCGGATCGGTCCAGACCAGGTAGAACGGTCCAGCGCTGTGCTTGCCGGCGGACAACGCTGGCCACGGCTGTGCCGGGTTCTCGATGGCCAGCCATGCTCGTGCGCCGTCCTTGTTCAGCAAGGGCGCAGCGGCCAATTCTGCGGCGAAGCCGTCCAGCGCCACCGCTTGCAGGTGATCCTCAGGTCTGACGCCGGTCAGCAACGCAGCCAAGGGCACGGCCTGATAGGTCATGGCCTTCTTGTAGGAAACATCATCGTTGATGGTGAGGGTTTGCAACTGAGGATGCTTGAGCAATTCGTCGGTCTGCCAGGTGCGGCTGTTTGCGCCCAACTGCAGATCCAGTTGTGCGGCAGACACCGGCAAGCTCAGCAGCAAGGCACTGAGCGCAATGAGCGTTTTCAAATGATCGCCGTCCATGTCGTGGTAATGCGCAAAGGTTGGCACAACCACGCTGGCCCGGGTAGCGAGCCAGTCACATTTCCGTGGCGATATACAGCACGTGACGTTTGAATCAGCCGATGACCTTGGTCAGATTCGGCAAGATCAACAACAGCGTCGTGGCGAAAAGAATGAGTCCTGCTTGACGTACTTTCGGTTGTTTGAACATGGCTGACCGCCTTTATTGTTATTTCCTGATGCATGCCTGACTGCATATCCATGACGGCACGCGTTGCACTTCCTGTTGAAGGACGCCCGTCTCGGCAAAACCCGACGGCGATGACGTACATGTTTACCTTAGGGCCCACGTCAGCCTTGGCTTAGATCCATTTCATATGGAGTACTTGAAAAAAGCTTTAAAAATGACATGAGGCGTATTGCCAGCTTCTTTGCCGCCCGCTGGCTAGACAACTCGGCGACCTGAACCGGTTCACCTGTTGTCGGATGACCGTCCGTCTGAGCGCGCACGTCAAGCGCTTTGAGCACTGTGGTCATTGCCTCCCGGCCTGCGCCGCGCGAGAGTGAGGCGACAATAAATCAGGTTCGAGGACGTCATGACTGAAGCTTTGATTTTCGATGCGTTACGCACCCCGCGTGGCAAAGGCAAGGCCGATGGCGCGCTGCACAGCGTGAAGCCGGTCAACTTGGTGGCGGGTTTGCTGAGCGCTTTGCAGTCACGCACCGCACTGGACACCAGTCAGGTCGATGACGTCGTTCTCGGCTGCGTCACGCCGATCGGCGACCAAGGTTCGGACATCGCCAAGACGGCGGTGCAAGTAGCCGACTGGGACGTCAGCGTCGCCGGCGTACAGATCAACCGTTTCTGCGCTTCAGGTCTGGAAGCCGTGAATCTCGGCGCGATGAAAGTGCGCTCCGGCTTCGAGGATCTGGTGGTGGTCGGCGGTGTCGAGTCGATGTCGCGGGTGCCGATGGGCAGCGATGGCGGCGCCTGGGCATTGGACCCGCAAACCAACCTGCACAGCCACTTCACCCCGCAAGGCGTCGGCGCCGATCTGATCGCCACCCTCGAAGGCTTCAGTCGTCAGGACGTCGATGCCTACGCGCTGCACTCGCAGCACAAAGCCGCACGGGCGCGGGCCGACGGCTCGTTCAACAAGTCGTTGGTGCCGGTGCAGGATCAGAACGGCATCATCCTGCTCGATCATGATGAGTTCATTCGCGCCGAATCGACCCTCGAAGGCCTGGGCAAACTCAAGCCGAGTTTCGAAATGATCGGTCAGATGGGCTTCGACGCCACCGCGCTGCGGGTCTACAGCCATGTCGAGCGAATCAACCATGTGCACACGCCGGGCAATAGTTCCGGAATTGTCGACGGTGCGGCGTTGATGCTGATCGGCTCCGAAGCCAAGGGCCGCGCGCTGGGGCTGCAGCCACGGGCGCGCATTGTCGCCACGGCCGTCACCAGTACCGACCCGACGATCATGCTCACCGGCCCGGCGCCGGCGACCCGCAAAGCGCTGGCCAAGGCCGGACTGCGCGTGGAGGACATCGATCTGTTCGAGGTCAACGAAGCGTTTGCTTCGGTGGTGTTGAAATTCATCAAGGACATGGCGGTTGACCCGGACAAGGTCAACGTCAACGGCGGCTCGATCGCCATGGGCCACCCGCTGGGCGCCACTGGATGCGCGATCCTCGGCACGCTGCTTGATGAACTGGAAGCGCGGCACCTGCGCTACGGCCTGGCGACGCTGTGTGTCGGCGGCGGCATGGGCATTGCCACCATCATCGAACGCCTCTGAGCCCGACTTCAAGGAACCCTGTTATGAGCGAAGCCATTCGTTACGAAAAAGGCCAGGACGCTATCGTCGTGCTGACCATGGACATGCCGGGCCAGAGCGCCAACACCATGAATGCCGTGTATCGCGAGGCCATGGCCGCTTGCGTGGCGCGGTTGTCAGCGGAAAAACACAGCATTGCCGGAGTGATCATCACCTCGGCGAAGAAAACCTTTTTTGCCGGCGGCGACCTCAATGAACTGATCAAGGTCGGCAAGCCAGAAGCCAAAGCCTTCTACGACATGGTGCTGACCCTCAAGGCGCAGTTGCGCAGTCTGGAAACCCTCGGTAAACCGGTGGTCGCTGCGATCAATGGCGCGGCGTTGGGTGGCGGCTGGGAAATCTGTCTGGCCTGCCACCATCGCATTGCTGTGGACGATGCCTCGGTGCAACTCGGTCTGCCGGAAGTCACGCTGGGTCTGTTGCCGGGCGGCGGCGGGGTGGTGCGCATGGTGCGCATGCTCGGCATCGAAAAAGCCCTGCCGTACTTGCTCGAAGGCAAGAAGGTGCGCCCGCAACAGGCGTTGCAGGCCGGCCTGATTGATGAATTGGCAGCGGACAGAGATGAGCTGCTGGCCAAGGCGCGCGCCTGGATTATCGCCAATCCGACGGCAGTGCAACGCTGGGACGTCAAGGGCTACCAGATTCCGGGCGGCACGCCATCGAACCCGAAAGTGGCGCAGATGCTGGCGATTGCGCCGTCGATCCTGCGCGCGAAGACTCAAGGCACGCTGCCAGCGCCGGAAAAGATTCTCTGCGCGGCGGTGGAGGGCGCTCAGGTCGATTTCGACACCGCACACCTGATCGAAACACGCTACTTCACAGAACTGACGACCGGGCAGATCTCGAAAAACCTGATCGGCACGTTCTGGTTCCAGTTGAACGAGATCAACGCCGGCGGTTCCAGACCGCAAGGTTTTGCGTCTTATAAAACCCGGAAAGTCGGTGTGCTCGGCGCCGGCATGATGGGCGCGGGCATCGCGTTTGTCAGCGCCTCGGCCGGTATTGACGTGGTGCTCAAGGACATCAACCTCGCCGCTGCCGAGAAGGGCAAGGCGCATTCCGCGGCGCTGCTGGATAAAAAAGTTGCCCGTGGCCAGATGACTGTCGAACAGCGCGAGGCGGTGCTGGCGCGGATCGTTGCGAGCGAAAGTGATGCCGATCTGGCTGGTTGCGATCTGATCATCGAAGCGGTGTTCGAGGATCGCCAACTCAAAGCCAAGGTATCTGCCGCCGCGCAACAGGTGGTGGGTGGCGCAGCGGTCATCGCTTCCAATACATCGACGCTGCCGATCACCGGCCTGGCGACCGCCGTGCCGGATCAAAGCAAATTCATCGGCCTGCATTTCTTCAGTCCGGTGGAAAAAATGCCGCTGGTGGAAATCATCAAGGGCGTGCAGACCAGCGACGAAACCCTCGCCCGCGGTTTCGATTTCGTCCTGCAAATCAAGAAAACGCCGATCGTGGTCAACGACAGTCGCGGCTTCTTCACTTCACGGGTGTTCGGCACGTTCACCAACGAAGGCATTGCCATGCTCGGCGAAGGCGTCAGTGCACCGATGATCGAGACCGAAGCGCGCAAGGCCGGAATGCCGGTGGGGCCTCTGGCAATCTCCGACGAAGTTTCCCTCAGCCTGATGAGCCATATCCGCCAGCAGACGGCCAAGGACTTACAGGGAGAAGGGAAACCGCTGATTGAGCACTCCGCCTTCGCCGTGATTGACTTGATGCTCAATGAATTCAAGCGGCCGGGCAAAGCTGCGGGAGGCGGATTTTATGACTATCCAACGGGCGCCCAGAAGCATCTGTGGCCGGAGCTGAAAACGCGTTTCGAGAAGGCGGACGGGCAGATTCCAGCGAAGGATGTGCGTGATCGTCTGTTGTTTGTGCAGGCCATCGAAACCGTGCGCTGTGTGGAGGAGGGCGTGCTGACCTCGACGGCGGATGCCAACGTCGGTTCGATCTTCGGCATCGGATTTTCCCCGTGGACCGGCGGTGCGCTGCAGTTCATCAACCAGTATGGCCTGAACGACTTCATCGCCCGTGCGCAGTATCTGGCCGAGCAATATGGCGAGCGTTTTGCGCCACCGGCGTTGCTGCTGGATAAAGCGGCGAAAGGTGAAATGTTCTAGGGCAGGCGAGCATTTCGGGGCTTGCCTTGGCCAGGTGTTTCAAGGCAGGCTCTGGGGTGTTCATTATTCCCGTCACCTGTCAGGTATTTTTTATGTCGCTGCGCATCTGCATTCTCGAAACCGACATCCTGCGTCCCGAGCTGATCGATCAGTATCAGGGCTATGGGCAGATGTTCCAGCGCCTGTTCTCGCAACAACCGATTGCCGCTGAGTTCACTGTCTACAACGTGGTGAAGGGGGAGTACCCAAGCGACGATCAGACTTTCGATGCGTACCTGGTCACCGGCAGCAAAGCCGATTCGTTCGGTACGGATCCGTGGATCCAGACCCTCAAGACTTATCTGCTGAATCGCTACGAGCGCGGCGACAAGCTGCTCGGCGTGTGCTTCGGCCATCAATTGCTGGCGCTGCTGCTTGGCGGCCAGAGCGAGCGCGCATCCCAGGGCTGGGGCGTCGGCACGCACAGCTACAAGCTGGCGGCCAAGGCGCCGTGGATGAGCCCGGTGCGCGAAGAGCTGACACTGCTGATCAGCCACCAGGATCAAGTAACCGCGCTACCGGAAAACGCCACGGTGATCGCGTCGAGCGATTTCTGCCCGTTCGCGGCTTATCACATCAACGATCAAGTGCTGTGCTTCCAGGGCCATCCAGAGTTCATTCACGATTACTCGCGGGCGCTGCTCGAACTGCGCCAGGAAGCGCTGGGCTCGCAGATCTACAGCACGGGTGTCGCCAGCCTTGAGCTCGAGCATCATGGCGCTACGGTTGCGGAGTGGATGATGCGGTTTGTGGCGCACAAGCCGGAAGCTGCTCAACGCTAAAAGGGCCTGCTCCCACAATCCCTGTGGGAGCGAGCCTGCTCGCGAATCGCCCGGCCAACGCGGTCCTGCTACAACCACCCCGACCGCTTGAAACTCGCCCACAAACTCACACACCCCACCGCAATAAATCCCAGCACGGCAAAATAGCCGTAATGCCAGGTCAACTCGGGCATGTTCTGGAAGTTCATCCCGTAAATCCCTGCCACCGCCGTCGGGAACGCCAGAATCGCTGCCCACGCCGCGAACTTGCGTTGCACCACGCTCTGCCGCGACGCCTCGAGCAGCACGCCGATCTCGATGGTCTGGCTGGCAATGTCCGCCAGTGTGCTGAGGTCTTCCATCTGCCGCGTCACGTGAATCTGCACATCGCGAAAGTACGGGCGCATGTTCTTGTCGATGAACGGGAAGCTGAGCTTTTGCAGCTCTTCGCCGATTTCCACCATCGGCGCCGCATACCGACGCAAGCGCACCACGTCACGGCGCAAACCGTGCAGTTTCTGGATGTCGCGCTCGTTGAGGGCGCTGCACAGCACGTTGCGCTCCAGCTCATCGATCTCGGCGTGGATCGCTTCGCCTACTGGCTGATAGTTCTCGATGACGAAATCGAGCAGCGCATACAGGACAAAATCCTCCCCATGCTCCAGCAACAGCGGACGCGCCTCACAGCGTTGTCGCACTTGGGCGTAGGACGCCGAGTGGCCGTTGCGCGCGGTAATGATGTAGCCCTTGCCGGCGAAGATATGCGTCTCGATGAATTGCAGAACGCCGTGTTCGCGAACGGGCGAGTAGGTGACGATAAACAGAGCGTCACCAAAGGTTTCCAGTTTTGGCCGGCTGTGTTTTTCCAGCGCGTCTTCGATGGCCAGTTCGTGCAGATTGAACTGGCGTTGCAGGTTGGATAATTCCTGTGCGTCCGGCTCTTCCAGGCCGATCCAGACGAAGTGGCCGGGTTTGGCGGCCCAGGCGGCGCCTTCATCAAGCGTGATATTGGTGACTTTCTTGCCTTCGCTGTACACCGCAGCAGCAACAACTCGACCCATGGTGGTGGTTCACTTCTTCTTGGCAAATGGCAGGGGTTACATGGCTTCAGCTTAGCCGTGTCGATGCTTGAGAGTCAGTGAAACCTGGACAGTTCACCCGGCAAAAGAAAACCCGCACAGCGCGGGTTGTCTTTTTACGCCGCTTGCAGTTGCCGATCCATCGACTCGATGCAGTCACGCATTTGCTCGCGGCATCGCTCGATGAGCATGGGCATGTCATCCATGCTCAAACCGGCTGTAGGAATTGCCGGCAGCGAACGTATGAGAACGTTGCCGCTGCGCCAGCGATTCAGGCGCATGTGCTTGACGTAACTGCTCACGCACACCGGAACGATTGGCACGCCGGCGGCAATTGCCATCTGGAATGCGCCTTTCTTGAACGGCAGCAAATCTTCACCGAGGTTGCGGGTGCCTTCCGGAAATACCCAGATCGAGGTGTCTTCGTTTTGCAGGGTATGAGTGGTCGTCAGCATCGACTGTCGCGCCTTGTGCGCATTGCCACGGTCGATCAGCACATTGCCGGCCAGCCAGAACAACTGGCCGAACAGCGGCACCCACTTCAGGCTTTTCTTGCCGATACACACGGTGCGGCGCGGGACGACGTTGCCGAACACGAACAGATCGTAGTTGGACTGGTGGTTGGCGATGATCACGCAACTGTCAGGCTTGTTGATCAGACCGTTGACCTCGGACTTCACCCGCAAACGTAAAATACACATCGCCGGCAAGGCGTAGAGGCGGGCGCACAGTCGGCTGTTGTCCGGATTGAACGGGCGGCACAATCCCAGGATCACGCCCAGCACGCCCGCCAGAATAAAGTGCAGGCCCATCAACAACATACGAAACACGAACAGCATTTTTACAGGCCCACCGGGACAAAAGGTGGCGCAGTGTACGGATGTGCACTGTTTTCGGCAATTGCCCCTATAGAGTGCGGAGATGGCCGATGTTTAAGCGCATGTTTCAGCGATGCCTGTCAGGCGCATCCTAGAGCTGTCTAGCGAATATTCAACGCTGAATGTAAGAAAAAGCCCGACGCGCGGGTCGGGCTGTTCTCTCACCGGCAGATCCTCGATGAATCAGCCCAAGTGCTGTTGATCCTGCAGGATGGCGTCGTCGAGGGTTTCCAGCAGTTGCTTGCGCACTTTGAGCTTGGTGTTCTTGTGCGCCAGCATATTGATCTTCTTCAACTGACGCGCGGCAGCCAGGGCGGCGCCCTGCAATTCTTCGGCAGTGACGACTTTGTCGAGGAAGCCTGCGTCTACCGCACTTTGCGGATCGAACATCTCGCCATTGATCACCGAGCGATGGAAGGCCGAACGCCGCAAGCGGTCACGCGCCAGCTCGATGCCGGCGTGGTGCATGGTCATGCCGATCTGCACTTCGTTCAGACCGATGCTGAACGGGCCGTCGACACCGATGCAGTAATCGGCGGACAACAGCAGGAAAGCGCCCTTGGCCACGGCGTGCCCCGGACAGGCAACGATTACCGGAAACGGGTGAGAGAGCAGGCGACGAGCCAGCGTCGAGCCGGCTGTCACCAGCGCAACGGCCTCTTTCGGACCCGCCGTCATCACCTTCAAATCATAACCACCCGAGAGAATTCCCGGTTGCCCGGTAATGATAACCACGGCGCGATCCGCCACCGCCTGATCCAGCGCCGCGTTAAACGCAGCGATCACATCCGGGGAAATGGCGTTGACCTTGCCATTGTTCAGGGTCAGGGTCGCGATACCGTCTTCGAGGTGGTAGGCAATCAACTCGCTCATGACGCTATTCCTTATTAGAAAGATGGGCAGACGTTACCCACCGCCGCAGGCCAGGTAAAGCGCCGTGACTGACCTGCCGGTCACCGTTTTGCGCTTCAGCCAGCGCCGTGCGCCTGTTGCCTTCTATAAAGGAAGCGCGCGGCCCACCCGAGGTTGGCGGATTTGCCATCGTCTGCTTTCGCGCAGTGCAACGTGTTCTCTTAAGCGCATGAAAATTCTGAAAAAAAGTTTGCCATCGGAAAAGCTTTCGACTACATTAGCGCGCCTCGACAGACAGAACATGTCTGCAGAGATACGGTGAAGTGTCCGAGTGGCTTAAGGAGCACGCCTGGAAAGTGTGTATACAGGAAACTGTATCGAGAGTTCGAATCTCTCCTTCACCGCCACATTTGAATAACGAAGCCCCTGAAAAATCCAGATTTTTCAGGGGCTTCGTGTTTCTGGCAGGCGAAAAGGCCAACAGTAAAAAACCCGACTCAGTTCGGGTTTTTTTGTGCCTTGGGCGCGCAGGCGTCTTCAGTTGCTCGAATGAACCCGCTTCCTGTGCGCACCTTTCAACTACCTTGCGCTACCACCCGGGCATCATTGCCTGAGCCTTCGATGTAAACATTCATGCCTTTACTCAGCGACGGATTGATCGGCTGAGTCACCGATACCAGCACGCCACTTTTGACCCGCACTATGATCTGTTGCGCCTCTTTGGGCTGGTCATACTTTTTCTTCTCTGCGTAATTGCCGCCGACGGCACCGGCAAGCGCGCCTGCCACCATGGCCACATCGCGCCCGGTGCCGCGCCCGATCAGGCTGCCGATTCCAAGCCCGCCCAGGCCGCCAAGTACGGCGCCTACGCCACTGTCGTGATTGGTCTGCATTTGCGTCAGTGATATCTGCTCAATCTTGCCGGAGCGGATTTCTGTTTCACCGGCGCCGCCATCGCTTGATCCCACTGCGGAGCAGGCGCTTATCAGTACAGTGGCCACCGCAAGCGTCAGCCAGGACGAGATAGCTTTCATCGTTTGCACCTCATTATTGATATTTGATGGCAATGCCTTTGAGCTTGCGTCCCTCGATCGTACTTATGTCACGGCTCCACAGTGGCCTGGACACATACGCGGCGACAGGCTGGATCTGGTCGTAAACCACGACTACCGCGGTGCGCGCTCCATGGACATAGTCGGTTTTTCGCTGATATCGCTTCAGAATCGCCAGGTCATGTTGCCGGTCAGGGCTTGAATCCAGGCGTCTTCGAACTTGCCGGAGACGCGATTGCCCGAGATGTCCTTGGTCTGGTCCACCGGCATGTCGCCGAGCCAGACCATGGCCCAACTGACGTTGATGTCGGTGTTTTTGTCCAGGGCGTAGGTAGCGCCAGTGGCGAGGCGCCAGGATTCGCCCATCGGCACGATCACGCTGCGTTTGCTATCGGAAACGGCGCTGCTGTCGTAGGCCACACCGACGTTCCACAGCCATTGTTCGGTGGCCTGGTATTGCGCGCCGAGAGACAGGTGCCAGGTGTCCTTGAAGCCCGCGTCGACCGATTTCGACTGTGCGCCAAAGGCTGTGGTGTCGACCTGTACACCGACCTCGCCGAACTCCGACCAGTCCTGCCAGTTCGCCGAGGCGAGCAGGGCCCATTGCCGGTCCAGTTGCTGGAACAGGCTCAGGGTTACGGTCTGCGGCACCGTGGTGTCGATCTTGGTATTGGTATCGTTGATGCGCTCCAGCAGGCGGCCGTCGCCTTTCACATCCAGCCGGTCTTCGAAGTCCAGATCGACTTTGCTGGTGTAGGTCAGCCCAATTCGCGTGCCAGTCTGTGGGGCATAGATCACCCCGACGTTGGCGCCATAACCCCAGGCACCGTCCTTGTACTTGTACTGACCGTCAGCGCGGTCGGTGAAGCCGAAAGGCGAGCGGTCGATCGCGGTCTGCGCCTGCAACATGCCATACATGGCCTTGACGCCTACACCGACCGACCATTGCTCGTTGAAGCGATACGCCACGCTGGGTACCAGGGACAGGCCCAGCAGGCTGGAGTTCTGCGCGAAGTAGCGACCGTGCCAGTCGTTGTCGTAGTTGACCGCCAGGCCGAAATCTCCGTATTGGCCGAAGCCGACGCTCCAGTGGTCGTCCAGTTCATGACTGATGAAGAAACTTCCACCGGGAATGGGGTCGAGGGCATTACCACTGTTGCTGCCCGACACGTTGCTACCGGCATCGCGATCAAAACTGAGGTCGCCATACAGCACTTGCAAGCCGCCGGTGATCTGCGTACCCGGCAGGTAACTCATGCCCGCCGGGTTGCTGGCGATGGTCGATGGGCCTTGAGCACGGGCAGCGGCACCGGCGTTGGCCAGGCCAGCGTTATCGGTGCCGATTTCATAAAGCATGATGCCGCCGGCCCAGGTTTGCTGGCAGCACAGCGCGAGGAGCGTACAAGCAGGCAGGGCCGTGTTTTTGATTGGCATGGTTAACCTCCGTCCATTTTCGAATTAACGTAGCGCACGCACACATGTCCTTTGGAATTGCAGCTGGCGTATCACACGCCTGTTCAATTCGAATTGAGACTAGTGCGGAAAACCCGACCCTGGCTGTGCAGGTCGCCTCCCGCTTGCCGGATTTGATTTCCGGTCGTACGTCGCCCTTCAATTGATTCGAGTGACTTCCCACAAACGCATAAGTTGTTACTCGCCAAGTGGCGCCCTTGAACAAGGACGCCACGTATTGCGGTTTACCTAATTTCCGTTTGGAAGGGGCAGGTGGATGCCCTCTTTCTGAAGTTCCTCGCGAACGGATTGGAATTTCTGGTATTTCGATATTTCCATCGGGCCGTCATACCCCATGCTTTGCAGTTTGCGCGGCGGGTACTTGACGTAGGTTTGCATGAGGGCATTGATTGCCTGAGTGATCGGCACCATGGTCCAGGTGCGCTCGGTAAAATTGGTCATGAACAAGTCATAACGCTCTTGCGGGTCCTGGTACAGGTCGAAAATCTGTGGCACTCCGGCTACATATTTGCTGGCACCTTTCCAGCCCAGGTTGGTGTCCACGGCCAGACCACCGGTTTGGGCACCATTATCACCACGCAGGTTGAATACCGCCTTGTAGTTGCCAACGCGGGCTGCACCCGGGGAGAGTTCGTTCTCTGTGAAATAGAACCACTCCTTGCGTGGAGAAGGTCCGTTGCCGGTGAGTACGGGTGTCATGTCGTAGCTGTCGAACACCATCGGTTGACCTTCACGATCCTTCTCGGGCAGTTTCACCCCGGCAACAGAAGCGAACGTTGCCATCAAGTCGAGGCCACCAAGGATCTCGTGGTTTTTTGTATTCGGCTTGATCTTGCTTGGCCAGACGGCAATGGCCGGCACTCGGTTACCGCCTTCACGCACGGTGCCCTTGGTACCGCGGAACGGGGTATAACCGGCATCTGGATAAACATCCTGCCAGGCGCCGTTGTCAGTGGTGTAGACCACCAGGGTGTTTTTATCGAGGCCAAGCGCCTTGAGCTTGTCCATGATGCGGCCGATGCGGGTATCAAGTTCGACCACCGAGTCGGCGTACTTGGACTTGGACATCGATTTGTGAACGAACTCCGGTGCCGGCAGGTTCGGTTGGTGCACTTTCATGAAGTTGACGTTGATGAAAAATGGCTTGTCCGACTTCGCCGCTGTGTCGAGGAATTCCAACGCCGCTTTTTCGACGTAGCCGTCAAAGAACGGAATGCCGACGACACCGGGTTTGCCGTCTACGACAGGTGTGTCCACATATTGGCCGTTGACCTTGAACTCTTCGATTGGTTTTTCACCGGCTTTGCCGGACAACGCGCCCTTGGTGACCTTTTGAAACATTGCTCGGGTTTCCGCGTCCATGTCCGGGAACCATTCGGGGTCGGCATAGGTGTAGGCGTTGAGATGGTACAGGCCGACGTACTTCATCACGTCATAGCCCTGGGCATTGGGCAGTGCGTAGTCGGCTTCGCCCAGATGCCATTTGCCGGTGAAGTAGGTGTCGTAGCCACCGGTCTTGAGCACTGAAGCCAGGGTCCATTCGGCTGCGGGCAAGCCACCGCCCTGGCCCTGGAAAGCCACAGTCGTCATGCCGCTACGATTGGGGATGCGCCCTGTTTGCATGGCCGCGCGACCCGGCGTGCAGCTTGGTTGGGCATAAAAAGAGTAAAAAGTTACGCCTTCTGCCGCCAGCTCATCGATGCTGGGCGTCGGCATGCCGCGACCGACCCCACCGCCGTACGGGCCAAGGTCGCCATAGCCGGTATCGTCGGAGACGATGAACAGAATGTTGGTTTTTTCCGTCTGGGCCGCGTGTGCCAGTCCGTTGAAGGACAAAAGTGCAGCAAAAGCCATTGATAGTTTGAAACGATCCGATAGTTGTTGCATACCAAATTCCTCGTTGTTTCAGAGTGTTGGCAAACGATGACGAGTGCACATCTATCCTTTGTGCATCGACCACCGTGCAATTTGCCCAGGTAGTGCATACAGAATCATTTCCCCCGTGTTACATGACCTTGCACGATTAAGGCGCATCAGGAGTCTAGTGCGGTTTTTTTACCTGCAAGTGCCGACCATCATTTTTTTGCGCGGGTGTGTAACATCAGAGTTACTCCTTGGAAAGAGACTTCCCGAATACACGCGCCAATACAACAACTTGACTTAAAGTATCTTGCGCGGTTTATCGAGCCGCGCGTGCAACGTCGCCGCAGAAAATATCGGCGTTGCCGTCTTCGGGGGCTGTACGTACGACTACCGAGTACTTTCCGGAAAGCAGGTCTGAAAGAGCTATCGGTGCGCTTCGGTAAAAGGTCCATCCGCCGGTGCCTGTATTGGCTTCAGTGTTGACCTTGTCGTTCATGGCGAACGCCGCTGGGCCGGGTTGCTGGCAGCTACCTTTATTGATAAAGGTATAAATGCGCGGCGGCAGCGAGGTGCCGTCCGGGACACCGCTGACGTAGAAGTCGAAGTTGGTTTGATTGCCCTCCGCAGTCAATGTGGTCGTGGCGGTATGACCAGGGTTTTTGTGGGTCGCCGCCAAAGGAAGATTCACTGATCGGTTTGCAGAACTGGTGCAGCCAAAAAGACTTGCGGTGATCAATAACGCTGACAACGGAAGACAGGTTTTCATTGCCAACCTCCAATATGGAAGAAGTGCGGTGGGGAATACAGGTATAGCTCGATAACGTCGCGTGACAATATTGAACATCTGTTTCCAGATTCTAATGCTGCATTGCTGCCGCTGCGATTCACTCAAACGCAAAAATCTTTTTCCAGTCCTTTTTCATGCTGATTACAACCCAGCCTTCATTGTTGGCCTGGGTATATAACGATTCGGTAAAACTGCCCACCTTGGTATCGGGTAGTCCTTGTGCAGGGCCATAGGCGTATTCACGTTCGGCGTCGTCATGCAGCACCAGCATCGCCAGGCGCGCACCCTTGCCGGCTTTGGCGTACTCCAGCATTTGCCTGTCGCCGGTAGAATTGCCGAAGGCGGCAACTGGCTGCCGACCGACCAGCAGGTAAATGTTCTCCGGTTTGCCCGCGTCATTATCGTTGAGCAGTATCTTCGGTTGCTTGATCAGCTGCGGTTTACCGCTGTTGTCATAACCATACTCGGTGGCCCCGGCACTACCGACTACCTGCTCGGGGGGCACCCCATAGACCTCTTCAGAGTACGCTCGAACGAAATCCTGGCCGCCACCCGTGACAATGTAGGTTTTGTAACCGTGATCTCGCAGGTATTGCATGACTTCCTTCATCGGCTGATAGGTCAGCTCGGTAAAGGGTCGCTTCCAGCGCGGGTCTTTGGCTTTGGCGAGCCAGGCATGGACCTGCTGTTTGAACTCGTCCGTGGGCATGCCGCTCAGGGTGACCATGGCAATTTTCAGGTAGTCATCCAGGGTCAGTTTCGCCATGGCGGCATGATCCCCCGACAGCACGGTCTTGAAGGGTTCGACCTTGGCCAGCTCGGGTTTTGCCGCCACTGCGTCTGGGACTCGGCTCAGGCAGTAGAACAATTGACCATAGGCCGGGTGTTCGACCCATAAAGTGCCGTCCTGGTCGAACGTTGCGATACGCTCGGCCGGCGACACGAACTGGGTACCGCCTTCCTTGGTCGTCGCCTGGACGAACTCAACGATGGCTTGTTTGGCCGGCCCTTCATTCCAGGAGGCCAAAGGTTCGGCAGCGAACACTGCCGTCGATGCTATAAGGCCCAGTCCCAATGCAGTCAGAGATGAGCCGGTGCGGTTAACTGAGGCCATGCAGTTGCAGATGCGCTGTACCAATATCATCCATTGCATAATGTCCACCCTTGATTGGATTGGTCATTCGTTGGTGGTTGCATGGCTGCTCATGACAATGACTACAGCAGTCAGTGGAAATCCAGTGTAGATGCTTCGGTAACAGGGGTAGGGTGGTTCGCTGTTTTTTTTAAAAACGGATCTGCGGACGATGCAAGACAAAGTTGTCGGCTATACCAATAGCCACGCCGTGCACTTCTTGCATCGATGGAGGTTGCCAATGAAACATCCGATTCCGCTTGCAGCGCTATTGATCACCGCAAGTCTCTTGGGCTGCAGCAATTCATCCAGACCCGCTACGACACTTGCCTTGAAAGCTACCCAGCAGAATGCCGGCCAGATCGCCAATACCACGCTGACAACCGTCAATGATGAAACCAACTTCGACTTCTCTATCTCGGGCGTTCCGGACGGGACGACATTACCTCTGCGCCTCTATACGTTTATCAACAAAGGCAGCTGCCAACAGCCTGGTCCGGTTGCTTACGACATGAACAACAGGATTACTACCCAAAGGACGGCCGGAGCAGGCTGGACATTTTTCCGAAGTGCGCCTGTGCCCGTGGCTGAACTGACGTCCGGAAATTACTCCGTTGTTATCCGTACTACACCGGAAGACGGCAATATCGATCTTTTTTGCGGGGATATTGCGCAAGCGGCGCAGTGAAACGCTACGGTGAGTAAATCAGTCCTACTTCGCTACTCCGTTGAGTAGCACCCCATACGACTGAAGAAACTCGACCGTCCCGTGGAAGATCAAGCCTACCCCCATCGCCGAAACGAAAAAACCGCCTATCCGGGTCGCGGCATCAATGCCTTGCGGGCCAATCTTTTTGAGGATGGTATTGGCGTAAGCCAAAGACAGATAGGTGAGGAACATGGTCGCAGATTGCCAGTGCCACCACGGCAAAGGACAGTATGGCGTGCTCGGAATCCTTGATGACGCTAGTCAGGCCGATCACTGTGGCGATGGCGCTGGGGCGACACGACGCTGTTCGTGGACGTCCTTGTCTTGCAGCAGGCCGAGGAAAACCGGGATGGCCTCAAGTGGATTGATGATTGCCAGCAGGGTGGTGAACATGCCGAAAAACAGGGTGAGATACGCGTTCATGGAGGTCTGCCAAGTGCGTTGGGGACCGACTCACCATAGCTGGCCCAGAACAGTTCGCCTCAACCATTGCGGTAAACCCAGGAATGGCGGATTGGCAATTACAGAGAGGTATCAGATGGATGAAGGCAGATTCGGGCGATGCCGCGTTGTTTCAATCAAGTGAATGCTTCCGGACGAATGGGCCTTACAATCGCCGCCTTCACTTTTGCAGTAAAAGGACGACTTGATGATCATCTCCACCACTCATTCCGTCGAGGGGCGGCAGATCACCGCCTATCTGGACATTGTCAGCGCCGAGTCTGTGCAAGGCGTCAACGTTATCCGCGATATGTTCGCGGGCATGCGCGACTTCTTTGGCGGGCGGTCGCAGACTTTGGAGCGTGCTCTTAAAGAAGCACGTATTCAGGCCACCGATGAATTGAAAGATCGAGCGCGGGCACTGCAAGCTGACGCGGTAGTCGGCGTGGACTTCGAGATCAGCATGCCGGCAGGCAAGGGTGGCATGGTGGTCGTGTTCGTGACGGGCACTGCGGTGAAGCTGCGCTGATTATCGCCTTCAAGGCAAAGCCCATTCTCGACAGGCAATGGGCTTTTTTCGCGTCAATCAGCCTTGTGGCTTGAGAATCACTGCACCTCTTGCGTCATAGGTCAGCGGTGTGTCGATGGCGACGAGCGGCGGCGTCCCGTCAGGTTGAGCCGATGGCGCCGGCTCGCTCGGATGGTAGATCACGCCGGGCTGTAAAATCGGTTTGTCTGGATAGGTGATCGTGATTTCACCGGAAGCGATCTTTTCCTTTAGTTTTTCCGCAGCGGCCTTGCCGGCAGCGATCTGCTCATCCGTGAGTTTTACAACTGGCATGTTGGGGAATCCGTTGATCTGCATGACCTCTCCTTGAGATTCATTTGTAGGAATAAGGGCAGCGGCCGTTCGATGGAAATCTTTAGCGAATGATCGCTTGCGACGCTTATTTCCATTCGTCGGTGATCAGCCTTTCTGAACGGCAAGTCCAGTAGTGACCAGCTAGTCTCAAAAACGCTGGGGGCCGATATTTTTCAGGCAGAACTGTTTTGCCGGTGTCGGCCCGGTTGCATAGGGGAGAGTCTATGTCAGGTCCATTTATCGAAGATGATGGCGCAGAGTTTTCATTCAACAACTGTGTGCGCTGCGGTCAATCGGAGTATCAGTCGGGTTTTGGCGAAGATCCGGTCAGCATCGGCAAAATCAAATCCACCGCCCCCAAAGGGCCGAAAGCGAAATTCCTGCCCAAGGTCACGGCAAGGAACAGAAAGTGATTTCATCCCGTACCCCGTCACCGCACGGGGTTTTTTATGCGCGCACAAATGCCGGTTTGAAATGCCGGGCGGGCGTTGACATTAATGTCGGTTTTTTTTCACAAACTTTTCACGTTGGTCAACGTAGGGTGAAGCCATCCGTTAGAAAGCAAGTCTCCAGCCCGTCTCCCCAGCGGGCTTTTTTTTGTCCGTCATAAAACCTTTTCCCTGATTGCGGTCCAATCGACGCTGTCGCCTGCGTCTGGACTTTCCTGCGCCGAGCGCATTAAATCCCGCTCCTTCTGGTCATCCTGTTTATTTGAGGTTTTCGTCATGCGTTTAACATTGCCTGCTCTGGTTCTTGGCCTTCTGGTTGCTCAAGGTGCGATGGCTGCCGGTGATGGCACCGCGGCGTTGGGCGGTGGCCTGGGTGGCGCACTGGGCAACGTGGTTGGTCAGAAAATGGGCGGCAGCACCGGTGCCGCGATTGGCGCCGGCGTTGCGGGCGCAGCGGGCAGTGCAGTCGCCGCACGCAAGGGCAGCCGCACCAAAGCGGCGATCGGCGGCGGTGTCGGTGCGGCCGGCGGCTCGGTGATCGGCAACAGCCTGGGCGGCCGCAACGGCGCCACCATCGGCGCGGGTCTGGGCGGTGCGGCTGGCGGTGCGGTCGGCAGCAACCTGGGCAAAGGTCACAAGCGCCACTGAGCCTGATTGCTGGTCAGATAAAGCCCGACTCGATGTCGGGCTTTTTCATGGCTGAACGTTTCGTCCGAAATTATCTCCAATCTGCATACGCCCCGCTTGGGCGGACTGTCCCGATTCGGGAACTGCGAGGTTCATATGCGATTGTCATTATCTGCACTGTTTTTTGGCTTGTTCGTGGCGCAGGGCGCGATGGCGGCCGGAGACGGCACCGCTGCCGTAGGCGGTGGTCTCGGCGGTGCGCTGGGTAATGTGGTTGGCGGACAACTCGGCGGCAGTACGGGCGCGGCGGTCGGCGCAGGTGTCGGCGGCGCGGCCGGCAGCGCCGTCGGCGCGAACAAACGCAACCGCACCGAAGCCGCAATCGGCGGCGGTCTTGGCGCAGCAGGCGGCTCGGTCGTCGGCAACAGCCTCGGCGGCTCCACCGGCTCCGCCATTGGCGCAGGCCTGGGCGGCGCAGCGGGCGGGGCGGTGGGTAACAATCTTGGTGGCGATGACGATGGACATCATCCCGGCGGTCACAAGCACAAGAACAAACACAAAAATAAACATCGCTGATTCAGCAACGGAAACCCGGCCCGGCGCCGGGTTTTTCGTGTCTGGCCGTCAGGCAGAGGAACGATTGGCCGTAGGGCTTTTCGAACGTCATACATCCCACACGCTCAAGAGGTTCGCCATGACTCCTGAAACCGAAGGCAAAGAAGAGAAGGGCCCTAATGGGCTGCCGTTTATCAATGATCCGGGCAGTGAAGATCCTGGATCGGTGACGGATGATGCGACGGTGCCGTTGAATGATGCGGATGAGGCGGATATGGAGTATGAGGAGGATGGGGATGAGCAGTAATCTACTCTTAGATTGAATTCCAGGGCCTATAATTTTAGGCCCTTTAAGTATATTTGGAACTTCAGGAGTGTAATTTCATCTGGTGTTGCTCAGCAATGAGGATCACCTGTGAGGACATAAAGGCTGTCAGATGCCGACATTTTTTCAATCTTCTTTGACAAAATCAGTTCGTCAAATTCTTTTTCGAGTATTTTCTTGTCGCAAAATTTTTTATACGTAAGTGGTCTGTCCAACGCATAGATGTAGAGCCGCCATACGTCAAATCCGTCAGTTCTGCTGTTGAACCCATAGTCGAAATTCACTGATTCAGTAGCGAAGTGAACAATGCAGCCAACTCCATGGAGTTCATACTGAGTTTCGCTAGTTATGTCGCCGCAACGTTGTATTTGGTTGCTGCGCCAAAGCCTGAGAATATTTCTCGTACCAAATTTTTTCTCGAGTAGCACTGTCGCATTCTCAACCTTGGCGAGAAAGTCGTTAATGAGATATACAATGTCGTTGCGCTGTTTGTTCATCTTCTTCTGCGGTGCTCCAGTCTGTCATTGCCAACGTTATCGGCTGATTCTAGTACTTCCTCAATAGTGTTTAAGGTGCCGTGATGGTCTCGTATGTTGGTTATCAGCTGTATTGTAACTTCTGTAGAGGTTTGTCGTGCGGCAGAAGCTCGATGATGGCCGTCCAGAATGTAAAGCGTGCCGTTGTGTTCAGCAACATCGATGGGGTGATCGCTATTAAATCCATTGCTTCGCATGTCATCTCTCATTAGCTCGACTAGTTTGGTGGAGGTTTTGCCCATAAGCGCATGTGTTCGTTTCAGTGTTTTGGGGTCTACGCCATGAGGTAATCGTGGTAATTGGGGCTCCCCCTCATCAACCTTAACCCCATCACTCGCCCCCGGCACCTCACACCCAGGCTTCTTCGGCGGCGGGCAATTGGACGTCAACCCCAACGGATCCACCCACCCCGTCGGATTCGGCACGTACTGGTACTGATTCAACCCGCCCGCGAGCTTCACCGGGTCCGGT
>NZ_JAADJI010000019.1:0-70785 GCF_036283065.1 Pseudomonas moraviensis subsp. stanleyae
GTTGGAATGCTATCCCCTGTAGGAGCTGCCGAAGGCTGCGATCTTTTGCTCTTGCTGTTTAGCGACGACGTTCGAGCGAGTAAACAAACGGCGCAACAATTTCGATCGAGCCGTTGTTGAGCATGTCGGCCGGTGGCTTGGGCAGCGGTTGCGCGCGGCGGATCATGTCCAGGGTGGCCCGGTCCAGATCAGCGTTGCCGGAGCGGCCCACCAGTTCGAACGACAACACGTTACCTTCGCCATCAACCACGAAGCGCAGACGATTCAAACCTTCCTTGCCGCGCGACTGTGCACTTTGCGGGTACTTCTTGTACTTCTGCAGATGCGCGAGCAGGGTGCCTTGCCAACTGGCCTTCGCCGCGAGTTGAGCTGGCGAAGGGCCGGGTGCGGGCTGGGCGGATTTCTCCGTTGGTGCCTGGGTCGGTTGAGTGTCGGCCGGTTTCTCCTCGGAAGGTTTCTCCTTCGGCGGCTCGGGCAGCTTCTTCTCGACCGGCTTCGGCGGTTTCGGCTTGGGCTTCGGCTTGGGTTTCGGTACCGCGATTTCCGCTTTCGGTGCTTCAGCCAGTTTCGGAATCGGCAATTCTTCAACCGGAGCCGGTGGCTGCGGCGGTGTGACGACTTTCGGCGGAGCCGGCGGTGGCGGGGCGGGCAACGGAGCCAGCTCGACCATCATTGCCTGCGGCGGCAGTTCGATGGGCGGGCGGGCGGTCCAGTTCAGCGCCAGCGCGATGGCCAGCGCATGCACGCCCAGCACCACGGCCAGGCTACCGCTGTAACGCGTCAGCTTATGGCGCGTCGTGATCATTTCTTGGCTGCCGTCTCGAGACCGACCAGACCAACCTTCAGGTAACCGGCGGCGCGCAGGCTGTCCATCACGCTCATCAGGTCGCCGTAATCCACGCCTTTGTCGGCCTGGAAGAAGATGGTGGTGTCTTTCTTGCCCTGGGTCTTGGCGTCGAGGGTGGCGCCGAGGGTTTCGGCCTTCACTTCATCGTCACCGAGGAACAGGCGCTGGTCAGCTTTCACACTGAGGAACACCGGTTTCTCTGGCCGCGGCGCCGGTTTGGCGGTCGAGGCGGGCAGGTCGACTTTGATGTCCACGGTGGCCAACGGCGCGGCCACCATGAAGATGATCAACAGCACCAGCATCACGTCGATGAACGGCGTGACGTTGATTTCGTGGTTCTCGGCCAGATCGTCGTCTGCGCCTTCTTTCAAATGCAGGCCCATGGCCGATTACCCCACTTTAACCATGTGCGGCTGCGAGCTGCGCTCAGGCTGGTGGTCGAGATCGCGGCTGACCAGCAGCAGGACTTCTGCCGAGGCATCGGAGACCTGCGCCTTGTAACCGGCGATGGAACGGGCGAAGACGTTGTAGATCACCACCGCCGGAATCGCCGCGACCAGACCCAGTGCGGTGGCCAGCAGCGCTTCAGCGATACCTGGCGCAACGACGGCCAGGTTGGTGGTCTGGGTTTTGGCGATGCCGATGAAGGAGTTCATGATGCCCCAAACGGTACCGAACAGACCGACGAACGGCGCGGTGGAGCCGATGGTAGCGAGGACGCCAGTGCCGCTGCTCATGTTGCGGCCACAGGCAGCGACGAGGCGCTCGAGGCGGAAGCTGACGCGTTCCTTGATGCCTTCCTTCTCCCGGCTGTTGACCGACAGGCGCATCTCTTCGAGCGCGTCGTGCACCAGCAGGTTGGCGAGGGTGCCTTCCTTGCCGGCCGTGGCGCTGGCTTCTTTGAGGGTGGTGGCTTTTTTCAGTGCGGCGATTTCGCCTCGCAGACGACGCTTGGCGCCCATCAGCTCGAAGCCTTTGGCGATCCAGATGGTCCAGGTGATGATCGAAGCGATGGCCAGGCCGATCATCACGATTTTCACGATGATGTCGGCGTTCTGGTACATGCCCCACGGCGACAGGTCGTGGGCCATGCCCAGAGTGTTGTCGGCTTCGAGGACTTCAGGTGCGTCGGCCGCATCGACAGCCTGCACCGGATCGGTGGCGGCCGGTGCAGCCGGAGCGGCAGCGGGCGCGCTCTGCTCAGTGGCGGCCGGGGTGACTGGCGCTTGAGCGTCGGCGAAGGCGGCGGTCGGTGCCAGCATCAGGCTGAGCAACAGAGCCGCGACAGCGCTCCAGGCGCGAGGTCGAGTGGTTGGCGAAGCGGGAGTTTGATTACGTGTCATGCTGGCCGGACCTGAGATAGAAAAACGTTGTTGCTCTTCCAGGCCTCGTGAGGCCGAGAACAAAAGTGGCGTGCATTATTGCAAGTAATTCTTGTTAACAAAAGTAATAGAGTAACTTTTTTTCCTTCATTGCTAGCCGTTCGTCCTGTGCCAGAGCTAGTCTGTGCCTTTCCGAGGAGAGTTTTCTGATGTCCGCGCCTTCTGTTTTGATTGCCGGTTGTGGTGATGTCGGCAGTCGTCTGGCCAAGCAATTGCTGGCGGCTGGCTGGCAAGTCCATGGCCTGCGCCGGGATGTTTCCAAACTGCCGGAGGGTGTCATTGGCGTCGCTGGCGATCTGTTCAACGAAGAATGCCCGGCGACCTGGCCGGTGGGTGCCGTGGATTATCTGGTGTATTGCGCTGCGGCTACCGACCACGATGAAGACGGTTATCGCAAGGCCTACGTGCAAGGCTTGCAGAACGTGCTGAGCTGGCTGGACGACTATGGACAAGTGCCCGAGCGACTGATCTTCGTGTCCAGCAGCAGCGTGTATGGCCAGCAGGACGGAGCCTGGGTGGATGAGACCTCCGAGACTGTCGCGGCCGGCTATTCGGGGCGTTTGATGCTCGAAGCCGAGCAAATTGCGCTCAATAGCGGCATCCCGGCGAGCGTGCTGCGCCTGACCGGCATTTACGGCCCGGGTCGCGAATGGCTGCTGACCCAGGTGCGTCGCGGTTATCGCGTGGCGGTCGAGCCGCCGCTGTATGGCAATCGGATTCATGCCGATGATGCGGCGGGATTGCTGGCATTCCTGCTGGAAAAAGACCGCGAGGGCGTGGAGCTGGAGCACCTTTACATCGGTGTAGATGATGCGCCGGCGCCTTTGGCCGAGGTGGTGGGCTGGTTGCGCGAATATCTGGGTGTGACTGAATGGGCCGAAGACGCCAGCGTGCGCCGCACCGGCAGCAAGCGTTGCAGCAATGCGCGGGCGAAAGCGTTGGGCTGGGTGCCGAAGTACCCAAGCTACCGCGAAGGCTACGCAGCGATTCTTGAAGGTAAGTGCTGACTTTCTAACAACACAAAACAACTGTGGGAGCGAGCCTGCTCGCGAAAGCGGTGTATCAGGCAATATTACTTTGACTGACCCACCGCGTTCGCGAGCAGGCTCGCTCCCACATTTGATCTTCTGAGATTTCGGAGGCAGGTTACTGCTTCTCCAGCAACCACTTGCGCTCACCTGCGGCAAACTGCGGTTGCTCATCCGCCAGCGCAGCATTCACTGCCTGGAGAATCTCCAGTTCTTTGCCCTTGCGCACAAAGATCCAGTTGTTGCCCTGGCCATTGAGTTGCAGCCACATGCTGTCGTTGCCGTTGCTCATCGACGCGCAATCGCCGGCCAGGCACAAGGCATAACGATCAACGCCCGGCAGACCGGTCACCTGACCGTCAGCCTGAAACTGCACGGTGCCGCCTTCACCCTGACCGCTGGTGATGGTCCAGTTGCCGCCCAGATACGCCGAATACAGCGCGCGTTCGAAGCTCGCACCGATTGGCGCGCCTTCGGGCACCGGGATCTGCGCGCGATCGAAGACTTGTTCGGGTTCGTTGTCGCTGGCGGCTTGCTGCAAACGTCCGCCGTCGCGTTTCAGTTCACTGGCGGAGCTGCCATAGAAGTCGACTTTCCAGGCGCCGGACTCTTCGCCCAGCAGCCGTCCTTCGACATTTTCAAAACCGTTGGTGTAGCGGGCCTGACCGGCCTTGGTGTTGACGTCCCATTCCAGGTTCGGGCCGTAGGCCTGCAGCGCTTCACGCAGGGGGCCGCCCTTGGCGGCGGCATCGATCGCCACCTGGTTGATCCAGGTGCCGCTGATGTCACGGTCGGCAGGGTCGCTGGCACAGCCGCCGAGAAACAGGGCGAGCAGCGAGAGAGCTAGCGCTTTGCGCATGGTGGAATCCTTTCAAAACCTTTTTTGCGGCAGTCGGCGCGGCGTGAAGGCCGCGCCGTGCGCATCACTCGATGACCAGAATGGCATCCATTTCAACCTGCGCACCCTTCGGCAGGGCGGCCACGCCAATGGCGGCGCGGGCAGGGTAGGGCTGGTCGAAGTACTTGCCCATGATCTCGTTGACCTTGGCGAAGTGGCTCAGGTCAGTGAGGAAAATGTTCAGTTTGACGATGTCCTTGAACGAACCGCCGGCGGCTTCGGCTACGGCTTTGAGGTTCTCGAAGACCTGGACGGTCTGGGCTTCGAAGCCTTCGACCAGTTCCATGGTTTTCGGGTCCAGAGGGATCTGGCCCGACATGTAGACGGTATTGCCTGCCTTGATCGCCTGGGAGTAAGTGCCGATGGCGGCCGGGGCCTTGTCGCTGGTGATGACGGTTTTGGTCATGTAGGACTCCTTGTAATAGGCAGGTTTATGCACGCATGCGGGTGATGCGGATCACCCCGGTCAAGGCGCGCAGTTTCTTGATCACGCGGGCCAGGTGCACACGGTCGTGGACGCTGACCACCAACTGCACGACGCTGATGCGACCATCGCGTTCGTCCATGCTGATTTTCTCGATATTGCCGTCGGCGGCGTTGACGCTGCTGGCCAGCAGGGCGATCAAGCCGCGCTGGTGTTCCAGTTCGACGCGCAGCTCGACATTGAATTCGCCGGTGACATCCTTGGCCCACGAGAGCTGGATGCATTTTTCCGGGTTGTGGCGGATTTCGCTGATATTGCGGCAGTTGTCCAGGTGCACGACCATGCCTTTGCCCGCCGACAGGTGCCCGACGATAGGGTCGCCCGGGATCGGTGTGCAGCACTTGGCGTAGCTGAGCACCAGGCCTTCGGTGCCGCGAATGGCCAGTGGACCTTCCGGACTTGGCAACTGTTCGCCTTCGCCGAGCAGGCGGCGGGCGACCACGTAGGCCATGCGGTTGCCCAGGCCAATGTCTTCGAGCAGGTCTTCGATCAGTTCGAGACGATATTCGGTAAGCATGGCTTTGACGCGCTCGGCCGGAATCTTTTCCAGCGAGCTGTCGAAACCGTTGAGCACCTTGTTCAGCAGGCGCTCGCCGAGGCTGATGGACTCGGAGCGGCGTTGCAGTTTCAGCGCATGACGAATGTGCGTACGCGCCTTGCCGGTAACCACGAAGTTGAGCCACGCCGGGTTCGGCCGGGCGCCGGGAGCACTGACGATCTCGACCGTGGAGCCGCTCTGCAGCGGTTCGGACAGCGGTGCGAGACGACGGTTGATGCGGCAGGCGATGCAGCTGTTGCCGACGTCGGTGTGTACCGCGTAGGCAAAGTCGACCGCCGTGGAGCCTTTTGGCAGCTCCATGATCCGGCCCTTTGGCGTGAACACATAGACCTCGTCCGGGAACAGGTCGATCTTCACGCTTTCGATGAATTCCAGCGAGTTGCCAGCGCGTTGCTGCATTTCCAGCACGCCTTTGACCCACTGGCGGGCGCGGGCATGGGTGCCTTTGGGCTGTTCGTCACCGCTGGACTTGTACAGCCAATGGGCGGCGATGCCGTTGTTGGCCATCTCTTCCATTTCGCGGGTGCGGATCTGGATCTCGATCGGCACGCCATGCATGCCGAACAGCGTGGTGTGCAGCGACTGATAGCCGTTGGCCTTGGGAATCGCGATGTAATCCTTGAAGCGCCCCGGCAACGGTTTGTACAAATTATGCACAGCGCCCAGTACGCGGTAGCAGGTATCGACCTTGTCGACGATGATCCGGAACGCGTAGACGTCCATGATCTCGTTGAAGGCCCGACGCTTGCCGCGCATTTTCTTGTAGATGCCGTAAAGGTGTTTCTGTCGCCCGCTGACTTCGCCCTGGATGCCGTCGATGGCGAGGCAATGGCCGAGGGACTCTTCGATCTTGTTGACGATTTCCTTGCGGTTGCCCCGGGCGCGTTTGACCGCCTGGCAGATCCGCGCGGAACGCATCGGGTGCATGGCCTTGAAGCCGAGGTCTTCGAACTCGATGCGGATCGCGTGCATACCCAGGCGGTTGGCGATGGGCGCGTAGATCTCGAGGGTTTCCTTGGCGATGCGCCGGCGTTTTTCGCCGGACAGCACTTCCAGCGTGCGCATGTTGTGCAGGCGGTCGGCGAGCTTGACCAGGATCACGCGAATATCGCGCGCCATGGCCATGGCCATCTTCTGGAAGTTTTCCGCCTGGGCTTCGGCCTTGGTCTCGAAATTCATCTGGGTCAGTTTGCTGACCCCGTCGACCAGTTCGGCCACGGTTTCACCGAACTGCGCTTGCAGCGCTTCCTTGGCGATACCGGTGTCTTCGATCACGTCATGCAGCATCGCAGCCATCAGGCTCTGATGGTCCATGTGCATGTCGGCAAGAATATTCGCCACGGCAAGAGGATGCGTGACGTACGCCTCGCCACTGCGACGGCGTTGACCGTCATGGGCTTGTTCGGCGTAGAAATACGCTCGGCGGACCAGGTTGACCTGGTCATTGCCGAGGTAGGTCGATAAGCGATCGGCGAGGGCGTCTATGCTCGGCATGATGATTCCTGCCGAAAGCTGTGACCCCGCGCCGTGCTACGTCGACCAGGCATAGGCTTAGACGGCCTCGTTCGACTCGTCCTCGAACGCTGCGAACAGCGGTTCATCCTGGACGATTTCCTGCTCGGCGATGAACTCGTAGCTCATCAGACCTTCAGCAATTTCACGCAGCGCGACAACGGTCGGCTTGTCGTTTTCCCACTGCACCAATGGCTCTTTGCCGCCGGTGGCCAGTTGACGGGCACGCTTGGTAGAGAGCATGACCAGCTCAAAGCGGTTTTCCACGTGTTCTAGGCAGTCTTCAACGGTTACGCGGGCCATGGTATTCCTCGGAGCGAATGCAATATGCGCGCTGCCCGGTTGGGCGAGCGGACTGAGCAGTTTAAAAAATCACCAGCGATTAGGGAAGCGCTGATTTTTTGACCAGACCCTTCAACGCGCTGCAAGCACCAATGTAAAGCGCTTGCAGGCATTTTGGGAAGTGCTGTTTTAGCCGAGCAATTCAGCCAGCAATTTGCCGAAACGCACTTGCTGGCGTTTCTGTTGCAGCTGATTGGCGCGGAAAATCGCCTTTAGATCGTCCAGCGCGTGGGCAAAATCGTCGTTGATGATCAGGTAGTCGTAATCGACGTAGTGGCTCATCTCGCTGACTGCTTCGCGCATGCGGCCGTCGATGATCTCGTCGCTGTCCTGGCCGCGGTTGGTCAGGCGCTGGTGCAGGGCTTGCAGCGACGGCGGCAGGATGAAGATCGAGCGCGCTTGCGGCATCAACTTGCGCACCTGCTCGGCGCCTTGCCAGTCGATTTCCAGAATCAGGTCGTGACCTTCATCCAGCGTCTGTTGCAGGCGGCTTTGCGAAGTGCCGTAGAAGTTGCCGAAGACTTCGGCGCGCTCAAGGAAATCACCGTGCTCGCCCATTTTCACGAACTCTTCGCGGCTCACGAAGTGGTAGTTCACGCCGTCCACTTCGCCGGGACGCATGGCGCGGGTGGTGTGCGAAACCGAAACGCGGATCTCCGGATCGGCGTCGGTCAACGCCTTGACCAGACTGCTCTTGCCCGCGCCCGATGGCGCGGAAATGATGTACAGGGTGCCGGTGTGTTGGGTCATGTCGGGGTAGCCTTACTCAATGTTCTGCACTTGTTCGCGCATCTGCTCGATCAACACCTTGAGGTTGACGGCGGCCTGGGTGCTGCGCGGGTCGAAGGCTTTGGAGCCCAGTGTGTTGGCCTCGCGGTTGAGTTCCTGCATCAGGAAGTCCAGGCGCCGCCCGGCGGCACCGCCGGACTTGAGCACCCGGCGAACTTCGATGATGTGGGTGCTCAGGCGATCCAGCTCTTCGGCCACGTCGCTTTTTTGCGCGAGGATGACCATTTCCTGTTCCAGGCGCTGCGGGTCGAGCTCGGCCTTCATGTCGGCAAAGCGGTCGAGGACTTTCTGGCGCTGGGTGGCGAGCATCTGCGGCACCAGTTCGCGCAGGGTCACCACGTCTTCTTCGATGGACGTCAGGCGGTCGTTGATCAAGCGAGCCAACTCCGCGCCTTCGCGCTCGCGGCCAGCCTTCAGATCCTTCAAACCCTGATTGAACAGCGCCAGCGCTTCGGCGTTCAGCGCTTGCGGGTCCGTCGCATCGGCCACCAGCACGCCGGGCCAGGCCAGCACTTCCAGCGGATTCAGCGCAGCGGGATTCTTGATCAGCCCGGCCACGGTTTCCGCAGCGGCAACCAGCTGCGCGGCGCGCTCGCGGTCGACTTGCAGCGGTTTGTCGGTGCTTTCTTCGGTAAAGCGCAGCGTGCATTCCAGTTTGCCCCGCGACAGGCCCTGACGCAGCGCTTCACGCACGGCGCCTTCGAGGTCGCGAAACGACTCGGGCAAACGCAGGTGCGGTTCCAGATAGCGGCTGTTGACCGAGCGCAGTTCCCAGCTCAGGGTGCCCTGAACGCCGGCTTTCTCGACGCGGGCGAAGGCGGTCATGCTGTGCACCATGGCGGTGACCTCGCAATGCAGATCGGCGCGAAACGCTGTTTCGCAGGCGCGATTTCAATGAATTTAAGCCGACTGGCAGCAAAGGCGCAGGATTGTAGCGCAGTGCGGCGAATGCGCCCAAACACACGGTGTGACAAAGCGCTGCAGCCCGTCGGTTATGCGCGCTTGAGGGGCTTCGGTCGTCGGCCGGCGGTTTTAACCAGTGCCCACTCGCGGTGCAGCGCTCTATAATGCTCGGCAGTTTTCCGTCCTCAGTACAGGTATCCCTATGAAACGTCCAAGTGGTCGCGCTGCCGATCAGCTCCGCTCGATCCGCATCACCCGCAACTACACCAAACACGCCGAGGGATCCGTACTGGTCGAATTCGGTGATACCAAAGTCATCTGCACCGTCAGCGTCGAAAACGGCGTGCCGCGCTTCCTCAAAGGCCAGGGCCAGGGCTGGCTGACTGCCGAGTACGGCATGCTGCCGCGCGCCACCGGCGAGCGTAACCAGCGTGAAGCCAGCCGTGGCAAGCAGGGCGGGCGTACTCTGGAAATCCAGCGTCTGATCGGTCGTTCCCTGCGCGCGGCGCTGGACATGTCGAAGCTCGGCGACGTGACTCTGTACGTCGATTGCGACGTGATCCAGGCTGATGGGGGTACTCGCACCGCCTCCATCACCGGCGCCATGGTTGCGCTGGTCGATGCCCTGAAAGTGATCAAGAAGCGCGGCGGCCTGAAAGGCGGCGATCCGCTCAAGCAAATGATCGGCGCGGTCTCGGTGGGTATGTACCAGGGCGAGCCGGTGCTGGATCTGGACTATCTTGAAGATTCCGCAGCTGAAACCGACCTGAACGTCGTGATGACCAGCACCGGTGGTTTCATCGAAGTGCAGGGCACCGCCGAAGGCGCGCCGTTCCAGCCTGAAGACTTGAACGCCATGCTGGAACTGGCGAAGAAAGGCATGAACGAGATTTTCGAACTGCAGAAGGCTGCACTGGCCGACTGAGGTTCTCGACCACAAGGAGCACGTGATGAGTGACGAGCAAGAGTTGCTGCCCAAACCGAGCCAGCAGGTTCGCCAATGGGCGATGTTCTGTCACTTGTCCGCCTTGTTGGGGATCTGGATTCCGTTCGGCAATCTGATCGGGCCGCTGATTCTTTGGCAGATGAAGCGCGAGAAGGACCCTTTCATCGATGCGCAGGGCAAAGAGGCGCTGAATTTTCAGATCACGGTGGCGATTGCTTCAATGATCTGCTTCCTGCTCATGCTGCTGATCATTGGTTTCTTCCTGTTTGGCTTGCTGGCGATCGCGGCGCTGGTCCTGACGATCATTGCAGGTGTCAAAGCCAACGAAGGTTTCCCATACAGATATCCGTTCACCTGGCGACTGATCAAGTGAAAGTCTGTTGTATCGCAATATGAAAATGCCCCGACTTATCGGGGTATTTTTATTTGTGCAACTTAATAATTGGTTATTGTTGTAGGACTAGTCTGTTGTCGATGTGCGGTTTGGCATTTATTTACTGATATTTCTCTATTACATCTTTGGTCACAACTGAGCGGGCAAGTACATATTCCTGCCCTTGTTATTCGCGCGAGCCGGTTGTTAAAGTTGCCCGGTGTAATGTTTCGATTGAAACATTTCGATATGTTCAAGCCATCGATGGTACTTGAATTCCCCAGTAATCAGTGTTGAGAAAATCAGCCGGTCACCAGTCGGGCCCAGGTAAATGCTCGCCTCGTGAATACTTAGCCAAGAATAATTCACATGATTGAGCTCGACTTTTACGGCACGCTCGTGGCCGCTTCATTAGTGCTACTGCTCGGGCGCGGACTTGTTACCCGTGTTGGCTTTCTGCGAAGTTACAATATTCCTGAACCGGTAGCGGGTGGCCTCGTGGTTGCCGTGCTCCTGTTGATATTGCGCACTTTCGATATCCAGGTCCGCTTCGATACTTCATTGCAAACACCGTTGATGTTGGCTTTCTTTGCCACTATTGGCTTGAGTGCCGACCTTGCCAGTCTGAAGAAAGGTGGGCGCATTATCGGCATCTTCCTGCTGGCAGTCATTGGCTTGCTGGTGGTGCAAAACGCCATGGGAATAGGGTTGGCAACTTTGCTCGGGCTTGATCCTTTGATGGGCTTGCTGACGGGCTCGATCACGCTGGCCGGTGGCCACGGCACTGGCGCCGCATGGGGCGCGGTGTTCAGCGAGAAATATGGTCTGGCCTCGGCTTCGGAACTGGCGCTCGCCTCTGCGACGTTCGGTCTGGTGCTGGGCGGTCTGATCGGTGGCCCCGTCGCACGGTTGCTGATCAAGCGTGTGCAGGTGCCGGGTTGCGGTGCGCAACAAGCGCCGCGGCTGCCAAAAGGTTTTGAACAACCGAACAAGGAGCGCTCGATCACGCCTTTTTCGTTTGTCGAGACACTGGCGCTGATTGCCGTCAGCCTGCTCGCAGGCAATCTGTTGAATGGCTTGCTGCATGGCACTGCTTTCGAACTGCCGACGTTCGTTTGCGTGCTGTTCGTGGGTGTGGTTTTGCGCAACAGTCTGTCAGCGCTTGGCTTGTATCAGGTATTCGAACGCGAAGTTTCCGTGCTCGGCAATGTCAGCCTCTCGCTGTTTCTGGCAATCGCGCTGATGTCGCTGAAGTTGTGGGATCTGGCGGCGCTGGCGTTGCCGATCTTCATCATTCTGGCCGTGCAGGCGTTGGTCATGGCGCTGTTCGCGATTTTCGTGACGTTCCGCGTGATGGGCAGCAACTATGATGCCGCCGTGCTCGCTGCGGGACATTGCGGCTTTGGTCTGGGGGCCACGCCGACGGCCATTGCCAACATGCAAGCCGTGACCCAGCGCTATGGGCCGTCGCAGATCGCGTTTCTGGTGGTGCCGATGGTAGGAGCGTTCTTCATCGATATCATTAACGTCATCGTGATCAAGTTGTACCTGACCTTGCCATTCTTCGCTGCCGTCTAGAAAGCAGGCGCATAAAAAATGCCCGCATCTCACGATGCGGGCATTTTTTTGGCTGCGATAAAACGCTTAGATGGTCAGCGTCCAGTCGTAGTCGACGATCAACGGCGCGTGCTGCGAGAACCGAGGCTGACGCGGCAGACGTGCGCTGCGCACCGAGCGACGCAGGCCCGGGGTCAGGATCTGATAATCGAAACGCCAGCCCAGATTGAGCATCTCGGCCTGTTCGTTATCCGGCCACCAACTGTACTGGTCGCCTTCACGGCTGACTTCACGCAGCGCATCGACATAGCCCATGTTGCCGACAATCTCGTCCATCCAGGCGCGTTCCGGCGCCAGGAAGCCTGGAGATTGCTGGCTGTCGCGCCAGTTCTTGATGTCGAGCTTCTGCTGCGCAACGTACAGCGAGCCACAGTAAATGTACTCGCGACGTTTGCGTCGCTGTTTGTCCAGGTACTTGCCGAAATCGTCCATGAGCTTGAACTTCTGGTTCAAGTCCTCATCGCCGTTCATCCCCGAAGGAAACAGCAAGGTGGCAATACTGACTTTGTCGAAATCTGCTTGCAGGTAGCGCCCGTAGCGGTCGGCCGTCTCGAAACCGAGACCGCTGATGACAGCCTTCGGTTGCAACCGCGAATACAAAGCCACGCCGCCTTGGGCAGGGACTTCAGCATCGCAGGCATAAAGGAAGTAGCCATCCAGTTGGAAGGCTGGGTCATCCAGTTCAAAGGCGGAGGCACGGGTGTCCTGCAGGCAGATGACGTCGGCATTCTGGGCTTGCAGCCAACTGAGCAAACCGCGCTCGACTGCCGCCTGAATACCATTGACGTTCACACTGATGATCCGCATAAATGGCCCCAAAAATCGCGTGCGTGTATGATACACGGCGTCAAGCTAATTAGCTAAATCCGTGGTATTTGGGGTTTTTTTCATGCAAGCGTATCAGCGCGATTTCATTCGTTTTGCCATCGATCGCGGCGTTTTGCGCTTCGGTGAGTTCACCCTGAAGTCCGGGCGCACCAGTCCCTACTTCTTCAATGCCGGCTTGTTCAACTCGGGTTCGGCCCTGGCGCAGCTGGGGCGTTTTTATGCCGCCGCCATCGCCGAAAGCGGTATTGCGTTCGATGTTCTGTTTGGCCCGGCCTACAAAGGCATTCCGCTGGCGGCAACCACTGCCGTTGCGCTCGCCGAGCATCACGACCGTGACCTGCCATGGTGCTTCAACCGCAAGGAAGCCAAGGCCCACGGCGAAGGCGGCAGCCTGGTCGGCGCACCGCTGACTGGCGACGTCTTGATCATCGACGACGTGATCACCGCAGGCACTGCCATTCGCGAAGTGATGCAGATCATCGCTTCCCAGGACGGCGCCAAGGCTGCCGGTGTGCTGATCGCGCTGAACCGCCAGGAGCGTGGCAACGGCGAGTTGTCGGCCATCCAGGAAGTCGAGCGCGACTTCGGCATTCCGGTGATCAGCATCGTTTCGCTGAACCAGGTGCTGGAATTCCTCGCCGACGATCCGCAGCTCAAGCAACACTTGCCAGCCGTGGAAGCTTACCGCGCGCAGTTTGGCGTGTGACCAATGTGGGAGCGAGCCTGCTCGCGAATGGCCGTCACACTGAGCGATGTGAGGCGAATACCGCTTTCGCGAGCAGGCTCGCTCCCACGATAAAAAAGACCCAGTTCAGTCAGTTGAATTGGGTCTTTTTGTTGATGATTAACGCAGTTTTTGCCATTTGATCAGCAGTCTCAGCGCCAGTCCGACATTGACCAGCGCAAACACCAGCAGCGCAACAACCACCATCACATACAGCGTGCGATCCACATCGAAATCCCACAGGTCCAGCGTGCTGCTGCGCATGATCCCGACTGCTGCCGGCAAGTTAACGTAAAACAGCGCCACAAAAGCACATGTCAGTGGCAATGCTCGCCAGTAGAAAGCAGCCATCACGTTATCTCGACTGCGCTTTCGGCCCTGCGAACCCTTTTGAAACTCATCCTCAGCCAGCGCTGCATCGAGCGCCGGCCATGCCAGATTGAACATGAACGTAGTCAGGGTCAGCAGCAAGCCACTGACCGCGACGATGTCACCGAACGGCATTCAGACCCAGCGTTGTGCAAAGCAATGCGTGGGAGTCTTCGCTGATTTCAAACTGCCCGGCGCTGCCCTTGCGTTTGGTGATGGGCTTGAAGGTCGGCTCGTTTTGGGTGATGAGCATGTTCAACTCATCACGAATCACGTCCGAACTGATCACCACCAGAAACACGTTCTGCGCATGCTCGGCGGACTCGATCACCGCGCGCATGCTGTGCTGCAGGATGTCATCAAGCTGGTTGCGAAAGCGCGACACGGTGTTCTTCAACAGGGTTTTGCTTTGGCTCTGGGTCAGTTGAAAGATCGTCGATATCTGCGATTCGGTCGGCAGGGTTTGCCCGAAGTAACTCTGGATCAGATACAGCAGGCGATCCTGCTTGGCTTCGTCGGCCCGGCTGGGCATGCCGCCCTCGACCAGCATTTTCAGGTATTCGGTCAGGCTGGCTTTGGCGATGCGCTCCAGCGCATGGGCGATTTCGGCGTCGCCGATGCGCAAGGTCTTTTTCACCGGTTCCTTCTGTTCCTGCTCGAAAGCGTCGGCGTCGATCGTGAACGAGATCTGCATGAGTCGCCGCTCCGGTTATTTGTCGCTGGCGGCTGGATAGGGATCCTGGGGCGCATCTCCCTGGCCCGTGAGCACTTTCCAGCCCTTGAGTGGGTGAGAGGCTTCGGTGAAGTCAGGGCAGGGCGGCATCGAAGTCTGCGAGGGGGCTGAATACTCTCGGCCGCAGTCCACGCAAGCATAAGTACCTGCTGAAATGTCACTGCCGTAAGGAACGCTGTCTTTTTGCATGGGAAGATCTCCGCTGGATGAGAGGAAGATCCTAGGGAGATTTATTCTGAAGGGATGTCGGACGTTTCGCAGTGTGGAGTCAGGCTTTTCCTGCGCGCATAAAAAGATCGCAGTCTTCGTCAGTTCCTACAAAAGCGGTTTCCCGCATGTGCGAAATCCCTGTAGGAACTGCCGAAGGCTGCGATCTTTTGCTTCAGCGATTGGCGATCAAGGACGCTTGCGATTGCTGATCAGCGTACCCACACCGGTGTCAGTAAAGATCTCCAGCAGGATCGCATTCGGCACACGACCGTCGATGATCAACGAACTGCCAACCCCACCCTGAACCGCTTCCAGTGCACAACGGATCTTCGGCAGCATGCCGCCGTAGATCGTGCCGTCAGCGATCAAGTCATCGACCTGCTGCGTGCTCAGGCCGGTCAACACGGTGCCTGACTTGTCCATCAGGCCGGCGATGTTGGTCAGCAGCATCAGCTTTTCGGCTTTCAGCGCTTCGGCAACCTTGCCCGCCACCAGGTCGGCGTTGATGTTGTAGGACTCACCGTTTTCACCCACGCCGATCGGCGCGATGACCGGGATGAAGTTGCCTTTGACCAGCAGGTTCAGCAGTTCGGTGTTGATGCCGACGACTTCGCCGACGTGGCCGATGTCGATGATTTCCGGTTGGGTCATCTCCGGGGTCTGGCGGGAGACGGTGAGCTTCTTCGCCCGGATCAGCCCGGCATCCTTACCGGTCAGGCCGATGGCGCTGCCGCCATGGCGGTTGATCAGGTTGACGATGCTCTTGTTGACCTGACCGCCAAGGACCATTTCCACCACGTCCATGGTCGCCGCGTCGGTGACGCGCATGCCGTCGACAAAATGGCTTTCGATCGACAGGCGCTTGAGCAGATCACCGATCTGCGGGCCGCCACCGTGCACGACCACCGGGTTGATGCCCACGGCTTTCATCAGCACGATGTCGCGGGCGAAGCCGGTCTTCAGCTCCTCGCTTTCCATCGCGTTGCCGCCGTATTTGATCACCAGGGTCTTGCCGACGTAGCGTCGGATATAAGGCAGTGCTTCGGACAGGACCTTGGCAGTGTTGGCGGCGGCTTCGCGTTCGAGGGTCATTCAGGGCTCCGGGTGGATCAGAACGGTAGTTGGAGATCAGGTGCAACGCGTTTCAGTTGGGCGTGGAATACGTCCTTGATGCGCTGCAATTCAGCCTCGTCATCGGCCTCGAAGCGCAGCACCAGCACCGGTGTGGTGTTGGACGCGCGCACCAGGCCCCAGCCTTTGGCGTAATCGACCCGCACGCCGTCGATGGTGGTCAGGTCGGCGCCTTCGCCCCACTGAGCATCGTGCAGTGCATCAATGATGCTGAATTTGCTCTCTTCGGTCACATGGATATTGATTTCCGGCGTGGAAATATCGTTCGGGAAGGTCGCAAACAGCTCTTCCGCAGTGGATTTTTCCTTGCTGAGAATCTCCAGCAGACGCGCGGCGCTGTAGATGCCGTCGTCGAAACCGAACCAGCGTTCCTTGAAGAAGATGTGCCCGCTCATTTCGCCGGCCAGCAGCGCGCCGGATTGTTTCATTTTCTTTTTGATCAACGAGTGACCGGTCTTCCACATTAGCGGCCGACCGCCGTATTCCTTGATCAATGGCACCAGGCGACGGGTGCATTTGACGTCGAAGATGATTTCCGCGTCCGGGTTGCGCGCCACCACATCGCGGGCGAACAGCATCAGCAGACGATCCGGATAGACGATGCTGCCGGTGTTGGTCACCACGCCGACGCGGTCGCCGTCGCCGTCGAAGGCCAGGCCGATATCGGCGTTGGTTTCCTTGACCTTGGCGATCAGGTCGACGAGGTTTTCCGGTTTGCCCGGATCCGGGTGATGGTTCGGGAAGTTGCCGTCGACTTCGCAGAACAGCGGGATGACTTCGCAGTTCAGCGCTTCGATCAGTTGCGGGGCGATCACGCCGGCCGCGCCGTTGCCGCAGTCGACCACGACTTTCAGGCGTCGGGCCAGTTTGATGTCCTGGACGATTTCGGTGTTGTAACGATCGAGGATTTCGACCTGAGTGACGCTGCCCTGGCCAGTGCTCAGGTCATTGTTCTTGATGCGCTCGTGCAGCACCTGAATCTGTTCGTTGGCGAGTGTGTCGCCGGCGATCACGATCTTGAAGCCGTTGTAGTTCGACGGGTTATGGCTGCCGGTGAGCATCACCCCGGACTTGCCGGCCAGCACGTTGGCGGCGTAGTACAGCGCCGGCGTCGGCACCAGACCGACATCGCTGACGTGGCAACCGCTCTCGGCGATACCGCGAATGAGTTCCGCGACCAGCTCCGGGCCGGACAGGCGACCGTCGCGACCGACCGACACGTTCGGTTCGCCCTGGGCCAGGCTCTGCGAGCCGATGGCGCGACCGATCCAGTAGGCGGTTTCACCGTTGAGGAATTCCGGCACGGTGCCACGAATGTCGTAGGCGCGGAAAATGCTGTCAGGCAACTTCGGGGCGATCTTGGCGGGGGTGTTCATCTGCGGAAATGCTCCAACTCGAAAAGGGCGGGACAGACCGGCGAAATCTTCGACGGCAGGCTCAAACTGAAGGGTATGACGGCGTTTTCCACAGAGAGTTCGTGCTATGAAAGGGCCATGATGTCTCGGCGGACCGGTCTCGCGACCGGCAAAACCTTGATTTTGTGCGCTTAACCGTGCGCCACCCATTGCACAAATTTTGTGGCGAGGGAGCTTGCTCCCGCTTGGGTGCGCAGCGCCCACAAGATTTTGGGTCTGCTGCGCAGCCCCGCGGGAGCAAGCTCCCTCGCCACAATAGTATCTTTGCGTTATCTGGTGCCGGTATGCCCGAAGCCGCCGGTACCACGTTCGGTTTCGACGAACTCTTCAACCATTTCAAAATGCGCCTGCACCACCGGTACCAGCACCAATTGCGCGAGACGTTCGCCGACGGTCATGGTGAAGTCGCTCTGGCCGCGGTTCCAGCAGGAGACCATAAGCGGCCCCTGGTAATCGGAGTCGATCAGGCCCACCAGATTGCCCAGGACGATGCCGTGTTTGTGGCCCATGCCCGAGCGCGGCAGGATCAGTGCCGCGAGGTTCGGGTCACCGATGTACACCGACAGGCCAGTGGGGATCAGCACGGTTTCACCCGGTTTGATCACGATGTCCTGTTCCAGCATGGCGCGCAGGTCGAGGCCGGCTGAGCCCGGGGTGGCATATTGCGGCAGCGGGAATTCGGTACCGATGCGTGGATCGAGGATCTTGGCTTGCAAAGCGTGCATGTAAATTAAACCTGGTTCAGACGTTCGGCGATAAAAGTGACCAGTTGGCGAGCGATCTTGCTCTTGCTGGTCTGGGCGAAAACCGTGGCGTGCAGCTCACGGTCGATGACGCTGCAGGCGTTTTCCTCGCTGTTGAAGCCGATGCTCGGGTTGGCGACGTCGTTGGCGACGATCAGGTCGAGATTCTTGTCCTTCAGCTTGCGTGCAGCGTAGTCGAGCAGGTGTTCGGTCTCGGCGGCGAAGCCGACACTGAACGGACGGTCGGGACGGGTCGCGATGGTGGCAAGGATGTCCGGGTTGCGCACCATTTGCAGGACGAAGCCGTCACCGCTCGTAGGATCTTTCTTGAGTTTATGCGGCGCGACGACTTCCGGGCGGTAGTCCGCCACCGCTGCCGACGAAATGAACACATCGCAAGGCATGGCCGATTCGCAGGCGGCGAGCATGTCGCGGGCGCTGACCACATCGATACGGGTGACGCGATCCGGCGTCGGCAGGTGCACCGGGCCGCTGATCAGGGTGACGCGGGCGCCGGCTTCCACTGCCGCTTCGGCGAGGGCAAAACCCATTTTTCCGGAGCTGTGGTTGGTGATGTAGCGCACCGGGTCGATGTTTTCCTGGGTCGGGCCGGCAGTGATCACCACATGCTTGCCGGTCAGGGCCAGGCGCTGGAAGCAATCGGCGGCGAGCAGCGCCAGATCGGTGGCTTCCATCATGCGGCCCATGCCGACGTCGCCGCAGGCCTGACTGCCCGAGGCCGGGCCGAAAGTCTTCAGGCCTCGGCTTTCCAGCAGTTGCAGGTTGGCCTGGGTCGCCGGATCGCGCCACATCGCTTGGTTCATCGCTGGCGCGACGGCGACCACGGCGTCGGTGGCCAGCACCAGTGTGGTCAGCAGATCGTTGGCAATGCCCTGGGCCAGACGGGCGATCAGGTCGGCGGTGGCCGGGGCGATCAGTACCAGATCGGCCCATTTCGCCAGCTCGATATGGCCCATGGCGGCTTCGGCGGCGGGGTCTAGCAAGTCGAGGTGAACCGGGTGGCCCGACAGGGCCTGCATGGTCAGCGGGGTGATGAATTCGGCGCCGCCATGGGTCATGACCACGCGCACTTCGGCACCCTGGTCGATCAGGCGGCGAACCAGATCGGCGCTCTTGTAGGCCGCAATGCCGCCGCCGACGCCCAGAACGATGCGTTTCCGATACAGCCGCTGCATAGGTCTGCCTTTCATTTCGTTGATGACTGCGGTGCGATGCCCCTCCCCAGGGTTGAATCGACCGCCAAAAAGATGGGCTACGATATCACAGCGACCGCTACGGAACAGCGGCGCCCACAGACAAGGAGGTGCTATGAGTATTCGCGATTGGCCGGCGGCGGAACGGCCGCGGGAAAGGCTGTTGGAGCATGGGGCAGGGAGTCTTTCGGACGCTGAGTTACTGGCGATTTTTCTGCGCACCGGATTGCCCGGAAAGAGCGCCGTGGACCTCGCCAGACATCTGCTGACGCAATTCGGCAGCTTGCGTTTGTTGCTTGAGGCCGATCAGGACGCATTCAGCAAACAAATGGGCCTCGGCCCGGCCAAGTTCGCCCAGTTGCAAGCCGCTCAGGAGATGAGCAAGCGCCATCTGGCCGAGCGCTCACGGCAGAAACCGGCACTGGAAAACCCTCAGGTCGTTCGCGATTACCTCAAGGCGATGCTGCGGCATGAACCGCACGAGGTGTTCGGCTGCCTGTTTCTTGATTCAAAACATCAGGTGCTGAACTTCGAGGCACTGTTTCGCGGCTCTATCGATAACACCAGCGTACATCCTCGGGAGGTGGTCAAGCGCGCGCTGGCCAACAACGCAGCGGCGGTGATCCTGTGTCACAACCATCCGTCAGGGAATACCGATCCAAGCCAGGCGGATCGGCTGCTGACCAAGCGCCTGCAGAAGACCCTGGAGTTGATTGACGTGCGGGTGCTCGATCATTTCATCGTTGGTGACGGCGAACCGCTGTCGATGGCGGAGTGTGGCTGGATGTAAAAGAGCAGCGGCAAGCTTCTAGCTGCAAGCGGCAAGCTGGAGCTGCGCGCGGAGTGCTTTAGCTTGCCGCTTGCCGCTTGCCGCTTGCCGCTTGCCGCTTAGGGCTTGAAGCTGATTTTGGAATAGTCCTGCCGGCCAAACGGGCTCACCGAGTAACCGTGAACATCCTTGCGCGTCAGTGCGTAGGCCGTCGGGTGCGCCAGTGGCAGCCACAATGCCTGCTGCTGAATCTGCGCCTGGGCCTGTTCGTAGAGCTTGGTGCGCACACCTTGTTCGCTGGTGGTCTTGCCGGCGCTGATCAGCTTGTCCAGGTCGGCGTTGCAGTACCGCGCGAAGTTGGTCCCGGACTTCACCGCCGCGCAGGAAAACTGCGGGGTGAGGAAGTTGTCCGGGTCGCCGTTATCGCCGGCCCAGCCCATGAACAGCAAGTCATGTTCGCCGGCCTTGGCGCGTCGGATCAGTTCGCCCCATTCGATCACACGGATCTCAGCCTGAATGCCGATCTCGGCCAGATCCGATTGCAACATCTGCGCGCCGAGGCTCGGGTTCGGGTTGAGCAGGCTGCCCGACGGACGCGTCCAGATGGTGGTCTGGAAGCCATCCTTCAATCCGGCCTTGGCCAGCAGCGCCTTGGCCTTGGCTACGTCGTGCGGATAGCCCGGCAGGTTCTTCGCGTAGCTCCAGGTATTTGGTGGGTATGGGCCATTGGCTGCCTCGGCGGTGTCTTCGAACACGGCTTTGATGTAGTTGGCCTTGTCGAAAGCGAGGTTGATCGCCTGGCGCACTTCCGGCTTGTCCAGCGGCGGATGCTGGCTGTTGATGCCCACGAAAGCGGTCATGAACGCGTCAGTCTTTTCGACTTTCAGCGTCGGTTCCTTCAACGCGGCCTGTACGTCCAGCGGTTTCGGTGACAGGGCGATCTGACATTCATTGCGTCGCAGCTTTTGCAGGCGCACGTTGGCGTCAGGCGTGATGGCAAAGATCAGCGGGTCGACGGCAGGCTTGCCATGGAAGTAATCCGGGTTGGCCTTGTAGCGGATCGCCGCATCTTTCTGAAAGCGGCTGAACACAAACGGACCAGTGCCGATCGGTTGGCTGTTGAGTTTTTCGGTGGCGCCAGCCTTCATCAGTTTGTCGGCATATTCGGCGGAGTAGATCGAGGCGAAACCCATGCTCAGGGTCGCGAGGAAGGTCGAGTCCGGATGATCGAGAGTGAAGCGCACGGTCAGCGGGTCGAGGGCGTCGATCTTCTTGATCAGGGTCGGCAGCTGCATCGACTGCGCATGCGGGAAGCCGCTCTGGGCAACTTTGTGCCACGGGTTGGCCGGGTCGAGCATGCGGTCGAAGCTGAACTTGACGTCTTCGGCACTCAGCTCGCGGCTGGGCTTGAAGTAGTCGGTCGTATGAAATTTCACCTGTGGGTGCAGCTTGAACACATAGGTCAGGCCATCAGTACTGACTTCCCAATTGTCGGCGAGGCTCGGGATGACCTTGCCACTGGCAGTGTCGAAATCCACCAGACGGTTCATCAGTACGTCAGCCGAAGCATTGGTGGTGGTCAGCGAGTTGTACTGCACCACGTCGAACCCTTCAGGGCTGGCTTCGGTACACACGCTCAATGCGGCTGCCTGGGCGAGGGGGCTGAGCAGGAGCGGAGCGAGCAACAGGGGTAGGGCAGCGAGGCGCATGGTCGGTTTCCTTTACAGATCGAAGGCCCATCTGCAAGTGCAGTCTGGAAAAGTCCTACCCTAGAGCTCTGAATTGCAAATGACTATCCCCTTTTTGCATTTTCAGGCGCAGTCTTGCGCGGTTTTGCGCGCCGACGCCCGGATGAAAAGTCTGAATCGCCTGTAGGAGCGGATTTCTGCGACGAGTGGTCAAAACTGTTCGCAGCCTTTATCCAAAGCGCCTCAAGCGGAAAAAATCGCCCTTTTGCCGATTGATTGCACACCGCTTGTTGTTGCACCCCGGTCTTTCTGGTATAAAGCAGCGCTCTTTTCTAGGGGCCCGGTTCCTTCACTGTAGGTGTAGCCGGTAAGACCTCTAAAGAAACGCGGCGCCTGGCGCCAAATGACTGAGAGATTAAGCGGCCAACCCATGCCGGGTTGGGCATGTGGTTTTAGAGGGCTGAGGCATGTCGAGAGTATGTCAAGTTACCGGTAAGGGTCCGGTGACTGGGAATAACATTTCCCACGCAAACAACAAAACCCGTCGTCGTTTCCTGCCGAACCTGCAGCATCACCGCTTCTGGGTTGAAGAAGAGAAACGTTTTGTGCGTCTGCGCGTATCTGCCAAAGGCATGCGTATCATCGACAAGCGTGGCATCACTGTCGTGCTCGCCGAACTTCGCCGCGATGGCAAGATTTAAGGGAGCTAATCATGCGTGAATTGATTCGTTTGATCTCGAGCGCCGGTACTGGTCACTTCTACACTACCGACAAGAACAAGCGTACTACCCCGGACAAAATCGAGATCAAGAAATATGATCCGGTTGTTCGCAAGCACGTGATGTACAAGGAAGGCAAAATCAAGTAATTGATTTTTCCTGACTGCGAAAAAGGCCCGTATCGTGAGATACGGGCCTTTTTTGTTTGCCTTGGATTTGGCGTTGCCTGCCCTTGCGCCTTCGCGAGCAGGCTCGCTCCCACAATGGAATGCGTGGGAGCGAGCCTGCTCGCGAAGGGGCCGGTAAGGTCAGCGCAAAAATTCAAGCCTTCTGTTCAAAGATCACATAAACCTTGCGGCAAGCCTCAAGCACTTCCCAGGTGCCGCGGAACCCCGCCGGAATCACAAACCGGTCGCCAACACGCAACGTCTTCGCATTGCCATCGCTGTCACGCAATACCGAAACCCCCTGCAGAATCTCGCAGTATTCATGCTCGGTGTAATTGACCGTCCACTGACCCACCGCGCCTTCCCACACACCCACGCCCATTTGCCCACAAGGGCTGTCGTACTGATGGAACACCGCCTGCTCAGGGTCGCCCTTGAGCACTTTCGCCGGATCCGGGCGATAGCGCTCGGCTTCGCTGCTGGCGAGGCTGATGTCGACGACGTTCTGGATGTTCATTGTTGTTTTCTCCGCTAATGACGACGCGTGGGCTGGAAGCGCCAAAGTCTATGTTTATTAAAATGAACACCGCAAGGCCGTATGGCCAGCTTATGTCAAATATATTGAAACAAACCCGGCCGCTGGTTTAGGGTGGCGGGTGCCTCGGGCCGAAAGTGCAGGCTGGCCGGGCAGAATTCTTGAACGGCGCCGCAGCGCTTGCGGTGCTCGTATTCAATAAGAGGAGGACACCCGAATGACCACCCTGACTCGTGCCGACTGGGAACAACGCGCCCGCGATCTGCAAATCGAAGGCCGCGCCTTCCTGAACGGCGAATACACCGCCGCCGTCTCCGGCGAAACCTTCGAATGCATCAGCCCGGTCGATGGCCGCCTGCTCGGCAAGATCGCCAGCTGTGACGCCGCCGATGCTGACCGTGCCGTGGAAAACGCTCGCGCTACTTTCAATTCCGGCGTCTGGTCGCGCCTGGCGCCAACCAAACGCAAAGCCACCATGATCCGCTTCGCCAGCCTGCTTAAACAGCACGCCGAAGAACTGGCGCTGCTGGAAACCCTCGACATGGGCAAGCCGATCAGCGATTCGCTGTACATCGACGTGCCGGGCGCGGCGCAGGCGCTGAGCTGGAGCGGTGAAGCGATCGACAAGATCTACGATGAAGTCGCCGCGACCCCACATGATCAATTGGGTCTGGTGACCCGTGAGCCGGTGGGCGTGGTCGGCGCCATCGTACCGTGGAACTTTCCGCTGATGATGGCTTGCTGGAAACTCGGCCCGGCGCTGTCGACGGGTAACTCGGTGATCCTCAAGCCGTCGGAAAAATCGCCGCTGACTGCCATCCGCATCGCTGCGCTGGCCGTTGAGGCCGGTATTCCGAAAGGCGTGCTCAACGTGCTGCCGGGCTATGGCCATACCGTCGGCAAAGCGTTGGGTCTGCACAATGACGTCGACACGCTGGTGTTCACCGGTTCGACGAAGATCGCCAAGCAACTGATGGTCTACGCCGGCGAATCGAACATGAAACGCGTCTGGCTGGAAGCGGGCGGCAAGAGCCCGAATATCGTCTTCGCCGATGCGCCGGACCTGCAGGCCGCTGCCGAATCCGCCGCCAGCGCCATCGCCTTCAACCAGGGCGAAGTCTGCACCGCCGGTTCGCGGCTGCTGGTCGAGCGCTCGATCAAGGACAAATTCCTGCCGATGGTGATCGAGGCGTTGAAAACCTGGAAGCCGGGCAACCCGTTGGACCCGGCGACCAACGTCGGCGCACTGGTCGACACACAGCAGATGAACACCGTGCTGTCGTATATCGAATCCGGTCATAGCGATGGCGCCAAACTGGTCGCCGGCGGCAAGCGCATCCTCCAGGAAACCGGTGGCACTTACGTTGAGCCGACCATTTTCGACGGCGTGAGCAATGCGATGAAGATCGCCCAGGAAGAGATCTTCGGCCCGGTGTTGTCGGTCATCGCTTTCGACAGCGCCGAAGAAGCCATCCAGATCGCCAACGACACGCCATACGGCCTGGCCGCAGCGGTGTGGACCCAAGACATCTCCAAGGCACACCTCACCGCCAAGGCCTTGCGCGCCGGTAGCGTGTGGGTCAACCAGTACGACGGCGGCGACATGACTGCGCCGTTCGGTGGCTTCAAGCAGTCGGGTAACGGTCGCGACAAATCGCTGCACGCCTTCGACAAGTACACCGAGCTGAAGGCGACGTGGATCAAGCTGTAATGCATAAGGGGCCTGAGTAGATCAGGCTCCCGACCATACAGAGATCCCCTGTGGGAGCAAGTCTGCTCGCGGAGGCGGTGTATCAGTCAGCCCCTGTGCTGAGTGTGAAACCGCTTTCGCGTGCAGGCTCGCTCCCACACTGGTTTTGTGGTGCACATAAAAATATCCACAGGAGCGTGGAACATGCGGTGGGCGACGTATTTCGCCGTGTTGGCGTCTGTCTTGAGTGTCGGCCTGGCCCTGGGGGTCAGCATGCCGCTGGTGTCGTTGCGACTGGAGGGCTGGGGCTATGGCTCGTTCGCCATCGGTGTGATGGCGGCGATGCCAGCGATCGGCGTGCTGCTGGGGGCGAAGATTTCCAGCCATCTCGCCGCGTATTTCGGCACGGCGAACCTGATGCGGCTGTGCCTGTGGGCCGGGGCACTGTCGATCGGCCTGCTCGCGCTGTTGCCGAGTTATCCGATCTGGCTGCTGCTGCGGCTACTGATCGGGGTGATCCTGACCATCGTGTTCATTCTCGGCGAGAGCTGGATCAATCAACTGGTGGTCGAGCAGTGGCGCGGGCGTCTGGTGGCGCTGTATGGCAGCAGCTATGCGCTGAGCCAACTGTCTGGTCCATTGCTGCTAGGCGCGCTGGGCACCGAGCACGATTACGGTTTTTGGGTCGGGGTCGGTCTGCTGACGGTTTCGCCCTTTCTGCTGTTGGGTCGCAGTGGCGCGCCGAGCAGTGAGGCCAATAGCGTGACGTTTGGCGATCTGTGGGGCTTCGCTCGCGAGCTGCCGGCGATTGCCTGGGCGGTGTCGTTGTTTGCCGCGTTCGAGGCGATGATCCTGACGTTGCTGCCGGTGTACTGCCTGCAACAGGGGTTCACCGCCGAAATCGCGCTGGCCATGGTCAGCACCGTGGTGGTCGGCGATGCGCTGCTGCAATTGCCGATCGGCGCGTTGGCCGATTACCTGTCGCGGCGCACGCTGTTCGCCGGTTGCGCGGTGGTGTTGATGCTGTCGAGCCTGGCCATTCCAATGTTGCTCGACACGCTGCTGATCTGGCCGCTGTGGGTGCTGTTCGGCGCCAGTGCCGGGGGCTTGTTTACCTTGTCGCTGATCCTGATTGGCGAGCGTTACCGCGACGATGCGCTGGTGCGCGCCAATGCGCATATCGCGCAGTTGTGGGGTGTCGGTTGTCTGGTCGGGCCTTTGGCGGCGGGGGCAGGTAGTCAGTGGATCAATGGGCATGCACTGCCGCTGTTGATGGCGGCGGGGGCGTTTGGGTTGGTTATCCTGTTGTTGCGCCAGGGCGCTTTTGGCACAACGGCAGAAGCTGCTTGAGCGGACTCCTGTGGGAGCGAGCCTGCTCGCGAAAGCGGTGCATAAGTGAGCTCATTTGCTGGATTGAAACCGTTTCCGCGAGCAGGCTCGCTCCCACAAGGGATCTCCAACAGACGGACTTACAACATCCGCTCCAGGCCGACGCTGGTGCTGAACCATGAGTTGAAGCGCCGCCACCAGCTCCCCGGTTCCTTGGTCAGGGTGTGCATCTGGCCGTTGTCTTCGGTGATCCAGACAACCTTGCCGTCCTCAAGCTTCGCCTGATAACTCAGGGTCGGCGCCATGCCTTGCAGCGCCAGTGCGCGGACGTGCTCGGCCAGTTCCGGACTGTCGACCAGGACGCCGACTTCGGTGTTCCACAACACCGAGCGCGGGTCGAAATTGAACGAGCCGATAAACGATTTGCGCCGATCGAAGATCATCGCCTTGCTGTGCAGGCTGGAATCCGAGCCACGATACGAGCGGCTGTAAAACACTCGCGGACCGCTGCCGTAGTTATCCCCAGGCTGGCGCCGCAATTCATAGAGTTTCACCCCGTGTTCAAGCAACGCTTTGCGATAGGGCGCGTAACCACCATGCACCGCCGGCACGTCGGTGGCCTCCAGCGAATTGGTCAGCAGACTCACGGAGACTCCGGCATCGGCGCGCCCGGTCAGGTAGACCAGCCCCGGCTGACCCGGCACGAAATACGCGGAAATCATGATCAGCTCTTTGCTGACACCGGTCAGCTCCGGCGCCAGTTGCGTGGTCAGCAGCAGGTGCGGATCAGGTTCGCCCTTGGACAGGACCTTGCTCGGCGCATCCCACAACGCCTGGTTCCACGCCCAGATCAGCTCTTTGCGCCAGATGTCCATGCGCGGGTCGGTGGTGAACTTCATCAACTGCTGATACAGCGCGTGGTTCTGCTTGCGGGTTTCTTCCAGCGACTCCTCCAGGCGCGTGCGCGTGTTTTGCAGGTCGGCGGCGGTCGGCTGGCTGGAGAGGAATTCGTCGATCGGCTTGCTCAGCGCACTGTTCCAGTACTGATCGAAACTGTGCCCGAGCTGCTCGGCCACCGGGCCGATGCTAAGCATGTCGATGTCGGTGAAATTCAGGTTGGGTTCGGCGTCGAAATACTCGTCGCCCAGATTGCGCCCGCCGACGATGGCCGCGCTGTTGTCCGCCAGCCACAACTTGTTGTGCATGCGCCGGTGCTGCACGGACAGATTGAACAATCGCCCCGCCGCACGCGTGACGCCGGTGCTGCGCCCCAGGTGCAACGGATTGAACAAACGAATCTGGATCTGCGGATGCGCCGCCAGGGTGGCGATGATCTGGTCGAGGCCGTCGCTGGTGGTGTCGTCGAGCAGGATGCGCACGCGCACGCCACGGTCGGCAGCCTTGAGCACTTCCTCCACCAGCATCCGCGTGCTGATGCCGTCGTGGACGATGTAGTACTGCAAATCGAGGCTGACCTGGGCATGGCGAATCAGCTCGGCCCTGGCGGTAAAAGCCTCGCCGCTGTCGGACAACAGACGAAACCCTGATTGCCCTTTGTAGGGCGCGGCCTGCGCCTGGATCGAGCGGCCGAAACTGGATTGCGCCGCTGGCAAGGCTTGGCTCGGCTCGCGCGGCACATCAAGGCTGGCGCAACCGCTGAGGAACGAGGCGAGTATCAGTAAAGCGAATAGGGGCTGTCTGAAGCTCACGTAGGATCGTTCCGGTTGGCGGTTGAGGTCGGCATTTTGGACGCCGGGCTGGCGAAAAAGGTCAGTCGGTCTCAGCGAGTAATCTGATTGCCGCGGCGCCGACCTTGCGCACCGCTTCTTCGATCTGCGCTGTTGGTTTGGCAGCGTAGTTCATCCGCAGACAATTGCGGTATTTGCCCGAGGCGGAAAAGATGCTGCCGACGGCAATCTGTACGCCCTGATCGTGCAGCGCGCGATTCAGTTTCAGGGTGTCGAAACCTTCCGGCAGCTCCACCCAGAGCATGAAGCTGCCCTGCGGGCGACTGGCGCGGGTGCCGGCGGGAAAGTAGCGGGTCACCCAGTCGATCATCGCGTCACGGTTGCGCTGGTACTGCATGCGCATGCGCCGCAGGTGCGGCTCGAAATGGCCGGCCTTGATGAATTCGGCAATCGCGATCTGCGGCTGCGGCGCGGTGGATCCGGTGCTGATGTATTTCATGTGCAGCACCCGCTCGAGATATCGGCCGGGCGCCACCCAACCGATGCGCAGCCCCGGCGCCAGGGTCTTGGAGAACGAGCTGCAGAGCAACACGCGGCCGTCTTCGTCGAAGGATTTGATCGTGCGCGGGCGCGGGTAGGTGTAGGCCAGTTCGCCATACACATCGTCTTCGATGATCGCCACGTCGAACCGCTGCGCCAGCGTCAACAGCGCGCGTTTGCGCGATTCGGGCATGACGTAACCGAGGGGATTGTTGCAGTTGGGCGTGAGCTGAATGGCTTTGATCGGCCATTGTTCCAGGGCCAGTTCCAAGGCGTCGAGGCTGATGCCGGTGAGCGGATCGGTGGGGATTTCCAGGGCTTTCATGCCCAGACCTTTGAGAGTCTGCATGGCGCCGTGGAAGCTCGGCGAGTCCACCGCGACGATGTCGCCCGGCTCGCAGATCGCGTGGATGCTGGTGGACAGCGCTTCGTGGCAGCCAGTGGTGATGACCAGCTCGCTGGCGCTCAATTGGCAGCCGGAATCAAGCATCAAGCGTGCGATCTGTTCGCGCAGTTCGAGGTTGCCGTGGATGTTGTCGTAATACAGACCTGGCATGTCCTGCCGCCGACTGATCCGCGCCAGGCCGCGCAGCAACGGCTTCATGGTAGGTGAGCCGACATCGGGCATGCCGCGGCCCAACTGCACGACGTCCTTGCGCGGTACGGCGCGGATCAATTCCAGCACTTGGTCCCATTGCGAAATCTCCACCGGCCGCTGCGCCGGGCGGCCAATTGCGGGCAATTCCGGCAACTCGCGGCCGACCGGCACAAAATAGCCGGACTTGGGTTTTGGCGTGGCCAGACCGCTGTCTTCAAGCACTCGATAAGCCTGCTGCACCGTGCTCAGACTGACGCCGTGTTCGACGCTCAAGGCGCGCACCGAGGGCAAGCGATCGCCGGGGCGATAGAAGCCTTGTTCGATGCGGGTGCCGAGCAATTCGGCGAGGTTTACATACAGAGTCATGATGGCCTCGATGCAGGTTGGTGGAAACCAGTACAGATGCGGCAAAAAACAATCATTCAGTCAGCGAATCGGCAAATCTGTATGGAGTTAATACAGGTTCGTTGAGTCTGTAATGGTTTTTGCCGCCCGCGCATCATGGAATCTCTGGCTACCCAAGTAAACAGGAGCAATGAAAATGAACGGCTTGAGCGATGTGCGGCTGACGTTACACAGTCAGGAACTGGCGGCAGGGCAGAATGACAGCGCGCGCAATCTGCTGCGTAACGCGCCGTCCGGCCTCAGTCGCTGGGGTCTGTTCTGGCATCGTCTGCACACGCGCAAGGCGTTGCTCGGTTTGACGCCGGAGCAGCTCAAGGATGTCGGGCTGACACGGGAGCAGGCAAGGGAGGAGGGATTGAAGCCGTTCTGGCGGATATAAGATCTTTATTGTTCTTGCGGGCCTCATCGCGGGCAGGCTCGCTCCCACAGTGACCGCGTTCTGCCTGCATAAACGCGTTTACTGTGGGAGCGAGCCTGCTCGCGAAAGCGGATCAAGGGCCGCCGAAATACTCTCAGACCAACTCTTTCAGCCGGTGCCACAACATCCCCAACGCCAACAACGGCGAGCGCAAATGCTTGCCGCCGGGGAAGGTGATGTGCGGCACCTTGGCGAACAGATCAAAGCCGCCGCTGTGCTGCCCGCTGATCGCCTCGGCCAGCAGCTTGCCGGCCAGGTGTGTGGCATTCACCCCGTGACCGGAATAAGCCTGAGCGTAATACACGTTCGGCTGGTCAGTGAGTCGGCCGATTTGCGGCAAGCGGTTGGCGCCGATGCCGATCATCCCGCCCCATTGAAAATCGATCTTCACCCCGGTCAATTGTGGGAACACTTCGAGCATTTTCGGCTGCATATAGGCGCCGATGTCTTTCGGGTCGCGCCCTGAATAATGGCAGGCGCCGCCAAACAGCAAGCGTCGATCCGCCGAGAGCCGGTAGTAATCCAGCGCTACCCGCTGGTCGCAGACCGCCATGTTCTGCGGCAGCAGGTCGTGCGCCTGCTCTTCGCTGAGCGGTTCGGTGGCGATGATGTAGCTGCCGGCGGGCAGAACCTTGCCGCTCAGTTGCGGATTCAAGTCGTTGAGATAAGCATTGCAGCCCAGCACCAGAGTCTTCGCCCGCACCGAGCCCCGCGCCGTGTGCACTTTCACTTCGGGGCCGTAATCGATGCGCGTCACCGCCGATCGCTCGAACAACTGCACGCCCAGTTGCTGCGCAGCGGCCGCTTCGCCCAACGCCAGATTCAGTGGGTGCAGATGCCCGGAGCCCATGTCGATCAAGCCGCCCACGTAGCGCTTGGAGCCGACCACTGTGTGCATTTCGTTGGCTTGTAACAGGCGGGTTTCGTAGCGATAACCGAGGCCGCGCAGTTCTTCGGCGTCTTCGGCAAAACCCTCAAGATCGGAAGCTTTGTTGGCAAGGTCGCAATAGCCCCAGGTCAGGTCGCAGGCAATGCCGAAACGCTCGACGCGCTGGCGGACGATTTCCACAGCTTCCAGGCCCATGAGCTTCATCTCGCGCACGCCGTCGGCCCCGATGACATTGGCGAACTGATCGAGGCCGTGACCGACGCCGCGAATCAACTGCCCGCCGTTGCGACCGCTGGCGCCCCAGCCGATCCTGTGCGCTTCCAGCAACACTACGCTGAGGCCGCGCTCGGCCAGTTCCAGTGCCGTGTTCAACCCGGAAAAGCCGCCGCCGACCACGCAGACATCAGCCGCCACCTCGCCTTGCAGCATAGGATGGTCGGGCTGCGGCAAGCTGCTGGCGGCGTAATAAGAGGCAACGTGGGGTTGGCTCGCGGTGTTCTGAGCGCGGGCGGTCATGGGCATCATCCAACGGCTGAGTGTCGAGAAAATTTGACGGAGCATAAGCCGCACGCCCGAACGTGGGCAACATCGGTCGGCCTGCGGTGTCTGGATTCCAGCTTTTGCGGCACAATCATCAGCCCGCCACTTCGGTCACCGTTTCGATGAGCTGCAACAGCCAGAAAATCCGCGCCCTGCGTCAGCAGATCCCGACGTTCGAATGCGTGCCGGGCTGCCACGACTGCTGCGGGCCGGTGACCACTTCGCCCGAGGAAATGGCCCGGCTGCCGCGCAAGACCCGCGCCGAGCAGGATGCGGCCTTAGAGGAACTCAACTGTGTGCACCTGGGTCCGAACGGTTGCACGGTGTATGAAGAGCGGCCGCTGATCTGCCGCTTGTTTGGCACCACCAAGACGCTGCCATGCCCGAACGAGCGGCGGCCGCTGGAGTTGATTCATCCGCGGGTGGAGAAGCAGATATTCGAGTACATGGCGGCGAATCGGCAGGTATTAGTTTAAAAGATCGCAGCCTTCGGCAGCTCCTACAGGACCGCATTCCAATGTAGGAGCTGCCGAAGGCTGCGATCTTTTGATCTTCAAATGTCAGTCCGGAATCGGCAGGCACAGGCTCTCTTTCACCTCTTCCATGACGATGTAACTCTTCGATTCGCGCACATGCGGCAGCTTCAACAGAATGTCGCCGAGCAGTTTGCGGTAGGAGGCCATCTCGGAAATCCGCGCTTTCACCAGATAGTCGAAATCCCCTGAGACCAAATGACACTCCAGCACATGCGGCAGCTTCAGCACCGCGCGGCGGAACTCTTCAAACGTGTCGCCGGATTTGTAATCAAGGCTGATCTCGACGAACACCAGCAGGCTACCCTTCAAATGCTGCGGATTGAGCCGGGCGTTGTAGCCCATGATGATCCCTTCGCGCTCCAGACGCCGCACGCGCTCGGTGCAAGGCGTGGTCGAGAGGCCGACCTTTTCCCCAAGTTCGGTAAAGGAAATCCGCCCGTCCGCCTGCAGGATGCGCAGGATGTTGCGGTCGATCTTGTCCAGCTCTCGTTTGGTCTGAGTGTTGGTACGCATAGGGGATGCGCCTCCGTGAAAAGGGTTTTTGCCGAGAATTGTCGCCAAATATAGGCGCTTATATAGTGAAAAGCACTGGCATTTCTTTTTTACACTGCGCCCATCATTGCTCTAACAAACAGTTCGGCGAGAAGCCGCGATGAGGGATTGAAAATGCGCGTCATGGTCTTGGGTAGCGGCGTCATCGGTACCACCAGTGCTTACTATCTGGCCCGCGCCGGGTTTGAGGTAGTGGTGGTCGATCGGCAGCCTGCTGCGGCCATGGAAACCAGTTTCGCCAACGCCGGTCAGGTCTCGCCGGGCTATGCCTCGCCGTGGGCTGCGCCGGGCGTGCCGCTCAAGGCGATCAAGTGGCTGCTGCAGCGCCACGCGCCATTGGCGATCAAGGCCACCGCCGACATCGATCAATACCTGTGGATGGCGCAAATGCTGCGCAACTGTACCGCCAGCCGTTACGCGGTGAACAAGGAGCGCATGGTGCGTCTGTCCGAGTACAGCCGCGATTGCCTCGACGAACTGCGCGCCGAAACCGGCATCGCCTACGAAGGCCGCAGCCTCGGTACTACGCAATTGTTCCGGACTCAGGCGCAGCTGGATAACGCCGCCAAGGACATTGCTGTGCTGAAAGAATCCGGCGTGCCGTTTGAAGTCCTCGACCGCGCCGGCATCGCCCGCGTCGAACCGGCTCTGGCAGGCGTCACCGACATTCTCGCCGGCGCGTTGCGTCTGCCCAACGACCAGACCGGCGATTGCCAGATCTTCACCACCCGTCTCGCCGAAATGGCGCGCAAGCTCGGCGTGGAATTCCGTTTCGGCCAGGACATCCAGAAGCTCGACTACGCCGGTGATCGCATCAACGGCGTGTGGATCGACGGCAAGCTGGAAACCGCCGACCGCTACGTGCTGGCACTCGGCAGCTACTCGCCGCAACTGCTCAAGCCGCTGGGCATCAAGGCTCCGGTGTATCCGCTCAAGGGCTACTCGCTCACCGTGCCGATCACCGATCCGGCGATGGCGCCGACTTCAACCATTCTCGATGAGACCTACAAAGTCGCGATCACCCGTTTCGACAACCGCATCCGCGTCGGTGGTATGGCCGAGATCGCCGGTTTCGACCTGTCGCTGAACCCGCGTCGGCGCGAAACCCTGGAGATGATCGTCAACGACCTTTATCCTCAGGGCGGCAATCTGGCCGAGGCGAGTTTCTGGACCGGCCTGCGTCCGACCACGCCGGACGGCACGCCGATCGTTGGCGCCACGCCGTTCAGGAATCTGTTCCTCAACACCGGTCACGGTACGCTCGGCTGGACCATGGCCTGCGGTTCCGGCCGTTTGCTCGCGGACCTGATGGCGAAGAAAAAGCCGCAGATCAGCGCCGAAGGCCTCGATATTTCCCGTTACGGCAACCAGACCCAGGAGTCCGCAAAACATGTCAATCCAGCGCCAGCTCACCAATGAGCGCATGAGTCAGATCGTCAGCCACAACGGCACCGTGTATCTGGCCGGGCAGGTCGGCGACGACTTCGACGCCGGAATTGAACAGCAGACCCGCGACGTGCTCGCCAATATCGAGCGCCTGCTCGATCTGGCCGGGACGGACAAGCAGCATCTGTTGTCGGCGACGATCTACCTGAACGACATCGACGCCCACTTTGCCGGCATGAACGCAGTGTGGGACCAGTGGCTGCCGAAAGGCGCCGCGCCCGCCCGCGCCACCGTCGAAGCGAAGATGGCCAAGCCGAGCATTCTGGTGGAGATCTCCATCGTCGCCGCACTGCCATAACGTTTCAAAGATCCCTCTCCCGGCGCTGTTGGCGGTTTACGCCGTCAGTCAGCGCCGGTTTTTCTTTCCATGACCGCCCAGAAGTCTGCCGCCATGCGTCCTGCCCGTGCCCTGATCGATCTTCAAGCCCTGCGTCACAACTACCGAATTGCCCGTGAGGTCACCGGCGCCAAGGCGCTTGCGGTGATCAAGGCGGACGCCTACGGCCATGGCGCGGTGCGTTGCGCCCAGGCACTGGAGGCTGAAGCGGATGGTTTCGCCGTGGCCTGCATCGAAGAAGCACTGGAGCTGCGCGCTGCCGGGATTCGTGCGCCGGTACTGCTGCTGGAAGGCTTCTTCGAAGCAGACGAGCTGGCGTTGATCGTCGAGCATGATTTCTGGTGCGTGGTGCATTCGCTGTGGCAGCTCGAAGCAATCGAGCAGGCGGCACTGAGCAAGCCGATTACGGTGTGGCTCAAGCTCGATTCCGGTATGCACCGAGTCGGCTTGCACCCGAAAGATTATCCATCGGCCTATCAGCGCCTGTTGGCCAGCGGCAAAGTGGCCAAGATCGTTTTAATGAGCCACTTCGCCCGCGCCGATGAACTGCACGCGCAAAGCAGCGCCGAGCAGGTGGCGGTGTTCGAAGCGGCACGTCAGGGCCTGGCGGCGGAAGTCAGTCTGCGCAACTCACCCGCCGTGCTCGGTTGGCCCGAAATCAAAAGCGACTGGGTACGCCCGGGCATCATGCTCTACGGCGCGACGCCGTTCGAAGAAGCCAACGCCGTGGCTGAACGCCTGCAACCGGTGATGACCCTCGAATCGAAAGTCATCAGCGTGCGTGAATTGCCGGCCGGTGAACCGATCGGCTATGGCGCCAGGTTCATCACCGACAAACCGATGCGCATCGGCGTGGTCGCCCTGGGCTACGCCGACGGCTACCCGCGTCAGGCGCCGACCGGCACGCCGGTGCTGGTCGCCGGAAAACGCAGCCGCCTGCTGGGTCGCGTGTCGATGGACATGCTTTGCATCGACCTGACCGACGTGCCGGAAGCCGGCTTCGGTTCTACTGTCGAGCTGTGGGGTAAAAATGTCCTCGCCAGCGACGTGGCGAAGTGGGCCGAGACCATTCCGTATCAGATCTTCTGCAATCTGAAACGTGTGCCAAGGCTCTATTCCGAGGGTTGACGCCGCTACGGGGGCCAAGTGTTGTAAATACTGAACGCTGTCGCCATGATAACGCTCAATATTCTTACAACATCAGGAGGCTCGCGCCTTGGACGTCGGTGAACGACTGCAATCGATCCGCAAGCTCAAAGGGCTTTCCCAGCGTGAACTCGCCAAACGCGCGGGCGTCACCAACAGCACCATTTCGATGATCGAAAAGAACAGCGTCAGCCCTTCGATCAGTTCGCTGAGAAAGGTGCTCGGCGGCATTCCCATGTCCATGGTCGAGTTCTTTTCCGAAGAGATCCTGCAGGACCAACCGACCCAGATTGTTTACAAGGCCAATGAGCTGATCGACATCTCCGACGGCGCCGTGACCATGAAACTGGTCGGCCGCGCACACCCCAGCCGCGCCATCGCCTTCCTCAACGAAATCTACCCGCCGGGCGCCGACACCGGCGAAGAAATGCTCACCCATGAAGGAGAGGAAACCGGGATTCTGGTGGAGGGTCGCCTGGAGCTAGTCGTGGGGCTGGAAACTTTTATTCTCGAAGCTGGCGACAGCTACTATTTTGAAAGTACCAAGCCGCATCGTTTCCGTAATCCGTTCGACGTGCCGGCGCGACTAATCAGCGCAGCCACGCCAGCGAATTTCTAAGCAAGAGGTGCCAGGCCATGGCGGCGAAGGCGCCCGAACCGAGTTACCGATGCGCAACAAGACCCCTCTAACCATGGGGTTGTTTCAGTAAAGCGGCCTAGCCGCTATACTTGCGCCCGCCTGCGAACCGTGGCCGCAGGCGTGAATAGCCACCATTGAGGGTGAACGCGTGAACCTAATTATGAAAATGCTGGCTGCACCAGCAACCGTACTGGCCCTCTGGGCTGTCAGCGCTCAAGCTGCGACGAATGACGACATCGCCAAGCGCCTCGAGCCCGTCGGCCAGGTGTGTGTTCAAGGGCAGGAATGCAAGGGTATGGAAGTTGCTGCGACCGCTGGCGGTGGCGGAGGTGCGAAGGCACCTAAAGACGTGATCGCCAAGCATTGCAACGCTTGCCACGGCACGGGCCTGCTCGGCGCGCCGAAAATCGGCGACAAGGCCGCCTGGAAAGAGCGCGCCGATCATCAGGGTGGTCTGGACGGCATCCTCGCCAAGGCCATCACCGGCATCAACGCCATGCCGCCGAAAGGCACCTGCGCCGATTGCTCCGATGAAGAGCTCAAGGGCGCGATCAAAGAGATGTCCGGTCTGTAATCAGCGCCGGCTTTGAAAAAACCGTCTTCGGACGGTTTTTTTGCGCCTGCAATCTCACTGCATGTTTTTTCGTGATGTAGGCGCCGGCAGAATTGAGCACCGCTTTGTACACGGCGTAAGCATCGGTATCTTCAGGCGCTATTTGCTCGCAGCGCCCTCCTGATATCTGCCTAAGATCACATCCCGGGATCGACATGATGAGGGGAGAGTGAGTAGCGATGATGAACTGCGCGCCGCCGCGCGACAGCTCCATTATCCGGTTGATAAAAACCAATTGCCTCAACGGGGATAACGATGCTTCCGGCTCGTCGAGCACATACAGACCTTGGGCTTTGAATCGATGTTGAAACAACGCCTCCATGGCTTCACCGTGCGACAGGCAATGCATATCCACGCCGCCGTAATAGGTCTTTATTTCGGGATCAAAGCTCGCCTCTGCATCAAGCTTGCGAATTGCAGTATTCAAGTTGTAGAAGGTTTCTGCCCTGTAGAAAAAAACGTCCTTCTCCCTTCGGTAGCCTTTTGAGAGCGTCAGGCTTTCGTACAGTTTTGAATGAGTGTTCTCAGTCGAGAAATTGAAATTCTTCCCACCGCCTTCTGGATTGCAGCCTGCCTTGATAGCAATAGCTTCAAGTAATGTGGATTTCCCAGCACCATTTTCGCCAATAAAAACCGTTATCGAGTTGCGCAGTTCAAGGGGGAAGAGGTTTTGCAGCCGGTCACCCACCGTCACGTCTGGCTTCAGGCGTATTTGCTGGATAAACAGATCATTCATATCGATGCCCTCTCAAGATCCTATCAACGGATACCTTCACGCCAATCATCGTGATGCCGAGTCTTATCGAACCCGTGCTGGCCATGGTAAAAATTCCGATATAACCGAGACAGGCAATAAGACGCTCGCCAAATAATTCCGGCGTGGCAGCGGCGCTGAAGAATATGACTGAAATCGTACCTGCCGAGATAGCCATTTCCGGCCAGAAGGACTGTATGGCGCTTGCTTTCAGGTACTTGTAGCGTGCTCTTACCGTGTCCTTCAAATATCCATAGCTTCTAATGATTTGCATTTTACTTTGCTTGCCATCGCTGGAAGCGTTGAAAGCGCTGATAAGCGACTCCTTGTAAAAATCCTCCTTCGACATTTCCGCTGCATATAGCCGCTGAATTACAGGCTTGGCAAATCTCAACTGCACGCACGTCAACACAATGATTGAAGCGATGGGCAGGAAGAAATAGACGTTTTCCCGGAGCAGAATATAGGCTGCGGAAACCGTCAAAATGCAAGAGCCTATGAGATGGATTGCATCATGAATGACGGAAGCAATTTTTTCCGCGTCTTCTTTTATCATAGTCACCCGAGAACATAATGAAGAGGGGCGTTTATCATGCACAATGAAGTTGATAAGTAGAAAACGGGATCTTGCTTCCATGAGCGTTGACAAGGAGTTGCCCAGAGCTTGGGTTGATAGCTTGGTTAGAAAAATAGCGATAAGAGTGAAATAAAACTCAAAGTTAATGGCGCCAGTAGTAAGAGCCGCTAGGCTCTTTGCGACGACTGATGGTATTAACAATTGACATACAGCTGCTACGGCCAAGCAAATGACGGACAGCAAAAAAACGGTCAGGTTTTTTCTCAGGCACATAAACATAGTTCACTGCCCCTCGTGCCGTAGTCCGTAGCTACGAATTCGACTACGTCTGTAAGAGGCCTCTCTGCTTGAGTAGTAGATGGCTATCAGTGACATGGTGGGGCTCAGCACGCGTTCAAGATAGATGGCTGAGGCAAAAATTGAGCCTATAGTCGCTTCGCCAACGCTTAGCAGATGGGCCGATAGCAATAATAAAACCACTATCGCTATCGGATAACATGTACCTGACATTGATTCGAATGTTGTGGCTTTGAGGCTTGAGCGAAAAGCGAGGCGCTCGATATTTTTTATATCGATCTTGATCCTGTTGGTGTATGGCTTTGCATTAAGTAAAAGTTCACAGATGGCGCCTATTGTTACGGTGTTTTCTTGAACGTACTCAGCAAACAGTGAGTTGCTATTTTTTCGATTTAGAATATATGCTGCAATAGCATAAACGAGGCCGGCAAGTGGTGCGAGTGCCAGAAGTGGATGATAGTGGGCAGTCACCAAGAGCGCAGCGATAATGATGCTGCAGTTCAGCGATACATCCAGATAAATTGAGTGATATAAATATATCGAGCCATCAACGTCGCCATCGATGAGTTCGATCCGCTCGCCTGGTTTTTGCGTATGCCCGAAGCTTTCGCCAAGCAAATGATTCAGGATTGCTTTCTTCAGAATAAATCTTGTTTTGGACGCCGTTTTTTGTAGATAGATGTTGGCTGCCAGCTTTAATGGGGGCGTGGCGATGAGGGAGAACGAAGCGCCCGCGAGCGCGTATAAATATAAACTGTCACTTGCCAAGTACAGATTGATTGAATTGCCTATCAAATAGGGTGATGCGCTTGTAAGAATCGCAATGCCTACACCAAAGCAGCAGAGTTTTAGATTATTCTTCATGATTCTAGAAATTCCATTTGGTGGGGGAGGAATGGAAATTCATAGTCACGCTCGATTAGCCCAATTGAGCCGATTAGCGATCCCACTCGTCCAATCCACAAACCCAAAGGATCTGCAGTCTTTGTTCTAAGGTTTCGACTGCTTTGCTCACTGAGGTTGATGATGTTTGACCATAGAAATATCTTAGGGTTACTTAGCGAATCTGGTGAAAGCTTTTTAATTATATTAAGAATCCCAAAAGCGCCATGACATAAAGAGTCGTTAATAGGGCGCTTTCTTTTTTCTAGATCGTAGTAAGAAAATGCAGTTTTAGACGGATGTTTCTCCAAGAACTCTGTTGCCAGCTTCACTCCCTTTCTAGCGAAATAATCTATTGCCAAGAAGTTTCCTGGTAAGCCATGGCTCCATGAGAACTCGCCCGCACTTGATGCTGAACGTTTTCTATAGTCATGCCAGTTTTCAATCGTTCCATCATATTGGTCGAGCTCCCAAGATAGAAATCCTAAGAATAAATTCTTGACTGAGTCGTCCTTTGCGATCAGATCGTTGAAATAAAATAACGAATATGCGCACCCCATAATGCCATGGGACAATCCGCTCAATAGAGCATCGCTTCTAGTAGTGACTGCATTATCAAATGTCGCTAGTTTGCGGCCGGCTATAGGCGTGAGTTCTGTTTTTAATTTATCGTATAAGGATTTCGCTAAATCAGAAAAGCATTTGTCTTTCGTGAGGCTGAAGAGATGAGTCAGTACGTTTAAGGTTCCGAACATACCTGACAGAAAGTCCGAGCCCCAAAAGTATTTTTGCCACCAAGGCTCAATGAGTACCTCTTCAACATATCTCTTGTAGAGTTGTAGTAGTTCGTGTTCCCTTTCATCATCAAAATAGTCTAGGCTTATCAATAGCGGAATAATTGCAGAGGATAAGCCGAAGTGAAAACCACCTAAATGCGTACCTTTATTCGAAAGTTTTTGGATTACTCTGCTGTAACAAGTATTTAGCAGTTGGCTTACCAGCTTTTTATCTATAGCGCTGCTGCGGCTAGTAGCGACCACGCAGCCGTAGAGAATGCCGGACAGTCCGTAGTAGAAATCGTCCCCTAACTCTGAGAACTCCATGTAACCGCCAGGTGATGAATGAAATCCCAACCAAAGTCCATTGCTGGAAATTTCACTGCCTAACATCTCATTGATCAACTTCGCATTGATCTCTGATGATGACCTGAGTTTGTTAATGATCTCATCTACGTTTGAATACCGAGGGTCGTTCAGGTCGTCGTATTGTCTGAATGTGTGGTCCGTCAGCTTATCACCACGTTCATACATATTTTTCATTGCTAATAAAGTATTCGCAGTCAGTTTTTCTTCAAATGCGATTCTATTTTTGCTCATGGTTTGGACGTATTGGAGGCTGTTATCGATTCCGTTTATATAATCATTGCTATCCAGGTGCCCATTGCCATCGTATCTTGGTTCAAAGAATTCAAGGGCCCCAGTTTGTCCTTGAGCAAAAGGTACGTCTAAATCCAAGCAAGCGGCGATCTCTGCCTTGAGAAAGCCTATGGCAGGGGCGGTGTCGTTATTGAGAATGTTCTCTAGGAAGGCTCTACGTTTTTTAGTGCATCGCATTAAAGTCGCATGCAAGGAGCATTGGATAGCGTAGTGATATGTGGCGGTCGGCCTCGGAATATACCTATTTCTTCTTCCTCGGAGAGAACCAATAATTTCGATGATTGAAGCCTGATTACTATTCACAATGGAGAATAATTTGTTCAGGCCTTCAATTATTTCTTTTTCGTAGTGCCACGGCTGCGCCGCTTTTCCATCGATATACAAAACGTTTTGGTTTGGAAATATTTTCACTCCGTCCATGCCAAACTGGCTCTGTCCACTCTCGTCTTCCAGATGTTGATACAGATTTAAGCTGACATATTGCTCCGATAGTCCACCTAACGCACTCAGGTCTACACCTATGCCGTCGGTGCCTTTCCACGTCCAGTTTGGAAGTATGCTTGTTTGGGTGACATTCCAGCGTACTTCTTTTGGAATGGTTTCAATATTAAGAGTGCTGTAGAAAATAGTTTCGAGATCGATTGGAATAGGGCTTGGGCCGTGTGCAATCAAATTGTCAGAGGTAATATCGGCGGCCATAAAGGTGGTGCAGTAACCTAAAAGAAATCCAGCTCTTTTAAAATAAGAAGAAACTTCGGCTTCGCTTTCTGCCTGCGTTTGAGGTGTATGCTCTGACCAACCGTGTTCTTTTTTTACAAGATACCTTGGCAATTTCCAGTTTTCGTAACCATCTCCAGCAGCGTGGCTCAAATGCAGCAGTAAATCAGATGCTTCAGCTTCAAGTTCCAAATTTCTCGGTTTATAAACTATCTTGATAGAATCAAAAGAAAGTATGCAAACGGTTCTAGATCCATTGTGAGTTTCGCTGGATGAAACCTCAACGGAGGAAAGTTTGGAGCCGGTCGGTATATTAAATTTTTCGTTGATATCTTGTCTGTCTTCGATGAGGGCGAGGATTAACTGTGCCGTGAATTCAATAAAATTTTTTGAAAGTTTGGTCAGAACTCGATCCAGTTCGGGGTAGGCGCTAATGATGTCCAGGAGGTAGTTTTTGTTTTCACTAATCAATTTGAAATATGCGGAAGTCTCCATTTTGCTGTAGGTGGTTTTTTCAAATATTATTTTTTCCGTTACTAAGACATTGTTGGCGGCGTTAGTAAGTCTGGCTGCAAGGTTGGTTACAAAGCCATTGATAATAGTGGATTTCAATGTTTCGTCGTTTTCACATGATGTTGGAAATTGTTCTTCGACATGGAAAATGTAATAAGAGAGGTAGGGCCAGACCGGGCAGTCAGTAGTGTAGTCGCGTTTAAGTGGCGTTGTTCCACTTAAAAAATCTTTAGGATTTTTCAATGTTTTATCCTTGGCAAGTCAGGGCGGCCACTCGGTTCGAGTGCCGCCCAATTTTATTTACATATAGGTCGCGTAGCAGCATCCTTGCCAACACTGTGAGCAGCAGCTGGTACACGGTCGCGAACCGCTGCTTGCAGCGCTCAAGTTACTGAACGCTTGAATTGCCAGAGTTGAGATGGGCGTCGTTGAGTTTAAAACGCGTGCTCGGGCACGACGGAGTGCTAAGAAGTCGATTTCCATAGTTGAGCCTTGACGTGAATTAGTGTTTGCCTTGATGGCATAAGTTTTTGACGTGTTACGTTATGAATCCTAGCGAGGACGGAAATAACTTCAATTCAGACGCGTCCTGTAGTAGTGCGTGATTAAATTCGGGGCGATGTAGGAAAAATACCAAAAAGTTTGTGAGGCGATTCATAGGGCACGGACAATTCATTGTTATTGCTAAATATTTTTTGTAGGTATTCGCAACCTAGCCTCAGCTTCGGCCTATCGAAAAATTTAGCGGTTTTTTCTTTTTAATCGCCTTCCCTCGGAAGTAATTCCCCGTCAATCTCGGTCTACCCCTATCAACGGAACGGGCGGGAGGCTTCAGATGGTGCAGTTGTGTTCGATCGAACAGGCGGTGGACGACGTACTGGTGCGCTTGCCGGCGCACATCCACATGGGCCTGCCGCTGGGGCTGGGCAAGCCGAATCACTTCGTCAACGCGCTGTACCGGCGCATCAAGGATCTGCCTGAGCGGCAGCTGACGATCTACACCGCGCTGTGCCTCGGTCGGCCGAGTCTTGGCGACGGGTTGCAGAAGCGCTTTATCGAGCCCTTTGTCGAGCGGGTGTTCGGTGATTATCCGGAGTTCGATTTCCTCGCCGATCTGCAGCGCGACAGCCTGCCCGCCAACATCCGTATCCAACAGTTCTTCATGCAGCCCGGCAGTCTGCTCAACAGCGCGCCGGCGCAGCAGGATTACGTCAGCAGCAATTACAGCCATGCCGCCCGCGACATCAACGCAGCGGGCCTGAATCTGGTGGCGCAACTGCTGGCCAGCAACAGCGAACATCCCGATCGGCTGAGCCTGAGTTGCAACCCGGACATCACTCTCGACCTGTTGCCGATGATCGCCAAGCGCCGCGAGGCAGGCGAGACCATTGTGCTGGTCGGCCAGGTACATACGGATTTGCCGTACATGCCCGGCGATGCTGAAGTCGACATCGACACCTTTGACCTGCTGATCGACGAGAAGGACAGCAGCACGCTGTTTTCCACGCCGAACATGCCGGTGGGGTTCCAGGATCATTTCATTGGCTTGCACGCCAGTACGTTGGTGCGCGACGGCGGAACGCTGCAGATTGGTATCGGCTCGATGGGGGATGCGTTGACCGCAGCGCTGCTTGCCCGTCAGGCCGATAACGCCGGCTATCAGGCGTTGCTCGATGACATCAACCTCAGCCAATGGGCGCAATTGATCCAGCGCGAGGGCGGCACCGCGCCATTTGCCAAAGGCCTTTACGGTTGCAGCGAGATGTTCGTCAACGGTCTGCTGGTGCTGGCAGATGCCGGGATCATTCGGCGCAAGGTCTATCCAGATGTGCCGACCCAGGAACAGGCCAACGCCGGCACCCTCGACGAAGCTGCACAGCCTGACGGTATCTGCGTGCACGGCGGTTTCTTCCTCGGCCCGCGCAGCTTCTATGAACGGCTGCGCGAGTTGCCGCAAAGCAGGTTGCTTGAATTCAACATGACCCGCATCAGCTACATCAACGAGCTGTATGGGCAGGAAGAACTCAAACGTCTGCAGCGTCTTGATGCGCGCTTCATCAACACCGTGTTCAACATGACGTTGCTGGGTGCGGGTGTCGCGGATCAATTGGAAGACGGACGGGTGCTCAGCGGGGTCGGCGGGCAGTACAACTTCGTGGCGCAGGGACACGCGTTGCACAATGCGCGGTCGATTCTGATTCTGCGCAGCTGGCGCGAGTCCGCCGGCGAGGTCAGTTCCAACATCGTCTGGGAATACGGTCACTGCACGATTCCGCGGCATCTGCGCGACATCGTCGTCACCGAATACGGCATCGCCGACCTGCGTGGTAAATCCGACGCAGCGGTAATCGAAGCGCTGCTCAACATCAGCGACTCACGTTTTCAGCCAGGGCTCATCGAACAGGCGCAGAACGTCGGCAAGCTGCCGAAGGATTTCCGCATCGATCCACGGTTTGCCGACAACACACCGCAACTCTTGCAGGCGATTGCCGCGCGGCACCCGAACCTGTTTCCGGAGTATCCGCTGGGTTGTGATTTCACCGCGATCGAGCGGGATCTGCTGCGCGCGCTGAACTGGCTGAAGAGCAAGTTCAAGCTGACCGAAATTCTGGAATTGGGCAAGGCAGCGCTGGATGCGCCGGAGGCCTCAACGTTCCCGGAGCATCTTGAGCGGATGCAACTGACCCATCCGGAAGGCCTGAAGGAAGACCTGTTCCAGCGCTTGCTGCTCACAGGTCTGAAAGCGACCGCGCAGTAACTGCCCACCGCAATACCTGTAGGAGCTGCGGCACGCTGCGATCTTTTGATCTGTTTCAAGATCAAGATCAAAAGATCGCAGCCTCGTTTCACTCGACAGCTCCTACAGGGGAGCGGTGGTGTGGCCTTAATCGATGAAGGTTACGACGCCATCCTTCAGCGATTTCACTCGGGCCAGCGACTCGACGCGATAGCCCTGCGAGTCCAGTTCGGCGCGGCCGCCCTGGAACGACTTCTCGATGACGATGCCCAGACCGGCAACGGTGGCGCCGGCCTGTTTGATGATCGAAATCAGCGCTTGCGATGCCTTACCGTTGGCCAGGAAGTCATCGATGATCAGCACGCGGTCGCTGCTGGTCAGGTGGCGCGGGGAGATGGCCACGGTGCTTTCGGTCTTCTTGGTGAACGAGTAGACCGTCGCCGAGAGCAGGTTTTCGGTCAGGGTCAGCGACTGTTGCTTGCGGGCGAAGATCACCGGCACGCCGAGGTTAAGACCGGTCATGATCGCCGGGGCGATGCCCGAAGCTTCGATGGTGACGATCTTGGTGATTCCCGAATCCTTGAACAGCGCGGCGAATTCGTCACCGATCAGCTTCATCAGGGCCGGGTCGATCTGGTGGTTCAGAAAGGCGTCGACTTTCAGGACCTGATCGGAAAGCACGATGCCTTCTTCGCGGATTTTTTTGTGCAGTGCTTCCACAACAGCTTCCTCTGTTGGCGCGATGGGCGCCGAAGGTAGATTAAAAAGTAGTCGATTCTAGCGCTTTAACATCGCGCGTATATCGGCCAATGCGCTATTGCCGCGCACGGCTTTGACTTCAGTCGGGGTGTCGTCGTTGCCTTCCCAGGCCAGATCGTCCGGCGGCAGTTCATCGAGGAAGCGGCTGGGCGCGCAGTCGATGATCTCGCCGTACTGCTTGCGCTTGGCGGCGAAGGTGAACGCCAGGGTCTGGCGGGCGCGAGTGATGCCCACGTAGGCCAGGCGACGTTCTTCTTCGATGGTGTCGGCTTCGATGCTGGAGCGGTGCGGGAGGATTTCCTCTTCCATGCCCATGATGAACACGTAGGGAAATTCCAGGCCTTTGGAGGCGTGCAGCGTCATCATCTGCACACCTTCGGCACCGTCTTCTTCTTCCTGCTGGCGCTCGAGCATGTCGCGCAGCACCAGTTTGCCGATGGCGTCCTCTACGGTCATTTCGCCGTCTTCGTCCTTCTCGAGGGTGTTTTTCAACGCCTCGATGAGGAACCAGACGTTGCCCATGCGGTAGTCCGCGGCCTTGTCGCTGGAGCTGTTGGTGCGCAGCCAGTTCTCGTAGTCGATGTCCATGACCATGCTGCGCAACGCCGAAATCGGATCTTCGCCGGCGCACTGCTCACGGACCTTGTCCATGAAGCGCTTGAAGCGCGCCAGGCGATCGGTAAAGCGGCTGTCGAGATGTTCGCCGAGGCCGATCTCGTCGGTGGCGGCGTACATCGAGATCTTGCGTTCGGTGGCGTAGTTGCCGAGTTTTTCCAGTGTGGTCGAGCCGATCTCGCGACGCGGCACGTTGATCACGCGCAGGAAGGCGTTGTCGTCATCCGGATTGACGATCAGGCGGAAGTAGGCCATCAGGTCCTTCACTTCCTGGCGACCGAAGAAGCTGTTGCCGCCGCTCAGGCGGTACGGCACCTGGTGGTGCTGCAGCTTCAATTCGATCAGCTTGGCCTGGTAGTTGCCGCGATAAAGAATGGCGAAATCGCTGTACGGGCGGTCGGTGCGCAAGTGCAGGCTGAGGATTTCCATGGCCACGCGCTCGGCTTCGGCGTCCTCGTTGCGGCAGCGGATCACGCGGATCTCGTCGCCGTGGCCCATCTCGCTCCACAGCTGTTTTTCGAATTCGTGCGGGTTATTCGAGATCAGCACGTTGGCGCAGCGCAGGATACGGCTGGTGGAGCGGTAGTTCTGCTCGAGCATCACCACTTTCAAGGACGGATAGTCGTCCTTGAGCAGCATCAGGTTTTCCGGGCGCGCGCCACGCCAGGCATAGATCGACTGGTCATCGTCGCCGACCACGGTGAACTGGTTGCGCTTGCCGATGAGCATCTTCACCAACAGATACTGACTGGCGTTGGTGTCCTGGTATTCGTCGACCAGCAGGTAACGCACCTTGTTCTGCCACTTTTCGAGAATGTCGGCGTGCTCTTCGAAGAGCTTTACCGGCAGCAGGATCAGGTCATCGAAGTCCACCGCGTTGAACGCCTTGAGCGTGCGCTGATAGTGGGTGTAGACGATGGCAGCGGTCTGCTCTTTGGGGTTGCGCGCATTTTCCAGGGCCTGGGCAGGCAGGATCAGGTCGTTTTTCCAGGCGCCGATCATGTTCTTGATCTCGTCGACGCCGTCGTCGCCTGCGTATTCCTTCTGCATGATGTCGGTCATCAGGGCTTTGACGTCGGTCTCGTCGAAGATCGAGAAACCGGGTTTGTAGCCCAGCCGCGCATGTTCCTTGCGGATGATGTTCAGGCCCAGGTTGTGAAAGGTGCAGACGGTCAGGCCGCGACCTTCGCCGGCACGCAACAGAGTGCCGACCCGCTCTTTCATCTCGCGCGCGGCCTTGTTGGTAAAGGTCATGGCGACGATGTACTGGGCGCGGATGCCGCAGTTCTGGATCAGGTGCGCGATCTTGCGCGTGATCACGCTGGTCTTGCCGGAGCCAGCACCGGCGAGCACCAATAGAGGGCCGCCGACGTAGTTCACGGCTTCTTGCTGCCGGGGATTGAGTCGGGACATACGAAAATTCGGGAGTCGTTGACGAAATGGGCCGGCATTTTAACAGGCTCAGCGATTTGTGCTGCTCTGTCCGACTTGTGACGCAACACGTGATTCAGATTTGCCGGTTTTGTTACTTTCACGCAGGATACGCGGGGATTTTGCGGCTAATGTTCTCATTCGTGACACAAAATAACGTTCCACTGCCGTTGTCATCGGACAACGCATTGGTCATTGTTCAGCACATCGGCATAATGCCCCGCCTACATCATTGCAGAGTCTAGGGAGTCAGCTTGTCTACGCCTGTCGAACCCTTGCGTTTGCTGCTACTGGCCGAAGAGCCAGCGTGGACAGCGTTGTTGCGTGAGTGTCTGGCTCCGATGGGGAGCGCGGCGGTGCTGATCAGCGCGCCGAACTGGGATTCGGTCAGCCGCCTGTTCGAGGACAACCGCCACGCGGTGCTGCTGACCTTGCCAGCGTTGCAACCGGCGCCGGGGCGTTGCAGCCTGCCGACCGTTCTGCTGCTGGAGCATGAACCGGCCACCGCGCCCGTCGGTGTCAGCGACTGGCTGGTGTTCGACGCCCTCGACGCCGGCATGCTCCAGCGTTGCCTGCGCCATGTTCGCGAGCGTGGGGTCCTGGAAAACACCCTGCAGCGCCTCGCCGAACAGGATCCGCTGACCGGTATCGCCAATCGCCAGGGTTTCCAGACCCTGCTCACCGCGCGTCTTGCCGAAGGCGACGGTCGCGGCCTCGCTCTCGGGCATCTTGATCTCGATAACTTCCGCCATGCCAATGATGCTCTTGGTCATCAGGCTGGCGATCGTCTGATCCTGCAAGTCGTCGCTCGGCTGAAAAGTCAGCTGGAGGCCGGTGATCAACTGGCGCGGCTGGGCAGTGATGAATTTGCTTTGCTGATCGACACCCGCCGCGCGCCGCAACGCGCCGAGTGGATGGCCGAACGCATCACCGAAGCCTTGGCCGAGCCTTATTGGGTCGACGGCGAAAGCCTGCTGATCGGCTCCAGCCTCGGCATCGCTCACGCCCGCGCCAATGGCGGCGCAGATCCACTGATGTGGCACGCGCACATCGCCATGCAACAGGCCAAGAGTACCCAGGGCTGCACCTTTCATATCTTCAACGAACGCATCAACCGCAACGCGCGGAGCATGGCCGACCTGGAAAGCGAACTGCGCCGAGCCCTGCGCCGCGACGAGCTGGAGCTGCATTACCAGCCACGCCTGAATCTCGACGATGGCCAGATTGTCGGCCTCGAAGCGCTGGTGCGCTGGCGTCATGGTGAGCGCGGTCTGCTGCCACCTAGCGAATTTGTACCGCTGGCCGAACAAAGCGGTCTGATCGTGCCATTGGGTTACTGGGTGATTTCCCGCGCCTTGCGCGACATGCAGGCCTTGCGCGAGCAGGGTCTGCCGGCGCTGCACATGGCGATCAACCTGTCGTTCCGGCAGTTTCAGGACAGTCAGTTGCTGCCGACGCTCAGCCGCCTGATTGCCGAACGCGGCGTCGAGGCGCAGTGGCTGGAATTCGAACTGACCGAAACCGCAGTGATGCGGCGCAGCGATCTGGTCAAGCAGACCATGGACGCCCTCGGCCGTCTCGGCGTGCGCTTCTCGCTGGATGATTTCGGCACCGGTTTCTCCTCGTTCGTGCACCTCAACAGCCTGCCGATCACCTTGCTGAAGATCGACAAGAGTTTTGTCGGCGGCATGGAACAGCGCGAAGAAAACCGCAAACTGGTGCACGCAATGATCAACCTCGCCCACAACCTGCACCTGGAAGTAGTCGCCGAGGGCGTCGAGACACCGGAGCAGCTGGAATTGCTGCGCGGGTTCGGTTGCGATCAGGTGCAGGGCTATCTGATCAGCCGGCCGTTGCCGTTGGAGGAGCTGGTGGAATACCTGACTTTTGGAGCCAGTCAGCAGGCTTCGGTGGAAGCCATTTAAAAGATCGCAGCCTTCGGCAGCTCCTACCTTGGAATGTGTTCCCTTGTAGGAGCTGCCGAAGGCTGCGATCTTTTGATCTTAATCCGCGCCGATGGCCTCGAACCTCTCTGAAACCGGCTCGCGCCGAATCATCCGTTGCATCTTCCATTCGAATGCCAGCGTCAGGCTCACCGCCGCGAACGCCAACCCCAGCGCCAGACCCCACCAGACGCCGGTTGGCCCCCAATTGAGGTGGAACGCCATCCACCACGCCGCCGGTGCGCCAATCAGCCAATAGCAAGCGAGCCCCACGAGGAATGTGGTCTTGGCATCCTTGAGTCCACGAATGCAGCCCATGGCAATCGTCTGCGTGCCGTCGAACAACTCGAACCACGCCGCGACCGCCAGCAGGCTCACCGCCAGACGGATCACCTCGGCAAACGCCGGGTCGTTATGGTCGAGGAACAGACCGACCAACTGGTTCGGCCACAGCCAGAACACCAAAGCAAAGCCGAGCATCACCACCGCGCCGAAGGCGATGCCGACACGGCCCGACATCCGCGCATCAACCAGTTGTCCGGCGCCATAGTGCTGGCCGACGCGCATGGTGATGGCATAGGACATGCCGGCCGGGACCATGAACGCCACCGACACGATCTGCAGGGCAATCTGATGCGCGCCCATTTGCGTGCTGCCCATGGTGCCCATGCACAGAGCGGCAAAGGCAAACAGGCCGACTTCCACTGCGTAAGTGCCGCCAATGGGCAGGCCGAGGCGCCAGAGTTCTTTCAGGTATTGCCGATTCGGCCGCGACAGGCCAGTGCGCAGCGGATAAGCGTCATACGCCGGATGCCGGCGAATGTGCCAGGCCAGCGCCAATGCCATGCAATTGGCGACGATCGCGGTGACGAGACCGATGCCGGTCAGGCCCAAATGGGGCAGGCCGAACATGCCGGTGATCAGCGCGTAGTTGAGCAGGAAATTGGCCACGGTACCGGCGAGACTGATCACCATCACGGGCGTCGCCCGGCCAATGGCGCTGGTAAAGCCACGCAGGGCCATGAAGCTCAGATAACCGGGCAGGGCAAAGGGCAGGGCGATGAGGAATTGCCCGGCGGCGTGGACGTTGGTTTCGGTCTGGCCGAACAGCAGCAACACGGGTTTCAGGTTCCACAACAGCAGCCCGGCGCTCAGCGCCATCAGCCAGGCCAGCCACAACCCGGCCTGCGTCAGGCGCGCCGCACCGATGATGTCGCCAGCGCCCTGACGGATCGCTACCAGGGTGCCGACTGCAGCGATTACGCCGATGCAGAAAATCGACACGAACGAGTAACTCGCCGCACCGAGGCCGCCACCGGCCAACGCTTCGGGACTGAGGCGCGCCATCATCAAGGTGTCGGTCAGTACCATCAGCATGTGCGCCAACTGCGAAGCGATCAGCGGCCCCGCCAACCGCAGAATGGCCCAGAGTTCGGTACGCACAGGATGCTGCATGGTCAACCACCCAAAGATCATAGGGAATAGAAGAGCGTCGATTCTCGGCGCTTGGCAGGCTTTGCACAAAGGGATAAAAAGGATGGGTGGCATGATTAATACTCATGCTGAAACGTACCCGCCGAATTGGCCATATCCCCGCTACTGGAGCTTTTTGTATGTCCCGACGCCTTCCGCCGTTGTATGCCCTGCGCGCATTCGAAGCAGCAGCGCGACACAGCTCGTTCACTCGCGCGGCGGAAGAATTGTCGATTACCCAGAGCGCGGTCAGCCGGCACATGCGCACCCTCGAAGAACATTTCGCCTGCCGCTTGTTTCATCGCAGCGGGCGCAACTTGCAACTGACAGAATCGGCGCGGCTGCTGTTGCCCGGTATCCGCGAAGGCTTCGCCGCCCTTGAGCGCGCCTGCAACACCCTGCGCGCCGAAGACGACATCCTGCGCATGAAGGCGCCGTCGACCCTGACCATGCGTTGGTTGCTGGCGCGGCTGAGTCGCTTCCGCCATTTGCAGCCGGGCAACGAGGTGCAACTGACCAGCGCGTGGATGGACATCGATTCGGTGGACTTCAACAACGAACCTTTCGATTGCGCGGTGTTGCTCAGCGACGGACATTTCCCGCCGGACTGGGAAGCGAGCCTGCTGTTTCCCGAGGAACTGATTCCGGTCGGAGCGCCGAACCTTCTCAATGATCAGCCTTGGGACGTGGTGCGCCTGGCGAGCGCTGAACTGTTGCACCCGACCCCGGATCGCCGCGACTGGCGCAGTTGGCTGGAGCGCATGGGCCTGTCCGATCAGGTCTCGCTCAAGGGCGGGCAAGTGTTCGACACGCTGGAGCTGGGCATGATCGCGGCGGCGCGGGGCTACGGCGTGTCGATGGGTGATTTATTGATGGTTGCCGAAGATGTTGCACAAGGGCGCTTGAGCCTGCCCTGGCCGACCGCGGTCGCCAGTGGCCTGGATTATTACCTGGTGTGGCCAAAGACCCGTCCGGGAGGTGAACGTTTGCGCCGCCTCAGCGACTTCCTGCAAGGCGAAGTCCGCGCCATGCAACTGCCCGCAGTAGAGCGCTTGAGCTGAAACGTTCGAGCCGGCACAATGCCACCACTGCACCATACCCACGCATCGCGCTCAAGTATTCGGTTTTACCGCCGACTACGAGCATGTGGAACCGTCGTGCCGGTTTCGCGCTACACCCCCATTATTAGAATATTTTCCGGGCAATTACCGCGATCAAGGAGGATTCGGTGGCTCGGCCAGGAGCTGTTCATGTCTCAACCTCGTGCTCGGATCGCCTCGCAGCTGGGCCTCGCCCTTGCTGTGATACTGGCGATTGTCATCAGCGGCAGTACGGTTTTTGCTTTGCGTTCGCTGGATTCCGCCAACCTCGCCACCCGTGAAGAGCACCTGGCCAGTGAGGCCCGGCTGCTGGCCGACCAACTGAGTACTTTTCACGGTACGCTGCGCGAAAGCACTCTGCGCCTGAGCGGGCTGTTCGAAAAACGCTTTGGCAGCGGCTTGAGTGTGCACCCCGATCAGCCAGTGACCGTGGCCGGCGTGCAGACCCCGGGCCTGCACCTGGGCAGCGAAGTGCTGAACAACGACTTCAAGGAAGTTGACGAGTTCAAGCAGATGACCGCCGGCGTGGCCACGGTATTCGTGCGCAGCGGCGAAGACTTCATTCGCGTCAGCACCAACGTCAGCAAGCAGGACGGCACCCGTGCCATCGGCACTGTGCTCGATCACGCCAATCCGGCGTACGCGAAGTTGATGGCCGGGCAGAGTTATGTCGGCCGCTCGCTGTTGTTCGAGCGCTACTACATGTCGCAGTACACACCGGTGCGCGACGCGGGCGGCAAGATCATCGCCGTGTTGTACGTTGGCTTCGACTACACCGACGCGCAGAACGCGCAGTTCGCCAATCTCAAACGCTTCCGCATCGGCAAGACCGGCTCGCTGGCCCTGCTCGACGAGCAGAACAAATGGCTGGTGCCGATTGCCGGGGTCGAAAACCTGGATCAAGCCGCCCCGACGATCAATAACCTGGTGAAAACCCCGGGCAAGGGTGAGTTCTGGAGCGACAAGGGCGAAGACTTCTACAGCATCGCCGTGCCGTTCGAAGGTGGCCCGTGGTCGGTGGTGGCGAGCATGCCGAAAGCCGAGATCCGCGCGGTGACCTGGAGCGTCGGTACGCAACTGGCGATCGGCAGCCTGCTGGCGATGTTGCTCGCGGTCGGCTCTGTGGTCTGGCTGCTGCGCAGCAAACTCGCGCCGCTGGGCGATCTGGTGCGTCAGGCCGAAGCCCTCGGTGCCGGTGATCTGAGCGTGCGTCTGAACGTATCGAGCCACGACGAAATCGGTCAGCTGTCCCGCGCGTTCAACCAGATGAGCCAGGCCCTGTCGACCATGGTCGAGCACATCCGCCGCGCCTCGGAAGAGGTCAACAGCCGTGCACAGGCGTTGTCCGGCTTGTCCGGTGGTGCTTATGAGGGCATGGAGCAACAGTCGGGCGAAATCACCAGCATGGCCGGCGCCGTGGAAGAATTCAGCGCGACGTCGCTGAACATCGCCGACAACATGGGCGCGACGCAGCGCCTGGCACAGGAAAACGCTCAGCAGACGCAGATTGGCCGCAGCTCGATGGAAGAAGCGTCGTCGTCGCTGGAGCAGATCGCCGGTGCGCTGAACAGCACCGCCACGGTAATCAACACCCTCGGCCAGCGCTCGCAGGAAATCGGCGGCATTGTCGGCGTGATTACCTCGATCGCCGAGCAGACCAATCTGTTGGCGCTCAACGCTGCCATCGAAGCCGCCCGTGCCGGTGAGCAGGGTCGCGGTTTTGCTGTGGTCGCGGACGAAGTACGCAGCCTCGCCTCGCGTACCCGTCAGGCGACCGACGAAATCTCCAGCATGATCCACAGTATTCAGCAGGAAACCGGCAACGCGATCAGCACCATGGAGCAGGGCAATGTGCTGATGCAGGAAGGCCTGTCGCGCAACGCCAATGTCGCCACGGCACTGGCACGGATCGACGAGCAGAGCCGTTCGGCAGGCCAGCAGTTTGCTGCTATCACCACCGCCACTCAGGAGCAAAGCAGCACCGCGACGTTGCTGAGCAGCAATCTGCAAAGCATCGCCTTGGCTAATAGCGAGCAGCGTGAGGTTGTGTCGAACCTCGCCATCACCGCTAAAGAGCTGGAGAAACTGGCAGCGGATCTGCGTTCCGAGGTTGATCGCTTTCGTTGATGCGTTGTTGAAATAGCTATCGCGAGCAAGCTCGCTCCCACAGTTTTCGGTGTGATTCACAAACGTTGTGAAAGCCCGATTTCCCAGTGGGAGCGAGCCTGCTCGCGAATGCTTTTTTCCCACAGCTTCTTTGGACTTGCTGAAACGTTTCCGCAGCGCTATAAAAATGGCACAACTCCAATAAAGGCTGCTGCCATGACTCCGCTCAAACTCCTCGTCGCTCTCGGCGCATTCTCTGCCGCTTCCCACGCCATGGCCTGGGACTATGTCCTGCTCGACGCCAACACCCCGGCAAAAAACTGGACGATCACCAGCGAGCAGCTCGGTGTAAAAGTTACCAAACCGTTTTCCGTGACCCTGCGCACCCTGCACGGCGGTCGTCAGGAGGGCGTCAGCATCGTCGATATCGATAACGGCACGATGAAACTCTCGGTAGTGCCGACCCGTGGCATGAACGTGTTGCAAGCTTCGGTGGGCGACGTGCGCATGGGCTGGGATTCGCCGGTCAAGGACGTGGTCAACCCGGCGTTCATCGAGCTCAACGGGCGCGGTGGCCTGGGCTGGCTCGAAGGCTTCAATGAACTGGTCACCCGTTGCGGTTACGAGTGGGTTGGCCATCCCGGCATGGACAACGGTGAACTGCTGACCCTGCACGGTCGCGCCGCCAACATCCCGGCCAGCACCGTCACTCTGCACATTGATGAAAAACCACCGTATGCCATCACGCTGCGCGGCGAGCTGAAAGAGCAGGCATTCAAGAAAGTCGATTTCTCGGTGGCGACCGAACTGGTCACCGAACCGGGCAGCACAAGCTTCGCCCTCAACGACACCCTGACAAACAACGGCGATTATCCAAAGGAATACCAGGCGCTGTATCACAGCAACTTCAGCACGCCGTTTCTTGAGCAAGGGGCGAAATTCGCTGCGCCGGTGAGGCAGGTGTCGCCGTTCAACGACAAAGCCAAGGGTGATCTGCCCGACTGGCAGACCTATCGCGCGCCGACCAAGGATTACGACGAAACGGTGTACAACGTCGTGCCGTATGCGGACGCCAAGGGCGATACCTTGACCGTGCTGCACAACAAGGCCGGCAGTCTCGGCGTCGCGGTTGGCTTCAATACCGAGCAGTTGCCAGTGTTTTCGCTGTGGAAAAACACCGACACCCAAGGGCAGGGCTACGTCACCGGGCTGGAGCCGGGCACCAGTTTTTCCTACAACCGTCGCTATCAGCGGCCGTTGAATCTGGTGCCTACCATTGCGTCGAAAGAACACAAACAGTTCCAGATCAGCTACAGCCTGCTGGCCGATAAAGCTGCGGTGGATAACGCCCTGAAGCGCGTGATCGATATTCAGGCCGGGCGCGACACCGAAGTGCGCCAGACGCCGCTGGTTGATCTGACTGAGCATTAAGGTGTCGCCGGCCGGTATTGCAGTGCCTCCGCCAGATGCTCGCGGGTAATCGCATCGGCCTGTTCAAGATCCGCCAGGGTGCGCGCGACCTTGAGCAGGCGATGCGCCGAGCGCAGCGACAGGATCAATCGCTCACAGGCTGCCTCCAGCCATGTTTCGTCGGCTGTGGATAACTTGCAGTGACGCTTCAATCCCGGCAGATCGAGAAACGCATTGGCACAGCCTTGGCGTTTCTGCTGGCGCTCCCGCGCTTCCGCTACCAACGCTGCAGCGCTGGCGCTGTTTTCGCCGGGCTTGGCTGCCGGATTCAATGCTGTCGCTTCACGTGCCACGGTCAGGTGCAGATCGATGCGATCCAGCAGCGGCCCTGACAATTTGTTGCGATAGCGCTGGACCATGTCCGGCGTGCACGAACATTTGCCGCTGGGTTCGCCAAGATATCCACAGGGACACGGATTCATCGCTGCCACCAACTGAAACCGCGCGGGGAAGCGCACGCGATCCTTGGCCCGGGCGATGACGATATGCCCGGACTCCAAGGGCTCGCGCAGTACCTCGAGAACCTTGCGATCAAACTCCGGCAGTTCATCGAGAAACAGTACGCCGTGATGGGCGAGGGTAATTTCACCGGGTTGCGGCTTCGAGCTGCCACCGACCAGCGCAGGCCCGGAGGCCGAGTGGTGCGGTTGGCGGAAGGGGCGCTGCGGCCAGTGAGTCAGAGGCACACCGCTGGCGACCGATTGAATCGCCGCCACTTCCAGCGCCTCGCACTCGGAAAGCGGCGGCAGCAATCCCGGCAGACGACTGGCCAGCAGCGTCTTGCCCGTTCCCGGAGGCCCGCTGAATAACAGGTTGTGTGCCCCCGCTGCGGCAATCAGCAGTGCGCGCTTGGCGGCAGTCTGGCCTTGCACCTCGTTGAGATCAGGATAGGGTTTAGCGGCATGCATCAAGCCGTCGGAAACGTAAGGCTCCACCGGCGTATGCCCGTTGAAATGCGCCACCGCTTCCAGCAAGTGATCGACCGCAAACACCTTCAGCCCCGATGCCAGGCACGCCTCTTCCGCATTCGCCCGCGGCACCACCAACGCCCGTCCGGCCTTGCGCGCTGCCAACGCCGCGGGCAGCACGCCACGCACCGGTCGCACGGCCCCGGACAACGCCAGCTCACCCAGACACTCCACATCATCCAGCGTCAGACACGGCACCTGCACACTGGCCGACAAGATCCCCAAGGCAATTGCCAGATCGAAGCGCCCGCCATCCTTGGGCAGATCCGCTGGCGCCAGATTCAAGGTGATCCGCCGCGCTGGAAATTGCAGCCCGGAATTGATGATCGCACTGCGCACCCGATCCTTGCTCTCCTTCACTGCAGCTTCAGGCAGGCCGACCATGGTCAGCGACGGCAGACCGTTGGCCAGATGGACTTCGACAGTGACGGCTGGGGCTTCCACGCCAACCTGGGCGCGGCTGTGGACAATGGAGAGGGACATGGTCGTTCCTTGAGCTGAATCGGGGACCGCTTCCTGCGGGTTTTTGAAGGGTAGTTGAGCCGGGTTTCAGTGCTGAAATAGAGGTTTACAAGACGTATCAAGACCCGATGGACTGTCACTGCTTGCCTGAATTGGAGCGTTGACTCTCGCCCGGCATTGACGGATCCTCCCGCTCGAGGACTGCAACTGCGCATTCGTCGGGACTGGGCACCAGTAAAAGCTCCCCCGCATTTTCGGCAGCAGAGAAAGCTGGTTTCTCTGAAGTAGTGACGACGGGCTAGCCTGTCGGATTCTGAACCCAAGGCCGTAAAGCCCGGAGCTAAAGAATCGCTGCGACTACTCCTCAAAAAATACTTAAAAGGCGTCCATCGGACGCCTTTTTTATTTCTGATTTAACGGTGCTCGCGGTATCTGCCCCACTAACGTGCCATGTGCGCGTTTTTGCGGGTACCAAGTCACCACGAAGTAACCAAATCCTGTGGCGCGCTCGTGTCGCGGTTCAAGAATCAGTGTTCCCATAGATGTCCTCAGTACCGCGACCCTGTTTCCACATCGCGGATGCTCCAGTTTGGCCACTCAATGCAGCTTCTGGAGGCGAAAAATGGACCGCAATGGTGTGCGCCCGATTCATCCGGGCGAGGTTCTGAACAAGGAATTCATGGAGCCGTTGGGCATGAGGGTCATGGATCTGGCCATGCCCACGAACTGGCCCGAAAGCGAGATCGAAAAGCTTGTGAAATGCCAGCTCAGGATCTGCGCCGATCTGGCAATCAGCCTTGCCGCTCATTTCAACACTACGCCTGAGTTCTGGATGAATCTCCAATCGACTTACGATTTGCGCAGGGCCCAGCTCCGGCATGTGGGTTTATAGCGATTGCAGCATCCGCGAAGCCCTTTTCCACCATGGCCCCGTCATTGAGCGCTTGGTCTGTTCCCGATCCAACACCATCGGTGCAGGTTGTAGGACGTTGCCGAGAAGATTGAAGCGCTGAAGATCAAAAGATCGCAGCCTTCGGCAGCTCCTACAGGGGCAGCGGATTATTCCGCGGGCGGTGTTAGCTTCGCTTCCATCTCGGCAACTTTGGCTTCAAGACTCTCAAGCCGTGCACGAGTACGCGCCAGCACAACCATCTGACTATCGAATTCTTCCCGGCTGACCAGATCGAGTTTGCTGAAGGCGCTTTGCAGCAGCATTTTGAACTGGCTTTCGATTTCGGCTTTCGGCAGCGGGGTGTCGCCACTGAACAGGCGGGAGGCGGTGCCGCTCAGGGCGTCGAGGAAGTCTTTGGGCGCGAGCATGGGAAATGTCCTGGAAACAATGGCCGGCAGTGTATCACGCAGTGTCTATAGTCAATCCCGTTGCTCGGATGCACGCTTTTCGCGCAGGGGGACGGACGGTGGCGCACCGTTGTTGTGCGTATCGGTAAACGCTTTTCTGCGCGAGTGCGCGCAACCGAGGCCAAACGGTTGAAATGCTGGGCTTTTGCCGAGCTGGCAAGGTTTCTGCTTAGTCACCCTCGACCCATGCACTGATGCAGTCGCTGTGACGAATGCAGTGCGGCAGACGAAGCGGGGAGTTTCGTCTGATGCGGTTAGCTGGCGTCAACGATGCGTTACAAAGCCAGGCACTGCGCTTAGACTTGAGACGGGTTTGTTTTCCTGGGGCAAGTCCACCAATTCGGGAGAGAGTTTCATGAAGCTAGTCACTGCCATCATCAAGCCGTTCAAGTTGGACGACGTGCGCGAGTCGCTGTCCGAAATCGGCGTGCAGGGCATTACCGTCACTGAAGTCAAAGGCTTCGGCCGGCAGAAGGGTCACACCGAGCTGTATCGCGGCGCGGAATATGTGGTCGATTTTCTGCCCAAGGTGAAAATCGACGTGGCCATCGACGACAAGGATCTGGATCGGGTTATCGAGGCGATAACCAAGGCGGCCAACACCGGCAAGATCGGTGACGGCAAGATCTTCGTGGTCAATCTGGAACAGGCGATCCGCATCCGTACCGGCGAAACCGATACCGACGCGATCTAAGCGCCGCCACAAACCCAACGCCCCAGGAGAAAACAATATGACTCTGCGTAAATTCGCAGGGCTAGGCGCCCTGTTGTCCATCGTAATGCCCGGCATCGCCATGGCGGCAGACGAAGCGGCAGCGCCAGTCCTCAATTCCGGCGACACCGCCTGGATGCTCACCTCGACAGCCCTGGTGCTGTTCATGACCATTCCCGGCCTGGCGCTGTTCTACGGCGGTATGGTTCGCTCGAAAAACATTCTTTCCGTGCTGATGCAGTGCTTTGCCATTACCGGTCTGATCAGCATCCTGTGGGTCATTTATGGCTACAGCATTGCTTTCGACACCACCGGCATGGAGCAGGGCGTCGTCAACTTCAATTCGTTCTTCGGTGGCATGGGCAAGGCGTTCCTCGCCGGTGTCACGCCTTCGAGCATTACCGGCCCGGCGGCGCTGTTCCCTGAGGCGGTATTCATCACCTTCCAGATGACCTTCGCGATCATCACCCCGGCGCTGATCGTCGGTGCGTTCGCCGAGCGCATGAAGTTCTCCGCGATGCTGATCTTCATGGGCGTCTGGTTCACCCTGGTTTATGCACCGATCGCGCACATGGTCTGGTCCGGCAACGGCGGCCTGATGTGGGACTGGGGCGTGCTCGACTTCGCCGGCGGCACCGTGGTGCATATCAACGCCGGTATCGCCGGTCTGGTGGCGTGCCTGGTACTGGGCAAGCGCAAAGGTTTCCCGACCACACCGATGGCCCCGCACAACCTCGGTTACACGCTGATGGGCGCGGCGATGCTGTGGGTTGGCTGGTTCGGCTTCAACGCCGGTTCTGCCGCGGCTGCCAACGGCACCGCCGGCATGGCCATGCTGGTTACTCAGATTGCTACTGCCGCTGCGGCACTGGGCTGGATGTTTGCCGAGTGGGTCACCCACGGCAAGCCAAGTGCACTGGGCATTGCTTCGGGCGTGGTCGCCGGTCTGGTCGCGATCACTCCGGCCGCCGGCACCGTGGGCCCGATGGGTGCACTGGTGATCGGTCTGGCCGCAGGCGTGGTGTGCTTCTTCTGCGCGACTACCCTGAAACGCAAACTCGGTTATGACGACTCCCTGGATGCCTTCGGCGTGCACGGTATCGGTGGTATCCTCGGCGCGATCCTCACCGGTGTGTTTGCCGCACCGGCGCTGGGCGGCTTCGGCACCGTGACTGATATCGGCGCGCAGGTCTGGATTCAGATCAAAGGCGTCGGCTTCACGGTGATCTACACCGCGATCGTCACCTTCATCATTCTCAAGGTGCTGGACGCGGTCATGGGTCTGCGTGTCACCGAGGAAGAAGAGTCGGTCGGCCTCGATCTCGCACAACACAACGAACGCGGCTACAACCTGTAAGTACGCGCGATAAAAAAATTGCCCGGTTCGCCGGGCATTTTTTTGTCCGGGATTTGTCATTCAAGGAGCGGCTGAAAGGATTTTTCTTACGGCTTTGGTCGTCTTTACGACGAGGCTTTTTCTGCGGGCAATCGCTTACATCGCTGCAGGAATATTAGGGCCTTTGTTTTTTTTCAGAGCACGCTAGAATGCGCCCCGAACGAGCGGAGAACTGTATGTGGCAACAGACTCTGATAACCCTGCGGGCAAGGCCCCGGGGCTTTCATCTGGTAACCGACGAGTTGCTCGCAGGCTTGCCTGAACTCAAGAGCTGTCGGGTCGGTCTGTTGCATTTGTGGCTGCAGCACACGTCGTCATCGTTGACCATCAACGAGAACGCCGATCCGGCAGTTCGTCGCGACTTCGAACGATTTTTCAATCGCCTGATCCCACAAGGAACAGACGGCTACGAGCACAACGACGAAGGCCCGGATGATCTCCCGGCGCACTTCAAGGCCAGCGTGCTCGGTTGCCAGATCAGTCTGCCGGTTGCGGCAGGGCGGCTGGCACTGGGTACCTGGCAAGGGATTTATCTGGGCGAGCACCGTGATCACGGCGGTGCCCGTAAAGTCCTCGCCACCTTGCACGGTGAACAGGCATGAGCCGCTGCCGGGCAGCGGTAGAAGATTTTTCAACGGCGGCTTCGACAGCCGCCAAAGCTGGTCTATAACTAATCTGCTTTTGGCAAGTCATGAGGTAGAACATGAGCGACGATGATCTGGAAAACGACGACCTCGAAGTAGGCGACGAAGACGAGGCCGAGGAAGGCCTGGAAGCGGCAGCGGAAGACGTTGTCGAAGACGATGGCGGTGACACGCCGGCCCCGGCTGCCAAAGGCAAAGCCAAGGCTGCGGTATCGGTCGACGAGTTGCCGAGCATCGAAGCCAAGAACAAGGAGCGTGATGCCCTGGCCAAGGCCATGGAAGAATTCCTTGCGCGCGGCGGCAAGGTGCAGGAAGTGGAGGCCAACGTGGTCGCCGATCCGCCCAAGAAGCCGGACAACAAGTACGGCAGCCGCCCTATCTGAGGCGCGTCGCTCGCTTGCTGAAAAGGCCCGCCGTCGCTGCGGGCTTTTTCATGCCTGAAATCAATCCGTTGAAAACAAATGCAGTCCCCTGTGGGAGCGAGCCTGCTCGCGAAGAGGGCATGTCAGCCGACACACATGTTGAATGACACACCGCATTCGCGAGCAGGCTCGCTCCCACAGGGCTGTAGATCAGTTCGAGGGAGCATTCCAGCGGGATAGGACGGCGGGCAATTCCGTGAGGCTGCGGATTTCCGCGTCTGGCAGACGGTCCGCTTCCCAGACCTTGCCCGTCGGGTTGAACCACACCGCGCGCAAGCCCGCCTGTTGCGCCCCGGCAATGTCATCACCGGGATGATCGCCGACATGCACCGCCGCTTCGGCACTCACACCGCCGCGTTGCAGGGCTTCATGAAACAGCCGTGCATCCGGCTTGGCGATGCCGATGTCTTCGGCGCACAAGGCGAACTTGAAGTAGTCCGCCAGCCCCAACCGGCGTACATCGGCGTTGCCATTGGTGACGACGCCGAGGGCATAGTGATTGGCGAGCAGCTCCAGCAGCGGCTCGACTTCCGGGAACACTTCGATCTGATGCCGAGCGTGCAAGAACACTTCAAAAGCCTTGTCAGCCAGATCCGACGCCTCGCCGTGGGCATATCCGGCTTCTTCCAGCGCATGGAACAGCACACGTCGGCGTAGCGCGCTGATGCGGTGCTTGAGGCCTGGTTCGTCCGCCAGCACCCGCTCGCGAATCGACCACAAATGTTCCACCGGCACGGCGCCCAGATTCGACGCATGTTCGCTCAGCCATTCGCGCAGCACCGTTTCGGCGCTGGCGATCACCGGAGCGGTGTCCCACAGAGTGTCGTCGAGGTCGAAGGTGATCAACTGAATGCTCATGAATCATCGCCTTTCATGCGTTTGGCCCGGGGATGGGCGCTGTCGTAGACCGCCGCCAGATGCTGGAAGTCGAGGTGGGTATAGATCTGTGTGGTTTTGATATCGGAGTGACCGAGCAATTCCTGCACCGCGCGCAGATCCTGTGAAGACTCCAGCAAATGGCTGGCGAACGAGTGCCGGAGCATGTGCGGATGCAGGTTCTGCCCCAGTTCGCGCTCGCCAGCGAGTTTGACTCGTACCTGAATCGCACGAGGCCCAAGGCGTCGGCCTTGCTGGCTGACAAAAACCGCATCATCGGCAGGATTAGTCATGGCGCGCAGCGGCAGCCAGTGTTCGAGGGCCTCTCGGGCCTTGGTGCCAACCGGCAAAAGGCGAGTCTTGCTGCCCTTGCCGAGCACCTGAACCATGCCGTCGGCGAGATCGAGCTGATCGAGATTGAGCCCGGTCAACTCGGACAGGCGCAGGCCAGAAGAATAGAACAGCTCCAGAATCGCCTGATCGCGCCGGGCGAGAAAATCGTCCTCGACTGCGCCTTCCAGCAGTTGCAACGCGCGGTCGGTATCGAGGGTTTTCGGCAGGCGCCGTTCGCCTTTCGGCGGTGCCAGGCCGGTGGCCGGGTCGTGGTCGCACAAGCCTTCGCGATTCAGGTAGTGATAGAGCCCGCGCACCGCCGAGAGCAGGCGGGCGAGGCTGCGCGAGGATTGACCCTGCGCATGCAGTCGGGCGATGAGGCTGCGCAGGCGCTGGATGTCCAGCGCGGCCCAGCTGCCGATGTTCTGCTTGATGCACCAGCCGAGGACTTTATCGAGGTCGCGGCGGTACGCCGACAGGGTGTGCGGCGACACCTGTCGCTCACTGCGCAGATGTTCGCAGTAAGCGTCCAGTTGTCGTTCCATGCTCAGCGTACCGAGCGCAGCGAGCTGTTGACCCGTGGCAGCACGCGGCCCATGACCTCGGCGATGTAGCTGAGGAACAGGGTGCCGACCGAACTCTTGTAGTGCTGCGGATCACGGCTGGCGATGGCCAGGATACCGTGGATGCCCTGATGGCTGACGGCAACCACGGCGGTCGAGCCGATCTGCTGGCGCTGTTCTTCGCCGAAGAGGAAATCCAGCTCATGTTCACGCAGGCTGCCGCTGACGCTTTTGCCTTCGGTGAGGAGGCCGCCGATCGCGGTTTGCGCATCGGCGTGGGTTACCCAGCGGCCGACCGGGGCTGGGTTGTCGCCGAGCAGGATCAGGCTGACAAAGGGCACCTGGAAATCCTGACGCAGGCTGTCTTCAACGCTGATCACCACGTCTTCCAGAGTCGACGCATCCATCAGCGCGAGGATCAGGCGCCGGGTTTTTTCGAACAGCCGATCGTTGTCGCGGGCCACGTCCATCAGATGCGAAAGGCGATGGCGCATCTCGATGTTGCGATCGCGCAGGATGGTCATCTGCCGTTCGACCAGCGACACGGTGTCGCCGCGTCGGTGCGGGATGCGCAACGACGGCAGCAGCTCTTCGTGCTCGACGAAGAAATCCGGATGAGCCTCCAGGTAGGCGGCAACCGCGGCTGCCTCGAGGCTCTCGGACGCTGATTCGTCGGCTGGTCGGGCGGGTACCTGGGGCTTGTCGGTCATGATTTCTGCTCGCTCAAAGACGCACTTGTCCTTCGTATACACGCACTGCCGGACCGGTCATCAACACCGGTTCGCCCGGGCCGGCCCACTCGATGGACAGACGCCCGCCGGGCAGGTCGATCAATAGCGGCGAATCCATCCACCCCTGACTGATGGCCGCCACCGCTGCCGCACAGGCGCCAGTGCCGCAGGCCTGGGTTTCCCCGGCGCCGCGTTCCCACACGCGCAATTGCGCCCGGTGGCGGTCGATGACCTGAAGGAAACCGACATTGACCCGCGCCGGAAAGCGCGGATGGTGTTCGATCTTCGGCCCCAGTTCATGCACCGGTGCACTGTTGATGTCATCCACGCGTATGACCGCATGGGGATTGCCCATCGACACGGCGGCCAGTTCGACCGTGGTGCCATCGACGTCCAGCGGATAGCTGCTGGCCTGGGCCGGCGCCTGGAATGGAATGTCCACCGGCACCAGGCGCGGCGCGCCCATGTTCACGCCGATCTGGCCGTCGTTACGCACGTCCAGTTCGATGATGCCGCCCTTGGTCTCGACGCGGATCTGCCGCTTGGCGGTCAGACGCTTGTCGAGCACGAAGCGGGCGAAGCAGCGCGCACCGTTGCCGCATTGCTCCACTTCCGAACCGTCGGAGTTGAAGATCCGGTAGCGAAAGTCCACGTCCGGGTTGCTCGGCGCTTCGACGATCAGCAACTGGTCGAAACCGATACCGGTGTGGCGGTCGCCCCATTGCTTGGCGTGTTTGGGCTGAATGTGCGCGTGCTGGCTGACCAGGTCGAGGACCATGAAGTCGTTGCCCAGGCCGTGCATTTTGGTAAAACGCAGCAGCATGGGTTACTCCGGCAGCAGGCTTTCGCCGGCAAACAGCTCGGCCACGGTTTCGCGGCGACGCACTTCAAAAACCTGATCACCATCTACCAGCACTTCAGCGGCACGGCCGCGGGTGTTGTAGTTGGAGCTCATGACGAAACCGTAGGCGCCGGCCGAATGCACCGCCAGCAAGTCGCCTTCCTCCAGCGCCAGCTCGCGGTCCTTGGCGAGGAAATCGCCGGTTTCGCAGATCGGGCCGACGATGTCGTACTTGCGTGCAGCGCTGTCGCGCGGTTTCACCGCCGTGACGTCCATCCACGCCTGATACAGCGCCGGACGGATCAGGTCGTTCATCGCCGCGTCGACGATGGCAAAATCCTTGTGCTCGGTGTGCTTGAGGTATTCGACCTGCGTCAGCAACACGCCGCCATTGGCAACGATGAAGCGGCCCGGCTCGAACACCAGCGCCAGATCACGCCCGTTGAGACGCTCGCGCACGGCTTTGATGTAGTCGGCAGCCAGCGGCGGCTCCTCATCGCGATAACGCACGCCCAAACCACCACCGAGATCGATGTGGCGCAGGTGAATGCCGCAATCACCGAGACGGTCGACCAGATCGAGCAAGCGATCCAGGGCGTCTATGAACGGCGGCAGGGTGGTCAGTTGCGAACCGATGTGACAGTCGACACCTACCACTTCCAGATTCGGCAGATGCGCAGCGCGCACGTACACGTCTTCGGCGTCGGCAATGGCGATGCCGAACTTGTTCTCTTTGAGACCGGTGGAAATGTACGGGTGGGTGCCGGCATCGACGTCCGGGTTCACGCGCAGCGAAACCGGGGCGCGAACGCCCAGCTCGGCGGCGACCAGTTGCAGGCGCTCTAGCTCGTCGGTGGATTCGACGTTGAAGCAGTGCACGCCGACTTCGAGGGCGCGACGCATGTCGTCACGGGTCTTGCCGACGCCGGAGAAGACGATCTTGTCGGCGCTGCCGCCAGCGGCCAGTACGCGTTCCAGCTCACCACGGGAAACGATGTCGAAACCGGCGCCGAGACGGGCCAGGACATTCAGTACACCGAGGTTGGAGTTGGCTTTGACCGCGAAGCAGACCAGATGCGGCATGCCGGCCAGCGCATCGGCGTAAGACAGATATTGCGCTTCGATGTGCGCGCGCGAGTAGACATAGGTGGGCGTTCCGAAGCGGTCGGCGATGGCGGACAGCGCCACACCTTCCGCGAACAGCTCCCCGCCACGGTAGTTAAAAGCGTCCATGGCGATCCCTTAGTAAACGTCGTGCTTGTGAGCCTTGGACGGCTGCTTTTGCGAAGACTGGGCTTGTTCGGCCGGGTCCTGGTCGTCATCGGGCAGGTACAGCGGGCCTTTTTGACCACAGGCCGAAACCAGGCAGGCAACCGCGACGAGCGCAGCAAGGGAAGAGATCAGGCGCTTCATGGCGAAATCCTTGAAAATGCGTTAATTGCGCCGGAGTATACCGGCCACCCGGCAGCTTGCCTATGCGAGGGGTTTCCCGTCCGGCGGGGCTCCTGAGAAGCGCATCATCCCTGTGGGAGCGAGCCTGCTCGCGAAGAGGTTGTAACATTCGATGCGTTCGTTGCCTGACACACCGCTTTCGCGAGCAGGCTCGCTCCCACAGGGGCGGTGTTGAATGGGACGACAGGTGCTTGGTCGTTAATCTTTGCAATCATCCAGCAGCGTCCGTATCTTTCGGCGCTTAAGCCTGATCAGACATTTTTGAGGTTGCCGCAATGAGTTTGTCCGAAGCCCGTTTCCACGATCTGGTCGATGAAACCCAGGAAAAACTGGAAGACATATTTGACGAAAGCGATCTGGACATCGATCTGGAAAGCTCGGCCGGCGTGCTCACTGTCAAATTCGAAAACGGCAGTCAGTTGATCTTCAGTCGCCAGGAGCCGTTGCGTCAGCTGTGGCTGGCGGCCGTGTCCGGTGGTTTCCACTTCGACTACGACGAAGAAAGCGAGCGCTGGATGTGCGACAAGAGTGAAGAGCAACTGGGCGAAATGCTTCAGCGCCTCGTCAAGCAGCAGGCTGGCGCTGAATTCGATTTCGAAGGTCTGTGATTCGTGACTGATGCAGCGCCTGTTCGCCCGCCGAAACCGCTCTACAGCAACGTCAGCCCGGCGGTGCCTTCGCCGTGCACGGGCGTCTGTCGACTGGACGAGCAGAAAGTCTGTCTCGGCTGCGCGCGCCACGTCGAAGACATTCGCGAATGGCGCTCGGCCGATGATCAACGGCGGCGCGTGATATGCGCGCAAGCCGCAGAGCGCCGCACTCAAGCCTGATACGAACTTGTGGCGAGGGCGCTTGCTCCCGCTGGGTCGCGAAGCGGCCCCAAACTCTTGCGACTGCTGCGCAGCCGAGCGGGAGCAAGCTCCCTCGCCACAGGTTTTCACCCAGGCAAAAAAGGGCGTGACTTGTATATTTTTTGAGCTGTGATAGTGTCCGCGAACGCCTCAAACCACCGAGGCACGGTGAAAACCCCGTCTTTTTTGGCGGGGTTTTGCTTTTTTTGTGCAGAAGAAAGGAGTCTGCCTGGATCATGACCGCACCTTCCATCACCCTTACCCGTCTGGACGTGCAACGTCTGGAGCGCCTGATCGACAGCCTGAGCGACAAAGACCAGGCTGCGCCGGGCGTGATTGCGCTGCAAACCGAGCTGGACCGCGCCGATACCGTGGTCGGCCACGATGAAGTGCCCGCCGATGTCGTGACCATGAATTCCCGTGTGCATTGCCGCGAAGAAGGCAGTGGCAAGGATTACCATCTGACGCTGGTCTACCCCAAGGACGCCAACGCCGACGAAGGCAAGATCTCGATCCTGGCTCCGGTCGGCAGTGCACTGCTGGGCCTGAAGGTCGGCCAGCACATCGACTGGCCGGCGCCGGGCGGCAAGTCGCTGAAACTGACCTTGCTGGAAGTGGAATCGCAACCGGTCAACGGTGGCGCCTTTCCCGAATAAATCCCCGCCTCAAACCTGTTCGAGCGCATCGTTCAAAGAGCGCTCCAGGTCCGCTTTGTAGCGCAGATACAGATTGCTTGAACTGTGCCCGTCACCGAGCAGACCCGACAGGTCGAGGTCGGTGATGTAGCAGCGATAGCGCTCGGTCTCGCGGCGCTGCTCGACGATCTCCCGGGCGACCACGCTGAACAGCTGGTCGCCATGTTCCAGTTCGCTGAATTCCCGCTGATTGCAATACAGGGTGACCTGCACTTCTCCGGGCGCGGCTTTGCCGATGATCGCCTGCACGTCGTAGAACGGTTTGTTCACTGGCGTCTGCGGTGCCGGGCGGGTTTCGACCCTGCGTGAGCGTCCCGGGCCTGACAGCTGGTAATACAAGGTTTCAGGACTGCTCGCCGGGCCACCGTCCATCGGCAATTGCGCTTCACGGCGGTACTGGATCGATTGCAGAAAACGCTGCAACGGCACCAGCAGACTCTGTTCGTCGTGGTACGGCAACTGCTGGTGCCACAAGGCATTGAATTCATCCAGCACGTACAGCTCGGCCTGTTGCTCGCTGATGCGATAGAACACCTGAATGCACTCGGGCTGACCCATCGGCAGAATCAGCGCAAGGTCGTGATCTTCCAGTGCCATCGGGTCCAGGTGCAGTGGGCTGTAGCGCGGTTGTTCCTCGCCCAGGTAGTCGAGCAGTGCCGGCAGGGTGGCAAGGGCGACATGGTTGACCTGGCCCGGCACCAGCTCCAGCACGTGATAGTGCTGCTGTACCTGAATCAGGTAGCGATGGTTCAAATCACTGAGCAACAGGGTCTGCGCGGTGTCGACGATTTCCTCGACGCGGCGCGCGATGAATTGCGCGCGGTTGTGACAGAAGCAGCGCACTTTCAGCGATGGCTGCACAGGGCTGCGCGGCAGGTTGTTGAGGTAATCGCGCAGGCAATCGAGCAGCGCGTGCGGGCCGTCGAAACGATTGACCAGCACCTCGTTCCAGCTGTTGAGCGTGACCTGATCAAGGGTCAGCACGAGGTTCTCGCGCACGCCGGCATAGCTCAGCGAGTCGGTGCGCTCGGTGGTCATCAGGATGTTCAGGTCGCGGTGATGCTTGAGTGGGTCGACGCCGACGTTGATCAGCAGCAGCACTTCGCTGGGCACGGCGGCACGCAGCAATGGCTCTTCGGCCAGGGTGGGCAAGGGCAGGGCGATGCACTGCTGCAGGCTGCCGAGCAGGTTGAACAGCTCGAACTCGCTCAGGTCGCTGGTGCCCGGATGCAGGGCCAGACGGGTGCTGCTGTCGATCACGCCGTTGCGGTGGCACCAGGTCAGCAGTTCAAGCAGTTCGCGACTGCGCTTGATTGGCGCAAAGTTTTCCCACTCCAGCGCCGTCAGACTGCCGTTGTATAGCCCCCACTGGGTCTGCCCCGGCTCTTTTTTGTTCGGCGACTGCACCAGGGTCAGGGTGTCTTCGGCCAGATCCGGGGCGATGCCCGGATTGATGAACTCGACCTTGTCGGCCTTGCGCTCGAACGCCGCGTACAGGCGCCGACCGAGCACATTGAGGTCGCGTTTGTTGATCAGGCTGACAGTCTGTTCGCTGCGGGCGAACTGGGTCAGAAAGCGATAGCTGTAATTGAGCTCGTTGACCAGCGCGCGACGCTCGGCGCTGACCTGGCGCACTTTCCACTGACTGCGGCTGTCGAGCAGCGCCAGTTGCCGCTGATCCCAGTGCCACTCGCTGGCCAGGCGTTCGAGCAGTGCCCGTTGCCAGCCCTGGCTGCGGCTGTTGCCGGTGAGTTTGCGGTTGACCTTCAGATACAGCGCGCGGCGCACCAGCTCAAGCCGTTCCGGCTCGTTGCGGGCGATGAGGTATTCCTCGATACGCCGATACACGACCATGTACGGGTCGAGCTCATCGAGATCGAGCTGATTGGCAAACACGGCTTTCTTGAAGCGCAGGCTCAGGCATTGCACATGCGGATGTTCGCTGGCGTACACCTCGGTCAGCAGAAGTTTGAGCACCGACTTGTAGGGCGACTCGATGCCTTTGAACAACTGCCACAACCCGGCACCGATGAATTCCCCGGGCGGAATGGTCGCCATCGGCCCGAGATCCAGAGTCTCGTCGGCGCGAATAAAGCGCTTGGACAGCAGGGTGTGGGTGTAGGCGTCGTAGGCCGTTTCTTCATAGACCGGCACCAGCCACCAGATCGGCGTGCGCCCGGCCAGCCAGATCGCCGTGCGGTAGAACTCGTCGAGCAGCAGATAATGCTGGGTACTGCCGCAGTTTTCCGAACTGAGCTGGGAATCGCGTTCGCCTTTGATGAAGCGCGCCGGGTCGATCAGGAAGAAATGCGCCTCGGCGCCCTGGCTCGCGGCCCAGGTTTCCAGCAACTGGCACTTCTTGCTCAGCTCGGCGAGTTCGCTTTCGCTCAGATCCGGCGCATGGCAGACCCACACGTCCATGTCGCTTTGATCGGCCTGGGCCAGCGTGCCGAGGCTGCCCATCAGGAACAGGCCGTGGATCGGTCGCGGCGGATTGCTGCCATGGCGCGGTTTGTAGGAGAACGAGCGAGTCAGGCGCTGTGCCTCGGCAAGCGCATCGGCGTCCGGCTCATAATTCGACAATCCGGCCGGGGTACTGCCCGAGACATAGCCGGGCAGCAACGGATGATTGACGTGAAAGAACAGCGGCAACAGCGTGAGCACGCTTTGCTGGCGCGTCGACAAGCCTTCGAGTGCACGGCCGAGACGGCCTTCGTTGAGTTTGAGAAAACGTGCGCGCAGTTGGCTGAGTACCTTGCGGTCGATGCCTTCGTCCAGGTCGGGGCGGATTTCGTGGGTGCGCGTCATGTCAGCTCAAACCGGCTTGCAGGCTCGGACGTAGAGGGTCTCGGAATGGCCGCAGTTTAGCCTCTGCGCGGCAGGACGTTTAAGCTGAATTTGTTTTTTGACGGCAGATTTTTATCGCCAGCGTTCAGGCGGGCCCGCGGAAATCCCGTGGCAGGAGTTCCCGTGGGCAAAGTCAGAAAAAATCAGGCGGTTTCCTGCTCTCTCAGAATCGTCAGTACGGTCTGCACATTTTGCGCGGCATCGCGGCCAAGGCTGGTCAGATACCCGCCATCAGGCTGGTCAGTGAGTTCTTTTTCGAAGAGGCGTTTGGCGGCAGCTATGTGTTTCGGGGCAGCGGTCTGATGAATTTTCAGACCTTCCTGGGAACTGTCCAGGTTGAAGAGTGCAAGGACTTCCAGTTCGGCAACCAACTCAGGGGTAAGCGACATAAGGACTCCAGACTTTCTAGGAATTGGACGACAGCGCCTCTAAGGTGAACCCGCTGGTGCGGCATGTCCAGTGCTCGGATCAGGGATTTTGTCTTGAGGCGAATTCCAGTGTAGTCCGCATAAAAAAGATCGCAGCCTTCGG
>NZ_JAADJI010000020.1:0-39166 GCF_036283065.1 Pseudomonas moraviensis subsp. stanleyae
CTCCGAGATCAAAATCAAGATCACAAGCTACTCGAGCTTGCGCTCATTGTTTTGAGTGGTGAAAAGCATGCGGTGTCTGGCTTTGGTTTTGTGGTGGGTTTGCCCCTCATCGGAACGCCGCCCGCCCAGCCCTCTCCCGAGGGAGGGGGAGCCTATTTGTGAGTTGTGCAAGAGCTGCATTCGACTTGGTATTTCAGGTCGGCGTACCTCGCCCAGACAACTCGGTCGGTCCCCTCTCCCTCCGGGAGAGGGCTAGGGTGAGGGGCTTTTGGATTTGTTGCAAAAACCGAGCTCGCCGGCCATCTGGCAGCCAACCGGATCCTCTCGATATAACCCGTCCCCTGGAGCGAGCCTGCTCGCGAAGGCGGCCTGACAGCCGACCTGTTGTTGAGTCTTACGCGATCCACTGTAGGAGCTGCCGAAGGCTGCGATCTTTTGCTTTGCTTTTCTGTGGGAGCGAGCCTGCTCGCGAAGGCGGTGCGTCAGTCAAAAAAATCCTGACTGGCACACCGCTCGCCCCTCACAACTGATAACTGAAACTGATGCTATACCGCGGCTTGCGATTGAACGTGTCCAGCGCTTCATCCGACATCGCCTTCGCCACTTCCAGGGCGACGTTGTAGTACCTGGCATCGCCGAACCTCAGCCCGACGGCGGTGGATGACAGGTTGTTGGCCTGTACCGGCAGTTGGTTGAACCAGCTGCGCGAGCGGTCGACGACTACGTAGGGTTGCAGGATGCGCACCCAGTTGCCGTCGCGGTTGAAGCTGTAGTTGACCTCGTAAGCGACGCCCCAGCCCTTGTCGCCCGAGGCCTGGTCGTCCGGGTAGCCACGGCCGAAGTTCTGCCCGCCAAACACTGCGCGTTCACTGTCGGGCAAGGTGTCGTCGCTCCAGTACAGCGCTGCCGAGAGCACGCCTTGCCAATTGTCGAGGAACTTGTCGCTCTGCACGCCGGACAGTCTGACGCGGAAGAAATCCAGGTCGATGTCGTCATAATTGGTGCTCGCGCCGAGGCTGTCGAAGCCTTGATAAACGCCGGCGCTGAGGATGCGCAACTGGCGGGCGTCGGCCTTGCGCAAGTCGCCTTCGAAAGCCAGGGCGCGGACGTCGGTGCGCAGCTCGGTGCTGAAGGGGAAGTTGACGCCGTCGTAACGCGTCTTGTCATCTACGGCATACAGGCGTGAGCCGGCGGTCAGCAGTTCGTTGGCGGAGGCGATCAGGGGCATGCTGAAGCCGATCGAGTAGCGATCATTCTCGCGGTGAGTACTCAGGCGCCCACCGCCGCCGACCAGCACTTCGGTGTCCGGGTCGGCGCGGTAACGCGAGGCCGAGACGTTGAGTTGCGAGCCTTCGGCGTCGAGGAACTGGCTGTAGTCGAGACGGTAGTAATGCTCTTTGTCGTCGCCCGGTGGGAACAGGCCGCTGAGGCTCAACTGTTCGCCCATCGACGTCTGCGAATTGCTGCTGACACCCAGCAACGCCTGCGGCCCATTGCGATTGTCTTCGGTGGTGCTCAGGGTGCTCGTGAACGGTTTGCGGCTGGCCTGGGCGACCAGGGTGGTCGCGCCATCGGTGGTGCCCGGTGGCGGCACTTGCGCTTGAATCGTTACGCCGGGAATGCGGCTCATCAGCGTGGTGTAGCGCTCGAAGGTCTTGCGCGTCAGCGGGCGTTCGGCCTGGATTTTTGCGGCGAGTTTGTCGAGCAGGCCTTTGACCCGACCGATGTCGCCCTGCATCTGGATATCGCGCACGTAACCTTCAACCAGCACCACCCGCGCCACGCCCTCATCGAAGTTCTGCTGCGGCAGAAACGCGTAGGACAACAGGTAGCCGTCCTGCTGGTAGCGACGGGTGATGTTGCGCGTCGCTTCAATCAGTTCGGAAAGGCTGGCCTGGCGACCGATCAGTGGCTTGTAGATTTCCGCCAGTTCGTTGAGCGGGTAGATCGTGCCGCCTTCGATCTGCACGGTCTTCAGATTGACCTTGGTTTCCATCAGCAGTGGCTGCGCGGCGGTCGCGCCCGGATCGGGCACTTGCAGCGGCGCCGCGCTTGGGCGATAGGCGTCGGCGGGCAAGTTGGGTACGGGCAGGTTGCGGATGGTTTCGTTGCTGTTGAGAAAACTGGGCAAGGTGTCGGCGAGGGCAGCAGAACTGAGGCTCAGGCACAGCAGGGATGCCAGTACGCGCATAGGACACTCCATGGTCAGAACACAGCACAGGGCAGGTTTTTCCTTAGAAAAAAGGCGGAAGACTCGTGGGAATCTTCCGCCCTCAACCAAGCGTAGGCGCTGTAGGTAAGGCCGTCGAATCGGCCAGGTGCAATTTAGCGTTGAGTGCCGCCCAGAGCGCCGGTCAGGCCGCCGAGTACCCCGCCCAGACCGCCAGTTGCCGTGCCGCCGCCGGTGCTGGTGCCGCCGTTGACCAGGCCACCGACTGCCGCCACGGTGCCGCCGACATTGGTGACCAGACCGCCGACAGCTGTGGTGACCGGAGTGTTGGTTGCGGCAATCGCTCCGCCGAGATTGCCAACCGCAGCGCCGACCTGCCCGGTGAGGCCTGCCACCGGAGTGCCGAGACCGCTAGCGGCGCCGACCTGTTGAGTGACAGTGGTGACCGCGCTGGTCACAGGATTGAGGCCCGCACCGACTGCGGCGCCGACGCTGGCCAGCGGCGCAGTGGTGGCAGTGATCGGGGTGCCCGAGCCACCGAGTACGGTGTTGATCGAGGCAATCGTGTTGCCCAGGCCACCGGCAGTAACGCCACCGGCACTGACCACGCCGCTGGTGCTGCCGGCATTCAGGCCGCTGCCAACGTTGACCACTGCGCCACCAACGGTTTGCAGCAGACCGGTGCCGCCAAGACCACCACCGATGCCGCCGATCCCGCCACTGCCCGAGCCAGTGCCGTTGGACACCAGACCGCCGGCTTTGCCGACCGCCGTGCCAGTGTTACTCAGGGCGCCGCCGAGGGTGTTGGTCAGGGCATTGCCGTTGCCGGCGTCGGTGACCTTGCCGCCGAGGCTGTTCACCGTGCCGCCGACTTTCGAGATCACGCCTTTGAGCGGATCACCGAGGCCGGTGGCATCGCCGAGTTTGTCGGTGGTGCTTTCGACCATGGCGATCACCGGCACCAGACCGCTGCCGACCTTGTTGGTTAGCTGACTGGTCGGGCCGCTGGTCAGCGAGGTGTTGAGGGTGTCGCCGAGCATGGTGACTTTTTCGCCGATGCCATCGACCAGCGGCGCCACTCGGGTGACTACACCGCCAACGACGGGAACGCTTCGGGTCGCTGTGTTCAGTTTGACGCTGAGGTCCGACACGCCGTCGCCAACATCGGAAACCACACCGCCAACCGAGGCCACGGTGGTAGTCAGGCCGTTGGGGTCAGTGGCCAGTTTGCCGATGCCATTGCTCACACCATCGCCCAAGGTGCTGACGACGTTGCCAGCGGTGTTGGCCACGCTTTGCACGATGCCGCCAGCGACCGGAACTGTGCTCAGCGAATCGCCGATCTGGCCGACGCCATCGCCGACACCGCTGACGGTTTTGCCGACATCCTGAACCAGCGTTGTGGTCACCAGCGCAGGCGTGGTTGGGTTGGTCGGATCGGTCGGATCGGTCGGATCTGTCGGGTTGGTTGGATTGGTCGGATCGGTGCCGCCGCCGGTTCCGCCAGTGCCACCGGTTCCACCCGTGCCCGCTGTTCCGTCGCCAGTACCACCGGTGCCGCCACCCGTGCCGGCAGTATCGCCGCCGGTTCCGCCGCCCGCTCCACCGCTGCCATCGGTGCCCGCCGTGCCGTCCGCCGTCGAGCTGCCCGAACTGCTGCGATGACCGCCACCGCCGCTGCTGCAGCCGACGAGGCCGACCGAAAGAATCAGTGCCAGCGCGATTGCCGATTTGGACCACATCACTTGAGTTTTCATGATTGAGATTCCTGCACCTGTCACAACGTTACGTTGCCTTCGATGGCCCGCCGATCTGTTGTCGGCGATGCCTCGTCCGTGGCTGTAATCTCAGTCGACGGCAGGTTTTTCACCATTCTCAAGTTGGTATTAACCCCTTTATATAGAGGGCCCGGCGCAATGCCGAAGGACTAATACCCGAGTAATAAACGCGCAAAAAAAAGCCTTGATATTCAAGGCTCTTTTTTTCGCAAAGCGGCGGGCAGGGCGCGGAAAAACTTAAGTGATATATACACAATTAACGGGTCTTTGCGCCCCGAGAGATCAGGCGATCGGTTGCCATTGACCGACCATATGCTCCAGGTCGCCGGCACCGACCAGGCGCAACTCACCGCTGGAGCCCGCGGCACTGGCCAGCAATGTCACCTCACTGGGCAGGCGCACCGGTTTGCGAAAGTGCACGGCGATTTCCAGGTTGGCTTTGGGCAGGTGATCGGAGAGTGCCGCCAGTGTCCGCGCCTTGTTCCACAGTCCATGCGCGATTGCGGTGGGAAAACCGAACAGCCTGGCGCTCGCGGCACTCAGGTGAATCGGGTTGTAGTCGCCGGAGACTTTCGCGTATTGGCGACCGATATCCGCCGGTGCAGTCCAGCGCGTCACTTCCAGCAGATCCTGTGACGGCTGCCAGTCCTCAGCCGGTGCTTCGCCTTCGAGCTTCACGCCCCGACAGAGCATGCGGCTCTCGGCTTCCCACAGCGGCCCGAGCTGATCGTCCAAGGTAGTGAGCAGATCAAATGTCGCGCCTTTGGCATGCGGTTGCAGGTTGTGCACACGCACGCTGACTTGCGCGCGGCTGATCGCGCCCATCGGCCGCAGTACGCGAATGCGGTTGCTCAGGTGAATCAGCCCCAGCAGCGGGAACGGAAACTCCTTGGCCGTGAGCAATTGCATCTGCAAGGCGAAGGCGAGGATGTGTGGATAAGTCGGCGGCAGCAGGCCGTCATCGACGAAACCGCAGACCTTGCGATAAGCCGCCAGCCGTTTGCCGTCGATATCGACCCAGCAGCGCAGGCCGCTGTCGGGCAGTTGCGTGCCGGTGATTTTGCGTCGCGTTGCCGCCCTCGAGTACAGCGCGGGCAGACTCGGTTGGCGATCCAGCGTTTGCCATTCGATGCTCATGCTCAAGCCCCCAGAACACTTTGCCCACAGACCCGCAAGGCTTGGCCGGTGAACGCGCCCGTGCCCGGTTGCGCCAGCCACGCCACGGCTTCGGCGACGTCTTGCGGCAGGCCGCCCTGGCCCAGCGAGCTCATGCGCCGCCCGGCCTCGCGCAGGCCGAATGGAATGTGCGCAGTCATTTGCGTTTCGATGAAGCCCGGGGCGACGGCGTTGATGCTGATGCCGCGTTCCAGCAATGTCGGCGCCCATGCCTGGGCCAGACCGATCAGGCCAGCCTTGCTCGCTGCGTAGTTGGTCTGCCCGCGATTGCCGGCGATGCCGCTGATCGAGGCGAGCAGAACCACCCGCGCGTTGTCGCGCAGGGTGCCGCTGTCGAGCAGGGCCTTGGTCAGCACTTGCGGGGCATTGAGGTTGACGGCCAGCACCGCGTCCCAGAATTCCGGGGTCATGTTGGCCAGGGTCTTGTCACGGGTGATGCCGGCGTTGTGCACGAGGATGTCGAGCCCATCGGGCAGGTGCTCGATCAATTGCGTGGCGGCGTCATCGGCGCAGATATCAAGGGTGATCGCGCGGCCACCGAGGCGGGCGGCGAGGGCTTCGAGGTCGGTCTTGGCCGGGGGCACATCAAGGAGAATCACCTCGGCGCCATCGCGGGCGAGGGTTTCGGCAATCGACGCGCCGATGCCGCGTGCAGCACCGGTGACCAGCGCCTTGCGCCCGGCCAGTGGGCGGGTCCAGTCAGTCACCGGCGTGGCGCAAGCGGTCAGGCGAATCACCTGGCCGGATACGAAAGCACTTTTCGGCGACAGGAAGAATCGCAGCGGGCCTTCCAGTTGATCTTCGGCACCGTCGCTGACGTAAATCAGCTGCAATGTGCCACCGCCGCGCAGCTCTTTGGCCAGTGAACGGGAGAAGCCTTCAAGCGCCCGTTGTGCGCTGGAGGCGAACGGATCACTCAGGGTTTCCGGCGCGCGACCGAGGATCACCAGATGCGCGCTATGGTCGAGGTTTTTCATCAATGGCTGGAAGAATTCGCGCAACTGCTTGAGCTGGTCGGTGTGCTGCAGATCGCTGGCGTCAAACACCACCGCTTTGAGTTTCGGCCCGTGGCCGGGAATCCATGCGGTGGCCAGCGAGGGCTCGCTGCCGTAGCTGTAGATCGCATCGGTCAAGCGATTGGCAAACACACTGATCCGTTCGGCCAGCGGCCCGCCACCGATCAACAGCGCACCCTCGATCGGCCGCAGACGCCCCGCTTGCCAGCGTTCCAGCCGCACCGGCGACGGCAGGCCCAAGGCCCCGACCAGACGATGGCCGAAGGATGAGTTGGCGAAGTCGATATAGCGGTCAGACATGGAACGCTCTCCAGAAGTTGGGGTTCAAAGTGTGGACTGTCCACGGCAATCAATCGTTCGATCGGCGCAATAAGGCCTACGCTTGAACACTGAGGTTTAGCAGGTCTTGCAGATAAATGCGGTTCATGTGGGAGCGAGCCTGCTCGCGAAGGCGCGGTATCAGGCGCTGAAGAGGCTGACTGTGCCGGCCTCTTCGCGAGCAGGCTCGCTCCCACAGGGATGTGCAAATTCGACCATTTGGAACAGGAGCTTTTATGACCCAGCTGCGCCGCGTCGCGATCATCGGCGGTAACCGCATCCCTTTCGCCCGCTCCAACGGACCATACGCCACGGCCAGCAACCAGGCGATGCTGACTGCCGCGCTGGAAGGCCTGATCGAGCGCTACAACCTGCACGGCCAGCTCATCGGCGAGGTGGTAACGGGCGCGGTGCTTAAATTGTCACGGGATATGAACCTGACCCGCGAGTGCGTGCTCGGCTCACGCCTGTCTCCAGCGACGCCGGCCTATGACATTCAGCAAGCCTGCGGCACGGGTCTGGAAGCGGCGTTGCTGGTGGCCAACAAGATCGCCCTCGGCCAGATCGACTGCGGCATTGCCGGCGGCGTCGACACCACCTCCGATGCGCCGATCAGTGTCAGCGAAGGCCTGCGCAGGATTCTTCTACAGGCCAACCGCGCCAAGAGCACCGGCGACAAACTGAAAACCCTTTTGCAATTGCGCCCCAGGCACCTGATCCCGGAATTCCCGCGCAACGGCGAGCCGCGCACTGGCCTGTCGATGGGCGAGCACTGTGAATTGATGGCGCAGACCTGGAACATTCCTCGCGAAGAACAGGATCAACTCGCCTTCGAAAGCCATCACAAACTCGCCGCTTCCTACAGCGAAGGCTGGCACAACGATCTGATGACACCGTTTCTTGGCCTGACCCGCGACAACAACCTGCGTCCTGACCTGACCGTGGAAAAACTCGCCACGCTGAAGCCGGCGTTCGAGAAAAGCGCCAAGGGCACGCTGACTGCGGGCAACTCCACGCCGCTCACCGATGGTGCTTCGGTGGTGTTGCTCGGCACTGAGGAATGGGCCAACGAGCGCGGCTTGCCGATCCTTGCTTATCTGCTCGACGGCGAAGCGGCAGCGGTGGATTTCGTCAACGGTGCCGAGGGCCTGCTGATGGCGCCGGTGTATGCCGTGCCACGCTTGCTGGCGCGCAACGGCCTGACCTTGCAGGATTTCGATTACTACGAGATTCACGAAGCGTTCGCCGCGCAGGTGCTGTGCACGCTCAAGGCCTGGGAGGATCCCGAGTACTGCAAGACCCGCCTGGGGCTCGACGCGCCGCTGGGTTCGATCGATCGCAGCCGGCTCAACGTCAAGGGCAGCTCGCTGGCGGCGGGGCATCCGTTTGCCGCGACGGGCGGACGGATCGTGGCGAATCTGGCCAAGCTGCTGGATGCGGCGGGCAAGGGCCGGGGATTGATTTCGATCTGTGCGGCGGGCGGGCAGGGGGTCACGGCCATTATCGAACGCTAAAAAGCCCCTCACCCTAACCCTCTCCCAAAGGGAGAGGGGACTGATTGGGGGATGCTTGAAATCGACGCCGACCTGAGCGTCCTTCATCGAATCCAAAGCTCGATTCAAGCCATAATCGCTGCGGCCTCTCAGGTCGATGTATTACGGGAGACACCTCGGTTAGCCCCCTCTCCCTCTGGGAGAGGGCTGGGGCGAGGGGAGCAGAAGTTTCACTGACCATGTCAGATTCTGTCGCAAATGCCCTTGCCGGCCGATACCAATCAATGCCACGGTCTCGGCTATGATTCGCCTCGGTCGCTGCGGCTTGACCGCGATTGATCCGGCACAGTGTGTGCATCCTCAAGGTTCACAGGTCGGCAACCCCTCCCCGTCGGGCGAGGATTGCCGTATAACGAGTGACATTCGCGTGTTTGGTAATAAAGGACCCACAATAAAAGCTGATGAAGACTCCAAAACGCATTGAACCCCTGATCGAGGACGGTCTGGTCGACGAAGTGCTGCGCCCACTGATGAGTGGCAAAGAGGCAGCTGTTTATGTAGTGCGCTGCGGCAATCAGTTACGTTGCGCCAAGGTCTACAAGGAGGCGAATAAACGCAGTTTCCGCCAGGCGGCCGAATATCAGGAAGGCCGCAAGGTTCGCAACAGTCGCCAGGCGCGGGCCATGGCGAAGGGGTCCAAGTTCGGTCGCAAAGAGACCGAAGACGCCTGGCAGAACGCCGAAGTAGCGGCGCTGTTCCGTTTGGCCGGTGCCGGCGTGCGAGTGCCGAAACCCTATGACTTCCTCGACGGCGTGCTGTTGATGGAGCTGGTGGCCGACGAATTCGGCGACGCCGCGCCGCGTCTGAACGACGTGGTGCTGGAGCCGGATCAGGCGCGCGAGTATCACGCGTTTCTGATTTCGCAGATCGTGCTGATGTTGTGTACCGGTCTGGTGCACGGTGACCTTTCCGAGTTCAACGTGCTGCTGACACCGACCGGCCCGGTCATCATCGACCTGCCCCAGGCCGTCGACGCTGCGGGCAACAACCACGCGTTCAGCATGCTCGAGCGTGATGTTGGCAACATGGCTTCTTACTTCGGTCGTTTCGCGCCGGAGTTGAAGAAGACCAAGTACGCCAAGGAAATGTGGGCGCTGTACGAAGCCGGCACCTTGCACCCGAACAGTGTGCTGACCGGCGAGTTCGACGATCCGGAGGATCTGGCCGATGTCGGCGGGGTGCTGCGAGAGATCGAAGCGGCGCGCCTCGACGAGGAACGCAAGCAAGCCATTCGCGCGGCGGACGACGCGCCGAAAGGCAAACCCGAAGAACCGCCTCCACCGCCGTGGATGCAGTGATCGCTTGACGAGCAACCCGGCTTCGGCCGGGTTTTTTGTGCCTGCGCATTTTCCGCAAACGCGAGCATGCCCTTGTAGGAGCTGCCGAAGGCTGCGATCTTTGCTGTTGCTTTTAAAGGGCAGATCAAAAGATCGCAGCCTTCGGCAGCTCCTACAAGGACCGTATGTGAGTACCCCGCGCAACACCCTCCTGATCGTAACCGCCCGGCTGATCTCCGATTTCGGCGCCTTCCTCAACATGGTCGCGCTCGCCACTTACGTCTACCTGCTGAGCAACAGCGCCATGAGCGTCGGCATCTTCCTTGCCAGCCGTGTCGGTGGCGGGATTGTCGCCAGTCTGATCGGCACACGTTTCTACCGGCGCTGGCAGGGTCGCGCGCCGCTGATTGCCTTCGATCTGGGGCGCGCCGCGCTGCTGGGGTTGCTGTTGATCACACCGGCGAATCAGCAGGCATGGCTGTTGCCGCTGATTGCCTTCGGCCTCGGCCTGGGCAATTCAATGTTCGCCATTGGTCTCAACAGCCAGTTGCCGCGCTTGATCGATCCGGCGCAACTGCTAAAGGCCAACGCCTGGATCACCTCAGCATCATCCGCGGCGATGGTCGGCGGCAGTCTGGTGTCGGGGTTGCTGGTGGCCGCTTTCGGTTTCGAAACGGTTTTCGCCCTCAACGCGCTGACCTATTTGCTCGCCGCGCTGCTGATCGTGCCGCTGCGTTTCGCAACGAGGGAAAACAGCGAACAGCCGAAACGCGGTGAATGGTTTGCGCTGCGCCAAGGCCTGCGCTCGGCGCCGGTGGTCGCGGCGATGCTCGCAGTAACCATGGCGGATACCTTGGGCAGCGCTGCGCATAACGTCGGCTTCCCGATCATTTCGAAACTGCTCACGCCCGATGCGGCGAGTACTACCCTGGGCCTGGCGCTTGCGGTGTGGGCCTGCGGCAAACTGCTCGGCGCGCGTATCGCCAGTCACCTCAACGGCTCGGACAATAGCCACCTTGAAAGAAGATTTTTCTGCGGCGTGGCGCTGATGTCCTGCGGTTTCATTCTGATGTTCCAGCAGCACAGTCTCGTGGGCCTGCTGCTGTTCGCCTTGCCCGCCGGGCTCGGCGACGGGGTGTCCGAAGTCAGTCTGATGTCGCGTCTGCAGCGGGAGCCGGAAGCTTTGCGCCTGCCGATTTTCAGCGTGCTGACCTTGCTGCAGATGACCGGTTTCGGCATCGGCATGCTGATCGCCGCGCCGTTTTATGCGTGGTGGACGCCGGGTGCCGTGGTCATGCTGTTCCACGGCATTCCCCTCGGCACCCTGTGCGTGGTGACGCTGTTGCGGATCAGGCGCGGGCGGGTTGCGCGCAGCAGCCCGACGCCAGTTCCTTGAGGATCGGACAGTCCGGGCGATGGTCGCCGCTACAGTGTTCGACCAGATCCTGCAGGGTGTCACGCAACTCGCCGAGCTCGCGGATCTTCTGGTTCAACTCGTCGATGTGCTGGCGCGCCAGGGCCTTCACATCGGCGCTGGCGCGCTGGCGATCCTGCCAGAGGGTCAGCAGTTTGCCGACTTCCTCCAGGGAAAAACCCAGATCCCGCGAACGTTTGATGAACGCCAGCGTGTGCAGGTCATCGCTGCCGTACACGCGGTAACCGCTGTCGGTGCGATTGGCCGCTTTGAGCAGGCCGATCGACTCGTAATAGCGAATCATTTTTGCGCTCAGGCCACTTTGTCGGGCCGCTTGGCCGATGTTCATCGGTGTTCCTCCAGGTCCTTGGGTTTCCAGGTTTTCAACAGTAGCGCATTGCTCACCACACTGACGCTCGACAGCGCCATCGCCGCACCGGCGAGTACCGGATTGAGGAAGCCGAACACCGCCAACGGAATGCCGATCAGGTTGTAGACGAAGGCCCAGAACAGGTTCTGCCGAATCTTCGCGTAGGTCTTGCGGCTGATCTCCAGCGCTGCCGGCACCAGGCGCGGATCGCCGCGCATCAGGGTGATGCCGGCCGCATGCATGGCCACATCGGTGCCGCCGCCCATGGCAATGCCGATGTCTGCGGCGGCGAGGGCCGGGGCGTCGTTGATGCCGTCGCCGACCATGGCGACCACGCCGGTTTTCTTCAGCTCGGCGACGGTCGCGGCCTTGTCCGCCGGCAGCACTTCGGCGTGAACATTGCCGATGCCCAAGGCCTCGGCCACCACCCGTGCGCTGCCGCGATTGTCGCCGGTCAGCAGATGGCTATCGATATCTCGGGCGGCGAGTTGTTGCACCGCTTGCAGGGCGCCGGGCTTGAGCGTGTCGCCGAAGGCGAACAGGCCCAGCACCTTCGGCTCAGGACTTTGCTCGATCAACCACGACAAGGTGCGGCCTTCACTTTCCCAAGCCTGGGCGGATGCGCTCAATTCACCGGCACTCAAAGCGCTTTCGTCGAGCATCCGCCGATTGCCCAGCGCCAGGCGCCTGCCATCCAGAGTGCCGGCAATGCCGCGTCCGGTCAGCGACTGGCTGTCGCTGACGTCGGGCACGCTCAAGCCGCGTTCGGCTGCTGCATCGAGCACCGCTTTGGCCAAGGGATGCTCGCTGCCGCGCTGCAACGCGCCGGCCAGCGTCAGCAGATTGGTTTCGTCGCCATCGACCGCGCTGAAGTGAGCGATACGCGGTGTTCCCGAGGTCAGCGTACCGGTCTTGTCGAACACCACACTGCTGACTTCATGGGCACGCTCCAGCGCTTCGGCGTCCTTGATCAGAATGCCGTGACGCGCGGCGACGCCGGTGCCGGCCATGATCGCCGTCGGGGTGGCGAGGCCGAGGGCGCACGGGCAGGCGATCACCAGTACGGCGACGGCATTGATCAATGCGGTTTCCAGCGGCGCGCCGTACAGCCACCAGCCGATCAGCGTGGCCAGGGCGATCAGCAATACGGTCGGCACGAAAATCTGGCTGACCTTGTCCACCAGTTTCTGAATCGGCGCTTTCGCCGCTTGCGCGTCCTCGACCAGACGAATGATCCGCGCCAGCACGGTTTCCGCGCCGAGCGCCTGGGTGCGCAACAGCAAACGACCTTCGCCATTGATCGCGCCGCCGGTGACTTTGTCGCCCGGCTGTTTCGGCACTGGCAGGCTTTCGCCGCTGATCAGCGCCTCATCGGCGTGGCTCTGGCCTTCGACGACTTCGCCATCCACCGGGAAGCGTTCGCCGGGTTTGACCAGCACCAGATCGTCGAGGCGCAGGTCGCTGATCGCAACGTCCTGCTCACGCCCGTCGACCACTTGAATTGCCCGCTCCGGCCGCAGTGCTTCAAGGGCGCGGATGGCGCTGGCGGTCTGGCGTTTGGCGCGGCTCTCAAGATATTTGCCGAGCAATACCAGGGCGATGACCACGGCCGAGGCTTCGAAATACAGATGCGGCATGCGTCCGGCGGCGCTGGCCCATTCATAGACACTCAGGCCATAACCGGCGCTGGTGCCGAGGGCGACGAGCAGGTCCATGTTGCCGGCGCCGGCGCGCACGGCTTTCCACGCCGCGACATAAAAGCGTGCGCCGAAGACGAATTGCACGGGTGTGGCGAGGGCGAATTGCGCCCAGGCCGGAAGCATCCAGTGAATGCCGAACGGCTGCAGCAACATTGGCAGCACCAGCGGCAGGGCGAGGGCGATCGCACAGATCAATGCCCAGCGCTCGCGGTGCAGGCGGTTTTGCTGGTCATCGGACTGTGGCCGTTCAGCTTGCCAGACGCTGGCCGAGTAACCGGCCTTGCTCACCGCGTCGAGCAGGGTTTGCGTATCGACCTGGCCGAGCAATTCGATGTGCGCACGTTCATTGGCCAGATTGACGCTGACGCTGCTCACGCCTGGGACTTTGCTCAGGGCGCGTTCGACGCGACCGACGCAGGACGCGCAAGTCATGCCGTCGATGCTCAATTCGACGGTTTGCCGGGGCACGCTGTAACCGGCGCGCTCCACGGCTTGCATCAGCGCCGGCAGGCTGTCGCCGGGCGCCTGCACTCGGGCCTGCTCGGTGGCGAGGTTGACGCTGACGGCGCTGGCGCCGCTGACCTTGCGCAGCGCTCGCTCGACACGCCCGGCGCAACTGGCGCAGGTCATGCCGGCAATCGGCAGATCGAAAGTGGTGGATTCGGACATCGGTCGCGCTCCCTGTAGTGGATGTCTACAGGATCAACCTTGCCATGCGGGCAAGGTCAAGCACCATTCCTGTGGGAGCGAGCCTGCTCGCGAATGCGGTGCATCATTCAGCAATCATGTTGACTGACCCGGCGCTTTCGCGAGCAGGCTCGCTCCCACAGGTCGGGTATTGGCTCAGTAACCCAGGCCAGCCCGCTTCAGGTACACGCCTTCTGCATTCATCGCCAGGCGGAACTTCAGCACCTCCCCGGCACGCAGCACGACTTCCTGCGAACCCGGTGCGAGCATGCCGGGGTTGCAACCCGGCGCCTGGCCCGGCAGCAGTTTCAAGCGCAGCGAAACCTTGCCCGGCGGCAGGTTGAACGAAGTGCTCTGCTCCTGGAACAGGCGCGCCGAGAGTTGGTCCTGGATATACACGCCGATCTCGCACGAGGTCGCCACTTCGAGGCGCTCGCGGGAAATGATCAGTACCGCGTAATCCTCGCCGGCGGCTTGCACCTGGGGGACGGCGGCGAAAAGGCTGAGCAAGCCAAACAGGCTCAAAGCTGACCAGCGCATGGCTGAATCTCCTGAATTTCAGTCATTGATGCACGCAGCTTGGCCGAGCGCGACGCCGATTGCCAGCCCGGCAGTTTTGCGCAGAACTTGACCTTGCCATCGTGGCAAGCTCGAGACTGCCGGCAACCTCACTCAACGGAGTCTTCCCATGCAAGTGTTCAATGTTCAAGGCATGTCCTGCGGTCATTGCGTCAAAGCCATCACCCAAGCGGTGCAGGCGCTGGATCCGGCGGCCAGTGTGCGCGTCGATCTGGCAGCCAGGGAAGTCGGCGTCGAAAGCGCGCTGAATGAAGAACAGGTGATCGAAGCGATTCGCGAAGAGGGTTATGAAGTGAAGCTCGTCTGAAATTGATCGTTAGCGAGCTATCGGAATGTTCAAGGCGTCCGGGCGCGGCTAGACTGTCGGGCTGCGACTTGCCCACCTGGATGCCTGATGAATTTCCGCACGATTTTGATACTCGGCGCCTTGAGCGCTTTCGGTCCTTTGGCGATCGACTTCTATTTACCTGCTTTCCCGGCCATGGCGTTGGCGTTCGGCACCGATGAGCAGCATGTCCAGCTGACACTGGCGGCGTATTTCCTCGGTCTGTCTCTGGGCCAACTGGCTTACGGGCCGATTTCCGATCGTTTCGGCCGGCGGCTGCCGCTGCTTAGCGGCGTCGCCCTGTTCACTCTGGCGTCGTTGGCCTGCGCCTACGCGCCGAGTCTGGAATGGCTGATCGGCGCGCGCTTCGTCCAGGCACTTGGTGGTTGTGCGGGGATGGTCATTTCCCGCGCGGTGGTGGCCGACAAGTGCGACGCGGTGGGCTCGGCGAAGGTGTTTTCCCAACTGATGCTGGTGATGGGCCTGGCGCCGATTCTGGCGCCGATGCTCGGTGGTCTGCTGGTCAACACCACGGGTTGGCAGTCGATCTTTCTGGTGCTCACCGGGTTCAGTGCGGCGGCAGGTCTGGCGGTGGCGTTGGGTCTGCCGGAAAGCATGCCGGCCCACGTGCCGCGCCAGCCGTTGTCCGGCGCGTTGCGCCAGTACGCGCGACTGGTCAAGGATTCGGTGTACCTCGGCCATGCCCTGACCGGTGGCATCGCCATCGCCGGGATGTTCGCCTACATCGCCGGCTCACCGTTTGTGTTCATCAAGCTCTACGGCGTACCGGCCGAGCATTTCGGCTGGCTGTTCGGCACCAACGCGGCAGGCTTCATTCTGGTGGCGCAGGTCAATGCGCGGCTGCTGGCCAAACGTGGTCCGGCGTTTCTGCTGGTGCGCGCGGTGTGGGTGTACTTCCTCGCCGGACTGACGCTGCTGGCGGTTGGCGCGATGCGTCCCGAGGCGTTGTGGCCGTTGCTGATTCCGCTGTTCATCTGCATCGCCAGCCTTGGTTGCATTATCCCCAACGCCTCGGCCTGCGCGATGAACGGGCAGGGCGCGCGCGCCGGCAGTGCGTCGGCGATGCTCGGTTGCCTGCAATTCAGCATCGCCGCCGGGGCCGCGGCATTGGTGGGTGTGTTGCACGATGGCAGCGCCGTGCCGATGGCCATGGTCATCAGCCTGTGCGGTTTGCTGGTGGTGAGCGTCGCGCTGCTCACCCGGCGGCTGCAGAATGCCCGGGCGCTGGCGCAAGCCCAAGCTTAGAGGCTTGAAAACTCAGCCAGCGGCGCGCTGCTGGCTCGGTTCGGGGATCCGGTGGGGCGCGCAGAGTCGCGCTTCGAGGGTGCGAGTGAAGGCCAGAGCTTCGGCTTCACTGCGAAAGGTCACGACGTGCTGGTCCAGGCGCACTTGCCATTGAGACTTTGCCACTTCTTTTATCAGGATCTTCATTGCTGACCTCCCTTGCGTAAAAGATGTATCGCAGAGGCTTCGATTGTAGACCCCAATACCCGCGCAATTGTGACAAGGGTCAGGCAACTGACTGACGGCAAAAAGCCCCGCAACCGCTCTGGCATCACCAGCGACTGCGGGGCTTTATTGTTTAGAAACCTTCTAAAACAATTTTTCCCTTGGCCTTGCCGCTTTCCAGCAGCTCATGGGCGCGCCGCAGGTTGGCCGCTTTGATCACGCCGAAGTGCTCGCCCAGGGTGGTTTTCAAAGTCCCTGCGTCAATCAGCTCGGCAACGCGGTTGAGCAGCTTGTGCTGTTCGATCATGTCCGGCGTTTCGAACAGCGAACGGGTGTACATGAACTCCCAATGCAGCGACAGGCTCTTGCGCTTGAGCAGGCTGATATCGAGGGACTTCGGATCGTCGATCAGCGCCAGTCTGCCTTGCGGCGCGAGGGCCTCGACCAGTTGCGGCAGATGCTGATCGGTCTGGGTCAGGCTGGCGACGTGGGTCACGCTCTCGATGCCGGCACGTTTCAATTCTTCGCTCAGCGGCTGGCTATGATCAATGACCAGATCGGCACCGAGTTCGCTGACCCATTCACGGGTCTGTGGGCGCGAAGCCGTGCCGATCACCTTGAGTCCGGTCAATTGCTTCGCTAATTGGGTGAGGATCGAGCCGACGCCGCCCGCCGCACCGACGATCAGCAGGCTCTGGCCTTGACCGGTGCTGCCTTCGCTGATTTGCAGGCGCTCGAAGAGCAATTCCCATGCGGTGATCGCAGTCAGCGGCAGCGCAGCGGCTTCGGCGAAACCGAGGGACTTGGGCATGTGCCCGACGATGCGCTCATCAACCACGTGCAACTCACTGTTGCCACCGGCCCGGGCAATCGACCCGGCGTAGAACACCTTGTCGCCAGCCTTGAACAGGGTGACCTCGCTGCCGACAGCCTTGACCACACCGGCAACGTCCCAGCCCAGCACTTTCGCCGCGCCGTTTTCCGGCGCCACGTTCTGCCGCACTTTGGTGTCGACCGGATTGACCGAGATGGCCTTGACCTCCACCAGCAGATCGCGCGGACCGGCGAGCGGTTCTGGCAGTTCGATGTCTTGCAGAGATTTGGCGTCGCTGATCGGCAGGGAAGCGTAATAAGCAATGGCTTTCATAAGTGGCTCCGTACAGTTGATAGAAGAAGATCAGGATGAATTCGATGAAGGACATCATTGGCTATTTCTCCTCGCGATAAAACCGGCTAAAAGAGCAGTCTCTTTCAATTTTTTTTTGATAATCGAGGCTGGGCATGCTGCGTTTTGATGACTTGCAGTTGTTTGTTCGCGCTGCTGATCTGGGCAGCCTGTCGGCAGCGGCGCGAGTGATGGACATGTCCGCCGCCGTGGCCAGCGCGGCGTTGAAGCGCATCGAGCAGCAACTCGGTGCGCGGCTGCTGGCGCGTTCGACTCGCAGCCTGCGCCTGACCGCCGAGGGCGAAGGCTTCCTCGAATATGCTCGCGCCGCCTTGAGCAATCTCGACGAAGGACGTCGTCTGCTGGCCAGCGGTCAGGACCAGGTCAGCGGGATTCTGCAACTGTCGGCGCCTTCGGATTTCGGCCGCAATCTGCTGCTGCCGTGGCTTGATGCGTTCCAGCGTGAACACCCGAAACTGACGGTGCGGTTGTTGCTCGGCGACCGCATCGCCGACCTGTTCCGGCAACCGGTGGACATCGCCCTGCGCTATGGCGAGCCGGAAGATTCCAGCCTGATTGCCTTGCCCATTGCCCCGCACAATCGCCGCGTGTTGTGCGCATCCCCCGACTATCTGGCCCGACACGGCGAGCCGCGTCAGCTCGAGCAACTGGCCCAGCACAACTGCCTGCTGTACATGCTCGGCAGCCGCGTTCATGACCATTGGAGTTTTCACGATGGCAAGCGCGAAGTCAGCCTGACCGTCAGCGGCGACCGCTTCAGTGACGATGCCGATGTCGTGCGGCTATGGGCGCTGGCCGGTGCCGGAATTGCCTACAAATCCTGGCTCGACGTCGGCACCGATGTGCTCGCCGGTCGCCTCAAGGTGCTGATGCCGGAACTGCTGTGTGAGCGCGCACCGCTGAATCTGTTGTGCGCCCATCGCGCACAATTGAGTAAGCCGGTGAACCTGCTGAGGGAGATGCTCGCCAGCCGATGTGCCGAATTGAGTAGTCAATTTCCCGGTTTTCTCAAAGTTGATCATTAGTCGCAGGCAAATAGAGAAATTTCTGTCAGCAACAATCGCCACCTGCGCAGGCCCGGGCGCAGGACGTCTGGCTCAACCCGCTTATACTAGCGCCCGCCTCATGCCTGCACTCACACCCGGCGCGCAGACCCCGTAACGCGTTGCCGGCTTTTGGTGACGGTTGCAACTTCTGCTGCCAGGTTGTGTGCCGGAGCAGCTGGTGTCGGTGGCATCCCTTGCCTCGATCCAGGGCGATTTTCGCGTGTTGGCCGATGACCCATAAGCGGCCAAGATGTCTCCGAGCGGTAGACGATACGATTCGACAGGGAGTGAACATATGGAACATGCACCGTGCATCAGCCAGATCGCGACATTGCTGGCCGACCCCAAGCGCAGCGCGATGATGTGGGCGTTGATGGATGGCTCGGCGCGGCAAGCCGAAGAGCTGGCGTTGCTGGCCGGGCTCTCGCCGTCGTCGGCCAGTGCGCATCTGGGGCGACTGTCCGCAGGGGGGCTGTTGAACGTCGAAATGCGTGGGCGCAAACGCTTTTTTCGCCTGGCAGCGCCGGAAGTCGGCGCGGCAATCGAGGCATTGGCCAGCGCCACCATCGCCAGCGCGCCACGGCAAATTCCCGCTGCGTTGAAACGCACCACGCCGATGGTCAGGCCGCAGGCGGCGCCGTCTTCGCTGTTGCGCGCGCGTTTCTGCGACGATCATCTGGGCGGCACCCTGGCAGCCGACCTGTATCAGCGCCTGCTCGATGCCGGCTGGATCGAACAGCTCGAGCAGCGCGTGGTAGTGACGCACAAGGGTTCAACCCGACTGGCCCAGCGCGGTGTGTTCATTCAGGCCCTGGCGCACCGCAACGTGCAGGTCGCCTGTGCCTGCCCGGACTGGAGCGAGCGCCGTCCGCACATGGGCGGCTCACTGGGGGCGGCGTTGTTGCAGTTGTTCATGCAGTCCGGCTGGCTGACCTTGCCCAACGATTCGCGCGCCTTGCAGTTGACCGCCACCGGCCAGCGCGAAATCCATCGCTTTGCCAAGGAAACCGAGCTGGAAACTGCGTTCTAGAGCGCTGCTGTGCGATGAGCTGAAACGCAACGTCGCCCACGGCTGTGAACAGGTCGCATCCAGTACGGCCTCCGAATGACCATCACGCACACTCGATCCGGGGATTTTTCCGGATGGGGGAGCGCAACATGAATACACAACGCTTTAGCGCGGCTGAGCGCCTGGAACGGCTGCCGGTCAGTGGTTATCACCGCGTCATTTTCATCATTATTGCCCTGGCGTTTTTCTTCGATTCCATGGATCTGGCGATGATGACGTTCCTGCTTGGCTCGATCAAAGCCGAGTTCGGCCTGAGCAGTGCACAAGCCGGGCTGTTGGCCAGTTCGAGCTTTTTCGGCATGGTGCTCGGGGCGTCGTTGTCGGGGATGCTCGCCGACCGCTTCGGACGCAAACCGGTGTTTCAGTGGAGCATCGTGCTGTGGGGCGTGGCCAGTTACCTGTGTTCAACAGCGCAGACGGTGGAGACGCTGACGCTGTTCCGCATCCTGCTGGGCATCGGCATGGGCATGGAGTTTCCCATCGCGCAATCGATGCTCTCGGAGCTGATTCCGGCGCAACGCCGCGGGCGCTACATCGCATTGATGGACGGCTTCTGGCCGCTGGGTTTTGTTGCGGCGGGCGTGCTCTCGTACTTCCTGCTGCCGCTGATTGGCTGGCGCGATATTTTTCTGGTGTTGGCGGTGCCGGCGGTGTTTGTCCTGGCGATCCGCTTTTTCATTCCCGAGTCACCGCGCTGGCTGGAACAGGCCGGGCGCGACGCCGACGCGGACAAAGTATTGAACGGGATTGAAGCGCGGGTGCGTGCTTCGCTGCGCGGCGCTGAATTGCCGGAACCGGTTCGTTTGCCGCGCACAGTAACGCCACCGGGCAATTTCTTCTCGGCACTCAAGCGGATCTGGTCGCCGCAATATCGCCAGCGCACGACGATGATCTGGAGCCTGTGGTTCTTTGCATTGCTGGGTTTCTACGGGCTGACTTCATGGCTCAGCGCATTGTTGCAGCAGTCGGGTTTCGCCGTGACGCAGTCGGTGTACTACACGGTGCTGATCTCGCTGGGCGGGATTCCCGGGTTCCTCATGGCGGCGTGGCTGGTTGAGCGTTGGGGACGCAAACCGGTGTGTATCGTCACCTTGCTCGGCGGCGGGGTGATGGCGTTTCTGTATGGGCAGAGCGCGGTGTTCGGCGGCAACGTGGCGTTGCTGATCGGCACCGGGCTGTTGATGCAGTTCTTTCTGTTCGGCATGTGGGCGGTGCTCTACACCTACACGCCGGAGCTGTACCCGACTTCAGCACGGGCAACCGGCTCGGGATTTGCCTCGGCGATCGGCCGCGTCGGTTCATTGCTCGGGCCATTGGTGACCGGGCTGGTATTCCCGATTACCGGGCAGGGCGGAGTCTTCGCGCTGGGTGCGGCGTGCTTTGCGATAGCGGCGGGAGTGGTGTGGCTGTTCGGGATGGAGACGCGGGGCAAGACCCTGGAAGAGCTCACCGAGTGAACATCGATATGAATGTGGGAGCGAGCCTGCTCGCGAAGCGGTGTTTCATTCAACGAAAATGTTGACTGACTCTCCCTCTTCGCGAGCAGGCTCGCTCCCACATTGGTTTTGCGGTGTTGCTTACGGTTTTACCAAGCGCGCATCCAGGCTGTTCTGCGCCAGGCGCCTGGCCTGATCCTGGGTCATGCCCAGATGTTCGTGCAACGCGTGGAAATTCTCGGTCACGTAACCACCGAAATACGCCGGGTCATCGGAGTTCACCGTGACCTTCACGCCGCGCTCGAGCATGTCGAGGATGTTGTGCTGTGACATGTGATCGAACACGCAGAGCTTGGTGTTCGACAGCGGGCATACGGTCAGCGGGATCTGCTCATCGATGATCCGCTGCATCAGGCGCTCGTCTTCGATGGCGCGCACGCCATGGTCGATGCGCTGGATTTTCAGCAGGTCGATGGCTTCCCAGATGTACTCCGGTGGACCTTCTTCGCCGGCGTGGGCGACTGTGAGGAAACCTTCGTCGCGGGCGCGATCGAAGACGCGTTTGAACTTGCTCGGCGGGTGGCCCATTTCCGAACTGTCGAGCCCGACTGCGACAAACGCGTCACGGAACGGCAGCGCCTGATCGAGGGTTTTCTGTGCTTCGTCTTCGCTGAGGTGACGCAGGAAGCTGAGGATCAGACCGCTGCTGATGCCCAGTTGCGTCTCGCCATCCTTAAGGGCGGCGGCGATGCCGTTGAGCACCACTTCAAACGGGATGCCCCGGTCGGTGTGGGTCTGCGGATCGAAGAACGGTTCGGTATGAATCACGTTCTGCGCCTTGCAGCGCAACAGGTAGGCCCAGGTCAGGTCATAGAAATCCTGCGAGGTGCGCAGCACATCGGCGCCCTGGTAATAGAGGTCGAGAAATTCCTGCAGATTGTTGAAGGCGTAAGCCTTGCGCAGGGTTTCGACGTCGCTCCACGGCAGGGCGATCTTGTTGCGTTCGGCCAGGGCGAACAGCAGTTCAGGCTCCAGCGAACCTTCCAGATGCAGGTGCAGTTCGGCTTTGGGCAGGGCGTTGAGCCAGTCGTACATAGTCTTTTCTCATCAGGTGCAATGCCGGCATTCTACAGAGGCTCGCCGCAACAATTGGCAAAACCTGACCAGTTGATCGATCAGACCGCCTCTTGTTCGCGGCGATAGGCGTAGGTATCGGCGAAGCGCGAGAGCAGGAATTCAGCGCAGGTGGTGGTCGGATATTTCGCCGGGTGCTGTGCGTCCTGACAACCGGGCAGGCATTCGATGCGCGTGTCCGGGTGCGGTTCGGCGAAGAACGGCATCGAATAGCGATCCACCCCCAGCGGGCTGATCACCCGGTGCGGCGTCGAGCGATAACGGTCGTTGCTCCAGCGCGCCATCATGTCGCCGAGGTTGACCACGAAGGTACCGTCAATCGGTGGCGCGTCGATCCATTGACCTTTGACGTTCTTCACCTGCAAGCCGCCGGCGCTGTCCTGATAAAGCAAGGTGATGCAGCCGTAATCGGTATGGGCGCCGGCGCCTTGCTGCTCGGCGGAGCTGGCGGTGTGGCGCGGCGGATAATGGATCATTCGCAAGACGCTGACCGGCTCGACAAAGCGTACGTCGAAGAAATCACGCTCGATGCCCAGTGCGATGGTCATCGCCCGCAACAGGGTTTGCGCCAGCGCCTGCATGTCGAGGTAATGCTGCTCCATCAGCGTGGCCCAGCCGGTTTGCGCGGGATGGCGATTGGGCCCGCGCAAGGGTTTTTCCGCGAGCACCTCCGGATGCTCGGCCGGCAAGTGCAGCCCCATGTCGAAGGTTTCCTTGAGATCGCTGGGTTTGTCCGGGTCCAGTTGCTCGGTGGCAATCGCGCCGTAGCCGCGATGGTGGCGGGTCCGGGTGATGTCGATCTTGAGTTTTTCCGCGGCGGGCAGGGCGAAGAAACGCTGGGCGTGATCGAGCAGGGCGTCGATGCGCTGTGCGGAAATCGGATGGCCCTTGATATAGAAAAAGCCCCACTCGCGACAGGCTTGGTCGATCTGCCCGGCCACGGCGGGCCAGGCATTTTCATCGGTGCTGTAGAGCGGGCTGATGTCGATGATGGGAAGCTGATCCATACACAATCCTTGAATACGCTGTGTTTCCAATGTGGGAGCGAGCCTGCTCGCGAAGCGGTGAATCAGACAACTCAGCGGTGACTGACTCAACGCCTTCGCGAGCAGGCTCGCTCCCACAGGGTTTTGTGTGGTGAATCGGGGGACTACTTCGGCATCTCTGCCTTCATGCCCTCGACGTAATAATTCATCGACGCCAGTTCCGCGTTCGTGGCGCTCACGCCCGTCGGGATTTTTTCCACGCCGGCCTGATCCTTGATCGGCCCGGTAAACGGCTGCAATGCACCACTCTTGATGTCGGCGATCAACTGTTCGGCCTCGGCTTTCACCGGCGCTGGTACCAGATCGCTGATCGGCAGCTCCACCGTGCCTTCCTTCAGCCCGCCCCAGTAATCCTGGGATTTCCAGGTGTGATCGATCACACCCTGCGTCGCCTGAATGTAGTGCGGCGCCCAATCGTTGACGATCGAAGTCAGCACCGCTTTCGGCCCGAAGTGGGCCATGTCCGAGGCGTAACCCACGGCGTACACGCCGCGTCGTTCGGCAGCCTGGATCGGCGCCGGGCTGTCGGTGTGCTGGAACACCACGTCGACGCCCTGGTCGATCAGCGCGTTGGCGGCATCGGCCTCTTTACCCGGGTCGAACCAGGAGTTGACCCACACCACCTTGATCTCGGTGCCAGGGTTGTACTTGTTCAAGGCCAACTGGATGGCGTTGATGTCGCGGATCACTTCCGGAATCGGGAACGAGGCGACGTAGCCGATCTTCCTGGTCTTGGTCATCTTCGCCGCGAGGAATCCGCTGACATAACGGCCCTCGTAAGTGCGCGCGAGATAGGTGCCGAGATTCTTGTCCTGCTTGTAGCCGGTGGCGTGTTCGAACGTCACCTTGGGAAATTGCCTGGCGACTTTCACCGTCGGGTTCATGTAGCCGAATGACGTGGTGAAGATCAGATCGTATTTGTCCTTGGCCATGTTGCGGATCACCCGCTCGGCGTCGGCGCCTTCTGCGACGTTTTCCACGTAGTTGGTGGTGATCTGCGTGCCGAATTTCTCCGCCAGCGCTTTGCGCCCCTGTTCGTGCTGATACGTCCAGCCGTGGTCACCGATCGGGCCGATGTAGACGAAACCGACCTTCAGCGGATCGGCAGCGCTGGCGCTCAGGCTGATTCCCAGCCCGATGGCGGCGTACAGCAGTTTGTGCAGCGGACGTATTGGCATGAACCCGAACCCCGTTTTGTTGTGTGTGCTCAGGGCCAATGCAAATTGCTGACCAACAGGACAACAAACAATTTGGAATCGCGGCGCGGCGTTCGCGAGCAGGCTCGCTCCCACAGGGGACGCATTTCAATGTGGGAGCGAGCCTGCTCGCGAAGGCGCCGGCAAGGCCAATAAAAGTGCATGCCTGAATTCAGCTGCCATGGGTTGGTGCGCGAAGATGTAACGAAACGTTAGCGCCGCCCGGCAGTCAGTAGCTTCATCAGCTCTTTTCGGCAAAAGGCCCGTCATGCTCTCGATCCTCAAACAAGAAAGCTTCCTGCTGCTGGCAGTCCTTGCCGCGTGCGTCGCTTATCCACTGGAACACTGGCTGCTGCACAGCGGCCAGATCGTCGCGCTGGTCGGCGGTCTGCTGCTGATCGCCTTCATCGTCGCCGCTTCGATGCGCGTCGCTCATCACGCCGAACTGCTCGCGGAGAAGGTCGGCGATCCCTACGGCACGATGATCCTCACGCTCTCGGCGGTGCTGGTCGAAGTGGTGATCCTGGCGATCATGATGAGCAACGAGGCCTCGGCGACGCTGGTGCGCGACACGATCTACTCAGCGGTGATGCTCGACATCAACGGCATCCTCGGACTTGCCGCACTGATGGGCGGGATCAAACACGGCGAGCAGTCCTACAACGACGATTCGGCGCGCAGTTACAGTGTGATGATCCTCACTGCGATGGGCGTGTCGATGGTGGTGCCGGAGTTCATTCCTCAAGCCAACTGGAAGATTTATTCGGCGTTCACCATCGGCGCGATGGTGGTGCTTTACGCGCTGTTCCTGCGCATGCAGGTCGGCCCGCACAGCTACTTTTTCAGCTACAGCTACCCGGACAAACGCCGGCGCAAAGAGCCGGTCGAGCAGGAGCCGAAACCGGTCAGCCTGGCATTGTCGATCGGCATTCTGGTGTCGGGGGTGGTGATCATCGGCGCACTGGCCGAGGTGATGTCGAAGACGCTTGATCTGGGTCTGGAGGGCACGGGCGCGCCGCCGGTTATCACGGCGATTCTGGTGGCGGCGATTTCGGCGGCGCCGGAGATTCTGACCGCACTGCGTGCAGCACTGGCCAATCGCATGCAGTCGGTGGTCAACATTGCGATGGGCGCGTCACTGTCGACGGTGATCCTCACCGTGCCGGTGATGGAAGCGATGGCGCTGTACACCGGCCAGCCGTTTCAAATGGCGATGACCCCGGTGCAAACGGTGATGATCTTCATCACCCTGATCGTCAGCGCGATCAACCTCAATGACGGCGAAACCAACGCCATCGAGGGCATGACGCACTTTGTGCTGTTTGCCACGTTCATCATGCTGTCGCTACTGGGCCTTTAGGGCTGGCAGATACCCATGTGGGAGCGAGCCTGCTCGCGAAAGCGGTGTGTCATCCGACAAACATGTTGTCTGACACTCCCTCTTCGCGAGCCGGCTCGCTCCCACAGTTTTGAACGACGGTGAGTCAGGTACCGGCAATCAACTGCCGAGCCGCCTGGCTGTGATCGGCAATCAGACCTTTCAGGTCCAACCCCTCAACCTGTCCATCAACCACACGCCACTTGCCCCCGATCATCACCCGATCCGCCCGGTCAGCGCCGCACAGCAGCAGTGCCGAAATCGGATCATGGCTACCGGAGAAGCGCAGTTCATCGAGCTTGAACAACGCCAGATCCGCCTGTTTGCCGACGGCGATTTCGCCGATGTCGGTACGGCCCAAAAGGCTCGCCGAACCCTTGGTCGCCCAGCCCAGCACGCGCTCCGGGGTGATTTTTTCGGCGCCGTAACGCAGGCGCTGGATGTACAGGGCCTGGCGCGCTTCGAGGATCATGTTTGAGGCATCGTTGGACGCCGAACCGTCGACACCGAGACCGAACAGCGCACCGGCATCTGTCAATTCGATGCTTGGGCAGATGCCGGAAGCCAGGCGCATGTTCGAGCTCGGGCAGTGGCAGATGCCGGTGCCGGCCTGGCCGAGGCGGGCGATTTCGTCGGGGTTGAAATGGATGCCGTGGGCCAGCCAGGTACGCGGGCCGAGCCAGCCGACGCTGTCCAGATAATCCACGGTGCGCAGGCCGAAACGCTGCAGGCAGAAGTCTTCCTCATCGAGGGTTTCCGCCAGGTGCGTGTGCAGACGCACATCGAGTTCGTTCGCCAGATCAGCGCTGGCCGACATGATTTCCGGGGTCACCGAAAACGGCGAACACGGTGCCAGGGCGATCTGGATCTGCGCGCCGTCGCCACGCTCGTGGTACTCGTGAATCAGCCGCTGACTGTCGTCGAGAATCACTTGCCCTTCCTGCACCGTTTGTTGCGGAGGCAGGCCGCCGTCCTTCTCGCCGAGGCTCATCGAGCCGCGGGTGAGCATGGCGCGCATGCCCAGTTCCCGCACGGTCTCGACTTGCACATCGATGGCGTTTTCCAGACCGTCCGGGAACAAGTAGTGATGGTCGGCAGCAGTGGTGCAACCCGAGAGCAGCAATTCGGCCAGCGCCACTTTGGTCGCGAGGGCAAGTTTTTCCGGGGTCAGGCGCGCCCATACCGGGTACAGGGTTTTCAGCCACGGAAACAGCGGCTGATTGACCACCGGCGCCCAAGCGCGGGTCAGGGTCTGATAGAAATGATGGTGAGTGTTGATCAGGCCAGGCAGGATCACATGTTCGCGGGCATCGAACACTTCATTGCACGGCGCAGACGGCTGCTGACCGGCAGCGAGCACTTCGACGATCACACCGTCCTGCACGACAAGGCCGCCACGGGCGTCGAGTTGGTTGGAGGTGAAAATGGCGAGGGGATTTTTTAACCAGGTACGGGTCGCAGGCATTGTGGCCGGCTCCTCTGAAAGTTGGGTTCAGGGTTGCCAGCTCAGTGTTGCCCTGTCTGCTGATCCAGGGTCGCCGCGAAGGACGAGGCGCGCAGTTTCAAACAAATCGCCACATCGGGCAAGCCCGACCCGACCATTCACCATCATCCTTTGTGGGAGCGAGCCTGCTCGCGAAGGCGTCATGTCAGTCGATACAGATTTACCTGACAGATCGTATTCGCGAGCAGGCTCGCTCCCACATCGGGATTTTCAGTGCTTACCAGGGAATGGTTTCACCCTTGTAATTGACGAAGTGATGCCCGCCCTTGCCGGTAAACGCATTGACCTGATCGATCAGCCCGCGGGTGCTGGTCTCGACGTCGAGATCGGCGCCTTCGCCGCCCATGTCGGTTTTCACCCAGCCCGGGTGCAGCGACAGCACGGTCAGTTTCTGCTCGCCCAGTTGCGTGACGAAACTGTTGGTCATCGAATTCAGCGCCGCCTTGCTCGCCTTGTACAGCGCCAGCTCCGGCGCGTCGGGCATGGTCACGCTGCCGAGCACCGAACTCATGAACGCCAGCACGCCGCTGCCGTCGCGGATCTGCCCGACGAAGCGCTGGGCCAGATTGATCGGCGCCACCGCGTTGGTGAAAAACAGTTTCCCGACCTCAGCCAGTGTCGCGCCGCCCGGTGTCTGTACGTCCGGACCTTTGACCCCGGCATTGACGAACAACAGATCGAAGGTTTCGCCCTTGAGCTTCTGGCTGAGGGCGATCACCGCTTGCTGATCGTCCATGTCGAGCTTCTCGATGCGCACATCACCCAGCGCTTGCAGCGCCTCGGCCTTCTGCGGATTGCGCACGGTGGCGGTTACTTGCCAGCCGTCGCCCAGCAACGTCTTCACCAGCCCGAGGCCCAAGCCCCGAGAGGCGCCGATGATCAGTGCGTTTTTTGCCTGAGACATGATGGGTTTCCTTGAAAGTCAGCATTCAGGGTTCAATGGACACGCCTGACCGATGCGCAGTTGCACTCTTGGCGAAAAAGACGCTTTGACCCCGGAGCATACTCCAGGCTTCTTGAGTTTCTCGAGGGCGTTTGATCAGAAATAGTTGCGGGGCGTGGTTCGAGTGTTGCCTGTGCGGACGCTTTCGCAAGCAGGCTCCCCACAGGGGATTTGGCTTGAATCAGTCAAATGTGGGAGCGAGCCTGCTCGCGAAGAGGCCCGCTCTGACATCAATTAATGTCCCGGTTGCCACGGCTGCCCCAACGAAACCGGGGCATACAACCGCGTCCGCACGGCATCGCGGGACAGCAGCACCAGCACCAAAATCGTCGCCAGGTACGGCAGCATCGCCAGCAGGCTAGACGGAATCGCCAGCCCCAACCCCTGTGCCACCAGGTGCAGGATGCTGGCGAGGCCAAACAGATACGCCCCAAGCAACAAGCGCCAGACCCGCCAACTGGCGAACACCACCAGCGCCAGGGCGATCCAGCCGCGTCCGGCGGTCATGTTTTCTGCCCACATCGGCGTGTAGGCCAGCGACAGATACGCCCCGGCCAGCCCGGCCATCGCTCCGCCAAACAGCACCGCCAACGTACGCACAGTCAGCACCGGCAAGCCCATCGCACTGGCGGCATCCGGGTTTTCACCGACCGCCTGAATGATCAGCCCGACACGGCTTTTGATGATCACCCACGCCACCAACGCAAACAGCGCGAACGACAGATATACCAGCAGATCCTGAGCAAACAGCATCCGCCCGATCAGCGGAATTTCACTCAAATACGGAATCGCCAAAGGCTCGAAACCCGTAAGCGGTTTACCGACCCAGGCCGCCCCGACAAAGGTCGAAAGTCCGACACCGAAAATCGTCAGCGCCAATCCGGTCGCCACCTGATTGGCATTGAACACCAGCGCTACCAAAGCGAACAGCGACGACAACAACATCCCGGCCAGCATCGCCAACAGCACGCCGAGCCACAGGTTGCCGCTGTTCAGCGCGACGATAAAACCGATCACCGCCCCAAAGAGCATCATGCCTTCCTGGCCGAGGTTGAGGACGCCGCTCTTCTCGCAGATCAACTCACCCAATGCCACCAGCAACAGCGGCGTGCCGCAGCGGACCATGGCATAGAAAATATTGCTCAACAGATCGATATCCATCACAGCGCTCCGGCGGTTACGGCAGGGGGCAAGGCGCGCCGGCTCCAGCGCAGTTTCAGGCGTGGCCGATAGAGAATCAGCACGTCACAGGCGAGCAGGAAAAACAGCATCATGCCCTGGAACAACTGGGTGATTGCCTGCGGCAGATTGAGCGACATCTGCGCGCTCTCGCCGCCGATGTACAACAGCGCCATCAGCAGACTGGAGAACAGAATGCCGAGCGGATTGAGCCGCCCGAGAAACGCCACGGTAATCGCCGCGTAGCCATAACCCGGCGACACCTGCGGCACCAGTTGGCCGATCGGCCCGGTCACTTCGCAGACCCCGGCGAGCCCGGCCAGACCACCGCTGATCAACAGCGCCAGCCAGATCAGGCGCTTCTCGCGAAAGCCGACAAAGCCTGCCGCACGCTTGTCCAGGCCCAGCACTTTGATCTGGAAACCGATAAAGCTTTTCTGCAACAACACCCACACCGCGACCAGCGCGAGCAGGGCGAAATACACCCCGGCATGGACCCGGCCGTCTTCGAGCAGCAACGGCAAGCGACTGGCATCGCCGAACATCGCCGACTCGGGGAAATTGAATCCCTCAGGATCCTTCAGAGGCCCGTGCACGCAGAACAGCAGCAGGTTCAGCGCGATGTAATTGAGCATGATGCTGGTGAGGATTTCGTTGGCGTTGAAGCGTGTGCGCAGCCATGCGGTAAGCCCGCCCCATGCGGCACCGGCAAAGGTGCCGGTCAGCAGGATCAGCACCAGCGCCCAGCGGCTTTGCATATCGATAATGTTCACCGCCAGAGCACTGCCGGCCAGTGCGCCGAGGAGCAATTGGCCTTCGGCGCCGATGTTCCAGATCCGCGCCTGATAGGCCACGGCCAGTCCCAGTGCGCAGAGCAGGATCGGCAGCGCCTTGACCAGTAATTCGGACACCCCGTACAGGTCGCTGACCGGTGCGATCAGCAGCGTGTGCAAGGTTTGCAGTGGATCGTGGCCCAGCGCGATGAACAACAGTGAGCCGCAGCCGAGAGTCAGCACCGCCGCCAGTAACGGCGAGCACCACAGCATCAGGCGCGATTGCTGACCACGGGGTTCGAGAGAAAGCAGCATGGTTGAAACTCCGTTAAACCGAGGCAGCGCCAGGTGAGTGATCGAACTGGCCGGCCATCCACGCACCGACATCGCTCAGTTGTGTCGCGCCGGTGTCTTGCAGCGCCGATAGACGCCCGCCGCACAGCGCGCCGAGGCGATCGCTGATCTGGAACAGTTCATCGAGGTCTTCGGAAATCACCAGGATCGCCGCGCCGGCATCGCGCAGGGCGATCAAGGCGCGATGGATGGTCGCGGCGGCGCCGACGTCGACGCCCCAGGTCGGGTGCGCGGCGATCAGTAATTTCGGCTGCTGAAGGATCTCCCGACCAAGGATGAATTTCTGCAGGTTGCCGCCGGACAGACTGCGCGCGGCGGTTTGCGTGCCTGGGGTTTTCACGCCGAAGCGCTGGATGATCTGCTGCGCGAGGGTTTCGACTTTGCCGCGTTGAATCAGCCCGTGGCTGACAAGTCCTTGCTGGAAAGCACTGAGCAAGGCGTTGTCGGCCAGACTCAACTCCGGCACCGCGCCGTGGCCGAGGCGTTCGGCCGGCACGAAAGCCATACCGAGTTTGCGTCGGGCGTCCGGACGCAGATCCGCGACGTTTCGCCCAGCGAAGCGCAGGGTCGCCGCTTGCGCACGAGGCAAGGTCTGTTCGCCGCTGAGCAGGGCGAGCAATTCATCCTGACCGTTGCCCGCGACCCCGGCGATGCCGACGATTTCACCGCTGCGCACTTGCAGGTCGATGTCGTGCAGCGAGCAACCAAACGGATCCGGATTGTGCCAACTCAACCCGTCAACCTGTAGAAACGCCGCGCCACCGCAGACCTTCGGATAGTCGCCAATCAGCGCCGCCGCTTCACCGACCATCAGTTGCGCCAATTGCTGATCCGAACATTGCGCCGGCAGGCAATGCCCGGCAACCCGACCGCCGCGCAGCACCGTGGCGCTGTGGCACAAGGCGCGCACTTCACCGAGCTTGTGGCTGATAAACAGAATGCTGCAGCCCTCGTCAGCAAGACGCCGCAGAGTAACGAACAATTCGTCAGCCTCTTGCGGCGTCAGCACCGAGGTCGGCTCGTCCAGAATCAACAGGCGAATGTCCTGCATCAGGCAACGAATGATTTCTACCCGTTGCCGCTCGCCAATCGACAGGCTGTGGACAAGTCGCTCCGGTTCCAGCGCCATGCCGTAACGCCGTGATACTTCGCGAATCTTCGGCTCCAGTTGCTTCGGCGTGCCAGCCTTCGCACCCATCGCCAAAGCAATGTTCTGCGCCACGCTGAGGGTTTCGAACAGCGAGAAATGCTGGAACACCATGCCGATGCCCAACTGCCGCGCCTGCGCCGGATTGCGGATCTGCACGCGCTGAGCCTGCCAGAGCATTTCACCGCTGTCGCACTGGGTGACACCGTAAATGATCTTCATCAACGTGCTTTTGCCCGCGCCGTTTTCGCCGAGCAGGGCATGGATTTCACCCGGCGCGATGCTCAGGTCGATGGCATCGTTGGCCAGGCAACCGGGGTAGCGTTTGCTTATCTGGCGCAGTTGCAGGCGCGGTGGGGAAGGGGCGATGGACATGACAGGCTCGACTGGCTTGGAGTTGTGCCTGTGGATAAAGCAATTTCCTGGCCATTGAGTCAGGAACGCCTGCCCGACCCGTACGCAAATGCCGATTGCAGCGCATCGGTGCTTGATTTGATCCACGGTCGAGCACCAATTCAGCGCAAAGCCGTTGACCAGGCTCCAGTTTTGCCCGCGTGCGGTTGGTTAAAAAACGAGCAATCGCTTGGGGGCTAGATGGATCCAGCGACTGCGGCGGTCATGAACGGCTTATCCACAGGTTGTTCCACAGTAATTGTGCGCAAGCGCTGAGGCCGGGCATAAGCACTGCAATGCTTTCTTCTAATGGTGATAAACGAAGATAACTGTTTGTTTTTACGCTGGATTTCCGTTTCGTCGGTTAGATTGAACGAAAAGTGAACAAATCGCGCAAAGCCGCATGACAGAAGGGTTACAGCGGTATGTGCTCAGGTTATCCACAGTCGGGTGCACAGCAGGTGTGGGCAACTTGTGGTTTTATGAAAGTACGAGTGATGCTCTAAAAGATCGCAGCCTTCGGCAGCTCCTACGGGGAACGCATTTCGACTGTTGGAGCTGCGGAACGCTGCGATCTTTTGATCTTCTTCACCGCTGCAACAAAATCCGCCCACGACTCAAGTCAGCAAGTTGGAATTGCAAGATATCGATCTGCGCTTCCCCCACCGCCAACTTCAATTCAACGCCGTTGGCCGTGAAGTTTTCCTCCACCACCAACCCGCCCAAGTCCGCCACGCGCAACTTCACCAGCGCCAGTTCGGCAAATCCGCAGGCGCAGCTCAGCGGCACGCGGCTGATCAGCTCGATTTTTTCCGCCGCTTGCAGGCACTTGTTGGCGCCGCCGCCATAGGCTCGGGCCAAACCGCCGGTGCCCAGTTGAATGCCGCCGTACCAGCGAATTACCAGCACCGCAACCTGATCGCAATCCTGCGCTTCGATCGCCGCCAGAATGGGGCGACCGGCCGTGCCCCCCGGCTCGCCGTCATCAGTGCTTCGATATTGCGCGCCGAGTTTCCACGCCCAGCAATTGTGCGTGGCATTCACATCGCTGTGCTGCTCGAAAAAAGCCTGCGCGTCGGCGGGGCTGCTGATCGGCGTCGCCAGGGTGATGAAGCGGCTTTTGCGAATCTCTTCGCGGTATTCGCAAAAACCGCTGAGGGTGAAAGGCATAAACGTCTTATAGAGGAGGAGTGAGGCCGCAGCCTTTGAGAATGATGCGGATCAGATTATTGCCGGCGTCTTCCATGTCCTGCTTGGTCAACTTGCTGCGCCCGGTGACGCGGCAAATCTGCGTGGCGAAGTCGGCATAGTGCTGAGTGCTGCCCCACAGCAGGAAAATCAGATGCACCGGATCGACCGGGTCCATTTTGCCTGCATCGATCCACGCCTGAAACACCGCCGCGCGCCCGGTGAACCAGGCGCGGTAATCCTGATTGAAATATTCACTCAGGCATTCGCCGCCGCTGATCACTTCCATGGCGAAGATTCGCGAGGCCTGTGGCTGGCGCCGGGAGAATTCCATCTTCGCGCGGATGTAGCGGGTCAGCGCTTCGGCTGGATCATCCTCGGCGGTGAGGGTGTTGAAGGTGCTGTCCCACAACTCGATGATGTTGCTCAGCACCGCCACATACAAACCGAGTTTGTTGGTGAAGTAATAATGCAGGTTGGCCTTGGGCAGCCCGGCATTCTGCGCGATGGTGTTCATGCTGGTGCCTTTGAACCCGTGACGGGCGAACTCGTCTTCTGCGGCTTTGAGAATGGTCTCTTCGTTCTTCTGACGAATGCGGCTGGCGGGTTTGCCGCCGTGGGCTGGGACTTCAAAGGTCATAGGCACTTCCGGGATTGTCTGTGGGTGCAACCAGTTGCGTTGATAGCGCACCCACAGGCATCCGACAAGTCCTTGCGCGGAAAAACAGTTACGCCTGTTCGATCTTGTTCAATGGCGCGGGGCTTTTGGCCGCCGCAGTTTTGCCTTCCGGCAACAGCAGACACAGGAAGATTGCCGTCAGCCCGCCGCTGGTGATCGCCGAGTCGAACAGGTTCTGCACCAGTTTTGGCAGCAGGTGCAGCAGGTTCGGTTGCGCGGCGATACCGAGGCCGACGCCGAACGAAGTGGCAATGATCAACATGCTGCGCCGGTCCAGCGGTGACTGCGCGAGAATGCGTACGCCCGCCGCCGCTACCGCACCGAACATCACCAGCGTCGCACCGCCCAGCACCGGTTTCGGGATTTGTTGCAGCACCGCGCCGATCAGCGGGAACAGGCCGAGGCAGAACAGAATCGCGCCTATGTACAGGCCGACGTAGCGGCTGGCGACGCCGGTCAACTGGATCACGCCATTGTTCTGCGCGAAGGTCGTATTGGGAAAAGCGCTGAAGGTCGCAGCGATCATGCAACTGACACCATCACCGAGTACGCCACCGCGCAAGCGGCTTATATAAGAAGGGCCACTGATCGGTTGACGGGCGAGCATGCAATTGGCGGTGAGGTCACCGACGGTTTCGATGGTGCTGATCAGATAAATCAGCGCCACCGGCAGGAAAGCTGTCCAGTCGAAGTTGAATCCGAACTTGAACGGCGTAGGAAAACTCACCAGCGGCAAGTCAGGCAACGGCTGCGGCAGCAATTTCCCGCTGAGCCACGCCGCGAGACTGCCGAGCACCAGTCCGATGATGATCGCCGACAGCCTTACCCACGGCGTGTTCGAGCGGTTGAGCAGAATGATCGTCAGCAGCACGAACACGCCCAGGGCCAGATTGCCCGGTGCGCCGAAGTCCGGCGCGTTGAAGCCACCACCCAGATCGGTAATGCCAACCTTGATCAGACTGATACCGATCAGCGTGATGACGATGCCGGTCACCAGCGGTGTCACCACTCGGCGCAACTGGCCGATGAAACGGCTGAGCACGATTTGCACGATAGCGCCGAAAAAGCACACGCCAAAAATCATCGCCAGAATATCTTCCGGGCTGCCGCCGCGTTGCTTGACCAGAAATCCGGCCGACAGCACCGCGCCGAGAAAAGCGAAACTGGTGCCTTGCAGACAGATCATCCCCGCGCCGATGCCGAACGGTCGTCGCGCCTGGATAAAGGTGCCGACGCCCGAGACCATCAACGCCATACTGATCAGGTACGGCAGATGCGCGGTCAGCCCGAGCGCGGAGCCGATTACCAGCGGCGGGGTAATGATGCCGACGAAACTGGCAAGCACGTGTTGCAACGCGGCGAGGATCGCGGCGAGAGGTTTGGGACGGTCGTTGAGGCCGTAGATCAGTTCACTGGACGAATCGGAATCTGGCTGCATGGGTGGGCTTCTTGTTCAAGGATCGGTTTGATCCTGCTTTGCAAAAAGCTGTCCACTTGCTCAACTTATTCTCTCTGTAGCAGCTGCCGAAGGCTGCGATCCCTTGATCTTGCTGTACTTCACCAATGTCGCGTTCCCCATCAACGCGTAGCCGCCAGACTCTCCAAAAAGCTTTCCAGCACCAAATGAGGGCGCCGGCCCTTGCGCGTGACCGATGCCAGACTCAAATCGTAAAAACGCGTCCCAGCCTTGAGCGCCCGCAAACGCCCCTGCTGCACCCAGAGGCTGGCGTAATGATCCGGCAAATAACCGATATAGCGCCCGGTCAGAATCAGAAACGCCATGCCCTCACGGTCGGAAGCACTGGCGGTGCAATTGAGCACCTGATAATGCGCCTGAATCTCCGCCGGCAAACGAAAGGTCGGCGCAATCGCGTCCTGGCTGTTAAGGCGCTGATCATCGAGTTGTTTGTCGTCGACATAAAACAGCGGATGACCCACCGCGCAATACAGCAGCGAACGCTCGCTGTACAACGGCTGGTATTCCAGTCCCGACAGTGCACTGGCCTGTGGCACCACGCCAACGTGCAAACGTCCGTCGAGTACGCCTTGTTCGACTTCGTTCGGCGCGATCATGCGAATCTGGATCTGCACATCCGGCCCACGCTCCTTCAGTTGCGCGAGGGCATGGGTGATGCGCATGTGCGGCAGGGTGACGAGGTTGTCGGTCAGGCCGATGATCAATTCACCGCGCAGGTGTTGATGCAGACCGTTGACCTCGGTGCGGAAACTTTCCAGCGCACTCAAAAGCTGCAGTGCCGACTGATACACCTCGCGACCTTCCTCGGTCAGGGAAAATCCGGCCCGGCCACGCTGACACAAGCGCAAGCCGAGGCGCTGTTCCAGATCACTCATCTGCTGGCTGATCGCAGAGCGCCCGATGCCCAGCACGGTTTCCGCTGCGGAGAAGCCGCCACACTCCACGACACTGCGAAAAATCCGCAGCAGGCGAATATCAAAATCACTGACCTGGGCCAGCGGATCGGCGCGGCGGCTGCTCATTTCTTGTTCTCTTTGTTTAGCGAAGATCTAACTGAAGGTTAGAAGAGTTGAATTTCACCGACTTTATCGCCGTGGCAATTTAGCTGCAACAACGCTTTCCATCTCTCTGACGCTTATGCCCTGCGAGGTTTTGCCCGATGAACATGCCTGAAAACGCGCCGTCGCCACTGGCCAGCCAACTGAAGCTGGACGCGCACTGGATGCCGTACACCGCCAACCGCAACTTTCAGCGCGACCCGCGTCTGATCGTCGGCGCCGAAGGCAGCTGGCTGTTCGACGACAAGGGCCGCAAGATCTACGACTCGCTGTCCGGTCTGTGGACCTGCGGCGCCGGGCACACCCGCAAGGAAATTCAGGAAGCCGTTGCGAAACAACTGGGCACCCTCGATTACTCGCCGGGTTTCCAATACGGTCATCCGCTGTCATTCCAGCTGGCTGAGAAGATCACCGAGCTGACCCCGGGCAACTTGAACCATGTGTTCTTCACCGATTCCGGCTCCGAGTGCGCCGATACTGCGGTGAAAATGGTCCGTGCCTACTGGCGCCTGAAGGGTCAGGCGACCAAGACCAAAATGATCGGCCGTGCCCGTGGCTACCACGGCGTGAACATCGCCGGCACCAGCCTCGGCGGCGTCAATGGCAACCGGAAACTGTTCGGTCAGGCGATGATGGATGTCGATCACCTGCCGCACACACTGCTGGCGAGCAATGCCTTTTCCCGTGGCATGCCGGAGCAGGGCGGTATCGCCTTGGCTGATGAACTGCTGAAGTTGATCGAACTGCACGACGCTTCCAACATCGCTGCGGTGTTCGTTGAGCCGATGGCCGGCTCTGCCGGGGTGCTGGTTCCGCCGCAGGGTTACCTCAAGCGTCTGCGTGAGATCTGCGATCAGCACAACATCCTGCTGGTATTCGACGAAGTGATCACCGGTTTCGGCCGCACCGGTTCGATGTTCGGCGCCGACAGCTTCGGCGTGACGCCGGACCTGATGTGCATCGCCAAGCAAGTCACCAACGGTGCGATCCCGATGGGCGCGGTGATTGCCAGCTCCGAGATCTACCAGACGTTCATGAACCAGCCGACGCCGGAATACGCCGTGGAATTCCCTCACGGCTATACCTACTCGGCGCACCCGGTGGCTTGTGCTGCTGGCCTGGCGGCACTTGACCTGCTGCAAAAGGAAAACCTCGTGCAGAGCGTCGCCGAAGTCGCGCCGCATTTCGAAAACGCGCTGCATGGCCTGAAAGGCTCAAAGAACGTCATCGACATTCGCAACTACGGTCTGGCCGGCGCGATCCAGATTGCCGGGCGCGACGGTGACGCCATCGTGCGTCCGTTCGAAGCGGGCATGGCTTTGTGGAAGGCCGGGTTCTACGTGCGCTTCGGCGGCGACACTCTGCAATTCGGCCCAACCTTCAACAGCAAGCCGCAAGATCTCGATCGTCTGTTCGACGCGGTCGGCGAAGTGCTGAACAAGCTCGACTGATTTTCCTTCTATATATACCTACACAACCGGGCGCTCCTTTACGGGTGCCCGTGGACCAGAATTCAGGAGTGTTCGATGAGCGTTATCCCGCATTTGATCAATGGCGAACTGGTGACCGAAACCGGTCGCGCTGTGGATGTGTTCAACCCGTCTACCGGCCAGGCGATTCACAAACTGCCATTGGCCAGCCAGGCCACCATTCAGAAAGCCATCGACGCCGCCAAGGCTGCGTTCCCGGCCTGGCGCAACACGCCACCGGCCAAACGCGCCCAGGTGATGTTCCGTTTCAAGCAACTGCTGGAGCAGAACGAAGCACGCATCTCGCAACTGATCAGCGAAGAGCATGGCAAGACCCTGGAAGATGCCGCCGGTGAATTGAAGCGCGGTATCGAGAACGTCGAGTTCGCCTGCGCCGCCCCGGAAATCCTCAAGGGCGAGTACAGCCGCAACGTCGGCCCGAACATCGATGCCTGGTCGGACTTCCAGCCACTGGGGATTGTCGCCGGCATCACCCCGTTCAACTTCCCGGCCATGGTGCCGCTGTGGATGTACCCGCTGGCCATCGTCTGCGGCAACTGCTTCATCCTCAAGCCATCCGAGCGCGATCCAAGCTCGACGCTGCTGATCGCCCAGTTGCTGCTGGAAGCCGGGTTGCCGAAAGGCGTGATGAGTGTGGTCCATGGTGACAAGACTGCGGTGGACGCGTTGATCGAAGCTCCGGAAGTCAAAGCGCTGAGTTTCGTGGGTTCGACCCCGATTGCCGAATACATCTACGCCGAAGGCACCAAGCGCGGCAAACGCGTGCAGGCGCTGGGCGGCGCGAAGAACCACGCGGTACTGATGCCGGACGCCGATCTGGATAATGCGGTCAGCGCACTGATGGGCGCGGCTTACGGTTCTTGCGGCGAGCGCTGCATGGCGATCTCGGTGGCCGTGTGTGTTGGCGACCAGGTCGCGGACGCGCTGGTGGCGAAACTGGTTCCACAGATCAAGGCGCTGAAAATTGGCGCCGGTACCTCGTGCGGCCTGGACATGGGGCCATTGGTTACCGGGCAGGCGCGTGACAAGGTCAGCGGTTATGTGGACGACGGTGTGGCGGCGGGCGCGACCCTGGTGGTCGATGGTCGTGGTCTGAGCGTGGCCGGTCATGAAGACGGCTTCTTCCTCGGTGGCTGCCTGTTCGACAACGTCACCCCAGAGATGCGCATCTATAAAGAAGAGATTTTCGGCCCGGTGTTGTGCGTGGTGCGGGTGAACAGCCTGGAAGAGGCGATGCAACTGATCAATGATCACGAATACGGCAACGGCACCTGCATCTTCACCCGTGACGGTGAAGCGGCGCGGCTGTTCTGCGACGAGATCGAGGTCGGCATGGTCGGCGTCAACGTGCCGCTGCCGGTGCCGGTGGCTTATCACAGCTTCGGCGGCTGGAAGCGTTCGCTGTTTGGCGACCTGCATGCGTATGGTCCGGACGGCGTGCGCTTTTATACCCGTCGCAAGGCGATCACCCAGCGCTGGCCACAACGTGCGAGCCATGAGGCGTCGCAGTTCGCATTCCCTAGCTTATAAATAGAAGGGGGCGCAGGAGGCCGACCTTTAGGGTCGGCCTTCGCGTTTTCGGGGCTTTTTGACCGATATGACAGAAATATGAAAATAGGTGTTGACGGCAGATTCCAGAGGTCTATAATTCGCCCCA
>NZ_JAADJI010000021.1:0-34787 GCF_036283065.1 Pseudomonas moraviensis subsp. stanleyae
ACTGACTGTTATCAAGGAGCGTGCCAGGTTTTGCGCGGAGCCCGGATGGCGGGGACGCCATGGTCGTTGGTGATCATTCGGGGCGATTTTTAGCGGAAAAGTCCGGAGAAAGTGCGCAAGAAGTTGCGCAGTACTGCGCAACTTCTTGCGCACTTGGCTGCAGGCCTTTGACTGCGGGGGCTACAGAGGATTTACCCCCTGAAATATTACGACCAACTGCGCAACTTCTTGCGCAGTTGGGCATTTGCCGGGACCGAGGTGTTGCCTTCGCGAGCAGGCTCGCTCCCACATGGAATTCGTGGATCGCCCTAAGGCTTGGGCCTACACCGAACCTGTGGGAGCGAGCCTGCTCGCGAAGGCATCTGTTCAGGCAAAACATCAGCGCCTGACACACCGCTATCGCGAGCAGGCTCGCTCCTACAGTAGGGCGGCGCAAAGCTCAGGTCAGCTTGATACCCAAAGTTTTGGCACATTCTTCAAGCGACCGCCGTTGCGTCTCGGCGTACAACTCCAACTCATCAATAGTCGGGCGCCCCAGCGCTTCTTCAAAAGCCTGGCGATTGGAGTGTTCGGCGTAATGCGTCTGCGCAGAATCGCCCAGGTTCGACTGAAAAATCCCGGCTGCGCTCACCGGCAGGAAATCTTCGTACACCAGCGGCTCCGCTTTCACGTAGCCATCGCGCAACAAGTCCTCCAGGGACGATTCGCCAAGTCCGTGCGCCGCCAAACCCTTTTCCGTAGCGAAATAACGAAAGTACGCCAGCCCCTGTTCGCGCATGCCCTCGATGCTGTCAGGAAATTCCGCAAAGTGCTGAGTCATCAGCGCGTTGTAGCGTGCGGCGTTGGCTTCGTTGGGAAAGTCGCCCAATTCATCGCGAGCAGCATTCAACAGGCGGTCATACAGCGCGCGACCTTTGGGCGTGAGGGCCGCGCCGCGTTGTTCGATTTCGCCGAAACGCGCGCTGTGGCTGCCTCGGGTTTCGGGCTGATCGGTGAAGGCGATCGGTTCGTCCAGTGCTTTGAAGCTGGTCTGGCGTAGCAGGATCGGGCAGTTGCGGCGCGGTGGGCCTTCGATCACCGCTTTCGGTGTGATGCCATGGGCGGGCATTTGTTGCTGCACGGTGTCGATGTCCAGCGTACGTGGCGTCAGGTGATTGATGTGTGGGCCTTTGAATGCGACGACGTCGGCGACCAAGCGGTGCTGGGCGCTGAGTTTCTGGTATTGCGCAGCGCTGACGGTGGCGCTGTGGTGCCAGCGAAAAGTTTCCAGTGCCTGTCGGACGAATTCTGCGGCTTCAGTTTCATTCAAGCCGCCTGCTGTTTCCGCCTGTTCAATCAGGCGCAACGCGGCGTCGGTGAAGATCGCACGACGGGCCAGCACCAACTCGGCAAACGAACGCAGTTCAGAATCTTCAATCAGCTCTAGACGCAGCAACGAGGTGAAAACGCGAAACGGGCTGATCTGCAGCGCCTCTTCATGCACCGCGCGAAACGCCGTTGAATGCACCGGCACGCCCGCCGGGGTCAGGTCGTAATAACCCACCGGTTGCATGCCCATCACTGCGAACAAGCGGGCGAGGGTAGCCAGTTCGGTCGCGGTGCCGACGCGGATGGCGCCGTGGCGTTCCATGTCCAGCCGTTCGATTTCGCCGGTGCGCTTGAGTTGCCCGGCAATGTCAGGCTGACGTGCGATCACTTCGCGGTTGGTTTTCTCCACCAGTTCCATCAGCGCGCCGTACAGCGGCACCTCTTCGCGGTACATGTCGGACATCGCTCGGGAGAAGCGTTGGCGGATCAGGTCGGGGCTGACGAACGGCTGCACGGTCATGAAAAAAATTCCTGCCACGGTCACGGAATGGATGCCGGGAAAGATCGCAGCCTTTGCCCACGCGGGCAAACGAAGAATCCTACGAACTTCATTCTGCCAACGACTGATCCACCAGCTCGATCCAATGCTTGACCGGCGTGCGCCCGGCGCTGGCCAGATGACTCTGACAGCCCACATTGGAGGTGACGATCAACTCAGGCCGGCCGCTTTCCAGCGCGTTGAGGCGCTGGTCGCGCAGTTGCCGTGCCAGCACCGGTTGCGTCAGCGAGTAGGTGCCCGCCGAGCCGCAACACAAATGGCCGTCCGGCACCGGCGTAAGGTTGAAACCGAGCCGGGTCAGCACTGCTTCCACCGCGCCGCCGAGTTTCAGCGCGTGCTGCAAAGTGCATGGGCAATGCACGGCGATGCGCCGTTCGCTGGCGGCGCAGACTTGTTCCAGCGGTTCCTCAGCGAGGATTTGCACCAGATCCCGGGTCATTTCGCTGATCCGCCGTGCTTTCAAAGCGTAGATCGGATCGTCCGCAAGCAAATGCCCGTAGTCCTTGATGAACGCGCCACAACCGCTGGCCGTCTGCACGATGGCTTCGGCGCCGTTCTGCAGATGCGGCCACCAGGCATCGATGTTCTGCCGGGCACGGTCGAGGCCCTTGGCCTGTGCATCGAGGTGATAATCGAGCGCGCCGCAACAACCGGCCTCGCTCACCGGCGTAACGCTGATGCCCAGGCGATCAAGCACCCGCGCCGTCGCGTCATTGGTATTCGGCGACAAACCCGGTTGCACGCAACCTTCGAGCAACAACACCCGGCGCGCATGCCGAGGAGCAGGGCGCGATCCCATAACGCCCAAGCGCTGCGGCAGTTTGCTTTCCAGCAGGCGCGGCAGCAGTGGTCGAAAGGTCGCGCCCATTCGCAGCAACCCCTTGAACAAACCCGGATTCGGCGCCAACGCGCGCAGGCCTTCGCGCAGCAAACGCTGGGCGGCCGGGCGCGGCACCGCGTGATCAACCACCGCGCGACCGATGTCGAGCAGGTTGTGGTAGTCGACGCCGGACGGGCAGGTGGTTTCGCAATTGCGACACGACAGGCAGCGATCCAGATGCAACTGCGTCTGCTCGGTGGCGGGTGCGCCTTCCAGCACTTGCTTGATCAGATAAATGCGCCCGCGCGGCCCATCCAGTTCATCGCCGAGCAATTGATAGGTCGGGCACGTCGCGTTGCAGAAGCCGCAATGCACGCAGGTGCGCAGGATCTTTTCCGCCTCGGCGGCGCGGGGTAATTGGCGCGATTGCTCGCTGAGGGTGGTTTGCATGGCTAGACCTCCGCGTACATTCGCCCGGGGTTGAACAGCCCTTGCGGGTCGAGTTGCGCCTTGAGTTGCCGGTGGTAGCGCAGCAAGGTCGGCGCCAAAGGTTGAAACGGCGAATCGGTGGCGCCGTGCGTAAAGCACGTCGCATGGCCGCCAAATGATTGGGCGAGGGCGTGAATCTCGGTGCTATCGGATTTGAGCCAGCGTTGTGCGCCCGCCCAGTCGATCAGTTGCTCGCCGGGCAGCTCGAGCGGGCCGAGATTGTTTGGCAATGACAGGCGCCACAGCGGCAAGCCTTCGTCGAAAAACCTCAGGCGCTGTTCGTTGAGATCGCGCCAGAAAACCGAATCCAGCGGTTCGCCGCCGATGCGTTGATGAGCCGCCGTCACCGATCCTTCGCCACCTTCCAGACGCAAATACAGACTTTGGCCGTCGTGGCACGCGGCGCTGATCGGCAGCGGTTGCTGACCCCACTCAGCGAGTTTGCTCAAAGCGCGGACACAATCGATGTCGAGGCGAATGCTCAGGCACTGGCGTGGTTTCGGCAGGACTTTCAGTGACACTTCGGTCAGCACCCCGAGGCAGCCGAAACTGCCGGCCATCAGCCGCGACAGGTCATAACCGGCGACGTTTTTCATCACTTCGCCACCGAAGCGCAGATGCTGACCGAGACCGGTGATCACCCGCGTGCCGAGGACGAAATCGCGCACCGAACCGGACCACGGCCGGCGCGGCCCGGACAACCCTGCGGCGATCATGCCGCCGACCGTGGCGCTGTCAGCGAAGGATGGCGGTTCGCAGGGCAACATTTGCCCGGCGTCATCCAGCGCCGCGAGCAGCTCGGACAATGGCGTGCCGGCGCGCACCGTGACCACCAGTTCCGTCGGATCGTACTGGACGATGCCGCGATGGGCGCGGCTGTCGAGCACTTCGCCGGCCACCTCGCGACCAAGAAACGCCTTGCTGTTGCCGCCCTGAATCTTCAACGGCATGGCATTGGCTCGCGCAGCATTCACTTGGTCGAGCAGGGCCTCGGCGGCATCGAAATCAGCCATCAGAATCGCTCCAGCTCGGGGAAGGGCAGTTGCCCGGCGTGGATGTGCATCGCGCCAAATTCGGCGCAGCGGTGCAGGGTCGGAATGTTCTTGCCGGGGTTGAGCAGGCCCTGCGGGTCGAATGCGGCTTTGACCGCGTGAAACAGCAGCAACTCGTCGCTGTTGAACTGCGCGCACATCTGATTGATTTTCTCGCGGCCGACGCCGTGCTCACCGGTAATGCTGCCGCCGACCTTCACGCACAGTTCGAGGATCTTGCCGCCCAACGCCTCGGCGCGATGCAGCTCGCCCGGCTGGTTGGCATCGAACAGAATCAGCGGGTGCATGTTGCCGTCGCCGGCATGGAACACGTTGGCCACGCGCAAACCATATTCCTCGCCGAGGCTGGCGATACCTTGCAGCACGGCGGGCAATTCGCGGCGCGGGATGGTGCCGTCCATGCAGTAATAATCCGGCGACAACCGACCAATCGCCGGGAAGGCGTTTTTGCGCCCGGCCCAGAAACGCACGCGTTCAGCCTCGTCCTGAGCCTGGCGCACCTCAGTGGCGCCGGCCGTTGTCATGACTTCGCGCACCCGTCGGCAATCGTCGTGCACGTCAGCTTCAACGCCGTCGAGTTCGCACAGCAGAATCGCTTCGGCGTCGACCGGATAACCGGCGTGGATAAAGTCTTCGGCGGCGCGAATAGCGAGGTTGTCCATCATTTCCAGGCCGCCGGGGATGATCCCGGCGGCGATGATCTCGGCGACGGCGCGGCCGGCCTTCTCCACGGAATCGAAACTGCCGAGCAAGACCTTGGCGACTTGCGGTTTCGGCAATAGCTTCACCGTGACTTCGGTGATGATTCCCAACAGACCTTCGGAGCCGGTGAACAACGCGAGCAGGTCGAAGCCGGCGGAATCGAGCGCCTCGGAGCCCAGCGTCAGGCGTTCGCCCTCGATGGTCAGCACTTCGATTTTCAGCACGTTGTGCACGGTCAGGCCGTACTTGAGGCAATGCACGCCACCGGCGTTTTCTGCGACGTTGCCGCCGATCGAACAGGCGATCTGCGATGACGGATCCGGCGCGTAATACAGGCCGAATGGAGCGGCGGACTGGGAGATGGCGAGGTTGCGCACTCCCGGCTGAACCCGCGCGATACGGGCGGCGGGGTCGATATGCAGGATGTTGTTGAACCGCGCCATCACCAGCAGCAGGCCTTTTTCCAGTGGCAGCGCGCCGCCGGACAATCCGGTGCCGGCACCTCGGGCAACCACCGGCACGTTGTTCTGATGGCAGAGTTTCAGCAGGGTCTGCACCTGTTCGAGACGCCGGGGCAGGGCCACCAGCATCGGCGTGGTGCGGTAGGCGGACAGGCCGTCGCATTCGTAGGGTTTGAGTTCATCCTCGCGCCAGAGGATGTCCAGATCCGGCAGGGCTTGTTGCAGGGCCTTGAGCAATTCGGCCTTGTTTACCTCGGGCAACGGACCGTCGAGGCGTTCGTCGTAAAGGATGTTCATCGCCAACCGCCGATGTCTTGGGGTTGAAATACCCACCTGTGGCGAGGGAGCTTGCTCCCGCCGGGGCGCGAAGCGGCCCCTCTCCTGCGAATGCGCGGAGTCTGATTCAACGCGCTGGCATTGGGTCTGCTGCGCAGCCCAGCGGGAGCAAGCTCCCTCGCCACAGGGTAAGCGTTCATTTTTGCGATCCCAGAAATTGCTGGTACAACCGCGCCGTTTTCGCCGGCTGTTCGACCATCGGCATGTGCCCGACGTGATCCCACACATCCACTTCGAGATTGGCAATGCCCTTGCTCCAGACCGGTACGCTGCTGACGTCGATCAGGCGGTCCTTGCGCCCCCACAGCAACAGCGCCGGGCATTTGATATCGGCCAGTTTCGGTTCCATCGGCGGGCTGGCGTGGAAGTCGCGGAAGATTTCTTCGAGCTCATCGCGCTGTTGCTCATACCGCTGGGCGACGGCGTCCAGCACCAGCTTCGGCACCCACGGCGGCGACTCCATGGTCATCGCGTAGAAACGCTGAAACTCTTCGCGGGAGTTGATCAGGAACGGATTGTGCCCGCGCGCCAGGTGACGCTCCATGTCGCTTGGCTCCGGTGCGGTGACGCCGGCCGGGTCGATCAAAGCCAGCGAGGCGATCCGCTCGGGATAGCTCGCCGCGAGCCACGCAGCGATGTAGCCGCCCATGGAGTTGCCGATGACATGGACTTTCTCCACGCCGCAGACATCGAGCAGCTGAATCATGCGTTTGGCCTGCACCGCAATGTCGTAACCGCCGCCAGCCTTGAAGCCGGTTTCGCCGTGGCCGGCCAGATCCGGGATGATCACCCGATACTGGCGGACGAAGTGTCGGGCGCAGCGCAGCCAGAGGTTTTTGTCGGCGCTGAAGCCGTGCAGCATTAGAATCGCGCTCGACGCCTCGTAGGGCCCGCCTTGCCAGGTCGACACGGTCATTTCGGCGATCGGCACTTCGATCTTGTGCAATTTGTACAACCTGGCCTCGATGGCCATGGCCAGGTCGTACAGCCAATGGCCGACCGCCGGGTAACTCAACCAGCTCCAGGCCACGAAAACCGCGAGTGCGACAAACAGCAAAAGCATCGACGTCTTCCTTTTACGTGTTCAGGAAAAAATATGGTCGGCCGGTTTCAGCGCCCGGGTCAGCAGGTGATAGCTGAAACTGAAGCCGGGAAACATCGCGATCACATGACCGCTCTTGCTCTGGTACCAACTGTGGCAGCCGCCGGACTTCCATACCGTGCGCTGCATTTCCCGGTGGATCATTGCAGTGTAGGTACGTTCCGCGTCATGGCGCACTTCGATGCTGCGCAGGCCTTTGGCCTGCACGGTGCGGATGCAGTCGAGGATGTAATTCATCTGCGATTCGATGATGAACAGCGCCGAGGTGTGGCCAATGCCGGTGTTCGGCCCGGTGACGATGAACAGATTGGGGAAGTCCGGCAGGCTGGTGCCCAGATAGGCGCGCGGGTATTCGGCCCAGACATCTCTGAGTTGCACCGCGTTTTTGCCGCTGACCGGGTAGGAAATCACCCCGTCGGTGGCGTCGTAACCGGTCGACCAGACGATCAGATCAACATCGAGATGCTCGCCGTCCAGCGTGTTGATCCCGCTTTCGTCGATCGACGCGATGCCATGCTCGCGACTGTGCAGCGTGACGTTGGCGCGGCTCAGCGCCGGGTAGTACGTGCTGGACACCAGCACCCGTTTGCAACCGATGGTGAAATCCGGGGTGAGCTTCTGTCGCAGCAGCGGGTCCGGAACCTGGCGCTTGAGAAAGCGCAGGGCATGTTGCTGGACCAGGTGAATCGCCGGTTTCGAGTATTTGAAAGCGATCACTCGGGTTTCGAATTGCCAGTAGATCAGCCATCGCAACAGCTTGTACGCCGGTTTCAAACCGAGCAGCCAGCGCTGGAACCGGCCGAATTTGCGATCGGCACGCGGCAACACCCAATGCGGCGTGCGCTGAAACACATGCAGGTGTTCGACTTGCGGTGCAATCGCCGGAATCACCTGGGCGGCGCTGGCACCGCTGCCGACGATCGCCACGCGTTTATCGTGATAGTCGTAGCTGTGATCCCAATGGTTTGTGTGAAACGTCTTGCCTTGAAAGCGATCCATCCCGGGGAAATGTGGGATGACCGGCTGACTCAACGGCCCGGAGGCGTTGATCAGGAACTGCGTGTGAAAGATGCCTTTGGCGCGGGTGTGCACCGTCCAGCGTTTTTCCGCCTCGTCCCATTCGACGCGCTCGACATCGGCTTGCAGCTCCACTCGCTCGCGCAAACCGAACTGCTCGATCACCTGCTCGGTGTAGCGTTGCAGTTCCGCCTGTTCGGCGAACATCTGCGACCAGCGGTAGGGTGCGAATGACAGCGAATACAGCGGCGACGGCACGTCCACCGCTGCGCCGGGGTAGGTGTTCTGGCACCAGGTGCCGCCGAAGAAGTCGCGTCGCTCCAGTATGCGGAAGTCGTCAATCCCGGCTTTGAGCAGGTTGACCGCCGCGCACTGGCCGCCGAAGCCGCTGCCGATGATCAACACATGGTAGGTGTGCATGGGCCCCCTTTTTATAGTTGTTTTTCCTTTTCCCTGTTTCATTTATAGCCAACTCTGGGCTTCGTGTGCGGCGCTGATAGCGCTCTATTCAGGCCGCTGGCCGGTGATGGCTATTTAACGGCGCCCTGATAGACTCCGAACACATCCGTGTCGGGTTGTAACCATCGCATCGCGCGGTCGAGGCCCTTATGGGAAATACGCGGGGAAAGGGACTTTCACTGGCCAGGAGGCTGTACAGGTCGCGGGTGTTCGGGCTGCTGCTCGGGCTGATGTGTGTCAGCGCGGCGATGTATACCCTCGATCCGCCGCTGTGGGTGTGGGGCCTGATGCTGTTCAACGGCTTGATCTGGCCGCATCTGGCCTTTCAATGGGCGCGCCGTTCGAGCGTGCCGTTTCGCGCCGAACACCGCAATTTGTTGATCGACGCGTTCATGGGCGGCTTCTGGGTCGCTGCCATGCAATTCAATCCGCTGCCCAGCGCGACCACGATTTCGATGATGGCGATGAACAACGTCGCCATTGGCGGTGGGCGATTTCTACTCGCCGGGACGGCTGCGCAGCTTTTCGGAATAGGCTTGGGCCTGGTGATGTTTGCGCCGGCGTTTATCCCGCAAACAACGCCACTGGAGCTTTACGCCTGTTTGCCGTTGTTATTGCTGTATCCGCTGGCGCTGGGCTGGATCTGCTTTCGTCAGGCCTCGACCCTCGGCCGGCACAAGCGCGAGCTGTTGGCGCTCAGTCGTACCGACAGCCTGACCGGGCTACTCAACCACGGCGCATGGAAGGATCAACTGAACCTCGCATTCCAGCGTTGCAAACGCCAGCAGCAGGGCGCGGCGATTGCGCTGATCGATATCGATCACTTCAAAGCGATCAACGACACCTACGGCCACGTCGCTGGCGACATCGTCCTGCGCCAGTTGAGCAAGTTGCTCAAGCACAATCTGCGCGCCAGCGATGTAGCCGGCCGCTACGGCGGCGATGAATTCTGCGTGATCCTGCCGGAGCTGCCGCTGTTCAACGCCGCCCAGGCCATGGAAGCCTTGCGCGAGCGCTTCGCAATGCTGGGCTACGAGCAGAACCCGGCGCTGAAGGTCAGTCTAAGCATTGGCCTGGCCGCCTACGACCCGAGCCATGCCGACGCCACGCGGTGGCTGGATGATGCTGATCAGGCGTTGTATGAAGCCAAGGCGAGTGGGCGCAATCGGGTGATTTGCAACAGCGACAATAAGCCGAGGCAGGCGCTGCTGGATTCGGTCTGAGGGGGGAGGGCTGGTACCTGTGGGAACGAGCCTGCTCGCGAAAGCGCTGGGTCAGGCGGTATCAATATCGTTTGCCACGACGCCTTCGCGAGCAGGCTCGCTCCCACAGGGGATGTGTTGTCGGTTAGATCAGTGTCGCATCCGCTATAGAGCCTTGCGCCAATGTCGGTTACGGTTGAACTCCCCCGACACGAAACAAGGACTGCTTCATGACGTTCTCATTTCCTCGCTCTCTGCTGGCCGCCAGCCTCGGTCTGTCCCTCGCGTTCTCGGCCGTAAACGCCGCCGAACCGCATAAACAAGTGCTCGCCGATGCCGAGCAGTACCAGCCTGAAGCCCTGAAGCTGTTGGAGCGGCTGGTCAATATCGACTCCGGTTCAGGTTATGAGCCTGGCCTGAAACAGGTCGGCGACATTGCCATTGATGAGCTGAAGAAACTCGGCGCCACTATCGAGTTGGTGCCGAACACGCCGGACAAATCCAACCATGTGCTGGCCACGCTCAAAGGCACCGGCAAAGCGAAGATCCTGCTGATGGCGCACATGGACACGGTGTTCAAGGAAGGCTCGGCAGCCGAACGGCCATTCCACATCAAGGACGGTCGCGCCTACGGGCCGGGGGTGATGGACGACAAGGGCGGCATCGTCGCCGGCATCTATGCGCTGAAAGTGCTGAAGAACCTAGACTTCAAGGATTACGCGCAGATCACTTTCCTGCTCGATGCCAGCGAAGAAACCGGCTCGGACGTCGCCACTGATCTGATCAAGAAAACCGCCAAACAGCACGACGTCACCCTCAACCTCGAACCGGGCCGTCCGGCCGATGGCCTGGTGGTGTGGCGCAAGGGCAGTGCGACGGCGCTGGTTGAAGTCAAAGGCAAAGCCGCCCACGCCGGCGTTGCGCCGGAATTGGGCCGGAACGCGGCGATGGAAGCGGCGCACCAGATTCTGCAATTGGGCAAGCTCGGCGACGAGGCGAAGAAAACCACCATCAACTTCACCGTGCTCAACGCCGGCGACCGCACCAACGTGATTCCTGTTCAGGCCACGGCCAAGGCTGACGTGCGCGCGGCGGTGCCGGAGGAGTTCGATCGCATCGAGAAGGATCTGGCGCGGGTCTCGCAGGACAAGTTGATTACCGAGACCGAGGTGAAAACCTCTCTGCAGCGCGGACTGCCGCCGATGCCGCAGACGGCTGAGTCGGATCGCTTGATGGCCATGGCTCAAGGGATTTACGGCGAGATTGGCCGCAAGCTGACCGAGGAAGGCAGCGGTGGCGCGGCGGATGCGAGTCTGTCCGCAGGCGTCGGGACGCCGACGCTGGATGGCTTCGGGATCGTCGGCGGCAATATTCACACGCCCGAGGAATACGCCGAAGTCGCGAGCGTGGCGCCGCGGATTTATTTGTTGTCGCGGATGATCATGGAGTTGGCCAAGCCGCGGTGATGGGATTGGTGGTGTGAAAGTTTGGGGCGGGGTGTCAGTTGACTCACCCCTCACCCTAGCCCTCTCCCCCAGGAGAGGGGACTGACCGTGTTGTACATAATTAGTGCGGCAAGCTTGAAAATTATCTGCTGAATTCAAACTCGCACTCAACACGGTTCACCACGTCGGCGCAGATCCTGAGCATCCCCCATTCAGTCCCCTCTCCCTCTGGGAGAGGGCTAGGGTGAGGGGCTTTTGTGTGGCGGAAACACGGTTTAGCGGCATAGCGGAAAGCGCTTTCGCGAGCAGGCTCGCTTCCACAGGGGACCGCATTTCAACTGTGGGAGCGAGCCTGCTCGCGAAGGGGACGATGCAGCGTATGCATCATTCCTTGACGCTCATGTACTCCTTGGCCCAGAGAATGTATTCCTCGGGCTGGGTATAGGTGTGGGTCAGTTCAGTCGCGCTCAGGTCGGCGGCCTGGGTGAATATCTGCCGCTGTTCGCGCAGGCTGTCGTAGGTCGCTTTGATCGCGGCGAAGTAGGCGCCATGGCCGTCGATGGTCACGCGCACGCCCAGTTCGGCGAGGCGTTTGTCGTCGCGCAGCGCCGGGTTGCCGTAGGTGACCAGCATCAGCGGCACGGTCAGGTGCTCGGCGATCTGTTCCAGTTGATCGAAGTCCTGCACGCCGACCATGCAGATACCGTCAGCGCCTGCCGCCTGATATTGGCGGGTGCGGCTGATGATTTCCTGGTTCGGCAGAATGCCGGCGTTGGTGCGGGCGATGATTGCCATCTCGGTGTCGACCCGGGCTTCCAGCGCCGCGCGGATCTTGCCGACGCCTTCGGCCACAGTGATCAGGTCGGTGGATTTGCGCCCGAATTGCGCGGGCAGCAGGGTGTCTTCGATAGTCAGTGCCGCGACGCCGGCGCGTTCCAGTTCGACGATGGTGCGCATGACGTTAAGGGCGTTGCCGTAGCCGTGGTCGGCGTCGGCGATCACTGGCAATTGGGCGACGCGGCCAATGCGCGTAGCCTGTTCGGCGAATTCGCTGAGGGTGATCAGGGCGAAGTCCGGTGCGCCGAGTACCTGCAGCGAAGCGACGGAACCGCCGAGAATACCCACTTCAAAACCCAGGTCAGCAGCGATGCGGGCGGACATTGGGTCGAACACCGAAGCCGTGTGATAGCAAGCGTCGGAGGCCAGCAGCTGACGAAAATTACGGCGCAAATCTTGATGGGAAAGCCTGGTCATACGAGTTCCACCAATACATAAGGAATGGAAAGGCTTGAGCAAAGGTGTCAACGCCGAAGAATGAAAAGGCTATCACGCGAATGGGTCAAGAATCATGACGAATTTGCGCGGCAGGACTGGCGGCTGAAAGGTTTAATCTCCCGCGCTGGATGTCAGGCCGCCACGGCGTGTTGCTGTTGATGGGGCAGGAGCACCGCGCGCACCGAATTGCCCGGCTGAAGTTGCAGGCGTTTGGCAGTGAGCCGATCAACCATCAGGCTATTGCCCACCAGACGACCGCGGGCCACGGTGATGCGGCAGTTTTCTAACCGACGGTTGTGAATCAGCCACAGTGGCGCCTGCTCATCCGGGGTGCCGAGGCTCAGGGTCAGTTCGAGGCTGTCGCGCACCGTGCGGATGCTGCGGATCGGCGCTTCGATGACCGGGCCACCGTCGAAAATGTCGATGTAACCTTGGTGCGTAAAACCTTCGGCCTGAAGGATTTTCAACGCCGGCTGGGTGTTTGGATGAGTCTGGCCGATCGCCGCCTGCGCCTGTTCGGTCAGCAGGCAGGTGTACAGCGGCTGACGCGGCATCAGTTCGGCAATAAAGGCTTTGTTGCCCAGGCCTGAAAGGTGATCGGCATGGGTGAAATCCATCTGGAAAAAATGCCGACCGAGGCTGTCCCAGAACGGCGAGCACCCATTTTCATCGGCGCTGCCGCGCAGTTCGGCGATCATCTTCTCGCCAAACAGATGCGGAAACTCGGCGACAAACAGCAGACGCCCCAGCGACAACAAGCGGCCGTTGCTGCCGCTGCGCTGATCATGGCGCAGGAACAACGAGCACAGCTCCGATTGGCCGGTCAGCTCGTTATTCAGGAACAGCGTCGGAATCTGCCGCTGAATGCCCAGGTCCGGCGCCGAACTGACGGTCACCCCGAGCCGGTAGTTGTACCAGGGCTCGCGCAAGCCGACGGCGCCGGCCATCGCGCTGACACCGACCACGCGCTGGTCATCATCCTCGAGCACAAACAGGTAATCGGCATCAGCGCGTTCCACCTGTTCGGCGAACGCCCGTTGCGCCCAGCGCACCCGATGCGCGAGGCGGTCTTCGTTGGCTGGAAGGGTGGTGAAACCTGGCCCGGCCTGTTCGACGAGGGTCATCAAGGCAGGCAGGTCGCTGACTTTTACCGGACGGACGATCATGCTCCAACTCCTTCGGCGTACCGATTCAGGCAGCCACGGCAAGCGCGGCTCACAGCGCGACCAACCGAATCGAACTGCCATCGCTGACCTTCAGCGCCGCGCAGATGGCGGGCGTCAGGGGCAGCGGTTGATCGCGGTGATAATCGAGTTCGGTGACGATCGCGCGGTAGTCATGCAGGGCGTCGTTGCTCAGCAGGTAACGGCCGCGGGCGTCGGTCGAGGCTTGTTGCCTGACAGTTGCAGTCTGGCTGGCCGCGATCGAGCGAATGTTCGCGGTGCGCGCATACAGGGTCGGACCGGCGTCGAACAGGTCGATGTAGCTGTTGGTTTCGAAGCCTTCACGCTCGAGGATGTCGAATGCTTCCTGGCCGTCCGGATGCACGCGGCCGATACAATCCTGCGCCGCTTGCGGCAGCATCGGCACGTAGATCGGGTATTGCGGCATCAGTTCGGCGAGGAACGTGCGGCTCTGCAACCCGCACAGACGCTCGGCTTCGGCGTAGGGCAGGTCGAAGAAGTGCTTGCCCAGCGCATCCCAGAATGGCGAGTGCCCGTGCTCGTCGCTGTAGCCGACGATCTCGGTAATCACCGCCTCGGAGAACCGCTGTGCATGGGCGGCAATGAACAGCAGGCGCGCCCGCGACAGCAGTTCGGAAAACGGCGTGCGCACCAGCGCGGCGTCGATGTGGAAACCGCGCAGCAGGGTATGCCCGCTGAGGTCATGGCACAGCGACAACGCCGGCACGCCATGCTCGATGTTCAACTCTCGCGAAGCGCTGGTGAAATGGCGGTTGCGCAGGCTGTAGAACGGCTCCTTGAAGCCGGCGGTAGCGAGGATTTCCGAGCAGCCGACCAATTGCTGGCGATCAAGATCTTCGAGCACAAAGAAATAGTTTTCCGGCCCCTGCGCCGTGGCGGCGCTGTCGAAGGACGCGCACGAGGCAGCGATTTTCTCGCGCAGGTGTTCGCTGTCATCGGGCAGCGAGGTCACGCCGATCAGGCTCTCGCGGGCCAGGCGCTGTAGCTGGGGCAGATCATTCTGCTCGACTGGGCGTAAGACCAGCATGGATGTACTCCTGTATCAAAAGGTTCGGACCGTTCGCCGAACCTGACTATCACTGTCGGTTTCCACGCGTTAAATCGGCGGTCGCCTGATTTGTTGTCAGACGCCGCTCTTTTTCTTGTCAGCCTTTGCTCGGATCGGGCAGCGCAGTGCTGGCGCCGAGCTTGTTGAGGAAAAACAGATAAACCAGACCCAGGGCAATCCAGATCAGGCCGAGTTTCTGCGCATCGACGCCCATGTTGTACATGATCGCGGCGACGATGATGAAGCCGATCACCGGGCAGAGCAGATGGCGCACAACCTGACCCGACTTCTGCCGACGCCAGTAGTGGTTGATCACCGTCAGGTGCAACAGCATGAAACCGCTGAGGGCGCCGAAGTTGATCAGCGAAGTGAGAATGTCCACCGCATTGATGAACAGGTAGCAGATCAGCAATGACAGCACCGCCACCAGATAGATGCTCAGGTACGGCGTGTTGTGTTTCGGATGGACCCTGGCCAGCACTTTCGGCAGTTTGCCGTCGCGGGCCATGCCGAACAGCAGGCGCGAGACGGCGGCCTGCGAGGTGATCGCCACGGCCACGCCCCAGGCCAGCGCCGTGGCGACGGCGGTAAGGGTCGCCAGCCAGCTGCCGGCGGCGATTTCAGCGATTTCATAGAACGCGGTGTCGGCGGACTTGAAGCCCATGCCCGCCGCCAGATCGGTGGCAATCCACGTCTGCACCACGAAAATCGTGCCCATTACCGCGAGGGTGATCAGCGCCGCTCTGCCGACGCTGCGGCCCGGGTCTTCCTTGATTTCTTCGGCAAGGGTCGAGATCGCATCGAAGCCGAGGAACGACAGTACAGCGATCGATACCGCTTGCATCAGCAGGGCGAAGTTGAAGGTTTCCGGGTGATACAGCGGCGCCAGTGTCAGCTCGCCATTGCCGCCGCCGTTGTGCAACGCATTCCAGGCGTAGAACAGGAAGATGCCCAGTACCACCAGTTGCGCCAGCAAGAACAGGATGTTCATCCGCGCGGTAAAGGTGATGCCGCGCAGGTTGACGAACGTTGCGCTGACCAGGAACGCCAGGATGAAGCCAACCTTGGGAATATCCGGGTACAAATGGTTGAGCGCCATCGCCGCATACAGGTACAGCAGCGGCGGAATCAGCAGGTAGTCGAGCAGCATCAGCCAGCCAGCAATGAAGCCGACGTGTTGATTGAGGCCGCGCTGGGCGTAGGAATAGACCGAGCCGGCAATCGGAAAAGCCTTGGCCATGCTGCCGTAACTCAGTGCGGTAAACAGCATCGCGACCATGCCGATGATGTACGCCAGCGGCACCATCCCCGGTGCCTCGGCGTTGACATAGCCATACACACCGAACGGGGCGATGGGGATCATGAAGATCATCCCGTACACCACCAGATCGGTCAGCGTCAGGCTACGTTTCAACTCTTGCTTGTAGCCGAATTCTTCAATTTCCATGAAGCGCAACTCCTTGTCAGCCATCGGTCGTTTTAGTTGTTCTATCGGTCCATCATTTACCGCGATTCTTACAGCAAAGGTGCCAGGTAGCCGGCCCAGCGCGACACCGCTTCGGGGCTGCGCAGAAGATCGTTGCGCACCTCGATCAGCACCGCTTCGAGGCCGCGGGCATCGCCGTGCACCGGCACGGTCATGTCGCCCAGGGGATCAATTCTGTACGGCTGGTTGCCCGCGACTTTCAGCGGATGCGCTTGCAGCCCGTCGAGCAGGCGCTGGGCGTAGGCTTTGGCCTGGCCGAACAGCACGCCGACTTCCAGCGGTCGCGGCTGGCCGTAATACACCGGGGTGAAACTGTGAATACCGACCACGCGCACCGTCTGGCCTTGGGCAATGCGCTCATCGATCAACGTCTGTAAACGTGCATGAAACGGTTTGAACAGGGTCTGCCGGCGGTACTCGCGGGCCGCCTCGTCCAGCTCGCGGTTGCCAGGGATCTGGTAGATCTCGCTCTGCACTGGAATGCTGTCCGGTGCATGGCGCGGGCGGTTGAGGTCGATCAACAGCCTTGAATAGTTGGCGCTGAGCAGGGTGGCGCCGAGCTGTTCCGATAGCTCTTCGGCCAGTTGCAGCGCGCCGATGTCCCAAGCGATGTGTTCGCGCGCGGCCGCCTCGTCCAGGCCCAGATTATTCAGGGCTTCGGGGATGTAACGACTGGCGTGTTCGCACACGAGGATCAACGGGTTCGTCGAGTCCTCGCGGCTCAGGTTGTAGACCGGGCGGTTGAATAGGCCCAGTTCGGCGGATTCAGTACAGGCGTGCATAGTGCTCACACAGGTCAGCGGGCGAGAGCTGTTCCGTCAGCGCCAGTTCCTCGGTTTTCAGGGCGTAATACGTGTCGAGCAGCGGCTTGGGCAGCCATTCATTGAAGGCTGAACTGTCGCGCAGGCAATCCAGCGCCTGCGCCAGCGAGGCAGGCAGGGCGACAATGCCCCGGGCCTTGCGTTGCTCGTCGTTGAGTGAATCGGGAATTTCATCGGTGATCGCGTTCAGCGCCAGACGCTGTTCGATGCCCAGCCGCCCGGCGATCAGCAGCGCGGCCATAGCCAGATGCGGCGAGGCGGTGGCGTCCATGGCGCGGAATTCCAGGTTGAACTGCTGTGCAGCAGACTTGCCACCCAAGGTCACGGTCGGGCAGATGCGCAGCGCCGCTTCACGGTTCTGCTGCCCCAGGCAAGCGTAGGACGCGCTCCAGTGGTGCGGCTGCAAACGTTCGTACGACAGCGGCGTGGGTGCGGTGAAGGCGCAGAGTGCCGGCAGATAATGCAGGACGCCGGCAGCCCAGTGCTGGCCGATGCTCGACAGGCCGTTGCTGGTGCCGGCGTCGTACAGCATCGGTTGACCGGCCAGATCGAGCAGGCTGACGTGCAGATGCACACCATTGCACACCGCCTCGGCGGCGGTCTTCGGTGCAAAACTCAGGTCGAGACCCATCTGCCGGGCGATTTCCCGGGTGATTTCACGCACATTGACCGCACGATCCGCCGCCGCCACGCCGAGGGTCGGGCGGCAAGTGATTTCGTATTGGTGCTTGCCGTATTCCGGCAGGAACATTTCCGGCTCGACCCCGCCGGCGCGCAGGGCGCTGAGCAGCCAGCCGGCGAATTCAGCACCCTGGCGCTGCGCTTCGAGAGAGAACGCTGCGTGTTCCGCGAGCCCGGCATGCAGGTTGAATTCATGTTCGAAGGCGGCGTTGACCTGCAAACCGAGCTCATCGTGATAGCGCTCGATTTCGTCGCGCAGCAATGTACGAGGGCAGGCGCCCCAAGCCTGGCCGTCGGTCTCGCGAATATCGGTGTGGATGAAGTCCAGCACCGGCGCATTGACGTCCGGGCCGTTGCCGACGGTGACACGGCTGCTCAGATCCGGAATCAGCCGCAGGTCGCCGTATGCGCCCCACGGATTACTCGAAGCGATGATGTCTTGTGGCGTCAACGCACTGTTGGCCGGAACCCAGCCGCAGCCCGCTGCCTGGTAATGCTCCAGCTCATCGGAAGGAAACGAGCGGCCACGGGTGATGCCAATCAGGTCAGTGGTGACCAGCGTGGTCATCGGCAGCGGCGACAGGCGTGTGCTCATGGCTGCATCTCCCGCAAACGGCTGAGCACGGTGTCAGTATCGGTGATCCAGCAGTAACCCTTGATTGCATTGAGGCAGGCGTGGTGGCGTTCGGCGGTGTAAGTCGCGCAGGCGTCCTCCACCAGCGTGACCAGATAGCCACGGTCGGCGGCGTCGCGCACGGCCATGTCGACACATTGGTCGGTGACGATGCCAGCGATGATCAAATGACGGGTCTGCAGGTTGCGCAGCACGTAGTCGATGTTGGTCGAGTTGAACACCCCGGAGGAGGTCTTCGGCAGCATGATTTCGTTCTCGGCCGGGGTCAGTTCAGCGATGACCTGAGCTTGCGCGCTGCCCTTGGGCAGGTGCATGTCCGACAGCTTGTGATCCAGCGAGCGGTCGCGACCGTCGGCGGTCAGGCTTTCGATAATCGTGTGCAGCACATTCTGCTGCGCCTGGCGGAAGGCACCTAACAGCCGTTGCTGATTGGGCACCACCTGGCTGCGCGTGCGCTGGAGAAAATACTCGGCGTCCGGCCCGCTCAGGTGCGGGTCGAATTGCGGCTCGAGCCAGGCGCGCTGCATGTCCACCAGCAACAATGCGGTGTGATCGACCACAAACGGCAAGTCCCGAGGCGAGCGGTGGGGAAGGCTGAACATCCTTATTTTTCCTCCAGCAGGTGAGTCGCAAAGTCGTTGCGCACAGCATCGATGCCTTCCAGGCGATCGGCCGGGTCCGGCACGCGCAAGGTCAGGCAGGCAATCAGCGCCTCGACCTGCGCCAGCGCCGGCACCATGGTGTCGAAGGGCGACGCCGATTCCACCGGTGCGCTGATGATCAGGTCGGCCAATTCGCGCAGCGGCGAGGCATAGACATCGGTGAACAGCACCACTCGCGCGTTGTTGTTTTTCGCCGCCTGCGCAACGCGCAGGGCTTGGGTCTGGTAGCGCCGGTAGTCGAAGACCAGCACCACGTCCTGACGTTGCAGATCGTACAAACGGTCGGGCAGCAGGGCGTTGTCTTCCAGGGCGAAGCAGCCAGGACGCAGCAGGCGCAGGTGGTTGAGCAGGTAATTGGCCATGAGAATGCTGAAACGACCACCGAAGCAGTAGACCTGATGGCGGCTGTCGAGCAGCCATTCCACAAGGATGCGCACGTCCTCGGGTTGGGTCAGGGCCTGGGTGTCGACCAGCAAGCGGTGGCTGTCGGCCAGATAATGAGCCCAGGCGTCGTCCTTGTTCTGCTGCGCGCGCGGCTGCAACAGTGTGCGCGGTGAGCGCAGGCGATGATCCATGTCGCTGAGCAGGGCTTCCTGGAATTCGGCATAACCGCCGAAACCAAGTTTCTTCACCAGACGGACGATGGTCGGATCGCTGACACCGGCATGTTCGGCCAGCCGTGCCATGGGCCCGAGACCGTTGCGCGGATACTGATCGAGCAGGGCGCGGACAACCTTGCGCTCTGAAGGCGTCAGGTCGAGGCCGGGATCGGTGATCAGGTCTCTGAGAGGGGGCATCCGGGCTCCTGCTGGATGGGGTGTCGAATTCGTTTCACAATCCGTTAAAAGAGTATTTATGTAATGGGTGTTACATGTCTAGCGAATTTTTGTACAGGTTCAGAGAGCACCAAAAACGTGCAATGCGCCCGTGTAATTAGGGCTACGCCGACATAGCGCGGTGTTGTAGTCCATTGCCTATGATGGTGTCAGATATTGCCTGAGCAAACTTCAGCGGCGAGCGGGCGGCAATCCTCAGGGCTGCGGTTTTACGGCACAATGGCCCGCGCATCGGCTATATCCCGCTGCCTGTCTTATCTTTCGACCGAGTACCTGCTTGTGCCAAGTAGCCGTTTGACACTGATTTGCCATGCGCGAACCATCGCACAGAAACTGGCGCGTTTTCCTACGAACGAGCCCGTTGAAGATTTGCCGGTAGCGTCTGACACGTTGAAAGCGCGATTCGCCTCGCCACGGCGGCTGATTTGCGCGCCGGAGTTGCGAACTCGACAAACGGCAGCGGGGTTTGGCGTTGATGCGCAGGTTGAGCCGGCCCTGCGCGATTGTGACTGGGGACGCTGGCACGGCCAATCGATCAAGGATCTGCAAACCAATGAGGCCGACGCGTTGCAGGCCTGGCTGGCCGATCCTGAAGCGGCGCCCCATGGCGGCGAATCGGTCAGGCAACTGACGGAACGGGTTTCAATGTGGCTGGACACCATCGCCGCAACGCCGGGGCATGTGGTGGCGGTCACCCATCCGTTTGTCATCCGTGCAGCGCTGATGCAGGTGCTGCAGGGCGCAGCGTTCAATGCGATCGACGTCGAGCCGCTGGCAATGATCGAGCTGCGCTTCAATGGCATCTGGCGTCTACGCTTGCCGGGCATGGACCTTGAAGAGGGATTCTGATGAAACAGCTGCTGGTCATCGGCATTGGCGCCGGCAATCCGGACTACATCACGATGCAGGCGGTGAAAGCGCTGAATCGGGTCGATGTGTTCTTTCTGCTGGATAAAGGCCCGAGCAAGCAGACGCTGATCGACCTGCGCCGGGAGATCTGCGAGCGCTACATCACCGACCACGCTTATCGCTTTGTCGAAGCCAGCAGTCCGGAGCGCGAGCGCGGCGATGTCGACTACACGGCGAGCGTCGATGCACTGAACCGCGCCAAGCAGCAGACCTTCGAACGGCTGATCAATGAAGAATTGTCCGACGGCCAGTGTGGCGGATTCCTGATCTGGGGCGATCCGGCGTTATACGACAGCACATTGCGGATTCTTCAGGCGATTCAGGCATCAGGCCGCTGTGAGTTTGAATACGAGGTGATCCCGGGGATTACCAGCGTTCAGGCCCTGGCAGCGCAGCACAAGATACCGCTGAACACGATCGGCCGTTCGGTGGAAATCACCACGGGCCGGCGGCTGGCGGCGGGGCAGGTGAGTGAGGCGGACAGTCTGGTGGTGATGCTGGATGCTGAGGATTCATATCAGCGGGTTGCAGAGCGGCAGACCGAGATTTTCTGGGGGGCTTACCTGGGCACGCCGGACGAAATACTGATCAGCGGCCGATTGGCGGATGTCGCCGACGAAATAGAAAGGGTGCGCAAAGCGGCGCGGGCGGAGCATGGGTGGATCATGGATACCTATCTGCTGCGCAAGCCTTGAATTCTCGGCGCCTGAGCAAGTGCTTTCGCGAGCAGGCTCGCTCCCACAGTTGAAAACGCATTCCCCTGTGGGAGCGAGCCTGCTCGCGAAGGGGCCAGAACATTCACCACAGATTCTCGGCAGGTAAAAAACCGATGTAACGCAGTCAACAGCTCCCTCACCCCAGCCCTCTCCCGGAGGGAGAGGGAGCCGACCGAGTTGTCTTGCATCAGACATCGACCTGAATGACCGAGTCGATTATGGATTCAACTCAGCCCGCTCAGGCCGACATGACTCCTGCGCATCCCCCGATCAATTCCCTCTCCCTCTGGGAGAGGGCCAGGGTGAGGGGCTCTTGAGCAGGCTACAGCGGATGTCGTGGTTAAACGCGTTCCAGCGCCAGCGCCACACCCTGACCGCCGCCAATGCACAAGGTCGCCAGCCCTTTCTTCGCATCGCGCTTGAGCATTTCGTGGAGCAATGTCACCAGCACACGGCAACCGGACGCGCCGATCGGATGGCCGAGGGCGATGGCGCCGCCGTTGACGTTGACCTTGTTCAGGTCCCATTGCAGGTCCTTGGCGACGGCCAGCGATTGCGCGGCGAACGCTTCGTTTGCTTCGATCAGGTCGAGCTGGTCGATGCTCCAGCCGGCCTTGTCGAGGCAGCGGCGGGTGGCAGATACCGGGCCGATGCCCATGATTGCCGGGTCGACGCCAGCGTTGGCGTAGGCAGCGATTCTGGCCAGAACCGGCAGGCCGAGGGCTTTGGCTTTTTCGGCACTCATCAGAATCACGGCGGCGGCTCCGTCGTTGAGCGAGGAGGCGTTGCCAGCGGTGACGCTGCCATCCTTTTTGAACGCCGGGCGCAGTTTTGCCAGGGATTCGGCGCTGGTGTCGCCGCGTGGCTGCTCGTCGACATTGAACGCGACCGGATCGCCCTTGCGCTGCGGAATCAGGATCGGGGTGATTTCATCAACGAAGCGCCCGGCTTCGATGGCGGCGGCAGCTTTCTGTTGGGAAGCAGCAGCAAAGGCGTCCTGCTGTTCGCGGCTGATCTGGTATTTATCGACCAGATTTTCCGCCGTGATGCCCATGTGGTAATCGTTGAACGCATCCCACAGGCCATCGCTGATCATGGTGTCGACGATTTGTGCGTGGCCCATGCGCAGACCGGTGCGCGCGCCCGGCATGATGTAGTTGGACAGGCTCATGTTCTCCTGACCACCAGCGATAATCACTTCGGCATCGCCGCAACGAATCGCCTGCGCACCAAGATGCAGGGCTTTCAGGCCCGAACCACAGACCTTGTTCAGGGTCATCGCCGGTACCGCGTGGGGCAGGCCAGCCTTGATCGCCGCCTGACGCGCCGGGTTCTGTCCAGCGCCAGCGGTCAGCACCTGGCCCATGATCACTTCATCGACCTGCGCCCCGTCCAGACCGGTCTGCTTGAGCAACTGGCGGATCACCGCCGCGCCCAGATCTACTGCGGACACATTGGCCAGGGAGCCCTGGAAACTGCCGATCGCGGTACGCGTGGCGGCAACAATGACGACGTCTTGCATTTTCGAATTCCTCACTCGGCAGCGAACTGCATTTCCGGTACGTGATCCGGGACGATCAGTTTACCAGCGGTTTTGGCGACGATTTCCTCGACGCTGACGCCAGGTGCGCGTTCCTTGAGGACAAAAGCGCCATTTTCGATTTCCAGATAGGCGAGGTCGGTCAGCACGCGCTTGATGCAGCCGGCGCCGGTCAGCGGCAGGCTGCATTTGGCCAGCAGTTTGGACTCACCGTCCTTGGAGGCATGGGTCATGATGACAATGATGTTGTCGGCACCGGCCACCAGATCCATGGCGCCGCCCATGCCCTTGACCAGTTTGCCGGGGATCATCCACGAAGCGATGTTGCCTTCAACGTCGACTTCAAAGGCGCCGAGCACGGTCAGGTCGACATGGCCGCCACGGATCATCGCAAAGGATTCGGCGGAGTTGAAAATCGATGCGCCGATCCGCGCGGTCACGGTTTGTTTGCCAGCATTGATCATGTCGGCATCGATGGTTTCTTCGGTCGGGAACGGGCCCATGCCGAGCAGGCCGTTTTCCGACTGCAGCATGACTTCCATGCCTTCGGGGATGTAATTGGCGACCAGGGTCGGAATGCCGATGCCGAGATTCACGTAGTAGCCGTCCTGCATTTCGCGGGCGACGCGTTGAGCCATTTGTTCGCGGGTAAGTGCCATGTTGTTGTTCTCCGTAGGCCTGAATTATTTGCGGATGGTGCGTTGTTCTATGCGTTTTTCGAACGTGCCGCAAATGACCCGGTCGACGTAGATGCCCGGGGTATGGATCTGCGTCGGGTCGAGTTCGCCGGGTTCGACGATTTCTTCGACTTCGACCACGGTGATCTTCCCGGCGGTGGCGGCCAGCGGGTTGAAGTTCTGCGCAGTGTGACGGTAAACCACGTTACCGAAATGGTCGGCCTTCCAGCCTTTGACGATGGCGAAGTCGCCGGTGATGGACTCTTCCATCAGGTATTTGCGGCCCTTGAATTCACGCACTTCCTTGCCTTCGGCAACTGGGGTGTCGACGCCGGTGGCGGTGAAGAACGCCGGTATGCCAGCGCCGCCGGCGCGCATTTTCTCGGCGAGGGTGCCCTGCGGGGTGAGGATGACTTCGATCTCGCCCTTGAGCAGTTGCTCTTCGAACAGTTTGTTTTCGCCGACGTAGGAGGCGATGACTTTGCTGATCTGACGGTCGCTGAGCAGCACGCCAAGACCGAACCCGTCAACGCCGCAGTTGTTGGAGACGACAGTAAGGTCGCGGGTGCCCTTGCGCTTGATCTCGGCGATCAGGTTTTCCGGAATGCCGCACAGACCGAAGCCGCCAGCGATGACGGTCATGCCGTCTTCCAGCCCGGCCATCGCTTCCTCGTAGGAACTCACACGCTTGTCGAAACCTGCCATAGGCACCTCTTTTATTATTTGCGGGCGGCTGGCTAGCCGAATGACTGGAGTGTCTCTCTGCGGGATATATTTGTTAAGTTGATTTTTTCTGCGGATTGATTAATAAACATCAATAATTAACATTTCGGCGATCTCCTGTAGGAACTGCCGAGGGCTGCGATCTTTTGCCGTTGATTTTCAAGATCAAAAGATCGCAGCCTTCGGCAGCTCCTACATGGGGGCGTCGCATCACGGCTTGCAGCTTGAAGCTTGCCGCTCGCAACTGGAGCAACGCGACCATGACCATCAAACAGATCCGCGCCTTTCTCGCCGTGGCGCATAGCCTGAGCTTCGCCGTAGCCTGCGAGCGTCTGCACCTGTCGCAATCGGCGCTTAGCCTGACCATCAAGGCGCTGGAGGAGGGCTTGGGCGGGCGGTTGTTCAGCCGCAATACCCGCAATGTTGCGTTGACCCCGGAAGGCGAATCCCTGCTGCCGCTGGCGCGTCGGTTGATCGCCGACTGGGACAACGCCGAAGACGAAATGCGTCAGCGTTTCAGCCTGCAACGCGGACGCGTGACGCTGGCGGCGATGCCTTCGTTTGCCGGCAATCTGCTGCCGCCGATCCTCAAGAGCTTTCGCGCGCGCTATCCGAACGTCAACGTGACGGTCAACGACGTGATCAACGAGCAGGTGCTGGAAATGGTCCGCGACCGGCAGGTGGAACTCGGTGTGGCATTTGCGCCGATGCAGAGCACTTCGATGACTTTCACACCGTTGTATGTCGATCGCTTTGTCGCCGTGGTGCCAGCGGATTCAGCGCTGGCCGGTCGCGCCGACATCGATTGGCAGACCTTGCTGCAGGAACCGTTCATCACCTTGCAGCGGCCATCGACCGTGCGGGTAATGCTCGAAGAGCATTTGCAGGCACGCGGGATGAAGTTGCCGGTGGAGTTCGAGAGCCATCAATTGGCGACGGTCGGCCGGATGGTTGCCAGCGGGCTTGGGGTCAGCGCGGTGCCGGCGTTGTGTGCGGGGCAAATGCGTGAGCTCGGTGCGCATTGCCTGACCTTGAGCGATTCGGTGGAGCGGGCGATTGGTGTGTTGACCGAGCCGGGCAATGAGCTGTCGGCCGCGGCGCAGGCGTTGTTCGAGATTCTCAAGGCTGAGGATTTGCAGCGCCAGTTCGATTTTCCCCTCACCCAAGGAACGCGGAAACAGCGCGCCGAACGCTGATTCAGTGTGGGAGCGAGCCTGCTCGCGAAAAACGATAACGCGGTCTAGACCTTGGCCACTCGCCACAGATACCAGGCGGCTACCGTCCGATACGGGCTCCACGCCTGACCAATCTCGATCATCTGTTTGCGCGTCGGCTGTATCTCCAAACCCTTCAAACGCCGATAACCCTCGCGCACGCCAAAATCATCAGCCGGCAGAATATCCATGCGTTCGAGGCTATAGATCAACAGCATCTCCACGGTCCAGCGGCCGACTCCGCGCAGACTGGTCAGGCGTTCGATCAGGGTTTCATCATCCATCGCCCGCGCTGTCGGGTAATCCGGCACCACGCCGTCCAGTGTCGCCTGGGCAATGCCCTGAATCGTCGCGATCTTGCTCGCTGAAAACCCGCAGGCGCGCAGGTGCTCGACCTCGGAAGCCAGAATCTGCTCCGCACGCGGAAACGCCTGCCCCGGAAACAATCCCACCAGACGCGCGAGAATCGCGTCGCCGGCCTTGGCATGCAGTTGCTGATAGGCAATCGCCCGCACCAGCGACTCATACGGATCGCGCGCCGGATGTGGCTGATGCAGGCATGGCCCGACCGCGCTGATATGGCGTTGCCAGTCAGTGTCCATTGCGGCCAGAAACGCGCTGGCCGCGTCATACACGTCAGTCATGCTGCGGTGAATCGAGCGTACTCATCGAAATTCCTTCTCGTTAAGTTGATTGAAAGCTTCAGAAAGCCAATTGTTGAGTCATTTGCAGCGCAGCGTTTTCCAGCCGAAGCAGAAACGCCTTGCGCGGCTGTCCGCCACCATAGCCAGTCAGCGAGCCGTCTGCGCCAATTACCCGGTGGCAGGGCACCACGATCGACAGGCGATTGTGCCCGTTGGCCAGACCGACCGCGCGGCTGGCACCGGGTTTGCCCAGCCCGGCGGCGATAGCGCCGTAAGTGCTGGTATGGCCATAGGGAATTTGCAGCAGCGCCGCCCAGACCTCGCGGGCGAACGCGCTGCCGGGCAGGTGCAACGCCACGCTGAACTGAGTGAGTCTGCCGGCAAAGTAATCCGCCAGTTGCACTTCGATCTGCTGCAAATGCGCGTTGTGCCCCGGCGCGACGGCGTAGCCGTAACGGTTTTGCAGGGCTTCGACTTCCCGGGTCAGGGCCGGGCGATCGAGAAACTCCAGCAGCACCAGCCCACGGCGCTCGGCCATGGCGATCATCGGCCCCAGCGGCGTGGTCAGGCGAGTGAACAGCAACGGCTCACTGTTGGCGGCGCGGCCCGGGGTGATGTGGAAGGACTTCTGAAAGGCGTCGCGAAAACCGCTGAGCGACTCGTAGCCGGAATCAAACGCGGCGTGATCGATCGATGTGCCTTGCCTGATCCCGCCCAGCGCCATGCCGAGCCGTCGGGTGCGCAGCCAGGCGTGGAAGGTCATGCCGAAGTGCTGTTTGAACCAGCGCCGCAGCTTCAGCGGTTCGATGCCCTCGGCGAGCAATTGCGCATCGCTCCAGCGCCGTTCGGGGTCGGCGTCCACTGCGTTGAGCAAGCGTTGCACCCAGTCCGGGGCGATTGCCGCCGCGTCCAGTGGCTTGCAGCGCAGGCAGGCGCGATAGCCCGCGCACAGGCATTCGTCGGCGTGGGCAAAGAATTCGACGTTTTCCGGTTTCGGCTTGCGCGCCGTGCAGCTCGGGCGGCAGAAAATCCCGGTGGTCTTCACGGCTGTGAAAAACACGCCTTCATAGGCAGTGTCGCGTTCGAGCATGGCGCGAACCATTTCGGCGTGGGGCGGCAGGACAGCGGCTGGTATGTTCATGGGCAGAGAGTAAATCCGCTTTGTCGATGGCTCCACCGAAAAATCGACAGTGAATTTTTTCGCTGGTGCAGCACAATGAGCGGGTCGCCGCTTTCAAGGAAGCCAACCCATGCATCCGTTTTCCATTCAGCGCATTGATCACATCGTCCTGCGCGTCGCCGACCTGCAACGCAGCATCGATTTCTACGCCAGGGTGTTTGGCGCCGAAGTGGTCAGGCATAACCAGCCGCTGGGGCTGGTGCACTTGCGGGCCGGCACGTCGATGATCGATCTGGTCGACCTTGCAGGCGAACTCGGGCGCAAGGGCGGCGGCGCGGCTGAGGCGGACAAACGCAATGTCGATCATTTTTGCCTGCGCATCGAGCCGTTCGACGAAGCGGCGCTCATCGCTCACCTGCGCTCGTTCGGCCTGACCGTGGAGCAAGCCGCCAGACGTTTCGGCGCCGAGGGTTACGGCCTGTCGCTGTACTGTTTCGACCCGGACGGCAATCAGGTCGAACTCAAGGGCCCGTCCGAGAGCGCTCAGCCAGCCGTTTCCTGAAGCAACGATTCAGTCACGTGCGCCAGCGCCAGGTGGCCGTTTTGCGGTTGTTCAGACGCCAGGTTGAATAGCGCCAGTTGCCGATCTGCGCTGGTGCCGCTGTCGATGATCGCCCGCGCACGCTCGAACAATTGCGCCGCGCCCAATACCTGCGCGGTCTCGGCAAAACGCTGCTCGGCCAGCTCCAGCCACTGCGTGATCGTACAGTCGCCGTCGATGCCCTCGACCAGAAAGCGTGCATGAGTCCCCAGGCGTTTTGCACGCCAGCGGTTCTCTTCCAGCATCGAGCGCGCGGTCTGGTCGTAGAGCAAGCCGGGCCGCCGCTGTGCACTGGCATGCGCCACCAATACGCGAAAAAACGCCGCGAGCGTCAGCGCATCGTCGACTCGAGGGCAAGCGTCAGTCATACGCAGCTCGAGAGTCGGAAAACGCGCGGCCGGGCGCACACCCCACCAGCACTCGCTCGGTTGAGTGATCGCGCCGATGCGCAGGAGAAACGCCAAGTGCTCATCGTAATGGCGCTGATCGGCAAACAGCGGCGGAATGCCCATGCGTGGCCACTCGTCACACGCGGTCTGCCGATAACTCATGAAACCACTGGCGGCGCCATCCCAGATCGGCGACGAACAGCTCAGCGCCAACAGCAGCGGCGTCCATGGCAGCACTTCATTCATCACCGCAACGCGATCCAGCGGCTCGACCACCTCGACGTGCACATGCAGCCCCGACAACACGCTGCGCCGGGCGACATGGCCGTAGCGCTCGAACAGATGATGGAAATGTTCCTCGTCGGTAGGCACCTGCTCACGCCAGTCGGCCAGCGGGTGACTGCCGGCACTGAGCACCCCCAGGCCAAACGGTTCGAGGGCTGCACCCAAGGCCTGACGGCTGCCACGGAGAAAATCGCCGGCGTGCACAAAGTCGCTGAACACCGGCGAGGCCACTTCGATCTGCCCCTGAAACATCTCCGTGGCAAACCACAGCCCCAGCGCCGCCCGACAGGCCTCGATGGCCTGTGGCGGAGGACTGCCGACCATGCGCAGGGTTTGCAGGTCAGTGACAAAGTACTCTTCCTCAATGCCGAATCGCGGGTGGCTCATGGCAGTGCTCGAGCGAGTGTTTCTCTTCAGAACCCCCCGCAGCAACGGTGGTTCAAGCCAGGCGACCAGTGCCGCGAATGCACCGTTGGTCTTGTCCATTGCACTCGAGCGGCCAGCGCGTTTCCAAACTAGTCCGATCAACGTGTTCTGGAGGCAGACATGAGCAACCGATCCAGCAACGACAAGGCCCTCGACGAAAACCTGAATCCCAACGATGACGGCTTCGCCATCGGCACGGCCGGGCGTGATGAAGATCCCAACGCCACCACCGACTGGGACGTCAGCCGTGACAGCGAAGATGTCATGACACCGAACGATACTCGCGGTCTGCCCGGTTACCCCGGGGCCGAAAAAAACAACCCTGCGAAACCCGTTGCCGACCGCAGCGTGCCGGCCAACGGCGATCCATCGGTGCAGAACGACGGCGCTGATTGAGGTGATCTCTGCTGGCAGGATAATGGCGTCGGTCGAACTTTTTTGATCCGGCGCCACTCTCAACCTGTCATAGGGTCGCGGCTCGACAGAAAAAACGCTTCTGCAGGCAGAAAAAGCCTCGTGGCGTGATAAATTCCCCCCCACGTTGTGCCCACCCAGAATGGCCCCTGCCGGGTCCCACCAAGAGCGATCTACATGCAAGCAAAGGCCCGTGAGGTTTATGTGCCACCGGTGCTGCAAGATCTGCGGGCCGGCACAGCCGAACTGCACATCGCACTGGAAAAACGCCTTCCTTTTTTCTCCGACTCCCTCGATACCCGCGCTTTCGAACGCTTGATGGCGGCCTATTACGGTTTCTATCAGCCACTGGAGCGGGCGTTGCTCGCCAGTGGCGCGGTCCCGGAAGATTTCAATCTGACGCCTCGTCTGAAGGCCGAAACCTTGCACGCCGACCTGCGCGCGCTGGGCGCGACGGCCAATGATCTGCCGCTGTGTGGCGACTTGCCGGTGATCGACTCCAGCGCTGCCAGCCTTGGCGTTCTGTACGTGCTCGAAGGCGCGACCCTTGGCGGGCAGATCCTGCGTCGAGAGATTGCCGCGCGGCTGAATCTGGACGCCGACAACGGCGCCGCGTTTCTCGATGTCTACGGCGCGGCCACCGGGCGGCGCTGGCGCGAATTCATTGAATACCTGAGCAACCGGCCCATGACGGCCAGCGAACGCGCGGCCGTGGTCAGCGCAGCACAAACCACATTCAGCTGTTTCGAGCAGTGGCTCGAGCGCCAGGAGGTACTGGCATGAACCTGCAAGACCAACAAGCCTTTGAAGAACTGCTGGCCAATTGCGCCGACGAGCCGATCCGCTTTCCCGGCGCGATTCAGCCCCACGGTTTGCTGCTGACCCTGAGCGAGCCTGCACTGCAGATCATTCAGGTCAGCGCCAACGTTGAAACCCTGCTGGCCCGCACGCCCGAAGCGTTGATCGGCCAGCCGCTGCACAGCCTGATCGGCGCCGAACACACCGCGCAAGTACTGCAAGCCTTGCAGCAGACGACGTTCTGCGAGGCGGCGCCGCTGCGTTTCGAGCTTAACGGCACTGAATTCGAAGGTTTGCTGCACCGCCATCAGGGCGTACTGATTCTCGAGCTTGAGATCCACGTAAAGAATTTCCAGCCGCGCAATGTCGCCGGGGTCAACACCCATCTGGGCCGCATGCTCCAGCGCCTGCAAGCGGCGACCACGTTGCAGGCCCTGTACGACATCAGCGTCAAGGAAATCCAGGCGATGACCGGTTACGACCGGGTACTGATCTATCGCTTCGAGGAGGAGGGCCACGGTCAGGTCATCGCCGAGGCGTCCGATCCGTCGATGGAAGTGTTCAACGGCCTGTTCTTCCCGGCCTCGGACATCCCCGAGCAGGCGCGCGAGTTGTATCGCACCAATTGGCTGCGGATCATTCCCAACGCCGATTATCGGCCAGTGCCGCTGGTGCCGAAGTTGCGCCCCGACACGCAGACGCCGCTGGACCTGAGCTTCGCCACGTTGCGCAGCGTCTCGCCGATTCACTGCCAGTACATGAAGAACATGGGCGTGCTGTCGTCGATGAGCATTTCCCTGCTCAAGGGCGACAAGCTCTGGGGCCTGATCAGCTGCGGCAATCGCCAGCCGCTGCACGTGCCGCATGAATTGCGCATGGCCTGCCAGACCATCGGCCAGGTTCTGTCGTTGCAGATCAGTGCGATGGAAACCCTGGAACTGACCCGCCAGCGCGAAGAAAAGGTCGAGGCGCTGGCGCGGCTCAATCAAGCGATGATCGATTCGCCGCAGAACGTGTTCGACGGCCTCGCGCAGCAGCCGGCGACGTTGATGGCGCTGGTCAATGCCGGCGGCATCGCGATCATCGAAGACAAGCAGCTGCACCGTTACGGCAACTGCCCGGCGCCAGAAGAAATTCGCGCGCTGCACAAATGGTTGCAGGAACGCGGCGAGCCGGTTTTTGCCAGCCATCATCTGTCCAGCGTTTACCCGCCGGCGGCGCAGTATCAGTCGGTGGCCAGTGGTGTGCTCGCCATGAGCCTGCCGAAACCGGTGGACAACGGCGTGCTGTGGTTCCGTCCGGAAGTGAAGGAAAACATCAACTGGAGCGGCGACCCGCGCAAGCCGCTGGATCTGGAAAACTCCGACGCCGGGATGCGCCTGCGTCCGCGTACCTCGTTCGAGATCTGGAAGGTCGAGATGGCCGGGATCTCCACCAAGTGGAGCCACGGTGATCGGTTCGCCGCCAATGACCTGCGTCGTTCGGCGCTGGAAAACGATCTGGCCCGCCAGGTACGACGCGAGCAGGAGGCAGTGCAGGCGCGCGACGATCTGGTGGCGGTGGTTTCCCATGACCTGCGCAACCCGATGACGGTGATTTCCATGCTCTGCGGCATGATGCAGAAAGCCTTCAGCTCGGAAGGCGCACACACCTCGCGGCGCATCTCCACAGCGATCGACACCATGCAACAGGCCACGGCGCGGATGAACACGCTGCTGGAAGATTTGCTCGATACCTCGAAGATCGACGCCGGACGCTATTCCATCACCCCGCAGGCGTTGGACGTCGGGCTTATTTTCGAAGAAGCGCAATCGCTGCTGTCGCCGCTGGCCCATGACAAGGACATCAGCATTTCTTTCCAGGCCGATCCTGACCTGCGCATCCACGCCGATCCCGAGCGGTTGTTTCAAGTGCTGTCGAACCTGGTCGGCAACGCCATCAAATTCACCCCGCGCATGGGCACCGTGGGGGTTCATGCCAAGTCGGTGGGCGATGAGATCGTCTTTACCGTGCGTGACAGTGGTGAAGGCATTCCCAAAGAGCATTTGCCGCATGTGTTTGATCGCTACTGGACGGTGAAGGAAGGCAACCCGACCGGTACGGGCCTGGGTTTGTACATCACCCAAGGCATCGTCGAGGCCCACGGCGGGCAGATCGTCGCCGAGAGCGAGCTGGGGCAGGGCAGTGAGTTCCGCTTCACCGTCCCGCGCCTGGCCTGAGTGCCCACTGTAGGAGTGAGCCTGTTCGCGAAGGCGCCAGTCCAGTCAGCGCCGGATTGAATGATCCACCGCTTTCGCGAGCAGGCTCGCTCCCACAGGTGATTTGCATCCTCAGGGTCATTTTCTTCAATACCTGAAATACGCCGGCCGCTACCGTAGCCCCCTCGTTCCTCGTTTGAAGCAGGTGTGCAATGAGTCTGATTGTTTCCATGGCGGCGTTTGCCCTGGCCGCCTCCATCACCCCCGGGCCGGTCAATATCGTTGCCTTGAGCTCCGGCGCGCAGTACGGCTTTCGCGCCAGTCAGCGACATGTCGCCGGGGCCACGTTAGGGTTTGTGTTGCTACTGGTGCTGATGGGGCTGGGTTTGCACGAGGTACTGAAAGTCTGGCCGTTCATGACGCGAGTGGTGCAATGGGCCGGGGTGGCGTTTCTGCTGTTCATGGCCTGGAAACTGGCCAGCGATGACGGCCAGTTGCACACCTGCGAGTCCGGCCGCGCGCCGTCGATGCTCTACGGCGCGGTGATGCAATGGCTCAACCCCAAGGCCTGGCTGGCGTGCGTGGCCGGCATGGGCGCGTTTGTCGCCGACGGCGAGGCGCGGCTGGTCTGGCAGTTCGCGGCGGTGTATCTGGTGATCTGCTACCTGTCGGTGGGCTGCTGGGTGTATGCCGGGACGTTCTTGCGCGGCTACTTGAGCAACGCGGCGGGGATGCGCTGGTTCAACCGCTCGATGGCGTTGTTGCTGGCGGTGAGCGCGGTCTATCTCCTGATCACTTGATTTCCTGACCGCATTCCCTCTGTAGGAGCTGACGAGTGCAACGAGGCTGCGATCTTTTGATCTTGCTTTTGAAGATCAGGATCAAAAGATCGCAGCCTCGTTGCACTCGTCAGCTCCTACAGGGGATATGTGTGTTATCGGAGATCGGGTTCAGCCGCGATACTGCCCCGGCGTCGCCGCGAGATGTTGTTTGAACGCTCGCTGAAAATGCGCCTGATCGGCAAACCCGGCCTCATGCGCTACATCAGCAATCAACCGCCCGCTGCGCAAGCGCTCGCGGGCGAACTGGATGCGCTGGTTGACCAAAAAGGCATGCGGCGTCATTCCGTAACGCTGCTTGAACGCACGTATCAGGTACGACGGCGACAGCTGCGCCGCCGCGCAAATCGCCTCGAGGCTGAGCACCTCGGTGCAATGCTCACGGATGAATTCAGCGGCGCGTTCCAGCTTGAAATTCGGCTCCAGTATTGGCTGATCAGCCGGATTCAGGCGCAGTTGCAGCTCACTGAAAAACTCCACCGCCGCGCTCTGTTTCGCCAGCGCCTCCAACTTATCGTCGACCAACACCTCGTACAAGCCCATCAACCTGCCGAACAGCTCGGCATCAGCCAGATGCGTGTCCGAAAAACGGCGAAATTCCAGCTCGGCCGCGAATCCTGACTGATGCTGCAAATCCGTCAGCCATGGCGTCTCGACATACAACATCACATACGACCACGGCTGGTCATCGACCGGATTACAGGCATGCACATCGCCGGGATTCATCAGCACCACGGTGCCGGCCGCCACCTCGAACTGCGCTTGCTCATGCACATAAGTGCTGCGCCCGGCGGTGATCGCGCCAATGGAAAAGTGCGCGTGGGAGTGCCGCGCATAACAGACCTCGCGCCCATCCGCGATGGCCCGCGCCTCGATGAAAGGCAGGGCGTCGTCGCGCCAGAAACGCGGGGCTTTCTCTGGGTTTTTCGCAGCGGCGTGTTTCATCGTGGTCTTCCCGACAGGTCTGCGCCCGAGTGTATTAGCTCTGGCCGTCGAATGCCCGTTGCAGTGCAGCGACATCAAGCTTTTTCATCTGAAACATGGCCTGCATCGCCCGCTGCGACTTGCGCGTGTCCGGGTCTTGGAGCACCTGCAGGAAGCCGACGTGAATGGCCTGCCAGGACATGCCGAACTTGTCCTTGAGCCATGCGCATAGGCACCGACTGTTATAGGCTGAGTGGAGTATCGCAACGGGTCCTTTGAACGGCACTTGGCGATTGTATTTATCAAGAGCGCAATGCAGGTAAACCATGAATACACTGACCGGCGGATGCCTGTGCGGCGACGTGCGTTTTCAAGCAAAGGGCGAGCCTTACCGGGTCGGGCTGTGCCATTGCCTCGATTGTCGCAAAGTGCACGGCGCGTTGTTTCATGCCTCGGCGATTTTTCCTGAAGATGCGGTGAGCATCAGCGGTGAAACCCATGACTACCAAGGGCGGCATTTTTGTCCGCGTTGTGGCTCGTCGGTGTTCAATCGATCCGCCGATGAAGTCGAAATCAACCTGGGCGCCCTCGACGCGCCGGATCAACTGCAACCCACCTATGAAAGCTGGACGGTACGGCGCGAATCGTGGCTGCCGGATTTTCCGCTGGCCAGGCATTACCGTGGTGATCGTGAGGGCAAAGGGCGGGTAGAGGGATAGGGGATTGATTCAACCTTCAGCACACCTGCGACTTCTGTGGGAGTGAGCCTG
>NZ_JAADJI010000022.1:0-18083 GCF_036283065.1 Pseudomonas moraviensis subsp. stanleyae
AGTAGAAGTTCCTGTTTTTGCTGGCTTGTTACCGTGTTGACGGGCCAGATAAAGAATTTCTTGACGACCATAGAACATTGGAACCACCTGATCCCATCCCGAACTCAGAAGTGAAACGATGTATCGCCGATGGTAGTGTGGGGTTTCCCCATGTGAGAGTAGGTCATCGTCAAGATTGAATTCCGAAACCCCTGTCTGCTGACGCAGACAGGGGTTTTGTCATTTAAGCGTGGGAAAAAGATCAGGCCGCTCTGCGGGTCTTGCTGCTGCGTCTTGCTAGCCACTTGCGCCACCAGATATAAACGCCCGTCCCCGACAGTCCAGCAATCAATACACCTAACACCGCGATCATTACCTGTCCTGTCACCCCGAAGATCCGCCCGCCATGTATCGGTAACTGAAGCCGATAAAACTGCTCCCCCAACGTGCCCTGTCCCGCGATTTCCTGTCCTAACAAACGCCCATCGGTACCGTGAAAGAACAACCAGGATTTACCGTGTGCGTCCGTATCGTGCTGTCCAAACCCTGCGCCGTAGAAATTGTACTCAAAGCTGTAATACAACTCGCCGATTGCCGCCGTCAGTCCTAATCGCTTCCCCTCCTGCAATGCCCTTTCGTACGCCTGTTGATAACTTAACTGTGTCGTCCCCAGTTGATCGGCGCGCATTCGCCCTCTGGCTTCATACACGCTCGGCTCGATCGGCGAAAACAACGAGACTGCAGGCTTGAACACCTGGCTCGGCAAATTCATGGCCACGCTGCTGACGGCGATCGGTAAGAGCAGTAGCCACAGCCACAATCCTCCGGCGCGATGCAGGTCGAAGTTCAAGCGGTAGGCATGCCCGCCCTTCACCTTCCACGCAGTAGCCCACTTCTTCCAGAAGGGCTTGCCACGCGGCAATGTCAGCCACAATGCGACAAAACAGTCGATCACCCACGCGATGGCCACTACACCCATCAAGAGCAATCCCCAGTTACCCGGCAATGTCAGGTTGTAGTGAAACTCCAGGATGAACGGAATGAAGTTCTCCCGCTGGAAACAACACTCACCCCAGTAACGCGTGCCTGTCTGCTCTGCGCTGACCGGGTCCAGATAAAACACTTGATTGCGTTCATCGAACGGTTTGCCTGTCGCTGGGTCATTACGCGGAACGGCCGCCAGCAGGGCGGTATGCCCCGCCTCCTGCGGATACTCCATGTACCAGACCTGCAGTTTTGGATGTGCAGTCTGCACCGCATCCACCAACGCGCCCGGCGGCAAGCGCTCACCCGCTGACGTTGCCTCATAGAATTGTGGGTTCAGCCACTCATCCAGTTCATGATTGAACGCCAGCAAACTGCCGGTCAGCCCGGCCAACAGCAAAAACAACGCTGTCGCCAAACCAATGTAACGATGCAACAAAACCAGAAACGCACGCATGTCAGACACCCCGAAGAAACGACAAAGCCAGCCCCTGATATCAGGGGCTGGCTTTTTTATGCACAGGACAACGCTTTAGAACTGATAGCTGACGGTCGCCGCTACGTTGCGTTCTTCGCCCATGTAGCAGAAGTTCAGACTGGCGCAGGATGCGACGTAGGATTCGTTGGTCAGGTTGTTCGCGTTAAGCCGTACATCCACGCCTTTCAAGCCGACCTTGCCCAGGTCATAACCTATCGACGCGTCGAACAACGTATAAGAGGGCACCTTCATGGTGTTCTCGGCATCGGCCCAGCTGTAGCCGACGTAGCGCACACCACCACCCAGGCGCAGACCATCAAGTGCGGCACTGTCGAATCTGTAGTCAGCCCACAGCGAGGCCATGTGTCGCGGCGCTTGAGTCGGTGAGTTGCCCTTGTTCTCGATTACGTCGGTCGGTGTACTCAAAGTGCTGATCATCGATTTGGAATACTCGATGTCAGTGAAGGTGTAACTGCCGAGTACTTTCAAGTTGTCGGTCAGTTGCATGTGCGCCTCCAGCTCCAGACCTTGCGAGCGCACAGCGCCGACCGCGCGGTAGAAGTTCTCCTGGGGCAGTTTGGTCGCGAGGTTTTCCTGATCGATGCGGAACAGCGAGGCGGTGAACAAGTTGTCGGTGCCCGGTGGCTGATATTTCAATCCGACTTCCCACTGCGTGCCATCGGTGGGGGCCAGTGGATTGCCGGCGCTGTCGGCATAGGAGTTCGGGTTGAACGACTCGGAGTAGCTGATGTAGGGCGCCAGACCGTTATCGAACAGGTATAACGCGCCGGCGCGGCCAGTGAGTTTCGTGCGTCGATCATTGATCTCTGTACCAACAGGACGCCCCGCTTCGGCAATGCGGTTTTCATCGGATGTCTCTACCCAATCCTGACGCAGGCCCAGCGAGAAGCGCCATTTGTCCATCTCGATCAGGTCTTGCAGGTATACGCCGGTCTGTTCGAGGCGACGCAGATAGCTGGTCTCACCGTACATCTCGATCGCCGAATTGCCGTACACCGGATTGAACGCGTTGATCGGTGCCAGCCCACCGCTAGTCCAGTCGACCACCGTTTTACGCCGCTGATAATCCGCGCCCATCAGCACCGTATGCTTGGTCGCGCCGGTGAAGAATTCGGCCTGCAGCATGTTGTCGACGATAAACGCATGCAGGCGCTCATCACCACCGGTGTAATAGCGGTTCAGTTCATTGCTGGTCGGGGTGGTCCAGCCATAGGCGTAGACCTGATCCATATTCACTTTGGAATCGAGATAACGGAAGTTCTGCCGCGCCGTGAAAACGTCGTTAAAGCGATGTTCGAACTGGTAGCCGAACGATTGCTGGTCGCGCGAATAACCATCGATCCCCGGCTCGCCCTCGAAGAAACGCGGCGAAATGCGCTCGCCATTGCGCTGATGGATCGTGCCGTCCGCTGGAACGCCGCCGTGGTAGCCACCGTCCGGATCGTGTTGCAGATAGGCTTGCAGAGTCAGCGAGGTGTCTTCGCTGAAATCGATGCTCAGCGTCGGCGCAAGGGCGAAGCGTTTTTCCTTGTTGTGGTCGAATTGCGTGTCGGACTGATCGCTCAATCCGGTCAGGCGATAGGCAATGCGCTTGTCGTCATCGACCGGGCCACTGAAGTCAAAACCAACCCCACGCTGACCTTGAGTCCCCACTGTGGCCTGTACCTGATGATAAGCCTCGTACAACGGCTTTTTACTGGTGAGTGCAACCAGACCGCCAGGCGAGCTGCGACCGTACAGCACGGATGACGGGCCTTTGAGAATGTCCACGCGTTCGAGGAAATACGGATCGACCTGCATGGTGCTGTAGGTGCCGCTGTCGCCCATCGACTTGAGGCCGTCGAGGTAGATGTTGTCCACCGAGCCGTCGTTGAAACCGCGCATCGCCACGTAGTCATACCGATGCGTGGCGCCGTACGGATTGGTCAGCACGCCCGGGGTGTAGCGCATCGCTTGCGAGACGGTTTGCGAGCCCTGGTCATCCATTTGCTCGCGCGTGACCACGGACACGCTTTGCGAGGTTTCCAGCAATGCGGTACTGGTCTTGGTGGCGATCTGGCTGTGCGTGGCGTTGTAGCCGGCCATGCTGCCCAGCGCATTGCCGAGGGCAAAACCTTTGATATCAGTAGTCGGCAAGGCCAGGGCTTCGCTCTCAGGCAGCGGGCGCAGGATGTAGCTGCTGCCGTCCTGGCTGACTGCTTCCAGTCCCGAGCCGCCGAGCAAATGGCTCAAGGCCTGGTCGGTCGAGTATTCACCCTGCACGCCGGGAGATTGCTGACCTTGAGTCTGTTGCGGCGTCATCGACAGGGTGATGCCGGCCTGCCGGGCAAACTGATTCAACGCCTCGCCCAGTGGTCCGGCAGCAATGTTGTAGCGGTGGCTGACCTCAGTGCCGGCGGTGGTGGCGGCCAGACTCAGGCTCGGTAATACGCTGACGCCCAGCGCGGTGGTCAGCAGGGCTGCCCGCACCGCATGGCGCAGCAGTGTCGATTCTGCAGTGAAATTCAGGGGGTTCTTACAAGTAGCGCGGACAGTCATCATGGATTTCCGTAGGCAGTCGCGAGGGCTGAGTTGAAGTGCTTACTGACTAAGCCGGACTGTCTGAGAAAACCCGCCAAAAAATTTCACGCCGCGCGTTCGAGAGTCACCCACCAGCGAGTGCGATAGCGCAGTTGCACCGGCAGCGTCTGCGGCAGGATCGCCAGCAACCTCTCGGTGTCCTCCAGACGGAACACGCCGGACAAGCGCAGGTCAGCAATATCCGCCGAACAATTCAGAAAACCCGGACGATAACGGGCGACTTCGGCAAGAAAATCGCCCAGCCGCATATTGCGCGTGACGATCAAACCATCGAGCCAGGCGCCAGCATCCATTTCCAGCGTCGGCGCCGCGCGCAAACCGCTTTGATCGACCAGGAAGCTCTGCCCGGCCAGCGCTTCGAGCGCATGACCGCCAGCGCGAACCACCACCCGGCCACGGGTAACGCTGAGCCGCGTGCACTGGTCTTCCTGACGCAAAATGAAACGCGCATCGAACGGCTGATAATTCCCGTGGCGATTCTTTACGCGCAGCGGTCGATCGGTTGCCGCGCCTTCGTCAGAGCCGCCGCAGGTAACGATGATCTCGCCGCGGGTCAGTTTGATCAGGCGCTGCTGCGCGGTGTATTCCAGATCCACGGCGCTGGCGGTGTTGAGCTCGATTCGCGTGCCGTCGGGCAATTGGAAACCACGCCGTTCGCCGGTCGCCGTCGCGTAGTCGGCGCTCCATTGCTGCCAGGCGGCGCTGTCCTTGGCCAGCCACGCGGCGGAGCCCATCAGCAGCGCGCCGGACAACAGCTTCAAGGCTTGGCGACGGCCCAGGCCTTGTGCACTGTTTTCCAGGGTATTGAACGCGACCTGCGCACCGGGCACGGCGCGCAGGCTGGAGCTTAATTCGGCTTGCAGCGACTGCACCCGCTGCCAGGCTATTTCATGCTCGTGGTGCTCGGCGCGCCACTGTTCGCATTGGCGAGTCAGGCGGGAATTGCCGTGGTTGTTGCGCAGCCGCAGCAGCCAATGGATCGCTTGCTTAACCACTTGTTGTCGCGGTTCGACGCGGCGACCGAGTGAGAGATTATCCACAGGCATCAGCTTTCGTATCGCAACACGTAACAGTGATACAGCGCATCGGCGACGTAGCGTTCCACTGAGCGTACCGACACGCCCAACTGTTCGGCGATCTGTTTGTGGGTTAAACCTTCGCACTGCGCCAGGAGAAACGCCTGACGCACTTTTGGCTTCAGTCCCTCGAGCATGCGCGCAATGCTTTCCAGCAGTTCCAGCACCAACGCTCGGGATTCCGTGTCGGGTGCTTCGCCTTCGGGCAGATTAGCGATGGTGTCCACATAAGCGCGTTCGATTTCCTCGCGGCGCCAATGATCGATCACCAAACCGCGCGCGATGGTTCGCAGGAACGCCCGGGGCGCTTTCAGTTCGAGGCGTTCGGTGCGTTGCAGCAGGCGCAGGAAAGTGTCCTGAGCCAGATCCGCTGCATCCGCTGCGTTGCCCAGCCGCGCGCGCAGCCAGGCGTTGAGCCAGCCGTGATGACTACCGTAAAGCGCCTGTACGACCAACTCAGGTGAAGACATGACCACGCCAGCCCGAACGTCACAAATGATAATTAGTCGCATTGTCATCAAGGGTTACAGATTTTGCAACTGTCGCCCTGATGAGGTTGAGAAAAATTTCATCTCAGCCGCTCTGGCGCGCCGTTCGGCGGGAATCCGAGACAAATTCCGTCCATTTCTTACTCGACCCTAAGCTTTATCCATCATTGGCCGACAGACTGGTGAGAAATGCGTGCACCAAAGTAGAGCGGCCCGAAGAACGCTGCCTGCCCTGTACATGGAATGTTGCATCCGGAACGCATACCCACTTTTGGCATAAGAAGTCCTCTGAAATGAATCTCAAGTTCAGCCATAAAATCCTCCTGGCCGCTTCGGGCGTCGTCGTCCTGGCGTTCGCCTTGTTCACGCTCTACAACGATTACTTGCAGCGAAACACCATTCGCCAGAACTTGCAGTCCTCGGTGCAGCAGGCCGGGGATCTGACCGCCAGCAGCGTGCAGAACTGGATGAGCGGGCGCATTCTGGTGCTGGAAAACCTCGCGCAGAACGTTGCTCATCAAGGCAAGAATGCCGACTTCCCGGGCCTCGTCGATCAGCCGGCCTTCACGTCGAACTTCCAGTTCACCTACGTCGGGCAAGCCAGCGGTGTCTTCACCCAGCGTCCCGATGCGAAGATGCCGGATGGTTACGATCCGCGTCAGCGCCCTTGGTACAAGCAGGCAGTGGTAGCTGACAAAACCATGCTGACTCCGCCATACATGGCGGCAGTCGGCGGCCTGGTGGTAACCATCGCCATGCCGGTGAAGAAGGACGGCGAATTGCTCGGTGTGGTCGGCGGTGACCTGAGTCTGGAAACGCTGGTGAAGATCATCAACTCGGTGGACTTCGGTGGCCTCGGCCATGCGTTTCTCGTCAGCGGTGACGGTCAGGTGATCGTCAGCCCGGACAAAGATCAGGTGATGAAAAACCTTAAGGACGTCTACCCGAACGCCAACGTGCGCATCGAGAAGGGCAACCAGAACGTGGTGCTCAACGGCCAGGAACGCATTCTCTCGTTCACTCCGGTCAGCGATCTGCCGAATGCGCAGTGGTACATCGGTCTGTCGATCGATCGCGACAAGGCCTACGCCGCACTCAGTCAATTCCGCACCTCGGCGCTGATCGCCATGTTTGTTGCGGTCGCGGCGATTGCGTTGCTGCTGAGCCTGTTGATCAACGTGTTGATGCGTCCGCTCACCACGATGGGTCGTGCGATGAAAGACATTGCGCAGGGCGAGGGCGATCTGACCCGCCGTCTGGTGGTTGAGAGCAAAGACGAATTCGGTGAGCTGGGCAGCGCGTTCAACCAGTTCGTTGAGCGGATTCACGCATCGATTTCCGAAGTGTCTTCCGCCACCCGCCATGTCCATGATCTGTCGCAACGGGTGATGGCTTCGTCCAACGCTTCGATCATCGGTTCCGACGAGCAAAGTGCGCGCACCAACAGCGTTGCCGCCGCGATCAACGAATTGGGCGCGGCTACTCAGGAAATCGCCCGCAACGCAGCCGATGCTTCGCAGCACGCCAGCGGCGCTTCCGAGCAGGCTGACGATGGGCGTCAGGTGGTCGAGCAGACGATTCAGGCGATGACCGAGTTGTCGCAAAAGATCAGCCTGTCGTGCACGCAGATCGAAACCTTGAACGCCAGCACCGACAACATCGGCCACATTCTCGATGTGATCAAAGGGATCTCGCAGCAGACCAACCTGCTGGCACTCAACGCGGCCATCGAAGCCGCGCGTGCCGGTGAAGCCGGACGCGGTTTTGCCGTGGTCGCCGACGAGGTGCGCAACCTTGCGCATCGCACCCAGGAATCGGCGGAAGAGATCCACAAGATGATCACCTCGCTGCAGGTCGGTTCGCGCGAAGCAGTGACCACGATGAATGCCAGCCAGGCGTCCAGCGAACAGAGCGTGGAAGTGGCGAATCAGGCCGGTTTGCGCCTGGTCAGCGTGACCCAGCGCATCGGCGAAATCGACGGTATGAACCAATCGGTTGCAGCTGCCACAGAAGAACAAACGGCGGTGGTGGAAACGCTGAACGTCGACGTCAACCAGATCAACCTGTTGAACCAGCAGAGCGTGGCTAACCTCAACGAAACATTGAAGGATTGTGATGCGTTGTCGCAGCAGGCGAACCGGTTGAAGCAGTTGGTCGACAGCTTCAAGATCTGACCGAGTTATCGTTCTTCGCGAGCAGGCTCGCTCCCACAGGGTGACCGCATTCCTATAGAAGGAATGCAATCGAAATGTGGGAGCGAGCCTGCTCGCGAAAGCGGTGTGACATCCACCGCAAATCCGAAGCCTTAAACAAACAGCTTCAAGACATTGCCCATCGCATCATCGGCAAACCCCTGCACAAAATCCTTGAATCCTGGCAACGCTTCATCCCCACCCGACGCGGGTTCGGCAATGATCGTCCAGGTCGCTCGCGACGTTCCTTCGGTCAGCGACTCCACCTGCATCGCCGCCCACAGATTCGCTACCCCCAACGTGTTGTAAATCGTCGTCCAGGTCATGCGTCGCGCCTGCTCATCGCGGGAGTTGAGTTGTTCGACCACGATGTTGCCGTCCTTGAAGATTTTCTTGCGCAGCGAAGACACGCCTTCGCCGGTCATGTCGGTGTGCGACAGCGCCGGAATGAATCGATCGAAGCCGGCGAAATCGCCCACTACGGCCCAGACCTGCGCCGCGTCCGCCGGCACTTGCACCGACGACACAACGTGGCAGCCTTGCGGGTTTCTGATCAGGGTGTCGGGTTGCAGATTGCTCATGGTGTTGCTCCTTTTGGATGAGTCAGATGAAGTTGATTTCTTTCAGGTAATCGCAACCGCGACGCAGCAGCGCCGGCGATTTCTGCGGGTAGTGCGTGCCCATCTGCTGCACGCCGGCCTTGGCGTTGGCATGACCGATCAGGGAGATGTCGCCGATGTCTTCTTCGAAGCCGTTGAGGTAGAAACCGAGCACGCCGAACAGCGCGTTGTCGGCGTCGACCCGGTTCAGTTGCTGCTGCCAGTCGGCAACGCTGACCAGGGAAAACTCGCTACCGGTTTCGCGGAACGAAGCGACATAGGCATCCCAGCTCAGTGGCTCGGGGTTGTGCAGGTTGAACACCGCGCGCTCCGCTGAATAACGGCTGGCATGGAAGGCGATGAAGCGGGCGAGAAAATCCACCGGCATCAGGTCGAAATTCAGCGCGAAGGCCGGCACCTGACCGAGCTGGATCGAGCCTTTGAGCATCAGCATCAAGCGGTTCTTGTGCGGCTGACAAACGCCGCTGAGGCTGTTGAAACTGATGTTGCCGGGGCGATACAGATTGACCCGCACACCGCGCTCGCGCGCCCGTTCGAGGATGCGTTCGCCGACCCACTTCGACAGGTTGTAGCCGTTGCGAATGTAGATCGGCGGCGTCGCGGCGGCGGGCAACTCAAGCACTCGACCGGCGTCATCCACGGTGCTGGAGGCCGACAGGGTCGAGACAAAATTGAAGACCTTTTTGCTCCGCCCTTCGCACAGCTTCAGCAAGGCAAAGATCGGCTCGACGTTGTCCGCCGCCAGCGACTCGTAATCGAGTACGTGGTTGACGTTGGCGGCGTTGTGCACCAGCGCGCCGAACTCGCGGTCCAGGCGCTGATAATCGTCATCGCCCAGGCCCAGTTGCAGGCGACTGATATCCGCCGCGTAGACTCGCACACGGCTGAGGTCGAGATGCTCCAGACGGTTTTCGTGAATTGCCTGGGCGAAACGTTGCGCTGCCGTTTGCCCGCCGCCATCGCGCACCAGACAGGCCACCTCGCTGGCGCCCCAACCGAGCAGCGCTTCTACGATGTGCACGCCGACGAAACTGTTGGCACCGGTGACGATGACCTTGTGCACATCGCCCATGCGGCTGATCGGCAGCGGTTCGATATCCAGCGCGCGCTCGGCGTCGGCCATGGCCTGGGCGCTGAGTACCGCGCTGTCGTCGGTACCGCGCACCAGCGTCGCCAGTTTGCTGATGGTCGGTTGTTCGATGAAGCGGTTGATCGAAATGCTCCGACCGAACTCCTCGCGCAGGCGCAGCAACATTCGCGACAGCAGAATCGAATGGCCGCCGAGATTGAAGAAGCTTTCGTCGGTGGAAATGTCGCTGCCCGGCAATTCCAGCAGCTCGGCCCAGATCTCCAGCAGCAGCACTTCGTCGGCATTCGCCGGCAGGCATTTCGCAGCGCTGTCCTGAACGCTCACCGGCAATCCCAACAGCGCCCTGCGATCGACCTTACCGTTGCTGGCGAAGGGCATCTGCGGCAGTTCGGTCCATGCCACGGGTTGCATGTAGTCCGGCAGAAACTGCCGGGCGTGGGCTTTCAGTTCGTCTCGGGCAGTCTCGGTCTGTGGCTGGGCGAGGAACGCCAGAATGCGCCGCTGACTGTCGATGACCACGGCGATCTGCCGATACAAGCGGCTCTCGCGCAGGCAGCGTTCGATTTCTTCCGGTTCGACGCGAAAGCCGCGGATTTTCACCTGATTGTCGCGCCGCCCGCACAGCTCGATACCGTGCTCGCCCCACTTGGCCATGTCGCCGCTGCGGTAGGCGCGCAAGGTCTCGCCGCCGGGCAGTGACAGGGTCAGATAGCGCTCGGCGGTCTGCTGCGGGTTGTTCAGGTAACCGAGGCAGACACCCGGGCCGACAATGAACAGTTCACCGACGGTTTGATTGGGCACCGGTTGCAGATCGTCGTCGAGAATCAGCACCCGACTGTTGGCGATCGGCCCTCCCAGCGTGCGGTTGCTGTCCCCAGGTTTGAGCTGGCGCGCGGTGATCAGCACGGTGGCTTCGGTCGGGCCGTAGAGGTTGTGCAGGATGCCCTGGCGGGTCAGTTGCTCGATGACGAACGGCTCGCAGACATCACCGCCGGTCATCACCTGCACACCCTCCAGTTGCTGCAGCGGCAGAATGCTCAACAGCGCCGGCGGCAGGAAGGCGTGGGTCAGTTGCCGACGGCGGATCAGCGCAACCAGTTGCAAAGGATCGCGACGCTGGGTGTCGTCCGGCACCACCAGCTCCGCGCCGACGAGCAGGCTCGGAAAGATGTCGATCAGCGACGAATCAAAGCTCAGCGACGAGAACTGCAATACCCGACTCTCGGCGCGCATTCGCACATGGTCGGCGTACCACGCAGTGAAGTGAGCGAGATTGGCCTGGCTGAGCAGCACGCCTTTCGGATGCCCGGTGGTGCCCGAGGTGTAGAGCGCCATGCACGGCGCATCGAGCTCGGGCGGGTGCAGCATCAGCGGCCGATCGAGATCGGCGTCCGTCGCCGCGATGCCACTGACATCCAGCCCCGCTATCGATTCGCTGAGTGCCTGTTGTCCGTCGTGAAGCAACAGCACCGCGCCGGCGTTGTGCAGGATGTACTGCTGACGCTGCAATGGATGGCTCGGCTCCAGCGGCAAATACATCGCGCCGCTGCCGAGAATCGCCAGGATCGAAGCGAACAACGCCGGGTTCTTGCCTTGGCAGACTCCGACCACCCACGGCTGCGGATGTTGCTCGAGCAAGGGCAGCAGTCGCTGTTGAATCGCGCGGCTGTGGGCGTACAACTGGCGATAGCTGATGGTCTGTCCGCCGAGGTACAGCGCCGGCCGTTCGGCATGCCCGATCAGGCTCTGTTGCAGACGCTCGATCAGCGGCACCTGCGCCTGCTCCAGCAGCGCCGGGTTTGCCGTGTCGTTGAGACGGTGAACGTACGCCAGTTTGTCGAGAAACAGCAGATCTTCCAGCCTTTCGAAATCCGGCGCGCTCAGGGCAGGGGCATGGCGAAAATAATCGGCATCGCGGGAAAAACGGCTGACCAGCAACGCCACTTCGTCGACCACATGGACGAGCGCTCGCTGGCGTAAGGACTGACCATTGCCGGACGGCTCATCGCCGATCGGCACACGGCTGATCAGCGACGAGCCGAGGAAGCACAGCAAGTCGAGGGTCGGCAGGCCGCCATGGTCTTGCGCGGCGACACCCAGGCGCAAGTGCAGATGCGGGATCGCGCAGAAATCACCAGCGGCGATAAAGCCATCGTCGATGATCAGATCCATCGCCGCTTGAGTCGCCGCGCTGCGGGTCAGTGCATGGCCGTGTTGTTCGAGTTCCCGGGCCAGGTCGGTCATGGCCTGGCTGGCGCCGGTGAGCAAAATATCGAGACGTTTCATGTCGGCCTCCTCAAACCAGATAGTCGCGCAGGGCGTGTTGCACGCACGGGGTGTCGAGCAGCGAGCTGTTGTGGAAAAACCTGACGATGTTGCCCACCAGCGGGTGGTGGCGGTTGATCGGGAAGGCCAATCCAGCGATTTCCTCGCGCAGTGAGCGCCGGGTGATTTCGCTGACCGGCAGTGCATCGATCAGGCGCAGGTCGAAGGACTTCTGGATGTCATTGGTCAGGTAATGGCCGATGAATACCGGCAGAATCTGCGCGATGGTCTCGCGGTCCGCGTCGCTGGCGGTGTGCCAATAGATGCGCACCATCCGCGCCCAGAAACTCGAGTGGCGACCTTCGTCGAGCAAATGGTCGGCCATCAGGCCTTTGATCGATGGCTTGACCGAGTCATCGCGGGCGAACGCGGCGACGTCGCCGGTCACGGTGTTTTCGGCGATCGCCACGCAAATCAATTCCACCGCGCTGCGCAGGTGCTCCGGTGCCAGTGCCACGGCGGCGGGAATTGCCCGGCTCAGTTCGATTTCGTCAGGCAACTGAATCGGTTCGATACCGGTCAGCGCCACCGTTTGCTGCATGAAATCCATGGCCACCAGCGCGTGGTAATCCTCATCGACCACCACGGTCATCGCGTCGTAGCGACAGGCGAACGGAAACGCCACGGCGAAGCGATTCTTGGCAATGCTGCGGGCGGTCTTGTCGACGATTTCGGTCTCGAAAATCACTACGTCGTTGATGAATTTGTACAACGTCTGCACCAGGGCAAAATCACGTTGCTGCGGGCATTCGCGCAGGAAGGTATCGCTGAGCACCAGCGGCTGGCGGCTGAGCGGGTAGATCAGGCGCTGATCGTCTTCAAGCAGCCGCCGGGGACGGGTGCGGATGGTCGCGCGGCTTTCCCAGGCGTCGGCAAAGGACTGATAGTCGGCGGCGTTCATTGGGCCACCTCGGCAACTTCCGCGCCCATGCTCAAGCGCAACCCGTCCCACAGGGCGATGCGGCTTTCCACGGCGGCGATGGCGCTGGCGTAAACCTCGGCTTCGCGCTGCGGGTCGCCGTCGACCAGACGCTCCAGCAACTGCTCGGCGGCGGGGCCGTGGTCTTCGGAATCCACTTCGATATGCCGCTGCAGGTAGTAACGGAAGGTCGGTGCCTGTTCGATGCCGATGCCCCAGTCATCGAGGATGCGCTGAAACATCGTCGGGATAACGCTCTCGCGACCATGCAGGAACGCGGCGGCGACGCTGTGTCCCGGCGCTTGCAGGGCAATCTGCAAGGTATCGCGGACAAACTGCGCCGCCGCCGGCTCGACATCGACGCTTTGCAACGCAACGTCATAACTCACGCCTTCCTGCTGCAACGCGACGAAACGCTCCACCGCCGTGGTGCTCGCGCCGATTTCGCGCATCGCATCCAGGTACAACTCGAAGTGACTGTAGTGGCCGGCATCGAGGCGATCGTCCGATTCCTCCCCCAGCACAATCTCGTTGATCAACCGCGCCGCGTGGGGATCGCGCGGCGGCACCCAGGGCAAGCGTGTGCAAGTCAGTTCCTGTTGCAGGCGCTTGGTCAGCGACATGAAGTCCCATACGGCAAATACATGGGTTTCCATGAAACGGCGTAATACCGATAACGAAGTAATCTCGGAGAAGATCGGGTGAATACTCAGTTCGGCTTTCTTCAGGGCGAGTTGCTGCTTAGTGGGCATCATGATGTCCTTTATCAGTGATATGAAATGCACGGTTCTTTCAGTTGTGATAACGGTCCAGCAAATTGGATAGAAACTTGTCCGGCGAAGCTTTGATTGCGTTGTGGGTCCGTTGCGGCGCCACGTTTGCTGCGTCTGCTGCGTGAGGTATGCCCTGCTGAACAGCAAAGTTCAAACTCGGCGAGAGAAAGCTAATACAGGGCAAAAGCAATTAACAAGTTTATTTTTAATTATTTTAAGTTGGCTGTTTTTCAAGTATGAAAGCTGCCGATAAAACTTTCAGGGTAAGTTTTATTTGGGCGAAGTTGCTCCTTTCGGCTAATTGGGGCCAAAATTGATAAAAAGAGTGAATGCCTCACTCGAAGCAACTTTTAACTAAGGAGATTGATTGAATTGATGGGGGCGAAAGTTGGCCGGGACCGGCACCATGACTTCCTGTTTCCCGTGACAAGGCTCCTTCCGTAGGTTCCTGTTGCGGAGACTGTGCCGTCAGGGCGGCGTGTCCCCGTTCTATAGGGTTGGCGCTGGAAGAGTGCGGGTAAATTGCCGTCACGGCTATTACCGATTGGTCATTTGCATGGGGCACAAAGTGTCGGCCAAGGCGAGGCGAGCACCCGCGCGCACGCCGATCCGCCGCCAGAGCTGGCAGCAGAGCGGTCGCGGAGATTTGTAAGGGGATTGTTCGAGCTGCGAGATATCAGCGCGCGGTATGGCGTTTCTGTGCGGCGGGGGTCGCGAGGTAGCGGGTGATGACCTCGACGCCACGGTTGAGGTGCTGCTCAAGCAGTTCGAGCGAGCGCGGGATATCTCGCTCGACCACAGCGTGAAGCATGGCGCGGTGGTCGTCCTGAGACAGCTTGCCCAGGCCCATGGCTTCCAGGTTGAAACGCAGGAAACGTTCTTCCTCGTTGAGGCCGTCCTCCACCAGGCGCAGCAGTCGCTGATTGGGCGCCTTGCTGTACAGAGCCATGTGGAACAGACGGTTGAGGCGGCCGATTTCGTTGTATTCGTGTTGCGCTTCCAGTTCTTCGATGTAGCCGGCGGCGAGCTGATGCTCGGCCTCGGTCAGCAAAGGAATCGACTGCCGCAATGCCTCGGATTCGAGGAGAATGCGCAACTCGTAGGTTTCAGCGGCATCGCCCTGGATCAGCGGTGCGACTACGGCGCCTTTGTGCGTGGTGACGCTGAGCAGTTCTTGCGCTTCGAGCTGGCGCAAGGCCTCGCGCACCGGCATACGGCTGACCCCGAACAGATCGGCCAGATCCTGCTGGCGCAGCGCAGTGCCACACGGCAGGCGGCCATCGAGGATGGCTGAGCGCAGGGTTTCTTCAATTACCGACCGGGCCAGATGCGCAGGAATCGGTCCTTCGACTTTAATGCTGTGCAGCGGTTTGGGCTTCTGAGTCACGACAACACACCCTGTAGGTCGTAATATTTGGATCCAAATGACACTAGTGATTGCTCTACAGGTTGTCAAACCTTGTAAAACAAAGCGCTGCAATCTGAAGTCTAGCGCGTCTTCGATGATCTCACGGTGCCATTGTTTTTTGCCGGGCTAAGCTTCACCATCAAACGCTTCCTTTCTGTCCTTCTGGAAACCTGCTGTGGCGGTACGTTTCGCGATCCCTCGGACCTTGCGCTGGCTTGGCTGCGCATTGCTGCTGGCCGGCGTCATGCTGGGCGGCCTGCACGCCGATTGGGATTTTTCCGCGATCAGCCGCAAGGCCACCTCCCTTTACGGCCCGCTGGGCGCCGGGCAGCAGCGCATCGATGCCTGGCAGAATCTGTTGGCCACGCAGAAGCAGGCCAGCGAAATGGACAAGCTCAAGGTGGTGAACCTGTTTTTCAACAAGCAGGTGCGCTATGTCGAAGACATCGATCTGTGGCGCGAAGTGGATTATTGGGAAACCCCGATCGAAGCGCTGTGGAAGGGCGCCGGCGACTGCGAGGACTACGCGATCGCCAAATATTTCAGCCTGCGCCATCTCGGGGTTTCCAGTGACAAGCTGCGCATCACCTACGTCAAGGCGCTGCGGCAGAACCGCGCGCACATGGTGTTGACGTACTATGCGACCCCCGATGCCATGCCGCTGGTGCTCGACAGCCTGATCGATCCGATCCAGCCGGCGTCGCAGCGGACCGATTTGCTGCCGGTCTATTCTTTCAATGCCGAAGGCCTGTATTTGCCGGGCGCCAAGGGCACTAAAAAGGTCGGCGACACCAAACGCCTGTCGCGCTGGCAGGATGTGCTGAAAAAAATGCAGGCCGAAGGTTTTCCGGTCGAGACGACTAACTAGGAGCACGCGCTCAGATGTCTTTGTTCAAACAGCTGTTGATCGCTATCTGTCTGTTCCTGGTCGTGGCCTTCACCGGCAGCTTCATGGTCAGCCTGGAGAGCTCGCGCACCCAGTACGTCAATCAGTTGCGCTCCCACGCGCAAGACGCCGCGACGGCGCTGGCGTTGTCGCTGACGCCGAATATCGACGACCCGGCGATGGTCGAGCTGCTGGTCAGCTCGATTTTCGACAGTGGTTATTACGCGAGCATCCGCGTGGTCGACGTGAAGACCGAGCAGACCATCGTCGAGCGCACTGGCACTCCGGCGGTGAGCAACGTGCCGGACTGGTTCGTCAAACTGATCGGTCTCGAACCGGCCGGTGGCGATGCGCTGGTCAGCCGCGGCTGGGAGCAGGCAGCGCGGGTCGAGGTGGTCAGCCATCCGATGTTCGCCGTGGCCAAGCTGTGGCAGAGCGCACTGGGCAGCCTTGGGTGGTTGCTGATCTGCGGCGCATTGAGCGCGGTGCTTGGTGCGCTGTTGCTGCGTCGGCAGTTGAAGCCGCTTGATTACATGGTCCAGCAGTCCCATGCCATCGCCCGCCGCGAGTTTCTCAGCCTGCCGGATCTGCCGCGTACGCCTGAATTGCGCCGCGTTGTGCAGGCGATGAATCAGATGGTCGAGAAGCTCAAGACGCTGTTTCAGGAGCAGGCCGAGCGCAGCGAAAAACTGCGCACCGAGTCCTATCAGGACAACCTCACAGGCCTGGCCAACCGCCGCTATTTCGAGATGCAACTGAACAACCGCGTGAGCAACCCGGAGCAGGCCAGTTCCGGTTATCTGCTGCTGTTGCGGGTCAAGGATCTGGCCGGGCTCAACCAGCGTCTCGGCGGCCAGCGCACCGACCAGCTGCTCAAGGCTGTCGGTGAGCAACTGTCCCGAGAGTGCGCCCGATACCCGCAGACCCAGGATCTGGTAACGCGCATCCGCGGCGGTGAATTCGCCGTGCTGGCGCCAGGGCTGGTACGCGAAGAAGCGTTGCAGCTGGCGCAGAATCTCGACAATGCCTTGGGCAGCCTGCATGCCACCGGCGCGACCGATGTGCCGGCGGTGGCGTCGATCGGGCTGGCGCCGTTCGCTCACGGTGATTCGCCGCAAGCGGTGTTGACCCTGGGTGATCAGGCGTTGGCGCAGGCCGAAGGCCAGGGCGAGCAGAATTGGGCGTGCATCGACCAGAGTCTGGTGGCGGAGGTCGGCGACGATCATCACGCCTGGCATCGACTGCTGGATCAGGCCTTGAGTCAGCAGCGTTTCGAGTTGTACTTCCAGCCGGTGGTCGCCGCGCAGGACACGCAACTGGTGCTGCATTACAAAGTGCTGTCGCGCTTGCTCGACGAGCAGGGCCAGACCATTCCCGCCGGGCGCTTCCTGCCATGGCTGGAGCGCTTCGGCTGGACCGCACGGCTCGATCGGCTGATGCTCGAACGCGTGCTCGAGCAGATGAAGGCGCACGAAGATTCGCTGGCGCTGAACCTGTCTTCGGCGACGCTGGCCGATCCGCAGGCGTTGAACAAAGTCTTCGAGATTCTGCGCGCACACTCCAACCTCGGCGCGCGTCTGACTCTGGAAATCGGTGAGGAGCAATTGCCTGAACAGGCGGTGCTGGAGCAGTTGACCCGACGCCTGCGCGAGCTGGGTTTCTCGCTGAGCCTGCAACGTTTCGGCGGACGCTTCAGCATGATCGGCAACCTGGCGCGGCTGGGCCTGGCGTACTTGAAGATCGATGGCAGCTACATTAGGGCGATCGATCAGGAGAGCGACAAGCGTCTGTTCATCGAAGCGATCCAGCGCGCGGCGCACAGCATTGATCTGCCGCTGATTGCCGAACGCGTCGAGACCGAAGGGGAGTTGTCGGTGATTCGCGAGATGGGCCTGTATGGCGTGCAGGGGCAGTTGCTCGGTGAGCCGAAGCCCTGGCGGTGAGCCAGGAAGCGCCCTCACCCTAACCCTCTCCGAGAGGGAGAGGGGACTGACCGGGGAATATTCGAGAAATACACCGACGTGAGCGATTCGTTTTGAATCCATAATCGACCCGGTTTTTCAGGTCGATGCAAGGCGCCAGACACCTCGGTCGGCCCCCTCTCCCAGAGGGAACTGACCGGGGGATATTCGAGAAATACACCGACGTGAGCGATTCGTTTTGAATCCATAATCGACCCGGTTTTTCAGGTCGATGCAAGGCGGCAGACACCTCGGTCGGCTCCCTCTCCCAGAGGGGACTGACCGGGGAATATTCGAGAAATA
>NZ_JAADJI010000023.1:0-6200 GCF_036283065.1 Pseudomonas moraviensis subsp. stanleyae
GTTCAAACCGAGGCCTTTTTTTTGACCAGAGGGCGATGTAAGGCAGGGCCGAAGCATGAGGCCAGCCGTCATCGACCAACTTTCAATATCTCAACGAGTATGCAGCCGTGAGCTTACTATCTCGCGTTAAAGCGGCAGTCCTGTTCGGCTGCTTGTTGTTTGCTTCGCAAAGTTTTGCTGCTGACTATTTTTGGTCGGACAGTTCGCTTAACTTCCGCAACCCATCTCCCGCCGGAGCCTGCGAAGCAGTTTCTCGCAATATTTACAATGGACACCCAAACCAAGCATTCTCCCGAGTAGGTCCAACAACAGTCACAGGCGAATATGCTAATTGCCAATATTTTTTCATCTGGACTATTGGCGAGAATGCAGGTGTTGAACAGCCCGGCGGTAACACTCAAGTCGGCCTCCATGGCAGCACTTGTCCCCCTGGCACAGGACCATTTGATTCTGCAACAGGCATGTGCACTGTCGCGCAAAACTATAAACCCGGAGACAAGTGTGATGATCAGACTGGTGGTACAGCTAGCAATCCTATGATCTTCGACGACACTGTCAGCAAGTGCGTTCGGTTTACTGAATCCGAGGGCGATGCTCCTTGCACTTTCCTTAAGTCCGCTGGTGACTCGAACCCAAGTTACTCAGGAACTGCCTATACAGTTGCGGGCGTTATTGGCGCCGGTGGGCAAGCAACTGCCCCTCCAACTTTCGCCCAAGATGGCCTTAAGTGCGTTATGGCTACAATTTCAAGTTCTGATTGCAAAGTTACTGGCGATGGCACAGCAACTTGCAACGTAATTGGCAAGTTCACGGGTAAAGGCAGTTCTACCGGTACGTCTGATGTTGCCGATGCCCTTTGTCCGAACGGCACCTGTGACCCACAAGAGCCGGAAGTGAAAACCACCGAGACACCATGTGTTCCGTCTGGCACCGGTGGCGGAGGATCTGGCTGCACAGCCACCAAGGAAACCAAGGAGGATGGTTCTCAGCAATGCGGCACTGTCAACGGTGCTTACAAGTGCTTCACGAAGCCTCCGTATTCCAACGGCATCAAGACCGATATCAGCTCGACTTCGCAGAACCTGCCTGACGGATCGGTGAAGGTCACGACCGTGAAGAACTCCACCAACACCGTCTGCACCGATATCAAAACCTGTACCACCAAGACGTCCACAACGACCACCAACACCGTCACCAAGCCCGACGGCACCACTACCACCGACACGTCCTGCAAGGGCGTTTGTTCGCCGAATGGCGGCGGTCTGGAAGGTAACCCCGGGGCAGGCTCTGGTAACCCTGCCACTGGTGATGGAAACGGCGGTAACGGTGATGGCGAAGGCGGTGATGGTACTGCCGACATCAGCGACGACTGTGCCGCGCCTCCTCCATGTGACGGCGACGTGTTTCTGTGCGCGATCCTCAAACAGAACCACATCGACACTTGCAAGCTGATGGCTGACGCCACTGCCGAGCAGAAGGCCATGGTCAAGGCCAAGACAGACGCTGCCTATGCGTCTCTCGATGCCCATCAACAAACTCTCGACAACCAAGCAAACACCCTGCTTTCCGAGTTCCAGAGCAAAACCAACGGCTCCGGCGGTGGTGGCGGCAAGTGCCTCCCTGACAAGCAATTCATGCTCGCCGGGCACACGTTTGACATGAAGTTTTCTGAGACCTGCGACGGCCTGAGCTGGGTTCGCCTCGTTCTGCTTGCCGGTGCCTACCTGATCGCAGCCCGCATCGTTTTCCGTGAGGTGTAAGCCATGTTCCAAGTCTTGTTTGCCGCGCTCAGCGCAGTCGCCAGTTACGTCCTTCCTCGCTTGTTGGCGGTCGGTGGAACGGTCGTCGTTTCCACAACCGTTCTTATGCCCATCTTCAACTGGTTGCAGTCCCAGGTGACACAACGACTCAACGGCATGCCCGCTGACGCTGTTGCCTTCTTCCAATTCGTCGGCGTCTTCGATTGCATCGCCGTCATTTTCGCCGGGTACGGCATGGCTATCGGCATGAAAGTCGCCAAGGCTGCGTACCAGCGTGCCGGGAGCAAATCCGATGCTTAAGCTCGTCACTGGCCTGCCGGGCGCAGGCAAAACCTCCAACGAATTGTGGGATTTTTTGCACGCCAAGGAGTACGAAGGCCGTCCCAAATACTGCACCGCGATCAACGGTTTCATACCGGCGAATCACGGCGTTTTTCCTCTCGATCACGTCGACCAATGGCGCGAATTGCCCGATGGTTCTGTCATCTTCTGCGACGAAGTACAGCGGTACTGCGGGACCGACCTCGGCACGAATCCCCCGCAATGGGTCAAGGATCTTTCGATTCACCGGCACTCCGGTAAAGACCTGATTTTCATCACTCAAGCACCCGGCCTGCTGCATCCGTTTGCCCGCAAGCTGGTACAGCCACACGTGAACTACCACCGGCCGTACAACGCCAAGCGCGTCATGAGGTATTCATGGGAGTCCGTCCAGTCCGATCCGGCGTCCAGCTCCGCGCGCAAAACTGGTCAAAGCTCGATGGTCAAAACCGATCCGAAGGTTTTCGAGCTGTACACGTCTACTACCCTCGACACTCACAAGGCGCGGCTCCCGCTCAAGACCTTGATCATTCTCGCGTTGGCCGTGCTGATTGCAGTTGGTTGCATCGGCTATGCCGCGAACATGGTCTGGGGCATGAGACACAAGACCGACACAACCGCAGATCCTGCCACCACTCAGGCGGTCGCAACTGCTGCGGCCATCCCCCCGCCATCGTCAATGATCGGTGTCGATTCTCAGCAAGCGAAACCTGTCTGGACTGCCGAAAGCATCAAGCCCCGCATAGCTGGCCAGCCGCACACGGCGCCTGTCTACGATGCCTTGACCGCTCCGACCGATTTCCCTCGCGTCGCGGCCTGCATGAGTTCGGAGAGTCGAGGCACCTGCAATTGCTATTCACAGCAGGCAACTCCCATTGACGTTCCGCAGAGCGCCTGTCTTGTCTTCATCCGCCACGGCAGTTTCGACCCTTGGCTGTCTGGACGAAAACAGCAAGGTCAGCAGCAAGCCGTCAACGGGCATACGTCCCCTGTCGAGCCACCGGCACCTGCTCAACCACGCGCCCGAAATACGGGTCAGTCTTTCACTGTAGTGGCCGAAACAGAGCCGGTATTCCTTAAGACCAAGGACGCCCGCACCGGTAGGCCGTAGGCCATTAGGCGCCACGTTGCCCGACAGCCTGGCAACGAAACATCCGCGCCGGTACCCGGCAAAGCCGGCCCCATCTAACGCCCAACAAAAAACCCCAGCGATCGACAAATCACTGGGGTTTTTCTTCGCGTCCATATCGTCTGTGATCGCCTCAGAGCCCGACCGCGCCCTGTTCAACCAACTGCGTTCACACCGACCTTACCGCGTAGCCAGCGCGGTCCCATGACGCCCAGCGCTATCGCCGGACAGGTCATGGCAATTCAAATCTTTCAGCACGCTTTCCGAGGCCCGCAGGGTGGGGGTGCGGTTACACCCCCACTTTGGTGCAATTGTCTGCACTCTCAAGATCGTAGAGGTCGAGAAAAAGCTCCCCCTCCGCGTTCAGGCGTGTGTAACTGATTGAAAGCTCAAGGATTTTGTGAGTCAGCTCGCTATCTTTCAGCGGCGGGAGTCCGCGCTTCACCAGTAACTTGTTGATTTCTATGGCTTTTAAGCGAATCGCTTCCTGCTCGCTTTCCGACAATCTCAGTAGTTTTGACATCTTTGTTACCCTCGGTAGACCGTTTGTCGTTTGATATGGATCCAACCCCCAAAATGAGATTGACGCAACATGTTAACACGTAGACAATCCGCAACATCTGAACATGTTTACATGTTTACAAAAGGGAAAACGGCATGTTTATTGACTGGCTCAAAGTGACGCAGGAATTCGAACAGGATCTACCTGTCGTTTCCGATATCGTCACCAAGACAATCGATACGCTGACCGGTGAAGTGCTCAGCAGCCGTACCCCTTGGTTCCAGCATGAAGGCAGCCACAGTTCCAAAGTCTCAATCCAGATCAGCGGCAGGCGAATCACAATCGACGGTAACCCGTCGAGACTCAACCGTCACGACAACCTGTGGGGATTTGAGACTCTGGATCAATGCATTGGTGTCTATAACCAACTGCTCGCGGAGTATGGCTTGCCACCTTTTACGAAGTGCACACGCTTCGAAGTGCGGCAGGGTGAATCAGGTGCGAAAAGTTCGCAACTCTGGACTGACGGAGCCGTGATACAGCGCATCGACTTGACCACGAATATTTCCGTAGGCCAAGGCAATGAAACACCGTATTTGCGTGGCCTCGCGTCCCAGCGCTTGGGCCACTCCATTGGGCGTTTGTTCCCGAATGGTAAATCTGTTGACTGGACAACATCGGGCAGCGGCAAAGGCGCCCGACTCCAGTACCGCAAGGCCTACGACAAAGGGTTTGAAATCCAGACCAAACATCTGCCGAAGGTCAAGCGCGCATATGGCGAAACCTCGCCTGAGTACAAGTACGCGCAAGAGCTGTGCGACTACGCTCTACAGACCGGGATTGTCCGGCTAGAGCAAGAGCTGAAAAGCGAATTTTTAAGCCGTGAAAAGCTGTGTTTTTACGGCCTCTTCAATGAGGCCAACTTTCAGAAATTGCATGATGAATTCGTCGGCGTCGATCAGCGTCTAAAGGTGACGAAAATGGATATTGTGAGCATTGCGGGTCAGTTGTTGGCAGAGGGCGTAGTAGAGACACAACGGGCGGCGAATCTTACCGCTTCCTACGCCATCATGTGGATGCACGGCCAGGAGCTGGCCATGTCCGAACGCTCGTTCAAGGAGCATGCAGCCCGCTTGAACAAGATTGGCATCAACATCCGCAACGCTCCAGACTTGGCGCTGTGCAGCACCGTTTTCATCCGGGAAATGCAGGAAATCAACCCGGTCAAAAACATTGCTCCACCGAGCTGGTACAAGCGGCCTAGTCACCTTCGGTTGGCTGCTTGATGGGAGCCGCGTGGTACGACCCAAGCTGGCTGGACATCATTGGTATGTATGTCGCTATGGCGGTTTGTATTGCAGCCTTCGCGTGGTGCGCTGTTGATGATGGGTGATTGTTATGATCGTCAGCTTTCAGGGAACAAGATTAAGCGCTGGTCAACGGCGTACTTTAGAGAATCAGGAACGGTGCAAATCCGCATTCCTCAACCCGGTACTTCAAGCGTCCGTGGAAGAGACTCTAAAGAAAGTTGAACAGCGGAAAGAGCAAGGCGTTAAACCGGAAAAACTGTGGACTCTCGACTACCAGTCAGAAGGCACTGTTTCCGTTGCTGAGTGGATGGGCTACTAAGCCTAATTAAATCGGGGTAACACCCAACTACTAGTTATCGATGAGGGACAGTCATGTCTACTGCAAATGCAATGGTTATCAATGTTGAAGTAACCGGCAACTCCCGTTCCGGCACTTCCAAGGCTGGTAAAGAATACTGCATGTATGAAGGTTTTGTTCACATGCCTAATTGCCCTTACCCGCAAAAAGCAAGTTTTTACGCTGAGAACAAAGCACAAGTCCCTCAGCCGGGTATGTGGCAGTGTGATGTAATCGCAGACGTTCGCGACGGTCGTCTGGAGTTCCAAGTTGACCCACGCCAAGGTCGTAAGATGGTTCAAGCGCCTAAACAATCGACGGCGGCTTAAACCATGGCCAGTCCACTCCCGGAGAATGTTTATTTGTACACTTGCACTGTAGGCGGAACAGAAGCTGCACCTGCGCCGTCCGGTTGTGCATATGTACAGGTGAAAAGTTCCGTTCTTTATCCGGATGGGCAATGGCTCTCACAAGAACAAGTAGACGGAATCGTTGGTGGTGTAATTGGACTTGTTGCAACCATCATTGTTTTCGCATTGCTTAAAAAGGCAATTGAGTCGTAACACCGGCAATCATGCCAACAACCGTGGAGTAACAAAAAATGAACCTGAAAAATCTGCTGAAAACCGTCCTCGCTGTCGGTGGCACCATTGGCGCCGCTTCTTCGTTCGCAGTCGTAGACACTGCTCCTGTCGTTTCGGGTCTGACCGATGCTGAGGCAGCCGCTGTCGTGATCGGCACCGCCGTTCTCGCCATCGTCGTCAGCATCAAGACCTTCAAGTACATCCGCCAAGCGTTCTAACAGGCCGGACGCAACTACGCGGGACAGTAAGGCCTCGGC
>NZ_JAADJI010000024.1:0-5001 GCF_036283065.1 Pseudomonas moraviensis subsp. stanleyae
CACCGACGTGAGCGATTCGTTTTGAATCCATAATCGACCCGGTTTTTCAGGTCGATGCAAGGCGCAAGACACCTCGGTCGGCCCCCTCTCCCTCCGGGAGAGGGCTGGGGTGAGGGTAAGCTTTTGATCTTGGCTGGATCAGATCAACCCGCTCTCGTCCTCATCGATCAACTGGCTCAATCCGCCCAGCGCTTCACGTGCCTGGGTGCGGTCCATCAGTTTGGCCTGGGCTGCCGCCGGCAGGTCGGTGACGCGGATCACGCCTTTCTGGGTCAGCACCTGAATCAGGTCGTCGAGTACCCGAATCATTTCAAAGTCGCTCTGCTTGAGCTGTCTGAGGCTGTTTTCCACGGCTTCGTTGGCGTACCACGCCTGAATCTCATGGTTGTCGGCGGGCAGCGTTTCCGTGGCCTCGGCGTACGCCGCAGCTTCCACGCGAATCAACTGGCCCTGCGCATCGCGTTGCACGTAAAACATTGAGCATCCCTCACAAATGAACAGCGTCATGCTGTCAGCAGCATAGCCAACTGCGCGCCAGTATGCGGGGCGACGATGAAATCGTCACCGCTGCATTGCCCGCAAACGCGACGGCCGCCTCAGCGGAGGCGGCCGTTTTTGTTTCAGCCTCAGCTATTGTTGTGATCGACCTTGATAGTCGGATCGCTACCGGCAATCAGGTTGTGCAGGTTGGCGCTCGCCCAATTGTTGCCTTCCAGTTTGATCGTCACATCCGGCGTCGCCGCAGCGGCATCGCCCGAGTTGAATTTGCCCGCCGAGCTGACTTGCAGGGACGACGTGCCATCGACCGTGGTGATTTTCAGGAAGTTGTCGATGGTGCTGCCGGTCTCGCCCTGCAACAGGTCGCGCAGGTCGATGCGGTCGCCTTCGCTGGCTTTGAAATCCTTGATCACGTCGTTACCGGTGTCGCCCGATTTCCAGACGAAGGTGTCACCACCGGAACCGCCGATGAGGATGTCGTTACCCTGACCGCCGATCAGCGTGTCCTTGCCGCTGCCGCCGAGCAGGATGTCATTGCCTTTGCCGCCGTCGAGCAGGTCGTTGCCGCCTGAGCCGAACAGGATGTCATTGCCTGCGCCACCGAGCAGCGTGTCGTTGCCGTCGTGTGCGCCGGACACATCGAACGCCTGGTAGTGTTCAGTGATGTACTGGTGCACGTTGCTGGTGCTGACTTTGCTGACCTCGACGCCGGTTTCCTTGGCGACGAACGCCTGCATCGCCTGGTAACCCTCGCCGGCGATGCCGTTGAAGCTGACCAGATCGCCGAACAGGATGTCGTTGCCTTCGCCACCGTTGACGGTGTCGTTACCTGGCATCGTCGCTTCGGTATGGCCGATGATCGAGTTGGCCAGATCTTTCGGATCGATGTTGGTCTGCGGCGTTTTATCCGAATCGTACGGTTTCAGGTCATCAAGAGTGACGCCGCTGTTCAGACCAATGGCTTCAACGTTCGACAGGCCGCTGAGCAAGGCAAAGCCACTGGCCGAGTTGCTGCTCGTCGAAGTGTTGGTGCTGTTACCGGTACCTGCCAGGTTCGACAACTCGTAAGTGCCGTCGCCCTGCGCATGGATGGTGCCCAGATTGCTGCTGCTCCAGCCCCACCATGAGCTGTAGGTCTGCAGAGTCACGGTGCCGGCACTGTTGATCGTCAACGCGTGGGTGTTGTCGATGTAGGTACTGAAGGTGTCGCCCGGCTTGTAGTTGCTGGTTTTCACCACGTCATCGAGCTTCACGTTGCCGTACAGCGTCGGGTTGGTTTGCTCGCCGCTCTGGTAGTAAGTCGGCTGGCCGTCGGTGATGAAGTAAGTGAGGTTCTTCGCCCCGGTGTTGGCCACGGCATCGGCACTCTGGAACCAGTTGGCCGTGGTCTTGAACACGTCCTCGTAGTTGGTACCACCGCCGGAGCCCATCGAGTCCAGCACGGCTTTGAGTTGCGCCAGCGCGTTCGGGTCGTTGAGGTTCACCGACACCGACTTGTTGACCTGGGTATCGAAGTCCACCAGGAAAATATTCACGGTGCCCGAGTTGCTGCCGCCCAGGCTCTGCTTGAGGCTGTTGAACACCGAAGTCAGTGAGTCCTTCGCGGCGTTCAGCGACGAGCTGCTCATACTGCCGGAGCTGTCGACCATGAACGCAATGTTGTAGTTGGTGCCCGGGACCACGGTGAGGCCGCCGATGTCAGCGACGATGATGTCATTGCCGTCGGTGCCGGTGACGGTGTCGTCACCCGAAGTGGCGGTGACCGCGTTGTATACCGCAGGCACTACCGTGACCGGAATGGTCGCGGTGCTGCTCGCCGAGCCGCCGACCTGTTCGGTGGACGTCGAGGTCACGGTCAGGTTGAACTGACCGTTGTAGTAGGTCGGCGGAGTCACGGTCAGGGAACCGAGGTTCCAGCCGGTGACGTTGGCTTCGCCGTTGCTCGTGGTAACGGTGAAAGAATGGCCCGCGCCATCGCTGAGCACCGAGCCGACCGGTGCGCCGCTGATCTTCACGCTCAGGGTTTCCGAGCCGTCGGTATCGGTCAGCGCGGTGCTGATCGCCGACAGTTTCACCGTGGTGCCTTCGGCGCCGGTGTTGAGCTTGTAGCCGTCGTAATAGCCTTCGCCGTTGGTGCCGTGCAGATCGGAGACGGTGACGCCCGAGTTGATCAGATCCTGCACACCGGTGTAGATCGGCACGCCGGCATTGCTCAGGTCGATCGGCGTGCTGCCGTTGACCGACAGGTTGACGTCGTAGCTGCCCGGGCCGCTCTGGTTGTGGTGGTAGATGTCGAGGGTGTAGTAGCCGCTGGTGGTCGGGGTGAACGAGCCGTTGATGGCACCGCCCGCGCCCCAGGTGCCCGAAGCCACGCTCTTGCCGCCGATGGTAATGAGCAGGCTGTCGTCGGCAATGCCGCTGAAGCTGTAGGTTTTACCGGCTTCGAGGTAGATCAGGCCAGAGGTCTTCGACGCCGTGCCGGCGGCGACGCTACCGTCGGACTGCACGTTGGTGACGTTGGTGCTGGAATTCGGTTTTCCGGCCGCGTCGATGACGTTTTTCAGGGTGGTCGAGTTCGCGCCACTGCCGTCAGTGCCCAGGCCCGAGAGGCCGGTCCAGACTTCCTTGATCAGGCCAGTGGATTTAACGCTGTTGTCGGCCACGGCCACGGTCGGTGCATCCGCCACTGGCGTGATGTCGATCTTCACGGTGCCGGTGTTGCCCAGCAGTTGGCCGTCGCTAGGCTGGAACTTGATCTGCGCGTAGTCCGCCTGATTGTTGCCCAGACCGGTGCCGCCGTAACCGTTGGTGCCCGATTCGTTGGCGTCCGGCAGGAAGCGCAGCTTGCCGGCATCGATATCGGCCTTGCTGAAGGTCTGGTTGTTGGCCACGTCTTTCCAGGTCGAACCGTCCAGATACTGCAGTTTGCCCTCGCCCGGCAGCTGAGTGATCTTGATCCCGAGGCTGCTCGCCGGGCTATCGACATCGCTGACGCCGAAGGTCGCCCAGCCGAGGACCAGCGGCGTGTCTTCAGTGCCGGTGACGTTGCTCGGCGCGGCGACCGGTGCATCGTTGACCGCCACCACGTTGACCGTGGTGGTCGCGGTGTTCGAGTAGTTGCCACCATCGGTCACCGTCACGGTAATGACGCGCGGCACGGTACTCGGGTTTTCACTGCTGTTGGTGAAGTTGATGTTCTTGATGGCCTGCATGTAATCGGCCAGCGTCGCGTTACCCGACAGGGTCAAAGTCACCGTGCCGTTGGTGCTGTTGGCATTGATGGTGATGCCGTTGACGCTGTTGCCCAGGTTCAGCGCATCGCCGTCCTGACGGTTGGTCAGCACCACGGTGGCACCGGTCAGCATGGTGCTGTCCGGGTCGGTGATGCTGAGGTCGGTGTCAGCGATCGACACACCGGCGCCCGGGGTGTTCTCGGTGAACGTCACTTTGTAATCGGCACCGGTCGCGCCACTGGAGTTGTTGGCGTCCAGATCGAGCACCGGTGGCGCATCGTTGTCGATGATCGAGGTACTGACGCTGCCATTGGTGCTGCTGACCGCGAGGTTCTCGAAGTTGCCGCCAGTAGCCGAATCGATCTTGACCACGAAGTTCTCGGTGCCTTCGGTGATCTTGTCATCGAGGGTGGCGACGTTGAACTGCGCGCTGCTGGCGCCCGCCGGGATCTTCACGGTGTACACGCCGGTGAAGTCCGAACCGTCGGCAGCGGTGCCGCTGTAGACGATTTTCAGGGTCACTTCGGTCTGCGCCGGGTGATTGAGGCTGACGGTGTAGCTGGCGGTCTGGCCTTCGGTTACCGAGCTGCTGCCGCTGATGCTGACAGTGGTGGTGTCGACGGTGTCGGTGACACTGGTCACCGCTGGCGTAGTGCTCGGTACCAGGTTTTCGAAGTTGCCACCGGTGGCGCTGGCGATCGTTGCCTGTACCGAGCCGGCGTCCTTGTAGACGTCGTCGGCCGGCGCTGGAACGTTCACGGTGCCGGTGGTTTCGCCTGCTTTGATGGTGATGACAGCGCCGTTGCTCAGGGTCACGGTGACCGGTGAGCCGGCCGGGTTGGTCAGGGTCGCGGTGTAGGTGATCTGGCCACCTTCGGCTACCGAGCCGGTCGCGCTGAGCGACAGGTTGGTGGTGTCGACGGTATCGGTCACGGTGGTGCTGACCGGAGTCTTGTCGGCGACGAGGTTTTCGAAGTTGCCGCCGGTTACGCCAGTGATCGAGTTGGTGATCGGAGCGTGGCCGGTCAGCGCATCGTTTGGAGCGACAGCGGTTACGGTGCCGGTGGTCTGGCCGACTGCGATGGTGATGTTCTGACCGTTGGCCAACGTCACGACGACAGGCGAACCGGTGACAGGTGCGCCGACGGTTGCGGTGTAGACGACGTTGCCGCCTTCGGCCGCTGTGGCGGTTGCGCTCAATTTTACGGTGGTGGTGTCGATGGTGTCGGTGACGCTGGTCACTGCTGGCGTGGTGCTTGGTACCAGGTTT
>NZ_JAADJI010000025.1:0-3090 GCF_036283065.1 Pseudomonas moraviensis subsp. stanleyae
TAGATCGTTCTTTAAAAATTTGGGTATGTGATAGAAAGATAGACTGAACGTTACTTTCACTGGTAACGGATCAGGCTAAGGTAAAATTTGTGAGTTCTCTTAGTTGAGAAATTCGAATTTTCGGCGAATGTCGTCTTCACAGTATAACCAGATTGCTTGGGGTTATATGGTCAAGTGAAGAAGCGCATACGGTGGATGCCTTGGCAGTCAGAGGCGATGAAAGACGTGGTAGCCTGCGAAAAGCTTCGGGGAGTCGGCAAACAGACTTTGATCCGGAGATGTCTGAATGGGGGAACCCAGCCATCATAAGATGGTTATCTTGTACTGAATACATAGGTGCAAGAGGCGAACCAGGGGAACTGAAACATCTAAGTACCCTGAGGAAAAGAAATCAACCGAGATTCCCTTAGTAGTGGCGAGCGAACGGGGACTAGCCCTTAAGTTGATTTGAGATTAGCGGAACGCTCTGGAAAGTGCGGCCATAGTGGGTGATAGCCCTGTACGCGAAAATCTCTTATCAATGAAATCGAGTAGGACGGAGCACGAGAAACTTTGTCTGAATATGGGGGGACCATCCTCCAAGGCTAAATACTACTGACTGACCGATAGTGAACTAGTACCGTGAGGGAAAGGCGAAAAGAACCCCGGAGAGGGGAGTGAAATAGATCCTGAAACCGTATGCGTACAAGCAGTGGGAGCAGACTTTGTTCTGTGACTGCGTACCTTTTGTATAATGGGTCAGCGACTTATTTTCAGTGGCGAGCTTAACCGAATAGGGGAGGCGTAGCGAAAGCGAGTCTTAATAGGGCGTCTAGTCGCTGGGAATAGACCCGAAACCGGGCGATCTATCCATGGGCAGGTTGAAGGTTAGGTAACACTGACTGGAGGACCGAACCGACTACCGTTGAAAAGTTAGCGGATGACCTGTGGATCGGAGTGAAAGGCTAATCAAGCTCGGAGATAGCTGGTTCTCCTCGAAAGCTATTTAGGTAGCGCCTCATGTATCACTGTAGGGGGTAGAGCACTGTTTCGGCTAGGGGGTCATCCCGACTTACCAAACCGATGCAAACTCCGAATACCTACAAGTGCCGAGCATGGGAGACACACGGCGGGTGCTAACGTCCGTCGTGAAAAGGGAAACAACCCAGACCGTCAGCTAAGGTCCCAAAGTTATGGTTAAGTGGGAAACGATGTGGGAAGGCTTAGACAGCTAGGAGGTTGGCTTAGAAGCAGCCACCCTTTAAAGAAAGCGTAATAGCTCACTAGTCGAGTCGGCCTGCGCGGAAGATGTAACGGGGCTCAAACCATACACCGAAGCTACGGGTATCACCTTCGGGTGATGCGGTAGAGGAGCGTTCTGTAAGCCTGTGAAGGTGAGTTGAGAAGCTTGCTGGAGGTATCAGAAGTGCGAATGCTGACATGAGTAACGACAATGGGTGTGAAAAACACCCACGCCGAAAGACCAAGGTTTCCTGCGCAACGTTAATCGACGCAGGGTTAGTCGGTCCCTAAGGCGAGGCTGAAAAGCGTAGTCGATGGAAAACAGGTTAATATTCCTGTACTTCTGGTTATTGCGATGGAGGGACGGAGAAGGCTAGGCCAGCTTGGCGTTGGTTGTCCAAGTTTAAGGTGGTAGGCTGAGATCTTAGGTAAATCCGGGATCTTAAGGCCGAGAGCTGATGACGAGTTACCCTTTGGGTGACGAAGTGGTTGATGCCATGCTTCCAAGAAAAGCTTCTAAGCTTCAGGTAACCAGGAACCGTACCCCAAACCGACACAGGTGGTTGGGTAGAGAATACCAAGGCGCTTGAGAGAACTCGGGTGAAGGAACTAGGCAAAATGGCACCGTAACTTCGGGAGAAGGTGCGCCGGTGAGGGTGAAGGACTTGCTCCGTAAGCTCATGCCGGTCGAAGATACCAGGCCGCTGCGACTGTTTATTAAAAACACAGCACTCTGCAAACACGAAAGTGGACGTATAGGGTGTGACGCCTGCCCGGTGCCGGAAGGTTAATTGATGGGGTTAGCTAACGCGAAGCTCTTGATCGAAGCCCCGGTAAACGGCGGCCGTAACTATAACGGTCCTAAGGTAGCGAAATTCCTTGTCGGGTAAGTTCCGACCTGCACGAATGGCGTAACGATGGCGGCGCTGTCTCCACCCGAGACTCAGTGAAATTGAAATCGCTGTGAAGATGCAGTGTATCCGCGGCTAGACGGAAAGACCCCGTGAACCTTTACTATAGCTTTGCACTGGACTTTGAATTTGCTTGTGTAGGATAGGTGGGAGGCTTTGAAGCGTGGACGCCAGTTCGCGTGGAGCCATCCTTGAAATACCACCCTGGCAACTTTGAGGTTCTAACTCAGGTCCGTTATCCGGATCGAGGACAGTGTATGGTGGGTAGTTTGACTGGGGCGGTCTCCTCCTAAAGAGTAACGGAGGAGTACGAAGGTGCGCTCAGACCGGTCGGAAATCGGTCGTAGAGTATAAAGGCAAAAGCGCGCTTGACTGCGAGACAGACACGTCGAGCAGGTACGAAAGTAGGTCTTAGTGATCCGGTGGTTCTGTATGGAAGGGCCATCGCTCAACGGATAAAAGGTACTCCGGGGATAACAGGCTGATACCGCCCAAGAGTTCATATCGACGGCGGTGTTTGGCACCTCGATGTCGGCTCATCACATCCTGGGGCTGAAGCCGGTCCCAAGGGTATGGCTGTTCGCCATTTAAAGTGGTACGCGAGCTGGGTTTAGAACGTCGTGAGACAGTTCGGTCCCTATCTGCCGTGGACGTTTGAGATTTGAGAGGGGCTGCTCCTAGTACGAGAGGACCGGAGTGGACGAACCTCTGGTGTTCCGGTTGTCACGCCAGTGGCATTGCCGGGTAGCTATGTTCGGGAAAGATAACCGCTGAAAGCATCTAAGCGGGAAACTTGCCTCAAGATGAGATCTCACTGGAACCTTGAGTTCCCTGAAGGGCCGTCGAAGACTACGACGTTGATAGGTTGGGTGTGTAAGCGCTGTGAGGCGTTGAGCTAACCAATACTAATTGCCCGTGAGGCTTGACCATATAACACCCAAGCAATTTGCTGACCTGA
>NZ_JAADJI010000026.1:0-2768 GCF_036283065.1 Pseudomonas moraviensis subsp. stanleyae
GTCAGATACCGCCCCATCCTTGGGTCGTAATACCGATGGCGGTTGTAATGCAGGCCGCTTTCAACGTCGAAGTACTGCCCCTGAAAGCGCAGCGGTTGGTCGAGGTAATCCTCGCCGGCAAGGGTGACGGCGGCGACTTTGCCGTAGGCGTCGTATTGCGCGGACCAGACGATTTCGCCGCTGTAGTCGGTGAGTTCCTGCGGGGTGCCGAGGTGGTCGAGTTGGTAGTAGAACGGGCAGGCCTTTTTCGGGCCTTTGCCGTCGAGCAGCGCCAGTGGGCGGAAGGTGCCGGGTTCGTAGAGGTAGCTGCGGTATTGCGTGGCGCTGCTTTCGGCGACGAGGTGTTCGCCTTGCCAGAAGAATTCGGTGACGGCGCCGTCGACAGTTTTGCGAATCCGCCGGCCGAAGGCGTCGTATTGGTAGCTGGCGGTCTGGCCGTCCGGGCGGATCAGGCCGATCAGGCGGTGCTGGCAGTCGTAGCGGTATTCGGTGACGAGGGTCTGGCCGTGGCCTCGGCGTTCGCGGATCAGGTTGCCGAAGGCGTCGTAGTCGTAATGCCGGTCGCCCTGCATCAGCAGGCGATTGCCTTTGATCTGCGCGGGGCCGGGGCGGTCCTGCATCAGCAGGTTGCCGGCCGGGTCGTGGGCGAAGGATTCGGGCAGTTCGTCTCGTGAGTGGCGCACGCGAATCAATCGGTCGAGGGCGTCGTAGCCGTAGGTGCGCTGGCCGTGGCGGCTGTCGGCGATGTGCTCAAGATTGCCGTTGGCGCTGTAGGCATAATCGCGGCGGTACAGCGAGGCGCCGCGATGGCCTACGGCGTGGGCGAGCAAGCGGCCCTGATCGTCGTAGGCGTATTCGCTGAGCAGCAGGCCTTGCTGGCGTTGTTGTTCGCGACCGGACTGATAGACGTGGCGCGTGAGCGGCGTGCCGTTGAGGTCGATGGCCGACAGCGCACCGCCCTTGGCGTAGTGATAGTCGAGCTTGCTGTTGTCCGGCAGGCGCAGACGCTTGAGCTGACCGCAGGCGTCGTAGGCATAACGCAAGGTGCCCCAGCCCTGGTGCTCGGTGATCAAGCGGTCCTGACGGTCGTACTCGAAGGCCAGCGGATGATTTTGCCCGTCATCGACAGCGATCAATCGGCCGAAGCGGTCGTAGTCGTAGCGAACTTTGAGCCCATCGGGCAGGGTCTTGACCCGTAAACGGCCGGCATTGTCGCGCTCGTATCGGGTAACCAGACTGGGGCCGAAATCACCGAACTCGGTCTTTTCCAGCAGATGACCGTTGAGGTCATAAACGTACGCAGTGCGCCGCCCATCAAACCCGGTTTCCTGTCGGATCAACCCGGTCGGCGTGTAATCCAGTCGGTACTTTTCCCCGGACTCGTTTTCAATCTCGGTCAGCAGCAACCGCGCATGGTCATAGCGGTACTGCACGCGGGTGCCGTCGGGGTTGATGCGCCGCGAGACCAGATGCAGATCGTCGTCATATTCGTAGCGGGTGATGCGCCCGAGCTCGTCGCGTTCGGCGATGATCTGGCCGTAGGCGCCGTAGCTGTAGGCGCGCGTGCTGCCGGTAGGAGAAGTCGTCAGGATCAGTCGGCCGGCGGCGTCCCACTGCTGACGGCTGACGACACCAAATTCGTCCTGGGTGGTAATCCGCCGGCCTAGCGCATCGTAGGAAAAGCGCCGCACGCCGCCGTCCGGCAGGGTTTCTTCGATGAGCTGGCCGAGCTCGTTCCACACCCAGCGATGGCGGCTGCTGTCCGGATAGCGCAGCGACAACAACTGGCCGCGCAGGTTGTAGTAGTAATGGGTGACCTGACCGTCAGGATCGACCGCTTCGGTGACCGCACCTTCGGCATTGCGCCGATAAATCCACACCGCGTCGCCTCGGCAACGCTTGTAGAGAAACCCGTTGCGGTACTCGTAGGACGTTGGCGCCTCGTCCGGCGGAATCAGCGCGATCAGCCGTCCGAGTTCGTCGTAGCGGTACTCGGTGACGGCGCCCAACGCATCCTGCTCGGCGATCAGCCGACCCTGCTGGTCATAGGCCTTGAGCTGCTCACCGCCATCGGCCGCAACCTGCCGCACCAGCCGCGCACGCTCGTCGTGAACGTAGACTTCTTCGGTGCCGTCGACGTAATGCACGGTCACGCTGGCGTCGTCATCGTTCCAGACGTAACGGGTGTTCATCTGCGAGAACGACGCCCAATGCCGCACGCAGCGCGCCGCTTTGCCCTCGCGCTGCCACTCCCAGAAAAAACTCGCGCCGCCGGTCAATTGCCGCTGGAGGATGACGTGGTGGTCGTCGTAGTCGTAGCGCTCGCTGTCACCGACCGCGTTGGTCGCGACCAGCAGGCGTTGGCGGGCATCGAAGCTGTAGGTGGCGAGGTTTTGCTGGGTGGTCCACTCGCCCTGAACCAGGACCTGATAATCGACCGCTACCAGTTGCGCGCGGTCATAACGCAACAGCAGCGCGCGGCCGGCGCCGTTGTCCAGACGCTGAATGCGGTCGGAGCGGTCGCGTTGCAGGGTCAGACGATTGCCGTAGACATCGCTGATCGCCGTCAGCCGGCCGGCGCGAAAGTGATAGAACCGCGCGCTGTCGCCGGCCAACGCCAGAATCAGTTCTTCCGGCTCATCACCGAGAAAAATCGCCGCCCGCGACAGGCTGTTGTGAATCGCCGGGCGCGCGACATTGGGCAGGGGAAAACGGGTGCGGCGGTTTTCGTGGTCGATCCAGATCACGCCGTCGCCGTCGAAGGCCAG
>NZ_JAADJI010000027.1:0-2657 GCF_036283065.1 Pseudomonas moraviensis subsp. stanleyae
AACGGTGCTAACGGCACCGGGATAGACGCGGTTTGGCGGGCTAATCCCGCAAACAATGGCGGCGAAAAGTTCGCCATTGTAGAGGCAAAGGCAAGCCGTGATGAAGATGCACCGAAGTTCATGCGAAAAATGAATAATACAAGAAAGCCGGGGGTCGCATCGAAGTTGGGCGTTTCTGGTCTCACGGAACCGAGTGAACTCATAGAACCTGCCGAGAATGCCGAACCCACTGCCACAGCTGAAACCAAGAGAAAAATTAACAAAGGCAAGAAACAAACTCACGCCCAAAAAAGTGAAAATCCCACAACTAAAAAAACGAAAAGAATACTCGTGCAGATGAGTGACGAATGGATCGAGGAGAATTTGGAGAAAGCGGTATCGGGATATTCACTACAACTGCAAGTTGCTGGCTCATATAGTCGCCACTTGTTTTACACCCCTCTCTACCACATGAGCTCTAGCCCTAGGGAGCACGCTAGTGCTCGCCTTAACAATACAAACGAAGCGACACATGAAAATCATAAAGCGTTCCACTATTCGGAAGCTGAAGTGAAGAGCTTCGTCAACAAACGTAAAAAATCACTAACAAAGAAATATGGCGCAATAGATTCGCTTAAGCTAGAGGTGTAAACAATGACTAAAAGACAAAAATTCTTTAGCGAAGCTCATTACAAAAACTTTTTACGAGAGCACGACGAAGCTACTGAGCTTCTGAAAACGACTAAATTCAAATCCGACACTCCAGAAGGCGAACAAACACTCCGCGCGAGATTTATTCAGCGCTTGGCTCTTCGCAAGCTGACCGCGACCTATACGGCGGGAGAAGAGATTCAGTCTTTGACTTCCCAGCTTGAAAACTTAGTTGAAACTTACGAGCTTAGACAGGCCACACTAGCGAAATCTGAAAGCTTACCCGAAATCTCACCGTTAGCCATTGATGATTGGGCGCATGAATATGAAGAATGCGTGCAAGTTATCAGTCTTTGTATCTTACTTCATCGCACAGACCTTCTTAAACGATTCGTAAGACTACTAGACAATGCGGGATATGCCGGTGACGACACATTGTATGAAGACTTGCTCTGCAAAATCCTGCCTGACCGAACAGACGTAGATCAGTGGTATCACGATGTTTACTCTCCTCTAATTCAAGCAATTTATGCAGATACCAGAGAAGAAGCTTCGGACCTTCTTAAGAAATTCTGCAGTCAATGGTATCCAGCTTTCAAACAGGCCCCTTGGCATGACACCCACCTTCAAGGAGAGGAAGGAAACTATGTTGGATACTGGGCTTTCGAAGCTGGTGCCGTTGCTTTTCTATACGGTATCGACGACAGCAAAATAGACCACATGGTTTATCCAAAAGATCTAGTCGAATACGCCCGCACCTATCAGCCAGCAAATGACTCTCAAATCGCACGAACCGACGGCGGTCAACCGTGCACGAAAACCGGCTACTGGTTCACTCCTGCAAAATCTGATTCGAGACAACATTTCCGGCAGGGCGAGATTATGCCGAGATTCAGTGATTCCAAATGGGGCGAAACTATCTGGTACTGGTCTGGCGAAGAGTAACCATTGCCGCATCTCTCGGCTATGATCCGAGCTGTTGATAAGCGCTTGGTCAAATGGAAAGGCATGCAGCGCAACAACTCTGCTGCCTGCTCCGGTTCACGCCATCCGAAAAGAGCGGAAAAGCCTGCGAACAAAGATGCCGCCGTTGCAGCCAAGGGCACAGACGGCGCAAGTGGCACTCACTCCAACCAGGGCGAAGCCTCCAAAGTTGGTCTTCAGGCTCCTTCCAGCATTTTGAACGAGGGCTTGGGGTGTCAGCGGCGAGCACATCGTCGACTATATCTGTGCTGTGGAGTTTGGCTGGGGCAAGGACTGGGATGGGCACGACAAGGGCGCTGACGGTAAGTGGCTTGAAGATTTGCTTAGGGCGATCAACTTGAAAACTTTTTCGCGGGCGGGGCCCCAAGACCAGGCACACACAAATGAATAATATTCTTCCCTTCCTACTTGCCGCTATGCTGCTGACAGGACCCACCTGTTCAAATGCAGGTTCGTTGCCATATGATGCTTGGCGCTTGGGCTTTTCGGCACCTGACTACATGGAAGTCTGGATCGAAACAGCGGATTTTGTGGATATGAAAGGGCAAGTATATCGACGTGCAATGAGTGGGGTTTCAGCCATTCAGACCCCTGAGAATAATAAGGGCAACCCGAAAGGCTGGCCTAAGAAATCGGGTTGGGGGAAAGGGAAGTACGTGACGAATGCAGATTTACCGAAAAAAATCTACGTCCGTTGGCAATCTTTAGTCGAACCCCAGACATATCAAGTAGGCATTGATATAGCTGAGTCAACTCGGGAGATTATGCGCACGAGTGAAAAAACTTATTGCGCAGCTACAGGAAAGTGGACAACCGGATACCGAAAAGCAATCGCTATCGGTCTCGCACCCGGTGGCATTGTGAAAGTTTGGGTACTTGGCCCATGCCTAACACCCATAGAGGTCACGCGAGTAAAAGCTGAGGTGGATCCGCGTGGGCCATACGAAGGCAAATCGGGTGGTCAATACGATTCGCTATCTGAGATTTCTAGAATGCACGTGGAGAAATTCGGCGTGCCATATGGCTCTTGGTGATTCACCACT
>NZ_JAADJI010000029.1:0-1600 GCF_036283065.1 Pseudomonas moraviensis subsp. stanleyae
GCTCGGATCATAGCCGAGAGATGCGGCAATGGTTACTCTTCGCCAGACCAGTACCAGATAGTTTCGCCCCATTTTGAATCACTGAATTTCGGCATAATCTCGCCCTGCTGGAAATGTTGTCTTGAGTCAGATTTCGCAGGAGTGAACCAGTAACCAGTTCTACTGCAGGGTTGGCCGCCGTCGATTCGCGAGACCTGAGAATTATTGGTGGGTTGATAGTTGCGGGCGTATTCAACTAGATCCTTTGGATAAACCATGTGGTCTATTTTGCTGTCGTCTATGCCGTATAAAAAGGCGATGGCTCCTGCTTCGATAGCCCAATATCCTACATAACTCCCGTCCTCGCCTTGATGATGAGTATCGTGCCAAGGTGCATCTCGGAATGCCGCATACCATTGGTTGCAGTATTTTTTCAGATGATCTGCAGCCTCTTCTTTAGTATTTGAATAAATAGCTTGAACAAGCGGAGAATAGACGTCGTGATACCACTGATCGATATCGTGTCTTCCCGATATGAGTTTGCTGAGTAAGTCTTCGTATAGTGTATCGGTGCCTTCATAGCCTGCGTTGTCTATCAAGGCCACGAAACGTTTGAGAAGGTCTGTCCGATGAAGTAGCACGCAAAAGCCTATAACTTGCACGCACTCTTCGTATTGATGTACGTAATCGCCAATCGCTAAAGGAGAGATGTTGCAGATGTTTTCATTGATTTCCAGCTTACTTTGCCATTTTTCATACTTGCTAACGAGTTCTTCAAGTATGAGGGATAGTTCGGGAATCGCTACGCCGGCAGTGTAGGAGGCTAATAATTTGTTTAGGCTCATGCGTTGAAAAAACCTAGCGCGAAGCATTTCTTCTTCTTCAACGGAATCAGACTGGAATTTTCTTGTGCGATAAAACTCTATAGCGTCGTCGTATGCTTTCAAGAAGATTTTGAAGTGGTTGTCACTATAAAATTTTTGCCGTTTCATGGTCATGCCTCAATCTTAAGTGACGATAGTGCGCCGTGCTTTTTAGCTAATGATTTTTTACGTTTATTCACAAAGGCCTTTACTTCCTTCTCGCCGTAATGAAAGGCCTTGTGATTGAGGTGAGACGTATCGTCTGAGTTGTTCAAACGCGCAGCAGCGTGCTCCTTAGGGCTCATGCTGGTATGGTAAAGCGGCGTATAAAACAGGTGTCGGCTATACGAGTTCGGAACCTGGTAAGCTATCGTAACTCCCACAGATTTCCCTAGGTTTTCTTCAATCCACTCCCGGCTCATCTGAACAAGTATTTTTCTTTTCTGCGTCTGTGACGGAATTTCACTTCTGCCAGTGGTAGTTTTGTGTTTGCCGGTGCTTACTCTGGTTTTGTTTGTAGCGGGAGATGCGCCTTCACTGCTTTCTACCGGCTCTATCAACTCACTCGGTTCCGAGAGCCCAGAAACGCCTAACTTCGATGCGACCCCTGGCTTTCTCGTATTATTCAGTTTCCGCATGAACTTCGGTGCATCTTCATCACGGCTTGCCTTTGCCTCTACAATGGCGAACTTTTCGCCGCCATTGTTTGCGGGATTAGCCCGCCAAACCGCGTCTATCCCGGTGCCGTTAGCACCGTC
>NZ_JAADJI010000030.1:0-1125 GCF_036283065.1 Pseudomonas moraviensis subsp. stanleyae
CAGCTCCTATGTATGGACTCGCCCCACCATTCAACCCGCTTTTGAACACTGCTACCCGGTTGCATCTATGTATAAGGCCTGTTCGAGGAAGCATTGAGCGGCTTCTGGCCAACATTGGGTTAGCTCGCGGTATGCCGATTACAGTAAGGCCTCAAGGGCCAGTAGGAGCTCAGGCATCAATCCGCGACGGTCTGACCTGGGGTCAATGTTCTTCAGCATGGGTTGGAGCGGTTTACGCCCCGGTGGCAGAACTCTGTTGTCAGTGACTCATCGCAGCCTCCTGGCCATCGCCCGGCCGGCGCCGATAAGTCTGGTCGTTTTGCAGCAGCACCCAGAGGATGCGCAGATTTCGATTGGCTAATCGCACTGCTGCCTGCTTGCGGCCCAGACGGGAAATCCAGCGCCAAAGACGCCTGTCGTCCGGCTGCTCTGAATCCGGACGTATCTGTCTTAAAACGGCATGAGCGCCCTGAATCGTCAAACTTCGCAGATAAGCGTCACCGTTCTTGCTCATCCCGCCCAATCGGTTTTTCTCGCCAGAGCTGTGCTGGCTGGGCACCAATCCGAAGTAGGCGGCGAACAAACGGGCGTTGGCGAAGCGTTCGGGCTCGGTCTGCTTGGCCAGCAGCGCCGTGGCGATGATCGGACCAACACCGCGCACCGTCATCAGCCGCTTCGCCGTTTCATCCTCATTCGCTGCCGCTTCCAGCCGACCGGTCAGCACGTTGACGCGCTCACCCAGTTGACTCCACTCACCCAAAAGCTCGGCGATCAGTTCACGCAGCAAATCAGGTAGCGGCTGAGTGGCATCTTCCAGTACCCGAGGCACGAGCTGCCTGATCGCTATCTCACCCTGAGCCATGGCTACCCCATGTTCCAACAGCAAGGCGCGTATCTGATTACCCACCGCAGTGCGGCGCCGCACATAGCCCTGACGAGCCCTGTGCAGAGCCTGCATGGCCAGCGCCGCAGCACTCTTGATCGGTACTGCCGAAATTTTGCAGTCGCGGCCTGCACGCAAGATCGCCAACACATCGTTGCGATCATTTTTTGGGCCGCTACGATGACTGGCAACCAGCTGGGCCGGCAGGATGCGGACGGAATTACCCTGCATCTGGAGCAATC
>NZ_JAADJI010000031.1:0-1074 GCF_036283065.1 Pseudomonas moraviensis subsp. stanleyae
ATTCCGACCATGGCCGGCATGTTGTCGCGGGAGGCGGCAAGGACGGTGACGACTGAGGTCTTTGCCCAGTTGGGCAGGCTTTGAAAAGTCGAAGAGCCTTTTACGCCGGTGATGATTTCGTCGAGTTCGGCGCGCAGCTTGCCGGCGTCGAATATCTGCTTGAGCAGTTCTTCCGGGCTGGTTTTGATGCCGCACTCTTGCAGAACGAAGCGCAGCAGGTCGAACAACACCGGGGCGTAGCGTTGTGGGTCTTTGTTGACGATTCGCAGGCTCTTTTTCAGACCGTCGCCGGGACCGGGGATCCAGCCGATGACGGCCATCAGCAGGTCGAATTGCGCATCTTCCTTGCCATCGGTCGACTCTGCGTTGTAGAGGACGATGGAGGATTCGATGGTGTCGTAGGCGTCGATGGCCTGTCCCAGAAACGGCACTGCGCCCAGCGCGATACCTTTCGCCAGTTCAACTGCAGCCTCTTGATAGGCGGCGCTACGGTCTTGGCCACCGTCGTTTGCGCTTTCAGCTACTGCCTCGCTCATGTCAGCCTCCCTGCGGCTTTCTCCACTAGTGCCTGTAAATCGACCTGATTCGGGTCGAGCCCGAGTTTGCGCAGGTCTTCGTTAACCTTTTCATCCGAGTTCTGCACGACCGCTACGCTTTCACGGGTGAACGGCCGCGGGTCCTCACCGTAATAAACCTTGGCCGGGCCTTTCGGGACGTCCTCAAGGCGGGCAAAACCGTCATTGTCCAGCACACCTTCGCGAGTTGAACCATCTGCAAACTCAACGCGGTAAGAAGCACCAGGGACAGGCTCAAGGTTGTCGTAATGCAAATTCAGTTCAAGCCACGTCGGATTGGCTTTGGCCGTATCCATCAGTCTGCCGGCGGCGTCCACCGCCGCGAGCCCTGGAATAAACGGCGCCAGAATCCCGATCCCAGTCCCCACCCCCGGTGCACCACCGGTATTCACCTTCACCTCAGCCCCACTAATCGTCACACCACCCGCATCAATCTTCACAAAACTCCCGCCAGCCTTGGCCGTGAGCTCCATGCCACCCTCAACCACAACCTTCTCAC
>NZ_JAADJI010000032.1:0-970 GCF_036283065.1 Pseudomonas moraviensis subsp. stanleyae
CGCGAGCGCGGCAAGTTCCTCTCGACCCGCGCCCTGGAGCGCCATCGCAGCGACTACAAACTCGCCGAAGGCAAAGGTGACGAACCGACCCTCACCAGCGGCCATTTCCTCACCCTCGCCGAACACCCGCGCGCCGAGTGGAACGACCTGTGGCTGCTGCTGGAAGTCTTCCACGAAGGCAAACAACCGCAAGTGCTCGGCGAGAACGTCACCAGCGACGTCACCGACAACAAAAGCGATTTCCACCAGGGCTACCGCAACAGCTTCCTCGCCACCCCGTGGGACGCGCACTACCGCCCTGCCCTCGAACACCCGAAACCGAAAGTCCTCGGCAGCCAGACCGCCGTCGTCACGGGGCCGCCTGGTGAAGAAATCCATTGCGATCAGTACGGCCGCATCAAGGTGCAATTCCACTGGGACCGCGACGGCCAGTCCGACGACAAAACCACCTGCTGGATGCGCGTCGCCAGCGGCTGGGCCGGCAGCGCCTACGGCGGCATCGCCATCCCCCGCATCGGCATGGAAGTCCTCGTCACCTTCCTCGAAGGCGACCCCGACCAGCCCCTCGTCACCGGCTGCCTGTACCACAAGGAAAACGTCGTCCCCTACGACCTGCCGGCCAACAAGACCCGCAGCACCTTCAAAACCCTCAGCTCCCCGGGCGGCAAGGGCTACAACGAATTCCGCATCGAAGACAAGAAAGGCGCCGAACAGATCTACATCCACGCCCAGCGCGACTGGGACGAAAACATCGAACACGACCAGAAAATCCGCGTCGGCAACGAACGGCATGACACTGTTGAAGCCAACGTGTTGAGCGAGTTCAAGGTCGAAGAGCACCGAATCACCCATCTGGACCGGATCAGCGAAATGCGCGCGGATGATCACCTGACGGTGGGTGTGACGCAGCATGTGAAGGTTGGGACTGGGCATTTTGTTGAGGCCGGGACCGAGATTCACTATCACGCTG
>NZ_JAADJI010000033.1:0-768 GCF_036283065.1 Pseudomonas moraviensis subsp. stanleyae
TCGGCGGAAAGCCCTTCGATGGTCAGGGCAAAGTGGGTTTCATTGGCCGGCGCGAACATCCCTTGTTCCTCGTGCTGTACAGCGGCGCTCGTCGACGGCCGCAAAAAAGCGGCTCAACGTACGCGAAATTCTGGAGGGGCGTAAACAACATCGACCAGCAGAGCTGGCCGATGCGTGTAACGGTCAGCCGTAATTAAACGACTGGAGCACGCCAGTCATCGGAACCCGAAGTACCGGATACTTCGTGGGTCCAGGTGATTTTGCGGTAGGTGAACTGCACTTCTTCCAGGTGGGTGAAGTGCGCGTTGCCTGGATCCTGGCAGTTGTGCATTTTGTTGTTGATGGCGACGATGATCGCGTCTTCCAGTTTGGTGGTGTAGTAGTGCTCTTGGGTGCCTTGGGCCGAAGTGCGGTACCACTGGATAACGATTTCGCTCATGCGCTCGCCGGAAGTCAGTGCGGCTTGCAGCAGAGGCGAAGCCTTGTCGTAGACCTTGGTGATCACAACTGGCTTGTGTACGCGCTGACCGGTTGGCTGACCGGATTGCGGGTCACGCGGGATGATCACGTCGTGGGTGAAAGCCTGAACCATGACCTGGTCTTCGTGGCCTTCCTGGTAGGTGTTGCCAACGGAGTCGGCGGTGAAGGCGCCGGCAGTGATCAGGCCTTGTTTTTCGCCGGTAACCGACATGTACGCTGGTGTTGCCATGGGGTGCTCTCCTTGCGGATAAATTGAGGGTGCCCGGAGGCGAAATCGCCCGGTGGGTG
>NZ_JAADJI010000034.1:0-541 GCF_036283065.1 Pseudomonas moraviensis subsp. stanleyae
CAGGCAACGATCACCAGCGCTACCGGCGGCAATTTCGAGAACTTGGTACCGAGCACAGCTCCGGCCGTAACGACTGTCACCGATACCATCGATACCTCGACCGTCAAACTGACGGCTGATACTTCGGTGGCTGAAGGCGGCACCGTGACTTACACCGCCACCGTTGGTGCGCCAGTTACTGGTTCGCCTGTCGTCGTGACTCTGGCCAACGGTCAGACCATCACCATCGGCGTCGGTCAAACCACCGGCACTGCTATCGCTGTTGCTTCGAACGATGCACTGACGGGCAACGCTCCGATCACCAATTCGATCACTGGCGTAACCGGCGGTAATTTCGAGAATCTGGTGGCGGACAAAACCCCGGTTTCGACTTCTGTCACAGACGTTGCCGACACTACAAATCTGTCCTTGAGCGCCACCAATTCGGTTGCCGAAGGTGGTCAGATCACTTACACCGCGACACTGACCAACGCCGCTGGCTCGCCAGTGACCGTGACCTTGTCGAACGGCGCTGTCATCACCATCAAGGCTGGCGAAACCA
>NZ_JAADJI010000035.1:0-403 GCF_036283065.1 Pseudomonas moraviensis subsp. stanleyae
CGTGAGCTTGTACAACACATGTTTGGCCTTGGGACTGCCGCCCGCCGAAAGTTTCCCCAACTTGCTTGCGCTTGGCACTCCCTCAAGCCACTTACCGTCAGCGCCCTTATCGTGCCCATCCCAGTCCTTGCCCCAGCCAAACTCCACGGCACAGATGTAGTCGGCGATGTGCTCGCCGCTGACACCCAAGCCCTCATTCAAAATGCTGGAAGGAGCCTGAAGACCAACTTTGGAGGCTTCGACCTGATTGGAGTGAGTGCCACTGGCACCGTCTGTGCCTTTGGCTGCAACGGCGGCATCTTTGTTCGCAGGCTTTTCCGCTCTTTTCGGATGGCTTGAACCGGAGGAGGCAGCAGAGCTGTTGCGCTGCATGCCTTTCCATTTGACCAAGCGCTTTTCAACA
>NZ_JAADJI010000036.1:0-349 GCF_036283065.1 Pseudomonas moraviensis subsp. stanleyae
TGTCGTCACGGCCGGAACAGTGCTCGGTACCAGGTTTTCGAAGTTACCACCGGTGGCGCTGGTGATCGTTGCCTGGACGGAGCCGGCGTCTTTGTAGACGTCATCGGATGGCGCAGGAACAGTCGCAGTGCCGGTGGTTTCGCCAGCCTTGATGGTGATCACCGCGCCGTTCGACAAGGTCACGGTCACAGGCGAGCCTGCGGCGTTGGTCAGTGTCGCGGTGTACGTAATCTGACCGCCCTCAGCCACAGAACCGGTCGCGCTCAGCGATAGATTTGTAGTGTCGGCAATGTCTGTGACGGAAGTCGAAACCGGGGTTTTGTCCGCCACCAGATTTTCGAAATTACCA
>NZ_JAADJI010000037.1:0-338 GCF_036283065.1 Pseudomonas moraviensis subsp. stanleyae
GGCGGGTCACCTTTTCCAAACGCCGAAAAGGTAACCGAAAAGGCTTGCTCCTGCGTTCGGCCCCTCGCGGGCTCGGGGTTCCTTCGCTGCGGGATCGATCCGGGCGCAGCGGCTCCGGTTTGCTTCGCTGCACCTCCTTCCGCTGTGTTCGACTTCGTCGAACGGTCGCTGCGCTCCCACACCCGGATCAATCCCTCCGCTCAGCCTTCCGACGTCGCCCGTGGATCAAGATCAAGAGCAGGCGAGCTGACACTCGACCTCATGGTTGGCGCGATCATTGTAGGAGCTGCCGAAGGCTGCGATCTTTTGATCTTGCTTTTGATCTTGCTCTTGCTTTT
>NZ_JAADJI010000038.1:0-334 GCF_036283065.1 Pseudomonas moraviensis subsp. stanleyae
CGAGCTCCCACACGAATTGCTTGATTCATTGAAGAAGACGATAGAAGCAGCTTTAAGCTCCAAGCTGATAGCTCTGAGCTAACAGTTACAAGCTCGAAATTGGGTCTGTAGCTCAGTTGGTTAGAGCGCACCCCTGATAAGGGTGAGGTCGGCAGTTCGAATCTGCCCAGACCCACCAATTTTGTTATGGGGCCATAGCTCAGCTGGGAGAGCGCCTGCCTTGCACGCAGGAGGTCAGCGGTTCGATCCCGCTTGGCTCCACCATAAACTGCTTCGAAGTTTGAGAGTTTAGAAATGAATATTCGCATTGAATATTGATTTCTAGTCTTTTGAT
>NZ_JAADJI010000039.1:0-321 GCF_036283065.1 Pseudomonas moraviensis subsp. stanleyae
TGTAATTAAATGGACTCGCCCAAGCCGAGGCGTCTGTGCGCCACGGTGGCATTCTTATAGAAGCCAACGACAGCGAGGGCGAGGCCATGAAAAAGCATACGACGATTGATCAATCTTTGTCAGCCGACGTGTCGGCATGCTCCACAGTTGCGATAGATCTTGCCAAGAGGGTTTTTCAGGTGGCTGGGGAGGATGCCCTCGGTCAGGTGATTTTCGAGGATCGAATCAAGTCGCGAGAAGCCTTTCAGGTATTTCTGCGAGGGCTTCCTGCGAGCGTCACGGTGTTAGTTGAAACCGGGCCCGGCGCTCAAGCATGGGCGC
>NZ_JAADJI010000040.1:0-288 GCF_036283065.1 Pseudomonas moraviensis subsp. stanleyae
CCGGTTACGCCAGTGATCGAGTTGGTGATCGGAGCGTTGCCGGTCAGCGCATCGTTTGGCGCGGTGAAAGTCGCAGTCCCGGAAGTCTGGCCAACGGCAATAGTGATGTTCTGACCATTGGCCAGGGTCACAACCACAGGCGCGCCAGTAACAGGCGCGCCAACCGTGGCGGTGTACGTCACGGTGCCGCCCTCAGCCACCGACGTATCGGCGGTCAGTTTGACGGTCGACGTGTCGATGGTGTCGGTGACCTGAGTGATCGCTGGCGTGGTGCTTGGAACCAGGTTC
>NZ_JAADJI010000041.1:0-269 GCF_036283065.1 Pseudomonas moraviensis subsp. stanleyae
CGAAATTGGGTCTGTAGCTCAGTTGGTTAGAGCGCACCCCTGATAAGGGTGAGGTCGGCAGTTCGAATCTGCCCAGACCCACCAATTTTGTGTGGGAAACGCCTGTAGAAATACGGGGCCATAGCTCAGCTGGGAGAGCGCCTGCCTTGCACGCAGGAGGTCAGCGGTTCGATCCCGCTTGGCTCCACCACTACTGCTTCTGAAGTTTGAAAGCTTAGAAATGAGCATTCCACCGAGACGGTGATGAATGTTGATTTCTAGTCTTTGGC
>NZ_JAADJI010000042.1:0-251 GCF_036283065.1 Pseudomonas moraviensis subsp. stanleyae
CCGGTTACGCCAGTGATCGAGTTGGTGATCGGAGCGTGGCCGGTCAGTGCATCGTTCGAAGCAACAGCGGTTGCAGTGCCAGTAGTCTGGCCGACGCCGATGGTGATGGTCTGGCCGTTGGCCAGAGTTACCACAACTGGTGAGCCGGTTACTGGCGCACCGACCGTGGCGGTGTAAGTCACAGTGCCGCCTTCAGCAACCGAGGTATCGGCGGTCAATTTGACCGTCGAAGTGTCGATGGTGTCGGTGAC
>NZ_JAADJI010000043.1:0-224 GCF_036283065.1 Pseudomonas moraviensis subsp. stanleyae
AAAACAAAACCCCAACTGCTTTCGCAATTGGGGTTTCGGAATTTAATCTTGACGATGACCTACTCTCACATGGGGAAACCCCACACTACCATCGGCGATGCATCGTTTCACTGCTGAGTTCGGGATGGGATCAGGTGGTTCCAACGCTCTATGGTCGTCAAGAAATTCGGGTACTGACTCGTGACCAGATGGCCTCGCTTCAGCAAATTGGGTATGTGACAGCT
>NZ_JAADJI010000044.1:0-223 GCF_036283065.1 Pseudomonas moraviensis subsp. stanleyae
TCGACTTCGTCGAACGGTCGCTGCGCTCCCACGCCCGGATCAATCCCTCCGCTCAGCCTTCCGACGTCGCCCGTGGATCAAGATCAAGATCAAGAGCAGGCGAGCTGACACTCGACCTCATTGTGGGCGCGATCATTGTAGGAGCTGCCGAAGGCTGCGATCTTTTGATTTTGCTCTTGCTCTTGCTCTTGCTCTTGCTCTTGCTCTTGCTCTTGCTCTTGCT